>DLGZ01000059.1:207590-230221 GCA_002482965.1 Verrucomicrobiaceae bacterium UBA7681 | reverse complement strand
CTGCACGAGCACAGCATGGTGGCGGATGAGGAGGTTATTCATCAAAACCGGAGCGAGGAAGAGGCGCTGCTCGTCATCCGGCGTTACTTCGGCGGGCTTGCGCACCCGGAGCGTGCGATGTGCGGACTGGGCAGCACGCCCACCACCTCCGTTGCGCTGCCGGAGCTTCAGCGCGAAATCCTGCGCGTGCGTGAGGAGATCATCGCCTGGGGGCCGCAGTTCAAGGTGGCCCTGCAGGAGTGGAACAAGGCATGGCAGCGCCGGCGCGATCTCGAAGCCGCCACGACGCTGAGCATCGCGGGTTTCACTGTCTCGCGCATGCAGTTCGGCACCCGAGACTCCACCCCCTGCTCTCTGCGTGACGAGGCCTCCTGCCAACGCAGGGTCATGGAGAACATGGAGGGCCCGATGCAGGAGCGCGAGCGCGTGCTGGAGCGCCGCTTTGCCGCTGCACTCGGCATGCTCTGGTGGAGCGAACCCGCAGACCTCAGCGAATGGCTGCGTGTGCGCCGCCGTGACCTCACTGCGTGGGTCACGATCTACGAGGCCATGAGCGGCGCACTGCCGTCCTTTCGCGAGCTGCTCACCACCTTCTTTGCGTTTCAGACTCTCAATGCGAAGTTTGCCAATGTGGATGATCCCAGCGCTTTCCTCACCGCGCTGCAGTCCGTGGTTCCGAAGATGTTCAATCTTCTGCGCCAGATCATGGCGACCATGGATGGCGCGCCGTTTCCCTTCACGGATGATGGCAAGACCGTCACCCTGAACCAGCATCTCATGCCTGGTCCGCTGCCGGAGATGCCGGGCGTTTCGATGACACTGGCGGATGCCGCCAGCATGCGCGGCATCGGCATGCAAATGGCATCGCGGGCCTCCGACTGCATCGCCCCGTATGTGGAAAGATTTCTGAGCCACTACCACCGCGCCTTTGCCTGGCTGGCGGAATCTGCCGAACGCACGGAGACGCACTTCATGGGCTCGCTCAATTTCGGTTCCACCACCGAGATCCTCCTGCCCGATGAGTTCACCACGCAGCGCCTCGGCATGAAGAACCGGTCGCCCGATGCCATCGCTGCATGGAAGCCGCATTCGTGACGCGGCGACGAAAACACTTCATCTTCCGAGGAAACGCTGGCTTGAACATCTGTCTCATGGCAGGATAGTCCAGCATCCCTCCCCCCACAGCGCCCCCCATGTCGGAGCCGAGTCTATTCAGACATTATCAAATCGTTCAAGACGCCGACGGCAACAACGTCGAGCTGGTGCGTAATTCTGAGCAGGTGGCGGTGCTGGCGTTTGATCTGCAGCGGCTGGAATACGTGCACTGTCACGTGTTGTTGGAGCCTCTGGAGAACCGTGCTTCATTTGAAGAGGCCTGCCAAACGCTGCAAAAGCGCGGCCACCCGGCGCTGGTGCGCATGATCGAGTTTGGCGAAGACGAGGGGAATACATTCTACATCACCAGCAACGTGGACGGCGAGGCTCTGCGGCCCTACCTCGCCCGGCTGCAGGACATTCCCGGCTGGCTCGCCATCATGATCGCCACCCGTGCAGTCGAGACAGCCGTGGCGCTGTGTGAGCGCGGGGAGTTCCTCTCCGAGTCGCCGCTCGACAGCCTGCGCATCGTGCAGACAGCACCGCAGGCGGTGCAGGTGCTGGCGGCGGATTTTCGCGTGCTCGACACCGCCGCCGGCAAAAAACGCGCGCTGAAGAACAGCTTTGAAAAGCAGGCTAAATTTCTCCGCAGCTTCCTCGTGGAGCAGGGCGGGACACTGCCGGACCACGCCCTCGCGGTTGCGGATTTTGCTGAGCTGCTCAACGCCTGCCTTTCCAGCGCGGGCGTCGGTGTCATCGCTGCGATGCGCGAGCTGCGTGCCAGTCTGCAAAAGCTTGCGCCGGCACAACTCTCCGGGGAGATTCCCACCGCGCAGAAACCGCGTGCGCTGCTGGCCCCGCTGCTGGCCGGCTACCAAGATGTGGCACGTGGTCTGGTCAATCTGGTGCGGATTCAGAGCCAACGCCTCGACATGGCCAATCCCTACAGCATGCGCGGCACGCTGACCAAGACGGGACGCTCCGTACTCATCGAGCAGGTGCCGCCTGCGCGCATCTCCCATGTGAGTGTGAAGGAAGCCGATGAGTCCGCCTTCAAGATCACCAAGCAGCGCGACAATCCCAGCCTCATCACCCTCGCGCTCGTCAATGAGTCCGAGGACATCACCTGCCTCGCGGAAGAAATCGCCGAGGGCATCAGCCTCGCCGAGCTCATGCGGGAGCGCCATTGCCTGGAAGTGCAGGAGGCCTACCTCGTGCTCGCCGGGCTGGACACCGCGCTCACGCAGTTGGATAAATCCACGCTCCCCGCCAGAAAGCTGCGGCTGGAGGACATCTTTCTGCTCACCGGATTCGCCCGTGAGGACTCGCGCAGCACCAAGCTGCTCGTCTCGAAGCTCAATGAGTGGCCCGCTTTCAACATCATCGTGCGTGCGCATCCGACGCTCGCCTCAATGTCGGGGCGCGGCACAGATCCGGCCGTGCTGCTGCCACCCGCACATGGAGGCGCCCCCACCGCATGGCATGGCGGCTGGCTTGCCGCATTGTCGAAATTTCTTCTTGGCTTTGAGCCCCCTCTTGGGATTCACGCCGACCCCATAGGCGGCGCGCGGGAACGCGAAACCGTGGCGCGCCTGCTCGATGAGGAGATCGCCAAGGTGGCCGAGTCCAAGCCCGCCCAGCGCAGTGACTTCCTTGCCCGCTATGCGCGCATCATTCAGCACTACGATCTCGTCAAACCGAACGAGCCTGCGCGTGCAGGCGGCACGGAATCTGCGGTGGAGCACAGCTTGAAGCCTCGTCCTCAAACAGTTCCCGTGACCAGAGCACCGGTGAAGCGTGAAATGTCAGCGCCGCTGGGCGTCGACTCATCCCGCTCAGCTCCGGGCGCGCTCACCTCTGGTGGCGCGGCCAAGCCGGGGGAAGAGCCCACCATCGGCTTCGCTGAACTGCTCTTTCGCAACGGCGGCGAACCCTCCCCTCCCGAAGCGCCCGACTGGGCACTTGCCGCGGCCAGCGCGCCCCCCACGCTGCCCGCGCATCTTATGGTGCGCGAGGACGTCCCCATCTGGCTGAAGGCCGCCGTGTTTCTCAGCGGCTCCATGGTCATCGGTGCCATGTGCGCCCACCTCTCCGGCTCCGCGCTCTGGCAGAAAAGGCATGTGCCCGCCCCCGTGGAAGCCACTGCCCCACGCGAGCCCGCCAACGCCGCCGCTGCGCCGCACAAGCCCGTGCCCGCACACACTCCCGTGCCGCCGCCTGTGTCCGTCCCCAAGGCCATCGCTGTGGAGCCCGCCGTGCCCAAGGCTATTCCCGTGCCATCACCGCCCTTGGAGGTCACCGCTCCGCCGGAAAGCGGTGACACACGTGGCAGCGGTCTCCCCCTCACACTCCCGCCTGGAGCCACGAACTTGCGCGACCAGCTTGCCAATCCTCCCTCCCCGCCGCCACGGCCATGAAAACACTGCTTCGTGGCCTTGTCGTGGCCTTGCTCGCCTGCGTCCTCACCGCTTGCCCTGAAACCACCGTTAATGACGACTTCGGTCTCAAGGCCGCTGTTCTCAAGGCTGCCGATTGGAACGGCACCTGGACTCCGGTGGATGACGATGATGCTGTGCACTTCGCAGTCACCAACGCTGCGCAGGGACTCCTCGTGCTGACCGAGCCCGGCAAAAAAGACGACAAACCCATCGAGTTCCAAATTCGTCGCGCCTCCGCCGACTCCAAGATCAAGCTCTGCTTCGCCATCGCGCAGGAGCGCGATGCCAAAAAGACCGGAGCTGGCTCGCTCTTCCTCATGCGCACCGCCGAAGACGGCATTCTTTACACCTGGAACATCAACCACGACGCTGTCGCCGCCGCCATTCAATCCGGTCAGCTACTAGGCACCGTGAAGCCAGGCAAAGATGGTGCTCACAGCCACCTCGATTCCACTCCCGTGAACTATGAAAAGCTGCTGGAGCCGCAGTTTTGGAACTGGTCGGAGCCGACGTGCTTGAAGCGTGCGAAGTAGTGACACTCGGGTGCGGGTTGATCGCTGAGAAGCACTGTCTTGTAAGGATCCTCGAATTTTACGTCTCGACTGCTCGCGAGCTTTATGGTGGCATCATGTCGCTGATCTCCTGGTGAAAACGCCTGCTCCATCTCAACCAAACGGCGCATCTCTTCTATGAACCGCCGCTGTTTCCTTCGCACACCTCCACATTGATCGGTGCTTCCGCGCTTGCTCCGGCTGCGCCGCTTTGCGCCGGGCAGTTCACGGGCAAGATTCGCAAATCGCTCAAGTGGGGCATGGCGCAGTAGGCGGCCAAGGACATGAAGCAGGTGGAGGCTTTCATCAAGGTGCTGATCGAAAACGTGTGGAATACCTTTCTCATCAGCGCCTATGACATGGCGCGTTTCATTGATAACGTCGGCAGCCCCGTGGGTGCAGTTGCATTTCGACATTGGCAACATGATGCGCTGGGGCGTGGCGGAGCATTGGGCTCAGGTGCTCGGCAAGCGCAGTGTGAAACTCGATGTGAAGGAGTATGATCTCGACCGCGCGATGAACGAGGGCATGCGCAAGGACTTCGACAAACCGCTCGGTGAAGGCAGCATCCACTGGCCGGCCGTGCGAGCCGAGTTGGCCAAAATCAACTTCAGCGGCTGGGCCGCCGCCGAAGTCAAAGCCGGTGACTGGGACTATCTCGCTGATGTTTCACAGCGCATGGATCGCGTACTGGATCTTTGATCAGTCTTGCAACGAGATCACCCGCGAGCCCTCTCTGGCCGAAACCAGGCATGCATCCAGCACACGCTGCGTCAGCAGGCTGATCTTTGGCCAGTGCGCATCCAGCTTCCCATCAATCACCAGTTGGGAAAACGTGTGAAACAGGCCTGACTCCTGCGAGCCGGGCGCGTTGCTGCTGGGTTCATCGAGGGCTTCGATCTGCCGCCCTTCGTGCATGTGAGCCTGGCAGCGATCGAGTGCGAAGTCGGAGCGCGTGAGACTGAACTTTGTCTGTGGGCCGGAAAAGGGCAGCACAAAGTCGGAGACCTGCAGCAGCCCCTTGTCACCACTTACGATGGCCCACTGCGCATTCGTTGTGGTGAAGGAGCAGTAGAAGGAGGCGCTGGTGCCATTGGCAAAGCTCAGTGTGCCGGAGAATTCCAGGGGCACGGGTGGTGAATCGGCTGTCTGCTGTGTCTCTGTGTGGATGCGGCCCGTCACTTGAGTGGGTGTGGCCTCGTTCATGGCCCAGAGGGTGAAGCGCAGGCAGTACCAGCCCAGATCTCCCAGGCAGCCCAGCGGTTCGAGTTTGCCATGCGCGCGGATGTTGCTGCGCTGGAATTCATCATCGCTCATGAAGCTGAACTGTGTGGCGATGTTTCGCACATGGCCAACGTCATGGTCCACCACCTCGCGCAGGCGCTTCAGGCGTCGCCCGTGCATGAACATCACTCCGTCCATGAACTGCACGCCGTGCTGCTCACACGCGGCGATGATCTCCGCCACATCTGCCGCTGTCACGCCCACCGGTTTCTCCACCAGAACATGCTTGCCGGCCTGCGCTGCGCGGATCACCCACTCCTTGCGCAGTCCTGTGGGCAGGGGGATGTACACGGCGTCGATGTCCGTGCGCGCCAGCAGAGCGGTGTAGTCATCCATCGCCTCTGGCACGCTCGCATGCGGTGCGCTGCTCTGGCATTCCGCAATGAAAGCTGCGGCGCGAGCGAGATCACGACTGGCCACGGCGATGAGCGTGGCGTTGCCGGCATCACGAATGGCCTGCCAGTTTTTACGAGCAATGAAAGCGGCACCCAGGATGCCCCAGCGACAGTGGTTGTGATTGGTCATGCGCGGATGAAGCACGCGCCCGCACTTCCCGTCAAGCTCACAGCATCAAGCCAAAGCGTGCGGTGATGGCGCGCAGCAGTGCAAACAGCAGCAGCGTCAGCACGGCGCTGCCACCCAGCGCGCCGTAAAAGCCCCACCAGCGCTGAAACGCCGGAAAGAGCAGAAACATAGGCAGCGTGGGCAGCACATACCAGAAGATGTAGTACATGTGGTCTGCCGTCTTCTGCGCACGCACTTCCGGCGCGCTTTCATAATGCACCCAGAAGAGAGTGATGACGCTGACAAACGGCAGGGCCGCCAGCAGCGCGCCGAGTTTGTCGCTGCGTTTCACCATCTCGCTTACCAGCGTGATGATGCCCGCGCTGAGCAGGTACTTGAGGAGGAGATTCAGAGTCATGGGCGGAGGGTGGATGATAAAATGTGAGTAACAATTTTTCGCGGAAGGGATTTCTCCGGTCAACGAGATCACGCACAGGCGTGACAGCAGCCAACCTCATCTTGTCATGAAAGCGACCCGCATCACCTCATATCTCGCACTTGCCCTGGCATGGTCCTTTGGACTGCAAGCCGTGGCTCAAATGCCGCCCAAACATCCGTCCCACCGTCCGCATCATCCTCCCCATCCGCATTCGCCATCACCCAACGGCATGAAGCCGCAGTTCGGCGATGCGCTGCCGGGTCTCACGAAGGCGCAGATGGCGACATTCCTTGATGGCAAAGATGATTTCGAAGATACGGAAACCGAGGCAGGCGGCCTGGGGCCTATCTTCAACCGCTCATCTTGCGTGACGTGCCACAACGCATCGGCCACAGGCGGTGCCAGTCCGATCAACGTCACGCGTTTTGGCCGCATGGAAAACGGGGTGTTCAATCCGCTCGCTTCGCTGGGCGGATCCTTGCAGCAGGAGATGGAGATCAATTCTGTGCTGCATGAGGTGGTGCCGCCAGAGGCGAATGTGGTGGCGCATCGCAACTCCACCCCGCTCTTCGGCCTGGGCCTGATCGAGGCCATCCCTGACAATGAAATCCTGCGCAATGTACGGCGCACGCCCGTGGATGGCGTGCTGGGGAAGGTGTCCAAGGTGGCGGACGCAGCCACTGGCAAGATGTTGATCGGGCGCTTTGGCTGGAAGTCCCAGCAGGCCACGTTGCTTAGCTTTGCAGGAGACGCCTACCTGAATGAAATGGGCATCACCAGCCGCCTGTTCCCGGTTGAAAATGCCCCGAACGGCAACTCCAAGCTCCTGGAGCAGTATGACACCGTGGCCGATCCCGAAGACGTCGTGGATCCGACGACGGGCAGGGGAGACATCGACCGAGTGGCGGACTACATGCGCTTCCTCGGCGCACCACCGCGCCTGCCTCCCACCAATGGCGCCTCGGTGGGACGCAGCGTGTTTCAAAACACCGGCTGCGCTGTCTGCCATGTGCCACTGATGATCACCGGGCCGAATAAGATCGCCGCGCTGAGCCAGCAGCAGGTGTGGCTCTTCTCCGACCTGCTCCTGCATGACATGGGCTCGCTTGGCGATGGTATCGCGCAGGGCACCGCCGATGTGCGTGATATGCGCACCGCGCCGCTGTGGGGCCTGCGTGCCAGCGCCCCTTATTTGCATGATGGCCGGGCTGCGAATGTGGATGAAGCGATCAAAGCCCACGACGGGGAAGCCAAGGCATCCAAGGACCGCTATATGAGGCTCAACAAACAGCAGGTGCAGCAGCTCATTGAATTCCTGATGTCCATTTGATCGAGTGTGCCAGTGAAATGGTGGGAGGTGTGAAGCAGGCAGCAATGCCTGCTTCATTCATTGGCTCGTCTGGCGAGTCAACAGCGCCAGCTCAATGCGGCTTTTGCGCCGCGCCAGCTTTCGCTGGCGCAGACTTCTGGCCGCAACGTGGCAGTGAGAACATGATCAGCATGAGAATGATCGCGGCTGCGGCGATCGCTATCGGTTTGATGTTTTTGGCCAGTGAAGCCGCTGGTTTGAGAGCCGTGGGTTTGCGCGGCAGAGTCGCGGAGATTTTGCGCTGTGCGGGCATCAGGGCTGCCGTGGGGCGCTTGGGCCTGCTGGCGGCCAAATGAGGTCCGGGAGAAATGGGGATTGTACTGGAGGTGGCATTCCGTGCACCATGTTGCGGGTTGGGCAGACGCACGGGAGCCGAGAGGGGCGGCTGGAGAAATGTGACTGTCGGCGTGGCGTGGGCGGTTTCAGGCGAGGGCTCCTGGCGTGGCGGCAGTTCCGGCAGGTTGGGGGCTTCACGGCGCTCGAACAACTCCTTGGCCGCCGCCGCCTTGCGCGGACGTTGTTCAGGGTCCGCCGCCATCAAGTGCATCACCCAGGCGCACATCCAGCCCGGGACATGCGAGGCGATTTTCTGCAGGGGAGCCAGGTCATGGCCGAGGTGCTTGATCCGCACTTCCTTCAGTGCACGACCATCAAAGGGAGGTCTTGCGGTGAGCGATTCATAGAGGATGCAGCCCAGTGCATAAACGTCGGTGCGGCGGCGGGTGGTGCCGTCCTGCCATTGCTCCGGGGCGGTGCAGCGGTAGGCGCGGATCTGCTCCTCCTTGCTGTCATTCCTGCCGGCGAAGCCCTGGCCAAAGCCATGCAGCGTCACCTGCCAGTCAGCGGCGGTTTTGCCGGAGATGCGTATAAAATCAGGCCGCAGGCTGCCATGGACGATGGCGTCCTCATGCAGAGCTGAAACCGCCTCAAGGAGCTGCGATGCCACGGCTTCAAACTCCTTCTGCGTGAGCGGTCCGCGTTCCAGCACTTCGCTCAACGTTTCTCCCGGCAGCGTGCCTGCCACAATGGTGTAGAAGCCGTCCTTGTCGGTGCCAAAATCGATCAGCCGGTCCAGATGGGGATTTTCCAGGGTGGCAAGCTGGCGGAACAATTCCTGCAGGCCCTCGACTTCCTCCGGTTTGGTGGTTTTGAAGCGCCGCAGCCGCAGTTCGTCTCCGCGTTTGTTGTCGCGGACGAGCAATAGCTTGCTGGCGGTGTCCTCTTCCAAAGGACGCAAAATTTCAAAACGGGAGGACATTCGGTAAAGCTGGCCCGTTCCAGCGAATCCCGCAAGCTTCTTGCCACATCCATTATTTGCACGCTAATGTACAGGCCCATCCTCTGCATGGACGATTTTCTCGTCATTGACCACGTTTCCAAAACCTTCGGCGCTCAGCGTGCCGTAGATGATGTGTCATTGACCGTGGCGCAGGGGGAGGCGTTTTCGCTTCTCGGTCCCAGCGGCTGCGGGAAAACGACTCTGCTGCGCATGATTGCCGGCTTTGAACGACCGGACAGCGGGCGGATTCTTGTGGGTGGGCAGGACATCACTGCGCTGCCGCCGGAACTGCGTCCAGTGAACACGGTGTTTCAAAACTACGCGCTCTTTCCGCATCTTAGCGTCTGGGATAACATTGCCTTTGGCCTGCGCATGAGCCGCCGCCCGCGTGAGGAAATCCGCAGCGGTGTGGACCGCATGCTGGAGCTTGTGCGACTCAGCGAGCATGCGCGCAAGCGCCCGACGCAGCTGAGTGGCGGGCAGCGGCAGCGTGTGGCCATTGCACGAGCTTTGGTGAACCGCCCTCAGGTGCTGCTGCTCGATGAGCCGCTGGCTGCGCTGGATCTCAAGCTGCGCCAGCACATGCTCATGGAGTTGAATGCCATCCATGAACAGGTCGGTACCACATTCATTTACGTCACCCATGATCAGGGCGAGGCCATGAGCCTGAGTGATCGCATTGCCGTGATGAACGCGGGCAAGGTGGAGCAGGTGGACTCGCCCGAGCATTTGTATGAAGCACCGCGCACCAGCTTTGTGGCTTCCTTCATTGGTGATGCGAATTTCTTCACGGGGGTTGCGGTCGAGCTGCAGCACGAAGGCTACGTACGCGTGCTGGTGGACGGGCTGGGCAGTCCGCTGGTGCTGAGCAATGGCGCGGTCTCGGCGAACCAGACGCTGCGGCTCATGGTGAGGCCGGAAAAAATCAGTCTCACGCTCACACGCCCGCCCAGCGGGGAGCGGGTGAACGCCTTCCGTGGCGTCGTGGAGGACATGGCCTACTTTGGATCACACACGCGCTACCGCATTCGCGCGGGGGAGCACAGCATCCTGGCCCAGATGCAGCGCAGCCGCTTCAGCGGTGGGGATATTGATCCCGCGCGTGGTGCGGAAGTGTGGATGAGTTTTCACCCGGATGAAGGCCGTGTCGTGCGGCTGGAGGGGGCGGCATGAGCAACGAATCCCGGCCAGCCAGGCAGTGGCTGCTCACACTGCCCTCACTCACATGGCTGGCTGTGTTTTTTGTGATCCCGGCCATCCTGGTCATCATCACCGCCTTTCGTCCGGCAGATTTGCAGGGCGGAGTCGGTCCGGGTTGGACGCTGGCCACGCTGCGTGAAGTGCAGGATCCGGCCTACCTGCCCATCCTCTGGCGCACTCTCTGGCTCAGCGGAGCGACCACGCTGATCTGTCTGGCTCTGGCGCTGCCGGTGGTCTTTCAAATGGCACGTGTCGGGCAGCGCATGCGGCAGGTGCTGCTGCTGCTCATCGTCATTCCGTTTCTGTCGAATTTCCTGATTCGTATCTTTGCGTGGAAATCCCTGCTGCATCCCGAAGGGCCGCTGACCAAGCTGCTCATCGTGCTGCATCTCATTCCAGAGAATGCCGTGCTGCTGAACCATGTGGGAACGGTGCTGCTGGTGCTCGTTTACACGCAACTGCCGTTCGCCATCCTGCCGCTCTACGCTGCGGCCGAGAAGTTTGATTTTGGCCTGCTGGATGCCGCGCGTGATCTTGGTGCAGGGCCTTGGCGGGCGTTTTCCAAGGTGTTCATTCCCGGTGTGCGACGCGGCCTCATCTCTGCATCGGTCATGGTGTTTGTCTGCTGCCTCGGGCAGTATGTCATCCCGCAGATGGTGGGCGGCACCTCGGATGAAATGCTCGGCAGCAAGATCGCCCAGCGGGTGTTTTCAGACCGCAATCTGCCGCATGCCAGCGCCTTGGCCGGTGGATTGATGCTGGCCGTGCTGGTGCCCATGCTCATCGTCGTGCTCTGGCAGCAGTTTGGCCGAAAGGAGGCTGAATGAAGCGCTCCTGGCTGCCGGCGATCATCACATTTGGCGTGATCTTGTTTTTGTTCGCACCACTGGTGGTTCTCGTGGTGAACTCCTTCAACGCCTCGCGTTTTGGCGGCGAGTGGGAGGGCTTCACTTGGAACTGGTATATAAAGCTTTGGTCTGCGGGAGAGGTCTGGGAATCGCTGTGGATCACTCTCAAGATCGCCCTCTCAGCCTCGCTGGCGGCCATGGTGCTCGGGACGCTGGCGGCGTATGCGTTGCATCGGTTCCGTTCCTGGCTGCAAAACGTGCACCACATGCTCATCACGCTGCCGCTGGTGATGCCGGACATACTCATGGGCATGTCGCTGCTGGCCTTGTTTGTCCTCACGGGGGTTGAAACCGGGCTGCTCACCATCTGGATTGCGCACGTCACCTTTTGTCTGAGTTTCGTGACGATGGTTGTGCTGGGCCGTCTGCAGGATTTTGATTTTACCCTGCTCGATGCCGCGCGTGATCTGGGGGCCACCCAGGCCAAGGCCGTGAAAAAGGTGCTGCTGCCGCTTCTGTTGCCCGGTGTGCTGGCTGGCGGGCTGCTGGCCTTCACGCTTTCGATTGACGATTATGTCATCACCTTCTTTGTCTCCGGGCCCGGTACCACCACGCTGCCCTTGCGCGTCGCCAGCATGATGAAAACCAGCCGCAGCCTGCCCATGATCAACGCACTCAGCACGCTGCTCATTGCCAGCACCTTCCTCTTTGCCGCCCTCAGTTCCCGTCTCCAACGCCGCGTATGATTTCCTACCTCAGATCTTTGGCAGATTTTATAGAACCAACCGGAATCGTCTGGCTCATACTTTCGGTATTATGCGCCATCAAAATCCGCCACCGCCAATGGCGGGCTTTGATCCTGCCGGGCACTGCATGGGTGCTGCTGACACTCACCTCTGCCACAGGCCTGCCGCATAGGTTGCTGGCTTCCTTGGAAGCACAGTGGCCGCCCGTGGATCTGGCGGCATTGCCCGAATTCGACGCGGTCATCGTCCTTGGCGGCGGCATGGAGCCCTCCCGCAGCGAGCCGGCAGGCATTCATTTCAAGGGGGGCGCAGACCGGTTGTTCACCGGCTTGATGCTGGCGAAAAAGGGCAGGGGTAAACTGCTGGTCGTTGGCGGTGGCACTATCAAGACGACCTCCGGCATCGAGTCCGAGGCGGATGCCACCAAGCTCTGGGTGGAGGAATGGCAGCTCTCACCTGTGCCGGTGCACAGCCTGGGCAACTGCACGGACACCCATGACGAGGCCGTCAAGGTCTCCGCTCTGGCGGTCAAGCATGGCTGGAAGCGGGTGGCGCTGGTGACGTCTGCCTACCACATGACCCGGGCCAAAGCGGTCTTTGAAACCGCAGGCACTTCCGTCGTTCCCGTTCCGTGCAATTACCTCAGCGTGGCGCTGCGTGAGCACCGCGTAAAATGGTTCGACGTACCGAATGCCACCAACTTAGGCCATTTCGAGGCATGGATGCATGAAATCCTTGGCTGGTGGGCTTATCGCCTATGTGGTTGGGTTTAGGGCACCTTATTTTGGCCCGTAATCTGCTCAGAAACGAAGGAAAGAAGGCTTGCTTTTGAGCCGTAGCGGGGTTGTGTGGTCTTCACATGACTAGTGGCCTGGCTTTAGCCGATTCCATCACTCTTGGCGGCAGAAACAGGACGGGCACTGAGCTCATCCTGGCCACCAAGCCCTTTGCTGTGGACAACACCTTGAAAAGCTGGTGGTGCATCCTTTCCACCACCTCACTTTGGCTGGCGGTCATCGCCGGGACGCTGTGGATACCGTATCTCTCGGTGAAGATCGCTCTCAGCATTCTTTCCGGGCTGCTGCTGCTGCGTCTGTTCGTCATCTATCATGACCAGCAGCACAATGCCATCCTGCCCAAGTCCAAGGTCGCGGAGTGGCTTATGCGCGGTTTTGGCATTCTTGCCCTGAGCCCCAGCAGCATCTGGCGGAGCTCGCACAATCACCATCACAATCACAACTCCAAGATCAAGGGGTCGCACATCGGTTCCTTCCCGATCATGACGAAGGAGCATTACCTGAAGGCGTCCAAATCCGCCCGGTTCATCTACCTCTTCATGCGTCATCCGCTGACCATTTTGTTCGGCTACCTCTTTGTCTTTCTGCACGGCATGTGCCTGCGCCCGTTTGTCATGAAGCCTCGGCAGCATCTGGACTGCCTGCTGGCACTGCTGGTGCATGGTGGCATCGCTGCTGCTCTCATTTACTTCTTTGGCTGGCAGATCTGGCTGCTGGCGCAGGTGATCCCGCATTTCATCACGTATGCGATCGGATCCTACCTTTTCTATGCGCAGCACAACTTCCCGGACGTGTCCTTTTATGACAAGGCGGGCTGGACCTATGAGCGTGCTGCTCTGGATTCTTCCAGCTATATGAAGACCAGCAAGCTCATGGCCTGGTTTTCCGCCAACATTGGCTACCATCACATCCACCATCTGAACGCACGCATTCCTTTCTACCGTCTGCCAGAGGTGCTCAAGGCCATGCCTGAACTGCAGAAGCCAAAGGTCACCACTCTGAGCCCTCGTGACATCATACGCTGCCTGCGTCTGAAGGTCTGGGACACAGAACTGCAGCGGATGGTGCCGCTGCCTGTATCAACACGGTAACCCTCTACTGCCCACCGATTTCCCCATGTTCACCGTATCTAATCTTGCAGAACTGATCGGTGGAGAAGTGGTGGGGGACGGCTCGGTGATCCTCACAGGAATCGCTCCAGCTGATGTCGCATCGGCTGGTGATCTCACCTTTGCGGAGAAACCCAGCTACCTCGCAGCGGCTGAGGCCGGTCAGGCCAGTGCCATTTTAGTGCCAAGAGGTTTCGAGTCTGCGACAAAAGTCCTGATCCGTGTGAAGGATGCGCGTATCGCCATCGCTAAAGTTCTGCCGCTGTTCTTTCCTCCTGAAAAGCATGCCTTGGGCATCCATTCAAGCGCGGTGGTCGATCCCACGGCGCAGATTGACGCCACAGCCAGCGTCGGCCCGCACTGTGTCGTGGGTGCAGGTGTCACTTTGGGAAAAAACTCAGTGCTCATGGGGGGGAACCACATCGGCCGGGACAGTCATTTGGGAGACGATGTCTGCCTGCATCCCAACGTGGTGCTGTATGCGAGGACGCAGATCGGCAACCGCGTCAGCATCCATGCGGGCACGACCATCGGCTCTGACGGCTACGGCTATGTTTTTGACCAGGGCCGCCACCGTAAAATGCTCCAGGTGGGAAATGTCGTCATCCATGACGATGTGGAGATCGGTTCCAACACCTCGATTGATCGTGGCGCGCTGGGTTCCACGGTGATCGGGCAGGGAACCAAGATCGACAATCTCGTCCATGTGGCGCACAACGTGGTCATGGGGCGCCATTGCCTCATTATGGGTCAGGTGGGCTTTGCTGGGAGCTCGCATCTATCTGACTATGTGGTCATCGCCTCGCAGTCGGGCATCGGGGGGCATCTCAAGCTGGGTGCCCAGGCCACCATCGGCGCGAAATCCGGCGTGATGCGCGACGTTGCGGCGGGTGAGACCGTGCTGGGTTACCCTTCGGCATCGGACAAGCAGGCGAAGCGCCAGTGGATCGCCGTGTCGAAGATGCCGGACGCTTTGCGGCGTCTGAAGAGTTTGGAAAAACGGATGAACGGCAGCAAAGAGGCGTAACGCCTGATTTCGCGCTTCACCTCACGGCAACTCACGCCATGATGCGTGCATGACCCGTGAAGACGCCGCCACCCTCTTTGAACGCATCGCCCTGCTGCTCGAACTGAAAGGGGAAAACACCTTTAAAGTACGCGCCTACCGCACCGGCGCGGAGATCGTGGAAAGCTACAGCGGCGACATCATGAAACTGGCGGCCGAAAATCAGCTCGCGGGCATCAAGGGCCTCGGGGAAGCGCTGCGTGACAAGCTGCATGAAATGGCAACGACCGGGAAGCTGGAGTTCTACGAGAAGCTCAGGGCCGAATTTCCGGATACGCTGTTTGAGCTGTTTGAGGTGCAGGGGCTCGGGCCGAAGAAAGTAGCCGCACTGCATGCGGAGCTGGGCGTGTCGTCGCTGGCAGATCTGAAGCGTGCGTGTGAGAGCGGAGAGGCCGCGAAGCTCTCCGGCTTTGGTGGCAAGACGGTGGAGAAAATTCTCGAAAGCATCGCATTCCGTGAGAAGCATGCGGCAGAGTTCCGTCTGGATCTGGTACAGCCGCTGGTGCTGGAGATTCTGGAGGCGCTGCGTCAGCACCCGAACGTGTCGCATGCCGAGGTCTGCGGCAGTTTCCGCCGTGGCAAGGAGACGGTGCATGATCTCGATTTCCTCGTGGCCACACGGAAGCCGGAGCTGGTGATCGAGGACTTTGTGCAACTGCCGCTGGTGGTTGATGTCATCGCCAAGGGGCCGACGAAGGCCAGCGTGCATGTGACCCACGGTGTGCAGTGCGATCTGCGCGCGGTTTCGAGCAAGGAGTTCCCCTTTGCGCTGGCCTACTTCACCGGGAGCAAGGAGCACAATGTGGCCATCCGCCAGCGGGCGCTCTCACGTGGCTGGTCGCTCAATGAGTATGCCTTCACCCAGGTGCCGGATCATGCGGATGCGCCGGTCATTCCACCGATTCATGATGAAGCGGAGCTCTATCGCGCGCTGGATCTCGACTTCATTGATCCCGAACTGCGTGAGAACACGGGCGAGATCCACGCTGCCGAGCATGGCGGTCTGCCGCGCCTCATTCAGCTTGAGAACCTGCGTGGTGTCTTCCACAACCACACCACCGCCAGCGACGGTGGTGCGACGCTGCGCGAGATGGCGGAGGCGGCGCATGATCTGGGTCTGCAGTACCTCGGCATCGCTGATCATAGCAAGTCGTCCTTCCAGGCAAACGGGCTGGATGAAAAAAGGCTGTTGGCGCAGATTGAGGAGATCAAGGCGCTGAATGAGGAGATGGCCGAAGAGGGCTTCCGCATCTTTGCCGGCAGCGAGGTGGACATCCTCAAGGACGGCAGCCTTGACTTCAGTGATGAGATCATGGGTCAGCTAGACTACGTGGTGGCCTCCGTGCACAACGTGTTCAATCTGCCCGAGGCCGAGATGACGAAGCGCATCATCAGCGCCATCGAAAATCCGAACGTTACCATGCTCGGGCATCTCACTGGACGGCTGCTGCTGCAGCGCCCTGCTTATAATGTCAACGTGGCTGCGGTGATCGATGCGGCAGCGGAAACTGGCACGATCATTGAGCTCAACGCCAGCGCCTGGCGTCTCGACATGGACTGGCGCTGGTGGAAGCTGGCGAAAGAGAAAGGTGTGAAGTGCAGCATCAATCCTGACGCCCACAGCACGCAGGGTCTGCAAGCGGTGATCTATGGCATCAAGGCCGCGCGCAAAGGCTGGCTGACGCGAAAGGATGTGATCAACTGCCTGCCGCTTGGTGAGATTGAAGAAGTACTGCGGGCGAAACGTGGGTGAATGCCTGGCAGTGGGCTTTAGGCCCATCATTTATCTGATCTCGATTCCCAGGCAGGAGAGCAGACTCATCGCCTCTGGAAGTTCGAAAACGGCGCCTTTGACCTTGTTTTGGGTCACATCGATCACGTAGTTCTGGGCCCCGGTGAAAATCGCCCGTTCCAGGTCTGTGTGGTGGAAGACAGCGCCAGCAAGGTTACACCCTTCAAACTTGGCTTCACGAACTGACGCATCAGTGAAAACGACTTCCTTCATACGGGTGCCTGAGAACCTGGTCTTGTTAATCTTCATTCCAAAGAAGCTGGAGTAGTCCAGGAGCGAGTCTAGAAAGGTCGCATTGAATGAAAATCCGGTTTGGTACCAGTTGATGCCTCGCAGCTTACAGTTTCGGAAAATGACGGAACTGAAAGACGATCCAGTGACATTGGCCAAAGAGAGATCGGATGATTCGAATTCACAACTCTGGAAAGTACACTTATCGAAAGTGGTTTTCTCGAAGGTGCAGTTGGAGAACTTGCAACGGGAGAAATCAACCGCTTCGATTACTTGATCGCTCCAGTTGGCGGTGATTTCTTCAGAAGCATAGGCTGAATCAGCTGTCGGAATATGATCCATCGGAATTGGGTGGTCGGGTTGTGTGAATCGTGTTTTTCGAAGCGGCAAGGAGCGTATTCCATGTGAGGTGCGGGCGCAAAGACCACCTGCCATCCACAAAAAAAGAGGCATTGCCTTTCAGCAATGCCTCCCTGGATTTAACGACGAACGTCGATGCTTAGAACTTATAGCTCAGGCGCAGGCCGACGTAATGAGCCTCCACGGACTGACGGAAGAACTGACCCTGGTAGTTGAGCAGCATACCGAGGTTCGGGGTGAACTGGAAGTTCAGGCCAGCTCCTGCGACCATGTAATCCTGGCCGTAGCTCTGACCGCCAGCGCTCACCACGAAGGGTTGGTTGATGAGGCCAACGGTAGTGCCGTTGTTGTTGTTCAAGTTCTGGCGCTCGTAGCTCAAACGGGCCTGTGCAGTGATGACTGCAAAGTCTGTTTTGAAATACTTGCTCACGGACCAGCCAATGCGGGAGATGAGGGACTCCGTGGTATTTTTGTTGTAGGCCAGGGCAGCAAGGCCACCGCTGGACTCGCCAAAGCCGTCGATTGAGACGTGGGTGTAATCGAGGCCAATGAACGGGCCGGTTACCAGGCTGTTGTTCTGGAAGCGGAAGTTCCAGCCGGTGTTGAACTGCACGGAGTGGGTGTAGGCGTCTGTGTCACCGCGAGCATTGCCGAACCCGATCGTGTTGCGGTTCGTTTCGATGTCATAGCTGCCGAAGTTGTAAAGCAGATCAGCCCAGAATGCCTTCTTCACATAGGAAGTGTAGGCGCTCAGTGCGTAACCATTCATGTCCATGTTGCCGACGCCGTTCGCGAAGGTCTGTTTGGAATCCAGCCAGTTGAGGGCGAAACCGATGGCCACATTCGGGGTGACATGAATTTCAGCGCCGACTCCTGGGCTCCAACTGTCAGACTGGACTCCCGCCTGATTGCCGAAAGCACCAAGCTTGGCATTGTTGTAGTTCACCGAAGTAAAAACCTCCCATTGGTTGGTGGGAGTACGGCGCTGTGCAATTGGATTCTTCGCCGGGTTCTTGCCATAACCGTCGCCTTGGCCAGTGATAACGCCTTCATTGTACTCGCTGTCATCGGACAGGTCGCCCTGGCCCGCGCGGAGGAAGAACAGGCGGCCATTCACATCAGTGAGGACACTCTGAGTGCTTGCGAGTACGGCCTGCCCCATGGCGTTGCCCATTTGGAGACCGGTGATGGTGTCGATGACCGTAAAGACACCGGAAGTCTGGCTGAAGTTGCCTACCTGTGTCGCTGTGAGATTCAGAGCAGTGGTATTGAGATTGCCGGTGAGACCCAGATTCCCTGTAATGGTGGCACCTGGAAGGAGAGTCACCACCTGCCAGCTGTCGCCGCCAGTGAAACCTGTCAGGCCCGTTGGGTTGCCAATGACCAAGGTGCCGCCTAAGACAGAATTCAAATTGCCGCCGAGGATGAGCGAGTCAGAAGAACCCAGAACGAGGGTGTTGTTACCAAGACCAGCCCCAGTGAAGAGATCGACCGTCAAAGTACTGCCGAGGGTCATGTTGATCGCGCCTGCACCGGAGGTAATCAGCGTGAGCGTGGATGCGACGGATGCGGGGGGAAGCAGATTGGCATCACCAACCACAATCGCGCCGTTGTTGTTGATGGAAGCATTCAGAGCCTCCGTGATGACTCCGGTGCCTGCAAGCGTAGCTCCTGCGGCAATCGTGTAATCTCCGCCACCGAGGTGGGTGCCCAGCACGTTGAGAGTTCCCGTGTTGACTGTCGTGGTGCCTGCATAGGTGTTGGTGAGGTTCGATGTCGTGAGCGTTCCTGTGCCATTTTTGGCAAGTGAACCGCCGAGTACGGTGTCCGTGATCGCGCCCGAGATGTTCGTATTGTTAGTGCCATCGACCACCAGTGCCTGACCTGCCAGATCGACTGCAGAGGTCACAAGAAGGCCCCCAGTCGCAGCATTCCACGTCTGTCCGGCACCCAGGGTGATGCCCGTTGTACCAAAGCTAATTGTCTGCACGTTGGTGGAATTGTTGGTGATACCCCCCGTGAGAGTAATCGCATTCCCATCGAGAGTGAAAGCGCCCGCCCCCCCATTGAAGGTGATGCCTGTGCCACCAATGACAATAGCGAGAAGGTCGTTCGTTGCGGTTAGCTGCGTGCTTCCACCAAACTGAATGCCCAGGCCAAAAACTGGAAGACCGTCAGGGGCCCAGTTGGTGACATCTGACCAATTGCCGTTCGGCGGCAAGAGACTGCCCCCATCCCAGAGTTCGCCTGCTTTTACCTCTTGGCCAAGACTGCCGAGTGCCAGCAGAGCTACGGCGAAAAGGCCTCCACCGGAGGCCATATTCAGCGATTTATTTTTTCCTGAAGTGAGTTTGATCATGGTTACGTTTTGTTTGGTTCTTTGCGCATAGAGCATCCGGGGTTCTTCCCGCACGTTCCCGCCCTCCATCGGTGTGTCGTGATTACGAATCTATGGGGTAAAACCCTACCATGCATTCCTTTCAATGCCGCTAAGACATAGGCATAAGGAATATCCATTAAATGGGGCTATTACTCAAGGGGTGAGCGTGAAGGGTGAAATCTGAGGAGATATGGGCATTTGCAGCCAAGGCGAGTTCACACGCGCTCCAGCTTCACTTCTCCTCGGGAATGATGCGCAGCGCATGGCTGGCCTTGCTGGCATACCAGTAGCCGCGTTTGAAGGGGCGCAGGTAGATGCCGTCGGGGATTGGCACGCCGTTGCTGTCCTTCGTACCTGTGCCGGTGCTGTCGAGGATCAGCGGCACGCCGTCGGGACTGTGGCCGATGTTGCCGACCCACAGCACGACGTGCGAGACTTCACCGCTGTTGTTTTTCACAAACAGCAGGTCGCCGGTGAGCAGGGTGTTTTCAAAGTCCTCGTATTTGGCGGGAAGCTCGATTCGTTTCACGGCTGTGGTGTGTCCCGCACCGGGGCCGGGCGATTCAGTCAGGGCGGATTGAACATGTACGTCGCCGGTTGGCTTTATGCCGAGCGCGAGGTTGTACACGAAGGCGGTGAAGTTGCTGCAGTCGAGCCCCTTCGTCACGGGTGTGGTTTGTTTCACATCCTTCGGCCAGTCGGCGGGCGGTTCCCAGTCCGGGATGTGATGATGCTGATAGGTGTAGCCGATGTAGCGCATGCCTGTGGCGATGATGCGCTGTCGCATCCACTCCGGGCTGCGGGCGGCGATGCCGGTGGGTGGGTTGAAATGCTTTGCTGCGGGCCCCCAGTGTTTCCAGCGCTTCTGATAGGCTGCGTCATACCAGTCGGCGTAGGGAACGCTTGCTTCCTCCTTCCAGTCGGCGCGTGGTCCTTGAAGGAGATCGCCGATCAAATCGTCCTGCTTGAAGGTGAACTCGACCTTGTAGGGAGACTGGTAATCAGCGGCGCTGAGGGCGCTGCCGCAGAGTGAGATGACAAAGACAAAGAGGCGGTGGAGGTGGCGGGCCTTCATGATCGTGCTGAAACGCCGCACGGGTCATTTGTTTGCATCGAGAAAATCGCACACGGCGGCGGCCATCACGGCCACGCCGGTTTTGATGCTTTCTTCGTCGCAGTCATACATGGGTGTGTGGCCGCCGTAGGTCATGCCTTTCTCCTCATTGGCAACGCCAAGGCGGAAGTAGAAGCCGGGCACGACCTGTGCGAAGTAGCTGAAGTCTTCACCACCCATGCCGGGAATGAGTTCGATGACATTCTTCTCGCCCACGATGCGGCGGAAGGCGGGCAGCGTGGCGTCGATGAGGTGGCGGTCGTTCACGATGCTGGGATAGGTTTTGCGGTATTCCAACTCGTAGGTTGCGCCGTGGGCTGAAGTGATGCCTTTGAGGATGCGATCCATCTGCTCGATGATGCCGTCACGGAATGCTGCATCATAAGTGCGAACGGTGCCGCCGAACTCGACTTTCTCTGCGATGATGTTCTCGCGGTCGCCGCCGCTGATGGTGCCGATGCTGATGACGAGGGGCTGGCGGGTGTTGGTCTGGCGGCTCTTGATCATCTGCAGCGCCATGATGGCCTCTGCGGACACGGCGATGGCATCCACGCCTTTGTGCGGTGTGGAACCGTGCGCCATCTTGCCATGGATGGTGACGTGGAAGCGGTCGCTGTTCGCATTGTCGATGCCGGGTGTGTACCCGATCTGGCCGGACTTGAGGTAATGCACCGAATCATCCGTGCTGCCTGCTGGCTGAACCGTGGCGGTGGTGTGCAGACCGAAGACGGCTGCGGGTTTTGGGTTTTCCATGGCGCCTTCAGCGACCATGAGCTTCGCCCCCCAGGTGCCTTTGAAAGTGGCGGGCATGGCTTCTTCGGCCGGCTGAAAGAGAAACTTCACGCTGCCTTTGAGGAGATCGCGATGTTTGGCCAGTAACTCCGCGACGCCGAGAGCGCAGGTGACATGCACATCATGCCCGCAGGCATGCATGACCCCCGGATTCTGCGAGCGGTAGGGCACGCTGCGCAGCTCCTTGATCGGCAGCGCATCCATGTCCGCGCGCACAGCCACGCAGGGACCGTCCTGCGCGCCTTTCAGCAGCGCCACCACGCCATGTTTGGCAACGCCGGTGCGGATGTCTGTGAAGCCGAGTTCCTTCAAGCGATCCGCCACCAGCTTTGCCGTGCGCACTTCCTCATTCGAAAGTTCAGGGTGCATGTGAATGTCCCGCCGAATTTCCACGAGCTGCGGAAACATCTCCTCGATGCTCTTTTGAAATACCGCGTCGCGGGTGTCAGCAGCGCAAAGGGAAGATGAGAGCAGGAGCAGGGCAAAGTATTTCATAGCAGGTCGAAATGAGTCCGCAGCAAGATGAACTCTCTTGCTGGCCGTAGTCAAACTGCAACCTTCACCGCTCCGCCATGCCTCCAGTGATCTCCTTGGCGTTGGTACGAAGGATTTCGATGCCGTTGAGGATCGGCGCGCTTGTGGGGGATGTGGGAATGAGCTCCACCACGAGATTGTCGGTCATCGGAATATTCTCAAACGTCTCAACGACGGCCCCCTGGCGTGTCGCGGGGTCAAAGGCTTTCAGCACGATCTTGTCACCGAGCTTGACGTCGAAGACGCGCTGCCCGGGTTTTTCGCCTTCCATCGCGGCAAACATGAGCTTCACGGTGTAGGTCGCCGGTGGCTGGCCTTTGGCGAGAAGCGGGATGTCCAGCTTCGTCAGGTCGCGCAGGCCGCTGGTGAAAATCCAGGGCGTGTCGTGGCCGGCGATGAGATGGCTTTCGGAGTTGTAGGCATACGAGCCACCGCTTTTGCTGGTGTATTGCGGTTTGAAATCGAGCGGCAGATCAATGCCCGCACGGCTGGCGGGGCGTGGATAGCCGAGCCAGAGCTTGCCGTGCGCATCGCGGCGGTCTCCCGGGGCTCCCAGGTTCAAAGCCATGTGTTGCACGGGCAGGGAAGGGCCGTCGGCGCTGTACACGCCCCAGTTCATGCGGTCTTCACGCGGCTCAAACACAACGGTGCTGGCGATGGAGAAAAGGCACACGCAGCCCGCGCTCGCCTCCGGGATCATGAC
>DLGZ01000059.1:177124-207550 GCA_002482965.1 Verrucomicrobiaceae bacterium UBA7681 | reverse complement strand
CCGCTGTCGCTGTCGCGATCATAGAACGCGGTGAACTTCGAGCGGAAGAACATCATGTTCGGCGTCGCCGAAATTGCGCCGCAGTGGTGGCCGGGGCGGGCAAACATCCACGCGGACTCCTCGCCGGTGATCGGATGTTTGCGCGTTTTCTGCGCTCCTGTGTAAAGGTCGTAGCTCCACGGTTCGGCGATGATTTCGTTGTCGATCACCACTGGGCGGTGCCTGTAGTTCGCGTCCTTGGCCCAGAGTTTGTCGCCTTTGTTCGCATCCAGCACGACAAGGCGCCTGCGTTTGAACTCACCGCTCAAGAACTGCTCCCAGTAGTGGCCGTTGGCGTTGGCTCCGCCGAGCACGAGGTGGCCGTTTTGATACATGAGGGTCAAGGCACCGCCGCCGATGCCGATCTCACTGCAATCCGTCACATCGACGGGTTTGGCCCATTGCTGCTTGCCGGTGACGGCGTCCAGCGCCACCGCCATGCGCAGGTCGTTGTTTTTCACACGGTCCTCCGCCAGTTCACGCTCCTTGCCGGTGAGCTTGGCGAGGTCGGTCTTGTCCTGAGCCAGCATGAGGGCGCGCTGCTCGGGTGTGAGGGAGGCATCAATGAAGAACAGTCGGCCGTCACCGATGGCGATGCTGACGTGGGAGATGTGCTTGCCCTGATGTGTCCATTTCAGCGTGCCGGTTTTCACATCAAAGGCAAAGATGCGGTCCGTCGAGATCGAGCCGCTCTTGCCACGGCGTGCCACTTCGGCCGCTTTCTCGACGCGCTCCGTTTCGGTCCCATAAAGCAGCCCGTCCTGATAGGCGATATAGCCCCACTGCAGGTCTTTCTTGGTGCCTGCGCCGGGGATTTTCAGCGTGCGCACGATCTTGCCCGTGGCCGCGTCAAACTGGATGCACTCATCCTCCATGAGCATGAAGAGGTAGTCATCGCTCGCGGCCATGTTGCCGGGTTCGCGGGCGTTGTACACACCGATGCGCATCGCACCGGGGTTCAGCGTCTCCCACAGCAGCTGGCCGTTGTAGGCGTCATAGGCCATCACGCTGTCTTCGCCTTGCACAAACAGGCGTCCGTTCACCGACAGCGGCCCCACCGCTCCGTCGTGGCGGTTGACCACCTTGCCCGGGCCGGGATCGCCATACCACAGCACGCTCAGGCCGCCTTTGATGCGGCGGTCGTCAGTGCTCGAAGTGTTCGCCGCATTGCCATACTGGTGCGACCACGAACTCGCGCCCGGCAGAGAGGAACGCGTGAGCACGCTCCAGCCGTCGCTGTTTATAATCGTGGCTTTCTCATCGGTCAGTTTCGTCGCGGCAAGCCATGCGGCTGTCTGCGGTGTCGCCTTGAAGCAGAACTTGCCGCCAATGGGCTTCAAATGCTGCGCCACATCGGTCGCGATGCCCAGCGGTTCAGCGCTGTCGCTCACGATCAAATTCGCGCAGTAGCTTGAATACGGCATCACCGCGAGATCGAGGTGATCCACCGTAATTCGAGTACCGTACAGGCCCGTGGCGAGCAGTTCCCGGCGTGCGGTGGCGACTTTTTTCTCATCGGCATCGACGCCGAAGACGATCAGATCGCTGCGTTTGGCGAGTTCATAGGCGAGCTTTCCCTGATTGTTGCCCAGGACGATGCAGAAGCCCTTGGTGACGCCGGTTTGTTTCAAGATCGCCTGCGCCGCATCCGCATGCACTTTGTCAGAGGGGAAATCATTCGGCTTCTTCTCGGCGATCACCTCCGCCGCTTTGGCACCAAAGACGTACACGCGCCCCGTGGTCGTGCTGACCACGAGATGACCATCCGCCACGGCCAGACCACGCGCTTCGCCATCCACCGGCGCTTTCCATTCCTGCTTGCCGGTTTCCGCGTCAATCGCGATCACCTCGCCCTTGCCGCCTGCGATCACGGTTTTGCCCGCGATGATCAGCGCGGACTGATGCGCTGTGTCGAGCGACCATTTCATACCAGCATCGGTGGAGGCTGCCAGATCGGCTTTGTGCTGTGCGATCTCGTCCTGCTTCGCCTTGTAGGCAATGCGCAGCGGCTCGTACTTCGCCGCGACAGCGGCCAGATCAGTCTGCGCTGTTGCAAAGGCTGCCGGATCGTCCTTCACCTTCCGCGCAGCGGTTTCGGCCGCCTGGAACTTCTTGGCTGCGGCCAGCGCGGGATGTTTTTTCAAATCAGCGCTGAGCTTGGAGATGGCCACTTCATGCCCGTGTCGGATGCGTGTGCCTTCCGCATGCTTCAGGCGATCCACGGCGATGATTTTGGTGCCGTTGGCCATGTAGCCCATGTCCCCAGCGAGGGTCATCTGCGTGCCCGCAAACCAGCCGTAGCCGGATTTCTGCTTCTCTTGATCCAGCGCCAGGATGTGATGCTCGCCCACGGCGTAGATTTGATCATCGGCCAGAAAGGCCTGCGTGCCGCCGATGGGCCCGCCTGCATCGCCACGCCAGCCGGGCTCGGGTTTGGCGATGAGTTCGCCCGTTTTGCGATCAATCGACACCGCGAGCGATCTGCCGGACGGCACAAAAAGAATGTCCTTCGTCGCCAGCAGGTAGCCCTGGGGAGAGAGGTCATTGCGGCCCGCGTCCTTCTCGCTGATCGCATCATTCTTCCAGATGATCTTCCCGGTGGCCGCCTCGACGGCGTAGAGGAAGATCTTCTCATGCGGAAACACGCCTGCACCGAAATAGGCGGTGTCGCCATCGACCAGCAAACCCGTGCGGACCGGCCAGCGTGAGATCATGCGGCCACGGGCGAGGATGCGCTCGTCATGCGGTCCGGCGCGCAGCTTCCACACCAGCTTCCCCGTCTGGGCATCGAGGCAGTAGGCGTAGCCGTCATCCGAGCCCACATAGACTTTTCCCGCTGCGATGGCAGGAGCCAGCCGCACCGGGCCGTTGGTGAAGAACGACCACAGCTCCTGGCCGGTGGCGAGATCGCGGCAGATCACGCGTCCATCGACGGACGAACCGAAAAACACCCGGCCCGCGCTGATGGCGACATGAAACACTTCGTCAAAGCGGATGCGGTTCAGCGTCACGTGATTTTCAAACACCCTGCCATCCTCTCCCGCCCAGGCCATCTGCGGCGCGGAGGCTGATTCAAAAGTCCACGCTGGTTGCAGCGGCAGCTGGATCTCCTCCGTGGTCGCGCCGACGCGGGAGGCATCGTGCAGGTAGGTCGGCCAGTCGGCACGGGCGGTGGAAAGAGCAAGCAGGAGGAGCAGAAGCGGACGCATGGTCGGACTAAAACGCACACTGGATGGCTAATTCATCCAAACTGCTGCGTATTGTGCGGTGCCTATGCTGCGTCGTCTTGTCCTCATCCTCCTTTTGTGCGCTACTACTGCGTTCGCGTGCTCCGTGCCAGTGTTCCGTTATGCCTTGGAACATTGGACCGCAGATCCGTATCGGGTCAGCGTGCCGCATGGCGTCAAGCTGGAGGGCAACTTCAAAATCACAGTCGGCGCTGCGCAGCGAATCGAACTGCGGCAGCCGCTCATGATGCGGAACGATGAGGTGATTTGGTCGGCGGTTTACTCGGAGGCGAATGTCAGGCAGTTGGTCGATTCACCGGCACGTCAGCAGATCGCGGAACGGCTCTCCAACGGAGAAAGCGCGGTGTGGGTGCTGCTGGAGAGTGGCGACAAGACGAAGGACGCGGCTGCGGCCAAATTTCTCGACGAACGCCTCGAATACCTCAGCAGCGTGATGGAGTTGCCGAAGCTCGACCAGCAGGACGTCAAGAACGGCCTCGTCTCCATTCCGGGTGACGGCCTGCGTCTCGCCTTTTCCACGCTCCGCCTGAAGCGCAGTGATGCTGCTGAAGGCGCCTTCATTGCGATGCTACTGGCGAGCGAGCCGGACCTGCACAGCCTCAATGAGCCGATCGCGTTTCCGATTTTTGGGCAGGGCCGTGTGCTCTATGCGCTCGTGGGCAAAGGCATCAAGGTCGAAACCGTGGATCGTGCGGCACAGTTCCTCATTGGTTCATGCTCCTGCCAGGTGAAGGAGCAAAACCCCGGCGTGGATCTCGTCATGGCGGTCGATTGGAAACAGATGGTGAAGGCTCAGTCGCTGCCCGGGCAGCAGTTGCCGGAGTTAAGTCAGATCGCCGATCTGCTGCCGCAGACGGTGACGATTGAGGGGCTGTCCGCACCCCAAGCTGTGCCTGACCGCCCCCGCTTGTATTGGGGCATGGGGCTTGGCCTGCTCGCGCTACTCCTTGTGCTCTGGTTGCTCAAGGGTTCGTAGCGTTCAGATCAAGCCCCAGCTTCTTGAGCTCCCATTCCTGAGCAGGCCAGCTAATCTCCGTCGTTGCGCCCACGGGTTTTTCGTTGGCGAAGATGCCGACGGACATCGGGCGGATGCGGCGGTGTGTGGCGTGCTTGTCCACCAGCGGCATGCCTTGCGTTTTGGGAGAGGGGTTTTGCGCGGCCTTCTCCTCATCCTGCCACACGGTGGCGAGTTGATGCAGCGCGACGATGCGGTACCAGTGCCAGGGCTGCTCGCACACCACGTTGTCACGGCACCAGCGCCAGTTTGCAAAGCGTTCGAGTTCGGCGGGGCGCACGAGGAAGCAGCGCACGCATTTGCGCCGCACCACCTGGCGGTCTTCGCAGGTCATGGCAAACATCCAGGCCTCACGCGGAAACGGTGTGATGGCCAGATGACCGGAGATGTGGTTAAACGCATCATTGAGGACCTCAAAGCCCAGCGTGCCTTCGGTGCGCAGCACCGGCTTTCGCAGAGTTGTGATGTCGGCCAGTTCGCGCACGATCTTCCGTGCGGCGGGATTGTCGTAGAGATCATTCACCGTGGTGCTCGGCATCAGATTGCGGAAGAGGAGCACGTACTTGTCAGAACCCGGCACCGGCGTGAGGAAGTGCGCCTGAAACAGCACGTCATCCGAATCCCCACGGCGCAGGCGGTCGAGTGATTTTAAGTGACGGCGGAAGAGCAGGAACCAGCTCGCGCCGAATCCGAGCAGGAAGCCAAAGAACTTGCCCGTGATTTCCGGCACGACGCGATTCCATTCCAGATGACGCAGCCAGTCCGCCACCTGCTGGGTATTCAAGCTGCCGACCCATTGAATGAATTGATCGTAGAGATTCATGAAAATTGAAAAGGGGCGGAGACTAGAGGTGAAAATTTCCTTGGCAAGGCATGAACGCGCACGCAAAAGCTGCGGGATGGTGGTAGTCAAGAGGTCGAAATAACAGGCGGCAAGCCATGGACATGCCTGTGCCTGGAGCTAATCTGATGCCACATGCGAAACGCGATTTATTTCTTCACCCTGTTGTTGCTGGCAGCCGGCTTCAGCACCGGACACGCGCAGAACGCCAAGGCGGCGAAAGCTGCCTTCGACAAGTCGGATCACGCCTTGAACGAAGCCTGGGCCGCAGCGAAGAAGGCGCTGCCGGAAGCCGAATTTAGCAAGCTCAAGGAAGAGCAACGCGCCTGGGTGGAGTACCGCGACTATCTCGCACGCTCCCCCTTGTACACCGGAGCGGATGCGCAGGGAGACCTGTCACTCGATTCGTCTGAGTATTTGGAGGCGGCCGCTGGCCTTGAAGGCATGCGTACTGAGTGGCTCAAAGGTTTGCTCCACGAATGGAAAGACGAAACGCTGACCGGCTACTGGACTGACAGCTACGGTGGCAGCATCGAGGTCGTCGAACGTGAAGGACATCTGCATTTCGTCATTCAGTGCGTCCGTGGCCCCACCTCGCATGTGGGTGGGCTGGCAGGCATTGCCGTTTGGAATCCGAACATCGGCTGGTTCAGTGACAAGGGACTGGACAAAGACAAGACCGATGAGACCAATCTCAGTTTCATCCTCCGCGACAAAAAGCTTGAAATTACCGGTGCGAACACCGGCTATTATCACGGTGCACGTGCCTATTTTGATGGCAGCTATGTCAAAGTGAAACTCTTGGACGCGAAAGTGCAGGCGAAGATTGTCAAAGCCGCGAAATCGGGCGAAGTGCCGGAAGAATAAACCCCAACCACGAACTCATCATGCACGCCGCAGGCCCCAAGAATCCCCTTCATGGCATCACGCTTCAGGTGATGGTCACGCAGCTCGTCGAACACTACGGCTGGGAGATGCTCGGCCGCATGATTCCGATCAACTGCTTCAACTGGCAGCCCAGCATCAAGTCCAGCCTCGTCTTCCTCCGCCGCACGCCGTGGGCGCGTGAAAAGGTGGAGGCGTTGTATCTTGATTCATTGCCGGATATGCAGCCGCAGCCGGAAGCGGAGGCTCCCCAAGAAGAGGCTGGACCTGCCCCCCTCAATCCAAACGGGGATCAGGCTGCGGAGCCGATAAGCGAAACCCCGGCTCCTTAAACGGGCTGCGGGGTTATAGCCTCTCCACGTGCTGCAAATGCTCGGGCGGTGGATTGTCCGCATCCACGTCATGGATCTCCACCACGCGGCCATCGTCCATGTTGGCGATGCGGTTGGCGTGGTGAAAGATGCGGTTATCATGCGTGACGATCAGCACTGCGCGGTCTTTGCCTCGCGCCACGTTTTCGAAGAGTTCCATCACCACGTGGCCGTTCTTGGCATCCAGCGCCGCTGTGGGTTCATCGCAGATGATGAGCTGGGGCTCATGGACAAGGGCGCGGGCGATGGCCACGCGTTGCTGCTGCCCGCCGGAGAGCTGTGAGGGCCGGTGCTTGAAGCGGTCTCCCAGACCCACCTGCGCCAGAACTTCCTTTGCCCGCTTTTCCGCCTTGGATGCGCCCACACCCTGGATCAGCAGGGGGACGCTCACGTTTTCTGCGCAGGTCAGTGTCGGGATGAGATTGAAGGACTGGAAAATGAAGCCGATGTGTTTTGAGCGAAACCGCGTGATCGCCGCTGTGGACATCTTGCGCAAATCATGGCCAAACACATTCAGCTCGCCCGCATCCGCTACCAGCGTCCCGGCAATGATGCTGATCAGCGTCGTTTTGCCACAGCCTGAAGGCCCTACCAGCATCGTGATGTCCCCACGCCGCACTTCCAGATTGATCTCCTTCAAGACCTGCAGCCGCGAGCCGCCGTCGCCAAAGCTTTTAGAAATGCCCTTCACATGCGCCGCGAGCTGGGTTGTTTCAGGGGAGGTCATTTCGTGGTGATTCTACGCAGTCCCGATGCCTGCGGTTGCCTGTCAGTTCAAGTCAGGACTGCGGCCAAGGCCAATGATGATCTGAAGCGCTTGAAACTTTCGCTGCGCTCCGGTTGTTTACTGCGCTCCCATTCCTTTTATGAAGTATCGCACCCTGATCTCCCTCCTCGCCATCGCCGCAGGCTCCGCTGCTGCACAGGCCGCGCCGCCCAAGGCTCCGAAGCTCGTCGTGGCCATCCTCGTGGATCAGTTGCGCTACGACTACCTGGACCGCTTTCACCACCAGTTCGTCGAGGGTGGTTTTCGTGAGCTCACGGACAAGGGGGCCTTCATGACCTTCGCCCAATACAATTATTACCCCACCATCACGGCCCCGGGACATGCCAGCTTTTTCAGCGGCAGCTCCCCGATGATGCATGGGGTCATCTCCAATGACTGGTTTGACAAGCGCAGCGGCGAAATGATGTATTGCGTGGAGGATCCCAGTGTGACAGGCGTGGGTACTGCTCCCGACGCCAAGGCGGGCAAGATGTCGCCGCGCAATTTCATCGGCGCCACCGTGGCGGACCAAATGCGGCTGCACTGGGGTTCCAAGGTGGTCAGCATGTCCGTGAAGGATCGCGGCGCCATTCTGCCAGCCGGGAAAAAGCCCACCGGTGCTTACTGGTTTGAGTCTGCCTCCGGAAACTTCATCACCAGCAGCTACTATCAGAAGGAGCTGCCGGCATGGGTGAAGGCCTTCAACGACAGCAAACGGCCGGACGCCTTTGTGGGGCAGACCTGGGACCGGCTGCTGGATGAGAAGCAGTATCCAATGCCGGATGCGGCTGCGGGCGAATCCCATCTGGCCGGTGAAGCGACCAGCACCTTTCCACACAAGGTGATCAAGGAAGAGGCGGAAGGTTATGAGCCGATCCTCTCCACCCCGTTCGGCAATCAGCTTCTGGCTGAGTTTGCCAAAGCGGCGATCGAAGGTGAGGGATTGGGGCAGGGGACCAAGCCGGATTTGCTCTGTGTTTCGTTTTCATCCATCGACTACTGCGGCCACAAGTTCGGCCCCTATTCGCAGGAAGTGCAGGACATCACCCTGCGGCTGGACCGGCAGTTGAAGGAGCTTTTTGCCTATCTCGACAAGAAGGTGGGTCTGGCCAACGTGGTGATGGTGCTGACCGCCGACCATGGCGTGGCACCGACGCCTGAAAATGCCAAGGAGCAGGGGTTGGATGGCGGCCGCCCAAGCGTCGTCGATAAGCTCGTGGAATTGCAGGCCAAAGTCGCGGAGCGTTTTGGTGCCGGACGGTGCTTTCTTTCTACCAAAGGCAGTTTGAAGCCACGCCTGGTGGACGGAAACCTCTACTACGATCACGCTGTTTTGCAGGAGAAGAACCTGCTGCCCGAGACCCTCACCGCCTTCATTCGCGAATGGGCGTTTTCCACCGGCATGTTTCACGCTGTTTATGGTCGCGACCAACTGCTGGAAGGTCGCGCGCCCGGTGTGATCGGTCAACGCATCGCCAATGGCTTCAATGGCGAGCGCAGCGGCGACGTCGTGCTCATTCTCAAGCCTTGGATGATCGCTGGTACAGGCAAGGCTGCCACCGGCACGACTCATGGTTCGCCCTTCTCGTATGACACGCATATTCCTATCATCTTCTACGGTGCGCCCTTCAAAGCGGGCCGCTATGCCGATGAGTTTTCCATCACGGATCTGGCGCCAATGCTTTCGGCGGGGCTGGGGATTCAGGAGCCGCCGATGTGCATGGGCAAGCCGTTGGTCAGGGCGCTGAAGTGAGGTGGTGTCCGATCACGCATTGACTAGGCTATCGATCTCTTTCTGCCGCGTTTTGCGTTTGATGACTGCTCTCACCAGCAGGGTGAGAATCAGCATCAAGCTGGATGCGGCCACTGCCGTGCCGAGAGGCCGAAGGGCATCGTGAATTTGGTTTTTCAACAAGGCTTGGCCGATTTCCACGCGGCTGTTTACCTCCTGGATCCGCAGGATGCTGAGAACGAGATAGACCGTGGCGCAAAAGAAGGGGATGAATGACAAGGCGACCTCCAATCGAAAAGATTTCTGTGGTTGCCTGTGTCGCCGCATGATGCGGATTGCGAAGAAGGAGATGCTTATTGCTCCAATAATCCAGAGAATCAGGGTGATATATGACGAGGCCAAGGGGCCCTGTGCATAATATTGCATAGGCATGGCGGCAATGATTGGAGGTGCAAGAGGCATATCAATCAAGGTTGTTCACGGGAGCTGCGCGGACTGATTCATTATTCTATCGAAATCAAACCTGTCGAGCGCGAGTGAAGGCTCTATTGTCCCCCTGCCAGAAACGGGGTCGGGAGACCCCGTCGCCTCGGCTTAAGCTTTCAAGAACCTTCCGGTCACGCTTTTTTGATTCGCCGCCACCTGCTGCGGTGTTCCCGACGCCAGCACATAGCCGCCCTCTGTCCCACCGCCGGGGCCGAGGTCGATGATCCAGTCGGCGCAGCGGATGACGTCGATGTGGTGCTCGATGACGATGAGGGTATTCCCTGCATCGCGCAGGCGGAGAAGGACGCCGAGGAGGGTTTGGATATCGGCGCTGTGCAGGCCGGTGGTGGGCTCGTCGAGGACGTAGAGGGTGCGGCCGGTGCTGCGTTTGGCGAGTTCGGCGCTGAGCTTGATGCGCTGTGCTTCGCCGCCGGAGAGGGATGCACCGCTCTGGCCCAGCTTGATGTAACCGAGGCCGGTTTCCTCCAGCGTACGCAGCTTCGGGCCTATGGTGGTGCTGCGGTCAAAAAAGCGCACCGCTTCGCTGACGGTCATCTCGAGCACGTCGGCGATGTTCTTGCCCTTGAAGGTGACCTCCAGCGTCTCCGCACCATAGCGGCGGCCTTTGCAGGATTCGCAGGTGACATAGACATCGGCGAGGAAGTGCATGTCGATCTTGATGACGCCATCGCCTTCGCATTTCTCACAGCGGCCGCCGGGGGTGTTGAAGCTGAAGCGGCCGGCATCGTAGCCGCGCATGCGGGCGAGAGGTAGCTGTGCGAAGAGTTCGCGGATGGGGCCGAAGGCTCCGGTATAGGTGGCGGGATTGGAGCGTGGGCTGCGGCCGATGGGCGACTGGTCAATGACGACAACTTTGTCGAGATGCTCCAGGCCGGTGATTTTTTCATGTGCGCCGGGGATGTCCTTGGCATCGTAAAAGTGGCGGCGCAGGGCGCGCATGAGGATATCATCCACCAGCGTCGATTTGCCGCTGCCCGAGGGGCCGGTGACGCAGGTGAAACTGCCAAGGGGGAAGGCGGCGGTGACCTTGCGCAGATTGTGCTCCGTGGCGCCGTGAATGGTGAGCGAGTGCTTGGATCGAGTTCCTAGGGACTCTGTGAGCAGCGTTTGCGGCAGAGCCTTCGCTTCGATGCGAACTCTGCCGCTCAAGTAGCCGCCGGTGATGGAATTCGGATTCGCCGCGATCTCCGCGGGCGTGCCCTGGGCGGTGATCTTGCCACCGAGTTGGCCGGCTCCGGGGCCGAGCTCGATGATGTGATCCGCCGCACGCATTGTGGCCTCGTCATGCTCGACGACGAGCACGGTGTTGCCGAGATCGCGCAGGCGCAGCAGCGTCTGGATGAGGCGTTCGTTGTCGCTGGGATGCAGACCGATGCTTGGCTCGTCCAGCACATAGAGTACGCCTGCGAGTCCGGCACCGATTTGTGACGCGAGGCGGATGCGCTGCATCTCGCCACCGGAGAGGGTGCCGCTTTCGCGGTTCAAGGCCAGATAGCCCAGCCCGACTTGTTCCAGAAACTCAATGCGTTTTGCGATCTCGCGCTGCAGCTCGCCGACATACGCCTTCTGCTGCTCGGTGACTTCCAGCTCACGCATCCACTGCAAGGCATCTCGTGTTTGCAGGGCGGTGAAGTCGTGGATGTTCAGGTCCACAGCGCCCGTGGAATCTAACCTGGATCTCAGCCTCACAGCCAGTGACTCCGGTTTGAGCCTTCTTCCCCCACACGCCGCACACGCTTGCGGATTCATCAGACGAGTGAGTGCGGCGCGGAGCACATCGCTCTCGGCGTTTTGATACATGCGGGCGATTTCGGGCAGCAGGCCTTCAAAGGGCTTGGCCATGCTGCGTTTGTTCTCCGTCTTTTTCCAACCGGTGCTGATGGGGGCTGTGCCGGTGCCGTGAAACAGGGCGTGTTTGAAGGCCTTCGGCAGATCTTGAAAAGGCACGTCCATTGCCGCACCGAAGTGTTTGGCCAGGGCCTCGATGCTCTGATTGAAAATCTGTTTCACCTTGGGGTGCCGCGCCCACCAGGCTTTGATTGCGCCATCGTTCAGTGATTTGGATTCATCCGGCACCAGCAGCGTGGGATCGGGCGTGGGCGTGGTGCCCGTACCTTCGCAGACCGGGCAGGCACCCAGATGAGTGTTGAACGAGAAGTGCTGGGGCGTGAGGCGCTCGATGGCATAGCCGGTGCGCGGATTGGCAAAGGCGGTGGTGTAGCTGAGGATTTCGTCGCTGCCGTCGAGATTCACGAGGAACTGAACCTCGCGCTCATTCCAGTGCAGGGAGCTTTCGATGGCCTCCATAAGCCGCTGGCGCGAGTCCGGACGGACGACGAGGCGATCAATGACGATCTGTACCTGCTGCGTTTCATCCTCCTCCAGATTGAGTTTGTCCTCCAGCTCCACCACGGTGCCGTTCAGCCGCACGCGCACAAAGCCCTGGCGCTTCAGCTTTTCAAACAAGGTGCGCGTGTCTGCGCTGCTGGCCGGTGGCTGGGGGGAGAGCACCATGACGCGGGTGCCCTCTCCCAGTGCCAGCACCTTGTCGGCGATCTCGGGCGGCGTGCTGCGGTGGAGTTTTTCACCGGTTTGCGGATCGTAGGGCTGGCCCGCCACGGCGTAGAGCACGCGCAGGTAGTCGTAGATCTCCGTGACCGTGGCGATGGTGCTGCGCGGATTGGGGTTCGAATGCACCTGCTCAATGGCCACCGCCGGGGAGAGGCCCTCGATGAAATCCACGTCCGGCTTCTGCATCTGGCCCAGAAACTGCCGGGCGTAGGCGGACAGGCTCTGCACGTAGCGGCGCTGGCCCTCCGCAAAGAGCGTGTCAAACGCCAGCGACGACTTCCCGCTGCCGCTGACGCCGGTCAGGACCACGAGCTGGTGCCGTGGGATGTCCACGTCGATGTTTTGGAGGTTGTGCTGCCGTGCACCCCGCACGCGAATCACGTCTTCAGGCATGGGTACACACAAGCCGCGTGGGGCAGGGGAGATCAAGCCCAAGAAATGCCCGGCTGGCCCGTTTCCAGAATGGTGAATGAGGGCGGTTGATTATTTCCGGTCTCTCTCCTAGAATCTCTCCTGCCATGAAACCTCTCCTTGTCATCGCCCTGGCCATCGCCGTCGGTTACGTATCCTACCAGTATGTGTATCCGCCCCTTGCCGATGCCATGAAGTTCACCAAGCACGTTCCCAAGAAGGAGGAGCCGAAGGAGATCGTCGTCGCCCCAGCGCCGCCTCCGGTTAAAAAAGAGCCGAAGATCGTCATGGAGGCGCCCGCTCCGAAGCCGGAGATGAAGGCCGAGGAGCCTAAACCCGAGATGCCCAAGGCCCCCGAGCCGCCGCCGGTGGATCCCAATGCTTTCGTCGCACCCGTGTTTCCACCGGTGGACGAAGTCACCCAGAATTGGGCGGTGGTGCCGAAGGGCTTTTTCAACACGCCCAAGCAGGTCACCATGAAGAAAGACCTCGAACTCAAGATGCAGATGGGCAAGGCCACCGCAGCCACCACCTTCAAGTCGGGAGCCAAAATTTTCGTCATGGGCCAGGAAGGGCCTAATCTCGTGGTGGGAGCCTCCGCAGGTTCACCCATGCGCGGCCTTGTCGCCATGGACGAGACCGACTTTAAGGAAGTTTTCATCGCCGCCTATGAGCAGGTCAAAGTCGTTCAGACCGAGAACGCCCGCAAAGCTCACGAATACCGTCTGGCCTCTGCCGAGCGCGCCAAAAACGCCCCCGCTTCCTCCTCCGGTGGTGGCAGCAGCAGCAATGACAAGCCGGCTAAAGATGCCGACGGCTCCTACCCGCTGCTCCTTGCCAGCATGAAGTCCGGCGAAGTCACCGAGATCAAGCCTGACAACATCAAGTCGTGGAGCGATCCCACGCAGGAAAAAATCGACGGCACCGAATACTGGACCGTGAATGTGAAGTACGAAACCCAGACCATGTTTGGCAAATTCGAAACCGAAGCCCAGGCTCGCATCAAAAACGGCCGCGTCGAGAAGTGGGTGTACACCGGGTCCGGCGAAGTAGTGCCGTAACTTTCGGAGTCACTCCGATGATGCTTCTTCTGGGCATACTCATCACCATGGTGAGCATCGCCTTGGCATCGTATCTCTATGAAAAACGGCAGCGGAGCTCGCGGGCGAGTAAAGGCAATGACCCTGGCAATGGTTCGGATGTTGGCTCGGATGTTGGCTTCGCCGACAAAGCCCACCACGATTTTGAAGCAGGAGACGATGCTGACTGATAACTGGTGAATTGTTGAATTCGACTCTCTCTTGACGCCACCGCCCTGCTTGCCACGTAACCCCACCCGATGAAGATCATCCGCCACACCGATTCCGACTACGCCACCGCCGCCGCCGCTCTCAACCGCCGTGCGGAGGCCAGCGATGCCGTGCGTGAAGTCGTGTCAGGCGTCATCAAGGCTGTGCGCGAACGTGGCGACGCCGCCGTGCTCGAACTCACCGAGAAATTCGACGGGGCGAAGCTCACCGCCGCGCAGATGCGCATTCCGCAGGCCGAGATGGATGCCGCATGGGAGGCAGCCGATGCCACTTTCAAACGCGCCCTGGAATCCTCCCACCGCAATGTGACGGGCTTTGCCCAGCGCAGCATGCGCCAGGGCTGGGAATTCACCAATGAGCAGGGGGCCACGGTCGGCGAAGTCTTCCACCCCTTCGAGCGCGTGGGCTGCTACGTGCCGGGAGGCACCGCGCCCCTCGTCTCCACCTCCCTCATGACCGTCGCCATCGCCGCTGCCGCAGGTGTGCCGGAGATCGTCGTCTGCACTCCCTGTGGGCGCGACGGCACGGTCAATCCAGGCTTGCTCGCCGCACTGAAGCTCGCTGGAGCCACCGAGGTGTACAAAATCGGTGGCTCGCAGGCCATCGCCGCGCTCGCTTTTGGCACCGCTACGATCCGACCCGTCGTTAAAATCTTCGGCCCCGGCAACAGTTATGTCGTCGAGGCCAAGCGTCAGTCCTTCGGCGTCGTCTCCATCGACCTCCTGCCCGGCCCCAGCGAGGTCCTCATTCTCGCCGACAAGTCCGGCAATCCCGCCTTCATTGCTGCGGACATCCTCGCGCAGGCCGAGCATGGCAAGGACAGCATGGCGGGATTCCTCACCGATGACGAAACGCTGCTCGCTGCGGTAGTGGCGCAGGTGGAGGAGCAGTCCAAGTCGCTCAGCCGTCAGGACCAGCTCGCGCCGGTGCTTGAAAAAGGCGTCTTCCTCATGCTCGTCCACAGTTTGGAGGACGGCGCACGCCTCGCGAACGATTTCGCGCCCGAGCATCTCACGCTCATCACCACGCGCGAAGACACCATCCTGCCGCTCATTCGCACCGCCGGTGCCATCTTCCTTGGCAATCATTCGCCCGTCGCCGTAGGCGATTTCCTCGCGGGCCCCAGCCATACACTGCCCACCGGCGGCTCCGGCAAATCCTTCCCCGGCATTACGGCAGACATGTTTCAGCGCCGCACCAGCATCATACGTCTTGATCGCGAAAGCTGCGCGAAGTCCGACCCCATCGTCAGCGCTATCAGCGCAGTTGAGGGGCTTGATGCGCACGCGCGTTCGGTGTCCATTCGCGCATCATGAACCCTCGCCTCTGCATCCTCGCCCTGCTGCTCGTCGCTTGCGGCAAAGAAGCGCCGCAGCCCGAGCCCAAAGCCAAAGCAGCCGCAGTCACTCCCAAACCCGCGCCCGAGAAAAAGCTGCCGACGGTTCCTCAAGGTGAACTGCCCAAGATGGCCCCAGAGAAAGCCAAGTTCATCGCCGTCCCCAGCACCCCGAAAGACCCCGAGAACAAAAAGGACGAGACGCCAGCTACGGAGACAAAGAAAGCGGCAGTACCTGCCGTCGAAACTAAGCCTGCTGAGCCGCCCGCTCCTGAGATCAAGAAAGCCGAAGCGCCTGCTGTTTCGAAGCCGTAGCCTGAGCTGCTTCACTCAGGCACCCGAATCTCCAGCCACTGGCTCTTCGCATCCGCAGGCTTCACTTCCCGCGCAGCAGCCTCCATTGCGGCCGGCACCAGCGCAAAGTCGCCGGCCTTCAGCACAGTGCCGCCAACGCTGATCTCACCACTCACCACGGCCAGCGTCACACATTCACCCGCCGCGCCGGCCTGCTTGGGGCCGCTGCATACTTTGACATCAAAATATTCACAGGTCACCAGCGTGCCGTCCGCTGCGATCTGCTGCACCTCCGGCTCGAAATCAGTGAAGTCGATGCTCTGCATGGACTCCTCCACATGCAGCGCACGCGGCTTGCCATCCAGCCCCACACGGTTCCAGTCAAAAACGCGATACGTCGTGTCGCTGTTCTGCTGGATCTCATAGATCAGCAGGCCCGCGCCGATGGCATGCACGCGACCGCTCGGAATGAACAGGCAGTCGCCCGTGTGTGCTTCGATCACATGCACCACATCGGCCACCGTGCCTTTTTGCAGCGCGGTTTCAAAATCCGCTCGCGTCGCCCCCTGCTTCAGCCCCGCATAGATCTTCGCGCCTGCATCTGCATGCGCGATGTACCACATCTCCGTCTTCGGCTCGCCTTTCAATTCCGCCGCCATGCTCGCGGGCGGATGCACCTGGATCGAGAGATCATCGCAGGCATCCAGAATCTTCATCAGCAGCGGGAAGGTGGGGCTGGTGGAATTCAGCAGCGCTTTGCCAAACACCTCTTCGCGGTGGTTCGTCCACAGCTCATGCAGAGACACACCATCCGCCGTCACACTCGGGGCCTCGGGCCGGTCACACACCGTCCACGCTTCGCCAAACGGCGTCGTGGCATCCGGCAGAGTGGCACCCAGCAGAGTCTCCATGCGGCGGCCACCCCAGACGCGGCTTTGATAAATAGGTGTGAAACGAATGAGGTGATTGAATTTCATGTGATGAGAATCAACCACAGCCTGCGTTGACGCTCTACCACGATCTCGCCAGAATGCCCTCCGTGAACCAAATTGAAGCCAGCTTTATCCAGTCTCTGAAGGAAATCTTACCTCCTGACAGAGTGCTCACCTCCGCCGAAGACATTGTGCCCTACAGTTTCGATGGCACCGCCGCCCTCAAGCAGCGTCCTGGCGCCGTCGTTTTCCCGCTGACTGCCGAAGAAGTGTCCGAATGCGTCAAGCTCGCGCGGAGAAACAACGTCCCCGTAGTCACCCGTGGCTCCGGCACCGGCCTGAGTGGCGGCAGCGTGCCACTGTCTGGCTGCCTCGTGATCTGCCTCGTGAAGATGGACAAGCTCATCGAAGTGGATGAGAAGAACCTCACGCTGCGTGCGCAAAGCGGTGTCATCACCAAGGAGATCGACGATGCCGCAGCGAAGGTTGGTCTGTTTTATCCCCCGGACCCCGGCTCGATGAAAATCTCCACTATCGGCGGCAACGTGGCCGAAAACTCCGGCGGTCTGCGAGGTCTCAAATACGGCGTCACGCGCGATTATGTCATGGGGATCGAAGTCGTGCTGCCAGACGGCACTCTGACCTTCCTCGGCAACAAGTGCGTCAAAGACGTTGCCGGTTACTCGATGAAGGACCTCTTCATCGGCAGCGAAGGCACGCTCGGCATCATCACCGAGGTCATCCTCAAAGTGTTGCCGCGTCCCAAAGCCCGCAAAACGATGCTCGCGCTCTACGATTCGATGGACGCCGCCGCCAAAACCATCTCCGCCATCATCGCCGCCAAGATTATCCCCTGCACGCTCGAGTTCCTCGACCGCGTCACGGTGCAGTGTGTCGAAGACTACGCCAAGATCGGCCTGCCCACCGATGTGGAGGCCCTCGTGCTCATGGAAACCGACGGCCATCCCGTCGTCGTCGAGGAAGAAGCCGCGCAGATGATGGCGCTCGCCACCGCCAATGGCGCACGCGATGTCCGCGCCGCCGCCGATGAAGCCGAAGGCGCCAAGCTCGCCGCCGCCCGCCGCAATGCCTTCTCCGCGCTCGCCCGCGTGCGCCCAACCACGATCCTCGAAGACGTCACCGTGCCGCGCAGCGAACTCGCCGCCATGGTCGCCTTCATCGACAGCGTCGCCAAGAAGCACCAGCTTCAAATCGGCACCTTCGGCCATCTTGGCGATGGCAACCTGCATCCCACCTTCCTTACCAACGAGCGTGATCTCGAAGAGATGCACCGCATCGAAATCGCGCTCGAAGAGATCGTCGATGAAACCATCCGCCTTGGCGGCACCGTCACTGGCGAGCACGGCGTCGGCCTTGCCAAAAAAGCCTTCCTCAAACGCCAGCTCGGCGAAGGCAGCTTCGAACTCATGCGCAGCATCAAACAAGCCCTTGATCCCCAGGGCCTGCTGAACCCCGGGAAGATTTTTGATCCGAGGCCCTTAAGCTGACGGGTACGTGAATAATTGTGGATCGTATCGGGTCATTTTTCGCAGCGTATGAACCCACAGCAGATCACGACCACTCCAGTTTTCGTCTTGATCGAGGGGCGAAAAAAAGTCATCCAGAGTCCCCTCACTCTCGGCGCGCTCCAGTTCTTCGAAGTGAAGGCTTACTGCAGGGTGCAGTATTTGTAAAAACTGCGCACGCGGTTCGTCGCCAAGAAATTGGAAGGCGCGAATGGTCATTTCCAGCATTTGCAGTGTCGGGCTCGTATCCGTGGCATCCTCAAGGATAATGGCACCTTGCAGTCCCTGTTCTTCAAAGCGCATGCTGAAGCGGATGGCCAGTAGCGCCTCCCTCAGGGGAGGTTGTACGGCGGCCAGCGTGGCAAACTCCTGCTCGCTCCAGTTCTCACCAGGCTGAACAGATGCCAGGCCGCAGTAGAAGTCCCACAGCGGCGCATACCATGGTTTCAAAGGTCCGAGTGCCTCGATGTCGCTGCGGGTGAGTGTGACGGATGGTGCTGGTGGGGGATCCACGGGGGCATCTGCTTTGGACTCAATGCTGAGGATCGGTGGCAGCGATTCTGGCAGACGGCGGGTGTTGATCAGGCGTGCGACATCCTCCGGGCGGTTTGCCAGATCTTGCATCGCCAGTTCAAAGTAGTGACGGGCGTTCTTTTTGAGATGTTCCACCACCGTTCGGGTCTCGATGTGGGTGAGCGTGCAAAACACCGCCAGGGAGTAGGCATGTTCGCTTTCACTTAGATAGCCCTGACGTGACCAAGCCCAGGCGGCTCTGTTGCCATCGGTCCATTGCTTGAACTCAAACACCGCATTGCAGGCGAAGATTCCAAAGCCCATGAAGCCCACCGCTGTGTCGGTGTGGAGTTCGTGGTTGTCCCAGCCGCCAGGGGGATGGCTGCGTGCCGTGCCCAGCATGTAGTGACAGAGCTCATGCACCAGAGTGGCCACGAGTGTTCCGGGCCTGGTAAGCTGGGTGCTGGCATACCCGATGGTCACACCCTTTTCCGTTTTATAATACAAACCTGCAGGCCCGGTGGAACTCCATTCACCGAAGAGCGTGTCTTCTTGAGGGGGGGGATTCTTATGCGTGTCTTCGAACTGCTTCAGTTCACAGGGCCAGTCGTTCATGCCCATAAGCATTTTCACCTGTGCAAATGTTTTTTCGGCAAAGGCGTGATCACCCGTCGGTCGGATGGGAAAGAAATCTTGTGTGGGTAGAATGAGCCCGCCGCTTTTCAGCGCGGCGACTCCACCGAAGTTTTCCAGGAGCCAGCCCCAGGTGTTGAGATGCTGCCGGACGGCGTCTTCGTCAAAATGCATGATGGATTCTTGTGCATTGCTGCTTACTTGGCAAGTCTGCCACTGTGAGCACCGCATCTCTTCTCAAATCCCTCGACTACTCCGTGCTGCAGCAGTGCATGCACTGCGGCATGTGCCTGCCCACCTGTCCCACCTACGTGGAGACCAAGATGGAGCGCAACAGCCCGCGTGGCCGCATCTCCCTCATGCGTGCCGTGGCGGATGGCGAGCTCGAAGTCTCCAAGGCGCTCTCTGATGAGATGTACTACTGCCTCGGCTGCCTCGCCTGCCAGACCGCGTGCCCGGCAGGCGTGAACTACGCCGAGCTCTTTGAAACTGCGCGTGCTGAAGTCGAGCAGGCCCAGGTGAATGACGGCATGCAGCGCGACTTCTGGCGCTGGCTCTCGCTGAACGTCATCTTCATGCGCCCCTGGCTGCTGCGCTTGATCGGCCGCGTGCTGCATGTGTACCAAATCACCGGGCTTGAGCGCCTCATGCGCCAGGTTCACTTCTTCGGCCTCATGCCGCCCTCATTGAAAAAGCTGGAGCCGCAGACCCCGAAGATCGCCGCGCAGTTCTCCGATGACCTCATCCTGCCCGACGAAGTGCCGCAGCAGAGCAGGGGCTACCGCGTCGGCTTGCTCACCGGCTGCATCCAGGATCTCGCGTTTTCCAACATCAATCGCGACACCGTTGACGTCCTGCTCGCCAACGGCTGCGAAGTCATCACGCCGCGCTCCCAAAGCTGCTGCGGCTCGCTGCACGCGCACAATGGCGAACTCGAACTCGCCCGCGAACTCGCCCGCAGGCAGATCGACAGTTTTGATCTCGATAACCTCGATGCCATCATCACCAATGCTGGCGGCTGCGGCTCGCATTTAAAAACCTACGGCCATCTGCTGCATGATGATCCCTTTTACGCCGCCAAGGCAGCGATGTGGGACAAGAAGGTGAAGGACATCCACGAATGGCTCGTGCACATCCGCTTCCGCAAACCCACCGCAGGTGCTGGTGTGGGCGAAGTCACCTACCACGAAAGTTGCCACCTCTGCCACGGCCAGAAAGTCGTCTCGCAGCCGCGCCAGATCCTCAACAGCATTCCCGGCCTCGTCTTCAAAGAACTGCCCGAGTCCAACTGGTGCTGCGGCAGCGCCGGCATCTACAACATCACCCAGCCCGAGCAGAGCCAGAAGTTGCTTGATCGCAAAGTTGCCAACCTGCGGCAGGCTGGAGCCCCAGTCGTCGCCACCAGCAATCCTGGCTGCCATCTCCAGATCGCCAACGGCCTCCGCTCTTGCGGCGATCATCCTTGTCATGAGGTGACGCAGCCGGTGACCTTGCTAGCGCAGGCGTATCGCGCAGAACAAGGCGTCGGGGCCGCCTGACCCCGCGTATGGAATGGGGGTCGGGAGCCTCCGACTTTTTGCCCTTCTCACCATGGAACTCGACCTCACCGGCCCACTTCGCGAAGACGCCTACATGATCCTCGCCGGACTCGTCACCCCGCGTCCGATTGCTCTCACGACCACTGTTGATCCCGAAGGCCGTGTGAATGCAGCCCCATTCAGTTTTTTCAACGTGCTGGGCGATTCTCCGCCCATCGTCGGCCTTTGTCCCGGAGATCGTTCTGCCGGTGTGCCCAAAGACACTGCGCGCAACATCCGCCTCACGCACGAGTTCGTCGTCAACCTCGTCGATGAAGCGCTCGCAGAGAAAATGAACCTGTGTGCCGCCACGCTGCCACCCGGTGAAAACGAGCTCCTGCATGCCGGCCTCACCGCCGTGCCCAGCAGCGTCGTCAAACCTCCGCGCATTGCCGAAGCACCCGCCAGCTTCGAATGCCGCAGTCACAGCATCATCGAGATTGGCGACAACCGACTCATCATCGGCGAAGTCCTCCGTGTCCACGTTCGCGACGGCATCCTCGATCCCGAGACCTGGCTGGTGAAGCCAGGGGCTTATCAGCCCATTGGTCGCATGCAGAGTCCGAGCTGGTACTGTCGCACGCGGGACATGTTTGAGATGAAGCGGCCAAAGTGAGAGGGGATGAATGAGGTAGAGAGGAAAAGCCCCCTGCATTCCTTGTTAAATCCCTCCACGCTTAGCAGTCGGCCACCATGCCACTCCATCACAAGGCTTTCATGCCTTCGTTATGACCTACCCCAGATGAAACGGCCGAGTCGCTTTTTCCGCACACATCCAATGATACTAAGGTGATTTTAGGGTCTCCTTTTTTGTGGGGGTAAGCCACTTCTTTAGCTTGGGGAAGTCTATTCAAACACAATCAAAACGGCAGGCGCATGAAGTGATACTATTGTGCCCAAGTGATGGCGGTTGATCGTGCCGGGCATGGCGGGTGCTTAGAAGAAAGGTCCCCCCCCCCCGAAACTTGAATCGAAGAACAGCCTCAGGCTGGTCACGGAAGTCCACGGTCAAGTGGCGGGGAGGGCAGTCCCCCCTCACTTATGAAAAGACCTCCAGTACTCCTGAGCCTCTTGTTGATGACAACTTTGGCCAGCGCGCAAACCTATCAATGGGACGGCGATCTTACCACGGCGGGTCTTCAAAATGGCAACGGCACCTGGAGTGTCGATGGCGGAGTCAGCACCAATCTGCGCTGGTACAAAGACAGTGCCTACAGCGCCTGGGACAACAGTGGTCTCGCCATCGCCGAGTTTGGCTACACCTCCAGCACCTCGGGTGGCACGATCACCCTCGATGGCGAAATCAAGCTGGCGGGAATGATCTTCGACCCGCTGGGGACACCGCTTGGCACCACCGCCCACGCGTTTACGGGCGGCACGCTCAATTTTGGTGCCGGTGGGCTCGTTAGCATCGCCAATGCGGCCTCGGGAGGCAGCACGGGCGGGCAGTGGGTCACCTTCACCTCCGCGCTCAAAGGCAGCGATCTCACCATTCAAAAGTCGGGCGGTTCCACCACAGGATTTGTGCGCATCAGTGCGGTGAATCCGGATCTTAAGGGTACGCTCACGATCAGTAGCGCAAGCGGAGCCACCAGCGGCATTTATCTCAGCGTTGGCAGTCCCACCTATATCAGCAGCCTCACCAGCATTGATGTGAAGTCCTTATCCATTTTCAATCCCACCGGAACGGGTACTTACACCACGGCTCTCACCATCGCAGGAGTTGGGGCCTCCAATTACGGTGCCGTCCGGGTGGACGCCTCCAACTCCACTTTTAGCGGGCTTATCACCCTCAGTGGTGATGCCCGGTTCCACACTCATATCAACACCGTCAACACCACAATCAGCGGCGGCATTGGTGAGACCGGCGGCAGCTGGAGCTTCAGCCGCACCGCCTATGCACCCGTCAACACACTGCTCCCGCTGAATCTAACGTACGCGGCTCCCAGCACCTACACTGGTGCCACCATCCTGGGGCGCGTGCTCAACTATCTCAGCACTTCCGAAAACGCGGGCACTGAAGGCGGGGTGAACATTCTCAACTTCACCGCCGCGACGGCCACAGACCAGGACATGCTGTATCATGGAACAACGGCTGGCGCGCTGCAGCTTATGGGCGGACTTGCCACCCGCACGGAGCTGCAACTCATCGGTGCCGCAGGCAAGGCCAACAGCCAGACGTTTGGCAGCCTGAGCGTACAGCAGAGCGCGAATGCGATCACGCTTGTGTCGGGCTTTGGCGGCAGCATGAGCGTGGACCTGGGCGACATTTCCCGCACGGGCAGTGGGGTGCTGGCCATCACCGCGCCCGTCACAGGTCGGATCACCGGCAACGTTGGCGGTGTCGTGCAGGGCCTGGTGGGTGCCTGGGCCACCTACCGCAGCGCAGATGGTCTTGTTGGCGGCTGGGCAGGCCTTAGCGATGGGGTCGTTGGCGTTTACACCGGGGATCTCGCTTATCAGACGGGCGCAGAGGTTAGCGCACTTTCAGGTTACACGGCTGCCACCCATCTGACTATAGCAGACGACTCCATCGGCGATGTGCTGTTCGCCGCCGGACTCACGGAACTGGCCACCGTCTCCATGACTGACACAGGCAGCGCGCGTCTGCTTGATCTGGCGGGCAAAACCCTGCGGCTCGCTGACAGTGGCGGTGTGCAGATCATCCAAGGCGCAAAGGCGCTGGCGGTCGGCTCACTCGGTGACGGTAGCTATCTGACGGCTGGCGGCGTGGACAATGCCGTCGGGCAGTTGCTGCTGACCAACATGTCCACTGGGAACTCATTGACCATCAACTCCGCCATCATCGACAATGGCAGCGGCAGTGTCAGTCTCAACATCAATGGTGTGGGGCGAACGGTGCTTACGGCTGCAAACTTTTTCAGTGGCACGGTTACGGTGCAAAGCGGCGTGCTGGAAGTGCGTAACAGCAGTGCACTCGGCACGTCGGGCTCCACGGGCATCACTAAAATTATGGCCGGTGCATCCTTGAACCTCTCCGGCGGCATCACACTGGGTGAAACGATCCAGGTCAACGGCCACGGCATCGCCTTTGACGGAGCCATTCGCAATCTCAGTGGCATCAATGCGATTACACCCACGGTGCGATTCCAGTCCACCACGCGGTTTAGCTCCGACAGCGGCACACTCATTTTTGCGGGCGGCATCGCGGCCCAGATCAGTGCCACCAGCTACACCTTCTCTGGCAGCGGAGATTTTGAAGTGCATGGTGCCATCACCGCCACTTCAGGCATTCTGACCAAGGAAGGCAGCGGCACTCTGACATTGATGAGCACCAGCACGGCTACCGGCATCACCACGGTGAACAATGGCGTGCTGCATCTGGACTTTAGCGCCGCAGATGCACCTGCGGCCAACATGCTCTACACGACTGCCACTATCAGCAGCACCGTTGGCACGCTCACCCTCGGCGGCGGCACGTTCAAGACCACAGGCAAGGTGGACGGTGTCAGCAGCCAGGCCTTGGGCACACTGACCATCCTCAGCGGCTCTTCGCGCATCACAGCGATTTCCTCCGGCACAGGCAGCATGGACATCACCTTTGGAGCCATCTCGCGTACGGTGGTGGGCGGTACACTACGTCTGGATCTGCCTACCACAGGGACTATCAAAACGACGAGCGGCACGGATAATGCCTTGGTCACCGGCACTGGTGGTGTCGCTTATGCCACGGTGGGCCTGAGCGACTGGGCGGCCACCTCGACTGTGGTTGGCGGCCTGCGTTCGTTTGTGGGACTTTCCAGCATCAGTGGTGGTTACACGCTGAGCACCGCGACCACGCTGGCAGGCAATGCAGACATTGCCGCCGGTATCACCGCCACGACGCTGAGCGCTAGCACCACCATCGGCAGCCTGCGCTTTGATCAGTCCCAGGCGACGACCCTCACGCAGGACTCCAGCTCTCTAATACTCTCACTCGGGGGTATTCTGGTCACGCCCAATGTTGGTGCGAATCTCACGGCCATCACCGGTGGCGGCATACGTGCGCTCGTGGGCTCCACGGAACTGACCATCTTCCAAAACAACACGGACGCACCCCTGACAATCAGCAGCCGCATTTTGAACACCACCAACACGAGCGGCACTGTCGTCGGGACATCCCTGACTAAAACCGGCGCAGGCACGCTGATTTATGAATATGGCACCGCCTACACCGCCGGCGACTACTCCGGTGCCACGCGGATTCAGGACGGTGCGCTGCAACTCATCAAAACCGTCAGCACATCCATCAGCTACGCAGTTTATTATGGTACCACCTTCACCCTGGGCAGCGGCAGCAACAGCGGGAAGCTGATCCTGGGCAGCACCTCGACCGGCTACGGGGTCACCCAGTATGGCGGGCTGCGCACGGAAGGCACAGGCTCAAACAATGCGGTGGTCGGCGGCACCACCAGCCTCGGCACCTTCCTGCAATACGTCTCCGGCACCTTTGATTTTCGCAGCGGCTTTATCGGCGGCTCTGGCACGAACGAGAACAACCTCAATCTGACGATCTCGCTCGGCACCCTTCAGCTTGGCGGCGCGAACACCTACAAAGGCAAAACGACCCTGCTGCAGAACACCATCGAAGTCACCACGCTCGCGGACCGTGGCCTGGCCAGTTCGCTAGGCACCGGGGACTACAACAGCACGACCAGTATCATCGACATGGCCACGGCCACCACCTCCGCGCAGAATTACAATGTGCTGGCCACGCTGCGCTACATCGGTGATACCGACTCGGTGACCAACCGCCCGATCAACATCAGCAACAGCGACGTGGCTGCCGACGTGATTTCAGTGACGGCCGTGCTGGAAAACACCGGCACAGGCACGGTCAAATTCACTTCTCCCTTCACAGCCGCAGGTAGCAATTCGGTCCAAAGAGTGCTGCGCCTCGGTGGCACTAACACCGGCGCGAACGAGATCGTCAGTCTGCCCGACGTCAGCGTCAGCATCACCAGCCGGATCGAAAAAGTCGGCACGGGCACCTGGGTCATCACCGGCAGCAGCAACTACAGCGGCGGCACGGCGGTGAATGAAGGCACCCTGCTCGTGACCAATGCGTCGGGTTCTGGCACCGGTCTAGGCGCGGTCACGGTTCAGTCCGGCGCTGTGTTCGGAGGCAGCGGGCACATTGCCCCGGGGGCGGATCAAAACGTGACGCTGAGAGGTGGCACCTTGCAGATCGGTACTGAGCTGCCAGGGGACACCCCGGCTGCGGCCGCCACACTCACCATCCAGACATCCGGCACGGGTGTATTGAGTTTTTCATCAGGTTCAATTCTGACCTTCGATCTCATTTCCGGAGCCGGGCAGACGGACAATACGGGCAACTTGGCCGCCGCTGATCGTGCCATCATTTCAGGTCTTGTGCGCCTGGACACAGACACGCTGCTGCGGGTGTCAAACCCCAACGACATGACCGGCTGGGCTGACGGGGACCAGTGGCAGCTCTTTGACTGGTCCGGCCTTTCCGGCCCCGTGTCGGTCACCACCATCCAATATGATCTGCCCGAACTGACAGGCGGGCTGATCTGGGACACGTCAGAACTTTTCACCACCGGCATCCTCACCGTGGCTGTACCTGAGCCTTCCCGCGCATTGCTGCTGCTCTTCGCCACATTCGGCCTGACTCTCTATCGCCGCCGAATTTGAAAATAGAAATGAGCAATGCAGGAAACCAACTCGGTTCCTGCATTGCGCGCTCAAAAAAATAATCCTCACTTCGCAGGCAGCCACTGTGCCGCATCAATGATCACATGGCCCTTTGTACCCTCGGTGCGAATCTCCAGCCAGCCGCCCTTGCCTTGGTCAAACCGATAGGTCCCCAGCGGAAGCAGCACATCCTTCTCCGGGGCTTTCTTCTTCTGGTTCACGACCACCGTGTCTTCTCCGTCCGCATGATGGATGATCACCGGCACATTATCCGCACGATTGCCCAGCGCAGTATAAGTAATCGCCACGCGATACTGCCCCGCTGCGGGTAGATCGGGGATGAAGCGCGCTTTCTGCTCGCCTTTGGCAGTGTCGCCATCATGGCGGTAGCCCTGGCCGACAAAGCCCGGCGTGGTATGGCCTTCGCTGGTGAAGCCGGTGAGCTCAGCCTCGCTGTCATCGACGATAATGCCGCCGAGCTTCTCTTTGCTGATCGACACATGCTCCGGCATCGGCGGCGATTCAAAATCGAGCATCTGCCCGTCAGCGAGCAGCTTCTCCTTGAGCTTGGCCAGGTCGATCTGCTGCAGATCTTTGCTGCTCTCAATCGCAATCACTGCCGCCGTGGCCGCGCTCTGCCCCATGACCATGAAGACGGGCTCCATGCGGATGCTGCCATATGCAATGTGGCTGGCGCTCAGGCACACGGGGACGAGGAGATTGGTGCACTCCTCCGCCTTCGGCGTGATGCTGCGGTAGCTGATGGGGTAGGGCCGCGTGCCAATCTGGATGTCGCCCTCATTGCGCACAAAACCTTCCTTGGTGATGTAACGCTGCACGTTGTGCGAGTCCATGTTGTAGGCACCCATGCCGACGCTGTCCTCCACGATCTCGCGGCGCTTGCAGTTCTTCTCGCTCATCACATAGCCGCCGACCATCCGGCGCGCCTCGCGCACGTAGAGCTGGCGCGGCCAGTTGCCGTTGTCGTTGAATTCATCCTTCGCCAGGCCGAACTTCTGGAAGGCGGCGCGGATCTTCTCCGGCACACGCGGGTGGTGCGCATACGTCCACATCAGGCCCTTCTGCCAGTCTTCGTGCGCCTGCCAGATCTTAGCGCGTGTTGCGTAGTCGCCGTCAGGATAATCAAAATTCTGGCCGATGAAATCGGTGCTGATCGCAAAGTTGTTGTTCGTGTCCGTCTTGCGGTTCGGCATCCCTGTCGGCGCCCAGGAGATGCGATCGTCACCGGCCTCCACATTGCGCAGCGCCAGTTCGAACCACTTTTCATCGTAGTTCGCCGGCTTCTCCCAGTCGCGGCGGTTTTCCGGCACATCGGTGGTGCACATGCGGAAGTTGTAGGCCTGCAGCTTGAGGTCGCCGGTTTCGTCCTCGCCGATGTCACCGGGATCAATGCCGGGCAGCATGCCGCTCTTCGGATCGCCAGGCTTCACGTAAGGATCGACATTCTTGATGAACTGATGATGGATCGTTTTGACCTTCTGCACGCCGTTGATCGTCTCGCCATACATCGCGTTCGCCTCGCGGCCCACCGCATAGCTCACGCCCGCCTTCGCCATCAAGTCGCCCTCATAGGTGGCGTCGATGTACATCTTGCCCTCAAACTCGCGCCCGCTCTCCATGCGGATCTTCGAGATGCGCGCTCCCTCTTTCACCACACCCTTGTTCCAATCCAGCCGCTCGCTGAAGACCACGGTCACCTTGTCCTTCACGGTGGCCAGCATGGTGTCGTAGATCTCCGTCGCCACATGCGGCTCGAAGGTCCACATCGTGTCTTCGCTGCCCGTGTTGCCGTGCTGCCTTTTGGCAAAGTACTCCTCGCGCGTCTGGTGCTGCCATTTCGCCGGGTCGTTGTAGTACTTGAAGACATTTGCGTAAAACTCACGCGAGATGCCGCCGATGGCTTTCTTGTTGCCGATGTCCGTCGCACCCAGCCCACCTGTGGTCAGGCCACCGAGAAACTTCGTGGGTTCGATGATCACGGCCGTTTTGCCCATGCGTGCCGCCTGGATCGCCGCCGTGATGCCGCCCGAACTGCCGCCATAGACGACGATGTCATAGGAATCTGCCGCCCCGAGTGGGACGATGGCAGCGAGCGTGGAAAGCAGGAGGGTTGGGAGGAGCTTCATGGTGGGGTTTATCCCAGCGCAGACAGCGGGCTTTTGCAACTGCCTGGATGATTTCCGACCTGCACTGAAAAAAGAATCGAATAGTTCGTTCAGGGGGGGCGTCAGAGTGCAGGACAAGATTCACACCATCACCTCATGAAAACCTCTCTCGTTCGTACGCTGACCCTAGGCTCCCTGCTGCTGACTCTCGGCCTCACCTCTTGCGCGGATCCGTACGGCTATGGTGGGGGTGGCTATGGAGGCTACAATAACGGCTACGGTGGTGGTGGCTACGGGCGCTCCACAGGAGGCAGCACTGTTGTCGGTGCCTTGATCGGCGCTGGCGCGGGCGGTATTATCGGCAATCAGCGCCACCGGGGGCTTGAAGGGGCTGCCATTGGAGGCGTTCTGGGTGCTCTGGCAGGGAGCATGCTGAACAACGGCCAGCGTGGTTACCAGCAGCAGGGCTACGGCCAGCCGAATTACAATCAGAGCTACAACCAGCCCTACGGCCAGCAGAGCTGCCCACCGAACAATGGCTACGGCCAGCAGCCAAACTACGGTTACGGTCAGCAGACCAGCTACTATCCCGGCAATGCCTATGGCCAGCAGCCCGGAAACAATCCCTACGCATTCGGCAACTGGCAGTAGTGCCAGTCGGTCGGGAAGGGGAGGCGGAGATTATGAGGGCGTGAGTCAAACCACTCACGCCCTTGCTGTATGGCGGCAGGAATCCCCGCCAGATTTGCGTGCTCAAGGTTTGATGTTCGTATAGAACCCGACACCTTGCGGCGTATTCTTCTTCCCATGACAGCCAAGACTGAGCGCCCCGATCCGCAGGCCACCACGCACGAGTTCCAGTCCCAGACTTTGTCCCCTGTGGATGACAGCGGAACTGCCCTCCCGGCCCCGTCCGTCAGTCGCCGCGGTTTTTTCGAACGCCTGGGCATTGCTTCCGTGAGCGCCGCTGTCGGCGCAGAGATTGTTTTTGCTGACAAGATGCCTGCGGGGCTTATCCCGGTGGCAATGGCGCAGAGCACGGAGCCATTGCAGATCTCCGGCAAGGAGGGTCTGACCTTCCTCAATGATCGTCCGGTGCTCGCCGAGGCTCCCGCCCATCTGCTTGATGATGCCGTCACGCCCGCGAAGCATCTTTTCATCCGCAACAATGGCATCGCCCCTGCCCCTGAGTCGCTCGCGCCCGAGAAATGGACGCTGGAGATTGCCGGTGAAAGCTGCGCGAAGCCCATGACCTTCACGCTCAAAGAACTGAAGGAAAAGTTCACTCACCACACCGTGCAGATGGTGCTGGAATGCGCAGGGAATGGTCGCAGCGAGTTCAATCCGCCGACCCATGGCACTCAATGGACCACCGGTGCAGTGGGCTGCCCGCAATGGACCGGGGTACGCCTGCGCGATGTGCTGCAACACTGCGGCGTCAAGCCGGACGCCGTATACATCGGCTACTACGGCGCGGACATCCATCTCTCCGGCGATGTGAAAAAGATCGTCATCTCACGCGGGGCACCTCTCCGCAAGGCGCTGGAGGCAGAAACCCTTCTTGCCTTTGCGATGAACGGTGAGGACATCCCCTGGCAGAACGGCCACCCACTGCGTCTTGTGTTTGGCGGCTGGCCCGCCTCCACCTGTGGGAAGTGGTTGAAGAAGATCGTCATCCGTGATCGGGAGCATGACGGCGAAAAAATGACGGGGGATTCCTACCGCATGCCGCGCTATCCCGTGGCACCCGGATCCAAGGTGCCGGATGAGGACATGGTCATCATCGAGTCCATGCCCGTGAAGTCGCTGATCACCTTTCCAAAATCGGGTGTCAGCCAGCCGCTGGCCACTCCGCTGACTGTACGCGGTCATGCCTGGGCGGGTGAACTGGAAGTCGCTCTGGTGCAGATCTCCATCGACTTCGGGGCCACCTGGCAGAATGCCAAGCTGGAGAAACCGGTGAATCGCTACGCCTGGCAGCATTGGACGACGCAGATGACTCTGCCGAAAAAGGGGTATTACGAAATTTGGGCACGCGCGGTGGACAGCCAGGGGCATGCACAGCCCATGATACTGCCAGGTTGGAACCCGAAAGGATACCTCAACAACTCCTGCCACCGCATCGCCATCCAAGC
>DLGZ01000059.1:172372-177059 GCA_002482965.1 Verrucomicrobiaceae bacterium UBA7681 | reverse complement strand
GCGTGTGCTGCGGAGGAGCAGATCCCGCTCGACCCTGTCACCGGCATGAAAATGGCCGGCGAATGGGAGATCGTTCGCAATCACTGCACCATCTGTCATTCTCCCAAGACGTTTTTGCAGCAACGTGGCACCGAATCCACCTGGGCGGACACCCTCGTCTGGATGCAGAAGCACGGTGGCCTGTGGAAGCTCGAACCGGCGATTGAGAAGTCCATCATCACCTACCTCGCGGCAAACTATGGCCCGGGTGACAAGTTTCGCCGTGCCCCCATTCCGCTCAGCCTCATGCCTGCCAATCCCTATACCACCGAGGCTCGGCTGGAGGCGGATGCCAAGAAGAAAGCGGGGCTGATCCCCACGGCTCCGCCGCCTGCTGGAAAATGACGCAGTCACGTAATGTGGCGGCTTCAGATCTCAAACGAGACCGTCTCATGCGTGCGCTCTTTGGCTATGATCTGCGCCACGGTGTGCTCCGCAAACCACTGCGCCACCTGATCGCGCAACCCGCTGAAGACCTGCCCCAGCGCATCCTGATCCGCGCCCGGGATGGGATCAAACGGGCCGTCAAACAGCGTCACCACCTCTCCCAGCGTGATGCGTGCCGGCGGCGTGACAAGTTGATACCCGCCGCCCACGCCACGCTTGCTGCGCAGAAGGCCGCCGTTTTTCAGCGCCAGGAGAATCTGCTCCAGAAACTTCAGCGGAATATGCTCCTTGTTCGCCAGATCCTGAATGGAGAAATTCGTGCCCTCGCGCTCACGCCCCATCGCCACGAGGGCGCGGAGGGCGTATTCGGCTTTTTTGGAGAGCTTCATCAGGGAGTGTTATCGAGCATCAAACGACCCCGGGTGCAAACTGCGATTTGCTGCCGGAGTGTTTCCGCGTCATTCATCGTCCCTCCCACTGCATGAGCGACGACTTTTTTGCCTCTCCGCCCTCTGAACCGCCTCGTGCGGGCGCAGCGGTGCACCATGCAGGAGCGCCGCTGGCCTCGCGCATGCGACCGCGCACGCTGGAGGAGTATGCCGGGCAGCAGCACATCCTGGCCGAGGGCAAGCTTCTGCGCCGTGCCGTGCAGGCAGACCGCTTCTCCTCGCTCATCCTCTATGGCCCTCCCGGCGTGGGCAAGACCACGCTCGCGCACATTATCTCTCAGGAGACGAAATCGCGCTTCGTCACGCTCAGCGGCGTGGAGAGCAGCGTGGCGGACATCCGCAAAGAGGCTGAGAATGCCGGGCACCACATCCGCCTCTACAATAAGACGACCATCCTTTTTGTGGATGAGATCCACCGTTTCAATAAAGCGCAGCAGGATGTGCTGCTGCCGCATCTGGAACGCGGCACGCTGCGCTTCATCGGTGCCACCACGCACAATCCCTTCTTCTATGTGAACAGCCCGCTGGTCAGCCGCTCTCAAGTCTTCACCCTGGAGCCGCTGGGAATCCCTGACCTCGAAGCACTCATGGAGCGCGCCTTGAGCGACGTGGAGCGCGGCCTCGGCGGCATGCACGCCCGCATCGAGCCGGACGCACGCCTGCACCTCGCCACCGTGGCGGATGGCGATGCCCGCCGCTGCCTCAATGCCCTCGAACTTGCCGTGCTTTCCACCCAGCCGGATGCCGCTGGCGAGATCGTGATCACGCTGCTCGCTGCGGAGGAATCCGTGCAGCAAAAGACCGTCGTCTATGACGGCGATGGCGACGCTCACTACGATACCATCAGCGCCTTCATCAAAAGCATGCGCGCTTCAGACCCGGATGCGGCGCTCTACTGGCTGGCCAAGATGCTCTATGCCGGGGAGGACATCCGCTTCATCGCCCGGCGCATCGTCATTGCCGCCAGCGAGGACATCGGCATGGCCGACAGCAATGCCCTGCGTGTGGCCGTGGCCGCGCAGCAGGCCGTCGAATTCATCGGCATGCCAGAGGCGCGCATCATCCTGGCGCATGCGACCATCTACAATGCCACCGCGCCCAAGAGCAACCGCTCCTACACCGCCATCGACGCCGCGCTGGACGATGTGAAAAACGGCCGCACCCTGCCCGTACCCAAGCACCTGCGAGACGCCCATCACAAAAAAGCCGCCAAAGAATTTGGCCACGGCGAAGGCTACATGTACCCGCACAATTACGAAGGTGGTTTTGTCCCACAGCGCTGTTTGGAAGGCGGGAAGCAGTACTACGACCCCACCGCCAACGGCCTTGAAGCCCGTGTTAAAGAGCGACTCGACCACTGGCGTAAGCTCTGGGAAGAACAGGCGGAGTAAATAGAGCAGTGGAGGAGGCGGGAGGAAAAACTCCCAGCTTGGACGGATTGTAGTGAGTAGCGCTCTCAGCCAAAGCTATGAAAATTAAGATGAATTAAAATTTAGGAATATGGAAACTATGTTTATTATATTGAAGATATGTGAAAATTACGGTATGTTTTTCGTAATTCCAAAAATATACAGCCATGTACAACTCACATTTGATCACCTCTGGCATATGTGGTGTCTTGTTGATCACACTTTCGGCCTGTGCTCTGCCCAAACAATCGTTGCTCTCCACATGGAAGGAAATGAGGCACAAAACAAACGCCCCTCTGCAAACCGGCGTCAAATACGAGGTGCGCAAGGCTTTGGCGAATAATGTACCGTTCCATCCCAGCTCGATCAAACGTTACACTTTTGTTTTCGATGAGCCGAGGCCGCCACTGCTGCTATCTTCAAATCTGAATCGCAATTCTCAGATGCGCGTGCGAACCACCGCCTACACTCATGATGAAAGTGATCATATCATCTATGGGGTGAAAAATGCGATCGGCACGAATTTGAGATTTGGCAACGTGCGCAGCGCTGCAGCAGACTGGTCGCGTTTTCCTGTCGGCACGCAGTTCCGCATCGCCGGCCAGCCTGGCGTGACCTATGTGGTGGATGACTATGGCAGCGCCCTCGTCGGCACCGGGACCATCGATTTGTACAAACCCAGCCGGTCAATGATGGACGATTGGGGGGTGCGCCATGTGGATATTGAGGTCATTCAGTGGGGATCATATGAAAAGAGCATGGATCTCATGCGTGATCGTACCAAATGGCGCCATGTCCGCGCCATGATGGACGGCATTGAAGCGCGGCTGCGCACGGCTGTTCTGCCACAAGGCAAGACGCCGTTCACGGCATCGCTGTAAATCAGCGATATTCCGCCGCAGTGTGTGTCGTTAGCTTCACACTCATGCGTGTTGTCTTTCTTTCGTTTTTCCTCTTTGCCGTCAGTTTCAGTGCTGGTCAAAACAAGCCCGGTACGCCGCCCATAACACCGCGGCAGATCGCCACTGGCTTGAAAAAAATATCAGAGCCCGAGGCGCAAAAGACTCTGCATGACCAAGTTGTACGCCTCTTTGGACGGCAGAATCTGACACTGGGCAGGGCTGCGGCGAAGATCGAGGCCACCACGGTCGCCTGGGCCATCATCGATCCCAAGCCAGCGCGTGTCGTGCAGCAGGACGGCACCTTGATTGGCGAGATGACGGCGCTGGGAGATGACGGCCTGCAGGTGCTCGTCACCGAAATGCCCAACTTCACCCAAACCGGCTACCGCGTGGAGTCGGAGGGTATGCCCCACCTCGCCGGTACCGTGCATGTCGAACATTTTGACTACACTGCCGACAGCCTGCCGCAGAAAAACGTGCCACAGGGCAAGCTTGAAAAGTTTGTATGGAAAACGAGCGAGGTCTTCCCAGGCACCGTGCGCGATGTCACCGTCTATCTGCCCGCAGGCTTCCAACCCGGCGAGGAAACCTGCCTCATGGTCTGGCAGGATGGCTCGCGCCATGTCGATCCCAACGGTTCCATCCGTGCCTCCGTGGTCTTCGACAATCTCATCCACAAAAAGGAAATGCCTCGCACTGTGGGTGTCTTCATTGATCCAGGCCGCATGACGAAGCAGCCGCCCGGCGCGAAGGCCGCCAACCGTGGCTTTGAGTACGACTCGCTTGGCCCTGCCTATGCGAGTTTCCTGATCGACGAAATCCTGCCTGAAGTTGCCAAGCGCTACCAAACCAAGTTTCGTCCGCAGCCCGAAGCCTGGGCCATCGCCGGCGGTTCCTCTGGCGGCATCTGCTCCTTCACCGTCGCTTGGGAACGTCCAGACAAATTCCGCAAAGTTCTTTCCTGGGTCGGCTCCTTTGTCGATCTCAAAGGCGGGGATGTGTATCCCTCGCTGATCCGGGCCTCAGAGCGCAAACCCATCCGCATCTACCTCCTTGATGGCGAAAACGACATCGACAACAAATTCGGCAACTGGCCCATCGCCAACAAGCAGATGGCTGCAGCCCTCAAGTACATGAACTACGACTTCCGCATCGACTGGACTCAGTGCTTCCACGGCAGCAAAGGCATGGCCCCCAGCCTGCCTGAGGCTCTGCGCTGGCTGTGGCGTGATGTGAAGTGAACAAGGTGTGGGGTCACCTGACTTCAAGGCAGTTCGACGGGATACGGGGTGGGAGACCCCGCCACCTTGGCTTAAGGCTTGCTGCCAATGAAACTCAGGACATCCGCCACGTCTTGCGCGCTCAGTACGCTCTCCAGCCCCTCCGGCATGATCGAAGTTGTCAGCGTTTTGAGTTCGCGGATTTCGCTGCGCAGCACCACGATATCAGCACCGCCAGGCAGACGAATCGTGATGTTGCCCGGTGTTTCAGAGGCCAGCTG
>DLGZ01000059.1:135269-172265 GCA_002482965.1 Verrucomicrobiaceae bacterium UBA7681 | reverse complement strand
AGATCGGGGCCCACTTCCACACCGAGTTCACGCACCTTGTGGCATACCATGCAGACCTTCTGAAACACTGCCTCGCCGCGCTTTGCATCGCCATTGAGACTGGCTGCATCCGTCACGTATTTGGCCACTACCTTCAGTCGGTTCGGATTCTGGTTGGTGATCACCGGCATCAAGACTTTGCCGGGGGCTTTTTGCGGCACCTGCTTCAACAGCACCTTCTCAAACTCACTGAACACCGCATCCGATTTGGTGCCCGTGGCCGTCAGGGCTCCGGCACGCACCTGCGGCACCAGTGGCTTGATCAAAGCAAACACTTCGTCGGCACTCATCCCGCCGAGTTGCATCAGCGTGAACGCCGCCTGGATTCGCACAGGCGGCGCGGCGCCGAGGAGGGGTTTCAAATCTGGGATCTCGGAGGTCTCATTCCGCTCAAGCAATAACCGCTGCGCCGTGTCGCGCATCCAGCCATTCGACGATGCCATGGTAGCAATGGGGGGCGTGCCGCCTTTGGGCGATCCGCTTTTGCTGATGCGATAGATTCTCCCGCGATCCTCCCCGCCGCGCAGGTCCAGCCCGCGTGCGATCTCTGCCGGAATCCACTCCGGGTGTTCCAGCACGAGCCGGTACATGTCTACCACGTAGAGCGCGCCATCGGGTCCTGTGCGTGCCATGCTGGGGCGGAACCAGTTGTCCTCACTGGCGATGAACTCGCTTTTCACATCGTCTGGATGGCGTTTGCTGGTGATGGTGCCGCCGGTGTAGTTCAGCACTTCGCGATGCACGAGATTGTTCGCCGGTTCGCAGATGAACATCACCTGTGCGCCATCGGTGCCGAACGTGCTGTCACGAAAGGGCATGGGTGAGCAGCCGGAGGTGAGTGTATTGACCGCGCTGGCTTGGTTGAAGCGCCGCACGGGTGGGCTCGCGGGGTAAAGACGCTTTTCATCATTCATGTCGCTGCGGATGGATTTCACTACCACCTCAGGATGACGTTCGAGGTAACGAAACGGCAGCCAGTAGTGCCAGCCGATGGTGCTGTTGTTGTTGCCGAACCAGTTGCCAAAATCATCGCGCCACTTGCCATACTGGCTGCGCCCGCCTTCGAGGGCGAATTCGCCGGTGCGGGGATCAAAGCGGAAATCATTCGTGCCGAGGGCGATCTTCTTCCCTGTCTTCACGCAGGTGATGTCGCCGCCGCTGTCACCGTTTGCGCCGTAGAACCAACCGTCCAGGCCCCAGCAGAAGCCGTTCACTAGATGTTGTGGATTGCCTGCGGTGAAGCCGGTGAACCAGGTTTCACGCTTGTCGCACTTGCCATCGCCATCCGTGTCTTCCGCGTAGAAAATGTCCGGGATGTTGGCGATGAAGACGCCGTTCTTCCAGGGCGCGAGACCGGTGGGATGTTTCAGACCGTCGAGAAACAGGGTGGACTTGTCGTAAACGCCGTCGCCATTCGTGTCTTCGAGGATCTTCACACGCCCCGTTTGCAGCTCGGAAACCTTGTCCTGCCCCATGCTGCCATCTTTGGTCTTTTCGCCGGGGGCGAAAGGGTAGTCTCCCATTTCGACGACCCACATGCGGCCTTTCGCGTCCCAGTCGATGAACACCGGATCTTGAACAAGAGGTTCAGCGGCCACCAGCATGGCCTCAAATCCTGGCTTTACGTGCAGCGCTTTGAGTGATTCCTGCGGCGACTTGGGGGCAGGTCCTGGGACTTTGAGCAGTTCGGCAAACGGCATTTGCTTGGCTCCGCTCCACATCGCGCCATCGTGAAAGGAGACGCCCATTTCGCTGCCATCTGCACGCACGATGAGAGGCAGGCTGTTCGCATCTCCTGCTTTGCCCTCGCGCATGACCTGTGACCAGCCTTCGTTCCATTGCAGACCTTTTTTGGCCCGTTCCTTTGGCACGAAGAGAAACACGCCATATTCACGCGCATTGGAAAGCACGATGTCCTCATGGCCGTCGCAATTCAGATCGACAAAGCGTACGCCATTGTCGCGGCCTTGATCATCCAGCAGTTTTGCGGCGTCAGGCAGAGGGAAGTCACGTAATGCGGGTGGCACTTCCACAGCATTTAAAAGGCTGCTGCAAATGAGAAGAGGCAGGATGAGTCTTGGCATGAGGGTGGAGAAGATGGAAACCAACGCTGATGCTCTGCGCCTTTCTTTACGGTGAAGGTGAATTTGTGGGATGTGTTTTCGCTCTCCGGAGATGTTGTGTGGTGCTGGATTTGCTGCACGGCAAGCGGGTCTGGTTGCGCTGTCCGGAACCGGCTGAAGCCGGTACTACACAACGTGCTTGGGGCCTGCGATGTGCGGTAAGCTTTTCGCTGGCGTATCGGTGTGCGACGGTTCTTGGGAACGAGCTAAAGCTCGGAAGTGCTTTTTCACTGCCATTTCATTTGCGCTTCATCAAGGTTTCACGCTGCTTTTGAGTTTGGGCGTCGATGAAACCACTCATTCTTCTCCTGATCGGAACCAGCACTCTGCTGGGTCAGTCCATTACCAATGCAACGCTCGATGAGAGCGAGGTGCGCATCACCTACGGTGAATTGAAACGGCTCGTCGCGGCCACGCTGCCGAAGGAGCCGCCACCGCCCGCGCTGAAACCGCTGCCACCCATTCCTGCGGCGCTGCTCTCCGCGCTGTATCATCTCGATCCGCACGCCGAGACCCTCACCGCCGAGATGCAGGTGGAGAACTTCGACGGTGAGTGGCACAGGGTTCCTCTGGCTGGCGCTGCTGCTGGCGTACTCAGCGTGGAGCCCAAGGATGCGCGTCTCGTCGTCGTTGACGACAGCCTTTGCGTGATCACCGACAAAGCCGGTGCGCAGAATGTGAAGCTGACCTTCGCGCTTGCCAAAGCAGGGCAGGGGACCACGCTGCATCTCGCCGCCTCACCCATTGCTTCGATTGATGTCAAGGAACTCCCCGAAGGCAAAGTCCTGCGTTTGCAACATGGCACCACGTCTCAAACCCTCAACAGCGCAGGACTCGCTGCGCTTCCGGCGCAGGGTGGCGAGGTTACATTCACGTTCGAAGATGCGCGCAAGGCCGCGCAGTCGCCGATCGCCAGTCTTACGGACGACGCCATTGTCTCCATGGCAATCTACACCACGCAGGTCGTTCGCGATGGCTCCGCACTGACTGAAGGCACGATCACTGTGCGTCACGATCACCCCGCCAGATTCATGCTGCAGCTCCCAGAGTCTGCCAAGTTGCTCCAGTGCCATGTGAATGGCGATCCCGTGCGGCCCACAGTCGGTGAAGGCAATCGCTTGGAGATTCCACTCGATGATCCCGCCACTGATGGCGCGGAATCGGAGGTGAAACTCTCCTTCACCGCCATGCTCACACCTTTGCAGATCGCTGAGGGCGAACTCGATCTCGCACTGCCGCAGACACCGCTGTTTGCCAAACAGATCGACTGGAATGTACAGCTGCCCGCCACCTACGATCTCAGCTTCAGCGGCAACGTCGATCCCATCACTGACAAGACGACAGCCCCGGGCCTCCACCTTCGCAAATCTCTCTGTCGCGATCAACAACCGCAGGCCCGCATCATCTACCGCAAACGCACCGCCAACTGATCACCTTCTTTTCTCCACTACATCATTGCCATGAAACTTACTCATCTCATCACCATCGCCGTCATCTTCGTCTGCACCACCATCGCATGGTGGATGCTCGGTGGCGTCATCACACAACGCACCGCCCATGTAGGCTATCAAACAGGGGATGATGTCAGCGGACGCTGGGGGCCGCCGCTGCTGCAAAAGCATCCGGCTGCACGCTTCACTTCATCCAACGGTTCCAGGGTGGTGCTCCAGCCGGCGAAGAGCGATGTCAAAGTTCAGCTCTCCTATCAGCCCGTCAAAATGGGGCTGCTGTGGCACCGAACCTATGGCGTGAAATTTGAAGGCGGCTACACCTTCACCAACACGACGGCCATCACGCAGACCCTCAGCATTGACTTTGATCTTCCCGCTGGAAACACCCTGCTCGACAAAATCCGTTTCAGCCTTGGTGAAGGTGCCTCCGCACGCCGCTCCGTGGCCGCACCTCAGGAGGGTGTCATCACCGACACTGTGCAGCTTGCACCGGGGGAAAGCATCCCGATCAACGTGAGCTACGAATGCCGTGGCATGGACTTCTGGCGCTACGCTTTTGCCGATGCCAGCCGCATTCGGGACTTCAACCTCTCCATGAACACGAACTTTACGGATGTGAATTTTCCGATCAGTTCGCCCACCGATCGCATGCCAGCTGAGAAAGGGATGGAGCTCATCTGGAAATACGAAGACGCCATTTCCGCGCCGGGCATCGGCATGGAAATGCCGCGTGAGCTCAATGCCGGACCCGTCGCCGCTCAGATCTCCTTCTATGCGCCGCTCTCGCTGCTGCTGTTCTTTGTGGTGATCATCATCACCGCCACTTCGCGCGGCGTGTCGCTGCATCCGGTGAACTACTTTTTCCTCGCCGCCGGCTTCTTTGCCTTTCCGCTGCTGTTTTCCTACATGCTCGATGTAGTGCCGGTGCATCTCAGCTTCGTCATTGCCGCAGGGGCTTCGCTGCTGCTGGTGTGCGGTTACCTGCGTGCGGCTGCGGGGGAGTTTCTGTTTCGCGTCGGCATCGTCGCGCAGACAGCGTACATGGTGCTCTTCAGCTACAGCTTCTTCTTCAAGGGGCTGACGGGACTGACGCTGACGGTGGGCGGTATTGTCACGCTGGGTGTTTTGATGGCGCTGACCGCCAAAGTGGACTGGAGCCAGAGGCTTGGGGCGGTATCGCCGCGACTGGCATGATCTGATTTTTGATGAGGAAGGCAGGAATTCAGAAGGCGAATGGGCTTCTTGGGTTCCTGTTTTCTTGGCTGGTGAGGATGAGTGACCAGACTGCGAAGTGTAGCCGTCTTTCATTTTGCAACATCTAGGAATGGAATGAATAGAGAGATGATGGAGCGAAAGTGCCTGTTCCTGCTCCCCTTCAGGGCGCTTCCTGAAGCAACGTGCGCATTGGCTCGTGGGACCCAGGGCTTGTCGCTACGCTCTGGAGCCCTGGGCTGACTCCGCGGGTCCTTCAGACCCCTTGGAGTGCGGTGCTTTGAGGAGGATAGGGCGCATTTTGCATGGCGGGATACGCTAGGAAAGGCCTGCGCGATCGGGATGCTGGCCCCTCACCCGGCCTCTCCCCGAAGGCAACGATCCGGCTATGCTCATCCGCGACGGGGAGAGGGGGCTGCGTTGAGCACTTTTTTCATCTGCATTTCATCCTCATTTCATCAAGGTTTCACGCTGCTTTGGAGCTTGAGTTTTTATGAAGCTATTCCGCTCGCGCTTGCTGCTGCTGCCTCCTCTTAAATTCTGAACATGCGTCTTGTCAGCCCCTCATCAGCGGTTCAAACATTCACTCCAGCCGAAATGCCTGCCAAAATACTCATCGTCGAAGACGAACCTTCCATCTGCGAAAATGTTGTGTATGCGCTGGAGGCCGATGGCTTTGCTGTGACGAGTGCTGCCACGGGCCGCGATGCATTGGAGCAGATGAAGTTGCAGGATATCAGCCTCGTCATTCTTGATGTCGGTCTGCCAGATATGACGGGCTTTGAGGTTTGCCAGACGATCCGCAAGACGAAGTCCCTGCCGATCCTCTTCCTCACCGCGCGCTCCAGCGAAGTGGACCGCGTGGTGGGGCTGGAGATTGGTGGAGATGACTACGTCTTGAAGCCCTTCAGCCCGCGCGAGCTTGTGGCCCGCGTGCGCGCCATCCTGCGGCGTGTTTCGTCCATTCCACTGTCGGTGCATGGCTCGGACATTTCGATCCCGCTTGTCATTGATGACACGCGCTGCCAGGCCATCTACTTCGGCACTGCTTTGAATTTGTCGCGTTACGAATTCCGCATGCTTAAAGCCTTCGCGGCACATCCGGGGCGCGTCTTCAGCCGTGAGCAGCTCATGGATCACGCTTCCGAAGAGCCAGATGCCTCCATGGAGCGCACGGTGGACACGCACGTCAAAACACTGCGCGCCCGCATGCGCGGCGTGCGTGAGGGGCTTGATCCCATCGTGACGCATCGCGGCATGGGCTACTCACTGCTCGAAACCTGGCCCGACGCATGAGTCTCACCGTACGCTTTCTGCTGGGCTTCGCTGTGGTGGCGACTGTGGGCCTGTTCGTGCTCTTTACACAGCTCATCCATCGCGTGGAGCGGCAGTACTTTGAAGCCATCGAAGAGCCGATGGTCGATGTGGCCAACATCCTCGCTGAAGTCATCGCAGCAGATGCGGATAACGGTGTGCTCAAACCGCAGGCGGTCGAGAAGGCGGTGCGTGCTGCGCAGCAGCGCCAGCTCAAAGCGCAGATCTACAACCTGAGCAAGACCCACGTGGACATGCAGGTCTATGTCACCGATGCGCAGGGCCGCGTGCTGTTTGACTCCGCAGGCATTGAGCAGCCGGGCGCGATCTCCAATCATCGCGATGTGAATCTCACGCTCATGGGGGAGTACGGTGCGCGGTCCTCGCGCATGAGCGAACGAGATCCGCTTTCCATTGTGATGTATGTGGGGGCCCCGATCCTGCATGAGGGTAAAACGATTGGAATGCTCAGTGTTGCCAAGCCGCAGCGTGGCGTGCTGGGTTTTGTGTGGGAGACGGAGCGCTGGCTGAAGTGGTCCATCATCACCACGGTGGTGATGATGCTGTTGGGCATCTACCTCGCGGCTCGCTGGGCCACGCGCCCGCTGGAGGTGCTCACGCAGCATGCGCTGGCCGTGAGCCGTGGCGAACGCTCCATTTCGCCGCGCATGCCCGGGCATCAGATGAAAACCCTCGCCAAAGCGCTCGAAGACATGCGGGATGCACTCGAAGGTCGCGAATATGTGGAGCATTACGTGCAGAGCCTCACGCATGAATTGAAGAGTCCCGTGGCGGCGATCCTAGGGGCTGGCGAAATCTTGCAGGGTGATGTGCCGGAGCCGAAGCGCTCGCGCTTTCTGCAAAACATCCGCAGCGAGGCCGGCAGGTTGCGCGATCTGCTTGAAAGGCTGCTGCACCTCGCGGCCATCGAAAAACAGAAGAGGCTGGAAACGAACGAGGCAGTCGATCTCGTGAGTCTGCTGGACCGTGCCTGGGATCATCTGGCGCTTGTGGCTCTGGGGAAAGAGGTGCGACTGGAGCGTGACATCATGGCAGGTCTCACCACGCAGGGAGATCCCTGGCTGCTGGAAATTGCGGTAGGTAACCTGCTCCAGAATGCCATCGACTTCTGCCCGAAAGGCGGAGTCATCACTGTGCGGGGCTATCGATTTGACGCGCAGGTGGTAATTGAGATTGAGGATTCCGGGCCCGGCATTCCGGACTACGCCAGCACCCGTGTCTTTGAGCGCTTCTACTCGCTGCCGCGCCCTGACAGCGGCAAGAAGAGCACGGGGCTCGGTCTGTGTTTTGTCAAGGAGGTGGCGCAACTGCACGGCGGCAGTGTGGAACTGACGAATCGTGAGAGCGTGTCGGGAGCGAAGGCCATGCTGATTCTCCCGGGGTGAGGGAGGGGCGGTTTGACAAATTCTGACTGCTGTACTCTACTCTCCGGCCCATGAGTACTCCTGAAGCCGGAAAGCCTGTTTACAACGTCAAGAACCCTTGCATCGCGAAGGTGAAGCGCATGTTCAATCTCTCCGGTCCGGATGCGCCCAAGCATACTGCGCATTATGAGATTGATCTCGGCGCTTCGGGCTTGGAGTACACGCCGGGCGATTCGCTGGCTGTGCAGCCCACGAATGATCCTGCGCTGGTGGATGACACGCTGGCCGCACTCGGCTTTTCGGGCGAGGAAATCGTGAAGCACCCGAAGACGGCTGCTGAGGTGCCGATTCGGCAGGCCTTGATCGAAGGGGCGCTCATCACTGAGATCGACAACAAGCTGATCAAGGCCATCATTGAAAAAACGGAAGGCGATACGCTGCTGGCCGACCTGAGCGTGCCGGAGAAAAAAGATGCGCTCAAAGAGTATCTGTGGGGCCGATTTGTGGTGGATCTGCTGCTGGAAAATCCCATCGCGAAGTTTACGCCGCAGGAGTTCATGGCCACGCAGAAGAAGCTGAACATCCGCCTGTACTCGATCAGCAGCAGCCAGAAGGCGCACCCGACGGAGGTGCACCTGACCATCGCCACCGTGCGATACACCAGTCATAATCGCACGCGTGGTGGCGTGGCCTCCACATTCCTCGCTGAACGTGTGACGCCGAATGAGACGCTGATTCCGTGCTTCGTGAATCACGGCAAGGGCTTCCGCCTGCCGGAGCCGCATGAGGAGACGCCTGTCATCATGTGCGGGCCGGGCACGGGCATTGCGCCGTTCCGTGCTTTCCTGGAAGAACGCAAAGCGACAAGTGCGAAGGGCAAGGCCTGGCTGTTCTTTGGCGAGGTGAGCGCGAAGTCGTGCTTCTTCTACAAGGAGGAGTTTGAAGCTTATCTGGCTGATGGGACGCTAACGAAATTCAGCACGGCGTGGAGCCGTGATCAGGCGGAGAAGATTTACGTGCAGAACAAGATGCTGGAAAATAGCGCTGAGCTGTGGGCGTGGCTGGAGCAGGGGGCGATCTTTTACGTTTGCGGCGATGCTGCGCGCATGGCGAGCGATGTGGACAAAGCGCTGCATACGATCATTGAGCAGGAAGGTGGCAAGACGGTGGAGGAAGCCGCTGCGTATGTGCATGCGATGAAGGAAGCGAAGCGGTATCGGCGAGATGTGTATTGATGGGGGGGCGTGGGGGCTTAGGGGCTTCGCAGCTCGCCCCCCTTTCCGGAGTTCCGGACGGGGTCGGAGACCCCGGCGCCTTGGGGTCAGAGGCGCTTCGCGAAGTCGCTTTCGAAATGGGTGAATGCGCATGCTTTCAGGCCTGCTTTTGTGGGATTGCGGCGGATGTAGCGCGTGCAGTTGGCGAAGTGATCTGCATCGCGGATCAGGCGGTCGAAGTAGTCTTCCTGCCACAGCGGGCCGGTGCGGGCTAGGTGCTTATTGATGCTCGTGGCAGAAAAGCCTTTCCAGCTTTTGATGAGTTTTTCGAGACGTGCTGCTGGGGCGAGTGTGGTGAGGCAGTGCACGTGGTTCGGCTTGATGACGCAGGAATGGTGGAAGTGCTGGTCGCCTTCAAAATGGCGCAGGCTGTTCTCGACGATCTGCCGGGTGCTGGGATCGTGCAGGAGGCAGAGACCATGCCCTGCGTCGAGCCATTGGTCGATTTGTTCGCTGAAGCGTGTGTGATATTCGGCTTCGGCTGACCAGGGCTGCGGATGATGCAACCGCCATTGCTCATGCTCAGTTTCCCACTGTCGGCGTAGTGTTGCTGGAATGGAGTCGCCGAGACGGAAGGTGATGAAGTAGGTTGCGCCTGGCTGCTGCCAGCGGGGAAGTAGGTTCGCGGTTTGGATGATTTCCGCGAAGGGGTTGAAGAACTGGAGGTCGTTCCAGGACATGGCGCGGGGTTTTACAAGGTGTGGGGGGCGCGTCGCATTGGGGGCTGGGCCTATGCTTTCGGAGTTTCTGAGACGGGGTCGGGAGACCCCGTCTCCTTGGCCTATCCCTACTTCGCCAGCCAGAGGATGCCGGTGGCGGTTACCTGGATGTTTTTCTTCATGGGGCTGAGCTTGAAGGTTTCGAAGGCGAGGGTGGCGGGGTCGTATTGATCGCGGATTTTCTGGGTGTCGTCGGCGATCTGTTTTTCCAGTTCGGCCATCTCGGCTTTGAGGGACTCCAGTTCGTGCTCGGCGGCTTTCACATCCTGGCCTTCCTTCCACACACGCGAGGCGCTGCTGATGGTGCTGGCTTTGACGAGGCTGGTCTTGCGGCCAAAGATGGCGCCGAGAATGCTGCCCCCAATTTGTACGACGGTGCTCAGTTTGGCACTGCTGGCCTGCGTCTGCTGCACATCGACTTTGCTGGCGGCTTTCTCGGCTTTGTCCTGGAGCGACTTCATGGTCTTCGCGGTTTTTGTGCGCAGTTCTTCGATGGCGGCGTCGCGCTGTTCGCGGGTTGTTTGTGTGATGCGCACTTTGAACTCGTCCTGTTTCTCGCCGGGATTGGAATAGGCTTCGAGCAATGGTGAAAAGAAAACTTCGAGGCTGTGATTGGAAAACACCCAGTCGGTGAAGTCTTTTTTGATGCTGGTGTAGGTTGTCGTTTTCAGCGCGGGACCGGGGAGATCGGCGTAGGCGGCGTTTTCTTTGGGCTCGGTTTCGTATTTTGAGAGGTCGTCGTCTTTCGGCACATCGACAAATTTGTCCCACAGGACTTTTTGTTTTTCGATGTCGATCTCGTTGACGAGTGTGATGATGCTACGCCCGCTGATCTTCCGTTTTGCATCGTCAAACATGACGGTGGCGCTGCGCAGGATGGCGGGTGTGTAAGTGAGGCGCTCGCCGTCGTCATCGCTGGGCTGGAAGAGTTCGCTGGCGCCCTCGGGTAGCTTTGGGCGGAAGGTGTTGCGGTCTGCGGAGGCGGCGCTGCTGGCTCCTGGAGGTGCGAATCCATCGTCTTCGGCTGCTGGTGTCTTGGCACTGGCTTTCGGGCGGATGGGGTCCATGAGCGCCTTGATCTGCGGGCGTGAGAGTGGGCCGCTGAGGTAGCTCATCAGCCAGCGCACATTGAAGACCACGGGATGGTCTTCATGCACATTGTTCATGAGGAAGACGCGGTTGCCGAGTCCGGCGAGTGTCTGCTCCATGAGCTGGCGGTCAAACTTGCCGCCTGCTGTGTTGGCTGCGCCTTCGAGGCCTTCGAGCACGCGCATCTTGTCGCGCTCGGTTTGCAGGCGGCCGAGCCACCAGGTGCCGATGTTGGCGAGTGCCTTGTAGTCGAGGTCGGCGGGATTTTGCGTGGCGAGAAGGATGCCGAGGCCGAAGGCGCGTGCTTGTTTGAGCAGGAGCATGAGTGGCTTCTTTGAGGGCGGCATGGCGGTCGGTGGGAGGTAGCCGTAGATCTCGTCCATGTAGAACATGGCGCGCAGGGATGTGGTGCCCTGCTGCGTGCGCATCCAGCCGAGGAGCTGGTTCATGAGCAGCGAGACGAAGAACATGCGCTCTGTATCGCTGAGATGGGCGATGCAGAAGATGGTGATGCGCGGCTTGCCCTCGGGGGTGTAGTACATGCGCTGGATGTCGAGCGCTTCGCCTTCCAGCCAGGTGCTGAAGCCGGGGGATGCGAGGAGGTTGTTGAGCTTCATCGCGAGCGCGGTGCGCTTGGCCTCTGGCATGAAGCTTTCGAGATCGACGACGCCGACTTTGCGAATTGGTGGCTGCTGGATCTGACGGACGAGATTTTCCAGCGTGATGTTTTGACCTTTCTTCCAGCAATAAGCGACGATGTTGCTGAGCAGAATGTGCTCTGGCGACTGGATGGGATCCGCATTGACGTTCAGCAGGCCGAGCATGGAGGACACGGTGCTTTCGATGCGGTCGCCGAGGGCTTCGGCATCGTCCATCACTTCGGCGGGTGGGCAGTTCAGCGAACTGAGAATGGAGACGGGCAGGCCGGCATTGCTGCCGGGCGTGTAGATCGCCATGTCCACGGTGGCGCGCAGTTTCTTGATGCGGTCGGCGCTTTGGCCCCAGTCGCCGAGGCCCTTCTGCCACAGGGCTGATTGTGCGGCTGCGAAATCATCGGGTGATTGGCCTTTGCGGCGTGCTTCGTCTTCATTGATCCACGGGCGGAACTCCTGCGGCGTGAGATTGGGGAAGGTGAGAAGTGCATTGCCGATGTCGCCTTTGGGATCGATGGCGATGACGGGAACGCCATCCATGGCGGCTTCTTCGAGCAGGGAGAGGCAGAGGCCGGTCTTGCCGGAGCCGGTCATGCCGAGGACGACGCCGTGCGTTACCAGATCCTTGGAGTCGTAGAGAATGAGATCGTCTTTGACCTGCTTTGAAGCGAGATCGTATTCACGACCTAGGTAGAAAGTGCCGAGCTTTTCGTATTGGTCAGGAGAGATCATGGAATGCGGAAGTTGAAATTCGGAGTGCGGAATGAGCGTGGCGGAGGCCGGTTGGATTGCAAAGTGGAAATTGGCAGGCAGGGTGTGACATGCGTGCCGCATTTCTGCTCATCATGACCACCGCCACACTTTCCGCTGAAATTTTGACCTATCCCCAGACACGCAAAGAGGGCGTGGTGGACACGCTGCATGGCGTGAAGATCGCCGACCCGTACCGCTGGCTGGAGGATGACAACTCGGAGGAAACCAAGGCGTGGGTGAAGGCGCAGAATGAGGTGACGTTTGCGTATCTGGAAAAACTGCCACGGCGTGAGGAGATCAAGACTCGGCTGCAGAAGCTGTGGAATTATGAACGAGTGGGGCAGCCGTTTGAGCATGGCGGTCGGTGGTTTTTCACGCACAATTCGGGGCTGCAAAATCAGGCGGTGCTGATGACGGCGGAGTCGCTGGAAGGTGAGCCGAAGGTGCTGCTGGATCCGAATGCGATGTCGAAGGATGGCACGACATCGTTGTCTGATTATGCACCGACTGAAGATGGCAAGCTCATCGCCTATGGCATCTCGGAAGCTGGTAGTGACTGGACGACGATTCGCGTGCGTGACATCGCCACTGGGCGCGACTTGGACGATGTGGTGAAGTGGGTGAAGTTCAGCGGCGTGTCCTGGCGGAAGGACGGCAGCGGGTTCTACTACTCACGGTACGATGAACCGAAGGCTGGCGCGGCGCTGACGGCGAAGAACGAATTTCATAAGCTTTACTTCCACGCGTTGGGAAAACCGCAGAGCGAGGATCAGCTCATCTACGAGCGTAAGGACGAGCCGAAGTGGGGCTTTGGCGGTGGCGTGACGGAGGATGGTGAGTATCTCGTCATTCAGGTGTGGCTGGGCACGGAGCCGAAGAACCGGGTGTTTTACCAGAAGATCGCGGGTGGCGGGCCGGTGATGAAGTTGCTCAATGATAACGATGCGCGCTATGACTTCATCGACAACGATGGGCCTGTTTTCTACTTCCGCACGGATTTGAATGCGCCGTGCTTTCAGGTCATCGCGGTTGATGTTCGTAAGCCGGAGCGTGGCAGCTGGCGAATCGTGGTGCCGGAGGTGCCGAAGGTGCTGCTGGAAGGAGTGAGTACGGTGGGTGGGCAAATGTTTTGCGAGTACCTGCGCGATGCGAAGACCGAGGTGAAATGCATCGACTTTGAAGGGAAGCTTATTCGTGAAGTGACGCTGCCTGGCATCGGAACGGCGATGGGCTTTGGCGGTCATCGGCATGACACGTCCACCTTTTATACTTTCACGGGTTTCACTGAGCCGGGTGCGATCTACCGCATGGATTTGAAAACGGGTGAGAGCAAGCTGTGGAGGAAGCCGCAGGTGGACTTTGATGGTTCGGCGTTTGAGACGCAGCAGGTGTTTTACCACAGCAAAGATGGCACGAAGGTGCCGATGTTCATTGTGCACAAAAAGGGGCTGAAGCTGGATGGTTCTAACCCGACGCTGCTGTACGGCTACGGCGGTTTTAACATCAACCTGACGCCTGGCTTTTCCGTCTCACGCGCTGTGTGGCTGGAGATGGGCGGGGTGTTTGCCATGCCGAATCTGCGTGGTGGTGGCGAGTATGGCCGCGAGTGGCATCAGGCAGGCATCAAACTGGGCAAGCAGAATGTGTTTGATGATTTCATCGCGGCTGCTGAGTGGCTGATCGCGCATAAGTACACGACGAGTGCTAAGCTTGCGATCCAAGGTGGTAGCAATGGTGGGCTGCTGGTTGGGGCCTGCATTACGCAGCGGCCTGAGCTCTATGCGGCGGCGCTGCCTGCCGTGGGGGTGCTGGACATGCTGAGGTTTGAGAAATTCACCATCGGCTGGGGCTGGAAGAGCGACTATGGTAGTGTGGAAAACAGCGCAGAGTTTGGGGCGCTGCTCAAGTATTCGCCTTATCATAATCTCAAATTTGGTGCGCGGTATCCTGCCACGCTGGTGCTGACGAGTGATCATGATGATCGCGTGGTGCCTGCGCACAGCTTTAAGTTTGGTGCGCTGTTACAGGAATGTCAGGCGAAGGATGGGCCACCGACGTTGATCCGCATTGAGACCAGCGCGGGGCATGGGGCTGGGACGGCGCTGAACAAGACGATTGAGAAGACGGCGGACGAGTGGGCGTTTCTGGTGAAGGCGCTGGGGATGTGATATGATGTAACCGCTGGCGGGCTGTGTCTCAAAAGCTACTGCCGAGCAAAGAAATTCGCGAAGGTCATGGGGGTGCCGAAATCTGCGATGCCGATGGGGCCTTTGGATGGGGCGTCGAGGGTAGCTTCCAATGTTTGTGGGTTGGCGTCCTGGGTTTCGGTGAGGGTGGCGGTAGCTTTGGGGCCTTCGAGTTTGAGGCGGAGGCGGTACCATTTGCCGAGTTTGAGTTTGTCGGGGCCGAAGACGATGGGGGCTTTGCCGGTGCCGATGAGGACGGTGGGATTCTTTTCGCCACGGACGCAGAAGCCGGTGCAAGGGGTGTTGAGGTTGGCGGATTTGAGGAGCTGGAAGTCGGCGATGAATTCGCCGTTGGCGATTTCGGTTTCGCTCCAGAGAGGGGTGGATTCCTGGGCGTCGGTTGCTTCGAGTTTGAGATTCCAGTTGGAGGGCTTCCAGTGGGATTCGGTGCCTGCTGCGACTTTCCAGCCACGGAGGTCGAGGCCGTTGTAGAGGGGTTTCCAGCCTTGATCGAGCGGGGCGGAGTCGACTGTGGTGGCACCGGTGGAGGGGAGTTCTTTGATGCGCACATTGCGGAACTCGACGGGTGCGCCTTCGGATTCGAGGGCGAGGTAGCCTTTGCGCCAGAAGCACTTGTCACCACCGCTGACGATTTTGCCATTCACTGCGAGGGTGAGGGTGCCGTTGTTGCCGGTGATGCGGTAGTGGTTCCATTCGGGTGAGGGCTTGCTGCGCTCCTCGCTGGGAAAGCTGCGCTGGCCGTTGTGGTCGCCATGCGGCTCCATGGTGGCGCCGTGGATGGGGAAGACATCGCCATGGGTGGTGAACCAGCGCGGTTTCGTGGGATCGGCATGCTTCATGTAACCGTGATCGAGCACCTGGACCTCGATGCCGCGGAGGAAGGGGACACCGGGGGCGGAGATGGGGCTGCCCCAGATGAAGACGCCGGAGTTGCCGCCGCTGGTGAGGTGTCGCCATTCGCACTCGAGGATGAAGTTCTCGTACTGTTTCTCGGTGCGCATGGCTCCGGTGGGGATGCCGGTGCAGCGGATGACGCCGTCTTTGATGCTCCAGGTTTCGGGGGCGCAGTTGGCGTTGACCCAGCCGCTGAGGTCCTTGCCGTTGAACATGGGGACGAAGCCTTCGTCATCGGCGGCGTGGGAGAGGAGCGCGGTGGAGAAGGCGAGGGCGCAGAGGAGAGATGCGGATTTCATGTGCGAAGGGTACGCGCGTGGCGGGCGAAGATTCGCAGGGAAAGTGTGGAGAGGGCAGGTGCGTTTCGGCAAACTCAGTGCTGTTCTATAGTCCTGCCTTAGGCGTTTCGGAAGCCGTGACCAGACCGGCTGAAGCTGGGACTACGATACGAAGAACTGAGTTGGTCCCTGTGACGTGATTTCGAACCTTGAGCGTGAAAAAGACGCGGCAGGATCGAGGACGAGTTCGAGTAGGAGGACGAGGACGATTTTGCCTTAGCGGTGCGCATTGGGGGTAGGGAGACCCCCACACCTTGTTTCCTGCGCTTCGCGCCTCACCCAAACAACGCCGCCACTGGCTTTCCGCCGTCGGTGATGGGGACGGGGCGGGTGCCGTCCATGAGTTCTTTGGTGGGGTCGATGCCCATGGCGGCGTGGATGGTGGCGTGGAAATCGACGAGGGGGACGGGGTTTTCGAGGGGCTTCTTGGCGAGCTCGTCGCTGACGCCGTAGGCACCGCAGTGGTTGAGGCCGCCGCCGGCGAGGACCATGGAGAAGGTGGTGCCTTGGTGACCACGGCCGCCGCGTCCGTCGAACTCAGGTGGGCGGCCGAATTCGGTGCCGACGACGATGAGTGTTTTGTCGAGGAGCTTCTTGTCCTTCAGATCGCGAATGAGGGCGGCGAGGGCGGTGTCGAGTTCCTGGATGAGGAGATGCTGGTTTTTGTAGCCTTCGTTGTGAATGTCCCAGCCGGTGCCGTTCATGAAGTTGAGGTTGTGCGAGACTTCGATGAAGCGAACGCCCGCCTGAACGAGGCGGCGAGAGAGCAGGCAGCGCTGGCCGAACTCGCCGCCGTATTCGTTGCGCAGGGTGGCGGGTTCTTCCTTGAGATTGAAATGGCGCATGAACTGCGGGCCGGAGAGGCTGAGGGCCTGCTCCTGCGCGGTTTGGTAGTCGGCGATGGCGGAGTCTTTCGGCGCACGGGCCATGAGCGGTGCGAGGAGTTGCTCGCGGGTGAGCGCGCGTTTTGCATCGACGAAATCCGGGCGCGTGAATCCGGCGGGGCCGGTGTTCGTGTCAGTGAGATAGACGTAGCCTGCCTTTGCGCCGAGGAAGCCTGGACCACGGCTGACATTGGGATAACCGATGAGGATGTAAGGCGGGACTTCGCCACCTGCGGCGCCGCGCTCGTGCGAGATGATGGAGCCGATGCTGGGATACACCACATTGCCGGAGACCATGCGTCCGGTGTGGACCATGTTGGTGGCGAAGGCGTGCTCGTCGATGACGTGATGATTCACCGTGCGCATGACGGTGACGTGCTCCATGACCTTTGCTGTCTTGCTGAGGTGCTCGGTCACCTGCACGCCGGGGACGGTGGTGTCGATGGCTTTGTAGAGCGAACCTGCGACCTTGGTCTTGTCGGTGTTGTTGCCTATCTTTTTTGGATCAAAGGTGTCAATTTGAGCCATGCCGCCTCCGAGCCAGATGAAGATGCAATGCTCCGCCTTGCCCTTTGGCATGTGGACGGGGGTGTTGTTTGCAAATAACGGTGCCGCGCCAAATGCGGCGGCGGAGGTGAGGAAGGAGCGGCGTTTCATGGTCTTGCGTTATAAACGCTGAATATAGGTGGTTTTCACTTTTTACGGCACCTCACTTTCGTGGGGTGGGGTAGCAAGGGCGTTGACGGCGGTGAAATCGTTGTATTTTCAGCAGCATGAAAATTCAAAAATCAATCATGGCGGTGGCTTGGTATCGTGCCGAAGACTGGCCGAGATGGAAAGCCATTTCAGAGGACGGGATGGACGATACTTATGAAGAGTGGCTCAAAGAGGCGAGGCAGGCCGTGTTGACAACGTCCCTCGGCGGCGCGGAGGTCCATCGGGTGATCATTGAACCGGATCAATTTCTGAAATGGGCGAGGAGCAAACGCAAGCCGATCACCGGCGGCTCCCGCAGCGAGTATGCCATTACAACGCTCCAAAATGAGCAGCTGCAATCCGGGGAGATATCAGGATAGCAATGAGTTGAAGTGGTCCGCACGGTCGGCAAGGCGGTAAGTGCGTGGAGGGGCTGCGCCATCTGCCGCTTTCGAGCGCCTCGTGGTGGGCATGAGCTGACCGGTTTGCGGGAGTCACCGGCTCCCGCCTTTGGACATTTCATGATGTGCGTGAACCACCGAGCCCGTCGAAAGCGGTAGCTGCGCTCGTGCCTCGCTGCGCAACCGCACTCCAAAAGCGCTGTGATCCAGAAAGCAGTTTCAGAAAATGCTGTAATCGAGTGCCATTCAATCCAGGCATGTTTACTTGAGGTCGGGAGATGCTTTAGCTGGACGCTTTTTGAGTTTAGCGAGACGCGTCTGATGGCTGAATGCATCACGTATGGACTCCAGAACATGATCAGCGGCCATCAATCCTTTTTTGGGTGAACGAGACCAATCGATGCGCGAAGCATTGACTTCAGCCTCTGCTTTGGCGCGCGACTTTGCCTGCAAGGCATTCAGTCTGGCTTTCACTTTGTCTCCAGAAATCCACTTGGTCTTGCCGGAGTCAGCGTCTTTGATCCGACGATCAAATTCTGCAATCTGCTGTTTGGTAAGGGGAAGTAGTTTTTTTGTTGGCAGGGATTCATCGAGCCGCCAGCCAATTTCGAAGCGCAGGCCATTGCTCATGCGCAGAATTTCCTGCAGGAGATTTTCAGCAGCGTCATCTGACGGGTGGTTCAGAATTGAAAGGACGTCGGCCAGGAATTGGCGCTGCCTGGGCTTGAGCGCCAAGCTTCGTTTCAGCAGCTTGCGGTCTGCGGCTGTCATTCGTTGATCGGAGAGCAGTCCACGTTTCAAATGGGCTGCGATGTCCAACCTGTCCCGCATGGAAAGCGAGTTCAGCAAGGGCAGGACGGATTGTGCAGCGGATGTCATGGCTGGATACTTCAAGAAAGCACTGAATAAGCACACCGCGAGAGATTAGAAAACCGCAGGGTTTTGTGTTACCGCTACGCGGTTCATGGGATTTGAGAGGGAAGGGTGATGCGGTCCGATGTGCGGAAGGCGGCTTTCTGGGGCCGCACTTCATCCACCAACATTCCGCGAAACCCCGCCGTGAGTCGGCATGCAAGGTTTCAAAGGCCACTCACTTACTCACTCAAATCGCAGCGCGGCGATGGGGTTCATGTTGGCGGCCTTGCGGGCGGGGTAGAAGCCAAAGAACACCCCGACGATGAAGCTGATGCCGAAGGCCACGACCACGCTGCCCATAGAGACGGACGGGTGGAAGTTTGGGATCATGCTGGCGGCGGCACTGACTCCGTAACCGAGAGCCACGCCGATGGCCCCGCCGAGCAGGCTCAGCGTGATGGACTCGATGAGGAACTGCAGCAAAATATCACGGGGCTGCGCGCCGACGGCGATACGCGTGCCGATCTCTCGCGTGCGCTCCGTGACGCTGACGAGCATGATGTTCATGATGCCGATGCCGCCGACGAGCAGGGAGAGCCCCGCGATGCCGCCCAGCAGGTACGTCAGCATGGTTGTGATGCTGTTGACGGTGTCGGCGATTTCCTTCTGGTTCACGATGTCGAAGTCGTTCTTGCGTCCGTCGGTCAGACGGTGGCGCTGGCGCAGCAGCGCGGTGACCTGCTCCTGTGCGGCGCTCATGAGTCCGTCACTGCTGATCTGTAGCGTGACGAGGCGCGGATACTTGTCGCCGGTAAGACGGCGCATGGCCGTGGTGTAGGGGATGACGATGCGATCGTCCTGGTTGGCACCGCCCATGCCTGCGCCTTTGCTTTCAAGCTCGCCGATGATGGTGAAGGGCATGTTCTTGATGCGCACCGTCTGCCCCACGGGGTTCAGCGGGCCAAAGAGCTCCCGTGCCGTGCGCGAACCTATGACTGCCACGCGCGCCACGCTGCGCACTTCTCTCTCTGTAAACATGCTGCCGCGTGCCAGCGGCCAGTCACGGATGCGCAGGTAGCCCGGCGACTCTCCGGCGATGGTGGTGCTCCAGTTCCGTCCGGCGGCGACGGCCTGCGCGTTGAGCGTCACCTCCGGGCTCGCGGCCTTGACGCTGCGCACTTCACGGCGGATGGCCTCCACGTCCTCCAGTGTCAGGTTGCTGGACTCGGCGCTGCCTGCGGCGGCTGCATTCGTTCGCCGGCTTTTGGAGAACACGATGAGCAGGTTTGATCCGAGTGAGGACACCTGGTCCTGAATGCGCCGCTGCGTACCCCGGCCCACTGCCATGATGGCGACTACGGATGCGACGCCGATGATGATGCCCAGCGCGGTCAGCGTGCTGCGCAGTTTGTTCCGCCGCAGTGCGCGGAAGGCGATCATGGCCGTGAGGCCAGCACGCAGCAGTGGCGATGTGAGGGTATGCAGCATGGCGGTCAGGCGAGGTCGGCGTGTTGTTCAGACGCATCCAGCGCGGCGCGCTGGTCGCTGGCAAAAGTTCGCGTGGTGTTTGCTTCGTCACGGATGATCTTGCCATCGCGCATGACGATGGTGCGCTTGCAGTATGCGGCGATGTCGAGCTCGTGTGTCACCATCACCACAGTGATGCCGGTGTCGTTCAGGGCTTGAAACAGGCCCATGACCTCGATGCTTGTGCGCGTGTCCAGATTCCCGGTGGGTTCGTCTGCCAGTAGGAGCTCGGGATTGTTGACCAAGGCGCGGGCGATGGCCACGCGCTGCTGCTGTCCGCCGGAGAGCTGGTTCGGGTGGTTGTACAGGCGGGCACCCAGGCCCACCATTTCCAGCGCATTGATCGCGCGCTGGCGGCGCTCCCGCAGCGGCACATGCGGGTTGGTGTAGAAGAGCGGCAGCTCCACATTCTCACAAGCCGTGGTGCGTGCCAGCAGGTTGAAGCTCTGGAAGACAAAGCCGAGCTTCTGGTTGCGCAGGCGCGAGAGCTCGGCACGGCCCAGCTTTGCCACATCCACGCCGTCCAAGAGGTAGCTGCCTGCGGTGGGCTGGTCCAGGCAGCCCAGCATGTTCATGAGCGTGGACTTGCCCGAGCCGCTGGAACCCATGATGGCCACGAACTCCCCACGCTCGATGCGCAGGCTGACCCCATTCACTGCATGCACCTCCACATCGCCCGTGCGGTAGGTTTTCCGCATGTCCGTCAGCTCAATGACTGTTGTGCTCATGGCTAGATGGATGGTGGCGGCCCCCCTCCGGCTTCTTTGGCTCCGCCCAGCGTGGCCGTCACCACGCGGGCACCGGCCTCCAGTCCCTCGATCACTTCTGTTTCGCTGTTGTCAGTGATGCCCGTCGTGACGATGACTGCGCGCAGCGCTGGCTCCTTGTCCGTGCCTTCCAGCACATAGACCAATTGCTGCCTGCGCTGCAGCTTTGCGTCTGCGTCACCGGTGACCTTGCTGCCTTCGGGCGGTGTGAAGCGCAGCGCGGTGTTCGGTACTTTCAGCACACCGCTTTTCTCCGCCGTGAGGATGGAAACGTCCGCGGTCATGCCGGGAAACAGCCTCTGCTCCGGGTTTTCCACGTCGATGAGTGTCTCATACGTCACCACATTTTCCTTCGTCGTGGGGGAGATGCGCACCTGCACCACCAGGCCGTCGAACACATCATCCGGGAAGGCGTCCACGGTGAAGTCCACCTTCTGCCCCATTTTCACGCGGCCGATGTCGGCCTCAGAGACTGTGGCGTTGATGCGCATTTTTTTGATGTCTTGCGCGATGGTGAAGAGCACTGGCGTGTTCATTGCCGCGACGACCGTCTGGCCAGCATCCACCTTTCGTGAGACCACGACGCCGTCCACCGGTGCGGAGATGCTACAGTAGCTCAGATCTGTCTTGGCCTGGTCGAGCGCCGCCTCGCGGATGGTCACGGTGGCCTCTGCCTGCCCCAATTCCGCCACGGCCTGCTCCACATCCAGCGCCATGACTCCGCGCAGGGGGAGCAGCTCTTTCTTGCGGGCCAGGTTCTGCCGCTTCCACATGGCGCTGGCCTTGGCACCGACCAGCTCACCTTCGGCAGCCTTCACCTTGGCGGCATAGATGGAGGGGTCCAGCTCCGCGATGAGGTCGCCGCGCTTCACTGTGGAGTTAAAGTCTGCGTAGAGTTTCATGACGCGGCCAGACACCTGGCAGCCGACGTCCACGCTTACCACCGCGCCGAGTGTGCCGCTGGCCATCACCACAGCACGCAGATCCCCAGGGCCGACGGTGGTTGTTTCAAAGCGGGACGTGCCTGCTCCCGATGGTTTGCAGGCTGAAAGGGAAATCAATGACAATAAAAGTAAGATGCGTGTGTTCATTTCCAGCCTCCTCCGACTGCTTTATAAAGTTTGATGCGTGCGGCCACAGCGTCATAGCGTGAGCCAATGAGATTCTGCTGCGCGGTAAAGAGATCCTGCTGTGCCGTCATCACATTCAGGTAGGTTGCGACACCCCGCTGGTCCCGTGCGGCGGCCAGGTCATAGCGCCTCTGCTGGGCGGCGGTCAGTGCCTCCAGCGTGCGGATCTGATCCCGCGCCGCACGCTGCGCCACCAGCGCATCAGCCACTTCACGGAAGGCGCTCTGGATGGCCTTCTCGTAGTTTGCCACCTCGATGCGTGTGCGCACCTTCGTCGCGTCGAGGTTCGCCTTGTTTCTGCCACCGGCGAAAATGGGCAGGCTGATCTGCGGCGCAAAGCTCCAGATCGCCGTGCTGGGGCCAAACAGGCTGGTCAGCTCCGCGCTCGTGGTGCCGTCAGAGGCTGTCAGCTTCACGGTCGGGAAGAAGGCCGCGCGAGCCGCGCCGATGTCAGCATTTGCCGCGCGCAGTGTGTGCTCTGCTGCGAGGATGTCTGGCCGCCCCAGCAGCAGCTCCGAGGGGACACCGGCGGAGACGGCTTTCACCGGCGCATCCGCCAGCGCTCTGCCTTGTGGCAATCCAGCAGGCAGCGACTGGCCGAGCATGAGCACGAGGCCGTTCTCCGCCTGCGCACGCTGACGCTGGTAGGAAATGATATTGGACTTGGCCGTGAGCACCTGCGTCTCAGACAGGCGCAGGTCCAGCTCCAGCAGCCCGCCTGCTTTGAAAATGCTCTCGTTCAGGCTGTAGCTTTCCTCCACCACGGCCAGCGTCTTCTTCGTGTTGGCGATGAGTTCGTCAAACCGCCTCACGGTGTAGTATTGCGTGGCCAGCTCCCCGATGAGCGTGACCTGTGCGGCACGGCGGGTTTCGGTTTTGGCCAGATAGGTTTCCAATGCCTTTGCGCTCAGGCTGCGGATGCGGCCAAACAGATCCAGCTCATACGCGGTGGTGCCCAGCTTCAGCGACCACTGCTCCGTGGTCAGTCCGGCCAGGTGGCTCTGTGACATGTCGCTCGTTGCGGACACGGTGGGCAGCAGCGGCGCGCGCTCGATGCGGTACTGCGCCCGTGCCTCCTCCACACGCAGCATGGCCACACGCAGATCTCGGTTGTTTGCCAGAGCGATGTCGATGAGCCGCACCAGCCGCGCGTCATCCTTGAACACGGTGCGCCAGGCCAGCTCGCTGCTGGCGGCGCTGGAGGTGCCACCGTTCGGGTAGCGTGTGCTCACCGGTGCCGCCGGGCGCTCCAGCTTCGGGATGAAGCTGCAGCCCAGCAGCATCTGGCAACCGAGAAGGGCCAGGGCACAGCGCCGCGTCGTATGGAGAAAGGGGGGCTGCGTGCTGAAGATCATACCTCCAATCATCACGCCATCCAGGCCACCCGCGCCGATATTCAGAGCGACGGATGAATCAGGAGGACGAGCGGCACCCTGCGCGGATGAGCGGCAGCCGCCGTTCATTGGCTTTTGCAGCCGTTTATCACCGACAGAGGCTGATGGTCATTGCAGGCTGGCTTTTCGGCGTTGGTGTCGCAGACTTGCGGGGAAATGGACGAGGACTCACGCAGTACTAACAGCACGCCGCCTTTTGCCGGGCGCGGCTATCGCCTGATGCAGACGGGATTCTGGTCCTTGTTTGCGCTGACCGTGAGTGTCACCCTCCTTTCTGGGCCGCCCTCCATCGCCTTTGAAGAGGATACCCCTGCCACTTCGGAGGCGCTCAGAAGTGCCTTTGCTGAGCTCCAGCCGGTGATGTGGATTCAAAACGTGGCCATGATCCTCTGCGGCATCCTGGCCACCCACCAGCTGCACCTCCTCTCACTCAAGCACCGCTGGGACCTGCGCCCCCTCAGGCGGCTGGCACCCGTGGTTCTGCTCTCGTGCGTGGGCTTTGCGGCTGGCATTTCTGTGCTCATCAATGCCCTTCGCGGGTTCCTCGCCGCACGTGGCTTTGGTGCAGCAGTCGCTGGCAGGGGAATGCTGATCGAGCTGGTCGCCACTGGCGCTGTGGCCCTCTTTCTGCTGGGAATGTGGGCCGCGCTTTACTATGCCTGCCAGGCCTTCACACGGCTGCACCAGATTGAGGTCAACTCTTTGCGGCATGCTGCCGCCATCAAGGAGGCGCGACTGCAGACCATCGCAACGCAGCTGAATCCGCATTTCCTTTTCAACTCGCTGAATACTCTGCGTGCTCTCATTGATGAAAACCCGAAGCACGCGCGTGATGCCGTGACTCAGCTCTCCCTTGTGCTGCGGGCCTCTCTGACCTCCAGCGACCGCAATCTCATCCCCCTGCGCGATGAGCTTGCGGCAGTCAATGCGCTGCTGGACCTCGAGCTCGCGCGCTACGGCGAGCGGCTGCAGGTGGAGCGGCATGTCGGCGTGGGCTGTGAAAAAGCGCTCGTGCCGCCGCTGCTGCTCGTCACGCTGGTGGAGAATGCCGTCAAGCATGGCGTGGCCGCGAGGCTTGGCCCCGGCTTTCTGCGCTACGAGGCCAGCCTCGGCTCGGAAGGCCTTTGCCTCCACGTCCGGAACTCTGGCGCGCTGGCTGAAAACTGGCAGGGCAAAGGCGGTATGGGCCTCGCCCACACGCGGGAGCGGCTCGCGCTGCTGTTTGGCCGTGCAGCCACCATGACCCTCAGTCAAACAGCCGACGGAGTGGAGGCCACCGTCTGTCTGCCGCAATCGAATCAAGCATGAAAGCTCTCCTCATTGACGATGAACGCATGGCTCGCCGCGAGATGCGCCGACTGCTGGAGGCGCATCCTGAGATCGAAATCGTTGGCGAAGCCGACAGCGGTCATGCCGCGCTGAGCCTGCTGCCCACACTGAAGCCGGATGTGATCTTCCTCGACATCCAGATGCCCGAGATGGACGGCTTCGAATTCGTCAATGCCATGGGCGAGAACACAGCGCAGGTGATTTTTTGCACGGCTTATGATGCGCATGCGTTGCGGGCCTTTGAGGTGAATGCAGTGGGTTATCTGTTGAAGCCGGTCGATCCCGTCCGGCTCGCAGCGGTGATTCAGAAACTGAATGATCCCGCGCTGTCGTCGGATGCCGAAGCCACTGCGCAGGATGAGCCTCCGCTACGAGAGACGGACCGAGTGCTGCTCAAAGGCGATCACCGCACGTGGTTTGTGCCTGTGCGCTCGATCTACCTGCTCCAGTCTGAGGGCAACTACACGCACGTCTTCTTTGAAGGGGGAAAAGTCCTGCTCCCTCGCTCCTTAGGCACGTTGGAACAGCGCCTGAATCTGCCCATTTTCTTCCGCGCCAACCGGGCGCAGCTCATCAACACCCGTGCCATTATCGATGTCGCTGAATGGTTCAGCGGCGGGCTGCAGGCCACGCTTGCCTCGGGCGACAAGGTGGAAATTTCCCGCCGTCAGGCAGCCCTCTTCCGCAAGCAAAAAGGACTTTAGGCGCAAGAGCGCGACGATTTATCGAACAGATGCTCCGGCAGCGAGCGACTAAGGGCTGAACTCCCACTCTGGCGCGTTGAGGAGGGCCCAGAGGACGTCTTCCATGCGGGCGCGCCATGAGGGATCGAGTTTTTCGGTGGGGGGATCACCGGCGCGGGCGGCGGCTTCCTGGGCCATGCGGACGGTGGTGGCTTCACCGTCGAGGTGGTTTGACCAGCTCACGTATTTTTCGCGGGTGCGGGTGGTGGCTGGGGGCTTGGTGCTGGATGCTTGCTGCTGGATACGGGTGTCGAAGCCGGCGCTGATATGTTTGGCGTAGAGTGCGCGTTCTTCGGGGGTGGGAAGGCGGGTGAGGAGCTTGAGGAAGAGCTGATCCATGAACTGGTCGAGGGATTCGTCTTGGAGTGCGAGATCGGTGACGCCGTGATCATTGCTCAAGCGGGTTAGCCAGATGCCGAGTGTGCCGTTGCTGAGGATGGCGGGCTGGAGCACGTTGGGATCGGCGTCGCGTTTGCTGACGGGATCCTGGCGTGAACCACGCCAGCCGAAGGCACCGAGGACGTCGGTGACGGCCTGGATGCGGGGCAGGGCGAGGCTGGGGCGATCGCGTTCGTTGCTGGTGCTGGTGAGCATCCAACTGTGGTGCGGTTTGCCCATGTGGATGGCGTTTTTGAGGTCGCGGGTGTTGTCGATGTCCAGGCAGACTTCTTCGGTGTGGAAGGGCTTGCCGGTGGCGGCGAAGAGGGAATCGACAATCTGCTCCGCCTGCAGGCGACGTGGCGCTGGGCTGGTGAAGAGAGGGCTGGTCAGCTTTAGGGTGGGATCGGTGGCGCGCTGGTAGGCCTGGCTGTTCAGGATGAGGCGGGCGAGGTGCTTCATGTCGTAGCCACCGCTGACGAATTCACGACCGAGCCACTTCAGCATTTCAGGATGCGTGGGCTTGCCCTTCTCCCAGTCTTCGATGGGCTCGACGATGCCACGGCCCATGAAGCGCGCCCAGACGCGGTTGGCGATGACTTGGGCGAAGCGCTCGTTTTGCGGCGCGGTGATCATGGCGGCGAGCACGTCGCGGCTGTCCTTTGGATCTTCGGCGAGCTTGCCTGCGGCTTCGTCGCAGAATTCTGCGAAGGGCCATTTCGGCTGCACCTTGGTGCCGGGCTGCAGTGTCACTTGAATCAGCGACTTGCGGCCGCCGGCGTGGATCTTGTCCATCGGCACGCTGCTAGTCTTCGGCAATTCGATTTCCTTCGTGTTCAGCATTGCTGCGAGTTCGAAGAGGTCCTGCTGCAACGATTTGCCGGTGGGAGAGTCATGGCAGCGTGCGCACTTCATTTCCACGCCGAGGAAGGCGGTGCTGACGATGGTGCCCTTGGCGGCCATGGGAACATCATTCTGCGAGGCCGTGCCAAACCCGGCGGGGCCACCGAGGCGCTCGCTGCCGCGCATGCGCAGGAGTTCGGTTACGAAAAAGTCCATGGGCTTGTTGTCCAGCAGGGACTCGTGCAACCACCAGCGGAAGGGGCCGGTGTTGTTGAGTGTGGGATTCAGGATGTTCGGATTTTCCGCGAGCACATCCTGCCAGTAGCCCATCCAATTGTCTGCCCAGCGTGGGTCTTGCAGGAGTTTGTCGATGACTGCTTTGCGATCCGGGCTCTTCTGGAATGCGGCAATGTCTTCGAGTGAAGGAGGCACACCTACGGTGTCGAGGTACACGCGGCGCAGGAAGGTGAGGTCGTCGGTCAAAGGGGTGAGTGTGAGGTGATCGGCCCTGACTTCAGGCCAGTGCGCGCCTTCTTTGATCCAGGTGGTGAGCAGGGCGATTTCGTCCTTGGTCAAGGGCTTGCCTTTGGGGGGCATGATCTCGTCTTCATCGGTGGAGAGGATGCGTGCGATCATGGAGCTGTGATCCGGCTTGCCGGGATCGACCGCTGCGCCGTCGGATTTGCCGCCTTTCATGGCGTCTGCGAGCGAATCCAGATGCAGGCCGCCTTTGGCCTTCGCGCCGCGATGGCATTCGGTGCATTTGGCTTCGAGGATCGGCTGGATATCCTTGAAGTAGTCGATGGTGCCTTTGTGCGCGTCCTGGGATTTCACGCTTTCGATCTTGGCGGCGATGAAGGTATCGATGCTGCCTTCACCGGCTGGATTTTTCGACAGCCATGCTTCCGCGGCTTTGCGGCGGGTGGCCCAGTAGGGAGCGGAGAGTGCGCGGAGTTCGGCGCGCTTTTTGGTGTTCATCTCGGCGTAGTGTGCGCTGCGCTCCTGTTCGTAGGCGGTCCAGCCGGAATCGTTGTAGGCGACTTCGCGTTTGCCGGGGGTGATTAGTTTCCACGATTCGCTGCCCTGCGGAGACCACGCGACCACAGTCTCGCCGAGTTCGGGGCGGCGCGCGCTTTTGCCGGCGTAGCTGCCCACTAGTGTCTCCAGCACGATGAACTGCGGCTTGCCAGTGCCTTCAAATTCGCACCAGGATTCGCGATTGCCCGGCGGAACGAAGCGGAAGTCGGGGCCGAGGTCGAGGTAGCCTTGCTGATCGGTCACGAGGTGATGGCCATCGCTGTCATTCGGCGGGAAGGGGGTGGTGAGGATGGTCTTGTTGTCGATGTAGAGATTGGTGGCGCCGCGTGCGCGCAGCAGGAGGCGGTGCTTGCCTTTGGGGAAGGTCACGCTGGCTGCCGCGCGAAGGAGGAAGGGGACGTGGCGCTCGCCGCGCACGCCGGTGTCCACATACTTCTGAGGCACTTCGAAGAAGCCGAACACATCTTCGGTGTAGGTCTCGGCCACTTTGGGATGTTCACTCGGCCACGCATTGGCTTCAGGCATGCCTTCTTCGGCCAGTTGCACCAGAACGCGTCCGGCGGGCACCTGCTTCTTTGCGATGGGTGGCGGCGGCGGCACAAACTGATACTTTGCCTTCAGCGCGCTGACGTCGATCGGGCCGCGGTAGACCGCCACGTCATCGAGCCAGCCATTCAGTGAGTGTGAGGAGGCCAGAGTGGAGCCGCTGCCGAGCATGAGCGAGTCGCCGTCAGTGACAGGCGCGCGATCTGTCTCGCCGCCCATGTCCCACAAGCCGGTGGTCTCGCGACCGTCGATGTAACCTTTGATGCTCTTGAGTTTGCCGAAAGTGTAGGTGACGGCGATGTGGTGCCAGCCGGAGCTTGGCAGGGTGTCCTTGGACCACCAGCGATGCCAGGCTCCCTTCTTGCCGGGAACATCGGCGCTGTGAAAGAGGAAGCCGATCTGCGCGCCGCCTTTCGCTGTCTGGATGCGCAACGCGTAGTTTTGATTCTCCGTGCCAAACTCCTTTGTGCCGAGGCGGCCCTTGCCCAGGATGTAGGGAGACCCGCTCAGGCCTGCTGGCTTTACCCAGGCTTCGAGGGTGATGGTTTCATTCAGGCCAAAGCGCAGTTCTTCGCTGTCCTTGATGGTGAGGGCGGATTTTTTGCCATCGCCATTGAAACGCTGCGCGGTGTTGTCCTTGGTGAAGCCAGGAAAGGTCGGTGCGCGCGGGCCGGGTTCTTTCGCCTCGTCAAACCGCCACTGCATGACCGGCTTCGCCAGCGGTTTGTCCGTGGTGTCATTGCCGCCGCTGTCGTTTTGAGCGGAGGCGAGGGTGCTGAGCAGGAAAGTGGCTAGGACAAAGCGTGTCATGCGCCTATCAACGCTCATTTGCTGACTCTTTCAGCATTTCGGGCACCCCACTTTCGTGAGGGCTGGGAAAAGGGCTTGCCCCATTTATGGGAATGAAGCACCCTTGCGGGTGCTTCCAAAGCGGAAGTCATGCATCCGATGGTAGATACATCTTGGAGGAAAAAGCGATGAAGGACCAGCTCCCAAAACCAATCCAAGTTCTCGACTGGCTTCAAAATGCTGGTGGTTTGACCGTGCAGGAGGCTGAAGCCTTCCGCGCTGAGGTTCAGGCTGAGCGCGAGGCTAGATGCTATTGGTGGGAAGCTTGACCTGCCTGAGTTAGAGGAAGCCCGCAGGGTTCAATTCATTACACCCGCACCAATCCTCGGCGAATCGCTTCCGCAGTGGCCTGGGCGCGGTCGTTGACTTTGAGCTTCATGAGAATGCGGCTGACGTGCTGCTTCACGGTGTCTTCGCCGATGCCAAGTGTGGCGGCGATTTCTTTGTTGGCGTTGCCTTGAGTCACGAGGGTGAGGATTTCCCGCTCGCGTGGCGTGATCTCCGGTTCCGCGAGTCGGTCTTTGAGGCGTTGGGCGATGTCGGCTGGCAGGCTGCGTTCGCCTTGGGCAACGGTGCGGATGGCAGTGAGGAGATCGTCGCGGGAGGAGGATTTTTGCAGATAACCGAGTGCTCCAGCTTTGAGGGCGGCCTGGATTTCGTCATCGCGGGCAAAAGTGGAGAAGATGAGGACTCGGGCGTTTGCATGATCACGCAGCAGCGCCGCCGTGGCCTCGATGCCGCTGATGCCGGGGAGTTGCAGATCCATGAGGACGACGTCGGGCTGCTTCTTGGCAAAAAGTGAGGAGGCGTCCTCGCCACGGTCGGTTTCACCCACGACCTTGAAGTCGTCCTCAAGCTCCAGCGAGGCCACGAGGCCGCTGCGAACGACAAAGTGGTCGTCGATGAGGAGGAGGGAGATCATGGGGGAGGGAGCAAATGACGAATGACGAATTCAGAATGACGAATGAATGACGGGGTGCCAAGTCTAAAGGGGCTGCGCGGCTATTTCGGCAGGGTGGCTATTTCGCAGACAAAGCCTCGGGGTTTTCTGAGGATGACTGATTCCAGAGGCGGGGTCGGAGACCCCGTCACCTTGGGAGCGGCGACGAAATGCTGACGGATGTTCCTTTGCCTGGCGTGCTCTCCCATGTGACGTCAGCACCGATTTTTCTGGCGCGCTCGCGGATGCCCATGCAGCCGAAGTGGCCGGGCTGACCGGTGGTTGCGGCACTGGCGGCGAGGCCCTGGCCGTTGTCGGTGATGCGGAGGGTGAGCGCTTCAGTGGTGGCGGAGAGATGGAGGGTGATCTCCGTGGACTGAGCGTGCTTGAGGGCGTTGGTGATGGCTTCCTGGGCGATCATGCGCAGGTGATGAGACACGGGGCCTGGGATGGGTGGAATGGGGTGGAGATCGAGTTGCAAGGCCGGGGCATTGGGTGGCATGCGGAGCTGGATTTCACGCAGCGCGCTGGCGAGTTCAGGCGGCTGTTCGGTGTCGCGCAGATCGGCCACGAGATTGCGTGCTTCGCTTTGAATGCGGGAGACGAGACTGCGGGAGGTTTCGATGAGTGTGCGGGCTTTGTCTTCGAGTGGTCGCGTGGTGGCGGCATCCAGCCGGAGCGAGAGGCCGGTGAGCTCCTGCTCCAGGGTGTCATGAAATTCACGCGCGATGCGCTGGCGCTCGTCCAGCGTGGCCTGCTGCATGATGCGGCTGCTCAGAACGCCGATCTGCCGCCGTTGCGCGGCGATCCAGATAAACGCCAGCAGGACGAGGCCTGCAAGGATGCTGCTGGCGATGACGAGACGGCCTGCGGTCCAGAACGGTGCCGAATGGATCACTTGGATGTCTTCTGTCGAACGCAGCAGGAGCGAGGCGCGCTCGGCCTGAGAGCGAAACCCTTTGTCAGTCGATGACTCGACGAGGCAGATGCCGGTAAGCTCAACGGAGGTGCCGATATCGAGCTCGGGTGGATCTGATTGTATCAGGAATGCACGCAGAGGCGTGCCCTGGGAGGTGAGGCGGAGTTCGAAGCCATCTGCGCTGCGGAAGAAGTCATTGAGCACCGCCGGAGAGGTGAGGTGGACGAGATCGGCGTCATGCGAGCCATCTTGGAATTCCTTGAGCGAAACAACTGCAGCGACGGGTGATGCATCCGGCTCCGTGGTAAGCACGAGTGCATCGGCTAACGAGGCGCTGAATCCGGCCATGATGGGAAAGCCGATGATTTCGGCACGCTGACCCGGAGTGAGATGGACTGGCTTCGTGAGGCGAATCGCGATGGAGGGCGATTGCGGCGGCTTCGGTATGTCCTTGGATGTTTCACGAGGTGGTGGAGGTGGGGTGGCATCGCGCAAAAAAACACGGCCATCGGGGTAGGCCGCCAGCACGGTGCCACGAATGCGGGCACGATGATGGGGCTCGTCCGCAGCGCCGAATTGCAGCAACGTGACAACGGAGGTGATGGGCAGTGCAGTGAGAGCAGGTGCCGCTTTGGTGATCACCACATCATTCCAATCCGTGACGCGAATGTAGGGGAAGACGAGCTGGCGGCGGTCATTGATGCCGCCTGCTGCGAGTGCGGTGATGCGGAGGCGGGCGTCGATGAGCGCCGGGGCGGTTTCGAGCGGCGCATCGATGCGCACCTCCAACACGCGGCTGCCGATGGCGAGGCGCAGGAGCGAGCGGTTTTCGTCCAGCGGCGTCAAAGTGCGGCCAAGGCCTTCGACGATGACACGCTGGTAATGAAAACGGCCTGTGGCGAGATCATCATAGCTGGCAGGCGCGGCAGTGGGCGGTGCCTCATGGCCGAGGATTTGCAGGTTGGAAACATCCACGCCGGGAAAGTAGAGGCCGGCAGTGGTGGTGCCCTGGATGCGAACATGGTCGCCGACGCGGAGATCATTGCGGGCGGGGCGGAAGTGCAGGTGTGTGCCAGCGGTGTCGTCTTGTACAAAGGCTGTGCCGCCGTTTTCGACGAAGCCTACGGTGGCGGTGAGATCGACGGGCAGCTTTTCCAAACTGCGCTCATAGGGCAGCATGCGGATGTCGATGGCGCGGGAGAGGGGAGCGCCTGCGGCGAATGACGAATGCAGAATGACGAATGACGAAACCATGACGAAGAGCCAGCGTCCCAATCTTGGGCCAGGCGACACATCATTCGTCATTGATGCGCTGTGCCTCCCTTCGGGCTGCCTTCGGCAGTCTGTCTCGCTACGCTCGGCTCTGCATTCTGCATTCGTCATTTTTCAATCATCCGTGGGATCCACGCCGCGTTGCAGTTTGCGTACGAGGTCCTTCACGATGTGAGCGCGCTTCAGGTCCTTGAACTGTACTTCGATACCGGCATTGGCGGCGGTGGAGAAGTCGATGGTGCCGAGGCCGAGCATGCCTTTGATGCCCGATTCATAAACGTCGATGCTGCGGATGTCGCAGATGCGTGCTTCTTTGGAATTGCGACCGATGATGCCCCAGATCAGCTCCACGCGCTCACGCGTGACGATGTAGTCATGCGAGAAACGCGAGATGGCGATGGCTATGAGTGTGGAGGAGGCGCATAGCAGGGCGATGATGGCATATTCGAGCTGGATAACGAACAGCAGTCCGGCGGCAACGGTGAGCAGCAGGCAGAGGAAGAGCGCCTTGGTGTAGCCCAGCCAGGAGGGATGCGAGTGGTGCAGGATGATTTCGCCACTTGCAGAGTAGTCGAAATCGTCCTCCTCCTCCTCTGCGGGGGCGGCTTCTTCGATTTCCTCTTCTTCTTCAGCCTCGGCTTCCAGCTCGTCGGGAATTTCTGTGTCGGGGCTGATTTCGCGGTAGGCGGGGCGGGTGAGCCGTGACTGGCCGCTGGTGGCAGTGGGACGGCGCATGCCGCTGACGAGCTCGCCCACGGTGTGCATGTGCCCGGTGGCCTCATCCATGCACATTTCTCCACGGGCGAGGGAGCCACGGGATACGAGCGTGTACAGATCCTCCTTGGACAGCGGGTCGCTGAAAGCCGGGTGCTGCTGAAGTGTATAGCGGGCGGACATTGGGAGGGCCTGTTCGAGGCCACAAAAGCACAGGCGGGCTGCCTGTGTCACGTCCAATCACTCGGCATCGGGCACAGGCGGGAGCAAATCTTCGCGTTTCATGAGGTCTGACACCTTGAGCAGTAGCAGTTCGCCTTTGGGGGTGCGGATGATCTCGCCGAGAAACGGCGTGAGGCGGTCCATCTCCGCGACAGCGGAATGCACGAGGCTGGCGATGATGCGTGAATCATGGCGGTTCGGCGGGAAGACATTCGTGACGCGAAACATCACCTGGCCGCTTTCCCATTCGAGCTCGAAATTGCCGAGGTTCAGATCTTTGTTCGTGCGCATGAGAAGCTCGCACACTTGCAGGCGGTGGGTGGCGGGCACCTGCTGCGTGGAGTTCGAGACGACGGTGATGATGTGGGTCTCGCCAAAAACCTGCACATGCAGCGGGATTTTGGTGTGGTGCGCTTCAAAATCTGCCTCGATGACGGAATGATCGGGGATTTCGCGATAGAGCCAGCCCATTTCCTTGAAGGTCGTCAGGGTGGTGGCGTAGAGGGCGGACATGCGGCGGGAATGAAATCTGAGATTTTAAATCTTAGATGGTCGGGGCGGCCAGATTCGAACTGACGACTTCTTGCTCCCAAAGCAAGCGCTCTACCAGGCTGAGCTACGCCCCGAAGGTTGATCCTTCATCCGAAACCGAACGAAGGGTCGCGATAGTGCCGCAGGATAGAACAGACGCAAGGAGAAAGGCAGGGAATCAATGAAGAATGTCGAATGCTGAATGCGGAATGGGGCAGCGAGACGTAGTTTTGAGACTCATTGTAGCGCTCAAGGGGCCGGGCAGCTCTTGCGCAAGGAGGCGCGAATGGCTCGGCTGGAGTGGACGATGTTCAAGCCGCAGGCTGAATCTTGCTCCAGACCGCCTTTTGAAACCACAATGGCATGGGATCACATTTCAGTTCGAGGTCGCGCCCATCCGTGATCTCAGCCACCCACAACCGTTCCCCTCCATGACGGGAATTGTCGAATAGATAGGACCGGTTGGCGTATTTTACCGCCTCCATCAGAAGATCCAGCGAACGCTGATAGCGCTGCGCGATCTTCGTTTCCGGCACGGCATGCCCGCCCAGACTCACGCGTGCTTTGACGCGAGCCACATTGATCGACGGGTCGTCGGTGGCAATGTAGTATAGATAGGTCCGGTAACCGAGCTTCTGGGCCTGCTGCAGCAGGGCTACTTTGTCCGGGGAGGACATCACTGTTTCGAAGGAAAACGAGACCCGCTTTTCCAACAGCTTCCGTCGCAGAAAATCTGCTGCGACGGAAGCAAAGTAGGCATTCATCCTCACTGCATGGAAGCTCAGTTTTCCGTTGGCGAAGCTCAGGCGGCTCGCTTCTTCAGTTAAGTTCGAACGCTGTAACAATTTGGAATGCGCAAAAAACGCCAGAATTTCTTCTGTCGACGTTTCCACTGCGTAGTTTTGCAGCGTCAGGAAGCCACACTGCTCGACTTCCTTTTGCATCTCGTCTGGATTTAAGTAGACGCCTAGCAGGCTCTCCGGAACCACGCCCTTGATGGTGCTTTTGCCAGAGCCGTTCGGCCCGGCGAACATGCGCAGGCGTGGCGGATGCATGATTCAGGGGATTCGTACCCGGGTGCCAACCGGCACGCTGAGCGGTTTTTCCGTGGTCTTGACCAACCGATGCGTGCCATCAGCGAAGGCTTGATAAATCCCGCCTTCCCCACTCACCAGCACCGTTTGACCTGATGCCAGAGCCTGCCAGTAGGCGACATCCACGGCTGCCGCAGAGAGGCTGGGAATCTGCTGCTCCAGATAATCGAGTGATGCTTGAGAGTCGTCCATATGAGGATGAGGGAGGCTATGTTAACCCGTGCTCCTGTGCAATGCCTAACCGCACGATGGGCTAGCAATTGGCGGTGACGCTGTCTTGATCTGGGGACGGAATGTCGAATGAATCATCTCCCAGAGGCCTTTAACGACATTGTTCCGCTGAAATTGCCGATGAGTTCGCGTTCCCACCATTCCTTGGAGACTTCACGCACTTCCGGGCTGGTGAAGTGGTAGCGGTAGAGCTTGGCGCGGAGGTGGGTGATTTTTTCGATGGGGAAAGGCGGGGGCTCCAGAAGGTCCCACACGGGCTGCTTGTGCTGGAGCAGGGAGGTGCAGAACTGACCGAACCAGTGCATGGGGGAGTTGGGGTTGGCATCGCGCTGCGGATCGTAGTTGGGATAGAGCGCGGCGAACCACATCTGCCAGTCCAGCCGTGGCTGGTGCGGGGCGATGAAGGGCGGGCGGCGCTTGGGATCGCCGGGTTTGTATTTGAATTCCAACGGGAGGAAGAGTGCGCCGTCGTCGCTGACTTCGAGGATGATTTCCGGGCGCTCTTCGGTCATGTCTTGGAAGAGGCCGTAGGCATTGAAGCTGCGGGTGCGGGCGATGGGGGCGTCGAGTTTTTCGTGGAGTACGGCGGGGAGTGCTTGCTTGAATTGGGGAATGCGACCGGCGAGGAAGGAATCGGCGGCGAGCAGGGTGAATAGCATCACTGGGAGGATCGCTGCCAGCGAGGGCCACTGAGTCCAGCGTTTGAACGATGGTCGTGGGGAGTCGGGGGCGATACGCAGCCAAGTGCGTAAGGGTTTGAGAAACCAACGGTCGTCCAGCAGGGTGATGGCGAGCGCGGCGGTGAGGAGGTCGAAGAAATTGTAGTTCCCCGTGGCGGAGATCATGGCCATGAGGATGAGGAAGCCAAGGGCTGCGGCCAGACGGCCCCAGCGGCCGAGGAAGATGGCGAAGGGCAGGCCGAGCTCGATGCTGTACATGATCCAGCAACTGGCGATGTGGAACCAGCGGGGCGCATTGTGGGCGAACCATGAGAGGCCGTTTGGCAGAGGCTGTGTCTCGTAGTGGTAGAGCAGCGCGGTCATGTCATGCCAGGGCAGATCACCGCCGCCGATCTTCACGTAGCCGGAGAGAAACATGAGGCGGAAGAGGAGCCAGTGCAGGAGGAAGATGGAGCCGCGTGGTGGCTCCGTTGGACTGCGCCAAGACCACAAGCGCCATGGGGCGAGGAAGAGTGCGAGGAGACCCGCCTCCAGCAGGAGTGCATCCCACTGGTAGCCCATGAAGATGCCGCCGGTGGTGGCGAAGGAGAGATAGCCAAACCAGAGCAGCGCGAGCAGCGGGCCCTGCGCCACACCTGCCAGAACGAGCACGGCGAGTATGCAGCAGGTGATGAGGACACCGTGGGCCAAGGCATCGGTGTAGTGCCAGTGGAAGATGCTGGGCAGTTCCCAGAACAGCGTCTTGTGCTCGCGCGCTTCATAGGCGTGGACATTTTCGAGCAGGGTCTTCGCAGGCAGAATGCCGTTTTCGCCCACCAGTCCGTCGTACTGCAGACCCCAGGAGATGAAGGCGATGAGGTAGATGCCTGCGAGCAGGCGTGGGAAGAGCCAGCGGACGACGGTGTAGCGTCCGCGATGGGTGTCTAGCCAGGGGAGGGGATTCATGGCGCACGTTGCTCGGCCCGAATCACTTCTCAGGCTTCAGGGGATCGGCCCCGGTGTAACCCACCAGGTGAAAGCGATCGCGATAAGAATCGTATCTCATGCGCAGGCGGATGGCATCGTCGGCACAGCGGATGGTGATGGAGTGAGTGACGCCTGAGTCAGGCTTTTCTCCAGCAAAGGAGGCAGGTTCACCGCGCTGTACTTCGATCTTGTAACCTTTGATCAGGCCCGGACGCATCTTGGCCAGAAGATCGGGAATCTGCTGGCCGACGACGACCACATCAGGCACGTCTCTAGAGCCCTTGAGTTTTTCCGTCGTGCCCTTGATGGACGTCTGGCAGAAAAATTCGCCGATCTTTCTAACACGTTCAAGAGAGGGATCATCAGCGGCCAACAGCAGTGCTGCGTGAGCCAGAATGAACAAGATCAGGGTATGCGCGCGTGCTTTCATCGGGTGGTTTTGGATGATCGTTGGTCTTGGAATTCACGTCAATTGTACGTGATAACACTTCTTGATGACTCAGTGTGGTTTTGCGGGCCTGAGGGTGGGTTCAGAACGAAGACTTTTTTTACCCCGCGAAAGCGGTAGCTTCGATGCAGGCTTGCGCCGTGCATCT
>DLGZ01000059.1:105873-135258 GCA_002482965.1 Verrucomicrobiaceae bacterium UBA7681 | reverse complement strand
TCTTCGCGACCGCACTCCAAAAAACGCTGGCGCGCTTGCTTTGAGGCAGACCGCTTTGCTTTCGATGTTCAGTTGATTGCCAGCCTTGGATTCACATCCAGCACTTGCTTTAAATCTGCTTCACTCATGCCCAGTTCGGCATAGGCATTGGCTCTGATCCTTGGCACGGTGACGGTGCTGCCGACGAAGTGGGTGGCGTCGGGGGAGCGGGCGACGAGGTCTTCGCCGATGAGGATGTCCCAACCGGCGAGGGTGTAGCGGCCGGGGCCGAGGCGGGCGGCGGAGATGGCGTCGGTGACGAAGATGGTGCGCTCCAGGCCGATGCTGGAGAGCCAGTTTTTCAGCACGAAGAAGGGCACGTGCACGCCGTCCGGGATGAAGCAGAGCCAGAGCCGATCATGCAGGCTGAGGGCGCGCTGGATGATGTTGTCATGGCGGTGCATTTGAATGGGGCAGCCGTTGCCGAGGTGGGTGAACATCGTCAGGCCGGCATCGCAGGCGGCGTTGAGTTGATCGAGAGAGGGATCGCAATGACCGGCGGAAATGGTGACGCCTTGGGAGGCTAGGAAAGCGGTGGTTTGGCTCCCCGCATCGTGCTCGGGGGCGAGGGTAACGAGTTTTGTGAGGCCACCGGCGGCGGCGAGGAGGCGCTTGGCGTCGTCCACATTGGCGGGCTTCACGGCCTGGGGCGGGTGGGCGCCGACGTAGCCTTTGATGGGGTTGATGAACGGCCCCTCAATGTGGATGCCGGTGATGATGCGGCGGGCGAGGTCGTCTTTTTCGCGCAATTCGACCAGTTTGCTGATTCGACGCTCCAGGGTGGGGATTTCATCGGTGATGAAGGTGGCGAGGATGGCATCGCACCCATCCTCTGCGAGGGCCTCGCAGGCGAGGTGGAGGGACTCGGCGGTGAGGTTGTCGCCGTTGAAGTCGGTGCCGGCGTAGCCATTGACCTGGAGATCGAAAGGATTCATGCAGGCATTGGAGCGGGTTCGGGAAGGGGAATCAAGGGTGGGAGGTGATGGGTTTTGGTATGAATGTCACTTGGGAGACGGGACGTTGCTGGTTTAAAGTTTCGAGTTGGCTGCGCTCGTCAGCGCGCGTTTCCCGCGTGAGGACGGCTATTACCATCCCTGCTTGACGTTCCGCCCGGCAACCCGTTAATTTCCAGTGTTTACAAGCTATCAGTCTCGGCATAAAACATGCTTGGTATTCTACGTCTCCCGAACTGGCGTGTGGTGCCAGGCTTTACCCTTCACTTTCTGATTCCCGGCACATGATTGATCTTATCTCCAAAGGCGGACCGCTCGTATGGCTCCTAATAGGGTGCCTGTGCTTCGCTGGAGCTATCTTCATGGAGCGGCTGGCCTATTTTCACCGGGCGAGCATGAACGTCGGTGAGTTCCTGGCCGGGCTGGCCAGCCTGATCCGTCGCAAAAACTTCGCCGAGGCGTTGCAGGAGTGCGTGGCCACGCGGGTGCCTGCCGGGCGGGTGATCCACGCGGCGCTGCTGCGGCATCATGCGCCGCGCGAGCAGCTCAAAGAAATCGTGCAGGAGGCGGGTCAGCTTGAGGTGCCCCGGCTGGAGCGCTTTCTCGGTATTCTGAACGCCATCGCGCACGCAGCACCGCTGATCGGCCTGCTGGGCACCGTGATCGGTCTGCTGGACAGCTTTACCAGCCTTGCCTCCGCCAATGGCGTCGCGACGCAGGCGGATGTGGCGCGCGGTGTGTATCAGAGCCTGATCACCTCGGCGCTCGGCCTGGTGGTGGCGATTCCGGCCTATCTCTCCTTTGCCTTTCTCAGCGCCCGCGCCCGCTCCCTGATGCATGATCTGGAACGCGCCGGGATCGAGATCGTAAATCTGATCGAAGACGCCAACAGCACTGACAACATCGTGGAATTCCGCCCTGCGGAAGCCGCGCCGCCGATGGCGAAGTCGCGTGGCCGCGGAATGAAAGGATAAGCGCCCGCAGCGCATTTTCGGCTGGCCCAACCCCTCCGCGCCTCCGATACTGCGCGTATCGCCGTATCAACCATGAAGCTCGAGAGTCATCTGCCCAAACAAAGCCCCTGGCTGTACACGGTGCCGTTGCTGAACACGATCCTGCTGCTGCTGGTGTATTTCCTCCTCAACAACAATTTTGTGGTGCAGTCCGGTATCAGGGTGGTGACTCCGCAGTCGAACTCGCGCCTCACCGGTTTTGATCGCGCTCACATCATCACCGTGCCTGCCGGATTAGAAAATGTGCTGTATTTTGACGGGGTGCGCACCAGCACGGCGGAACTGCGGGAGAAGCTGAAAGCGAACCGTGAAGGCGAACGCCGCGCCATCATTCACGCTGCGAGAGAGGCATCGCATGGCCGCGTGATCGAGATCGGCAACATCGCGCTCGAACTCGGTTACGAAGTCGCGTATTCCACCGTGCCGCCCAAGTCGTAAAACAACGCTGTTAACGATGTCCACGAAACCGCATCCTTCCGAATCAGCGCTGATTTTTGCCTGGGGCGTGCGTGATCATTCGCTCTGGCATCTCTTCGTGTCACTGGCGCTGCTGATGGCGGCGATGGCCGGTTTCTTTTTCATCTTCCGCATTGTGCATCCGGTGACGCAGCGGCTGCCGGTCACGCCGCAGCATGTGATCTCGCTGGATCCCAACAATCCGGCGGAGCTGGCGCTCATCCACCGGGCTCAGGACCGCAGCTTTGCACTGCTGAGCGACGCCGACTCCGAAGCGCCGGTCGAAAGCCCGCAGATGGCCTTTCAGCCCTCCTTTGCCGGTCATGAGATCAAGCTGCGCGAACTGGAGCCGGCGACTGCGGCCATCCACCAGCCACGTCTCTTCACTGCTGCTGCGGATGTGCTGCCGCCGGTGACACGCCGTGCTGTCGATTCGGTGGCCGTGCCACCCGCTGCGAAGCTGCATGCGATCATGAGTCCTTCTCTGGCGAAGCGCGGCCCGGCCGATGTGGAACTGAGCGGCATCAAGCTCACCCAGCCTACGCGGGTGCAGTTCCGTGTCGCCATTGGCAGTGCCGGGCAGATTGTCACTGCGCTGCCGCTGAGCAGTGTCGATGATGCGGAGATCATGCAGCAGCTGCATGCAGCCGTCCGCACGCTCCGTTTTACACCGTCTGACGTGAAGCGTGTCGAGTGGGGCGAAGTCTCCTTCCGGTGGGAGGTGCCCCCCGCGCCATGATTCCCATTCCGCTCGGTGGTTTGATCATCCTGTTCATGGCGGTCGGGGTCACGACGGTCTGCGTGCTGTGGTTTCACAGCTTCTGGCGCGATCGCAAACGCGAGGTCTATCGGCGGCGCATCGCCATCCAGTGTCGTATTTGCGGCACGGCGTATGCCTGTGAGGCCAAGCGAAAGATCGACGTCACCATCTGTCCCGTCTGCCAGACTCCGAACGAACGGAACAAGCTGCAGCAGATTTAAACCCAGCGCTGTTTTGAAGCAAAGCACTCAAGAGCTTTAGCTCGTTCAGGGAGAAGCGGGGCGTTTTCCAGAACGAGCTAAAGCTCTTGAGTACTTTCTTTTCTGGCGTGCGCGATGAATGCAGGCTTGCGTTGAAGCATGCAAATCGGCGACACTTGAAGGTATAATTCTTTCTCTCGTGTCCTCACGCGCCTCCCATTCCCCCACTGACGCCATGCTGCCCGCCGCTACTGCTCTGCAAGCGTCCCAACAAATCGAAACCATCATCGCGAGTGTGTCGCAGATCATTCTTGGCAAAGAGAATGTCGTGCGGCTCGCGGTGACCTGCCTGCTGGCACGCGGGCACCTGCTGTTTGAAGACCAGCCCGGCGTTGGCAAAACGATGCTGTCCCAGGCGCTCGCTCAGGCGCTGGGGCTGGGTTTCCGTCGTGTGCAGTTCACCAGCGATCTCCTGCCTGCCGACATCCTTGGCGCTTCGGTGTATGACCGGGACACGGCGGCGTTTCATTTTCATCGCGGCCCGGTCTTTACGCAGGTGCTGCTGGCGGATGAAATCAACCGCGCCACGCCCAAGACCCAGTCAGCTCTTCTCGAAGCCATGGAGGAAGGCAAGATCACGGCGGATGGGTCCACGCATCCTTTGCCAGAGCCGTTCTTCGTCATCGCCACGCAGAATCCCTCTTCGCAAATCGGCACCTTCATGCTGCCGGAGTCGCAGATGGACCGCTTTCTCATGCGTCTCGCGCTCGGAGTGCCAGACCGCACGGCTGAACGCGCGCTGCTGGAAGGGCAGGAGCGCCGTGAGATGCTGCGTGTGATGCAGCCGGCGATGACCTTCCACGAACTGCAGCAGCTGCAGACCTGGACACGTACGGTTTATGCTTCGCCCGCATTGCTCGATTATTTGCAGGATCTGCTGGCCGCCAGCCGAGTGCAGGGGCACGGGCTCTCTCCGCGTGCCGGACTGTCAGTGCTGGCCGCCGCCCGTGCCTGGGCTCTGCTCAGCGGGCGGGCGATGGTGCTGCCGGAAGACATTCAGGCCGTGGCCGTGGTCGTCATGGGTCATCGACTCGAACATGCCGCTGATGGCATGACGGGAGTGGAACTGGCGCGGCAGTTGATCGCTGAAACCCCGGTGCCCTAATGCCATGAAAGTGCGCGTGCGCTGGAACCGACACACGCTGGCGCTGCTGGCCATCGTTGCGGGCATGTGGTATGCGGCGGAGGCGCAGTCGAATGGTGCGGCACATTTGATCGCGCTGCTCACTGCGACGATAGGCCTGCTGTCATGGCTGCATGCGAGGGCGAATTTGCGAGGGGTGAACGTCCGGTTGATCGGTGCCAGGCCTGCGGTGCAGGATGCTGAAAAGTGCATCCCGGTGGAATTGCGGGCCACGGGTGCTGTGTCGCCATGCGGACTGGAAGTGTTTGTTGTCGGTGCCGCTACTCCTGTTTTTGTTGAGCGTGTTCCGGCAGGCGAGGCGGTAGTTGTGGATCTGCCGCCGCCTTTGCACCGTGGCAGCGGTGCGTTGCAACTGGTGGTGCGCAGTGTTTACCCGCTGGGCCTTTTTTCGGCGGAGTGCCTGGTGGAGACTGCGTGGGTGCGCCGAGTGCATCCTGAACCTGCGGGCGATCTGCCGTTGCCTGTGCCGGACCTCTTAAGGCAGGGAGATGCCATCCCTGTTTCTTCCTCCCGTGGTCACACTGGCGGCGGTGATGATTTTGCCGGTCTGCGTGAGTGGCGTGCGGGGGATTCACCGCGCCACATTGACTGGCGTTCGTCAGCGCGCGGTGGTCCTATGATGGTCAAATCATGGAGCAGCGGAGTTCAAGGGATCATCGTGCTCGATTGGAAGGCACTGACGCTCCATGAGCCTGCCCGTGCGGCGCAGATCGCACGCTGGATGGAAATCTGTGAAGACGAAGGAAAGCCGTATGAACTTCGCATGCCCGGGCTCATCGTTCGTGCGGGTCATGGTCCCGCGCATTTGCGGCGCTGCCTTGATGCACTCTCCATGCAGTCGAGCACGGAGGCCGGATCCGCCGTGTCGGATGAACTGAAGGCAGGCAAGGCGGCCAGTGTGGTGAGTCTGGAGGAGTCCACCTTTCTGCCCAAACGACCGCTGCTGTTTCTGAGTCTCGCGTTGCTGCTCGCCATCCTGCCGCTGCGTGGTTACATCGCCACGGCAGGCTTGGTGGTTTGCGCATTGTGCCTGATCTGGCGTGGAGTGCTGCGCATGGCAGTGCCGCATGTGCTCGTGCGCATCGGCGTCATCATCGCAGGTGCGACGGGCGTGTATTTGAATTATGGCGAGCTGGGCGGCATGGAGCCGGGCATTGCGCTGCTGCTGGTGCTTGCCGGAGCCAAGATGCTGGAAAGCCGCACGCCGCGTGAGTTTCAGGTGCTGGCACTCATTGGCTGGTTTCTCGCCTTCTGCGCAGTGCTGCTGGAAAACCACCTCGCCCGCTCCGTGTGGACCGTGTTGGTGGTGCTGTTCATCACTGCGTGCATGGTGCGCTTTCGGCGCAGCATTCCGGGGGCGCGTGAACCGCTGCGCGTGACCGGCATGCTGTTCGCGCAGGCGTTGCCATTGGCTGTGCTGCTGTTCTTTGTGTTTCCACGTGGGCTGCTTGATCTGGGTTCTGCGCTCGGGCGCAGCCGCTTTGGTGAAACGGGCATCGATAATGTTCTGGATCCCGGCAACATCGCCAGGGTGGCTCAGACTTCAGACGTGGCCTTTCGCGTGCGCTTTCCAGACGGAACGCTGCCTGCGAACGAGATCCGCTACTGGCGCTGTCTCACGCTCTGGAACTGTGAAGGCATGCGCTGGACGCGTGGTGATCGTCTGAGCTTTCCACCCCAGTTGCCGCGTCCGAAAGACGGCGTGGATGTGCGTCAGAGCATCGACCTGGAGGCGCATGGCAAACGCTGGCTGCCCGCGCTGGATTTGCCGCTCATGGCCAGACTGCGTGGTGAGTGGCTGTCTCCCGAATTCGATCAATCGCTGGTCTCTCCTTTCACGGTGCAGAATTCAGAGCGTTTCGAGGTTGTCTCGCGCTTCGAGCGGCCGCCCTTTCGTGAACTGCCAGAGGACCATTGGGAAGCCGCGCTGCAGCTGCCGACGTACATCTCGCCCAAAATCAGGCAGCTCACCGACTACTGGGAATCGGTGACGCAAACGGATGAGCAGATTGTGCAGATCGCGCTCAATTACGTGAGAACGCAGGGTTTCAGCTACACGTTGGAGCCGGGGGAGTACAAGGGGCCGCTGGCGTTGGAAGACTTCTTTCTGCGCCGCCGCAGCGGATTCTGTGAGCACTTCAGCGCCAGCTTTGCCACGCTCATGCGCATGGCGGGAGTGCCGTCGCGCATCGTCATTGGTTATCTCGGTGGTGAATACTCTGACCACAACGGTGGCTACCTCATCGTGAAACAAAGCGACGTGCATGCGTGGACGGAAGTGTGGCTGGAAAAATACGGCTGGTATCGCGTTGATCCCACCGGTGCGCTGGTGCCTGACCGTGTGAACATCGACCTGCGGGCCTTTTTGGCCGGTGGGGCGGAGGAGGCGGAACGCCAGCGCCGCACCCTGTGGGGGCGTTCCTTGCAGCGCCTGCGGCTGTGGTGGGACAGCGTCAACTACGACTGGCAAAATCAGGTCATCGACTACAATCAGGAATCCCAGCGCGGCCTGCTGGAAAGTGTTGGCCTGCGTCAGAGCAAGCTGGTGCTGCTCATTCCCAGTGGGGCCTTTGTGCTGGTGGGGGGGCTTCTTATCGCCTGGTGGCTGCGGCGGCCTGCGCGTCATGCCGACCCCTGGATGCGGCTGTGGCAGCGTGCCTGCAGCCGTGTGGGCAAAGCCGGTGTGAAGACTTGGATGCCGAATGAGGGGCCGCTGACCTTTGCGCGGCGAGTCGCAGAAGCACGTCCCGATCTCTCACCTCAGTTTGACCCCTTGGTCGCGATGTATGTGTCTGGCCGCTACGGCTCTTCGAATGAGGTGCTGGATCATTTCAAGGCGGCTGTGCTGCGGTTTAAGCCGAAAAGGCTGGGTAGAAGGCCGTAATGAGGAATGATGTGGATGAGACGCTTGTGCTGGCATCGCTACGCGGTGCATATGCGTTTGTGTGTGATGCGCTTGTACAAGGGGTGTCGCTGCGCTCAACCCCTTGCTACAGGCTGGGATGGCTCCGCCATCCAGAGTCGGATTTGATCGGTCTCAAGGTATCACACAGAGTCATTTTCTGCGCTGCGCGCAAACGATCTCAATCCGCTGTACGTGCACGTCTTCTACGCAGGCCCAGACCAAGCAAGCCGCCGAGCAGGAGCAGGGCGCGGCTGGGTTCTGGCACGATGGCGATGACTCCGGTGCTGCCAAACTGACTTACGTCCCAGTACCATGTGCTGTTGTAAATCGTGAGATCAGGCAGATCGAGCGCGAAGCCGGCGTTGTCGGCGGTGCCGCCGACGCGCATGCCTGTGCCTGAGTCATAATAGCCCAGAGAAATGTTGGCACCGGTCCAGTCCACCAGATCAAACACGGATTGATAGCCACCCGTGAAATTTGATCCCAGCGTGACGCTGATGGTGGAGGCCGAGTCGAGGGTAAGTGTACCATTCACGATGATGCGGTCGTTGCCCCCATCCGTGGCGGTGCCGCTGACGCTGGTCAGACGATTGGTGATGGAATCAAAGGTGGCGGTCAGTCCGGTGTCGCCGCTCTTCAATTGCAGGGACACTGTGGCGGAGGCGCCGACGGTGAGATTGCCGCCGATCAGCATGGTGCCGATTTCCGTGCTCAGTCCTGGCGTGCCTGCGGCGATGGTGGCTGCATTGCCGCCGGGTGCCAGAGTTGCGTTCGCGGCGAGATTGACGGAACCGGCCATTCTTCCTGTGCCGCCGAGTGTCCCGTTTGCATTGACCTGCACCGTGTTGGTGCCGGTGGCTGAATCAGCACCGGCATACGCATTGTTCACCAGCAGGCTTCCGGCGCTGACGGTGGTCTGCCCGGTGTAGGTGTTGGCACCTTTCAGTACGGTGGTGCCGGTGCCAGTTTGATTCACCACACCCGAGCCGCTGACATTGTTGGCCACCGTCAGGAGATCGCTGCGGTTGAAGGCCAGCGTGGCGTTGTTGATCACATCCCCGGAGCCGAGCGTTCCTGAGGTGCCGCCATTGCCTGCTTGCAGGGTGCCTGCGGCGATGGTGGTGGCTCCGGTGTAGGTGTTGGTGCCGAGGAGGATGAGGATGCCGGTGTTGCTTTTCGTGACGGCACCACCGCCGTTGATTTCCTGCACGTCTTTGAGCGTGCCGGATTCGAGCGTGAGGATGTCGATGACGTTGGTGGCGTCACCAATGCTGTGCCCGGTCATGTCGAGCGTGCCGCCGGTGAGCTTGATGGTGCTGGTTGTGTTTGCCGTGGTGGCACCCACGCCGCCACCTTCGGTGATGTTGACGTTGGAGATCAAGGTGCCACCGCTGATGGTGAGCGTGGCCGCAGCGTTGCCGAAGCCGTTGGTGTTGGCATAAGTGGCCATGACAAAACTGCCGCCGCTGTTTACGGTGAAGCTGCCGCCGCTGATGATGAGCGTGCCGCTGCCGGAGGGCCCTGGAGAAGTGGTGCCTGAGTTGCCGCTCATGGAGCCCATCTCGACGCTGTTTGCGGTGAAGGTGCCGCCATCAAAGTACACGAATCCGGCCGCTCCACCACCGCCGCCGCTGTCGCGCTTGCCGATGATGAGCGCGCCTGCTGTGATGGTGGCGGTGTGCCCGCGCAAATCGAGTGTGCCGGTGGGCTGGGCCCCCGTGGCGGTGCCCAAAGTGCTGCCGACGATGATGTTGGTGGTCGCGCCGGTTTTGCCCCCGATGACGACGGTGCCCGCGCTGCCTGCGGTCTGGGAGGCGAACTTTAGGGTGGCCACGCCTTTGGAGACGCCGATGTTGAGGGTGTCCGTGGCAATGATGTTGGTGCCTGCGCCGAGCACCGTGGTGCTGCTGCCGGAGTTCAGGCCGTTGCTGTTGGAAAGCTGCACCACGTTTGCGGTGATGCTGTTGCTCGTGTCTGAGAGCAGGAGCGTGCTGGTGACGTTGACTCCGAAGCCCACGCGAAACTCCTTCACGTTTGCGGTGAAGGATCCCAGACCGGTGAAGTCAGAGGTCACAGTGTTTGCATTGGCATTATTGTCGAATGGAGCGGTGGAATTGGGTAGCAGAGAGGTGGCAGTCTGCAGCCCGGCTTCAAAGTTGGCATTCGTGTTATTGATCACCAGCGAGCCGGGTCCGGTGATGATGGCACGAGTCACGGTTTTGACGTTGTTGGCAATGCCGATGCTCATGCTGCCATTGACCGTGAGGGTCTGCCCGGCACCGATGGTGACGGTGCTGAAAGCGTTCGCATTGTTGGAGGCGATCTGCAGGCTGGCGATTTGCTGGCTGGCGCTGCTGAGATCCAAAGCGCCGGTGAAGACATCTGAGCCGACGGTGACGGCGGTATTTGTGGGCAGGGTATTGGTGGTGCCGATTTTCAGCGTGCCGGAAGTGATGAGGGTGCTGCCTGCATAGGTGTTGGAACCTGATGCAGCGGTGAAGATCAGCGTGCCGTCACCGGTTTTATTGATGCCGCCTGCACCGGTGACGGGTGCCGCCACGGTCGCGGTGGAACCCGTGTCCACGCGCACTTCCGTCGCTGCATTGGTGATTTGAATCTGGCCGCCCGAGTTTGCCAGCGTGTAGCTCCGGGCAAACTGCAGTCCGTTGACCGCCACCGTATCCTGCACCTGCACGGTGCCACCTACGGCACCGCCGAATATGGCGATCTTTTCCACCGAAGCAGACCAGCTTGTGTTGTTGCTGCCGTCGGCCAGCGTCCAGTTGGTGCCAGCATTGGTCCAGGTGCCATTGCCACCGTCCACGACGTTGTCTGCGACGGTGTCGGTGCCATCCCAGTATTGCGCGTTGATGCCGGTGGCGACGAGGTTCACCGCCTGATTCACCGTGTCCACGACAATGGAGAGGTTGTACCCAGCGAGCATCTGCGCGACGAGGCCGTTGTTGGTCATGGCGCCGGTGTAGCCGATGAGTTTGTAGGTGCCTGCGGTGAACCCGGCACCCTGCGTGACGCGTACGATGCCATCGAGTGTGATGGTGCTGCCATTGGCCTGGATGAGATCGCTGCTGGTGCCGAGGTCAAACAATAGGACGGTGCTGTCATTGAGCGTGAGATTGCCACCCACGGTCAGAGTGCCGGTGCTGCCGGCAGTCAGTGCATCGCCAATGATGATCGTGGCGTTGTTCGCGGCGGTGAGGCTGCCTCCGAGAGCACCTGCATAGGCGAAAGCCGCGCCGCTGGCCACCGTCACCGAAGTATTGCCAAGCGTGCCGGTCACATTGAGCGTGCCGGCGTTTACGGTGGTGGCGCCGGTGTAGCTGTTGGTGCCGGAGAGATTCCAAATGCCACTGCCGTTCTTGGTCAGGCTGGCAACTCCGGTGGCGTCCATGCTGCTGGCCAGGCTGCCATTTCCCGCGCCGGTCAGAGTCAGCGCACGACTGCTGCCAGAGCCGACGATGGCTGTCGTGTTCGTGAGGGCCAAGCTGCCGCTGTCAGAGGAGATGGTCGTGTTGGCGGTCAGGGTCAGCGCGCCTGCAAAGCTGTTGGTGCCGCTGACATTGACGAGCGCCCCATTCTGGCCGGCGGCTCCGGTGCCTGCCAGGGAGAGAGCCTCCGCGCCCACGCTGATGTTGTTCTGCAATTGAAGCGTCGCGCCGCTGGCCACGGTGGTTCCTGCGTTCGCAGCGGAGGGGACGGTTTCATTGGTCTCCACCGCACCGAGTGCGCTGCTGTTGCGGATGTTCAGGATGCCAGCGCTGATGGTGGTCTGCAGCGCGTATTTGTTGGCCCCGGAAAGTGTCCAGGTGCCGGGGCCGGTTTTGATGATCTTCATGTTCACCACGGCATTTGGGGCGGCATTGGTGCCTCCGATCTGCCCTTGGATTTCTCCGTTGCCGATGCCGGTCAGCGTCAAATCGGAAAAATTGGTGGCGTCGTTGGTGATAAAGGTGTTGGCGAGGCGGATGCCATTGGTGAAAACGAGTGTCTGGCCCGCGGTCATCACATTGAGGGTGCCTCGCCCGGTGCTGCCGGTCACGGTGCTGCTGTTTTGCATGACGATGAGACGGTCCGTGGAGGTGGAGGCTCCCGTGTATTCAAATCGTCCGATCGTGCCGCTGGCCTGTCCGAGGTTGAGATTCCCTGTGTTGCCAGCGGCGGAGTTGATGCCGTTGTTATAGATTGAGGTGACCTGAAACGCACCGTCGGAAATGGAGATGGCCCCCGTGAAGGAATTGTTGTTGTTGTTTAGGAAGACGGTGCCGGGATCCGTGCGCACGATGCCGCTGTTGCCGGAGATCAGGCCGTTTACTATGAAGTTCTGCGAGCCGCGGAAGGTGAGGCCGGCATTCACAGTGCCGTTTAGGGTCAGTGCCCCAGTGCCGATGTTGTAGAGTGCGCCAGTGCCGGTGATGGCACGGTCCGTGGAGGCCTCACCGCCGGCGTATTTCACGAAGGTGCCAGATGCCATGTTCAGCGTGTTGCCAGCGCCGATGGAGCTGTTCACTCCGATATTGGCGATGCTGTTGAAGATCAGCGTGCCTGAGGTGACGCTGGTGATGCCTGTGTAGCTGCTATTGCTGTTGGTGAGCTGCCAGACACCGATCTGGCCGCTGCCGGTGATGGTGACACTGACGCCGCCTGACAATCCGTTTGAGATCACCCCGTTCATCACGTTGCCGGTGGCATCGCCGCTGCGGTTGCCGGTGGTGCCGGTGAAATTGAGGGTGATCAGCCCAGTCGTCGCGCCGCCGCTGATGCTGCCATTGATGGTCAGCTTATACTGATTCGTATCCGAGGTGCCTACCGCGGTGGAGTTGTTGGTGAAGGTGTAGGAGCCGTTGCCGCTGCTGCTGGTCGGCTCGATGACGATGGGTGCGTTCAGCACAACGGTGGCGGTGTTGCCGGAGTTCATCGTTACGGAGCCGCCGCTGGTCAGTAGCAGGGTTTCTCCCGCGTTTGCTCCTGCACTGCCGATGGTAAACGTACTCCCAGCGCCGGTGGTGAACGTCAGATTGCGCAGATTGCGGCCGGTATCGATGGTGATTGCAGTCGCACCGAGCGCCGTGTTAAACGTCGCGATGTCTGGATTCGTGATGCCGGTGATGGCCCCGGGTGCGGAGGCCGGAGTCCAGTTCGTGCCCGTGGACCAGAGCAGTGTGCCAGTGCCGCCGCTCCAGGTGGCATCTGCTGCCATGCCTGCATGCACAAAAATGAGCAACGGGAGAAGTAAAACGGCACGGAGGATGGAGCAAAAGGCATGGCGATGGCGCTGCCTTTTGAGTAACGAAGCACTCATGGTTTTTTTGGTTGGGGCTTCTCGAAGTTCGACTTCGAAAAGTGGGGAGGGGTCTGTTAGATAACTGAGAATCAAATAAGTTCAAAAACTGAGCGCCTCCCAAACCACATATAGCGCGCAGCATGACATGCTGTACGAGCTGAGCCTTTAACGGTAACCGCGCACAGTATGCAGGGGCTTATTTCTACTGCCTGAAGGGTCCTTATGCGAACGCCATACCCTGATCCCAAAGAACCCAGGATATGGCCGAGGAGATCAGGGCTTCGAAGTAGTGAGACTCTCCACCAGACTTTGCGCTTTGAGCGTAGTCGGATGTTCTTTGCCCAGCACTTTCAATCGACCGGAATAGGTGCGTTGCGCGAAGATCAGGGCCTCTGCCTTCTTCTTCTCCGCCTGCAGACACAGAGCGAGGTTGTAGCAGTTTTGCAGGGTGTCCAACTGCTCTGCACCATACACCCGCTCGCGGATGGCGAGCACGGCGCGGTGCTCCTGCTCGGCTTCCTCGGCCTTGCCCTGATCCAGCAGCGCTTTGGCAAGCTGGCTGCGGCTGCTCAGGGTATTGAGATGCTCTGGCCCAAAGACATGCGCCTGGAGGGGGATCAGGCTGCGGTTGACCTGCTCGGCCTCGGCATATTTTCCCAGTTCCAGCAGGCAGGTGACGCGCCCGCTGCTTGCCGCCAGTGTGTCATAGTGATCCGGCCCGAGCACCCGTTCTTCGACAACGATCAACTCACGCAATTCACCCTCGGCCTCGGCGAATTTTCCTTGCGCCATTTTGGAACGGATCACGCCTGCGCGGCTCGTCAGGGTATCGCGATCTGCTGTATCGTGAGCCTTCGTGAGTGCCGTGTCATCGGTTTGCGCGCTGGCATCGCAGGCGGTTAGGAGGAGGAAGCGAGAAGCGGCTTCATGGAGCGGAGGAAGCATGCAGCATGGGGGGAGGCGTGGTGCACGACAAGGCTAAAATTTTGGAGAGACGGCGCTCGTATTGAGCTGCGAGCCGTGCCTGGCCCCGCGAAAAAAAGTTCAGTGGGAGACATTGTTGCCTATGACTCCTGGCGACCCAGAATGAATCAAATACCTATGCGCTATCTTGATTTGTCGCGCTTATACATTCATTAATCACCCGGTCGTCTTAATTCCAACCCCCTACATGCCATGCCGTACAATGTGGAAACCACGAATGCGATCGCAGATGTGAAAAAGCTGATGAATGCGCATGAGATGACATGGGAGAATCATGATGGCAAGCGAAGCGTGCTGTATGTGCCCTTTAACGAAGTCGAACTGAGTGGCGGGCCGGATGTGGGTGGAGCGGAGCCAAGCCTAGTGGAGCAGGTGCAAGGAACAGCCGACGGACTGATGCTGCGCGCCTTTGCCAAAGGGGTGGCGAAGCATGATAAAAACCCGGAGGTGGAGCTGAACGCCAGCACCCTGATGAGCAAGTGGACGCATCATCTTTCGGACGACGAGAAACGAGCCGTGCTGAATGAGGTGGTGCGCAAGACGCCGGCCATTCTCTTGAGCGGGCGGGCTCCCACCCACGGTGGTCGGGAGCTGAAGGACGGTCCTTTGACATTGAGGCCGGATGATTCGCTGAACATCACCGGCCATGGCAGCCCCACGGCAAAGGTGATCTGTGTGACGCCTGATGTGAAGTCTGGTGCCAAACTGACGGCGGAGCAGACCGTGCAGCGGCTGGAGAAGGACATGCGGACTATGCCATTCGTGGTGGATCTCAAAGCTGGTGAACAGGCACCCAAACTGAAACTGAACTCCTGCGGTAGTGGCGGAGTATTTCTAAAAGAATTTGCAGAGGAGGCGCTGGAGCAGGAGCTGGAGGTGGAAGTCTATGGCTATGGGAACGAGCTGGTTCAGAACTGGACACCGGCAAACGCGCTGTCGCACCTGGATATGGGCAGCCGCTTCGTGGCCTCAAACACGGATATGGATGCGGTGCAAACTTTGAAGGCAGCGGCGGTGGCCGCCAAGGGCGGGGCAAGACGGGGAGAGGGTGAGCAGACGCTGGAGCTGATGACTGCTGGAGACGAGCTGGCCAACCAGGTGGAGATGCTTCGCAGCCAGGAGGCAGATCTGAGGGCAGAGGTGGAGCAGGCCCAAGTAGCATTGGACACTCTGGAAGGATTCGGTTGGGACCAAGACACGATGCAGGTCTACATGGATGAAATCGCCGAAAAAAAAGCTCTTCTCAAACCGGTGGAGCAGAAGCTGGCTCAATTGCATCCGCTGGTGGAACTGGATCAGTTGTTGAATGACCCGGCGGCGGAATGGCAACTGCCAGCGCAGGAACTGCGGGATGCGCGGCTGAGGGATCTGGGTCCAGCACTCGAGAAGGAAGCTGCAAGACTGGATGTCGCCACCAAGCACAAGGCCAGCGAAAACCGGCCCCATGTCTCGGTCAGGGATGCGCTGAAGAATGGCGGGTCTTTGGTGGTGAACGCGCATTCGCACGGGAGATCCGTCGCTCACTAGAGCGGCTTGCGAGATCCTTAGCGCTCCGCATGGCATGCCACGACGGCAGGTTGGAATGAGAAGGCTGCGAATCGTGCTGTGATGCAATGCCAGCCTGGCCTTGTATCCACAGAAAAAGCTGCCAAAGCATGCGGTGCATGAGCGAAATCAGAACCTACGACGGCTACTTCACTTTTAAAATCCTCTCGCGCGAGTCAGCAGACCAATTGGATGACCTGTTCGCCGAAAGCGGCATCGAGGTGGATCTGGCCCTGCAATCCCTGGAATTCTCCTGGATGGGCATTGAGCGCGAAAATGTGATCTTGAAGCTGTTCATGGAAGTCGCCAAGACTATTGGTGATGCCGAAGGTGAACTGCGCTGCGAGATTGACGATGATGCGGTCGATCCGCATTTTGAATTCTTCACCATCAAGCAGGGGCAGCTATTGCTGCAGCGTGGCAAACTGCTGCGCGAAAGCGAACTCATCCCGCAGACCTAGGCGGAGGGTGACTTTAAAGCAGGGCAAATCCGAAAGCAGGCGGGACCTGATTCCCGCGTTGGTTTTTTAGAGAGATATCCCTCGCATGTCGTTGCGCACTTTTTCTTTTGTTTTCATCGGTGTGACTGGGAACTCTTCCTCAAGGCTCGTGGCGCGTGCTCACCTTTAATTGCTGATAAAGAGGGCAGTGTCCCGTGATGGCACGACTGGCCAATGCCCCGCCAGCAAGGCAGAGAAGCCAGCGCATGAGTCCACCGGATTTCAGGCCCGCAAGAGCCAGCCCCACGCCGAGTGCGGCGCTGCCGGCTCGTTCGGGGTCTGAGATGTTGGTGAAAAGATCGTGGCCGAGACGGTCCAGTTCGGGGGAATGAGCGAAGGGCTGCTGAGTGAGTGGCATGACAGTTGGGGTTGGTTCGCTGTCACATCGGAGGGGGGAACTCTTTTGGACGTGTGTGCGTAGCGCCCCTGCTAAGACAAGGCCCTGAGATAAGCGTTATGGATGGTGAGCTGAAAAAAGAAGAACGCGCCAGGTTGTAAGTGACCCTTTTTCAAGGAGACATTGAGATTTGCTCGTCGCCGTTAGGGCGGGGGTATTGAGCAAGAAGAGGACGAATGGTGCGCGATGCAGGGTTCGAACCTGCGACCCTTGCCGTGTGAAGGCAATGCTCTACCACTGAGCTAATCGCGCGAAAATCGTGGGGCGGAGTCTTTAAGCGGGCTTCGGCATTGCAGCAACCAGAAAGTGCAGGGTTAACAGTGATGCCATGCAGGAATCTCCGTCCCCCACTACGCACGTCGCAGCCGGAACTGCTGGAGGTATCTCAGCGGGGTCATGCCCATGTGGCGGTGGAAGTGGTGGGTGAGGGCGCTTTGATCGCAGAAGCCGAGATCGCGGGCGACGTCGGAGATGTTGGCGCCTTCGCGTTGCAGGGCTTCGCAGGCGGCCTGGATGCGCAGCTTCATGATGAAGGCCTGTGGACTGGCGCCGAAGGTCTCGACGAATTTGCGGTGGAGCTGCCGTGGCGAGAGATGGACGATCTGCGCGAGTTCGGTGATGGAGACGCCGGTGCGGAAGTGCTCGCGGATGTAGGCGAGGGCGCGGTCGATCTGCAGGTAGGGCTGGAGGAGCTGCTTTTTGCCTTCAAAGCTCTGAACGGTGCCCATGATGCCGATGACGCGGCCTTTGACGTCGGTGAGGGGGAGCTTGTTGGTGACGAACCAGTCGGGGAGGCCTTGGTCGGTGAAGAAGAGTTCGACGATGTTGAGCTGGGCTTTGCCGGTGCGCAGGACTTCTTCGTCATCACGGCGGAAGTTTTCGGCGAGGCGGGCAGGGAAGAGGTCGAAGTCGTTTTTGCCGACGATGCCGGCTTCTTCGGTGATGCCGAAGCGGTCCATGAACCGGCGGCTGGCGCACATGAAGCGGAAGTCGCTGTCCTTGGCAAAGAAGGCGAGGTCTGGCAGGTGATCGAACAGCCGGTAGAAAGGGCTGTCCGCACTGACGCGACGGATGAAACGTTCGCGCAGTGCGGCGGGGGAGGCGGAATTGAGCGGGGTACGGGTCACGAGGGTTGTTTTAGCATGAGATGGGGGGGGATGACGAAGAAGAAGTTTGCGGTGATCGACACTGGTTGCGGTGTTGGCCGGTAGGCTGAGGGGAGAAAGGGAAAAGAAAAAGGCCCTATGAGTCGTGAGAAACTCATAGGGCCTATCGAAGGCTTAAACGGTTGGAAGGGGGACTTTTAGAAGCGGATGCGGAAGCCGCCGTAGGCGCCTGTGCGCATGGCGGGGAAGCCTTGGACCTCTGCGTATTTTTCGCCAAGGAGGTTTTCAACGCGGGCGAAGAGTTCGATGTTGGGAGTGAGCTGATAGCTGGCGGTGAAGCGTAGGCGGAGGTAATCCTCGACATTGGCCTGGGCGGCACCGAAGCCGTCTTCGCGATCGATGAGGTAGATGGCACCTATGCCGAGGCGGAGTTTTTCAACCGGTTTGACCCAGGCGTCGCCAGAGAGCGTGTGACGGGGGCGGCGGACGAGGCGAACGCCAGCGGTCAGGTCATTGGCATCAAGGTAGGTGTATTGGGCGGTGAAGCCGTAGCGGGTGCTGGGCTGATAACTGAGAGCAGCCTCAAGGCCTGAAGTGCGGGCGTTGTTGATCTGCTGGAGGGGGCCGAAGGGCGGGAGGAAGACGATGAGGTTTTCGATGCTGTTGCGGAAGTAGGTGAGACTGACGCTGCCTTTCTTGTTCGCGAAGGGCTGCTCGATGCCGAATTCCATGCCCTTGCTTTGCTCAGGTTGGAGGAAAGTGGGATCGCCGAAGAGGGCTGACTCGCGGTTCTGGGGGCTGGCAGGGGCGAAGGCGGTGCCGTAGTTGGCGTGGAGGATGGTCTGCGTCCAAGGCACGAGCCAACTGGTGCCTACGCGCCAGGTGGTGGCGTCCTTGAAGTCGGAGTAGGTGTCGTGGCGGATGCCGGTGTTGATGTTCCAGCCGGTGAGGATTTCAGTCTGGGACTGGAGGTAAAGCGCCCAGTTGGTCTCGGCCTGATCAACGTCGTAGCTTTGGCCGCCGGGATTGAAGATGCCGGGGGCGTCATCGTTAAAGCGGGAGTAGCCGATGTCCTGGAGCCAGGCACCGGCGGTGATGGTCCACTTGTCGGTGGCCTTGAAGACGCTTTGGTATTCGAAGAAGTGATTGCGGGAGGTGATGCGGTTGTTGCCGCCGCCAAAGTTGAAGTTGGTGGATGCCTGGCGGAAGTTTCCGAACTGGTAGGTGAGGGTCTGGGTCCAGCGGTCGGTAGTTTCCCAGACAATGCGTGGGGAGATGCTCCAGTATTCGCTGAGGACGTGGTCATCGGGATCATTGGCACCGAAACCGGCGGCGGCGCCGGGGACGCCGACGTCGGCATTGTAGTAACGGAGGTCGAGATCGAAGCGGAGGGTGTCAGCAAGCTGGGCACCGAATTTGGCGGCGACGTTGCTGAGCTGAAACTGGCTGTTGATGCGGTAGCCTTGGGTGTCTTGACGGCTGAGTTCAAGGCTCCAGTCGAAGATGCCTGCGGCACCTCGGGTGCCGAGGTTCTCGCGGAAGCTGCCGTAGCTGCCTGCTTCGAAGGAGAGGCTGGTCTCTGGCTTTTTGAGGCCTTTGCCGCTGCGGGTGATGATGTTGATGACGCCGCCGAGGGTCTTGCCACCATAGAGGCTGGCGGCAGGGCCGCGAAGGACCTCAATACGCTCAACGTTGTCGAGAGTCATGGTCTCGATGTTGTAGAGACCGGCGAGGTTGGCAGGGACGGGGCGGCCATCGATGACGACGAGGGTTTGGTCACTGTTGGTGCCGCGGAGGAAGATGCCATTGACTGAGCCTGGAGTGCCGCGGTCAGCGATGATGAGGCCCGGGACCTGGCGGAGGGCATCAGGGACGAGCTTGTATTGCTGGTCTTCGATTCGCTGGCGGTCAATGACCGTAACGCTGCTGGCGGTACGCCAGCGCTCAGTTTCCGTCTTGGTAGCGGTGACAACGACCTCGGTGAGGGGAGTCGAAGCGGAGGCGCTCTTTTTGGCTTTTTCGTCCGGCTTTTTGGTCGGCTCAGCGCTTAGCAAGGAGAGGGGACTGAGGAGGAGAGACAGGAACGCGAGCGCGAAGCTGCGTCCACGGGAGATGTGGATGAACATGGGTTTTTGGGTTTCATTGGTTCGATGAAATCATCCGCGCACCGCCAAATAGCGGGTCGGATGATGTGTTCGCAGCGAGATGTTCGGACTCCGGGTTTGCGCGATGTTTGACCACCGCTCCTCGCCTCCGCCTTCACCAAGGATTGCTCCCGATTGGCTTTGCTCCATGTCCGAAGACATGAATGGAGGGTCGTTACCCGATACCGCAGCGCCACTGTGGCCGGTTCTCACGGCCTTCCCTGCATCTGCGAACGGCTGCACGGCGTTTGCACGCCATGCAGATAAAGAAAACGGGGGACACCACGAGGATGTCTTCCGCCATGGGTTTTCATAGGCTCCGAGTTGAACCGGGGCAACTGGAAACTCCGCCTTGCAGAGACCCGCATCCCCGCTCATGCAAAGCGCACCCATGAAAAGCATTCAAGACGCACGGCTCTACGGCATCGTTGATCTCGGTTATGTCACGGCAGCCAATGTCGAGAGCATGACGGATCAGCTCTGCCTGGGTGGCGCGGATGTGCTGCAACTGCGCGCCAAGAAGTTGGTGCCGCAGGAGATCGAACGCCTCGCCCGGCTCATGCTGCCGATCACCCGCTCCCATGGCGTGCCGCTGGTGATCAATGACCATCTCGAAGTCGCCGCCGCCATTGGCAGTGAAGGCGTGCATGTGGGGCAGGATGATGATGCGGTGGCCAAGGCGCGTGCGGTCGTTGGCCCGGCGTGCTTTGTCGGTAAATCGACTCACAGCCTCGCGCAAGCGGTGGCAGCGCAGGCGGAAGGCGCGGACTATATTGGCTTTGGCCCGCTGTATGCCACAGGCACCAAGCCAGACTATGTGCCGGTCGGTTTAAGCGACGTCGCGGAGGTGCATCGGCGTATGACGCTGCCGGTCTTTTGCATCGGCGGCGTGAATGCGGGGAGGCTGGATGAAGTCATCGCCGCTGGAGCGCGGCGGGTGGTGGTGGTGTCAGCGTTTTTGCTGGCGGGAGACGTGATCGCGGAAGTGAGTGCGCTGAAGAGGAAATTGGTCTGATCTCGACCAGAGACGGGGTCGGGAGACCCCGTCGCCTTGGATCTGAGGCGGTCCCTTACTTCTTCTCGATCGGAATGATGTCGGCGCTTACGGCGCGCTTGGCTCCGAGGTATTCTTTGGCGAGGGCTTCGAGTTCCTCCTTCTTGATGCCGGCAAAATCACTGACGAAGCTGCGTGCCCAGTCGAGGCGCTCCGGATGTTCCTGGGCGCAGCGCAGCACGTTCATGGACCAGTAGCGGTTGTCACGGCGCATCTGTTCCAGTTGGGCCAGCAGTGGTTTGATGGCGCGGTCAAATTCATCATCGGTGATCGGGCCGCCTGAGAGCTTGTCGCCGATCTCAGTGACGAGCTTGGTGAGCGAGACGGCGAGTTCCGGTTTGCACTCGATCATCGTCGTCATGTAACCGTAGCCGGTGAAGGTGTCGTTGGCGACGTGGTAGCAGGCGGGGCTGTAGGTGTCTCCCAGTTCTTCACGCACCTTGATGCGCAGGCGGTCATCCAAGATGGAGCCGAGCACGGTCAGGCGGCGGGTACGCTGGATGTCGAGCATGTCCGCAGTCGGCCAGTAGATCGTGGCGATGGCCTTCGGGATCTCGGTGTCAAAGGGGAAGGTCTTGCTGGCGGACGGAGCTGGGAAAGCCACGGCGCGCTCTTTTTCATACGCAGGCTTTTTGTCCGCACGTTTGGGCAGTGCTCCGAGTGTTTTCGCCACGGCGTTGAGTGCGGTCTCGGCATCCACATCGCCCAGAACTGTGACTTCGAGATAATCCTGGGTGAGCGCCGGGGTGAGCCAGGCTTTGAGTTCGGCCAGCGTGCGCTTGCGGAGTTCATCCATCTTGGGGAAACCCCAGCGCGGATCACCCGAATGCATGAAGGCGACGACTTCGTTGTTCATCACACCTTCAGCGGTGTGCTGGAGCTGGGTGTAGAGCGGGTCGAGGTTCTTTTCGAACTGGCGTGCCGCTTCTTCGCGATACCCCGGTGCCACGAGATAGGCGGTGAGCAGTTGCATCTGGGCTTCGAGATCGGCCGGCGTGGTGCGGCCGCTGAGCAGGAAGGCTTCATCACCAATGGAGAAATCACTGCCCACGGTGCGGCTGGCGAAGATGCGGCGGATGTCATCTACGCCGTGTTTTTCCAGGCCACCCATCTGGAAGGTGCTTTGAGCAAAGGGGATGATGCCCGGCTTGTCAGTGGGTGTGCTGAGCTTGCCACCTCCAAAATTGATCAGTACGCGGATGGTGCCTTTTTCGAATTCGGTGTGCTTGAAGTTGAAGCGCACGTTGTTTTCAAACACCGCCTGGCTGATTTCGAGATCCTTCGCTTCAGAGCGGCTGGCGACTTTGCCCGCAGGGCCAAAGTCAGTGTAAGCAAACGCGGCGGTCTCTTCCTTCTCAGGAGCGGAAACTGGCTTGGCATGGCTGGCTTTGAAGGTGTCGATGATCTGCTTCTCGGCGTCGCCTTCGAGCTTCAAATTGCCGCCGAGGAAGATCTGCACATCATCGCCCTTCCAGTCGGCCACGAGTGCGGCGTGGCTGTCTTCCGCCTTCAAACCGGCTAGCACCGTGGAAATGCGGGCGAGATCATCCGCCGGATAGGTGAAGACCTTTTTGCTGGCGATGATGCTCACCAGACCGCTGGCGAGATCGCGTGATTTGCGGCTGTCGGCCTGGTCGGCACGCAGCTTGGCGCCTTTGAGAACGGTGGCCTTAGCTTCTTCAAATTCGGCCTCGGTGAAACCGTGCTCAAGAGCGCGGCGCAGTTCGGTTTCGAGCAGTGTGAGAGTGGGCTGCCAGTTCTTGGGGTCGCACTGGGCCTGGATGCCGTTCACGCTGACGAATTCGAGGTATTCATAGCTGTAGCTTTCAGCGCCCATGAAGGGGGCACCTTCAGCCTTCGAGAGTTTGGACAGACGCTGATTGATCATCATGTCAGCGAGATCACGGATCGTCTTCTCCCGGCGGGTGGCGGCGTTGTCGGGCTTGTTTTTGGCGGGGCGGGGAGTTTCGATGGAAAGGGTGAGCGCCTCGGCCTGCATCTCCGTGTGCAGCTTGGCGATGATGCCGTAGCCGGAGGTCACCTTGCCAAGATTGGGTTCTTCAGCATCGCCATGCTTGGGCTTGGCATCTGCAAACTGCTTTTCGATCTCCGCTTTGACGGCGGCGGTGTCTTTGAAATCACCGACGGCCACAATGACGGCACGCTTGGGCGTGTAATACTTCTCGTAGAAGTCCACGAAGCGCGGACGCTTCATCGTCTTGATCATGTCTTCCGTGCCGATGGGCATGCGGTCGGGCAGGATGGACTCCGGCATGGCGAACTTGTAGCCCGCCATGCTCGTGCGGTACTCGATGGAGTCCCGGCTGAGCTTTTCGCTGAGAATGATGCCGCGTTCCTTGTCGATCTCGGCTTCGTTCAGCAGCATGCCGTCCAGGTCATCGCGGAAGAGTTGCAGACCTTCGGCGATGTACTTAGGCTCTACCTTGGGCAGTTCGAGCATGTACACGGTTTCCTTGAATGAGGTGTGTGCATTGGTGTCCGCACCGAAACCCATGCCAAGACGCTGGAAGTATTCGACCATCTCGCCGCCTTTGAAATGACGGGAGCCGTTGAATGCCATGTGCTCAAGGTAATGCGCCATGCCCTGCTGATCATCCTGCTCCATGAGCGAGCCCACATCCATGTACAGGCGGATGCTGGCGCGGCCCGGCGGCTCGTCGTGCGGCAGAATGACGTAGCGCAGGCCGTTTTCGAGCGTCCCGTACTGGGCTTTGGGATCGGCCTTGAGATCGCTGGTGTCCTGGGGCCAGGTGGCGGCTTGGGCAGTAGAGACGAGAGCAGCGAGGAAAAGTGAGCGGAGCATGGTTGTGCGATGCGTGGGGTTGGAAAAGTAAACGGATGGCAAAGTCAAAATGACGGAACAATGCGCAAGTATTCCAATGACGAAACGGCGTGGAAGCGAAGATTCGTCATTGGATTTCTGGAATTTGAGATTCCCGCCATTGGCGGGCTATTCCACTTTGCCCAGGCCCGCTTCGGGGTCGGGTTCGAGGAAACCGAGTTCGACAAAGAGCTCGTCCATCGCCATGAGGGTGGCTTCGTACATCTCAAAGGAGAGATTGAAATTGAAGAAGCCGTGTCCCTGGCCTTCGAATTCGATCAAGCGGCAGAGATTCTTCTTCTTGCTCGACTTGCGGGCAAACTCATAGGAGCCGTCAAAGGGGATCACGCGGTCGGCAGTGCCGTGCATGATGAGCATGGGCGGCAGGCCTGGCCTGATGCTGCGAATGAGGTCGGCAGCCTTGCAGGTGGCCTGATCTGGCCAGCGGTCACGTCCAAAGGCATGCTTGGAATAGGTGTCCATCACCGGATTGAACAGCACGATGGCATTGGGTGCCGGGCTGCAATCAAGCGCGTCCGAAGGATCATCGAAGCCATTGAGGATGGCCGAAGAGGCGATGGCGTGTCCGCCACCCGAACCACCGACACCGACGATCTTGCCGGGGTTGATGCCCAGTTCGACAGCGTTCATGCGAATCCAGCGAATGGCGGAGCGTGCATCGGCCATGGCTTCGACGGGACCTGTGCCGTGACGGGTGGCGACGCGATAATCAAAACAGATCGTCGTCATGCCACGTGAGGCAAAATAAACACAATGCGGGGCAAACTGCGCCACCTGACCGTTGTCCCAGCCGCTGCTGAAAAAGAAGGCAGCCACCGACTTGGGGTAAGCGGGAGCCTTGTCCATCTCAGGTTCCCAAATATAAGCCGAGAGGTTCACACCTCCTACAGTCTTGTAGATTTCTTCTCGGGCGGTCTTCAGCAACTCCCGATTGCGATCAATCGGGGGGGTGCGGGGCTGACCTTCACTGTGGGACTCCATGTTTTGGGGGTAAAGCGTTGACGTTTACCAGAATCACCAAATCGGCAAATGGTTTTACTCTGGATTAAAACTATCACAGCGAATTTCCCGGGATGCTAATCATAAAATGATGATGACCAGTTGTTTTTACGTGAAACATGTCCTTGTTCGTTGTTTCAACCGCACCTGCCATGCGCCAATTCCTCTCTTTGCTCCTTGGATTAAGCCTGTTTCAACTCTGTTCACCTGCTTGCGCCCAGGAGGATGAGGCTGGTTTGCAGGCCGGATTGGAAAAGGTGTATCTTAAATGGCGGGATGCCATGTTGCGCAAAGATGCAAAAGCCTGGGCCTCAAGCATCACTCTTTATCGTCAGACCGTGATTCGCAATATGGTGGTCAGTGAACGCCAGGTTTTTCCTGAAGCCGTGTTTGCTTCTGACGTGACGCCTCCTGCTCTGGCGGGGCTGCGCCTGCTGGAAGCGCAGGCGGTGGGCGATACGGCGCATCTCGTTTATTTTGGCCGGATCGACATGGGGCAGGACAAGGACCTCATCCGGGAAAATCTGCTGAAGCTGAAATTTGCTCGTGAAAATGGAGGCTGGAGGTATGACAGCAACCGCATCTCCCGTCTGGATGGAGCCCCAGAGGTGATCAAAGATCTGAAGGCAGGCAAGCGTCCCGACTTTCTCGACACTCCAGAGTACACGCCGCCCGGCAGCATGCCGCCGCCGCCGCCTTTGTGCCGTGTTCCGGATTATAAGGCGGGCAGCAAGCTGCAGACCTTCGGCTATGAAACGACCATGAGCATGAACGGCATCCATTACGACCCCGTTCGGGATGGGCTGGATCAGCAGATTCTCATTGGCGGCCTCGTCAACGGGCACAACGAAATCACGCTGCGCATGAAGCCGGTGCCAAGGCCGGAAGGGGAGAAAGCCACACTGCAAATTCGCATTTACAAGTTGTCCAAAGATCCCGCCAAGCCGGGTGCCGAAGTGCTGCGCTGGCAGGCACCTGAAAGCGGAGCCCCGGCAGAAGTGACCCTTCCTATTGAGGTGAAGCCGTAGCAGGGGCTTGGTACTCCATTGTTTTCATCATGCCAACGATCGATCACGAAAACACGCTGCGTGCTGCGGGTTTTCGCATCGTGGCAGGGATTGATGAAGCCGGTCGTGGCCCTCTCGCCGGTCCCGTGTGTGTGGCGGCCGTGGTGCTGCCGGACGATTTCACGCATGCGGTGCTCAACGATTCCAAGCAGCTCAGCGAAGTGAAACGCGAACGGCTGTACGAAGAGATCACCGGTGACGCACGCATCAGCTGGCACTGCGTGAGCATCCAGCCCGATGAAATCGACCGCATCAACATCCTTCAAGCGACGTGGGAAGGCATGCGGCGTGCCGCGCTGGGTTTGCAGCCAGTGCCTGATGCCGCCCTCATCGACGGCAAGCCGGTGAAGCTTTTTCCCCTGCATCAGGTCGCTTTGGTCAAAGGAGACAGCCTCAGCTACTCCATCGCGGCGGCGAGCATCATCGCCAAGGTCACACGGGACCGCCTCATGGTGGCCATGGCGCGGCAGCATCCTGAGTACGGTTTTGAAATTCACAAAGGCTACCCCACGCCTGCGCATCTGGCGGCTTTGAGGCAGCACGGCCCTTGTCCGCATCATCGCCGCAGTTTCAGGCCTGTGGCTCAGCTTCAACTCGATCTGGCATGAAGCGGCGCATCTCCCGAACTCAAAGTCTGTGGCGTTGGCTGCGGCGGCGGGTCACGGGAGATGTACGGGTGCGGACAGCGGCGCTCTGGCTGCGCGCAAAACCGTTGTCCTTGTTCCAGCGCCGTCTCGCAGGACGAAAAATGAGCAGCGGGGAAATAGGTGCCATGGGCGAACTCATCGCCGTACGCTGGCTCGCCGCGCATGGCCGCAAGGTGCTTCATCGCAACTACCGGGGGGCTAATCGGGGCGAAGTGGACATCGTCGCCAGGCATCGCGATGTGCTTACGTTTATCGAAGTGAAATCCCGTACCAGCAGCGCCTTTGGCCGCCCTGCCGACGCGGTGGGGCCTGAAAAGCAGCGCCTCATCCAGCGCGGTGCCATGGACTGGCTGCGGTTGCTTGGAAATCCGCGCATCCAGTTTCGCTTCGACATTGCCGAGGTCATCCTCACTGAGGGCGAGCTGCCGCGTGTCCACATCATCGAAAATGCTTTTCAGATGCCGGACAGGTCCATGGCTGGTAGATAATGGTTTAGTGACGATTTTGTCAGGTTCGAGCCTCCATCTTGCCACTCGTGACCCAGTGCTTATTAAAGCCGCCTTTTTCCCTCTATGCAGCCAGCTCCCCCTTCCACCTCCGCAGGTAATCTTCTCGGCACCGTAACCGCACTGGTGAGGGACACGCAGGTAGATGTCACACGTTTGATCTACATGCTTTATCAGGATATGGAGCAGCAGATCAGCCGGGCGGACCTGAAGGCGCAGCTCACGCTGAGCACCTCGGCGGTTTTGATGGCCATGATCGTCAATATAGGGACCGGGGCGCAGACGCGGAATATGGCGGGCATGCAGTGGTTTGAATGTCTGGCCTTGCTGCTGTACCTGCTCTTTTTCATCTGCATGTGCTTTGCCTTTGGGCGTGGCATTGCCGCCGCCTTCCCACGCGCTGTGAGAAAAAACGGCGGAGAAAACCATCATCCCAACCTCTATTTCTCGGGACAGATCGCCTCGATTCCTGGCGAGGAATACGCGGACTTGTTCTGCAAACAATCGAATGACGGGGTCAAACGCTCCGTGCTGGGGCAGATCCACTCAAAGTCCCTCGTTCTGGAGGCAAAGCTCCATAATGTACGCAAGGGCATGACCTTTTTGATGCTGGCGCTGGGCTGCTGGATCGTGGCGCGACTGGTGCTGCTGGCCGGCTATGGCTCCCACTGAGGCGGGCGGGGAGACTGGCAATCGGCTTTGACAGCCTCGGCGCACGCCGTAAAACTGGCGTCTCTTTTTTCAACCCTGCCGATCCCAACCATGAGCCACGCCAATCCTGCCAAGAAGATCATCAACAATCCGCTGAAGTGCGCCGACGAACTCTTTGAAGGTCTCGTGCTGGCTTATGATGGCAAGGCCCGCCGTGTGGGCACGCGTTCCATTGTGATGAATGATCTGCGGCCGGACGCACCTGCGCTGCTCGTGGGTGGCGGAGCGGGGCATGAGCCGATCTATCATGGCCTCGTTGGCAAAGGCATGGCCGATGGTGCCGCCGTGGGTGAAATCTTCGCCGCGCCGCCGCCGGACATCGTGCTGGAAGCCGCCCAGGCAGTGAACCGTGGCAAGGGCGTGCTCTTTCTCTACGGCAACTATGCCGGGGATGTGATGAATTTTGACATTGGCGCGGAACTCGCTGCGGATGAAGGCATCACTGTGAAAACCGTCATCATCGCCGACGACGTCTGTTCGGCTCCTCTTGATCAGAAGCACAACCGTCGTGGCGTGGCCGGTCTTGTGCCGATCACCAAGCTCGCCGGTGCTGCCGCGCAGACGGTGGATTCACTCGATGAGCTCGCCCGCATCGCGCAAAAGGCCTGCGACCACACGCGCACCGTCGGCGTCTCCACCAAGCCCGGCAGCATCCCCGCCACTGGCAAGCCGACCTTCGAACTGGCTGATGATGTGATCGGCCTCGGCATGGGCATCCATGGTGAAAAAGGCGTCGGACTCATCCCGATGTGCACGGCGGATGAACTGGCTGCCAAGATGCTGGAACTGCTGTTTGCCGACGACCTCGCGCTGAATGCCGGAGATGAAATCGTGTTCTTCGTCAACAGCCTCGGCTCCACCCACATGATGGAACTGCTCATCTTGCTGCGTGGTGCAAAGCCCATCCTCGAAGCGCGCGGCATCAAGATTCACCAGACCATCGTCGATAACATCGTCACCTGCCAGGAAATGGCCGGCGTGAGTTTCAGCATCACCAAGCTGGATGCGGAGCTGAAGAAACTCTGGGACATGCCTTGCGAAAGCGTGGGCTACACCAAGCTGTAAGACTCGCACGCCATGAAGCTCCCCGATATCTTCGCCAGCCCTGCCAACGTGCGGTCCGTTCTGCAAGGAGCGCACATTTTTAACGCTGGCGACGAGTCCGGGGAGATGTTTGTGGTGCAAAGCGGGGAGGTGGACATCCTCATCAACGGTGTCCTCGTGGAAACCGTCTTTCCGGAAGGTTTTTTCGGCGAAATATCCCTGATCGAAGAGTCCGTCCGTACGGCCGATGCCATTGCCCGCACCCAGTGCAAGCTGCTTCCAGTGAACCGCCACCACTTCCTGTCCCTGGTCGATGAGGTGCCGCAGTTTGCCCTGCACGTGATGAAAGGCATGGCCGACCGGCTGCGGAATGCGGACCGACGCGCGAAGGGGTAGAGGTGCCTGTCTTGCAGGCTTCGCATTTGACTTCCCCGCCAGAGCGCCAACACTCGCGGTCCCATGCCCAAAGCCAACCTTTCCAAAGACGAAGTCAAAGCCATGCTCCTGCTCGCCTGCGAGCGCATCATCGCTGCCGAGCCGATGCTGTCCCAGGCGGACCGTGATCTCGGAGACGGTGATCATGGCATGGGCATGGAGCGCGGTATGCGTGCCGCCACGGAAAAACTCAATGCCGCCGAAGTCGAAAGCATCGAGAAAGCCTTCTCCACCGTGGGCATGGCGATGATGAGCAGCATGGGCGGCGCAAGCGGCGCGATCTTTGGCACCTTCTTCCGCAACGGCGGCAAAGCGCTCAATGGCAAAGAATCCTTCGATGCCGCCGGACTGGCTGCATTTCTCCAGGCCGGTGTGGATGGTGTGAAGCAGCGCGGTGGTGCCGCCATCGGCGACAAAACCTGCGTGGATGCCATGGAGCCTGCGGCTACCAAGGCTACAGAAGTCGCCGCTCAATCTCTGCCTGAGGCCATCACCGCTGTGACCGCCGCCGCCGAAGCCGGTACGGAAGCCAGCAAGGCCATGGTGGCCAAGTT
>DLGZ01000059.1:0-105791 GCA_002482965.1 Verrucomicrobiaceae bacterium UBA7681 | reverse complement strand
GTGATCATCACCGCCTTCCGCGACTTCATCGTGGCCTGATCACCGGCTTCTGCCAGTCCTTCCAGAACCCTTCCGTTTGCAGCGGATCGGGACGGATTTCGATGACCATGGGCATCGCCAGCAGGTCTTCGAGATCATTCACATCAGCGGTCTGGAGATACTCCATGCCCCAGAGTTGCGCCCAAGGTTCAAAGCTCAGTGAGTGACGATTTTCGATGACGTTGCGTGCGGCCTCAGGCAGGGCGCGCATGCTGGCCACTCGGGAGAAAATTTTGCCGCCGCCATTGTTGATCACCACGATGCGCAGCCGCGGGTGCTCCAGTTGGGCGATGACCCAGGGCGCGGCGAGATCATACAGCGCGCTCAGATCTCCGAGGATCAGCCAGCATTCACCGGGATGCACCGCGCTGGTGCCGAGAAAGGTCGAAACAAGCCCGTCGATGCCATTGGCACCACGGTTGGCAAAAAACTCCAGGCCCGGCTTCGTCGTCTGCAGCGCCAGATTGAATTCGCGAATCGGCAGGCTGTTGCCCAGAAACACCCGCGAACCCGCTGGAATGGCGTTCACGATTTTGCGCACCCAGGCGGGTTCGGATTCGGGAAATTTTTCAAAGTCAGGCTCAAAGCGCAGGATGCCACAGGGCGGATCCACTCGGGCCAGTTCGGTGCTGTGAATGTTCTCCCATCCCAGCGTTTCGACATTCTCCTTCCGCGCGAGTCCGCTGAAGCCACCCCGGGTGATGTGGGTCACTTTGATTTTCGGCAGTGCTTCCAAATCCCGCCACCAGCGCCATGAAGGTACCGCGCCGATGCGCAGCACATGCGCCGGACGAGCGGACTGCAACGCTCGCTCACCACCGGGAATCAGCAGCGGCTGAAGTTCAGGGAAGCCATGCAGATTTGCCGTGGCTTCAGCAATGATGGGGGCATCCAGACGGGCCAGCAGGGCTGCCACATGGACGGCGTCTTCGGGGTGAATACCTGCAGCCAAGACCAAATCACATTGCAGGGGGGCAGGCGGCCCGTCCTCATAGGTTGGCGGGGGCGGAGCACTGGAAAAATCCACGCCGGCGACGTTCGTCTCCAGGGGTTCATCCAGGCAGACATTGAGATGCATCGGCCCGTCAGAGCACAGGCCCTCATGCGATTCGTCCGTGGCATCCCAGTCTCCGACGATGGTTGCATAGACGCCAAACAATCCGGCTTGCTCGATGGCCTGGGGTGCGCCGCTGCCACGGTAGCTTTTCGGGCGATCTGCGGTCACCAGCACGAGCGGCAAATTTTGATAATGCGCTTCAATCGTGGCCGGCAGGAGTTCTGCGGCAGCCGTGCCCGAAGTCGTCAGCACAGCCACCGGCCGGCGATCTGCCATGATGCGGCCCAGTGCAAAAAAGGCCGCGCTGCGTTCTTCAAAGAAATTCCAGACCTTCACACCGCTGCAGGCAAGCAGGGCGGACACCAGCGGCGCATTGCGGGCACCGGCGGCGACACACACCTCCCGCACTCCGATGTAGGCGAGGGTGTGCAGGGTTTGCTGGATGAGCTGTGACTGCGTCATGATTGAAGAGCCAGCAGGCGCAGCACGGCTTCGCGCTTGAGGCGCAGTTCACGCCATTCGTGGTCAAAGGCGCTGCCACCTACGATGCCGCAGCCGGAGGGCAGGCTGATCTGATTCCCCTCCCAGCAGATGCCGCGAATGGCGACCACGATGTGCGTCGTGCCATCGGGTTCGGCAAAGCCGAACGGTGCGCCGAAAAAGCCCGGCACCTTCAACTGCTGACGGTATTCCCGTAGTTTTTCCAAGGCCTCATCATCTCGTGGCAGGCAGCCGACGGCGGGTGTGGGGTGCAGCAGCGGCACCAGTTGTGCCGGATCAGCGGCGGCGTTCAGTTGCACGCTGAGTTTGGACTGAAAATGCACCAGGCCGGAGGTCTGGCACAAGACACGCGGATCGCGGGTGACGACGCCAAGAGCCTGCAACTGCTGCGTGAGATAGCGCACAACGATTTCATGCTCTTCGATCTCCTTCACATCGGTCAGAAAAGCATCCTGATTGCCGGGCTTGGCCGTGCCGGCCAGCGCCATGGTTTCCAGTTGCTGCGCCTTGACCTTGAACAGCAGTTCGGGGGTGGCTCCGAGGAAGCCACCGCCGTCTTTGACATGCGCATAGCCCCACATGTTCTCCGGGGCCTGCATGATCGCCTCCAGCAGCCGTTTCGGGTCACCAGCGGTCAAAGTGCCGGTCTCAGTGAGCACGGGCACCATTTTTTCCAGGCGCTTGGCCTGCACATCGCGGCGGATGCGGCGGAAGGCCATCTTAAACCATTCCGTGGCGGGTTTAGCCCATTGAATCTTAGGCTTTTGCGAGCCATTGAGATGAATCGTCTCCGCAAGGCTGCCTGCCGTGATTTCATGCAGTCGCGCGGGCACTTTCCAGGGCTTGGGGTCCTGTAAATCGAAGTCATTAATATAGAAGGCTCCCCCCGCTGCCGGCGCGGTGGCCAGCGCGGTGAAGGGGCCTTCTCCCAGCCATGCCCGCCCATCGGGCAGCCTGAACAATGCGAATTCCATCATGCGAGTTTGCATGCATAGTGAAACGCGTCGTGCATCGTGCAAGATGGGAAACAGTCACATGTGAACATCCTTTCAGCTGTTTCAGTCGAATCACTATTACATGAAAGCTGCCGACGAATTCCTCAAGGTCGCCACCGACTATCAGCTCGGGGCGCTTGATACGGAATCACAGCATCCGTTCACCACCTCCTTGTCTCAGATGGCGCGTTCGGATGTGGGGGAGGCGGTCAGGCTCATGCATCAGGTGGATGTGCTCGCTTTGCGGCAGTTTGCCGCGAAATCCGCTCCTCTCGCGGACCTCGCCCGCGCCATCGCCGCCACCTTGGCAGCCGGGCACCGGGTGTTTCTCTGCGGTTGCGGTGCCACCGGGCGGCTTTCACTGAGCATTGAGGTGTTTTGTCGCATGGGTGTCCTGCCGGCGACTGATCCAGAACGAATCGTCGCTTTCATGGCCGGGGGAGATCTCGCCTTGATCAAAGCCATCGAGACCTTTGAGGATCATCCTGAATACGGGGCGCGGCAGCTCGAAGAGCTGGGCTTTGCCGCAGGCGACCTGCTTATCGCCACGACCGAAGGAGGTGAGACGCCGTTTGTCATCGGTGCCACTGAGCGTGCAGCGGAGCTCTCCGCCAATTCGCCGTGGTTTCTCTACTGCAATCCGGATGAGCAACTGGTCAAAGTCGCCGCGCGTTCCAAGCGGGTGATTGAAAATCCGGCCATCCACAAGCTGAACCTCTCAGTGGGTGCCATGGCCGTCTCAGGCAGCACACGCCTGCAGGCCAGCACGGTGCTCATGGCGGCCATCGGCTTTGCCTTCATGCATCAGCACGATCCTGAAAACGCCCCGGGTGAAGTGTTGCAGCTGCTGCGCCACGTTGCGCACTGTGATGGGCAGTTTCTCGTGCCCTTCATCGAGCATGAGGCGGCGGTTTATGACCGTGGTATCTATGTGCTCTACAGCAGCTCACGGTTTGGCGTCACCGTAGTCACCGACACCACCGAGCGCGCACCGACCTTCAGCCTCGCACCGTTTGAAAAACAGGATGATCCCGACGCTCCAGCCTCGTGGTGTCATTTCATCATGCCAGAGCAGCCGGGCGCGCATGCCGCATGGCAGGCGCTGCTGCACCGTGAGCCACGCACCCTGGAGTGGCCGGATGTGCGCCACGTCGCCGGTGCCGAGGTGCTGGCATCCTATGATTTCTCCGCACAGCTCACCGCACGCCGTCAAATCCGCACGCATCAGGCTGAGCAGCTTCAGTTTCGCATTGATGGCGGGGCGGGGGAGATGGTCTGGGAGTTCGACGGTCTGAAACAGCAGATCGATCTGATCGGCATCCACGAATTTCATGCACACCTGCTGCTCAAGATGCTCATCAACATCCATTCCACCCTCGTCATGGGCCGTCTGGGCCGCTACCTCGACAACCTCATGACGTATGTGAAGCCGAGTAACAACAAGCTCATCGACCGTGCAGTGCGCTATGTGCGCCTGCTGGCCAAGCGCCGCACCGGCAAGCTTCCAGGCTATGAAAAAGTGACGCGCCTCCTGTTTGAAGAACGCGACAAACTCCAGCCCGGCGAGCCGATTGTGCTCAAGACCCTGGCCGCCTTGGGTGTGAAGGTTTGAAACATGGCTTTCAGCGGCTTCGTACGCTTGCTTGATGATTTCTCAGCAAGACAACAAGCTCCGCGACTCTACGCGCCGCCACTTCTTCAGCCAATGCGGCATGGGGATCGGCTCCGTGGCGCTGGCATCGTTGATGGCGGAACGCGGACTGCATGCGGCGAGTGCTGCGGCTGCGGCAGGTCCAGGTGTGATGAAGAAAGCGAACGTCACGCCCCGCGCGAAGAACGTGATCTACCTCTTCATGGCGGGCGGTCCCTCGCAGCTTGAGCTGTTTGATTACAAGCCCAAGCTCGTCGAGTTGAACGGCCAGCCGATTCCGCAGAGCTACATCGAGGGCAAGCGCTTTGCCTTCATGGGCACCAGCAACGGCTTCAAGCTGCTCGGCACGCGGCGCGAGTTTCAGCAGCGCGGTCAGAGCGGCGCCTGGGTCAGTGACATGCTGCCCTACATGCAGGGCGTCGTGGATGACATCAGCGTCGTCACCACCTGCAAAACGGAGCTGTTCAATCACGCCCCGGCCAAGCTCTTCATGAACACTGGCAGCGGCCAGTTCGGACGACCGTCGATGGGCTCCTGGGTCACCTATGGCATCGGCAGTGAATCCAGCGATCTGCCCGGTTTCGTCGTCCTGCAAAGCGGTCCGCGCGGCCCCCGTGGCGGTGCGGTGCTGTGGGGCAGCGGCTTCCTGCCGACCACCTACCAGGGCGTGCCTCTGCGTGGCTCGGGCGAGCCAATTTTGAATCTCTCCACGCCATCGGAATACAGCGCCGCCAGCCAGCGCCGCGTCATCGACACCGCACGTGAGCTGAATCTCTCCCGCCTCGTTGAAACCGGCGATGACGAGATCCAAACACGCATCAACGCCTACGAGATGGCTTGGCGCATGCAAAGCAGCGCGCCGGAACTCATCGACCTGCGCGGTGAATCCAAAGCCACGCTTGATCTCTACGGCGTAGATCCTTCGCAGCCCTCCTTCGCGCGCAACTGCCTGCTGGCACGCCGTCTCGTCGAGCGCGGCACCCGCTTCGTGCAGCTCTACCACACCAGTTGGGACAATCACGGTGGCAAGGGCGAGACGCTGGAAGATGATTTCCCGAAGGTCGTCAAAGATGTCGATCAGGCCTGCGCTGCGCTGATTCGCGATCTCAAATCACGCGGCCTGCTGGAAGAAACCCTCGTCGTCTGGGGCGGCGAATTTGGCCGCACACCCATGGGCGAAAACCGCGACAAGACGGGCCGCAATCATCACATCGACGCCTTCACCATGTGGTTCGCTGGTGGCGGTGTGAAGGCCGGCCAGACCCTCGGCAAAACCGACGAACTCGGCTTCGGCGTCGCCGAAGATCCCGCCCACGTGCATGACTTGCACGCCACCATTTTGCATCTCCTCGGACTGGAGCACGAGAAGCTCACCTTCAAATTCCAAGGTCGCGACTTCCGCCTGACCGACGTGCACGGCAAAGTCCTGCACAAGCTGCTGGCGTAGGCGTGTGTTCGCGGTTCTTCGTATTGTAGTCCCGTCATTAAGCGGTCTGGAAAGCTCCCAAATTCCAGCTAAATCCGCTGCTACAGAACAGCTCTGAGTGGCTTGAACTTCGCCTACTCCACCAGATACAAAATACGTCCACAGGCTTCACATTGCGTGAGACCCACGGACTGCTTCAGCGATTGGATGACACCCACCACCACCTTCATGTGGCAGCCGCCGCACATGGCGTTTTCCATCGGCACGATGGCGGCGTCACCCTTTTTGGTGAAGATGCGGGTGTAGAGATCCAGCGAATCGGGATCAATCGGCTCGGCCAGGGTGGTGCGTTCGACGTTGAGATCTTCCAGGCGCTTTTTCACGCCCACGCCACGTTCATCCAGGCTTTTGAGCTCCTCGTTCACGCGGAGCTGCGTGCCAGCCAGTTTGGCCTGCGCTTCCTTCAGCTTCGCCTTGGCGGCTTCGAGGGACTCCATCTGCTCCAGTTCGCCATCTTCCAGCTTGGTCACATCGGCCTCGTAGCGTTTGATTTCATGACCGAGGGCGGCGAACTCGTCGTTCTTGCGCGTTTCGAACTGCTGGTCATGCAGACGTTTGATGGAGGTTTGGCGCGTCTGGACATCGAGCTGGATGTTTTTGATCTTCACCTCGACTTCCTTCATCGCCAGATTCGCGGCCTCCACGGCGGCCTGATCTCCCGCGAGCTGCATTTTCGCCCGCGTTTGCATTGTGGGGATGTCCTTGAGGTCTTTCTGCAGGGCACGAATGCGCTGGTCACGTTCCTGAAGCTGAATGAGTTTCGTGATATCTTGAAGCATGTACCATGATGTAAGCCGAAACGGCGAAGGAGCACAAGCTCTCTGTTGTGAGGTTCGGGGCGCGTCTTGACCTCAGCACTTCGTCTTGACCTGACAGCCACCCGACGAAAAGGTGCGCGCCCTCACCCAATTCCCCCATTCATTTGATGAAACCCACTCTCCTCATCCTCGCTGCCGGCATGGGCAGCCGTTACGGCGGCCTCAAACAACTCGATGCCATGGGCCCTGCTGGCGAGGTGGTACTGGACTACTCGGTCTTTGACGCGATCCGCGCCGGCTTCGGCAAGGTGGTGTTCGTCATCCGTCGTGACTTTGAAGAGCTGTTCCGCACGCAGATTGGCTCCAAATATGCAGGCCGCATCGCCGTGGACTACGCGTTTCAGGATCTGCACGATCTCCCTGCCGGATTCACCGTGCCGGAAGGCCGCACCAAGCCCTGGGGCACCGCGCATGCACTGCTCTCCGCAGAGAAGGTGGTGAACGAGCCCTTCCTCATGATCAATGCCGACGACTTCTACGGCCAGGACGCCTTCCAAAAGATCGCCGCAGATCTTACCCAGCCACGTCCGCAGGACGGCAAAAGCCACTGGTCCATGGTGGGCTTCTACCTCAAGAACACACTTTCCGATCACGGCTATGTCTCCCGCGGCGTCTGCACCTGCGATGCCCACGGCATGCTGAGCACCGTCCTGGAAATGACCAAGATCTATAAATGCGACACCGGCGCGGAAAACCGCGAGGTGGAAGGCGCTTACGTTCCTCTCACCGGCGACGAAGTCGTGTCCATGAACTTCTTCGGCTTCACCCCTGACATCTTCGCGCACCTGCGCACCGCCTTCGCCGCCTTCCTCGCCGAGCGCGGCACCGAGCAAAAATCCGAGTGCTACGTCCCCGCCCAGGTGGATGCCCTCATCGCCGTCGGCAAAGCCGATGTGCGTGTGCTGGAGACCACGGGCAAGTGGTTCGGCGTCACCTATCCTGAAGACAAGGCGGAGGTCGTCGCTAGCATTCGTGCGCTGGTGGATGCGGGTGAGTATCCGCAATCGCTGTGGGGCTGATGTTTTTTCACGCCAGCATGAAATGAAAGCGCCCTTGTTCGCCGTGCATGCCCTCTGCGTAGGGTCATGCGCGGTGGCGTTTGCAGAAGACTTTCCTCGCTTCTATGAAGTCCGTGACCCAGGGGCGGCAAAGGCATTCGCACTGGAGCAGGCTGCAGATTTGCGCGCAAGCTTTAGCCCCTTCAACGAGCGCTTCGACATCGGTGTGGGAATGATTGCGAAGGATGTTTACTCACCGCAGGGATTCACCTTCGCGGAACTGGAGCACTTTTGGCGCACGCAGGCCGCGGGTAGGTTTGTGTGTGTCACGCTGGACAAAAACGATCTGGGCGAAGAGCAGCGGAACAAACTCATCAGAAGGCTGGCCGAGTATCTCTTTAAATGCGGCGTTCGACGTGTCCGCATTCATCAAGGCGACGGTCTGGGTGTGGGAGTGCTGTTTGATGAGGATCGGAAGTGAGGTCGAGTAAGTGCGCGGCAAAACTCACCCCTGCTTTCCCAGCAGTCGCTCCACGCTGCGCATCGTCGCGCCTTCGTGAATCGCCAGCGCATCATGGCCTGCCTGCGCCATTCGCTTTGCCCTGGCGTCATCTTTTAGCAGCACACGGCAGGCAGATTCCAGCTCGGCAAAATCCCTCACCTGCTGCGCGCCGCTGTGCTTCAGCAGCAGCCCCACCAGCGGCGTGAAGTTCTCCATGTGCGGACCAAAGAGCACCGGCTTCTGCGCCAGCGCTGCTTCCGCAGGATTCTGCCCGCCTTCAGCGAGGAAGCTTTTTCCAACAACCACCAGCGTGGCAAGATGCTGCCACGCGGCGAGTTCACCCGTGGTGTCGATCAGCAAGACGGGCGCACTGGCATTCACGCGAGAGTTGGGCACGCTGCGCAGGGCAGGGGAGATGCCGATGCTCTGCAACTCAGCACTGATTTCCGCACGGCGCTCCACATGGCGCGGCACAATGAGCAGCGCGAGATTGCTCACCTGTTCTCGCAGACGCAGGAAGACGCGGGCGAGTTCGATCTCCTCGCCTGCATGCGTGCTGGCGGCGAGCAGCGTGGGTTGCGTCTCGGCAATGCCGGCGAGAGCGCGGACCGCATGCAGTTCCTCAATCTTGATGGCAGGCACGATGGCACCTTCGGGATCGTATTTGATGCTGCCCGTGAGGTGAATGCGCTCCGCATCGACCCCAAAGCCCTGCCAGCGCGCGACGTCGTCGGCCTCCTGCACCAGCACCTGCTTGAGCATGCGAAAGATCGGCCCGATGAACCAGCTGAACTTGCGATAGCGGCGCTCACTGCGTGGAGAGAGCCGTGCATTGACCAGCGAAATGGGGATGCCGAGGCGTGAGGCGCAGGCTGTCAGGTTCGGCCACACTTCCGCCTCGACGAGCACCAGTTGCGTGGGCTGAATGCGCTCCAGCATGAGGCGACCAACACCGGGCAGATCAATCGGACTGTAAATGGCCACCACGCGCCCCGCATGCTGCGCCGCCAGTTCTTCAGCGAGCGCATAGCCGGTGGGTGTCGTTGTGCTGAGAACAATGCCGAGATCGGCATGCGTTTTGAGCAGCCGGGTGATGAGCTTTTTCGCCACTCCCACTTCACCCACGCTCACCGCATGCACCCAGAAGCGTTCGCGCTGTGGCAGGGCATTGATGGCAGCCTGCGTCTCGTCGGGGAAAAAGCCAATGCGCTGCGCCAGATCGCGCCAGCGGCCGTTGCGGCGACGCATTTTGATGAAGGCACCGGGCAGCATCACGACGAGCCCCAGGGGCAGCGCCAGATTGTAGAGAGTGAGGCTAAGCGCTTTCGATGCCATGCGGAAGTTTACGCAGCCAGACGATGCGGGTGGAGCCGTAATTGCGGTCAGTCAGCACCTCCCAGCCGGGCCAGCTTTTCGTTTCGCGGTTGAAGTGGTGACTTTCAAGAATGAGGTGGCTCTCCGCATGCAGCAGTGTGGGCAGCGCTTCCTCGGCGAGCAGTTGCGCGACGAAATCCGTGTCCGCATCGCAATGCGTGTAGGGCGGATCGGCAAAGATGAGATCGAACTGTTTGCCGTCGCGTTGCAGCAGCGGCAGCATGCTGAACACATCACCGTGGCGCACCGTGGCACCTGTGAGGCGGGTCTTGGCGATGTTCTTGCGGATCACCTCGCAGGCCCCTTTGTTTTCATCCACAAACATCGCTGAAGCCGCACCCCGGCTCAGGCATTCCAGGCCGATGGCTCCTGTGCCGGCAAACAAATCCAGCACATGCGCTCCCGGCACGAGTTCTCCGAGCATCGAGAACACAGCCTGCCGCACGCGATCCTGCGTGGGTCGAGTGACGGTTTTTGGGACTTCAAGTGCAAGTCCCCCTGCGGTACCGGAAATGATGCGCACCCGTTTCCTTTAGCGGTGGGTTGCTGGGATGCAAGAAAGGGCTGCAGATCGTGAGATGGGCGGCTGCACATCTCCGTTTACATCATTCCTATTTCCAAGCCTAAGCCATGTTTGAAAAGCAGGCGGATAGCTCTAGGAATGCGCGAGTGCGCCAGCAAAGTAGCCATCTCGCTCCCGCGAGATGAGCCCAGCGCCCCCGCCATACCCCACCCACCTCAGCAGTTCGCACACACTCTCCCCCTGCGAATGCTCAGGAGCGAGAATGTGCCATGGCTTCTCTTGAGGCTACGGGACGTGCCTATGTGACTTGGAAAGGGCTTCAAATAAGGCTTCCGCTACACAGGTTCTCTCGACAATAGGCGATTTGGCTATTATATATAAAGATGGAAAATATGGGTAACGCTATGAAATCGCCATTTGGGTTTAACGACAGCACCACTGCTCGCCCCGCTAATCGAATGCCCAACTTTCCCCAGATTCAGACAGGCTCCATCCTTCACCAAGATTTACAGCCCGCTCCCATCAATCCCGACTGGATTCTGGAAGGCGATCCGATTGCCAAGGCCACCACACTCGCAATTGCTACGGACAACACTCTTTCCTGCGCCGTCTGGGAGTGCAGTGCGGGCAAATTTAAATGGGTGTTTGGCCTGGATGAAATTGTGCAGATCCTGGAAGGCGAGGTGGTGATCGAAGAACAGAATCCGGGCCGCAAGGTCCATACGCTGCGAGCCGGTGACATTGCCCTTTTTCCGGATGGACTGACCGCGCACTGGACGGTAACCAAGTACGTGAAGAAGTTCGCCATTCACCGCACCATTCCCCGCTCCATCGCCTGGCGCGCTAAGCGCAAACTGCGTCATCTTCTCGGGCTGGTGACGAAGGCTGGCGTGGGCTGTTAAGGAGCCATGGTCCACTTTGAGACAGCCGTGGAGACCCTGAGCATGGCGTGATTCAGAGAGGGTCGCGTCAGACGTCCAAGATGCGTCGGATTAATGGCTCCGCCATCCATTCACCGTGCTGTTGTTATACGCACTGCCAGGCAAGAGGGCATTGATGAGAAATGGTTGTCGGGATGAATCACGGCTCACGTTCGAACTGGAGTTAACGCTGAGCGTCTCTGATTGCTTCTTTCCACGCCGCGGCACCTTCTGCCGTCAAGGCCGCCTCAGCTTGCAATTGTCGGAACACTTTCAGTCTTCCTGCTGTGTTGGTTTGAATGGCAGACTTCGGCGAATCCTTCAAACGGCCTTGCAGCCAGGTCAGCAACGACAATTGCTCATGCGTCGGTAATGCGGCGATGGCAGATTCGATTTGAACGAGCATGCTCATCTTTGCCAGCATCCTCAAGTGTAGCTCGGGTGTCAACAGCATAGCTTCCTGCTGGTGCGGAGGAGCAGAGCATATGTGAGTGAATCTGGCATAGCTAGCCGATGTGCTCGGTTTGCGAAAGGAAGTAGGCAATGGCAGATATGGTCCATTCACTCACGGAGGCCCAGGCAGCCGGCCCTTCACACCACCACTCGAGTTCGAGCTTATGGTAAAGCCTCAACCCGAAGCTTTCGCCATCTAAACCGAAGGGGTGCTCTGGAAGAATAGGAATCTGCATTGTAGCCAGGGCAGAAATGCGGTTTTCCCATTCCTGAGCGTTTAATCTGTAAAGAGCCGCTGAGATGGTCGGTTCAGGTGATTCAATGACGGAACGGCCTGACATCAAATTCCCCATCCGCTCTGAATCGGCCTGCTGATGCCAGACGATTTTTTGCAGTTCGTATCCCTGTCCCCGGGGCAGTTTGGTCACCGTCCAGCCAGTCGCATCGACAAAGCTGGGAATATGAAACAAGGTGATCTGTGGGAAACCTGGACGGCGATATGTCGGATGCTCAACATGTCTCCTCACAATGGCACAGCCTTGCTGCAAGCATTTTGACCAAAGCTGAGAGGCTGGATGGGCTGGCATCGAGGTGAGGTGGTAGCTTTACGGTAGTTGATGGACGAGGGTGTCCATCCCCCTCACTTCCCATTCTTAAACACATACAGCACCCCATCATCCGCACCGAACAAAACATAATCCCCCGCAATGGCTCCTGACGTCTTCACCGGCGCACCGATTTCATTGTGCCACACGTCCTTCCCGGTCTTCAAATCGAGCGCATAAATATACCCGTCGTCGCAGCCGAAGATGGCCACTTTCCCAGCGCAAATCACGGCGCTGCTGTCGATGCGGTCACGCGCGCGGAATTCCCAGAGCTGCGCGCCGGTGACGCGGTCGATGGCATGGAAACGTTTGTCTCTGCCACCCACATAGACGCCTTTGTCCCAGATGGCGGGTGCGGCGTAGTACTCGAATTCGCGTTCGCCGTACTCCCACACCTTCGTGCCATCGGCAATGCGGTAGGCACCCACGCGATTGCCGTAGTGGCTGACGTAGATGACCCCATCGGCGATGGCGACGTTGTTGCCGATGTAGGCCCCCACTTCGATCTGCCGCTCTTCCTTGCCGGTCTTCACATCATGCACATGCAGCACGCTGTCGCAGCCGCCGAAGACGACCTTGCCGTCGCCCACGGCGGAGCCGCCGTTGATGTAGTAGCCAGTTTCCGCAGCCCACTCCTTCACGCCCGTTTTGGCGTCCAAGCAGTAGATGGAATAGTCGTAGCTGCCGATGATGATTTTCTGCGCCTTGGTCTCGGGGTTCGTCCAAACATTCGCAGCGGCGTGGATTTCGGCCTGCGTTTCAAATTTCCAGACTTCCTTGCCGGTGTCGGCGTTCCAGGCATAGACAAAGCCGTCCTGACAGCCTGCGACCACTAGATCGCCCGCGAACGCAGCAGCTCCATCAAAGGCCCCCTTGGCTTCGACTTTCCAAATCTCTTTGCCGGTGACGAGGTCGAGGCAGAAAAATTTGCCGGCATTGCAGCCCAGATAGACCTTCCCGCTACGTACGACGGCACTGGAGACGAGCATCTCGGCCTGCCCCTTCGGCTTGTCCATGAGCTTGAACTGCCACGCGAGTTCCAGCGGGAATTTCAATTCGACGGGGGAGCTGCCCGTCATGGCCGCATTGCCACGGGATTCCGGCCAGTCCGCAGGTTGGGCGGGCAAAAGGGCTGGCAGGAGGAGACTGAGGAAAAGCGAGGCACGCATGAGTTTGGACTGTGAAACTGCCATGGTGTGCGCTTTGTTGCAAATAAGCCGATGTCTGATCACGATCTCCAACAGCCGCCGCCGATCCCACCTGACTTGCGGTGTGAGTATGAGGAGCGTCCGTTTCAGAACTGCACGCGCTGCGGCGAGTCCCTGCCGGACTTTCCCGGCGGCTTTCAAATCTCCAAGGCCTACAAGCGCGGTGAATGCGTGATGGAGTATGCGCTGTGCGATCACTGCCGCACGCAGATGATGGAGGAATTTTCCCAGGAGTCGAAACAGCGGCTGGGGCAGTTTCAAGACGAGCAGGTCACACTGGATCGCGGTTTGGAATCATGTGCGGTGTGCAGTGCGCGGCGCGATGAGACGGGCATGGAGGATTTCGTCATCACCGGCGTGTGCGAGGGCCTCTCCCTGCTGCACAGCGTGATGATCTGCGGCAAGTGCGGCGACACCGTGCAGGGCTTCATCTCGCAAAAAACACGCGACACCTGGCGGCGCTTTGTGGATGACAATTTCCCCGGGCCTCCGCCCATGGACTCACTGCCGGAGCCCGTGGAAGTGTATCGAACCCCGGTGCCCGTGATGTCGAAGATGTGAGTGCGCCGGCGCTGGAACCCCAGTTCGCCGTTAGTGCCCGCAGTTCTCTCCTTCAGGATCCGTGTCTTCGACCTTGGCGGTGGCTTTGAGTTCTTCGAGGAAGGCGTTGAATTTTTTGTCGCGGTACTCTTCGAGGAAACGGGTTTTCACGTCGTCCTTCACTTCATCAAACGGACGCGCCACAGACGGGCGGCGGCCGGTGACCGTGCAGACATGAAAGCCGAGCTGGGTGTTGAAGACGGGGCTGATCTCGCCCTCGCCCATGGAGAAGGCGATGGTTTCGAACTCCTCCATGAATTCGCCGCGCTTGAACCAGCCGAGGTCAATCTGCTGCTGCTCCCCGGAGCGATGCTCCTCCGCCAGCTTGGCAAAGTTTGCCCCGGCAAGAAGCTCGGAGCGGATGTCGCGCATCGCCTGATAGACTTCCTGGCGGCTGGTGGCACCCTGGAGGCTTTTGGTGATGTGGGAGGCCTGGATCTCCTCCTCAGTCATGTAGTGCTTGAGATTGGCCTCGTAGCAGGCGCGCAGGTCGGCCTCGGTCGGCTCCGGCTCAGGGGCGTAGATTTCCTGCAGCGTTTTGTCCAGACGGACACCGCCTGCCACGTTCTCGCGGACGAGGGCCTCATCTTTGACGGGCATGCCGATGTTCATGTAGAACTGTGTTTCACCACCGGCCTCGTCGATGAGCTTGGTCAGGCGTGCGGTGATGTCTTCCTCAGCGACTTCGGCGTGACGGCGGCGGCTTTCCTGCCCGAGGAGGGCGCGGGAGGTGAGGTTGTCCTTGGCGATGCCGCGAAATTCGGGGTCACGCTCACAGCAGGCCACCTGGAGGGTGCGTTCGAAGTGACCTTTGATGTGGCGGAACTCCGCTTCAATGATTTCGTCGTCGATCTGTTCGCCGTTGATGATAAGTGCCATATGGGCCGAACATGCCGCGCGAGGCGGAGGGCGCAAGGTTTGACAACAAAGACCGGGTGGCCTAGATGCATAGCGACACCGTTTTTTTGTCCGGCATGAAAACTGCGAGCCGGTTTGGCGTTGCTTCACGATGCATACTTCATGATGATGAGATTGATCCACCTTTTGATGACAGGAGCGGCCGCAGGGCTGCTGGCGAGTTGTGCAGACCAGGGCGTTGTGCGTGCCATCCCGGTCGCCCCGAATTCCCAGCACATGTATGCCCAGGGAGACAGTGCGCAGATCATGCCCGTGATGCTGCCAGAGCGGACCATGCTCGTCGCGACCTCTGGTCCCGCCATCCGTGCCTCCTCCTATCTGCTGCTGGATGCGCGCACTGGGCAGCATCTGGCCGGTCGCAGTTTTGAAACGGCACGCGGCGTGGCCAGCACGCAGAAGCTGGTGACCGCCCTGGTGGTGCTGGATGCGGGGAATCTCGATAAAATGGTGCGCATTCAGTCCTCCGATGTGGCCGTGGAGCCGACACGGCTGGGCATCAGGCCGGGGGAGGTGTACTCGCGGCGTGAGCTGCTCTATGCCTTTCTGGTGAAAAGCGCGAATGATGTGGCCAATGCGCTGGCGCGTGACAATGCGGGCAGCATCAGCGCTTTCACGGCCAAAATGAACGCCAAGGCGCGTGCGCTGGGCTGCTCGAACTCCAACTTCAAAAACCCTCACGGCCTCACCGTCGGCGGGCAGTACTCCACGGCACGTGACATGGCACGGGTGGCGATGGCGGCGTATCGCAATACCGTGATTCGTGATGTGGTGCGGCGGAAGACTTTTAGCTTCCGGCGTGCGGATGGGCGTGTGATCACGCTCTCGAACACCAATGAACTGCTGGGCGTCATGCCTGAGTGCAACGGCATGAAAACCGGCTACACTGTGGCCAGCGGGCGCTGTTTGATCTCCACTGCCGCCAGCGGCGGACGTGAGGTCATTCTCGTGCAACTGGGCACCAAGACGAAGTACATCTGGGAGGACGCCCGCATCATGATGGGCTGGGGCTTGAAGCGGCTGCGTTCCAGCGGTGCTCTGACGGCAGATGCGTGGATGGGAAATTGAACAACCACAAGTTGCGGCAGTTCATTCCAGCCGCCAGAGTGATTTACCTTTCATTAACGTCCAGCCAAGAATGCCGGCCACCACCCTCGTCTGTCCCCACTGCGAAAAAACTGTCGAAATCCAGGTTTCTTCAGTGACTCGCTCACGCCCCTGTCCTGAGTGTGGGCAGATGGTGATGCTGCAGATGGCGGAGAAGACCTCCAAGACGAAGCGCCGTGCGCTGCTGATGACGCAGACTGAGCCGGTCAGCACGCCCACCTCCACCCCAACGCCGGGTCCGTCTGCTGTTTTCCAGGAGCCTCAGCCGCTGCCCGGGGATGCCTTTGATCGCATGCGCATGGATCCCGAGATCCAGCATTTTCGGCGGCGGTTGATGCTTGGAGCGGTTGCCGTGGGCGTCATCGTGGTCTTGATGGTGATCTGGAGTCTGCTGCCATCACCGGCGCAGAAAGAGAAGCCGCTTGCCTCCAAGTCGGACAAAGCAGGGGATTCGTCATCGCAGAATGGCGGGAAAATGGTGCTTCCGCTGGAGACATCGCTGATGCAGCCTGAAGAGCCGCTGCCCCAGGTGAACTCGGGGAATCTGGTGTTTCGTCCACCCGGCGGCGGCGATCTCAAAACCGCCAGCGCCTTGCCAAAAGTCTCAGGCGGGGATCTGGCGAAGCTGGCCGCGGCGGAGGAAATTATTGGCAAGTTTCTGGAAACTCCCAGTTGGAAACAGCGTGTCCTGCTGGTGCGTGATCGCCTGCGCGTAGCTCCGCTGATGAGCATCTACTATTCGAAAAATGCGGATGGCCCGCTGGCGTTTGATTCCATCGTCGAGGCGACGGAAACCTCCCCCAAGTTCAGCCAGCACGTGGTGGTTTTCGAAGGCGGTGGCCGGCGCGTTGCCACGGTGGAACACACCACGGCAGGGCCGCGTGTGGATTGGGAGGCATTCGTGGGATCAGGTGAAATGGGCTGGTCGGATTTTCTCGAATTGAAGCAGGCTGCCCCCACCCTCTTTCGGGTGCTCGTTTCGCCTGCGGGACATTTTGAAAATCAGTTTGGGGATCCATCCAAGCTCCAGTGTTACAGTCTGCGCAACATTTCCGAACCAGGGGCCAAAGTAGTCTATGGCTATGCCGAGAAGGGCGGGCCGATCGCCAAGGCCTTGGATTACCAATTGCAGTTAAGCGAAGACGCCACCGTGCCGATGATTGTGCGGCTCAAATTTCCCCCGGATGCCCCGGTGGATTTTCAGGTATGGATCAATCAGATGGTACAGTCTGGCTGGGTGACCCCCTGACGGCTTGGAATCAGGATTCGCATCATTTTTCGCAAGATTTGCAAGAACCTCCGGGTGGGCCCGTAATCCCTCACGATTCCAGTAACAATACCCCTCCCTCTTTATGAAAATGCATTCTCTCTGCCAAGGCAATCACCTTGATCTGCGCACCGGTGCCAGCCGTCGTGATTTCCTCTACGTCGGCATGCTCGGCGGCCTCGGTCTGACGCTGCCTGAGATGCTTCGCCTGCAGGCTGCGCAGGTCATTCCTGAAGTGGAAACCATCAAGCCCATCGCTGACTCGATCATCCACATCTACCTTCCGGGTGGCATGGCACAGCATGAGTCCTGGGATCCGAAGCCGTTCGCCTCACCTGACTATCGCGGCCCCTTCACCCCGATCAAGACTTCCATCCCCGGTGAATACGTCGGTGAGAAGTTCACCAACATCGCCAAGATCATGAACAAGCTCACCGTCATCCGTTCGATGACGCACGGTGAAGCCGCCCATGAGCGTGGCACGCACAACATGTTCACCGGCTACCGTCCAAGCCCGGCGATCAAGTTCCCCAGCTTCGGCTCCGTCATTTCCCACGAACAGGGCAGCCGCAACAATCTGCCACCCTATGTGGTGGTGCCAAACATGGTCGCTCCTGACCAAGGCACCGGCTACATGAGCAGCGCCTTCGGCCCCTTTGCTCTCGGCAGTGATCCTGCTGATAAAGGCTTCACCGTGCGCGACCTGCTCACCCCGAAAGACGTGGATGAGAAGCGCTTCGACCGCCGCCGCAACCTGCTCGGCACGGTGGACGAACATTTCAAAAACGTGGAAAAGGCCGACTCCATCAGCGCCATGGACAGCTTCTATCAGGCCGCCTACGGCCTCATCAGCAGCCAGAAGGCCCGCGAAGCATTCGACCTCACCAAGGAAACCGACAAGCTCCGTGACGAATACGGCCGCAACACCGCTGGTCAGCGCTTCCTGCTGGCCCGCCGTCTCGTTGAGTCCGGCGTGCGCATGGTCTCCGTCAACTACGGCGGCTGGGATCACCACTCCAACATCAAAGACGCCTTCACCGGTCAGGCTCCGAACTTCGATCAGGCCTTCGCCCGCCTCATCACCGACCTCTCCGATCGCGGCATGCTCAAGCGCACGCTCGTCATGGTCAGTTCCGAATTCGGCCGCACGCCGAAGATCAACGGCACCAATGGTCGTGACCACTGGCCACGCGTCTTCTCCGTCGCCATGGCTGGCGGCGGCATGAAGGAAGGCTACATCCACGGTGCGTCTGACGCCCTCGGTGGTGAGCCGGACCGCGATGCCGTGGGCCCTGAAGACCTTGCCAAGACGATGTATCGCCTCCTCGGCATCAACAGCGAGAAGCGCATCATGGCCGATGGCGGTCGCCCCATTGACATCGTCAACGGTGGTCGCGTCCTTACGGAAGCTCTCGCGTAAGCAAGCTGACTCTAACCAGAGAAATCACAGAAACCCGGGTCGAGAGACCTGGGTTTTTTTTGGCTGATTCAATGAACACAAAATTCTTAATTTTAATTGGTTCAATTCTTTGCCTGATGTTCCACGCAGGCTGTGGCACATTTCCTCGACATGATATCGAGAAGAAGTTGGAAGCCATTTACGCAAAGCAGGTAGCTAACGAAAACCGGTTTAGGTTGCAGGTTTTTTCTGATGCACAGCCCGGTCAAGAGGAGAGTATCTACTCGATGACCGCGAGAAGTGCGGCGGTGGAATTTTGGCATGATTTTGAGCTCTATCAGGACAAATACGGCAGGCAGCATGCGCTTGCTCAGTTGGAAAAAAAAGCCAAAGTGAACGGGCTTTGCATGATCATGGCGTATGAATATGGTCAGCGCTTGGTAGGAGAGGCTGCGTTCTCCCAGATGATTAAACTAGGAGGCGATCAGCAAACCCGCTTTTATCGTTTCGCCACTGCGGATGATGATTTTAAAGCAGGGCATGGGTTTTTGAAGGTGAAAAAATAGGCCGGGTACTGTCGGCTCACGCCAGATGTCCCAGCGCCAGCATGCCGTAGTAGGTGTACTCGCAGTCCAGCATGTCATCGGTCCAGTTGCCGTGGAAGCCGCCGGTGGCATTCCAGAGGGAATCGACAAAGTCGAGGCAGGGTTCCTTGAGTCGGGAGTAATCCGCCTGCACGGCGTCCAGCGCATGCAGGGCCACAGCGGTGGAGAGCAGGTCGGGCAGGGGAGCGGCGGGCAGGGCTAGGAAGCCGCCTGCGGGCAGGCACTGGCGCATCAGCCAGTCCACTGCTTCAGCGGGTGGGGGCATGTCCATATGGCGGTGCAGGGCCACCATGGCCGCTGTGGCCGTCGTGGAGCCCACGGGGATGCCGGGCTCATTCGACCACGCGCCATCCGGCGTGCGCAGCCCGCCCATGCACTCCACCAGCCGCCAAGGTTCGGGTGGGATGCCGCCAAGGTCCTGATAGGCCCCCCAGGCTAGCAGACAGCCATAGGCGCTGCCCTTCGCCCGCTTCGGTGCCTGATGATAGCCGCCATCCGCGCAGCGAAAGGCCTCAATGCGCGCGGCCAGTGCCTCACGCGCTGCATCGGGGAAATCCTGCAAGCCTGCATTTGCCCAGCAGCGCGCCAGGCAGCACAGATGCACAAAGTCCTGCCGCTCCCCATCGCCAAATTGCTTCAGCCATGGCCGCACGTCGGGAATCGTGCTGGCATCAACCGACAGCGCCTGCAGACCTTCCAGTCCAAACACGGTGTAATAGAGATCCGGCTTGTCGTTGCGATCCAGGAAGCCGCCTTCAGGGGACAGCCGTGAACGCAGGAAAGACTCCACCAGCTCCGCTGACTCACCGAGGAGTTTGGGAGCCAGCCGGGCCACTTGCAGCATCTCAAGACGAAAGGACATATTACGCGCCTAACCCGAAGCCCGCTCTGTCGCCAGAAGAAAGTCATTTTCCCGCTTGAGTATTCTTTGGCTTGGTCAAAACTCTCGACCCGGTTAACCCGACTCCTTTGCTCACGTGGCGGAATTGGTAGACGCGCTAGATTCAGGTTCTAGTAAGTAACATTGTGCTGGTTCGAGTCCAGTCGTGAGCACCATCCAGCGGCAACAGTGCCGCCTCGGGTAACCGGTTAAACAGAAAGAGACATGCAAGACGCAGGATTCGTGAGGCAGGCATTTGCGGGAATCGCATCGCGTTATGTGCTGGCGAATCACGTACTCAGCCTCGGTATCGACTGCCTCTGGCGCCGAACCACTGCTAAACGCATCGCCGAACTCAAGCCGCAGCGCGTGCTCGATCTCGCCACTGGCAGTGGGGATCTCGCTCAGGCCATCCAGTCCGCCTGTCCGCAGGCCAAAGTTTTGGGCGCTGATTTCTCTGTGCCCATGATGCGTGAGGCGCAGAAGCGTCAGTTTAGCAGTCTCGTCGCCGCAGACGGACTCGCGCTGCCCTTTCAGGACGGCGTCTTCGATGTGCTCACCGTCGCCTTCGGTCTGCGCAACATGGCCTCCTGGCCCGCCGCCCTGCAGGAAATGAACCGCGTGCTGCGTCCCGGCGGCCGCTTGTTCGTCCTCGATTTTTCCATCCCACGCATTCCCGGCATCCGCCAGTTGTACCTGTTTTATCTCAAGCAGATCATGACCCGCATCGCCGGCTGGATCACCGGCAAGCGCGAAGCCTACGTTTACCTCTGCGGCTCCATCGAACGCTTTCCATCAGGCCGCGACATGGAATCCCTGATCTGCGCCAACGGTTTCACCAGCGCCACCTCCCGCCAGCTCACCCTCGGCATCGCATCGCTGTATGAAGCGGTGAAGTAGGCGAAGAGCCGGACCAGCGTGAGGCCTTAAACCTTTCTCAAAACCGTCCTTCCTTCAAATCCCGCAGCGCGCCACCCAAATGCGCCGTGACATCGCTCGCGCCCACAGATTCCATCGCCGAGCGCTCCTGGATGACAAACCGCTCGGCAGCACGACCGCACAGCCACGCTCCCAGACCCGCCGCCTGATGCAGCGTGAGATGCTGCGCCGCGAAGGTGGCGCATACACCAGATAAAACATCGCCCATGCCGCCGCTCGCCATGCCGGGATGTCCCGTGGTGTTGAAAAGTGTCGGCTGACCGTGCGTGGCGATCACCGTGCGAGTGCCTTTGAGCAGCAGCGTGCGGCCCGGGGAGGTCTCTGTGAATGCTTCTACCAGAATGCGGCGGTTCATGCCATGCCAGCCGGGAAAATTGCGCAACAGTCGATCCATCTCGCCGGGGTGCGGAGTCATGAGGCGCGGCAGCTTGCCCATGGCATCCAGCACCTCCGGGTGCTGCCCCAACATCGTCAGCGCATCGGCATCCACGATGGTGGGAACCTTGGTCCGCTTGAGCACTTCAAGGACTTCCTTCTCATGCGCAAAGCCAAGTCCTGGCCCGATGGCCAGCGCATCAAATCGCATCTCCAGCACATCGCGATAATCATCAATGACCTTCACCATCACCTCCGCAGGCAGGCGCTGCGCGATCAGCGGGTACACATCCTCCTTCACCAGCAGCGTGACGAGTCCCGCACCGGCATGAATGGCACCCCGGCAGGCCAGTTCCGCCGCACCGAGAAATCCCGGTGAGCCCGCCAAAATGCCCAAGCGCCCCGCATCGCCCTTGTGCATGTCATTGGCACGTCGTGGCAGCCATGCGCGCAGAAGCCTTGGGTTGAGTGCTTCCGCCTGGGCATCGCCAATCGCCTGCGACAAAGCAGGCAGCGGCACCAGCGCGATGCGCCCCACGTAATGATCGGCACCGTCCTCAAGCAGCCCCGCTTTGATCTGCGCCACCACAGCGGTCACATCGGCTTCCACCGCATCATCGCAGGCATCGCCATGATCGCCGTCGAGACCGGAAGGAATGTCCATCGCAATCGTCATCGCATGCCGCTGCGTGCGCAGTGTGTTCATTTCGCGCGCCAGCTTCTGCAACTCCGGCCTCATGGCACCTTGTGCGCCGATCCCAAGCAGACCATCCAAACTCACGATCGGTCCCGCAGGAAAATCAAACGCCGTGGCATCCTCCAGGATGCGCACATGACTGCCCAGCACGCCCAGATGCGCACGTGGCAGCGCCTTCATCGCGGAAGGTTCACCACTCAGTCGTGCGTACAATTTCCAACCATCACCGACCAGTTCACGCGCAGCGACGAGTGCATCACCCGCATTGTTGCCTTTGCCGAGAAACAGTACCAGCGACCCCGCACGCGGTGCAAACTGCCGCACCACATCCGCGATGCCCCGTCCCGCTTCCTCCATCAATGCTGCCGCACTCACGCCGCGTGCAAAGGCGGCTTCCTCGCACTCCTGCATCTGGCGGCAGGTGACGATCATGGGATTTCCGCTGCTTCCAGCAGCATGGCTTTGAGCTGATGGGCCGATTGCAGGGTTTCCTGCGTCGTTTTGGTGGCAGGCAGAGACAGGACGCGTGTGCCTTTGGCTGTCGTGTCCAGAGCGCGGGAGATGCCCTCAATGCTCGCGACTTCGGGCCCGCCGAGAACCAGCAGATGCATCAGACGTTCGCCATCGCGCAGCAGCCCTTCCTTCAGATTTCGCAGTGCTTCCGGCGTCTCGGGGATGAATGCGAAGCGCAATGAGCGCACCACTTTTTCGCCCGTAAGTTCATGCGCCACAGACAAGGACTCGGCGATGGCCTGCGCCGTGTTTTCAAGCTGATCCGCCTGGCCTCCGTAGAGCGACAGGACCATCACGATTTCCAGCGGCCGCTTGGCTCCCGTCAGTTCAGCGTCGATGATGGACTGCTCAGTACCAAAGCGCGCGCGCCTGACCTCGTAGCCCATGTTCTCCGCACCCATGGTGGACTCAAGATAGCCGGGGATGCTCAGGTCTCGGTCTGCTTTTCCTAAAGCCGTCCGCACAATCCCCGCATACCGTTCGATGCCTTCCGGGCTGATCTGCCGCCGCAGCGCCATGGCATACTTGAACGAACGATCCGCCGCCTGGTCCTTCTTCCACTGCCAGATGCCAAAGGAAGCGATCCCCAGCAGAATGGTGCCGACAGGCAGCATGACGAGCGCGAAACGAATCCAGCGTCCCGGATCAGCAGAGGTGGGTTGGGCTTCAGTCATGGGTCATTACTCCATAGCAAGATTCAGCTCGTTGCCACGCGGAATCCGCTAAGTGATGAAGGCACTCCTGCCTGCAACTCTGGCACCTCCAATATTCTTGTGGAAAAAATCCCCACCTCACTCCAATCCCGCCAGAAGGTCGGCCACCGACTCCTGCTGTCCTGGCAGCACCAGCTCAGGCCGAATATCCGCCAGCGGCTCCAGCACGAAGCGCCGCAAATGCATGCGAGGATGCGGCAGCGTCAGCACCGGATCATCGCTCACCACATCATCCGCATACAGCAGATCAAGGTCGAGTGTGCGCGGCGAATTGCGCTCCCGCTGCTCCGGTCGCCCTAGCGCCTGCTCGATGGCCTTGAGATGCGTGTGCAATTCCTGCGGCAAACAATCAGCCGCGACTTCAATCACCGTGTTCAAAAATGCCTGCGTCCCCGGCGCACAATCCACCGGCTCCGTCTCATACACCCGTGCACTCGCATTGAGCCGGATGCCCGGCACGAGTTCCATCAGCAGCTCAACGCCCCGCTGAATGTTTGCAGCGCGATCACCAACATTGGAGCCAAGCGCGATGCCAAAGTTCATGGTTTTCGATTCTGGGCTATGGTTGGCAGTTGTTCGGCAACCACTGACAACCATCGCAAACTCTTACTTCAGTCCCAGCACATCCTGCATGTCATACAGCCCCGCAGGCTTGTCCGCCAGCCACTGGGCTGCGCGCACGGAGCCGGTGGCAAAGGTGTCACGGCTGCTGGCTTTGTGCGTGAGCTCGACGCGTTCGCCCACATTGGAGAAGATCACGGTATGATCGCCCACGACATCGCCGCCACGGATGGCATGCACACCGATTTCCTTTGGCGTACGGGCACCCACATCGCCGAAGCGGCCATGCTTGCAGTCCTTGTCATACTCAAGTCCGCGCACATCCGCGAGGATCTCCACCAGCGTGCGTGCCGTGCCGCTCGGGGAGTCCTTCTTCATGCGGTGATGCATCTCGACGACTTCGAGATCAAAGTCTGCTCCAAGCAACTCGGTGGCTTTACGCGTGAGCCAGAACAACGTGTTTACACCGATGCTGTAATTCGAGGCGAAGACGATCGGCAGGGCCTTGGCGGCTTCGCGTATGTGGGCCAGTTCCTCGTTGGTATGGCCGGTGGTGCCAATGACCAGGCTCTTCCCCTGCTTGAGGCATTCGCCCAGCAGCTCGTCACAGAAAACGTGGGAGGAAAAATCGATCACGATGTCAGCTTTGGCCAGGGCCGGTGCCAGGGCATCGCCCACGTCCATGGTAGAGGCGACAGCGACGTTTTGAGCCTCGGCGGCACGGATGATAGCCTGGCCCATGCGGCCTTTGCTGCCAGTGATGAGGAGTTTGATGTCGGACATAATCAGCCGGTTTAATAAACGGGCAGCCCTAATGATGCAAGAGGCGGCTGCACACTGTGCAGGGGATCATTCAGCAGCATTTCATCGAAGTCAGCATTGGGCGAACGATCGGCTGGCGGCCAGAACTGACCACTACGGATGCGTTGCACGGCCTCGGCGGCACAGCCCAGCGCAGAGTCAATCAGTGCGGCATCAAAACCCTCCCACGGAAGAATAGCCGTATCCTGAATGCTTTTGGGCAGGGTGAAGTAGGCCACGCTGCTGATGGCCTGACCACGCTGCTGGAGAGCCGCAGCGTAGAGCGGTAGTTGCAGATCCAGCCACAGTCCGCGCTTGCCATCCGGCAGGTCAAAGCACTTCCATTCATCCGCTTCAGTCAGCTTGGTGCGGGACGTGATCACTTTGACATGCCCCTCCTGCGGCGCGCGCAGTTTGTCGGAGCTTTTGAAATCGACGATGCGCAGCGTGCCATCCACATGGCGTTCCACCCGGTCAATGCGGCCTCTCAGTCGCGCCTCGGCAATGAGAAATGGCATGACATCTTTCTCGTCGCCGACTTTCAGTTCGGCGTCCACACACCACCAGCCCTCCTGCCGATTCTTGGCTTCCACCTCCGCCGCTTTCCGCAGGCGCTGCAGAATGCTTTCAAGCTGCAGGGTGATCAGCGGCGCAGGGCGATGGCCATAAATGTGACGCACCTGCTCACGTGCGGCGGCCTCAAGACAGTCCGCAATTTGCGCGGGATGCGTGCAGTCGTTCATGCCCGCCTCTAGATGGAGACGATGGAACGCATGATGAATGAGATTGCCAAACTCAGCGGCATCCAGTTCACGTTTGCCCGTCTCAATGGCACCCATGTTTTTAGTACAGCGCAGGTAGTAGCGAAACGGGCAGCTCAGATACTCGCGCAAGCGTGAAGGTGAGATGGTCTCCAGTGTCTTTGCACTCCAGTCCGGCTGCAATTGCCAGGCCAGCGTGCGCGGTGGCTCGGTTGTTGCCGACTGGTCTTCCTCCTTGGGAAACAGATGAGCCACGCGTTGCGGCAGCGCCAAGTCATCGCACAAAAACAGCAGCCGGGAGGGACGCAGGGCATCGCCACCCTCGCTCCACTGCCCGCAGAGCAGACTCAGGCGTCCACGTTCACCGAGACGTTGGTTCGCCAGCGCAGCAAGAATGAAGGCATCACGCGCAAAGCGGGTGTTTTGGCAGGGCAGTCCCAGCGCCTTGCGCAGGCTGTCCGGCAGAAACGGATGGCTGATAAAAATACCGGGCACATGCTCTTCATTGAGACCTGTGACGATGAGGTTGGGCGCTTTCTCCCACAGCAGTTCCAGCCAGCCCTGCAGCACCAAGTCGATGTCGCCACGTGGCTCGGAGAGGCGGCTTTGTGCCAGGCAGTCGAGCGATAGCGCGAAGGCATCTTCCGCTTGCGGCTGCAAACCGAAACGTTGTGCTTCCACTTCTAGCTCTTCACTGATGCGCAGCCATTCGGTGGCCAGTTCCGTACGTTCACGGTCGCCGGGCGCCTCCGGATTGAACTCGCGTTCGCCCAGCAGTTTCAGAATGAGAGTGCGCGCCGCTTTGGAGGGCGTGAGACGCCGCAGCGAATCAAGCAATTCAAGCGTGCGCTCGACGGCAGGCAGCAGGGCAGGGGAATCGACAAGTGGAAGCTCCAGCGCATGCGCCAGCGTCACCGGCAGATGCTGACTGGCAAAGTCATCCGCCTCGCGCAGCAGTGCGGCGGTGCTCTGATTGTCGGGAATGACAGCCTTCCGAAATTCATCGATGCGCAGCAGCGCTGCAAAGGCGCGCCACGCACCTGAGCCGAGCAGCAGTCGGAAGCAATCCAGCAAATGCCACAAACCCTCGCGCTGCACGGGAATGCCACCGGGTTCAAAACTGCGCGCTTCTTCCAGTGTGAGTTTCTCCAGCAGCAGGCTGCCAACTTCTGCATCGCACACGCCCAACGCCGTGCGTCCGGTGGGCACGAGTTCGCGCATGAGATTGAGCGTCAGCGCCGCCTGCGTGGCAGGATCACGCGCCACGTGGATCTGCTGATTTTGAAACGGCAGACTGCTGCCCGCATCTTCGCCCCAGCATTCCGGCAGCGGACGCCCGCACGCATCAAAGGTGTGCGCCAGCGACTGCGGTGCCTGAATCGCGATGACCACCTTCATGCCGCGCTTGGCGCAGCCAGCGATCCAGTCATCCAGCAACGGCGGCAAATCCGGCGAGGCGAGCACGATGATGCGCTGCACGCCTTCCGGCAATGCCGGTTCGTGCGCATACCCGCGCTTGAGCATCTGCGCATCGGCCACTTTCGCCTGCGCGAGTTCTGCGAAATAAACACGCTCGATTTTTGCCAAGTCCTGCCAGCGTGCGGCCTCCCGCTGCGCGGCGGCATGCGCTGCCGTATCGGCAAAAGTGAGACCACCGGTGCCGAGCAGCATTTTGAGTTCCGTCAGCATGCGCGCAGTCTCCGCCTGCCAGCCCCAGCCGGTTGCGGTTGGCGTATGGGGAAACAGAGCGGTCAGTGAATCCAGCGGCACACGTTCCAGCGCACGTTGCCAGGCCATCTGCGACTGCACTGCAGTGGCTGCTTCAAAGCGGCGTGTCTGCGGCAGCAGCGCCTGCTCCGGCAGCCACAGATGCGGCACGATGGCCGCAGTCCCAGTCTCATTCGTCACCACCGCCAGCGCTTCACGCAGCCGCCGTCCGGCTTCACCGTTCGGCACCAGCAGCAGCGTGTTGCTGAGATCCAGCGCACGCGCAGAATCCCAGTCGCGGCAGAGCAATGCCACCGCTTGATCCAGCACCGGTGCCTCCCAGCCCCAGAAGAGCCGCTGAATCGCGTCACTCATACGCGCTCCAGTTTCTGGATGATGTCGTTCACGATCTGCTCGGGCGTTTGATCAATGGAAACACGGATGATGTCCGGCGTCGGATCCAGAGTGGCAAGCTGGCTGTCCAGCAGCGTGGGCGGCATGAAGTGACCTTTGCGCGCGTTAAGCCGGGAGGCGATGAGTTCCTTCGTGCCGTCCAGCAGCACAAAGCGCAGCGTCTCCGAGTGATCGTAGGCACGCAGCTTGTCACGATAGATCGGCTTCAGCGCGGAGCAGGCGAGCACATAGTTCGGCGTGAGGTGGCGCATGTCCTCGATGCGCTGGCGCAGCGTGGCATACCAAGGCCAGCGGTCGTCATCATTCAGCGGTGTGCCGGCGGACATCTTGGCCTTGTTGGCAGGCGGGTGGAAATCATCGCCGTCCTCGAAGACGCCTTCGAGTTTGGCAGCCAGCATGCTGCCAATGAGGGATTTGCCGCTGCCGGAAACGCCCATGATGATGATGGTTTTTAGATCGGGGTGGAGCATGATGGAAGGTGTTTTTTGTGAAGCTTGACCGTGGGGCATGCCACGCTGAGGGTGGGGGTCGAAGCCATGAAATTTCCAACCCTGACCGCTCTTCTGGTGCTCGGCACCGCCTTTGCCATTGCTGAAGACAAACCTGTCGCAGCCAAGCCGGAGGCTGCCAAGGAGATCGTGCTCTTCAACGGCAAATCACTCGACGACTGGGAGTCCGTGGACGTCGGCGGCAGCGGGGAGGTGGAACTGGAGGGTGGTCTCATGATCATCAATCAGGGCGAGAATGTGAGCGGTGCCATTTACAAGAAAGCAGCCGCACTGCCAACGACCAACTACGAGATCACCTTGGATGCCAAGCGGATTCAGGGCGTCGATTTCTTTGTGGGCCTGACTTTTCCTGTCGGCGATGTTAAACACTGCGCCACGCTGATCTGCGGCGGCTGGGGCGGCAGCGTCACCGGCATCTCCTGCATCGACGGCATGGATGCCTCCGACAACAACACCTCCACCTACCAACGCTACAAGGATGACGAGTGGTATGCCATCAAGCTGCGCGTCACTCCGAAAAATATCAGCGTCTGGCTGGGGGACAAGCAGGTCGTCGATGAGGACATCGAAGGCAAAAAAATCAGCGTGCGTTCCGGCCCCATCGAAAGCTACCTGCCGCTTTCTTTGACGACCTTCAATACCATGGCGGCGATTCGTAACGTCAAGCTGACTCCGATCACGGAGCCGAAATGATCCCGCCCACGCCTGCGCTGCGCCTGTTCGCTCTCGCATTTTGCGTTGCACTGACCTCCTGCCACTCCGTGCTGCGAGTGGAGGTGACGCGTGCCGAGACGGAGCTTACCGCACGCGAGAAGCGTCACATGGCCGTACTGCTGGATGAAGTGGCCACAGGATGGGATGGCATGCACCAGGGCAGGGCCTCCGCACGGAGGGCAGCCGAGGAGCGGTATGAGAACGCGCTCGCCAAGTTTCTGCGTGAATGGGATGCGCATCAATGTCCGCGCTACTGGCAGAACGGCACCGAGTTCACCTCCAGGCAGCAGGCCTTTCACATCGAACTGGACACCAAGACCAGCCCCAAAACCGAGGTGCCACCCACGCAGATCGATCAGCTTCTGCTCGCTTCGCGTAAGAGATCGCGCGGGGATGACACGCTCTCAGAGCGGCCCGGCGTGGGCGTGCCGGTCGTCGGGCGCATTTACCGCACAGATACCACGCGCAAAGAGCAGCCCTTCCTGCCGCCGAACGGTGGCAACCTCACTCTGACCGCCGTGATGGAAATGGAGGACGATGACGCCAATCCAGCCACGCCACGCCGCTGCCGCCTGCATTTGCACAATGCCCTGAACGTGGAGACCGTGAAGATGCACAGTGATGAGCGCCTGCTGGCGGCAAACTTCACCGCCGCCAAGGATCTGGCCCTGTCAAAAAAATCACTCGGCATCTTTTCATTGCTGGGATTGCTCTATCCCGAGCGCACTCTGGGAGACAGCCATCTCTACTGCATGGACGGGTATGACCCGCAGCGCATTCCCGTTGTCTTTGTACATGGCCTCATGTCAGACCCTCACATCTGGCTGAACGCGGTCAATGCCATCAGCTCAGACCCCGAACTGCGTGCGAAGTATCAGCCCTGGTACTTTCTGTATCCCACCGGCTTGAGTGTGCCGCAGACGTCCGCACGCCTGCGCGCCTCCCTGCAGCAGGCCCGCGATTACTTTGATCCTGATCACAACGATCCCGGCATGAGCCGCATGGTGATCGTGGGGCACAGCATGGGCGGGCTCCTCAGCCGCATGCAGGCCATCGATCCCAAAGACAAGTTGTGGGACGCCATGTTTCGCAAGCCGCCAGAGCAGCTGGACGTCTCTGAGCCTGTGCGCGAGCGCATCGTCGGCGCTCTCAAATTCAAGCCCCAGCCCGAGGTGAAGCGTCTCGTCTTCATCACCACCCCGCAGCGTGGCAGCAACCTCGCCGGCACAAATTTTGTGCGTCGCCTCGCCTCATTCATTCGCTTGCCGGTGGACACCATGCTGATGTCAAAGCAACTGCTCACCGGCAATACCGACGCTCTCTCGCCGCAGATTCGCGACTGGGGTTTATTCGCCTTCCTCAGCATCGGTACACTTTCCAATGAGCATCCCTTTTATCAGGGACTTAACGCCGTGCCGATCCCCGTGCCGTATCACTCCATAATCGGGCAGCTCGGTCACAAGCCCCTGCAGGATAGCTCCGATGGCGCAGTCCCCTACTGGAGTGCCCATCTCGATGGCGCGAAGTCCGAAAAAGTCGTCCCCTGCTGGCACGGCTGCGTCGAGCGCCCTGAAGTCGTCAAGGAAGTCGTCCGCATCCTCCGCGAGCATCTGCGGGAATAAGTAGCTGAGTTTGTGCTGAACACGGCCTTGTTCGTGGTTCTGACTTCTGGGGTCATCATTTTTTCAGGATCAGCTTTGCGTCTTTTTTCGGCCAATCCATTCAGATGAACTGACTTGCCCGCATGGAATCGCCACGAAGTCCCGTTCATGACAGGACAACCCCATGAAATCTTTGTCTCTCCTTGCTCTGCTTTCTTCAGCTCTCATCGCTCATGCCGCTGACCTTCCCTTCACCCAGGTCCCCGCCGAATTCGCAGGTCAGTTCTCACCGGGAAAATCACCGCTCGTCTTCAATGATGGCACTCCGATAAAGCATGCGGAGGACTGGCCCAAACGCCGTGCGGAAATTCTCATGGACTGGCATGCCACCATGGGTGCATGGCCAGCCGTCATTGATAAGCCAAAGATCGAAGTGCTGGAGACTACGCAGCGGGAAGGGGGCATCACCCAGCGCAAGGTGCGCGTCGAAATCGCCCCCGGACAAACGGGCGATGGTTACCTGCTGCTTCCTGGGAACGAGGGAAAGCGCCCTGCCGTGTTCGTTCCCTACTACGACCCAGAAACGAGTGCCGGCCTCAGCGAAAAGCCTTTGCGTGACTTCGCCTGGCAGCTGGCGCGGCGGGGTTTCGTCACTCTCTCCATCGGTTCACCTGGCGGTGATGCGCGCAAGCCCGTGCTGAGTGCGGGGGCCAAGTGCCAGCCTCTGTCCTACCTCGGCTACATCAGCGCCAACATGTGGCAGGCGCTCGCCTCACTGCCGGAGGTCGATGCCCAGCGCATCGGCATTGTCGGGCATTCTTATGGCGGCAAGTGGTCGCTGTTCGGCTCCTGCCTGTGGGACAAATACGCCTGCGCCGTGTGGAGCGATCCGGGCATCGTCTTTGATGAGACACGGGGCAGTATCAACTACCAGGAGCCGTGGTATCTCGGCCTGGATCCCGCCCTCACCCGCAAACCGGGGCTGGTCAGCGCCGAAAGCCCGCGCACCGGCCCCTACAAGACGCTCATCGAACAAGGGCACGATCTGCAGGAACTGCATGCGCTGATGGCTCCGCGTCCCTTCCTCGTCTCCGGCGGTGCCGAAGACCCGCCCAAACGCTGGGTCGCGCTTAATCACGCCATCGCCGTGAATCAGCTCCTCGGCACCACCAGCCGTGTGGCCATGACCAACCGCGAAAAGCACGACCCCAACGAGGAATCCAACGAGCAGATTTACCGTTTCTTCGAATACTGGCTCAAACCGTGAGCTGGGGCGGCAGGTGGCACGCTCCGGCCTCCCGAGTTTTGTGCATTGGGACGAACGCGGCACTTGACGGGGGGCGGCTGTGTCCACGAAGGTACGCCTCCCCACCACCCCGACCATTTTTTGTCGAGATCATGCCCGAAAATACTTCTTCAGCTGCCACTGCCGATTCTGTCATCCAAGCCGCTCGCAAGGCGGTGGAGGTTCAGCGTGAAGCGGTGAAGGAATTCCCAGGCAAGGCACCGGGGCTGGTGCGTGCCCTGCAGGCACTGGGAGATGCGCAACGCGATGCGGACGACACCCCCGGAGCTGAGGCGGCCTATCTCGAAGCGCTGGAGGCGGGCAAGGAGCTGGAGCTGCCGACGGATGTGATGGCCAATGTGCGGACCAGCCTCGCGACGCTGCTGGATTTCAACGGGAGGGAGACTGAATCCCTGCCGTATTACGAGGAGGCGATCAGCAACCACGAAGCATTGGGTGGTGACAACGTCGAGGTGGCGGCCCAACTGCGCAACAACCTCGCCATGACCTACAAGTGCATGGACAAGTTTGCCCTGGCGGAGCAGCACTACCTCCGCGCCCTGGAAACACTGGAAAACAAGCGCGGCCGCAAGTCGGAGTCCGTGGCCTGTGTTTTCAACAATCTAGGCAGCCTTTATTACGCGGCCGGATTTCCAGATCAGGCGAAGGAAATGTTTGAGGACGGACTGCAGATCCGCATCGAAGTGCTCGGTGAGAACCACCGGGATGTCGCCCAGTCCCTGTGCAATCTGGCCACAGCATGCCATGAATTAAAGGATAATTCAGCGGCGCAGCAGCACTTTGAAAAAAGCCTGAGAATTCTGGAGGCGCAGCTGCCCCAGGAAGAGCGCAGCTATGAGGCAATCGGGACCGACTACGTCGCCATGCTGGAGATCATTGGCGAGGAAGGCAAGGCGGGAGCCTTGAAAAAGCGCATGGAAAAGGTGCTGGCGACAGTTTGATGCACTGTGGCGTTTGCCAAATGCATGGTCCGCATGAAAGGTGCGCGCGGAAATGAGTTCTTCACACCCTTTGCAAGAAAAAACCTGGACCGGCACCGCCGTGTCCCATGGGGTGGCGCATGCGGTGGTGCATGTGCTTAAGGATCACTTTGACGAGCCGGACGAGGACAGCATCGAGGCCGGAACGGAAGCTCACCAAATGGAGCGCCTGCATGCCGCGCTGGCGGTCACCGCCAAGGAGATCGAGGCCCTGCAGCGCGTGATGGCCGGAGAGCATGGCAGCGCCGAGAGCGAGATCTTTGAGACGCATCTGCTGATCCTGCAGGATTCGACCATTCTAAAGCAGACGGAAAAAACCGTGCGCGAACAGCAAGTCTGCGTGGACTGGGCCTATTACAAGCTCATGTGCAAGCACATGGACGCCCTGCGCGGCCTTTCGGACGCGTATTTGCGCGAACGCTTTCTGGACGTGAAAGACGTGACCCAGCGCGTGATGCGCCATCTGCGCGGAGAGTTGCTGGACCACCCCATGTTTGACGAGCCGGTGATCGTGGTGGCGCATGACCTGACGCCCTCTGACACCGTGCAGCTGGACCGCAGCAAGGTGCTCGGCTTTGCCCTGGAGACAGGCAGCGCCGTCTCGCATGCGGCCATCATCGCCCGTTCCCTGGCTCTGCCAGCGGTGGTGAGGCTGCATGGCATCTGCGATGATCTGCACAGCGGTGACACAGTCCTGCTGGATGGTGAAGGCGGGCTGCTGATTCAAAACCCGAGCGCCGAAACTCTGGCTCGTTACCGCCTGCGCGAGGAGCAGGCCGAACGGCGGGAAGACGTGTTTCAAATGGAACGGCACAAGCCGTCCCTCACGCGCTGCGGCACCGCCATCTGCGTGGGCGCGAATGCGGAGTTCATCGAGGAAATGAAGATCGTGGAGGACAGCGGCGCCGAAGAGGTGGGGCTGTTCCGCACAGAGTTTTTGCATCTCGAGAATCCGGATGCCACGGAAGACCAGCTCGCCACGGCCTATGGCAAAGTGGTGAAATCCCAGGCCCCCAAGCGTGTGGTGTTTCGCACTCTGGATCTCGGCGGCGACAAGGTTGATGAGCGTCTCGCCGTGGAGCCCGAGCCTAATCCATTCCTCGGCTGGCGCGGCATCCGGCTGTCTCTGGGCCGGCTGGATTTGTTCAAGCGGCAGCTCCGTGCGCTGCTGCGTGCCTCAGTACATGGGCGTGTGGGCATCATGTTCCCCATGGTCTCAGGCGTGCAGGAGGTGCTGGAGGCGAAGGCCGTGCTCAATGACTGCGCAGATGAACTCACGGCAGAAGGCATTGATGTACCGGACGAAATCGAAATCGGCGCCATGATCGAGATCCCCAGTGCGGCGCTCACGGCAGATTTGATCGCGGCGGAAGTCGATTTCCTCAGCCTGGGGACGAATGACCTGACTCAGTACACAATCGCGGTGGACCGGCTCAATGATCGGGTCGCCAAATTATACCAGACCACCCATCCTGCAGTGCTGCGACTGATCAGCCTTTCGGTCAAGGCGGCGCGCACGGCGGGCATCCGCATCGGCATGTGTGGCGAGATGGCGTCCGATCTGGCGCTGACTCCCTTGATGATCGGCCTGGGCTTGAATGAACTGAGTGTGGCCACCACACAAATCGCACGCGTGAAGCATGCCGTGCGGCGTCTGGACGTGCAGGAGTGTGAGGCATTGTCGCAAGCCGTCCTGGCATGCGCCTGCCCGACTGAGATACGAGCTCTCAGCCGGGCCGTGGCAGATCGGAACTATCCTGAATTGTTCGAATAGCCTGTGGTTTCGGGGTTAAGCGGCGAGCTTGGTTTTGTTCTTGCGCACCGCTTTGACAGGCTTCGGAGCCATCGTGGGGCGGAAGGCGTCTCCAAAGAGATACTGACGGGCGCTGTCCACCTGGCCCATGACCCGGCGCTGCCATTTGGTGTATTCCTTGCCCAGGCGTTCTTCGGCATCATCCTGCTGCAGCGCGCTGTCCAGGCTCATGCGCTCGGTGCTCAGTTCGGTCTGGAAGGTGATTTCCGGGATGTGCAGTTCCACGGCTTCAAACATGTCCATCACCCGTGCGGCATAGCTGGTGTCCCAGACCTTGTCGTCTTCGTCGTAGCAACTCGTCACCAGGTGGGCGATCAGGTATTCGGCGTTGTCGGAATAAACCTCCGCCGCATCAATGACCGAATCAAAACTCTCACGATCGACCGTCACCGGCAGGACCACGGTGAGGGCCACTCCCGCGGCCTGGAAAATCTGTTCCATTTCACTGCCTTGGTAGAACTTGTTGAAGAACTCCCCGAGTCCGGTGCTCACATCCAAAATGGTCAGTGGCGAGGCATCGACATGCGCGAGGAAGGATCGCGGCGTCAGCGAACTGGCATCAATGGCGGTGCGCCCCGAAGATGTGTAGGTATCCTCTTCGGTGAGGGAGAGGAGTTGATGGGAGACTCCATACTGCTGGAGGTAGCGGTGGAAGCAGAGCGCCAGGGTGCTCTTGCCGGTGCCAGGATAATCGTTTTGGATAAGGATGAGCTTCTTCATAATGATTTTCTTAAATTACTCGGCCATTATGTTAATTATAATATATATTGCAAGAATAAATATCTAATGTTTCCATAATTTCAATAGGTGTGTAGGCACGAAAAGTTATAGACATGAGGAAAATCAAGGCATGCAGCGCCATATCGACACCGCTGACAACTGATCAAAAAAGTGGGCTCACCCCGGTTCAGGCCGCATTTTACCGCATGAGATACGTCCCCAATCCCCAATTTAGTGCCTAATTCATCCTGAAGCCGCCCTTGCACAGCCGAAAGGAGGCTCTAATATCGCTCTCGGAGCACCTCCTACCCCGTGGTGTAATGGTAACACAGGAGATTTTGATTCTCTCGTTCAAGGTTCGAATCCTTGCGGGGTAACCACGGCAAATACGGTGACATCCGCTTTTCACTGTTCCTTGATCCGCCAGTTCACGGCGCAGGCATCACCCACACACTGGTGGAAGTACTGCGACGGATGAGGAAAGAAGCCCTCGCCGCCTTGAGTGGCAGCAGATCGTTTTGCGATTGCAGGGTGGCATCGCGGCTGGAAACCCAGCCGGCGGAGGTCTTGGGGTTTTGGAAGAACCAGTATCCATCGTAACCGCTGGCACCCGGCTGGCTGTCGCCTTTCCAAAACTGCAGCGCATCTGCCGTCCCGGGGCTCTTGGTGGCGGTAAACGTCGTGGCGCTGGTCATGTTCAGGCCTGTCGGGGTGGCATTCAGCGGCCATGGATTGGCGGACAGGCTTGAGCCCGGTACCACCAGCCGGGCAAAGGGCGTGGTGCGGACCTGACCAGTGAGGACCAGCGTGCGGGCTGCCGCGCTGCTGCTTTTCAGCATCACACCCGTGCCAGGCGGAATCGGGAGGGTGTCGGCATTCAACAGTGTGGTGTCCCCCGCTGCTATCCATTGATTGCGCGTCCCGGCTTGCAGCAGCCAGTACGTGCGGAAACCGGCCGCGCTCAGAAACAGCACCTGATCGGAGCTGGCAGGATTGTTGGAACCGCGCAGGACGGCTTTGTCAAACACCTGTCCCAGCGTGACATGCTTGCGCACCGCGATGCGTGCACCGGCGATGTCGGCGGGCAGTTCGGCCAGCGTGTTGCTGGATGATTCACTGTCGATGACGAGCGTCCGGTCACCGATGTGAGCGAGATCCCAATGATGGCCGGCATGCATGCCGTCGGTGATTTCCACATAGTAGCGTGCATCTGCATCCACTACGCCTGGTAGATACGAGGCATCGCTGAGGTAAAGGGCTGCCCCGCTGGCGGAGTGTGCGTAGCCGGTGAAAACCGGTGTGTTCACCACGTTCACACCGACTGTCTGCGTACCACCCTGACTGGTCCACTGCTGCCAGGCAAAAGGGGCCGTGGCTGCCGTGTCACCCGTGGCCGTGTTCCGCACTTTCAGACGCACCATGCCTTGGGCAAGACTCTGGCCTGCCGCCATATCGAGATTTTCCCAGCGCAGCGTTTCGGTGCCATCACCGTTGTCACGGATTGCCGCGCTGAGGGAGAGCGGTGTCCATGTTTTCAAATTAGCGCTGCTTTCCAGCAAACAGCTCAAATCGCTCATGCCCTGCGCGCGCACCACGCTGGCGTTGACGTGACCGCTCTGCGTGTCAAGCCGCAGCACATCACCTGAGTTGATGCCGCTTCCCGCGCTACCGCCCAGCGCATACTCCAGCAGATCCGGCAGATCATCACCGTCGGCATTCGTGTTGGCGGTGGTCTGGGGGCCATTGCTGCGCCCGCTCGCGATCCATGCAGCGAATGTGGAAGGGTAGGGGGCAGCAGGCTGTCCCGTGGTATTAATAATGAGGCGGTCGGCAGGGATCACTTCGAGCGGCTGACTCGGGCTGGCCCAGAGCAGACGCACCACGGCATCGCCATCATTCGCAAAGAACTCCAGTTGGATCGTGGCGGGCACCCCTGCCTGCAGATCGATTTCAGCGGCGTTGGTTTCTTCCGTGTGCTTGTTCCAGTTGTTGATGAGCAGTTTTCCGTTCACCCACAGCCTCACGCCATTGTCGCTCGTGGTGGCAAATGAGTAGCGTTCGCTATGGCGCGGCATCACGGCACCCTGCCAGCGTACGCTGAAATTGTCTGCGGCAAGGCGTGTATCGGGTGCGGCGGCGCGCCAGCGGAAATCAATGCTGCGGTCAATGCGGGTGAAGCGGAGCTGATCGAAGTTGATCCCCGCAAAGTACTCTGCGGCGAGTCCATGCGGTGTTGCCGGCGGCAGGCTGCTCATGCTCGTAATATCGATGCAGTTCAATGCGGTGGCGCGATCAGCCGCGCGGCCGTTGTCGAGCGTGAGGAGGCCATCCGAGACCATCACACGCAGAGTTTTCACCTGGAACGCACCTGCGGCACAGGCTGTGGCGTTCCAGACAGAAATGCCTTCCACGTTCAGCGTGTTGGTGCTCGCGGCGGTGGCATCGCCCACGCTCAGGTTAAGGTCATATTCTCCATTCGGCACGGCGATCTCCCATTTCGCACCCGCCTGCATGCGGATGAAAGTATCCTGCCGCTGGTCAGTCACAGCGTTGCGGTCACGCCCCTGCGCCGTGTGGTCATTGTTCCAGCCAAAGCTGAGTCCGTTCCGATTGCCAAAGACGGCCCCTGCGTCAGCGCAGTAGTCATTCGGTGTCGGTGCCCCGGCATTTTGAAAATTGATCTTCGCCGTCAGCGGCGCAGGGGGATCAAACGATATGATGAGCACGTTTGAAGCACGGTTGCCCTGCGCAGCATTGGCAGGCAGACGCACACTCACATCTCCGGCATTGGCCGATTGAATCGTGGCGATCCACAGCGACTCGCTGCCGCTGAGGCCGATCACGCTGCCATTGGTGACGATGAAATCGGACGCGCTGATATCCGTGACGGCTTCACTGAACTGCGCGTTCACCGTGAAGCTGTTTGAGATGCTGCCTGCCGTAAGCACCACCGTGGGTCCAGTATTTGCGAGTGCGCTGTAGTTCACGCTCAAGATGTCCGAAATGGCATTGGCCGAAAACTGAATCGTGACAGCACCATTCGCCGCTGGCGTGACAGACACGACATAGTCAGAGCCACCGCCGCTGAGTGCTGTCGCATGGCCATTGGTAACGCTGAAATCATTCAAAGAAACACCGGTGACATTCTCACTAAAGTTGACGCTGACATCGAAGGCACCGCTCACCTCGGTCGATGCCGTGGCGAGCGTGACCGTGGGTGTCACGTTATTCACCGGCGCAAACGTGACGCTCAGCAAGTTGGACGCGAGGCTCCCATTCTCAGCAGCATCCGTGACGGCTTCAGCAGGCAGTTGCACCGTCACCACGCCGTTGGCTGTCGGGTGGATGGTGATGCTGTAGCTCGCTCCACTGCCCGTGAGATTGGCCGCACTGCCGTTGGTCACCACGAAATCAGCCGCGCTCAATCCACTGATCGTTTCGCTGGCGCTGAGGCTGACCTCGAAGGCTGCGCTCACGGTTTCTGCCGTGGTGGCCAGTGTGATCACCGGCGCTGTCACATCGCCGGTGTTCGCAATGGTGAGCACGTTGGAGGCGAGGTTGCCCAGTCCGGTGGAATCGAGCATCACATTCGCTGCGATGGCGATGCTCACGCTGGCCGCCGTGGGTTCCACATAAAAGCTGAAGGTGGTACCGGACCTGATGAAACCACGCAGTCTTCCGCCAGTGATGCTGATGTCGCTGGCGGTGAATCCGCTGGCCGCCTCGCTCAAAAAGCCAATCACGGGAAACGAAGTGTTCACGCTGCTGCCGGCGGTGGCCAGCATCACGCTCAAAGGTGAGGCTGCGCTCATGACTGAGTCGTCAATTTGAGAGAGAAAAGACACGACTTTAGACATCTCGTTGTCGGTAAGCCGTACTCCCTCATGTGCACGCACCGCATCGCCAAGAGTCGCAGCACTGCCATCGTGCAAATACGGTGCGGTGCTCCAGAGTCCGCGCAGCGTTGGCACATCCAGGCCGGGGATGGGGCCGTTCAGGCGCTGCCCGCTGGAGGGTTTGAGGGTGCCGATGTTTGCGAACACATTGAGCGCGCTGTTGGTGAAGCGTGTGCCATCATGGCAGGCAGCGCAGTTCTGCGCACGGAAGATCTGCTGTCCTGCCACCGCATCGGCAGTGAGCTGGCCATTGCTGCCACGGTTCGGGCTTGTGCCAGCAATGCTGAGCGATTTCACATAGGCCGCCAGCGCATCGAGATCGGCGCTCACACCCGCCTTCGCATCGCCCAGTGTCTGGTCACGCGTTCCGGTATGAAAGTCGCTGTCACTCATCAATCCCAGCCCGCCAGAAAAGCTGCGGATCTGTCCTTCAAAATCCTGAATCTCATCGAAGTTTCCAGTCCAGTGCGGCGGGCCGTGCGTGCCGTGGCCGCGCAGGGAAATGTTGTTGCGCAGGCCTTCGCCGAAGCCGGTGAAGTCCCACACCCGTCCATCCTGATCGCCATCGTTGTGGCAGGAGGCGCAGCTGATGTACTGCTGCAGTGCCAGGCGTTGATCGCGTGAATCGTAGAAGAACTGTTTTCCCTTCAGCACACTGGCGGTCAGCTTTTCAGTCGTGGTGCAGTTCAGCAGCGCGGTCTGCTGCGGTGTGGTTTCCGCCCCATTGAGAATCGCGCTCACATCATGCACGCTCACACTGCGGTCCATGAAATTGTGCACATACACTGTGCGACCATCCGGCGATGTCACCACACCCTGCGGTGCGCGTCCTGCCGTGAAGCGCAGCAGTTCACGTTGGTTCCACGCATCCACCACGGCCACTTCTCGGCTGCCTTCCAGTGCGGTGAAAACATACATGCCGGTGGGATCATACGCGGCCGTGCTCGCGATACCCGCATCGTTGAAATCAATGCGCGCCGCGAAGTCTTCGCTCTCAGTACTCAGCTCAATGCGGGAGGTGATGCTGCGTACAGCACTGTCATGCGTGAGCGGTTTTCCATCCCGCTGCATGCCGCGTTTGATGTTGTCCTTCTTCGACGGCACCCACGCATTCGTGCCATCCGGGCTGAGTACCGCAGGGCCGAGATAGTTGGGGATGCCGCGCCCGGTGATGGAGCTGTCTGCCTCATCGCTGTGGGCGAGAATGATTGTGCGCGTGACTGTCATGCTCGCAGAATCAATCACGCGGACCTCACCACCAAACTTCGTGTCGCCATCTTGCGTGATCACGTTGACCGTTTCCTCGCCGGGCAGAGGCGGCGTGATGAAGCGCGTGGCAAACACCTTGCGGCCATCTGCACTGACGGACAAATGCCGCACGCTGCTGCCGACCTTGGCCGTGCCTTTGATCTGCGTTGGCGCTGCGGGATTGATCTTCAGCACCGCGCCGCTGTCCTGCAGCGACACATAGGCTGCCGTGCCAGCGGGATCAAACACGATGGCAAACGGGCGCGATCCGCGTGGAAGGGCAATCGTCTGCACCACGCTGAGATTCGTGTCGATGATGGCAATGTTGCCACTTTCACTGTTCACCACCCAGGCCCGGCCATCGGGCGCGATGGCGACACTGCGCGGTCCTTTGCCGGTGCTGATGATGCCGCTGCGTATGCGTGTCACTGCATCAAAGATGGTGACGCTGTCCTGATCCGGATTGACCACCCACAGCCGCGCATTGGCCCCCCTGCGCACCTGATAGGCGATGCTGCTCGAAACGCTGGGCGGCGCGGGCGTGAGCGGTGCATGCACTGCTTGATGAAAACTCTTGGTGACCAGTGAACCCGTGTCATCGCGTGCTGTGAGGGTGACGAGATAACGTCCGGGCGCGGCATACGTTTTACTGATCTTTGTGCTGCTGCTGAAGTCAGAGGGAGGCGTGCCATCGCCAAAATCCCATTGGAACTCCGGGTTGGTGCTGCCGGTGGCCGACGTGGAAAAATCAAAGGCGTTACCGACCTGTTCGGGCGCATGCGTCAATGCGGCGAGCACCAGATCTGAGTGCACCGTCCACGGGATCGTGACGGACGTCGGCTCAAGAATGGAGTCGCTAACGGTGACCCTCACATTGTAGCGGCCAATGTTGGTAGGGGTGCCCGAGATGAGACCGGAAATAGGATCAAGCGCGAGTCCAGGCGGCAGTCCGCTGGCGGAAAACACGCGTGCTGCCGGACTGTAACCATAGGCTTTCATGCCGACGCCGATGGCCGCCTTGCCCACGGTGCTGAACTGAGCAACGGGACGGCTGATCGAGTCAGTCAGCGTGGCATCCACCAGCACCGTTTTGGAAACCGAATACGGACCCTTGGGCGAGATGGCAAACAGCATCCAGTGGCCCGGTGTCAGCACATTCACATTGGCGGGCGCATGCACCACGTAGGCACCCGGCGTGGGTTCGGTGAACGACAGCTCCAGGAAGCGCAGATCACTCGTGACGCTGTGGGTCAGTGAGGCCAGCTTGATGAAGGTGAAACGTTTCATTCCCGCAGTGGCACGCACGCTGAACGCCATGCCCGGGCCGATGACCTCAGGCGTTTCGGTGATCTCCGGGCGCGTCGCCGGCGTGCCGTTGGCATTGAAAAGCACCGGTGGGGTGAAGATCTGCGCGTCCTGATGGTCAGTGGGGCTGCTGCTCAGTCCGCCGCCACCCGCCCACACCCGGCCATCGGGCAGCAGGATCGCCAGCGAGTGGTAATTGCGCGGCACCTGCATCTCTGCGGCAATGCGCCATTGGCCGCTCGTGGGATTCCAGATTTCCGGTATCAGCACGCTGCCGGTATCGTCGAATTTTTGCTGCGAGGTGTTGCCGCCGATTGCCATGACCTCGCCCGTGGGCAGGATCACTCCATTAGCAAAGGTTCGCGCATATTTCAGGCTGCTGGTTGGCTTGACGGTGGGGACGCTACCGTTGATGTCCACCACATAGGCAAGATTCGTGGTGACACCTCCCAGGGTGCGGCCTGCGGACTGCAGGATCTTGCCGGGGCCAAACATCACCATCGCACCATCCTTCGGATAATAGCCCCCGGGAATCTTGGTGCCGGTGTTGATGAACTGGCCGTTCCCCGTGGTGTCCACCCAGTGCATGCTTCGCGTCGGTCCGGTATGCGCGATGCGGCCATCCGGTGCCACGTGCAGGAAGGGATGCCAGATGGATTCTTCACCGCCTTCGTTCGTGGCCAGCGCCCAGTTGATGTTCGTGAAGCGCGTCCACCCGCTGCCCTCCTGCCAGCGTTCCGCCGTGTCGCGGCCACCGGAGCCGGAGGCGGTGAAGACGCTGCCGTCTGGCAGGGCGACACTCGTGTTGTACCAGCGCGGGTCCTGCATGTCGGCAGCAGCGCTCCAGGTGTTGGTGCGCCAGTCAAACAGGCTGCAGTCGCGGATGGTGTTGTTCCCACCATTGACCAGCAGGCGGCCGTCGGGCAGCAGCGACACACCGCCGCAGAACATGTCGTGACGTGGATTATTGATCTCCACGAATTCGCCGGTGCGGTAGTCCCACGTGGCCGCATACGTGAAGTGTCCCACAGGAAAACCGGTGCGCTGACTGGAGGCGAAAGTCAGCAGACGTCCGTCGGGCAGTTGCGCGCAGGTCACTGGAATGTGCGGCGTCCACGCAATGACCGCGCTCCACAGGCCGAGAGTCGAATACTGGACGGGTGTCGGCGGCAGAGTTTGCATCTTCGGCGCTGGCCTGACGGGCATGAGCCGCGCGGACTCAGCAGCCAGCGCATCGCTTTGCGCATGCGTCAGGTCATCTGCTCGTGAGAGCTGGCTCGCCAGCAGCAAGGTGAGCAGCAAGCGCTTCATCGTACGGCGTTGGTGGCTGCGGAGCCGGTGAAGCTTTCATCCGTCAGCGTCTTGAGAAAGGCCACCAGGTCGGTCTTCTCCTGCGTCGTGAGTTGTATGCCGCCTTCTGGATGCTTCGCCAGATTTGGGTCCAGCGTGGCGGTGCGGCGCACGCCGCTGCTGTAGTGTTCCACCACCTCCTCCAGCGTGGTGAAGCGGCCATCATGCATGTAGGGCGCGGTGCGGGCCACATTGCGCAGGCTCGGCGTTTTGAATTTTCCACGGTCAGCGGCGTTCTGCGTCACCGCCATGCGGCCGAGGTCATCATCCGCAAGCTCAAGGCCGTTGCTGGCAAACGACTGGCTCACGAACAGCGTGCCGCCATGGCAGTGAAAGCAGTCGGCACCGCGCAGCCCGCGTTTGGGATCAAACTCCGTCACGAAGAGCTGCAGCCCGCGCTTCTCGCTTTCCGTCAGTTCCGCCACCTTGCGTACCGCACGGTCAAAGCGCGACTCTTGAGACACAAGCGTTAGCAGAAACTGCTCCAGTGCTTTCGCCACACGCTCAGGCGTGATCTCTGCGGAGCCAAAGGCCTTCGCAAAAGCCTGAATGCACTCCGTATCCGCGCTCAGCTTGGCGATGACCTTGGGCAGCGTCTCATTCATCTCGTGCGCGTCCTGGATCGGCATCAGCACCTGCTCACGCAGCGTGGCCGCACGGCCATCCCAGAAGAAAGACTGCTGCCAGGCCAGATTGAACAACGGCATCGCATTCCGTCTGCCCTTCTGCTGCTGCGCGCCGGGGCTGAAACGCCGCTCATCGGCAAAGGCATGCGTTTGATCATGGCAGGACGCGCAGGACTGCGTCTGATTGACCGACAGCCGCGTGTCATGAAACAACCGCCGGCCCAGCGCCACGCCTTCCTGCGTCAGCGGATTGTCGGCAGGCAGTTGCACCTGTGGAAACCGCTGCGTCATCGCCGGCGTCAGCGCATGGGTGCCAGCGGGCAGGGGGGCAGGCACCGTCGCGAACGTCGGTGTCTGATACACATCGTAGTTCACACTGCGCACTCGGAATGCGTGCTCGATGTTCGTCTTCAACTTCGCCGCCAGCACATCCTCCGCACGCGAATGCGTCGAGGTGCCATCCTTCGCGAAATCAATGTCCTTCAGTGCCCGTTGCACATCCAGCTCCACCGCCAGCGTCAGCGGCCTGCCGCCGCGAAACTCCACCGGCAGTTCCACCGTCATCAACTGCGGAGCATTGGCGATGTGATACGAGAAACCGTTCTCCTTGCCGTCCTTGGAGAATCGGCCTTCAAGCGCCATAAAAATATACCCGCTCTGCCAGCCCCAGTGCAGGCCATTGACCTGCGGATTGAGCGCATCATTCGCTGCATAGCCATTCGGGTCCGATTTGTTCGTGGCCTCATCCACACCAATGCGGAAGCGGATGCCCTTGTACTCGCCCTCAGGCATGCCCGCGACCTTCGCGGTCAGACGACCCGCCGTCGTACTTAGGTACGCAAACCAGTCCTTCGACTCCAGCCAGGTGCCATCCTTTTTCTGCAAAGCCAGCCCTGAGAGCAGGCAGTCAAGTCGCGTCACCTGCGTCGCCACCGCCAGTCCCTGCGGCTCATTCAGCCGCAGCGCCTGACCATTCACCATCGGCATGATCTCCAACTGCAAGTCCTGCCCCGAAGCTGCCAGCGTGAGCAACCAGGCACCACAGAACACCATCGCCCATGCCCTGTAAGGCACCTCTGAAAGTGGGGTGTTTGTGAAAATGCGGCGCATAAGTGACGATCTTTATCGTTTGTGACGCATTCTCTATGGTAATTACGGGCTCACAAGTCAGGTATTTGTAAAATGGCGACACAAAACTGGGAAATTACGCGATTGTGCGAGCTTCTTCAGCGTGCGCAATGGATCTCAGCTGACTCAGTTTGAGTTTAAGGATCGCAGGGCGGCAGACGTTGTCAGAGGCTATGAAGAACACTGTTTTGATTTGGCTCCTCTGCCTGAACTTCGTCGCAAGGGTCCAGTCGGCGTCGCCTCCTGCAAAAGGTGACACGGATGGGAATGAGCCAGTGGTGAGTCTCGATGCGGCGGGATCGGAGATTTTTCCGCAGAGCTGGTTGTCCGCAAAGGTGAATGCTCAAGCGACGATCCTGGAGACGGCGCAGCGCGAGAGATCTCAGAAATTGGTGGCGCGTGCTCTGGCCAAGTACCCTGCGGTTCTGCTGCGGAGGCATCTGCAGCGGGTTTATGTGGTGGGAAGTCTGGCCTACAGCGGCGTGCCGACGGGCGGAACCAATTCCCGCAGCGCAGTTTATCTGGCAAACTCAGGCAAGGCTTCTGATGCGGTGCTGGAGGGAATTTTTCATGCGGAGTTTTCCAGCATCCTGCTCCGCAACCTGCCTCAAAATCTCGACATGAAGCGGTGGCAGGAAATCAACCCACCGGACTTCCGCTATCTCGGCAGCGGGGTGCAGGCGATAAAGCTGCAAAAGGCTTCCCGTCGGCTGGATGCGACCCTCCACGAGGCGGGGTTTCTGCACGCCTATGCTCAGGCGAGTTTGGAAGAGGACTTCAATTCGGTCTCCGCACGCTTGCTTATGGGTGATGAAGCACTCTGGCGCGCGGTGGCGCAGTTTCCCAAGGTGAATCAGAAGGCGATGCTGGTGATGGCCTTTTACGGCAGGCTGGATCCTCAGTTCACCCAGGCGTGGTTTGAGGCATTACGCCCGAACGCCCAGTGAGTCACCCAATCCGACGGCGGCGACGCAATGTCCATGCGATGCCGCAACTGGCGATGAGGAGTGCCCCGCCCGGCTCAGGAACAGGGGAAAAGCCTCCGATGACGAGACCGTCCTGCCAGTTATCCGGGTCAGCTTCGTCTAAGAGGGTGTTGACGGTGAAGTAGTTGTGCTGGGCGGTGTAGGTGGCGAAGAAGCCCGCCAAATCCTTGGCTTCGACATCACTCAGGATGCTCTGGAAAAGGAGGGAACGGTTATCATCCGTGGTATTGCCATGGCCTGCAAAATAGTCCACGTAGTCGTCCATGACCCGGAAATCGTCTCTCGGCGGCGAGCCTGCAGTCTGGGAAAGGAAGTCCTGGATGGCGTACATCGCATTGTAGAAGGCGTCGTCATTGACAAAGTCGAGGTAGTCGCCGCTCTGCTCAAGGAAACGGCCCGAGGCTCCTGCCAGGGTGTCCCAAGGCAGGAAGGTGTCGAGGACGTACTCCATCACGGCGACCTGTTTCGAAATGATGGGTGCGTAGAAAACGGCATCCGACAGATAGATATCGTTGCGCTCCGTGTTCTGCACGGTCCAGCCATCATGAAACGAGTAGGTCTCTGCCGTGATGGTCGCGTTGCTCAGAGCAGGTGTAGCCGGCTCAATGCACAGCCACCAGTAGGTCTGACCGTTGATATTATACTGGCCGATCGCCTCGCCGTTGTTGTCCAGTCCGGTCACGCTAATAGTTGCCGCTGCAGCCGTGAGGGTGCAGGCCGCAAATACCAAGGGAAATAACCTTCGGAATGTCATGAGTGTATGAAATTTATAATACCGGATCAATAAATCTAGGTTTATTTTGTGAAAATTATTATAAATATTTATTCAATCGCTCGGGCACTGTTCATTGGATGTCCAAAAGCCCTGTCCTAAGCTGCCAATTCTGATGTCGCGTTCGTTCCAGAGCTTTCCGTGGTGGCTTGCCGCCGCATCCATCGCTGCCTGCTACTTCCTGGCGGACATGCATGCCTTCAAGGGGCGGGAGGTAGCTGCAGCGGAGGTTTACGGCCAGCCAATCTCACAGCAGGAACTGCAGGAGGCGATGCGAGAGCACCTCTGGAAGCACGATCAGTCCTGGGCCAGTCTAGATCCAGCCGCGCGCAAGCAGACCCGCTGGCGGGAGCTCGAAAATCTGGTGAACGACCGCCTCCTGCGTGCCTGTCGTACCAAGAGTACTCTCAACACGGGAGCCTCCCAGCCCGCCGCGAAACGTGAGTCAGAGAGAATGCTCCGGCAGTTCGCCGATGCCGCAGAGTTTCCCGGCCGCCTGGCCGCCCAGCAACTAACGCCAAAGTCGCTGGATGCCCGGATCTACGACGCACAGCTCGATGAAGCATGGATCGCGGAGCAAATTCAGCCTCGTCTCAATGAGATTACCCAGCAGGACGTGCGCGCCTGGTACGATGAGTTCAAGGAAACCCTGCGAATCCCGCAGGCACAGCATGCCGCGCACATCTTCCTCACCCGGCACGACAAAACGAAGTCAGACCGCGAGCCGGAAATCCGCGAAATCCAGCGCCAGCTTTTGGCGCAGGAGAAGACCTTCGCTCAACTGGCGAAGGAACATTCCGATGACGCTCGCAGCAAAACTCTCGGCGGCGACCTCGGCTGGTTCACGCATGAGCGAATGCCGGCGGATTTCATCGCCGCCGTGCAACAGCTCAAAATCGGCCGGCCCAGCGCGCCCGTGCAGACGCAGCTCGGCTGGCACCTCATTCTCGTGCTGGAGCGCCATGCCTCACGCCTCCCGACCTTTGATGAGGCGAAAGCCGAAATCACCGCGCTGCTCATCAGCCAAGGGCGTGAGGAGGCCGTCCAGAGTCTCCTCGCCGAACTCCGCCAAAACTCCCCTCAGTCAGTGTCTTATCACGCCGAGGTCATTGATCACTCTGAACCGGCTCCTTGACGCCGTCATCGGCGCTTCTGCGGCGTGCGCGCCACTTCCTGAGTTCTTCGACCCACAGCACGCTGCTGCCGATGAGGCCGAGAAGGAGGACGTCCTCCAGCGGGATCGGCACCGTGTGGAAAATCCGGTTCATCGGTGCGGTGTAGATGACGAGGATGTGCAGGGCGTTGCCAAGAATGAGCCCGCCGACGAGCCATCGATTGCGCAGCACATCAAGGGTGAAGGATGATTGGGTGGCGCTGCGGCAGTTGAGAACATTGAACCACTGGGTCACGGCGATCAGTGTGAAGGTCTCCGTCTGCACGAGTGCAAACGGAACGCCGCTGGCCTGCCGCCACAGGAAGAAACCGAAGATTGCCGCCACCGAGGTGCTGACCATGAGCAGCAGCCTTTGGAGCATCGGCCGTGTGATCAGCTGCTCATTCATTGGCGTGGGTTGGCGGCGCATTTCATCGCCCTCCAGGCCTTCCATGATCAGGTTCACCGTCACCGCGCCTTCGGTCACGATGTTGATCCACAGGATCTGCACCGCTGCCAGCGGCAGCGGGTAGCCGCACAGCAGCGCAAGCAGCAGCACGAGAACTTCGTCGATGGAGGTGGCAAACAGGAACAGCACGACCTTCTTGAGGTTCTGATACACGAGCCGGCCTTCCTCGATAGCCTTGACGATGGTGGCGAAGTTGTCATCCGTGATGACAATCTTCGCCGCGCCCTTGGCCACCTCCGTGCCGGTGATGCCCATCGCCACGCCGACGTCCGCCGCAGCGAGCGCCGGAGCGTCATTGACGCCATCTCCAGTCATGGCGACGACCTGCTTCTGCGACTGGAAGGCTTTGACGATGCGCAGCTTCTGCGCCGGTTGCACCCGCGCAAAAACGGAGATGCGTTCCAAGCTGGCGCACAGATCGGCCTCGGACATCGCTTCGAGTTCCGCACTGTCCACGGCAATGTCACCGGGCCTTGCGATGCCCAGCTCGGTCGCGATGGCAAGCCCGGTGGCCTTGTGATCTCCGGTGACCATCACCGGACGGATGCCCGCAGCCAGACACTCGGCCACGGCCACCTTCACCTCTTCACGCGGTGGATCCATCTGGCCCAGCAAACCGAGAAAGCACAGCCGGCCGCGCCAGGGTTCAAAACCAGCCTTTTCATCAAGCGGGACGTCGTACACCTCGGCTACGGCGAGCACACGGAGAGCCTGCCCCGCGAGTTTCTCGGACGTTTGCTGAGCCTGTGCGAGATCCAGTGTCGCAGGATCGCAGAGATCGAGCAGCTTCTCGGGTGCCCCTTTGACCAGCACCCGGCACTTGCCCTCATGGTCATGCTGCGTGGCCATCATCTTCACCGCTGAGTCGAAGGGAATCTCCGCACGGCGCGGCCACTCATGGCGCAGCGTTTCGAGTTCCACGCCACCTTTGAGTGCGACAGTAAGCAAAGCAGCCTCGGTGGGATCACCCAGCGGCCGCCAGCGTGTTTCTTCCGCTTCTGGCGCTACAAGATTCGCATCGTTGCAAAGCGTGATCGCCTCCAGCAAAGCTCTCAGCGCAGCATCGTCCTGGCTGGTGTCGAGCAGTTTGCCTTCAGGCGAATAGCCTGCTCCCGTGGCTTCGATTTGACGACCATCCGGCAGGATCAGCGTGGTGACAGTCATCTCGTTCTTCGTGAGCGTGCCGGTCTTGTCGCTGCAGATGATGCTGGTGGATCCGAGTGTCTCCACGGCGGCGAGTCGTCGCACGATGGCCCCTCGGCGCGCCATCCGCTGCATGCCCACCGCCAGCGCGATGGTCATGGCCACCGGCAGGCCCTCGGGCACCATCGAAACCATCTGACTGATGGCCACCATGAAAATGGTCACAAAAGGCATGCCTCGCAGCAGGCCGAAAGCGAGGATCAGGACAAAGAGCACGATGGAAGCGCCCACCAGCCAGTTCCCAAACTGCTTGAGCCGAACTTCCAGCGGTGTTTTGGGTTCCTCCGACGTTGCCGTCAGGCTGGCAATTTTTCCCACCTCAGTTTGCAGGCCCGTGGCCACCACCACCGCACGACCACGGCCTGCTGTGAGGTGCGTGCCGGAGTAAATCATGTTCCTGCGGTCGCCCAGTCCTGCGTCCTCAGCCACCTCCTCGGTGTGTTTCTGAACTGGCAGCGACTCTCCCGTGAGCGCGGCTTCAGTGGCTTCCAAAGACGCTGCTTCGAGCAGTCTCGCATCGGCGCCCACCTGATCTCCTGCTCCGAGAAGAAGAATGTCTCCCGGCACCAGCTCCCGTGCTTCTATGATCGATTCCTTTCCATCCCGAACCACACGCACCTTCAGCGCCGAGAGCTTGCGCAGCGTCGTCATGGAATGTTCCGCTCGGCCCTCCTGCACTGCACCGATGAGCGCATTGATCAGCACGACCATCAGGATCACCACCGCGTCACTGACATGCCCCATCGCAAAAGAGATCACCGCCGCGACGAACAGAATGTAGATCAAGGGACTCGCGAACTGCGATGCAAACACCCGCCACATCGGCTTGTGCTTGTCCTCCGGAAGTTCGTTCAGGCCGTGCTGCTTCAGACGCTCAGCCGCCTCGCTGCCGCTCAGTCCGGCCTGGGCATCGGAGTCTAGCGCCTCCACAATTTTTCCAGATTCTGCCGCGTGCCAGATGAGCGATGGAAATGTCAGCATGGCTCATCATAATTTAGATCACGACAACCGCCATGGGTAATGCACCCCATGGGTTGCGCAGTAGCAAATGCGCGCTAAGGGCGTGGCATGAAACAAAACGTTGGCATTCTCGGGCTCGGCATCATCGGCAGTCGTGTGGCGGACAATCTGCGCAAGGCCGGGCATGAGGTCTTTGTGTGGAGCCGCAGCGCACGCCCCGTGCCAAACTTCCTCGCCTCACCCCATGAGGTGGCCGAAGCCGCAGGCATCATCCAAATTTTCGTGCGTGACAGCGCGGCACTGCTCGACGCCATCGAAGACATGAAGCCCGCACTCAAAGCCGGGCATCTCGTCATGAATCACGCCACGGTAAGCAAAAAGGCCACCCTGCAAGCCGCGCAACTCGTCGAAGAAACCGGTGCCGCCTTTCTCGATGCGCCCTTCACCGGCAGCAAGATGGCCGCGCAGAATGGCAAGCTCAGCTACTACATCGGCGGCAGCGAACTGCTGCTGGAGCGCGCCAAACCCGTGCTCGCCGCCAGTGCCGCCAAGATTCTCCCACTCGGTGCCATTGGCGATGCCATGGTGCTCAAGATCGTCACCAATCTCGTCTCCGCCGTGATCGTAGAAGCCGTGTCCGAAGCAGCAGACATCACCAAGGCCAATAATATCCCTCTCGAGCGTTTGCTCGAGGCGCTGGAATCAAACGCCAACTTCTCCGCTCTCATTGGCATGAAGCTGCCCGCCATCATCAAGAGCGACTTCGAGCCTCACTTTGCCCTGCGCAACATGCTCAAGGACGCCGACTTCGCCCGCGAACTCGCTGCGGAGGCCAGGCTCAAGACACCCGCCCTCGAATGCACCGCCGCCGCCATGCGCGCCGGAGTCGATGCCGGGAAGGGCGATCTCGACTTCAGCGTGATAGGACAACGCTGAAGCCGTCCATTCCAAAATCACGCGGCGATCGCACTTGCCGCAGCATGCGCTCTTGGCGAGGGGTGAGCCGCAACCCCTGACCTTATATGACTGAATCCATTCTGTATCTCCTCGCCGGCGTCGTTCTCGCCTGGTTCGGTGGCGAATTTTTTGTGAGAGGCGGCATCGGCCTGGCCGCGTGGGCTCGCTGGCCCACCGCTGTCATCGGGGTCACCGTGGCCGCCTTTGGCACCTCGTCACCGGAACTCATGGTGGCCATTGATTCCGCGCTGGCTGGCGTACCGCAAATCTCACTGGGAGATGTGCTGGGCAGCAATGTCGTCAATGTCTCGCTGGTGCTCGCTGTCGTGGTGGCCCTCTCCGGCATGAAGGCCGAGGACGGCGGTGTGCGGCGGGACTGGTTCATCTCCCTGCTGGTTCCAGGTCTTGTCTATCTGCTGCTCATGGACGGCTGGTTCTCGCGGCAGGATGCCTTGATCATGATGGCCTGCTTCGTCGCCTGGATGATGGTGGTGATCCGCCATGCCCGCGCCCATGCGGCGGGGCGCCCTGCAGCCGTGGAAAAAATCCCTGTGATCAGGATGCTTGGTTTCAGTCTGTTCGGCCTGGCCATGCTCATCTGCGCGGCGCAGTTCGTCGTCCACGGCGGCAAAGGCGTTGCTCTCGCGCTGGGCTGGAGCCCCTTCATTGTTGGCGCCGTCGTTGTGGCCCTGGCCACCAGCACCCCGGAGCTTGCCACCACCCTCATCGCCCGCATGCGCGGTCATCATGATGTGGGCCTCGGCAATATCCTAGGCAGCAACATCTTCAATGTGCTGTTCATTGCGGCCGTCGCGGCAATGATCCATCCGTATCCGGTGAACCTTCCGGAAATCCAGCCGAGCCTGCTCTTCGGGGCTGTCACCACTCTGCTGATCATCCCCGGGCGCGGCGGTCACATTCCCCGCTGGCGCGGCATGCTGCTGCTGGCCCTCTATGCCGCCTACATGACCCTGACCTTGCGTCAGGGCGCTGCCGGTTGATCAAAGCAAACGGTCATCCAATTGCCATCAGCGCCGCAGCCTACTGGAATCTGGTAGGCTCAGGAACGTGGTATTACGCATGGACACAGCGTGATGAAACGCGCTTGCTGACTGTGCAACACTCCCGCCGTGAATAAGCACGCCACCAACTTGGAATGCTCTCTGGATTGTCCTTGGAAGGACACCTGCCAGTGCCTGCGGCTTTTGGTCAGGCAAAGCGTTGTGCTGGGTGCTCACCTGGGCGGCTCACAACTCTCAGGTGTGCGCGCGCTGTATTATCCGCATGAGCCTCCACCCTGCGTGAGGCCAGACGGCAGCCTGCATTGGGACAATCTGGAAGACGATCCTGAACCTGTGCTGCTTCTCTGGGGAGATGACGGCCCTCAGTTGTGAGGAAAGACAAGCTTGGTTAAATCAAATCCAACCGGCTCAAGGCGTCCGCGCATCCTCTTTTTCACAGCAGATTTCAAATGCCTTGAGAACACCGAGACCAAGCAGAACCGGCGGCAGCAGTCGGGTCGCGATTCCAGCAGTCACTCCCGCCAGCATGCGCGTGGGAAGCAAATTGAGAACCAGCCCCGTGCCCAGCGCCACCACCACCGCCTTCGTCGGTTCCTGCCGCACATAATCTTCAACGCGCTTCAAGGTTTGATGAAGGGAGAGCTCGGCTGCGTGCGGTGGCGTTTGAGGATTCATGATTGCTTGATCGTATTCCATCTCGCTGGACTGGCTTCACGCATCTTGCGTGATCCTGGGCAGAAGATGCTCTCTAACCACCATTTTGCCACCTTATTTTGACAGTCGTTCCAGCACATTCTGCGTGATGCGCATCACCGCCGCATCACCACCCTGCAGTCCATGCGCCCAGTCAGTGGTGCCAGCGGTGAAGACCGTGCCACCACGCGTGTAGAGGCCCATGCAGGCCGCGCCCGTGCGGCCGATCTCCCAGTTCTCATACCACTCCGCATCATCAGGGTGCCAGCGTGCCGGGCAGGTGGCCAGCACTTCAAAGGTCTTCGGCGTGCCATCCTTGCAGGTGGGAAAGGGCAGCCCGTTTTTCCATTCCAGCTCACACCCATCGCATTCATATCCGACAATCGTGTCCTTCCCGCCGAACTTGTCGCCACGCTTCAGGCCGCTGCCCGCCAGCACCCAGTGCTCGGGCCGGTGCACCTCATACTCCGCCGGATCAGTCATGAACTGCCCATGGCTTTTGCGATACCCACCCCACAGGAAGCCGACCCCGGTCAGTTCGTTCTCAGGCCGTTTCAGCAGATGGTGGCTCCACAGCGTGCTCAGCGTCTTGAAATCGCGCGAGGCAAACACGGGGTCAAGGTGGTAGTTCTGCTTGCAGCAGGTAAAGGCACGGCCCTCGTCCTCCGCACGGATCTGCCAGCAGCAGGTGTTCCCGCTGAAGAAGGCCACATTCCCACCTTTGCCGATCCAGCCTTCCAGATGGTCACGCATCGGTGTGCTCCAGTACTCATCATGGCCCACGCTCAGCACCAGCTTGTAACTCGTCAGCAGCTCCGGCCGAAATTCCAGATCCTCATTCGCAGCAAACTCCAGCGCATAGCCATTCTTCTCCGCCCACTGCACAAAGGGCAGTTCCCAGCGGCCAAACTGCGAAGGCCCCGGCCGCTCAAAGCTCACGCGGTGCCCCTGATTGTTCGAAAGGCTGTTGTAGGCATACACCGAGAAGCCACCCCAGTTGTTGTACGCGTTGTAAGTGTTCGTGCAAAGCTGCAGCAGTATCTTCGAGGTCGTCCCCGGCTTGGCCTGCCGCACGATGAACCACGCGCTGCTCTCCGCCGTACGTTTGCCGCGATGTGTCCATTTGCCCCCTGCATCCACAGCACGCAATACCACCTCATAGTAGCCCGACTTCCACGCCGCCGTGCTCGGCACCCGTACACTCTCCGGCCAGCGGCACCCGTTCGCCGAAGCATCCTCCGGCACGGGATACGCCACGCCAGGCACATCACTCTTCTTCCACACCACCTCCCGCACAGCCCCCAGCCGCGCCACCTCAATCTCATACTTCGCCGCCGTCGTGCTCACATGGATCGGAATCTCCTCCCCCTGCGCGATGCTGCGCTGTCCCGCATAGCCCTCGATGAAAAGCGAAACGGGATCCGCTGCATGCAGGGAAGCCACGACCAGAAAGCAGGCAAGTGTGCGAAACATCATCACATCGCTACGCGACTAAACGCCAGGCGCTTTCAGGGAGCTCAATGTCAGTCAGTCGAATCCGCCTCAATCCGTGGAATACAAAAACCAAATCCATGACCGCGTCTCATCGCATTTCAGTTCACAACGTGAGTCTCCCTGAACCCAATAGTAAGAAATGGCAGAGGTCAGATTTCTCCCCTCAGGCAGTGGCTCCTCGGAGAGTGTGAATTCTGGATGGTCGCTGCGTTCATAGGCGCGCGAGCTTAAAAGGCGCTCAAAATCCTCGGGCGCGACTTCGATGAAGCCCCGCACAACATAATCAGTCCACACATCCCTGGTAACTATCAGGTTGCGGGCCGACCATGGCAGCCACCTCACTCCCAAGGCCACTTCCGCATCACGGCGTGGGGAGAAGAGATACACCACAGCGAAAATCGCCGTCAGCGCCAAGCCCAGGATCAATCCGATTAAATAACGCCTCATCTTCGGTCAGGCCCTTCGGTCAGGCCCTTCGGGCTGTTCATCAAACACCGCACACTTGCGCCATTATCAGACAACAACGCTCCAATACTCACTCAGTTCCTTCCTGGATCTAAAAAGCCGCTGGCTGCGCCAATCTCTGCCTACTGCTCAGTCTCAGACAGCTTCGCCGCTTCCCGCTTCAAAATACGTCCCACCCGATGCTTCGCCAGGTACACCTGCGCCGCATTCACCCCCAGCTCCTTCTTCACGCGTTCCGGGCTCCAGCCCTTGATCACGTAGCAGGAGAAAATCTGAAACTGACGTGGAGACACCAGCGCACGCACCCGGCGCAGCGCCAGATCCATCACCTTGTCCTGCCATTCCTTTTCCCACAGTTTTTCCAGAGCCACGCCATTGGGATCAGCACAGCGGTCGATCGGCGCCGTGCGGCGCTCGTCGGTTTCGTCAGCATACAGATTGGCCTCGCGGCTCTGCTGCTTCTTGCGCCGCCGGAACTGATCCAGAATGCGCCAGCGCGCCTGATTGAGCAGGAAGGATTTGAAGGAGCCCAGGCTCGTGTCGAATTTCTTCTTCTGCAGATTCTTCGCCACGCCGATGAAAGTCTCCTGCACCACATCATTCGCCTCATCATCACTCAGGCCGGTCTTGCGGGCCACGTGGAAGACGAAACCCGAATAGGTACGGTAGAACTCATCCCAGCTCGCCCAGTCATCCCAGTTGTCCAATTTTTCAATGAGCGTCTTCCGGGTCGGGGGCGATCCGGAGGTCTCCTTCAGGAGTTCTTCAGTTTCAGCGACTTTGGGGAGGTCGGACATGCGGGGAGTGATAGTAACGGTGGCTTGGGTGGTGGCAACGACGTTTTGTCATCCATTCGATAGATAGTCCGGCGGAAAGGCGTATTGAAAAGTCCCCCAAAACCAACCCCGGCCCAACCACCCTCAATGCCGGTCAGACTTCCCATGCCAAAACATCGACCCCTCCTGCCTGCCGTTGCGTTTCTCACGCTGCTGGCCTTGGGATTGAGCGCCTGCAGCACGGGCTTTTACAAAAAATGGGCGGACAAGGAGACCTACGGCATCCTGCGCAAAAAAGCCAGCAAGGTGCCGAACTCAGGGCAGTCGTTTCTAGACATCACCCCACCGCCACCGGTGAGGATGGAGGAACTCCGCAAAAACATGAAGAAGGAGGAGTTTCTGGGCGACCGGGCCTACCTCGAAGAGCATGCACGCGTGGTCAGTCTGGCGGAGGCCTTGAACTTTGCGGTGCATCGCAATCGCACCTATCTGGTGCAGAAAGAGACGGTTTACCTGACCGCCCTGAATCTCACGCTCATCCGGCAGCAGTACGGCCCCATCTTCGGCGGCAGCGGCTCCGCCACCAAGGCCAGCACGGACGCCATCACCGGCGTCAACAATCTGGTGCGCACCTCCACCCTGACCACCACCGGCAATCTGGGCTTCTCCGCGCTGACCCGCACCGGCACGCTGCTGGCGACGAACCTCACCACCAATTTTGTACGCTTCTTCACCGGGGGGAGAGACGCAGGCATCTCCCAGCTCGGCTTCTCCCTCACGCAGCCGCTGCTTAGCGGGGCCGGCTACCTGTCCGCCTCGGAAGTCCTGACCCAGAGCGAGCGCTCTGTGCTCTATGCCATCCGCAGCTTCGCGCAGTATCGGAAATTCTTTGCCGTGGACATCGCCACCCAGTACTACGGCGTCATCCAGTCTCGCGAGACCGCGCGCAATGCCTACCTCGCCTTCAAGGCCTTTGATTTTGTGGTCGCCCGTGAGACCGCCATGCAGAAGGAAAATGCGAACAGCACCAAATCCTCCGTCTTCCGTCTGGTGCAGTCTCGCATTGTATTCGAGCGCTCATGGCTCAATGCCATCCGCGACTACGAGCAGGCCATGGATGACCTCAAGGTCAATCTGGGACTGCCAGTCACTGAGCGCATTGTGGTGGACTACAAGGACAAAAGCGCCCTCCAGATCATCGAATCTCCCGGCACTCTCGATGAAGCCATCGCCATCGCCATGACCAACCGCCTGGACATCTGGAATCTCCGCGATCAGGTCGAGGACACGAGCCGGAAAGTGCTCATCGCAAAACAGCAGGCCCTCCCCAGCGTGAACGCCCTGGTGAACTACAACATGCTCGACAATCCTGACCGCAACGACTTCACCATCGTCCCCGGAAACAGGAACTACAGCATGGGGCTGAACACCGACCTCAATCTCAATCAGAAGCCCGAGCGCAATCTGCTGCGCTCATCCATCGTTGCCGAGCAGCAGGCCAGACGTGCGCTGGATCTGTTTGAAGAAAACACCCGCAGCGACGTCCGCACTGGCTGGCGTGATTTGCAGCTGGCGCGCAAGCAGTACGAACTCGCCAAGCTGGGGCTGGACATCAGCACGCAGCGTCTGGAGGTCGAAGAAGCCTTCAATGCCGAAGGCCTCGGCTCCGCCATCAATCTGGTCGATGCTCAGCGCGACTTGAACACCACGCGAAACCTCATGGTCTCCACCACCATCAATCACACTCTCGTCCGTTTGCGCCTCTGGCGGGACATGGGAGTGCTCTTCATTGAGAAAGACGGCGGCTGGGTGGACGTATTGAACAAGGAGAAGCCAAAAGGAGAATGAAGAAAGGAAAATCCAACAAAGGAATCATCATCGCAGGCGTCAGCGCACTCGCTGTCATCGGCTGGTGGAGCATGTCCGGCGGTGGCGCTACGGCAGAAAAAATGCCCACTCGTATCGTGCAGCGCGGCCCGCTCGAGATCAGCGTTCTGCAAGGCGGCGAAATCCGCGCCCTGCACAACAATGAGGTGAAGAGCGAAATCGAAATCCCCACCAAAATTCTCAGCCTCATTCCTGAGGGCTATCTGATCACCGAAGACGACGTCAAAGATGGCAAGGTCTTGATCGAACTCGACAGCACCGACCTCAAAACCAAGATCGAGACTCACGAGATCGACTTTCAGACCACGGTTTCAAACTACATCGACGCCGATGAAAACCGCGAGATCCAGAAAAGTGAAAATCAAACCTTGGTGCGCGACACTAAGCAGACCGCGATTTTTGCCCTCATGGACTTCGAGAAATATCTCGGTCGTGAAGTCACCGGTGCCATCCTGACGGCTGCCAAGCTGCCCCCGGACGTGGAAGCTTTTGAAAAATATGCCGACGTCCTTGAAACGCAGGCCAGCACCCCGGTTAATCCCGAGGCCGCCATCGCTCAACGTGCTCTCCCTTCCAAGCCGGGTGTCGTCAAAAAATCAGTCGTGACTCATTCCGAGAGCGAAATGATCGACTTCTCTCCTTTCCTTGAGCAGAAGGCCCAGAGCGATGGGGAAGCGCAGCAGAAGCTCCGCCAGTTGGAGGATGATATGCTCCTGCATCGTTCTGAACTCGCCTTGGCCAAGCAGAAAGTCGAATCCTCAAAGCGTCTGGCAGAGAAAAAATTTGTCACCGCCGCCCAGATGGAAAATGACCTCGTGAGTTACGACAAGGTCGAACTCTCGGTGAAGACTTCGGAAACCGCGCTGGCCTTGTTTAAAAAATACGAGTTCAGCAAGCAGTGCGCCACCAACCTCGCTGCTTATCGTGAGGCGCTCAACAAGCTGCAGCGCACCATCCGCGCCAACCGCTCCCGCATGGCCCAGGCGGAGACCCGCTTCAGCACCGCCAAACGACGCTACGAAATGGAGCTCGCTCAGCGTGAAAACCTGGAGCTCCAGCTCAAGGCCTGCGTCATCAAAGCCCCGCAGCCCGGCCTTGTGGCCTATGGCGATTTGAACGCCAGCTCCTCCTACAACTACAACAACAGCATCGAAGAAGGGGCCACCGTGCGCCTGCGTCAGACCCTGCTCACCATTCCCGACATGAGCCAGATGGGCGTGCGCGTGAACGTGCATGAATCACAGATGAAAAAGGTCCGCATCGGTCAGCCCGTGAAAGTCCGCGTTGATGCCGAACCCGGCAAAGAACTTGATGGTCGCGTCGCCGAACTCGCCGTTCTGCCGGACTCCAGCAGCAGCCGTTACACCCCCAATTTGAAGGTCTATCCCTGCACCATCCACATCAACGGCTACCACCCTTGGATGAAGCCAGGCATGAACGCCAAGGTCGAGATCATCGTCGATCAGTTGGCTGATGTCCTCTACGTGCCTGTCCAGTCCATCGAAGTCGATCAGGATCATCATTTCTGCTACATCAGCAACAACGGTGCCTTGGAACGCCGTGAGATCAGCACCGGGCTCTTCAACGATGAATTCATCGAGGTCCGTGATGGTCTGCAGGGCGGCGAAGCCGTGGCCCTCGCACTCCCGAAGAAAGCCGAGGCCGACATGGGCGGCCCGAGCAGATCCGAACCTGAAGGCGGCGCACCGAAATCCAAACCATCCAAGCCCAAGGATAAAGCCGTGGCAGTGGCCACCCCGTGATGCCCGATCCTGATCCCATCATCAAGCTGGTGGACATCTGCAAGAGCTACCAGATGGGGGACATCACCCAGCACGTGCTGCAGGGCGTCTCGCTCTCCATCTACCCCGGCGAATACGTCTGCATCATGGGCCCCTCCGGCTGCGGCAAGTCCACGCTGCTCAATGTGCTCGGCTGTCTCGATCAGCCCACCTCGGGGGATTACTACCTCGGCGGTCTCAACGTCGCTCATCTTGAAGATGATGATCTCTCCGCCGCACGGAACAAAAATCTCGGCTTCATCTTCCAGAGCTACAATCTCATCCAGCAGCTCAGCGTCATCGAAAACATCGCCGTGCCGATGTACTATGGCGGAGCCAAAGAGTCCGAAATGATCGAAACCGGCACTCGCCTCGCCACTCAGGTCGGGCTGGAACACCGCCTTCACCACAAGCCCAACGAACTCTCNNGGCCAGCAGCAGCGCGTCGCCATCGCCCGCGCCCTCTCCAACAGCCCCCTCGTCATTCTCGCCGACGAAGCCACCGGCAACCTCGACTCCAAGTCCGGCAAGGAAATCCTCGATCTCTTCGACGACCTCAATCAGCAGGGCAAGACCCTCGTCTTCGTCACCCATGACGAACGCATGGTCCAGCGCTGCACCCGCATCATCCGCCTCCGCGACGGCGTCATCGAACACGATCAAGCCGGCGCCAAAGCCGACCGCCTCCGCGGCAAAGTCATCGGCGAACACTACGGCCTCGCTGCTTGAAGCGGATGGAACTCCCACTTCAAAATCAAAACACAGGCACCAATGGCGCTCGGTTAAGGTGAGTCTCTTCTGTAGTGGGCCAACGGCCCGCCGGACTCAGCCCAGGGCGCCGCGAGGAACGAGCAAGCCCTGGGTATGGCATCCAATTCCGGGCAAGCAAACCCAGCACTCCTCAATACCACAGCGGGTTCCAGCAGCGTCTGCGCCGCGCCCCGCCGCACCCCTCTGCGCTAAACATCCTGGCGCGTTGCGGCATTGACACATTTTGGCGGCTCGTTCACTCTTCGCCACAGTCGCCTCAGCCCACCGCTTGGACATGGGTGAGTTAAATGTTCGGGCAAAAAAATCAGATGATCGCCTATCAAGTCAACCTGAACGGAAAACCAGTCGCAACAGCCGGACTTGCACAAGGGGTGGTGTCAGCCATTGCCAATTGGACGTTCATTCCCAGCGATGTCGCTTTTGATCCAGCGAAAGACTGGCACGCCTCCTTTTCTCTCGCTGGCCTTGATAACTCCACGCGTGAGCACCTCCACTGGTTTCGTACGAATCTCCGAGTTGGGGATGAGATCACGTTAAAACTTGTGGAGGTTGATGCAGCCGACATCCCAACCGAACCACTCTCCAACAAACCCATAGAAGAGATCAAACGAATCCTGGCCGAGGAATTTCAACAGTCTCAACGGGCCGAACAAGCCGAGGGTAGGCCGCTCTCGCTCGCGCCATGACTTTCGTGGTGTATTTTAATTCAAGCTCAAAACCGCCATCAAAGCTGGTCTCCGCAGTAGGGGGCATTGCCTGAACGTATGGTGTCATTCGCACGCTCATGAAGCTCTACCTCGCCATCAGATGGGGCCACGCTGAATCACCGGACGGTCCGGACGGTGAGGATACGCAGCTTCTCATTCGTGCCCCCTCTTTCGCAGAGGCGGGCCAGATTGCCGACAACGCCTTGAGCCAGTTGCCGGTGAGTTCGGCATTGAGCGCTCGTGCAGTGCAGCCGTTCTGTCACCGCATCATTGAGTTGGGAGCAGACGCCAGCGCCGGCTCCGATGCGCAAGTTCTTGTCGGGCCATGGATTGGGCGCGCATTCTTTGAGACTGCATCTTATCGGACGTGGATTCGAGACGCTCTCTCAGAGCAGTGGCAGGACGCAAAACTGTATTACTAGAGATGCTACCCTGACAGCAAACCATGCTCTGCATCGATCCTGACCTCTGATTTCCGAAGGTCCTCCCCCCCCCCCATAAATCACCATTCGCTTTTCCCCCGCTCTCAGCAATGATCCCGCCCATGGCCCAATACATTGTTCAGCCCGGCGACAATCCCTCCCACATTGCGAACTCTTTTGGGATGACGCTTGATCGATTTCAAGATCTGAACCCCGGGCTGGTCGATTGGGGTTCGGGGAAATGGAAGGTGATGTTTCCTGGCCAGATCGTGACCATCGACGGCGGTGGGGACTACGCGGCACCTGACACCTCAGCGGCTGCGCCTACGGATTTTGCAGCGCCACCGCCATGGATGCAGATCGCCATCATGGAGGTAGGCGTACAGGAGTGGGCAGGAGCGGCGGACAACCCGCGCATCCTTGAATACCTGCAAAGCTGCGGCATCGGCGGCAGCCTGCTGCACGATCAAACTGCCTGGTGCGCCGCCTTTGTGAACTGGTGTGTGAAGTGCTCCGGCTACCAGCCACGGGGCAGCGCCAGAGTTTCCGACTGGTGGAGCTGGGGCCGTCCTGTGGTCGCGACCTATGGGGCCATCTGCATTTTGCAGCCCCTCACGGTGGATCAGGCTGGTAGCGGCCACATCGGATTCCTCCATGCACAGGATGCCACCAACGTCTGGCTCCTCAGCGGCAACTCACAAAATCAGGTGCGCATCTCCGCGTATCCAAAGTCCAAGCTGATTCCAAACGCCCCTTTTCGCTGGGCGTTTTAAGCTCTTTTCGATTTGCCGCGTCGGCCCCGTTTTCAAAGCGTGACCGCTACGAAAATTTCAGGCCCAGGACCCCCAGGATGATCAGGCCCAAACACGTCAGCCGCATGGGTGAGACGGGATCTCCGAACAGACAGATGCCGCACACCACGGCACCCACCGCTCCGATCCCCGTCCAGACAGCGTAAGCCGTTCCCATGGGGAGCGATTTGGCCGCCATGCCCAGCAAGGCCACGCTGGCAGCCAAGGCCAGCAATGTCCCAAGACTGGGCCAGAACCGGCTGAAGCCATCGCTGAATTTGAGGCCCACAGCCCAGGCTATTTCGAAAAGACCGGCAACGACGAGAAGAACCCACGGCATAAGCATTTGATAATTTGGCAGGGTCGTCCCTGAGTGATTATCAAAACACCGAGGTCGTCCTCAGCGCGTGTGGTGAATAGGCATGTAGGATAGCGCCAGTGGGCCGCCAGTCAATCACCGACAAGTCTGACCGCCGTGAACGTTCACGACGCGAAGGTAGGGAGGTTGGTCCTCCAACCTCCGCCGAACGTCCCCATGCCCCCTTTTCGAAAAATGCGTTTTATACCATCAGCCGTTGAAAAGGAGTCTTGAGGCAGGCTCAAGCGGAAAGGCTCAGATGCAGAGCCGTTTTCCATCGGTTGTGGCATTTCACCCCACCCGCAAACCATCGCCGCAACGGCCCACCTCTCCTGCCGTTCCACATTCTAAGGACGGCGCACCTTTTTGAATGCCCCCGACGCTACAGACCCGAAACTGCGGACCCTCACAGCGGTTCCCTACCAGCGCTGCGGCACGCGCTGCTCTGGATGGTAGGGATGCGCTGTGCGCGTCCCTAGAATCCTTCGTCCCATCGTGGGCTGCAGTCTCATTGCATGCCCTCTTTTCAAAAGCTTCTGCCCCCAAGCGCACACGTCCTAGCCTTGCATGTGCCTTCAGTCACCTCTCATCTGGATCTGAAAAGGAACGGTGAGCCGTTTCGAGTGCACAGGCTTGACAGGCTCAGATACAGACCTGTTTTCAGTGGATCGTGCCATGACTCTTACGTGCATCGGGCCTCACGATGGTGGCTTAAGGGGTAACTATCCTGCCTAGCTGCGCGGTCAGGCACCTCACGCAGCGCGCACGCATCCCCAACTCAGCGCTCAGTCGGCTCACGCATGAGATTGAGAAGCTTACTGCGATCCACCGGCGCCGCAGGGGCTGCCGCAGGGGGCTTGGCGGCTGCCTTGAGGCTGGCTTGTGCGGCTCTCGTTTTTTCCTCGGCGACCTTGGCTTGAGCTTCAGCTTTCTTTTTGGCCATCGCTTCCGCCAGCACCTGTTCCTTTTCGGCCTTTGCCTGGGCTTCATTCTTCCTGGCCTGAGCCTCAGCAGTGGCTCTTTCTCTCTCAGCTTTCGCCTGGGTCATCGCTTCCCGTTCTGCCATTTGGGCTTCAGCTTTGGCATTCGCTTTGGCTTCTTTTTCCGCCAGAGCCTGGGCCTTGGCCTGAGCTCTGGTTTCGGCTTTGGCCTTCGCCTCGGATTCCTCCGCAGCCAGAGACTCGGCTTTCGCCAGGGCCTTGGCTTCAGCGAGTTTCTGCGCCTCGCTTTCTTCTGCGGCCTTGGCCTGCGCTTTCGCTTCGGCCTGGGCTTTCAGAGCGGCTACGTCAACGGCGGCGGCAATGCCGCGAACGGCATGCGGGCCTTCCGGCTTGATGGCGGTGCCGTCGATCCGGATCTTGGTGGATTCGTCTTCACCAAGGTAGAGACGGTCATCCTTTTTGACAGTCGATCTACCGCTCACTTCTGAAAAATCCGGAGTAACCGCAATCTCGGGAGCTTGCGCGTAAATCGGCGGGTGGGTTTCCTTCACCAGGAGGGCACCGCCGCTGGCGCGGTGGGTTTCGCGCCCCCATGCATCGCGGGTGGTTTCGATCTTCTGGGCGTAAAGGCGGACGGAACCAGTCTTGCGCGTGGCGCGATATTGCTTGCTCAGTGCATCGGCGGAAAGCTGAAACTCTGCAGGTTCAGGAGCGGTGGAAACGTTGCAACTGCTGAAACTCAGGGCGGCGGCGCAAAGGCCGAGACGAAAATAGGTCATGGTTAATTTAAAAAGAAGGGAAGCTGGTCTGACGTCACGAAATACAGAAAGGCTGCATCGTCAACGCGTTGAATGAAGGGCGATTTTTTTGCGGCCGTATGAGTTCCGTCCCGGCATGCTCTCTCAGCGCTCCGTGGGCTCGCGCATCAGATTGAGCAGGTTTGAGCGGTCAATAGCAGGGGGCTCCTTGGTTTTGGGCATCGGCGGTATCGGCGGGCCGCTCGCTTTGACAACCTCGGCGCTCGGTTTGGCAGGTCGGCTGATCGCGGCCTTGGGTTGTGCCACCCTCGTTCGCTTCACCTTCACCGGCTCACTCGGTGGTGGGGGGGCTTGGGCCGGCTCTGGCGCAGGCACCGCTCCAAAGGTCGGCGTCAGTGCCAGCGTAAGATCCACCTTCTCCGGGGAACCTGTCACAGCGGGTGCCTCGCTTTCCGCTTCCGCAATGACTGGGGATCCAGAATGGCTGCAATGAGCGAAACTCAGGACGGCGGCGCAGAGGCTGAGTCGGAACAAGGTCATGAACGCATCGAAAAAATCAACGGGGGCGTCCCACCAGAATGCAGGAGCCCCAAGCATTAACGCGGCGGATACTCGCCCATTATTGGCCAGTACGCAAATAGGCGACGATGTCAGCCACATCCTGAGCGGTCAGCGCCAGTTGGGTGGCGCTGAGCATCATGCTGTGGTCAAGCTTGCGGCGGCTTTTGATCCGTGACCTGGCCACATACTGGTTCTGCCCGCCCATGCTGCGGATGATCATGATATCACCTTCAGTGAGAACCATGCCGTGGATGGTCACGCCGTCCTTGGTCACGATTTCCATGCCCTCGTAGCCGTGGGCGATGTCCTTGCTCGGCTCAATGAGCGCCTGTGCGATGATTTCACCGGGCTGGCTGCGGCCCCAGCCATCGAGATTCGGGCCAAACTCGACTCCCTGGCCGTTGATCTGATGGCACATCACGCAACGCGTGACCAACTGCGCGCCATTTTTGGCGTTGCCCTTCAGCTTGATCACTTCATCAAGATTCACCGCATTGGGGATCGCCGCCGGAGTGACGATGGTCACCAGCTTGGCACTTTCAGGATCAAAGATACCCTCCTTCTTCAAAGCTTCAGCAATACCGAAAGTGGACCAGTCATCGGTGCTGCGCTTGATGAGCCACCACATGATGTCGGCATGAATGGGGGACTCTTTATCTTTGGCCAGTCCGAGCACCGCCTGTGCCGCGCCGGCCTCCGGAATGAACGCCAGGGTGTCGAGCGCGAACTTCCGCTGTTCCGCGGAGAGCTTGCCATTGGCGGCTCTTTTTGCCAAATCCGACACAGCCGCAGCGGGGTGCAGACGCCAGGTGATGTGGGCAAAATCATCGCTCCACGCACCCTGAGGTTTCAGCGCCTTCCAAACAGCCTCTTCCTTGCCTTCGCAGCCAATGCCCCAGGCTTCGAGCAAAGAACGATCACCACCGTCTATATGGTGCGAAAGCTTGCACAGCAGTGCCACGCTTTGCGCCGCCGGAACATCCCGCAGTGCCACCGCGACCTCACTGCGCACCATCGGCGAAAGATCGGTGGTCAGGTTGCTGAGAATGTCGATGACATCACTGCTGGCTGCACGGATCGCACGCAGTGCCACTAGGCGCTTCGTAGCATCCTCAGACTCCAGCCAGATGCGTGCGCTGATGAGCCCCGGCTCCCCAAGCTGCGCTAACAACCACACCGCACGCGCGGCGATGTAAGGGTTCGCATTATCGCGCAACTTGAGCACGGCAGGCATGTTCACATCCCCAGCAGCCTTCAGCCGGGCAAACGCCACCTGACGAACATTCGTTGCAGGGGATTGCAACGCAGCGATCTGCCCTGCAACTGTATCCAGTTTGAGTTCCGGGATCTTCGATTTGAACCCCTTCGGCGCGATGCGGTAGATCGTACCGCTGCAGGTTTCATCCGTGTCCTGATGGCCACCCGTGCGTTTGTCGAACCAGTCGCTGATGTAGATCGCCCCATCGGCCCCCACGCAGACATCCGAAGGTCGGAATAGCGTGTGGCGCTCGTCAGAGAGGTTGTTGGCACCACCGACGAAATCACTGCCCTTGAACACACCCGTGGTGTTCGTGGTGCAGAAGTCGAAGCGCTCCAGTTTGAAGCCTGCGCCGTCCGGTTTTGGCAGGTAGCCAAACACCACGTTGCGTCCGGTTTCGCAGCTCAGCAGCAAACCGTTCCATTTTTCACCGAGCGCGCCGTTTTCATAGAAGCACATGCCGGTGGGCGCACCGCCGCCATAGACGTCTCCAGCAGGGATGCTGCCGGGATCTTCCTGCCGCCATTCAGCGGTGGGGATGCTCTGTCCGGGCCGTTTGTCGGCACGCCACTGGCGTTTGCCGTCGCGGGAGAAGAAACCAAAGCTGCCGCCTTCGATGAGGTGGCTCACACGGCAGGCGGGTGGATCGTCGTTGTCGTTGAGGAACATGTCACCGTAGCTGGTGCGCACGCCTTCAAAGCTGTTCCGATAATTGTAGCCGAGGATGTGCGCATTGTGCCCGTCCGCATCAATGCTGGCGGTGAAACCACCGACATAGACGTGTCCATCGTCGCTCTTCGCGCCGGCATACGGGTTGTTCAGGTAGGCCCCACCAATGCGGAAGGTGTTGCCGCTCTTGTCGCTGAATTCCGCGCCGCAGTTGCCGTTGCTGAAGTAGAGACGGCCATCGGGTCCGGCATACACGCTGTGCAGGCTGTGGTCATGCTGCGGCTGCTCAAAGCCGCTGAGGAAGACTTCGCGTTTGTCGATTGCGGGATCGAATTTCAAGTCGCGGTTCACATCGGTGTACTTGATGATGTTCGGCGCGTTGGAGACAAAGATGACGTTGTCGAACACCGCCACCCCCAGCGGGCATTCGAGTTCCTTTTCGCGCACGAAGACATGGCTGCTGTCGCATTTGCCGTCGCCATCGGTGTCCTGCAGCACTCGCACGCAGTCGCCCTCACGGCTGCGGCCGGAGTGGCGGCGGTAGTTCACTCCCTCTGTGACCCAGATGCGGCCCGCGTGGTCGATGTCCATGTTCGCCGGATTGAACAATTGCGGGGAGGTGGCCCAGACGGTGATCTCAAAACCCTCGGGTACTTTGAACGCGCTGGGGTCGAGATGATCCGGAGTCACCTTCGAGGCATCGAAAGCCGGAGTTTCCGGATCAGGAATGAAGGCGGGTTTTCCGGTGACGAAAGGGCCTTTGTCTTTTTTAGCCTTGGCGGGTTTGTCCGGACTGGCGGACATGAAGGCAAACGGCGCGACCAAGGCGAGAACGACGAGGAGGTTTGGACGGATGGGCATGATTGGGGGGCTGAGGGAACGGGCGGAACGCCACGATCTTACGGCCAGTCCCAGTGGCTGATTTCCTCACGCCCTTTCGGTCGCCGGGCAGGCCTCAGTTCTGGCGGTAAATGACCACCACATCCGAGGACGGGCCGGTGGGGGAGAAGTCATTGCCAAAACCCACGGTCTGCACGTTGGCGGCTTCGAGCCCGAGTTCGATCAGACGCTGCCGCACCGCCAGGGCACGGCGTTCAGAAAGGGAGCGGGCGTGATCCGGCGGCAGATTTGGCGCCGTGTAGCCTGCGACCAGGAGGCGGGCCTTTTTGTTCTGGATCATCTCTTGCGCCAGGCTGTTCACGGCCTGCTGATGCGCAGAGGTGAGTTGAAAGTCCGCGTTTTCAAACACCAGGGCAGGGCAGGCTGGCTTGAGGCTGCCATTCAGCGGGGAGGTGAAACCATCCCTGGGACCGAGTGCATAGACGACCGCCTCAGAGGATGGATTGCGCAAAAACGCAGGCATTTTCATGCTGCTGCAGGAGGTCAGCAGGAGACAGCTCAAAAGGGTGCTCGAAAGAATGGCAGCAGGGCGGTTCATCATTGGCGGGGCGGCATTCATCAGCAGGGCTCAGCGCATCCAGCGCGGTTCGGAGATGTGGCCATAACCGCGCAGGATGGAACGACGGTTGCCGCTGCGAAGATCATGCACAAAGAGTTCGCCGTGCTGAACGTAGGTGATGAAATGTCCGTTGGGGCTCCATGACGGATGCTCCGCACCGCCCGCCTGCACCACTTGCACGCCACCATTGGGATAGGACTTGATGGCGACGGTCCATTCACCGCTGGTGCGCGTGGTGAAGGCGATGTGCCGGCCATCGGGCGACCATTCAGGATCCGTGCAGAAGTGGTAGCCGGTGCGCCAGCGATACAGGCGCGAGGATTCACCCTCCTTCTGCGGCACTTCAACAATGTACAGCTTTGGCCCGTCGCCATCATCACTGGAAAAGACGATCTGACGACCATCCGGATGCCATGATGGGCTGGAGGGGGCGCCGACGGAATCGCTCACACAGGCGGCGGTGTTCGTGTTGAGGTCACTCACAAAAATTTCAGGATTGCCGATGAAACTCATCACTGCGGCGAGGTGCGTGCCATCCGGCGAGAAGGCCGAGCCAAAGCTGCTGCCGGGGGTGTCCGTCACGCCGCGCTCCCAGCCGACATTCAGATCCAGCAGACGGATGATGGGGAATCCTGAGCGATAGCTGGTGAAGGCGATCATCGATGAATCCGGCGAGAGAGAGGGGGCCACTGCGCCATGCTTGTCATGCGTGACCTGATGCACCTCACCGCCTTCGGCATCGCAGATGTAGATCTGGCGCTTGCCGCTCACATTGCTCACAAAGACGATGCGGCTGGTGGCCAGCCCCGGTCTGCCGGTGATGGTGTAGATGACATCGTCGGTGAGTGCCTTGAGGTTTTCATCGAGACCAGGAGCCGCATAGCTGCGCTGAAAGAGATCCTTGCCTTTGCCATCACGCAGCTTGCCGGTGACACGCCCGCCTGAGGAAGTGCCCTCCACCAAGTAGTCAGCTTTTTCGTCCGCACCGGCGACGAAGAACTCGCGTGAGTCCAGCAGTTCCTGGCGCAGGGCCTGCTGGGCGCTGGCACCCGTGCCGCCAGAAAATGATCCCACACGGATGCGTGGCATGATTTTTTTTGGCTCTTCGGTTTTACTTTTGCCGCCACCGAAGCTGAGCAGGCCGCGCAGTCTGTCCATGACGCCAGCCTCTGCCTGCGTGCCGTGGCACACGACGAGGGTGAGAATGAAAAGCAGCGCGCGGGCGTTCATGCGGGGGGTCAGGGCAGCAGAAGGAAGTTCAGTTCCAGATCGTAGCTGTCTTTAGAGTAATTAGAAGGCAGCGTTGTGGAAATATTTTTCACTTTTGCGGCGGCCTCGATAATGGACTGGTCCAGGTCGTGCGAGCCAGAAAACTTGCTCATCTGTGCCTTTAAGACCGCGCCGTCTTTGCCGATGGAAATGTTCAACCGCCCTTCGCGCTGGCCTTCAGGCACGTTTACGATGGGGGGGGCGGTCCAGCCGATGAGGAATGCCGCATTGACTGCTTCATCGACGGCATCGAGATCCACTTCTGCCGCGGCTGGGGTGGCGCTGTTAGGCGGCGGAATCGCCGATGGACGCAGGGTATTAAGCCGGGCCATGTCCATCAGCGTCGGTTTGGTCATCGGTGGAACGGGCGCACCGAACAAGGCGGGTCCGGTACGCTTTTCAGGAGCTCTGCGCAGCGTGATGCTGCGATTGGCGGAAGGCTTTGGCGCCGGACCGGCACTGCCTGCAAACAAGGGGGCGCCGGTGGTGTTTGGCACAGGCTCCATCTGATGCTGCTTGGGCGGGGCGGCGATCAGCGTGGCTTTCTGCACCGGGGGATCTGCCGAGAGCTTGGGCGGCGCGGCGGCAGGGGGCTTCTTGTCCGCCTTGGGGGCGGCTGCTGCTTTGGGCCGAGGCACTGCGGAGGGCGATGGTGCCTGTGATTTGAAATCCTCTGGATTCATCCAGGCAAGCTGCGCGCTCCTGGCCTCACGCCGGGGGCTGCCGACATTCTGCCACCACCACCAGACACCAAACACCGCAGCCAGATGCAGCGAAACGATGACAATCATCGCTGCTGAAATCGGCTCCAGCGTCGTGGGACGTTTACGTTTCATCTTCAATCAAGGGTCGTCGGCATGAGTCGTGACGGCGGTTTTCTGAATGCCCGCGGCTTCAAGCAGTTGCATCGTTTCCACCAGTTGCTGCACTGGCAGGTCACGATGCATGCGCACTTCGATGCCGATGCCGGGGTTGCGCTGGACGAGTTGTTTTAAGGAAACGGGCAGATCCGCGCGTGCCAGCATCGCGCCATTCAGCGTGACGGATTGGTCGTTGTTCACCAGCAGCGTCATCGTTTCCGTGGGCGCAGAGACCTTGGAGGGCGTGGGTGGAGCAGGCGCAGCGGCAGTCAGCGTGGCTTTGTCTGCCTTGAGCAAGGGGGCGGCCAGTAGAAAAACAAACAGCAGCACCAGCACCAAATCCATCAGCGGAGTAATGCTGATCTCGGTGATGAGGCGGAGCTGATGCCTGTTGGAGTGGCGTTTCATGCGCGGGCTTGAACAGCCTGCATTGACGCGGGCAGGGGGGAGGAACTGGTGCCGGTGAAGGCGGGCATGGAAGGACTGCCGAGGGCGCTCATGCTGGGCAGCGCTTCGTTGCTGAAACGATGGTCCACAAAGGTGCGGTCAAAGCCCGCGTTGAGCTCACTGGCGAAGTTGTCGAGCCGTACCACCATGCCGCGAATGCGGTTCACGAGCGCGTTGTAACCGATCATGCTTGGGATGGCGACCAGCAGGCCCAGCACCGTGGTGACCAGCGCGGTGGTGATGCCCGGCGCCAGGGTTGCGAGAGTGGCGGTGCTGCTGGCAGACGTCATCGTGCTGAAGGTGTCCAGGATGCCCCACACCGTGCCCAGCAGTCCGAGAAACGGTGCGCTGCTCAAGGTGGTGGCCACCCAGCTCATACGTGCTTCCAGCCGTAGCGCCGCCTCTGCCACGCTGCGCTCCATGGCCACCTGCACGGCATTCATTTGCGATGGCGTGATGCGGCCCGCGCCTTGAAGGCGTGCGGCAAAGGTGGTGCCCGGTTCGTCTTCACCCAGGAGATACCAGGACATCTCACGGCAGGCCGCATGGTAGATGTGGTAGAAGGAGGAAAACTCATGGGGCTCGCGCTGTTGATACAGCTCCAGCGCATGATTGCTCTCACGGTACTCGCGCAGGAAAGACAGGTTCGCCTTGTGCACCCGGGAGAGCAGGAAGTGCTTGCTCAGGATCACTGCACAACTGGTGATCGAGAACAGCGCGAGGAGACCGCAGATGATCCAGCAAGTCAGATTGCTGTGTTCGAGGCCGTACTGCAGGCCGGGCGAGAGAAAGGATTCCATGGGCGGCATTGCGAGAGAAGGAGTTGCAGGTAGTTAAAAGACCTTAATAGTCGGGCGTCAACCGGGGAGTGCGAGGAGAATGATTGGGAATCAACTCCCGCAGCCTAGGTTTCGGCGGCAGGTTCCGCGTGCCTCAAAACTCAGCGTCACAGGCGCAAAGATGCAATGCGCGGTTGGTTCATACTTGCTGGAGACGAAGCGCTTCTTGCACCCGGCCCGTTTCTTGCTTCCCTCGGTTTGTTCAACTCACCCCCATACCCCAAAGATGCCCGTAGCCACACCCGCCCAGTACCGTGCCATGCTTGATGCCGCCCAGAAGGGTGGTTATGCCTACCCAGCGATCAACGTCACCTCCATCACGACCATCAATGGCGCGCTGAAGGCCTTCGCTGAGTCCAAATCCGACGGCATCATCCAGGTTTCCACGGGCGGCGGCGAGTTTGCCTCCGGCACCTCCCTCAAAGACCAGGCGTTTGGTGCCATCGTCCTTGCCGAGGCCACGCATCGCCTCGCAGAGAAGTACAACATCCTCGTTGGCCTGCACACCGACCACTGCCAGCCGAAGAAGGTGGACAGCTTCCTCAAGCCCCTCATCGCCGAAACCGCCAAGCGCCGTGCTGCCGGCCTGAACAACCTTTTCCAGAGCCACATGCTCGACGCCTCGGAACTGCCGCTGGCTGAAAACATGCGCCTTTCCAAGGAACTCCTGGCCGAGTGCGTGAAGCACGAGATCATCCTCGAAGTCGAAGCTGGCGTCGTCGGTGGTGAAGAAGACGGTCACGACACCAGCGGTGTCGCCGCCGACAAGCTTTACACCTCGCCTGAAGACATGCTGGAAGTGTATGAAACCCTCAGTGGCATCGGCCGCTTCATGTTCGCCGCCACCTTTGGCAACGTGCATGGTACCTACAAGCCCGGTGCCGTGAAGCTCAAGCCCACCATCCTGCGCGACGGCCAGGCTGCTGTCACCGCCAAGCACGGTGCTGCTGCTGAGATGGACCTCGTCTTCCACGGCGGTTCCGGTTCCCTCCTCGAAGAAATCCGCGAGACCCTCGGCTACGGCGTGGTGAAGATGAACATCGACACCGACACCCAGTACGCCTTCACCCGTCCGATCGTTGATCACATGATGAAGAACTACGCTGGCGTCCTCAAAATCGACGGCGAAGTCGGCGACAAGAAGACCTACGATCCACGTAGCTACCTCAAGAAGGGCGAGCAGGGCCTCTGCGACCGCATGAAGGAAGCCTGCAACGACCTTCTCAGCACCGGCAAGACGATCTTTGGGACGGTGTAAGCCGCGTCAGGCGGGCGTTTTTGTCCGTCCGTTCATCTCAAATACCTTCCACGAGGGCCATGCAACCGCATGGCCCTTTTTCTTGGGAGAGGTGACGGCTCATCGCCGTGATCTGCTCCTTATCGAACCACACACGCGGACGGTGGCCTTGTCCTTAGCGCTGTGTCTGAGGAAAGCCTGGGCGTATGGCACCTTCTTCGCTCTACGAGGGATAGGCACTGCTTCGGGCGGCGAAGCACATCAAGCAAAGGTGGGGGCTTACCTGACCATGCTTTTCTCGGGGAAGTCGAACTTCTTGAGGTCGTCCTTTGGATAGACTTTGGCGGACATCTGCTCGCCTTTGCCGAAAACGATGATGACGCGTTTCCATTTGGTGGGTCCCTTTTTGATGGCTCCGGGAATGCCAAAGAAGAAGCTGTACTTCTTGCCGGGCTCGTAGGTGGCGGGCATGGGAACTGTGCCGCCATTGCCGGCATTGAGACTGGAGGGCTTGTTGATGGTATGGACCAATTTGCCATCGGCGGAGTAAAAGTAGGCTTTGATGGCCACGCCTTCCGAAGGGGAGGCGGGGCTGGCTGAGACTTTGGCTTCCACCGCTTCTGCGTCGTTGATCCAGGCACCATCGACAAAGACGGCCGCCGTGGTGGAGCCGACCAAGTTGACTTGGAATTGAGATTCAGCCATGGCTGGCAGAGTGGTCAGAAAGAGTCCGAGGAGAATGAGTGTTTTCATGGGGGGATTTGAATGGAGGTGCGACGTGTTTACTGAAAAGACTTAGCCGTGGCAAGACAAAACGCCCGCTGAGAGCTCCAACTTCCGCGATTCTTTTTTAATGATGTGGCGTGGATGCCAAAAGTCGCGGTCAATGTGCTATTGGCATCCTGTGTTTCCGGCGGTTCGCGACTTCTGTCTCTCCTTCCTTTTTCCTACCTTGCGGCCATCTGCGGACTGTTTCATAGACGGGTTGTGAAATCCCATCTTCCGAATCATCCCATGCAGATCTATTTCGTCCGCCACGGCGAGGTGGAGGAGAAGTACCACAAGGTGTTTGGGGGCTCGCGGATTGACATGGGGCTTTCGCCGCTGGGGGTGCGGATGGGGGAGGCGGTGGCGACGTGGCTGAAAGACACAAAGCTGGAGGCGATTTACGCCAGCCCGATGCTGCGCGTGCAGCAGACGCTGGCACCGCTGGCGAAGCAGAGCGGCCTGGAGCCGGAGCTGATGCCGGGACTGATGGAGATCGATTTCGGCGACTGGACCGGGAGCCGCTGGGACGAGGTGCAGACGAACTTCAACGCGAGCGCGTTTGACTGGCTGGAGATCATCGAAAACAACGGGATCGCGAATGGCGAGAGCATCGACAGCCTGAAGGAGCGGGTGCAGGAGTGTCTGCTACGCATCATCCGGGCACACCCGCACCAGAAGGTGGCGGTCTTTTGTCACGGTGGCATCATTCGCGTGATGATCGCGCTGCTGCTGGGAATGCCGCTGAAGCACATGGCGTTTTTCAACATTGAGTATGGCAGCATCAGCGTGGTGGAGCTGCTGCCGGAGCGGAAGCACGCGGTGGAGATTGAACTGCTGAATTATCAGCCGCCGGTGGCAAAGTAGCTCTGTTGCTGTGCAACTGGCGGAGCGCGGAATTTATTCCGCAGCACTCCGTGCCCCCCCCCCCAATTGCCGAACTTGTCCGCCATTTTCTTGAGGCCGAAGATTCTCTCTGATTGCGACCCGCAGCATGGAATACCCACGCCGAGCACGAGCGACCTGCTGCGGAATAAATTCCGCGCATCATTGCCGAGCCGTTAGTAATTCAACGGCTTCAGCTCGGGCAGGATGAACTGGCCATCTTTGCGGATGAGCTTGCCGTCGAAGTGGATTTCTCCACCGCCGTATTCGGGACGCTGGATGTTGACGAGGTCCCAGTGCACCTGGCTGCGGTTGCCATTGTCAGCGACGCCTTCGTAGGCCTGGCCGGGGGTGAAGTGGAAGCTGCCGGCGATTTTTTCGTCGAACAGGATGTCGCGCATCGGCTCTTTGATTTCGCGGTTAAACGCAATGGCGAACTCGCCGATGTAGCGGGCACCTTCGTCGCTGTCCAAGATCTTGTTGATCGCTTCGGTGTTGTTGGCCGTGGCGCTGACGATCTTGCCCTTGTTGAACTCAAGCTTCACGCTGTCGAAGGCGATGCCTTGGTAGATGGTGGGCGCGTTGTAGCTGATGACGCCTTCGACGCTGTCTTTGACGGGAGAGCTGAACACTTCGCCGTCGGGGATGTTGTGGTTGCCGCCGCAGGGGATGGCCTTGAGGCCTTTCAGGCTGAAGCTCAGATCGGTGCCGGGGCCGGTGATGTGGACATGCCTGGTCTTGTCCATGAGCTTTTTCAATGCCTTCATGGCGGGCAGGAGGGCGGCGTAGTCGAGGAGGCAGACGCGGAAGAAGAAGTCTTCAAAAGCTTGGGTGCTCATGCCTGCCTGCTGGGCCATGGAGGCGGTGGGCCAGCGCAGGACGACCCAGCGGCTGTTGTTCACGCGCTCATTCTGCACGGGGCGCAGCTTGGCCATGACGAGCTTCATTTTCTCCGGCGGCACGTCGGCAGCTTCGGTGATGTTGTGGCTGCCGCGCACGGCGATGTAGCAGTCGGTCTGCTTCATAAGGGCGAGGTTGTTTTCCGCGATGATGTCGTACTGCTTGTCAGAAGCATGGATCATCTGCTCGCGGGTGAGCACGGCGTCATTGATGCGGACCATGGGCAGGCCGCCGACGGCGACGACTTCACGGATGAGGCTCTGGCCCACGGTATTCGGTACATCGAAGAGGTCGATCCAGACGAGGTCACCTTTTTTAACCTTGGTGGAGTAGCGGACAAGCTGGCGTGAGAGGGCGTCAATTCGTGGGTCGTGCATGATTGGCCAGACTGTGGCGGAAAAGACACGGGCTGGCAAAAGGGAAAATCGAGGGAATACTGGGCGCATGCGCTTTCTGCTGCTCTCCCTCCTCGGTGTGTTGAGCCATGCTGTGACCTTTGCCCAGTCGCCGGAGTGGGTCAAAGAGCTCACGCCCGGCACTGCTGGAGCACACAGGAAGGTCCCGCCATGCAAGCTGACTTTTGACATCGGCTGGAGCCATGTGATGACGGCGGGCCAGGCCACGCTGACCGTGCGTGAGGCGGGAGAATTCTGGCGTGCGGACGCCACCGCCGCGAGCACCGGCCTGGCGCGCAAGCTATGGAAGTACGACTGCGAGATGACCTCCATAATGCATCGCGGTGATCTGCGGGCGCACTACCTGCAGCACCGTGAGACGGATAGTGAGGAGACCTGCCGCTACCGCGTGTCGTTTGAGCGGCAAAGGATCGTCACGGAGACGAAGGTGGAGCCGGTGAAGGGCACGCCGAGCTCTTCGACCACCGTGTGTGCCTATGGGCCCATGGATGACATTCTTTCCGTGATCCTCTACGTGCGCAGCCTGGAGCTGAGGAACGGGCAGAAAATCACGCGGGTGGTCCAGCCCTGGGATACGCCCTACCTGACCACGTTTGAGGTACAGGGTCGTGAAACCATTGTGTATGGCGGGCAAAAGCGGCCCTGCATCAAGCTGGGGCTGCAGATTCGGAAAATCGACCGCACCACACTGGCCCTGAGCGCCTACAAGAAGATGAAGACGGCGACGATCTGGGTTTCTGATGACGAGCTGCGAATTCCCATCGAGATGAATGCCAGTGTCTTTGTCGGGTTTATGTTTGCCCGCCTGTCCCAGTTCGAAATGCTCAGCGGCAAAGATGCGAAGGCCTCCCTGCCTGAAAGCACCACGGTTAAACCACCTCCTGCACCTTGAGTCAGTTAAGGAGCGGCTGCGGCTGCTTCGACGCTGATTTTGATGTCGTCGAAGAAAACAGGCTCGCCTGAAAAGGGAGTGGCCCAGATGGCGCATTTGCCCTGGCCTTTGAGGTTCTTGTCCTCGTACTTGATGAGGGGTTCCGCAGGCTCTGCAGCATCGGCAGGCCAGGCTTTGCCAGTGATGGTCCAGGCATCGCCAGCACCCTTTTTGGCTTCGAGTTTGACCTTTACCCAAACTTCGCTGGTCCAGGCAAAGGGGACAGTAGCCAGCGTCTGATCGTTCTTCATCAGATCGAGCGACTTTTTGGCTGGATTGACGATGAGCCGGTGGCCGCTCATGCCATGCACGCTGACGCCGAAGCGCGGCGTGCTGCGGCCACGCTTGATGGCGAGAATGCGGGCCTCAATGCTGGCATTGCCACTGGCGGAGGCGGCCAGTTGGGCACTTGCATCGGTGATGGGGTTGGGATCAATGACGATGGCCTTGTTGCCATCGCGTGCGCCGATCTTGATGGTGCCATCAACGACGAAGACTTCCTGCGGTGGCTCACCTTCAGCCCAGTCGTCGGCCTTGATGTCGAAGGATTGCAGCTGCTGGGCGTGAAGAGAGCAGGCGGTGAACAGGCTGGCGGCAAGAAGCAGTCGTTTCATGGTGGGGTGAAACGAAACTGCCTCAGCGCACCGGTTCTTTCAGCAGCGCGAGGGCTTCGAGCGCGGAGGCATCTTCATGCACTACGGCGGCGAGGCTGCGGGCGATGGCAGCGGGGTTCTTGTGCTGCCAGACGTTGCGGCCGATGGCGATGCCAGCGGCTCCGGCGTCCATGGCGTCTTCGACCATTTTCAAGAGGCCGGCGTCGTCTCCCATGGCGGCTCCGCCGAGGATGATGACGGGCACGAAGCTCTGCGCCACGATGCGGCGGAAGTCATCCACTGTGCCGTTGATGGGGTAGGGGGTCTTCACGACATCAGCGCCGAGTTCCGCCGCGAGGCGGACGGCAAAGCTGACATTTTCCACGGTGTATTTTTCCGGAGCGCCGAGCGCATAGGGCAGGGATTCCAAGATGACAGGAATGTCTGTGTCGAGGCTGAGGCGGATGAGATCGGCGCACTCCTGGAAGTTGGCCTTCTCATATGCAGAGCCTGGGTAAAGCATGTTCATGACGGCGTTGGCGCCGACCATTTCAGCCTCCTCAACTCCAAAGACGCCAATGCTGCCTGCCCCTTCACCTGTGGTGCGGGTGTTATAGACGTCGGTGCGCAGGATGATGCCCTTGCCGGCGAGGCTGTCGGCGGCTCGCAGGGCGACGCCGAGGTTCATGACGTAGCCATCGACGAACTCGTTGACCTGATCGATGAGCTGAAAGGGGTTTTCCAAACCAGGCACAGGAATGGCGCAACCGTGGTCAATGGGAAGGATGACGGTCTTGCCGTTGCGAAAGAGGGCTTCGAGATTTTCCTGGCGGTTCATGGGGTCGGGTTTTGGAATGAAACGTTCCTTCGCAGCGATGCGCGCCACGTGCAAACCAAAATCCAGCCCTTCAGGTGCACCTCCTTAACGATGAATGCTCTGGGGCTGACTTTTGACCTTCTCGATTTCGCGGTTGGAACTCTGCTCTTCGCGCTCAAAGCGTGTTTTGCCACGTTTGTGATCCCTGACAAGGTCAACCGTCCAGAAGGCTCCGCTGAGGCCGGTGGTCAGCAGGAGCAGGAACAGCGTGAAGCAGATGAAGGACATCTGGCGCTCCTGGCTCCGCCGCTGCTCCCGGTTGGAATCCACATCGAGCACTCCCAGCAGATCCATCCACCAGAGCCGCCAGACGCTGGGATCACGCGCAACGTTCAACGCCCAGAAACTGATGAACAGCGTCAGAATGGAGACGATGGCAAGACCTATGGGCATACTTTAACAAACTTTGCCCGGAGACATGCAATCAACGTTGTTTTCAGATGATGCCGCCGCCTTGATTCACCAGTTTTTGATCCATGCTGCTGAGAGCGCTGGGTCTGTCAGCGTGCTGATGCTCGGCTTGTTGGTGTTAATCTCATCTTCTGAGTATGACCAAAGATCATACGTGGAATTGATGGTGGTGGGTGTGTCGGTGCTGTTGCCACCAGAACCAGTCGTGACGGTTGGGGTCGCGGCCTTGAGGTACTGAAAGGGGTGGCCAAAGCCATCGATGAGGATGTAGGCGGAGCCCTTCCTTGTGAAGATGGTCTGGGGGATTTCCGCGAACATTTTGTTTTTGATCTCGGCAGCGCCTTCCACTTTTCCATCCGACGAGCCGCCAGAGCCGCCTCCAGAAGAGCCGGAGGAGGTCACACCCTTGATTTGGTCAAAACCGTCACCCGTCAGAGCCTGATAGAGGCAGGCCGCCCCAGCGGTGTCATACGTGACCAAACCAGGAGGAAACTGAGCCATTTGATTGGTGGCTGCCGCTTGTGGATATTCACCGAATTCCGTGTTGTAACGTTCAAGGGCGAGTTTGATCGCCTCGAATGTTCCAATGGTGGTGCGCCGTTTTGAGGCGCGCATGGCATAGGTGTATCCGCCCATGGTCAGGGCGGCAAGCATCGAGATGATGGTGACCACAATGAGCATCTCCACCAGAGTGAAGGCACGCGCACGTGAATGGAAGGCAAAGCGGGTTGATTTCATGACTCCAAGAAGGGTTGTGCGTGGTGTGGAGGCTTAGCCGCCTGCACCGCCGCTGAGGTTTTTGATCACGTCGATGAGCGGGAGGAAGAGGGCCATGACGATCACACCCACGACGAGGGCGAGAACGACGATCATCAGCGGCTCCAGCATGGAGGTGAGGGCGGAGACGGAATTGTCCACTTCGTCTTCGTACACGTCGGCGATTTTCAGCAGCATCTCAGGGAGCTGGCCGGTTTCCTCACCCACGTCGACCATGGAGATCACCATTGGGGGAAATACTCCGCTGGATTCCAGCGGCGCCACCATGGACTCACCTTCTTTCACGGCATCATGCACCTTGGTGATGGCGTCGGAAATGATGGTGTTGCCTGCGGTGTCACGGGTGATGTTCAAAGCCTGCAAGATCGGCACGCCGGAAGTTACCAGCGTTCCCAGGGTGCGGGTGAAGCGTGAGATGGCGGTTTTGCTCTGCACATCGCCGAAAAGCGGGAGCTTGAGCTTCATGCGGTCGATCCACCGGCGTCCACCTTTGGTGGCCGCCATCATGCGCCAGCCTACGACGATGGCGATGGTGGCACCGAGCAGATACCATACGTTATCAGCCATGGTACGGCTGAAACCAATGACGAATTTAGTCAGCTCCGGCAGCTTGTCCTTGCTGCCCAGCATGTCTTCGAAGATGGCTTCAAAGCGTGGCACGATGACCAGCATGAGGAAGACCATGATGCCTGCGGCGATGAACATGACGATGATGGGGTAAACCATCGCCGCGACAATCTTGTTTTTGAGCTTCTGGGCCTTTTCCTGATACTCGGCCAGACGGTTGAGCACGAGCTCAAGCACACCGCCAAGTTCACCGGCTTTCACCATGTTGACGTAGAGCTTGTTGAAGATGCGCGGGTACTGCTGCAGGCTTTCGGAAAAGGTGCTGCCGGTCTGAACATTGTCCGCCAGCGTGTTGATCGTCCCTTTCATGATCGGATTGGGTTCCTGGCGGCCCAAAACGGTGAGACCACGCAGCAATGGCAGACCTGAGTCGATGAGCGTCGCGAGCTGGCGCGTGAAAATCATCAGGCTCTTGCTCTTCACCTTGGCATTGACGCCGACTTTGACAGACTTCGTTTTGCCCTTCGTGGTGGCTTTAGCGCGTTTCTTGATGGCGGCCGACTGACCCTGGCCTTCGGCTGCGACGCTAGTCGGATAGAGGCCGGTTTGGCGCAGTTGATTGATGGCATCTGCCTCGGAGGCAGCGTCAAGATCTCCGGCGGTTTCCTGTCCGTTCTGATCCAGGGCGATGTAATGAAACGTGGGCATAGGTGCGTATCTTGGCGGCGTTTGTTCAGGCTAATTTTAGAATACCGGGACGGCGGGCATTCTGTCCATCAAATAATGTACAGGGTTGCACTCAGATGGCGTACCGGTCGGCGTTGCGGGAATCAGGTGTATTTCAGGACTTCCTCAATGGTCGTTGCTCCATCGTAAATGCTGCGCAGTCCGTCTTCACGCAGGGTGACCATGCCCAGCTCGATGGCTTTTTGCTTCAGCACGATGGATGGAGCGCGTCCGGTGATGAGCTCGCGGATGGGGTCGGTGACGTCCAGCAGTTCGTAGAGACCTTTGCGGCCTTTGTAGCCGCTGTTGCCGCAGGCGGAGCAGCCCGAGCCGGTGTAGAAGTGCTTTCCGCCAAGATCTTCCGGCGTGAGGCCGAGCTGATTGAGAATATTCAGGCTCGGTTCATAGGGCGAACGGCAGCTTTTGCAGATTGTGCGCAGCAGGCGCTGGGCGAGCACCCCCTCCAGCGTGGCTGAGACGAGGAACGGCTCCACCCCCATGTCCACGAGACGTGTGACGGCACCGGCGGAGTCGTTGGTGTGCAGGGTGCTGAGCACCAAGTGACCGGTGAGCGAGGCCTGGATCGCGATCTGGGCGGTCTCAAGGTCACGCATTTCTCCCACCATGATGCGGTCAGGGTCCTGACGCAGGAAGGAGCGCAGGGCCTTGGCGAAGGTCAGTCCCACGGCGTCATTGATCGGTACCTGCATGACGCCGTCGAGTTCGTATTCCACCGGGTCTTCGGCGGTGATCAACTTACAGTCGATGGTGTTGATCCGCCGCAGGCAGGCGTAGAGTGTGGTGGTCTTGCCGGCCCCGGTCGGACCGGTGACGATGAAGATGCCGTTGGGCTTGTGGATGGTCTCGACGATGTAATCCTGAAGGAAGGGCTGCATGCCCAGCGCATCGAGCTCGATGTTAATGGATGAGCGGTCAAGAACGCGCAGCACCACTGACTCACCGTGCTGCGTGGGAAGGGAATTGACGCGCATGTCCACCGGCTTGCCGCCGACGTTGGTCATGATGCGCCCGTCCTGCGGGATGCGGCGCTCGGCGATGTTCATGTTCGACATGACCTTGATACGCGAAATGATCGAGGTGGCCAGATGAATGGGCGGAGGGGCCATTTCATACAGCGCGCCATCCACGCGGTAGCGGATTTTGAACTCTTTCTCGAAGGGCTCGAAGTGAATGTCGCTCGCACGCTCCTTGATGGCCTGCTGCATCACCAGATCGACGAACTTGACGATGGGCGCGGAGTTCGCCTCGGCTTCGGCGGTCATCCCGTCTTTGCCACTCTTGCCGAGCTGGCCAAAAATTTCCTCAATGCTGGGTGCGCCAGCGCCATAAAACTTCTCGATCAAGGTCAGCACCTGGCTGCGGCGCGCGACCACCGGCACAATCGTTTTTTCGAGTCCAAACCGCAGGTCTTCCACCAGCTGGGGATTGAGGGGATCGGTGAAGGCCACATGGAGGCCTTGGGCATCCAGCGTGATCGGAAATGCTCCGTATAGACGTGCCATGCCGGCCGGAATCAATGCGACGACGGAGGGTGGTGGTTCGAAATTGTCGAGATCGAAATGGTCGGCCCCCAGTTCATCGGCCACCTGCGCCCAGAATTCATCTTCATTAGTATAGATGCCGTAGGACAGCAGCACCTGGACAATGTCTTTGCCGTTTTGCACGGAATCCTGCTCGATGTCGTAGGCGAGACCTTTGTCGATCACGCCCCGGCTTTTGAGCATCTCTACCACATTATGGGGAGTCATAGTCGTCTGTAAGAAATGAAGTTCGTTGGAGAATTTGAGCAGTGAAAATCAATCGGCGTCCGACATGGTCGCTTCGATCACTTCATCGGCGGTGGTCGAGCCGGAGAGCACCTTGCGGATGCCGTCTTCACGCAGCGTGCGCATGCCCAGTTCGCGCGCACGTTTGCGCAGCTGGGGAGTCGTGAGCTGCTGGTTGATCATGCCGCGCACTTCGTCGTCGATCTTGAAAATTTCCACAATGGACATACGACCGCGGAATCCGCGCTGGCGGCATTTGGAGCAGCCGACGGAGCTCATGATGGTGGACTCCGCCATCTGGGCGGCTTCGAGGCCGAGGGAGCGCAGCTCATGGCTGGAGAGCTTGCCGGGCTGTTTGCAGTCGGGGCAGAGCTTGCGGACGAGTCGTTGCGCTTCGATCGCGCGCACGGCGGATGCGGTGAGGAAGGGTTTGACCCCGATGTCCGTGAGACGTGCCACCGCGCTCGGTGCATCGTTCGTATGCAGCGTACTGAAGACCAAGTGACCCGTGAGCGATGCCTGAATGGCGATGGAGGCCGTCTCCAAGTCTCGAATTTCCCCAAGCATGATGATGTTGGGCGCCTGACGCAGCATGGCGCGCAGCGCAGCGGCAAAGGTCATGCCGACATCTTCCTTCACCATGACCTGATTGATCCCCGCGAGTTCGTATTCGACCGGGTCTTCCACCGTGATGATCTTGCGGTCGGGCCGGTTGATGAAATTGAGGCAGGCGTACAGCGTGGTCGTTTTGCCTGAGCCCGTGGGGCCGGTCACCAGAATGATGCCGTCAGGCAGCGTGATGAGCTGCTCAAAGGAGGCCTGGTCATCACTCAGGAAGCCCAAGTCAACGAGGCCGAGTTTCAGGCTGCTCTTGTCGAGAACACGCATGACGACGCTTTCGCCGTTGTTGGTGGGGATGATCGACACACGCATGTCGATCTCCTTGTCATTGAAGTGCATCTGGATGCGGCCGTCCTGTGGGATGCGCTTTTCATCCAGCTGCATGGAGCCGGTCATGATTTTGAGACGTCCAATGATCGCGGAATGCAGGCGCTTTGGATGATGTTCCACGTCCACGAGGACACCATCCATGCGGTAGCGGATGCGGATGTCTTTTTCCAGCGGCTCCACATGAATATCAGAAGCCTTTTGCTTGAAAGCCTCCATCAGCATGTTTTGCACCAGCTTGATGACCGGGGCGTCGGCATCTGAGGATGTGCCGGGATCCGCGCCTTTGGTCGTAATGCCCAGGATGGCATCGTTGCCGTAGATGTTGGACTGCACCGTCCTGATCAGGCCCGGGGTGGAGCAGTAGTACTCAATGTCCGGCTGCAGCACATGCGGCAGCGCATCCAGCGTTTCAAAGTCAAACGGGTCGGACACCGCAATCTGCAGGGTGCTCCCGTTCATTCCCAGCGGAGCAATTTTGTACTTCTGGGCCACATCCAGAGGGACGAGAGCCTTGAGGCCGGGATGTGCTTCGAACCCGTTCAAATCAATGTACTCCATGCCGGAGCTGACGGCGACCGTACGTGCGATCTGTTCGTCTGAGATGGTTCCCGATTTAATCAGAACAGCAACGGCGCTCTCACCAGGTTTCAGACCTGTTTTTGCCTGCTGGATGTCACGCTCGGACAGCTGGCCGGTTTCCTGGAGCTGTTCGAGGAGGTATGCTTCATTGGAGTACATGAATTCGGATCGGCTTGGCGGGTGGTGCGTGAAATCGGTATTTTACGATAATCATCAGACTACAACCTCACGCAGGAAAGTGTCAACGACTCGGCGTCCGCAATGTGAAAATTGATGACAATGAATGACAAACAGCCGCTGGAATGAGCGTTCGACTTGCCCTGCCAACCAATCACGACGACTCACTTCACCATCATGTACCTCGCTCAGCGCCTCTCCGTCCCGTTTCTCGGCATCTGCCTTGCTTTTTCAAGTTTCACTCCACGCACGGCCGGGGCGCACGATGCTGGCACGCAGATGTCCGCCATCGCCAAGGTCTTTCTGGCTGCGCTGACTCCTGAGCAAAAAACGAAGGCTTGTTTCGAGTTTGCCGCCGAGGAGCGTGAAAACTGGCACTTCATCCCACGTGAGCGCAAGGGGCTGCCGCTCAAGGAGATGACGCCGCAGCAGCGCCTGCTGGCACACGCTCTCTTAAACACCGGTCTCAGTTTTCGTGGCTCCGCCAAGGCGGTGACGATCATGAGTCTCGAAGAAGTCCTTTATCAAATGGAAGGTGCGGATGAATCCAAGCGTGCCGCCGCCCGCGAAAAGCGTGATCCGGAAAAATACTTCGTCTCGATTTTCGGCGAACCTGCTGACAAGGGAACCTGGGGCTGGCGTGTCGAAGGACATCACCTGTCATTGAATTTCACCATCAAAGACGGCCAGATGCTCCGCGCCACTCCTTCATTCATGGGCACCAATCCGGGTGAAATCCGCCAGGGACCGCTGACCGGACTGCGCGTGCTCGGAGTCGAGGAGGAGCTGGGCCGTGAACTGGTCAAGTCGCTCACCCCTGAGCAGTTCAAGACGGCCTTCGTCGCCACGGAAGCCCCCAAGGAAATGGTCACCGCGGCTGAGCACAAAGTGAGTCCGCTCGCACCAGCGGGTCTTGCGGATTCCGAACTCAACGAGGCACAGAAGGGCATGCTCTCGCGCATCATCGCCGAGTACATTGACCGCATGCGTCCCGATATTGCGGAAGCCGCACGCGCTGAGTTTAAAGAAGGTGGCCCGATGTATTTCGCCTGGGCTGGTGGCAAGGAGCGCGGAGAGCCGCACTACTACCGGGTGCAGGGAAAGACCTTCCTGCTTGAGTATGACAACACGCAGAACGATGCCAATCATGTGCACAGCGTCTGGCGCAGCTTTGACGGTGACTTTGGCCGTGATTTGCTTGGTGAGCATGTGAAGCAGGCTCATTGATCATTGCCGCACCACCGGCAAAGCCGGTGTGTGGTGCGCCATCTGAAAATCATGCGCGCATTTTGCGTGCCTATTCTGGTTGCACACAGCTATTCGCATGCTGTTCACAGCTTGTTCACCGCTGTTTGAATGGATCTTCACAATCCAATGCAAATTATTTTGAATGTTTTGTTTAACTGGATGGAAAATTCAAAAAATATATAGAAGAAGAACTTGTTTCATGTGTCGCTTTCGACATACAAAGAGCTGTCGTTTAAAAAGATATCCAATGGCCTCCCGATTGCTCCCATTTGAATTTCTTCCTACACATCTTCCCAACCTAGTCCCGACCTCATTCTCCCAGAAACAATCATCATGGCGCGCAACGATGAAAACTCGAATCACACTTCCCTCAATGGATCGGCTCACCATGCAAACACAGAACTGTTCACGCCTGTTCCCACGGTTTGGGATCAAGTGTGCGAAGTTTTGGTGAAGCGCCTTGGTGGAGATAATTTCCAGCGCTGCTTCAGCGGCACCTCCGCACGTCTCGCGGATGACGGCAGGTTCATCATCACGGTGCCGAATCCGATCCATCAGCTTTGGATCGAAAGCAACCACACGGTCGCCGTGGCCGATGCTGTGGCTGAGGTCACCGGACTGCCGGCGGTCATTGAATTCCATGTCGCGACTGAGCCGACTCCTGTTTCTTATGCGCCGATGCCCGAACTCAAGGCGGCGCGTGTCAACGCCGCTGATCAGGCCCCGATCCGTTTCTTCAGCGAAGCCGGTCTGAACGCGAAGTTCAACTTCGACAGCTACGTCATCGGCCCCAACAGCAGCTATTCCGTGGCTGTTGCCAAGGCGGTGGCTGAAAAGCCGGGCCGCATCTACAATCCGCTGTTTTTCTACGGTGCCACCGGCTTGGGCAAGACGCATCTCCTGCAGGCCATCGGCCAGGAAGTGCTGGCGCGCAAACCTCGTGCCAACGTGCGCTACGTCACTTCCGAGCAGTTCACCAACGAGTTTGTGGACGCCATCAAGCGCCAGACCTTCAGCCAGTTCCGCCAGAAATACCGCAAGGTGGACGTGCTGCTCATCGACGATGTGCAGTTCTTCGAAGGCAAGGACAGCACGCAGGAGGAATTCTTCCACACCTTCAACGAGCTCTTCAACAACGCGAAGCAGATCGTCCTCGCCAGCGACCGCCCGCCGAGCGAGATCAAAAATCTCGAAAGCCGTCTCGTCTCACGTTTTGAGTGGGGCCTTGCCACGCAGATCCAGGTGCCGGACTTTGAAACCCGCATCGCCATCCTGCGCCGCAAGCAGAGCGACTTCAATGTCTCGCTCGACTCATGGATACTCGACTTCATGGCACAGCGCATTCGCGTCAACGTGCGCAAGTTGGAAGGTGCGCTCATGCGCGTCGCAGCCCACGTCTCCCTCGAAGGCACCGTCCCCACGGAGTCCGCGCTCGCCACGATGCTGCATGACGTCATCGATGAAGATCCATCGAAGACGGTCACCGTGGATCGTATCCAGCGTATCATCGCCACGCATTACGATCTGCGCGTCAGCGACCTCACCGGCCCGCGTCGTCCGAAAAACATCGCCGAAGCCCGTCAGGTGGCCATGTTCCTCACTCGCACCCTCACCAAGCTGCCGCTCGTGCAGATTGGCGACGAGTTCGGTGGCCGTGACCACGGCACCGTCATCCACGCCTGCAAAGTCGTCACGAACCTCATCAACGGCTCCAACGACTTCAAGCGCACGCTCGATTCACTGGCGGGCAAGATCCGCGAGAACTGAGGCGGATGGGGAGGATAGAACCGCGTATGAACGCGCGGTTTGGAGGGGTGCTGATGCAGAATTCGCGCTCAAGGCATAGATTGGTGCAACAGCATTTTGGAACCGGAGCGCAGCGTAGATAGACAACCGAAGGTCGCCCGGAGGGTGAGCGAAGCAATCAATGCACCAGTCCTCTGGAGCTTTTGCAGGCCGATGGACGTTTGAAAGCGCCGGAAGACCGGCGCACGTCAGGATGCTGGCGCGTTTACCGAACACGATCTGTGTTCACCAAAGCAACGGTACGTCATAGGCTGGGATCAGTGTATCGCAAGTAATGAGGGTCAATCCCTCAGCTTGAGCCTGGGAAATCATGAGGCGGTCAAAGGGATCACCATGGTGGCGGGGAAGTGTGAGAAGGCCACGATAGTGGTTGAGACGTGCAGGCAGCATTTGGAAGCCGTTTGCATCCAGCACACCCGGAAAGATCAGATCATAATCTATTTGAAGATGGAGTTTGCCGAGGGAGAGCTTGATCGCCATTTCCCAAGGCACAGCGTGGCTGATGTATCGATCGTTGGCGTCATCTTCCATCGCTGCTCGGGCTGCGGGACTGAGGCTGGCATTTCCTTCACAGAACCAGATCAGCGCATGAGTGTCGATGAGGAGCCTCATGGCATGTAATCTTTGAAGTCGTCAAGCGGTGCGTCGAAATCCGCTGACATCGAGATTTTACCTTTGAGGCAACCAAAGCCTTTCAGTGCCGACTGTGGCGAGATGGTTGAGCTCACCGGTTCCAGCACAGCTTGGACGCGAATGGGGAGCTTTTGCCACGCCACAGGCAAAGGCAGATGAAGAGTGCCGTCTGGAGCTGGTTCAAAGATGGCAGTGATAGTGCTCATGGTTTGAGGATAATCGATTTGGGCCAAAACGCAAAGCCTGCACTGCCCAGTCGATGGATCGTTGCGGGTTCTTCGGCAGACGAATCAGGACGCTGACAGGTCTGTCTTTTAGGGGTGCGCACCTCTTCGCTTCTCTGCCGGGCTGATCAAATCATTCGTCCAATGGCAGCGTGTCGGCATCCGAGCAAACAGAGGCGAGCCAGCCGGTGAGCTGTGTCTCAGTTTCTGAGTCGTCGAGCAAATGTGACCCGAACCAGATGAGTGCCATGCCGCCTGCTGGGATGAACACCGTCCAAATAAAAAGCAGGGAGAAAAGTGCCACTGCTCCGAACCAGAATGCCATAAAAGCCCGGACAATATCCCCGGCGGAAATGCGCCCGCGTATGCGGCTTCCGCTTGGTGTGGACTCGATGATGCCATGGAACTTTGTGCCGGCATTTCGGTAGAAGAGACCTTGCGACCATCCAATGTGAACTTCATCTCCCCAGATGCGCACCTGAGCTCCGGCCGTAAGGCTGAATCTGCTGCAACTGGCGCTGCAAAGTCTGGCTTTCAGAACTTCGGGGGAGCTGGCAGACTCAAACTGCAGCTCGTCGTGGGCGAGAAAAAAGTGTTTCAGCCGCGCGATGGTGGCGAGGGCTATCGGCTTGATCTCGAGTGCCATGGATGCTGCGTGCTGAGAGGCTGCTTACAACGCAATAATATGTGGTGATAGCCCGTGCCTCCCGCCGACCCCATGGGAACGGCAGGAGTGAGCCATAGCGTCTTACTTCTTCTCCAGCGCATGCTCCTTCAGGATCTCATCGACCATGTAGAAAATCGCGCGGTCCTTGGTCTCTTCGCGGACGCGTTTGACGTCTTCGACTTTCACCATGGGGAGGTTGTTGCCGAAGGACTGGTGCACGTAGGAGATGACGGCGGCGATTTCTTCGTCCTTGAGCAGGGGACCGAAGCCCATCATGGGCGGGGTGCCTTTCTCAGGGCCGTATTTTTTGCCCTGGAAGTCGAGCGGGCCGAAGAGGCCCTTTAGCACGATCTTGATGACGCGGTCGCCGTTGCCTTCGAGCCAGTTGCTCTTGGCGAGACCGGGGTAGATGTTTTCCACGCCTTTGCCGTCGGCCTGATGGCAGGTGACGCAGTGGGCTTCGCGATTGAAGACTTCCTTGCCGAGGTCATAGAGTTTTTTGTCGGCGGCGGAGAGCTTCTTATCGGTGGGGCCATAGCTGGCATCCGGGGTGGCGCGAAGGCGGGCGGCGAGGAGGGGCTCTTTGCCGAGGACGTCCTTGCCTTCAGGCAGTGAGGTGAGCTGCTTCATGGTCTCGCGGAAGCAGTAGTCGATGTAGTAGTCTTTTTCCATCATGACGAGCTTGGTGAGCTCGATGGCCTTCATGACGTCCGGGCCTTTGACAAAGCTGAGTGCGCGGATGGCTTCGAGGCGGACGCGTGGGGCGCTGTCTTTGACGCCGGCTTCGAAGATGGCGATCGTGTTGGGCACGCGGTCGCTCCAGTAGCAGGCGACGCGGATGGCTTGGGCGCGGGCGCGTGGCTCGGGGGACTTCAGCACGGCCTCAAGCAGGGGAACGTTCACCACGTTGTGCCACTGGTGCACCCAGAGAGCTTCGAGGCGGTGGTGCTCGTAGTTTTTGTCCGCCTTGTCGAGTGCGGCCTCCCACTTCTGCACGGCGGCGATGACTTCCTTGGAGTCATGCGTGTCGAGCTCCACTTTGGCGAGCTGGCGAACGCTGTCTTCGTGCTCCTTGAGGAGTTCGAGGAGGCTCTCGATGGATTCGCCGTGAATCTTTTTCGGGGGGAGCAGCGGGCGGGCAGGGTAGGTGAGGCGGTACATGCGGCCGTGGGCGTGGTCGCGGTTCGGATCGCGCAGATGGTGCTGCAAGTGGCCGATGAGCATCTGCGACCAGTCCATGACGTAGAGTGAGCCATCAGGAGCGACGGCGACGCCGCTGGGGCGGAAGTTGGGGTTGGCCTTCACGTCGGTCTGCAGCATGGCGGGCTCCAGCGTCTCGCCTTTGAGGCCGGAGCCTTCTTCGGTGACCTTGGCGCGGAAGATGCCCTGGAAGCCGATGACGTTCGTGTTCAGGAAGGTGCCCTGCCAGTCTTCGGGGAAGTGGCGGCTGCTGAGGATGGCGGTGCCGGGTGTGGGGCGGGAGGGGCGGTTCCAGAACTCCTTCATCTTGGGGTGAGCGCCGCTGTCGAGGTGGCCGCTGAAGGCGGGGGCGAAGTAGTTCGCATTGCCGGTGGCATCGGTGATGATGTCGTTGCCCCAGTAGTCGAACACGCGGCCGTGGGGGTTGGCGAAGCCGTAGGGCACGTAGCGGTCAAAGCGGTAGCTGCGTGGCTCGAAGCGGTAGATGGCGCCGTTCACATTGCGGATGGGGCCTTTGAGGGTCTCGACATTGGTGCGGTGGAAGACGCCGTCGCTGAAATAGAGTGCGCCGCCGGGTTCGTAGCAGATGGAGTTGGTCTCGTGGTGGGAGTCTGCGGCGTCGAGTCCGTTGACGATGCGCTCTTTCCAGTCGCCTTTGCCGTCGCCGTCCGTGTCGCGTACAAACCACATGTCGGGGGACTGCATGACGAGCACGCCGTCTTTATAAAGCTGGAAGCCGGTGGGGCAGTTCAGGCCGTCGAGGAAGGTGGTGCACTTGGTGAACTTGCCGGTCTTGGGGTCGATGTCGAAGACGAGGAGCTTGTCGAAGACCTTGGTCGTGGGCGTGGTCTCAGGGTAGGTCGGCCAGGCGGCGACCCAGAGGCGGCCGCGGGTGTCGAAGTTCATCTGCACGGGGTTCACCAGATCGGGGAACTCCACCTCGGAGGCGATGTACTCGACCTTCACGCCATCAGGGGTGCTGAGGTGCTTGAGGGTTTCTTCGCCATTGAGGTATGGGACGGGTTCGGGGCGGTTAGGCGCCACGGCAGGTACTGGCGGGAGGTTGTCGTCCTTCACTTCGAAGGTCTTGCCCTGCGCGGCGGCCCAGACGGCCTTGTCGCGGTTCGCGGTCTTCACATCGCGCTGAGCGAGTTCGGCGCCGACGATGGTGGCGTTGTCGATGCCGTTCGTCTTGGTGATGGCGTCGGCGTACTTGATGCGGGAGCGCTGGCCGAAGATGTTGAACTGATCGACGGTGCGGTAGCGGTGGTGCCACTGGACGTTTTTCTCCAGGACGGCGTCGCGGATTTTGGCGATGTAGGGATCGTCGATGCTTGGGGCCTCTTTACCGAAGAGCGCCTTGAACTGCACAGGGGCGAGGGCTTTGTCGCCTGCATCGGAGAGGTGGACGCCGTCAATGGTCAGCGGCTTGGCAGCGCTGGCGTAAAGGGCCTGGGAGGCGGCGAAGAGATCGACAAACGGCACGTTGTTGGCCTTGGCGACTTCGGCCATGGCGGCGGTGTAAACGGCGATGTTTTTGTTGTTGGTGGAGCCGTCTGAGAAATCGGCGCTCTTGAGGTTTTCCTGAGCGATGGGGGAGAGCAGCACCACGCGGGGCTGGCCCTTGCCATAGTCGGCGCTGAGCTGCTTTTTGAGATACTCATCCAGCGCTTTTTTGAAATCCGCGAGACCAGCCTCGCCTTTGAAGGACTCGTTAAAGCCCCAGTAAGCGAAGATGACGCTGGCATGGAAGTCCGCGCCAGCGGTGTAGGTCACCTCCGTTTCGCCCACTTTCGTGGTCAGCAGGCCGGGCTTCATGTTGAGGAAATACTCGGTGGTGGGCACCTCATCGCTGCGGGGGTGCACGTTCACTTCATCGGCGGCGAAACCGAGATTGCGCACGGTGAGTTCGAGATCCGGGTAGGCCTTGTGAATCAGCGACTCCAGCCAGCCGTGGTGCTGCTGCCGGTCCGCCAGACCACTGCCGACGACGGCGATATTGTCGCCCTTCTTGAGTTCAATCTCGGCCTGGAGCGAGACGGTGAGGGCGAGGAGGAGAGAAAGCAGTTTCTTCATGTGGGTTGGAAACGAAAGGGCAGTGCAATACGGAGCGGCAGCGTCAATGTTTGCCAGACAAAGCGCAAGTTTCGCCTTCGCCCGCGGGCATCATATATGTTTACTCTCAGAGACGGTTGTGATAATAACAACAAATGCCCGTGAAATCCCGTCTGATCTTTGCCTGCGCCGCCGCCCTTTTGCTGAGCAATTGTGGTTTGATCGGCACGGCACTGCGTCTGGCTCCTTATGCCCTGATGTTAGCTGACGAGAATGGCAAGGGGACCACTGCCAGCAAGACGCTGGAGATGCGCGGACGCGAGGTGCAGGACAAGAAAGCGCGTGAAATCCTGCCGGTGGCTGACCGCACCGGCTCCCAGGTGGCTTTCAAGCGCTGAGCATCTTTTGTTTACAGAATCGCAACGTCATGATAAACACGAACTTAATGAAATTCGCCCGTCTCAGTTTTCTCATTTTGCTTTCTGCTGGCCTGACCAGCTGCCAAACGTGGGAAGCATTCAAAAACATCTATCCGGTGAGAATTTTGGATCAGACCGGCTCGGCATTGCTGGGTTACATTGCGGAAAATGATCTGCCTGCAAACGGCAAGCCTGCATCCATCCAGGAGCGTGCTCGTCAGGTCGAAAATCGGGGCATCTACGCAGCTGGCAAGACGGCACCCACCGCCACTTCGCCACGTCAGAGCATGGTCTCACGCTAGTGCCTGGGTCCAAAGTCATGGACTGGCATCGCATACGCTCGGATTTCCCCATCCTCGATCAGAAGGTGCATGGGCACCCGCTGGTGTATCTGGACAGCGCAGCCAGCAGCCAGAAACCGCGTGCAGTCATCCAGACTCTCTCGCGCTACTACGAGCGCGACAACGCCAACGTCCACCGTGCGCTGCATGAGCTGAGCAATCGTGCCACCGAGGCCTTTGAGGCAGCGCGGAAAAAAGCGGCGCATTTCATCGGTGCTGCTTCTGAGGACGAGATCATTTTCACCCGTGGTACCACCGAGGGCATCAACCTCGTCGCGAACACCTGGGGCACGCAAAATCTGCGTGCCGGGGATGTCATCCTCATCACCGGCATGGAGCATCACAGCAACATCGTGCCGTGGCAGCTGCTCGCACAGCGCACTGGCGCGACGCTCAAATACATCCCGGTGCTGGATGACGGCACGCTCGACTCCGCCGCCATCGAAACCCTGCTCACAGAGCAGGTGAAGCTCTTCGCCTTCGTTCACATTTCCAACTCCCTCGGCACCATCAATCCCGCCAAGGAACTCCTTGCCAAGGCAAAGGCCCTCGGGGCTGTCACGCTGCTGGATGGCGCGCAAAGCGCCGGGCACATGCCCATTGATGTGAAGGATCTGGGCTGCGACTTCTTCGTTTTCTCCGGCCACAAGATGTGCGGGCCCACCGGCATCGGTGTGCTGTATGGCCGCATGGCCCTGCTGGAAACCATGCCGCCATGGCACGGTGGCGGCGAGATGATTCTGACGGTCACCATGGAGAGCAGCAGCTACAAGGCGCCGCCGCATCGTTTCGAGGCGGGCACGCCTGACATCTCCGGTGTCATCGGTCTCGGTGCCGCCGTTGACTATCTGGAAGCCATCGGCCTGGAAAACATCCAGCGCCACGACCACAATCTGGCCAACTACGCCGTGCAGCGCATGGGCGAGGTGCCTGGCATCCGCATCCTCGGCCCGCAGTCCGGCCACCGTGGCGCGCTGGCTGCCTTCCATCTCGATTTCGCGCATCCGCACGATCTCGTGGAGTTCGCCAACAGCCACGGCGTGGCCATGCGCGGCGGGCATCACTGCACCCAGCCGCTGATGAAGCGCTTCAAGGTGCCCGGAACCACCCGCGCCAGCTTTTATTTCTACAACACGATCGAGGAGATCAATCGCCTCGTCGAAGTTCTGCTCCTCGCGCGTAAGTTCTTTACGTGAGACAGGCCGCCGGCCTGTGCTATACGTTTTTGACCATGCTCTCCGACGACCTCCGCGACCTCTATCAGCAGGTGATCCTTGATCACTCCCGGAACCCGCGCAACAGCGGCGAACTCCCACCGCCCTGCCTTCACGCGCACGGCGACAATCCCTCCTGCGGCGATGAGATCGACGTCTGGGTGCGTGTGTCTGACAAAGGGGACATCGAAGACCTCAAATTCACCGGCCAAGGTTGCGCCATCAGCCAGGCCAGCGCCTCGATGATGACGCAGAAGATCAAAGGCAAGTCCAAGGACGAAGCCGACGCCGTGCGCGAAGACTTCCGCCGCGTGGTCATGGGCGACGGCGCCCCCGCCAACGAAGACGCCCTCGGCGAACTCATCCTTCTCGAAGGCGTGCAAAAATTTCCCCAGCGTGTGAAGTGCGCGATGCTGGCGTGGAGAGCGCTGGAGCAGGCGCTGGAAGGAAAGTAGAGAGGGTAGTCCCGGGTTCGCTTCTCGGCTTCATAGCAGCCCGTTTTTCTGCTTCAATGCGTTACCGCGCAGCTGTGAGTGTCTTTTCCAGCCACCGCCGCTCTGCGCATACCATTTCGAGTAGCGTCATGATGCTCTATGGATTAGGTGCTCTGGCTCGCAAGGATTCCCAGTTTTCTTGATTAAAGTGCGCGCTGACTTGGTGCTTAATGTGGCGTGAGAGACCGGAAATAATTTTCAGGGCACTTTGGTAGGCTGCCTCGAAACGGTCTTCTGGCGGTGTGTCTGCTGGCACGGTGGACCAAGCCCTGGACAGCACTCTCTCGATGCCTTCTTTGAATCGTCCTTCGTGCTCCTTCCAAATATACAGAGAATTTGCTTTGGGCTTTGGGGCAGACAGCGTTTGTGCTGCGGGCATATGCGCTTTCTTCTCGGCGAAGACCTGTGGAGCTTTTGGCGCATGATTCACTGTTTGTTGAACATCGGCAACAACGCGTTTGGGTAATTGCATGGCACCCTTGATTTTAAGCGTCTCGAAGCGTTGACGAGTGTAGTTATCTTGCAGGTGGTCACCGAGCCAATCCTCAACCTTACGCATGGTTGCTTGAAGGAGTTTAAAGCACGCAGGCTTGCTATCCAGAAATCCAAGGTAGCCATTGCGCACATTCGTATCGTCCGGGTGCGCCTTGAGCCACGATTCGGTGTCGGTGATGACCCGGTCCAACTGCTCCTTGTCCAGCCCCTGCTTGGATAGCAGCCCAAGGTAGCCATTGCGCACATGCGTGTCGTCCGGGTGCGCCTTGAGCCACGATTCGGTGTCGGTGATGACCCGGTCCAACTGCTCCTTGTCCAGCCCCTGCTTGGACAATAGCCCAAGGTAGCCATTGCGCACATTCGTGTCGTCCGAGTGCGCCTTGAGCCACGCTTCAATTTTGGTTGTTCGCTGCAACATCTCCTCAGGAGCTCCGTATCTCAGCAGCCAAACGATCAAAGTTGGCGAAGCCTCCCATGCTAGCGATCCATCGAAAGCACCCAAGATCCGCTTGGCAAACGTGGGCTTCACGCCAGACGGCAGCCGAGAGAAAAACTGTGTTGCACGGCTTGGGGCGAGCGAGAAATCCGCATGCGAGATGACTTCGGGAAGGTCCAAATCTTTAGAGTAGGACTGTGTCGCTTGAGTATCACCTGACAAATAACAGAGCTGTAGGGCGGCGACCCATCCATCGTTCGACGATTGAGCTCTGGCCATCAATGCCGTCTTGAACTGCAATGCGGCTTGGCGCTGCCCACCGGTTTGTAGAGCCGCAACCAGCATGGTGAGTTCGCGGGTTTCAAATTTCGCTTGATGCTCCGGTTGAGACCACGCATCGATCAATCGCTTGGCAAACTGTCTATCGGCTTCGGTATCGGATGAAAGCAGTCGCGCGGCCAAAGCGCCGAGTTGGCGAATGGATTGCGGCACTAATAGCGATGCTTCGACAATCTTTGAACCTACATCGACCCAGTCGAGCGGGCGAAGTTCCCAAGCACGCAGAGCGATTCGTTGGTGGGCGGTTGAAATCGGCGTTCCCTGATAAGCCCAGTTGACTCGCTCGTGGTCACCGAATTTGAACGTCAGCCAGCCATCTCGGGACTTAAGCCTAGCCAGCTCTGTTGAGACATCGCCGGTTGGCTGACCTCCGAGACTTGCCGCGAGCACGGCCCGCAGAATCGGCTCAGGGCACCCGGCATAGGCGCGGTGAAAGTAGGCAACGACCATGAAAGCGCGAAGTGTCCAAGCCGCCGCATTCCAGTCGCCCGGCGGCGGTTGCCCATCGTTCAAGGTCTGCCACAAGCGGCGCATGATTTCGTCGAACGGGAGGTCGGCTGCAGCTTCCATCGTGATGACCAGAAACTCGTCAGCGGTCATCAGGGCATCTGTCTTTCGACCGTAGAGCCGGCGCATTTCAGTGCGCTCCGTTTCGGTCGGAGGTCCAATCTTGAAATCTTTGACCACGCCAAACGGGACGCTTCCCCGATGCTGGTCGAACAATATCTGCGGGCACGGAGCAAGCACCGCGACCTTGAGGCCGGGCCGATTGAGTCTTTTGAGAACTGGAATCCATGGGGAATCACCGAACAGCGGATCGTCCAGCAAGAAGACGACGGGTCTTCCTCCGTTGGCGAGTTGTTCAAGAGGTGTGGCGTAGTCTTCGGGAGAACCAGCGGGTTCGTGCGCATCCACTCCGGCATCTGCGACGACGATCCGACCTTCATCGACCAGCATCGCAGCAACCCGGCGAACTAGCGTGGTTTTTCCTGAGCCAGGTGCACCAGTGATAAAGAGCATGTGAAGGCGATGGGCCGTGCCGCGCTCGATTGGCTCAACCAATTCGGTCACGACTTTGCCCAATGCTTCTGAGGTGATGGTCCGTTCGATGAACTTCACCGTGTCGTCCGAGCCACGCACCACATCGGCCCAATCTGGCTGACGGGCCACGAATTGGCGTCGTGGGGCTTGCCGTTGGATACTCAGAAAAGTGCGATCAACGACTTCAAATGGAAGGCTGCCGCCTGCCGCCAGTTGGCAGGATGCAAGCGCGTTAGCCACGTCAGCACGGGCACGAGTCCGAGGAGCTTCGCGCGGAGAATTCACCTCGGTCTCATTGGCAGGGGCGAAGACAATCAGGTTGTCGTGAATGATGCGGCGAAGAAGGCTTAATGCCTCGGCCTGCCTGGAAGGATGGATGTGCGAGAATGTAAGCAGGTCTTCCAAGGCTTCGCGTTCTGCGTGAAGAATTGGACTGGCCGGAAGGCCGTTGATGGCGTCAGGCGGAAGAAACGCGACATCCGTGCGCTCCCACAGCGCCGCGAACAGTTGAGCGTGACCAATTGCATCGGCATCGGCTTGCCAAAGAGCGCGGTCGGACTTGTCACCAGGCTTCGTGCTAAGCGCGGTTTCAAAGTGCTTTTGTGTATCAGCGCTTGAATCTGCCGCAACGCTCGTCAATTGCCCGCCTGGTCGAAATCGAGTGTCCGTGCATACGAGTCGGAATTGGACGTTGGCGCGCTGAGCGGCGGGCACGGACAGCCACTTTGCGGCAAATGACTGAAGCACGGACGAGAGTCCAGCTGGTTGTCCGATGTTGGCGATGCGCTTGCACTGGGTGAAAACCACGCGCCCGTTCTCGCAAAGTTCATCGAGGTCTTCTCCCCAGTCATAGCGAAGCCGTAGCGGAAAATCCGGAAGATCGAGAACCGGCCGTCTTGTGAGCATCGAGGCAAGGCGCGCCACAGCATAGGCCGCTTGAAAATTGAAGCCAGCCAGACTGACCCGGCCCTGCCGAGTGGCGGTCAAATCCGCAAGGCGCTTTTCTGAGATTAGGAATGGCTCCATAAGCGGCGTCGAGAACTGTGATTGCTTCGAATTCGTTTGATGGGGGCGTCGTCGAGGCGCAGGAGGCGGATGCGGCGCTCCTTGTTCAGCGGGTCGCGGAAGCGAAAGGTGCCGGACTCCAACTGCGCCCAGTCGGAGCCGAAGGCATTGGCCGACATGCAGAGCACCAGCACGCGCGAGCGCTCCAGGCCTTCCTCGATCTTGGTAGAAATGCTGTTGCCGGGTATGAGGATCCAGTCATCGAACCACATCTTGACCCCGTCCATCTTCAATAGCTCGGCTATGTCGCGGACGACTTTCTTGTCCTTGCCACTATGGCTGAGGAAAACGTCGTATTGAAAATCGTCGGGCATTGGGTGGCGCTGTTAAGTGATTGTCCGATCAGGATTGCGCCATCAAAGCGAAACACGGTGGAATGGCAAAGCAATTGTGCTCTGCAAGGTGGAGCCGAAAAAAGAGGAAAGAAGAGAAAAAAATCAGAGAGAGTTCTTCTTCTTTGACCTTTTTCGACCAACCACATCTGTGCTAGCTGTGAGTCGTCTGTGATTTGGGGCAGGCTCACAACCTCATCAATTCGCCATTGCGGGATTTCTGGAGTGTAGCATATCGAATCATGCCTGAACTCCCCGAAGTCGAAACCGCTCTGCGCGGGGTCTCTCCGTATGTGATCGGCAAGCGGGTTCGGGAAGTGATCGTGCGGGACAAGCGGCTGCGCTGGCCGATTCCGGACACGATTCATGAACTCGAAGGCTGCCGGATTGAAACCGGCACACGCCGGGCGAAGTACCTGCTGTTTGGCACTGCCAAAGGCACGCTGCTGCTGCACCTCGGCATGTCGGGAAATTTGCGGGTGCTGCCGGCGGAGACGCCGTTCAAGAAGCATGACCATCTGGCCATCACGCTGGAGGGCGGCAAGCAGCTGCGCCTGCATGATCCGCGTCGTTTTGGTGCAGCGCTGTGGATTGAGGGGGATCCCATGGAGCATCCGCTGCTCAAAGACCTTGGTCCCGAGCCGCTGGGGGATGACTTCACGGCGGAGCATTTGCAGGCGGCCTGCAAGGGCAAGACGGCAGCGATCAAGCAGGTCATCATGGATGCGCATGTCGTCGTCGGTGTCGGCAATATCTACGCCAGCGAGGCCTTGTTCATGGCGGGCATCAATCCACGGCAGGCAGCTGGAAAGGTGACGAAGCCGAAGCTTGGGAAACTCGTGAAGGCCATCCGCGAGGTGCTGGCGGCTTCCATCGAAATGGGCGGCACGACACTGCGGGACTTTTTGAACGAGAGCGGCGAGCCCGGCTACTTCAAGCTGACGCTGCGCGTTTATGATCGTGCGGGCGAGCCGTGCCGGGTGTGCAAGACGCCCATCAAACGCATCGTGCAGGGGCAGCGCTCGACGTTTTTTTGTCCGACCTGCCAGAAGTAGGCGGGATCAAACGCGAAGCGCGAATGCCCGCGAATCAAACGCGAGTGGCGCTGGCAGGCGATTCCAACAAGCTTGTTGGGGGAAAGGGCAAAAAAGTTGTGATTCTTTCGTTCGTCATTCTGTCATTCGTCATTCAACATGGTTGAGCCATGTCCACGTCACTTCCACCGCTGCGCAGTGCTCACGATTTAGAACGTGTCCTCGAATTTGAATTCGTGCGTGCCACGGAAAACGCGGCCCTGCAGGCCATTCACTGGCTTGGCCGGGGCGAAAAAGAGCTGGCCGATGGTGCGGCATGCAGCGCGATCTATGGCGTCTTCGACATCCTCGACATTCGTGGCGAGGTGGTGATCGGCGAAGGCATCAAGGACAATGCGCCCGGCATTTTCGTGGGGGAACACCTGGGCACCTGGCGCGATGGCACGCCGCGATTCAACATCGCTCTCGATCCTATCGACGGCACCAGCAACATCGCCAAGGGTTTGCCGAACAGCATCTCCGTCATCGCGGCGGCGCAGATTCCTGATGGCGCGCCCTGCGCCATGAAAAGCATCCCGAGCTTTTACAGCCACAAGATCGCCTACGGGCCGGCCGTGAAGAAGGCGCTGGAGGGCAGGGGAGACCGCTGCTTCCTCGACATGCCGCTGCAGGAGGTCATCACCTTCGTGGCGGAAGCCCTGGGCAAGCGTGAGCGCGACCTCGTGGTCTCCACCATGGATCGTCCGCGCCATCACGAGATCGTTGAGCAGATCCGCCGCTCGGGCGCTGCCCTCAGAATGGTGACGGATGGCGACATCGCTGCGGCTGTTGCGCCCTCGATGCCGGAGTCCAACTGCGATCTCTACGTGGGCATGGGTGGTTCTCCCGAAGGCATTCTGGCCGCTGCTGCGCTGAAATGCCTCGGTGGGGACATGCAGCTGCGCATGTGGTTTCACGATGAAGCCCACCGCGCCGAAGTCGCGGCGTACACGCCAGCCGCTGAGATAGACCAGGTCTTCCGCGTGCATGAACTCATCGTGGGAGAGAGCGCCTTGTTCTGCGCCACGGGCATCAGCGACAGCCCTTTGCTGCCCGGCTGCCGGCTCGTCGGTCATCGCGTGGAAACACACTCCATTTTGATGCGTTCACGCAGCGGAACGGTGCGCCGCATTCACGCCACGCATGATCTGGACCGCAAGGTGGTGCCGCTGCGGGCTTAACCGGCGCAAACGCAAATCTCTCTCCGGTTGCCCGCAAGCTGCGTGGCAAACACGGGGGCTGGGGCGAAATCACGAATCGTGTCGATGAATTCGTGGGCGCGGTCTTCGAGGGCAGGGGTGTTGAGCTTGATCGTGAGGATCAGCCGCCGTGCCTGCACCGCATCTTGAATGCGTTGAATTTCGGGAATGACCAGTGGCGGGGCGAGATTGATGTCACACAGCAGCAGCGCGGCTTCTTTCGGCAGGGCGGTGAGATTGAGCCGGCCTGCGGCGGTGCGCCAGTGGTCGAAGCGGACGCCTTTGGCCTTGGCCAGATCGAGCACGCGCGGGTCCATTTCAGCCGTATCGATGCCGAGGACATTCATACCGCGTTGGATCAGCGCATAGGTGGCGCCGCCGGGAGCGCAGCCGAGATCGAGAGCGGTCTGCCCGCTCAGATCAAGCTGATCCCAGCCACGCCAGGCGAGGGCTTGTTCGAGCTTGAGCCAGGCACGGGAGGGTACGTCGGCGGGCAGGGAAATGCGGGGCAGGCCACCGGGATGGGTGTGCATGCCGGGCTGGTGCTCATGACAACCGAGGAAGAGAGGCTCTTCATTCGTTTCGCCGACGATGACATCGAGAATGAGATCGCCCTGGGCGAGGGGCTGCTGCGTTTCGAGGGCGATACCCGCCTGTTCGAGTGCGGCGGTGATTTCAGCGGTGAGCGCGTCGATGCGCTGCCAGGTGGCGGCTTCCACGCCGTCCTCCGCCGTGATGCGCGGGAAGACGTGCAGGCGAAGGGGCTTGCTGCCGAGGCTGCGGGCGTGCTCGACCAGTTCGGCCAGCGTTTTGCATAGGCCGAGGGAGATGCCGCTGACGCGCGCAAAGTGGCTGAGGTTTTTCGGCGGGCTGAAGCCTGGATGCTTCACCTTCCAGGTGATGAACTGCGGCTTCATGAACGCAGGCGTGAGTTCACCGACGAAGTGGCTGGCGATGTCACGCTTGAGCGTGGCTTCAGATCCGGCGCGGCAGGTGGTGAAACGAAATGGGGTGTTCATGAAATGGGAAAAAGAAAGGCGGAGCCTAGGCTCCGCCCTCCGTGGTGAATGGGGTTACTGAGAAATTACTCGACGCCTTTCCAGGCTCCGAAGCTGGCACCTTCGGTGATCCACTTCTTGATGAGGTCGATGTTGGCCGGGGTGATGCGGTCGCCTTTGCCTTCTGGAGGCATGGCCATGTCGTCGGTGTCAGGGAGGGCCATGGTCTTCACCAGCCAGCTGGCGTCAGGCTTGCCGGCGACGACATTTTCATCCGGATACTCTTTGCCACCCTTGATGATGACCGCAGCGCCATCAAGACGCAGGCCGCCTTTGGGCTTTTTGATCTTGCCGTTGTCTTCGTGCTCCTTTTCGTGGCACTTGAAGCAGCTTTCCTTCAGGATGGGGAGGATCTGCTTTTCGAAGTCCACTTTGCCGGCGTCCTGAGCGCTGGTGGTGGAGGTGACGGAGACGCCGAGGGCGAGCACGGCGGCAAGGGTGAGGGTAAGGGTGGTTTTCATGATTGTGGTGTGACGTAGCGACGAGCAAAGATGTTCGCGGGAATTTTGCGGTCAAGCAGCATCCTAGGTTGGATCGAAGCCGATTCATAAAAGTGAGGCAAGGTAAATATTTCGGTAGCCTTAAATAATTTCGTCTGCCACAATTACCAGATTGTCGTTATGAGCCGTGCCGCCGCTGCCGCCCGCCCCCCTCGCGCCCGATCTACGGACGAGAAGGAAGGCCCATGGAATGATGCCTTCGGCATCCTCTTGCTGATGCTGGCGGCCATGCTGCTGCTGGCGCTGGTGTCGTATGATCCGCGCGACATGCCGTCCTGGTCCTTTCTGGCGCTGTCCGAATCTTCCGGGGACACGACGCACAATTTTGTCGGTCGCATTGGTGCACTGGCGGCGGGGCACATGCTCTGGCTCATGGGTTTTTCCGCTTATCTGCTGCCCTTCAGCATGACGTGGTTTGGCGTGTGCAAACTGCACTCCAAGATGAAGATCACCCGCGCAGCCTGGCTGGGCGTGGCTGTCATGATCATCAGTGGTGCTGCGCTGCTTGAAGTGCAGAATCTGCTGAGCGAGCGGGATCATTTCACGCCGCTGGGCGGTTCGGGCGGTCTGGGCTATGTGATCGGCGGCAGTCTCCTGAGGAATCTTCTCGGCAAGGTGGGGGCCACTCTGGTACTAGGCACTGTTTACATGGGCGGACTTTTCCTCGTGACCGGCCAGCACCCACTGACGGTGATCCAGAATATTCGTTTGGAACTGACCCGCTGGAAGGCCGAGCGCGAGGCGCAGCGGCTGATCCAAGAAAAGCTGGCCGAAGAAGCCGCGAACACGATTTATGGAACCGTGACGCCAGTGCCGGAAGGCCTGCGGAAGAAGAAAAAAGGCTCGGCAGAATTGCGCGGGGACACACCTGCTGCTGGGCCTGCCACCAACATGGAGCTTCCGCTCAAGTTTGACCCACCACCACCGAAGATCATCGACTCCTCGATCTCTCGTGCGCATGACGATCGCAGCGACAAGCCAAAGCTGGCCGAAGTCTGGGAGCAGAAGCGTGCGCAGAAGATGGAGCAGGCCCCGCATGGCTCGCTGGGAAATCTGACCAAGCTTTTCAAGGATTACAAGCTGCCCTCCATGGAGCTGCTGAAATGGCCGGAGGAGACGAATCGTGCCCCCACGGACAAGAGCGAACTCCTGGGCATCCAGGCCACCATCGTCAGAGCGCTGGCCAGTTTCGGCATCAGCGTGGAGCCGGGGGACATTACCCGTGGCCCTGCCATCACTCGCTATGAGGTGCGTCCGGTCGATGGCCTGCGCGTGAGCCGCATCGCGAATCTGGATGCGGACATCGCCCGTGCAACGCGCGCCGAGCGCATCAACATCCTCGCGCCGATTCCCGGCAAAGACACCGTCGGCATCGAACTGGCCAACTCTGAGAAGACCATCGTGCCGCTGCGCGAACTGCTGGAGGACGATGTGTTCGTCAACGGCAAGTCCAAGCTGCCCGTCGCTTTAGGCAAAGACGTGTACGGCAAGACGATCATCGGCGATCTCGCCGCCATGCCGCATCTGCTCGTCGCGGGTGCCACGGGCAGTGGTAAGAGCGTGTGCATCAACAGCATCATCACCAGCCTGATCTGCCGTTTTGCACCGGATGAGCTGCGCTTCATCATGATCGACCCCAAGGTCGTGGAAATGCAAAACTACGAGGATCTGCCGCATCTGGCGCTGCCAGTGGTGACGGATCCGAAGAAGGCGCTGCTGGCGCTGCGCTGGGTGGTCAAGGAGATGGAAAACCGCTACCAGATTTTCGCGCAGGAAGGCTGCCGTAATTTCGAAGCTTTCAACAACCGCAATGTCAAACGCAAGGCCGAGGCGGAAGCCGCTCGTGCCGCACGCAATGCCGCTGCTGCCACAGCAGAAGCCGCCGCCCCCGCAGTCAAAACCAAGCCCAAGACCAAAGCCGGAGTGGACGACGCCCTTGTCTCCGCCGCTTTCGCCGAGGAGGCTGCGCAGGAAAACGAAGCACCGAAGACCGCCGAAGTCGGCACGGTGGATGGCGACAACGAAATGCGCGATGCCAGCGGTACCTGGCTCGGAGATTCCCAGGCACCACCGCCGCGCAGGCAGGAGGTCGTCATTCCTGACACGATGCCCTACATCGTCGTCATCGTGGACGAGCTCGCGGATTTGATGCAGACCGCGCCTGCGGACATCGAAGTGGCCATCGCCCGCATCACGCAGATGGCCCGTGCCGCCGGCATTCACCTCATCGTCGCCACGCAGACTCCGCGTGCGGACGTCATCACCGGCGTCATCAAGGCGAACATCCCGACGCGCATCGCGTTCCAAGTGTCCTCCGCGCTGGACAGCCGCGTCATTCTCGACCGCAAAGGCGCGGAAAATCTCGTCGGCAAAGGGGACATGCTCTACGTGCCGCCCGGTGGTGCGCAGCCGATCCGCAGCCAGGGCGCACTGGTCACCGATGACGAAATTCATGCGCTGGTCCAGCATTGCGTCGCGCAGGGCAAGCCGGTCTTCGATGTCAAAGTCGATGACGAAAGCGGCGAGTTTGGCGACGACGATGACATGGGTGAAGATGGCGTCAGCTCCGAAGAGCAGGAATGCCTGGAAAAGTGCCTGGAAGTCATCCGCCAGGAAAAGAAAGCCAGCACCAGCCTGCTGCAGCGCCGCCTGCGCCTCGGCTACGGCCGCGCCGCCCGCATGATCGACATTCTCGAAGACCGCGGCATCATCGGCCCCGGCGAAGGTGCCAAGCCCCGCGAGATTTTGGTGCAGATGGATTGATCCCAGAGCGTGCGAGCCACCCTTGCTCCATGCGAAGCGGGTGGAGAGAATCCCGCTTGTCACTTTGTAATCGACAACGGGCCACCAGCCTCAATCATCCGCAGTGATGAAACTCAGCAGTTTATTTTTTGGTGATGTTGCAGACTTGTTTCAAGACTCACGCCTCGACAAGGCCATGTATGAGGCCGAGAGCGCCAGGCTCAGCGCCCGATCCACCTCGGTGCGGCATGCTCAGATTCTGAAGGACACGAACGAGAAAATCCTGCAACTGGAGCGGGACAACGCACTGCTGGGACTGGTTTTATTAAGCATGCTGCGCAAAGCACAGCCAGACGAAGTGGAGGCGATCGCAGACGAAGTCAGGACGCTTCTGGCGGCCAATGAAAAATCGCCGCCTTGCTCGCTCAAGTTCCTGCGGGAGGCATTGGGGCTACCGACCGTGACGGAACAGCCAAGTGGAATTTATCATAAGCCCGTGGCCTCAACGCCACTGCGCACACCAGGGCCGCTGCAGACACCACCACCCCCCAAGGCTCCCAGGCCTTCCGGCGGCAACAAGTGAAATCACCGCGAAGGTGACAACCACCCTTGCGCAATGGGAGCCGCTGGCGAGAATCGCTCCATGCCCGACCACGCAGACTTCCGCACCCTGTTCACCAATCTCAAGGCCGAGATGCAAAAGGCCATCGTCGGCTACGATGAACTGCTCAGCGATGTGCTGGTCGCGATTTTCTCCGGCGGCCATGTGCTGCTGGAAGGCGTTCCTGGCCTCGGCAAAACCTATCTCGTGCGCACGCTCTCGCAGGTGGTCGGTCTGGAGCCCGGCCGTGTGCAGTGTACGCCCGACCTGATGCCGGCGGACATTCTCGGCACCCACATCGTCGGTGAAGACGAAAAAGGCCACCGCACGCTGCGCTATGAAAAAGGCCCGGTGTTCAAGAACTTGCTGCTGGTGGATGAAATCAATCGCGCCACTCCCAAGACCCAGGCCGCGTTGCTGGAAGTCATGCAGGAACGCTGCGTGACCACCGGCGGCGAGCGCCACCTGGTGCCGGAACCCTTCCTCGTGCTGGCCACGCAGAACCCCATGGAAATGGAAGGCACCTACCCGCTGCCCGAAGCGCAGCTCGACCGCTTCATGTTCAAAATCAAGGTGCCGTTCCCGGATCTCGATTCGCTGGTCGAAATCTCCCGACGCACCACCGGCTTCACCGAGCCAAAGCTCGCGACGATGACAGACGGGCCAAAGCTCATCGAAATGCAGCAGCAGCTTTCCAAAATCCCCGTGGCCGATCCAGTGGC
>DLGZ01000039.1 GCA_002482965.1 Verrucomicrobiaceae bacterium UBA7681 | reverse complement strand
CGGCGGCGGCCCAGCCACCCCGTTCCACAGCATTGTGTACTACGGCGTGACCCTCAGCGTCCGCTTCTAATACCCGTCGTTCTCTGAACGATTCAACCCTTCAAGGTTAACCTCCCGGCGCAAGCCGGGAGGTTTTTTTGTGCCTCGTCGTGAGGCACCTTCAGGCGCATTTCAACAATGCCCCCCTCACCAATTCATCATCTCTCTGATTGAGCAGCGGTTTTAAACCAACCCGATGCGCTCGTAGGTTGGGTGTGGCGACAGCCCGCCCGACCATCAGCGTGCTGACACACCTGAGACCTCCGAGTGAGCCGAAGCCCCCTCTTGGAGTGTGCAGGCAGCCCGACAACGCGCCCTGAGCATCTTCTAAAAAATGTCCGGCTCTGGCACCGCAGGACCATATTGCAGGAAGTCAAAGTCCGCCCCCTGATCCGCCTGCGTCACATGCTCCACATAAAGCTTCGCATACCCACGGTGATATCGCTCCGGCGCGGGCTTCCATGCAGCACGCCGCTCCGCCAGCTCCGCATCACTGACATGCAGATGCAGTTTCCGATTCGGCACATCGAGTTCAATGAGATCTCCAGTCTTCACCAGCGCCAGCGGCCCGCCAATCGCACTCTCCGGCGCGATGTGCAGCACACACGCCCCGTAGCTGGTACCACTCATGCGGCAGTCGCTCAGCCGCACCATGTCCCGGATGCCCTGCATGATCAGCTTCTTCGGAATCGGCAGCTGCCCCCACTCCGGCATGCCGGGCGCACCCACAGGCCCCGCATTGCGCAGGATCAGCACGCTGTCCTTCGTCACATCCAGCTCCATGTCGTCGATGTTCTTTTTGAGCTCCGCGTAGCTGTCAAACACCAGCGCAGGCCCGGTATGCGTGCACAGTTCCTTCGTCGCGGCAGCGTGTTTGATCACCGCACCATCAGGGCAAAGATTGCCACGCAGGATCGCAGTACCGCCATCCGGCTGCAACGCATTCGCCGGCGTGCGGATCACATCCTCATCATGAATGATCGCGTCCTCAATGTCTTCACCCAGCGTCTTGCCCGTGATCGTCGGCACATCCGTGTGCAGCAGCTCGCGCATGCCATTCAGCAGCGCACGCAGCCCGCCCGCCAGGAAGAACTCCTCCATCAAATACTTGCCCGCAGGCCGCATGTTCGCCAGCAGCGGAATTTTCCGGCTGATCTCGTCAAATTTCTCCAGCGGCAGCTTGATGCCCAGCCGCCCAGCCATCGCCACCAGATGCACAATCGCATTCGTGCTCCCACCCAGCGCCATGTCCACCGCGATGGCATTCTCAAACGAACGCTCGCTCACGATCCCGGATGGTTTCCGGTCCAGCCACACGTTCTCCACGATCTGCCTGCCCGCAGCCGCAGCAATACGCGTGTGCGCACTGTCCACCGCAGGAATTGAAGACGCACCAGGAATGCAAAGCCCCAGCGTTTCAGCCAAAGCCGTGAGCGTCGAGGCCGTCCCCATCGTCATGCAATGACCAGGACTGCGCGCGATCCCATCCTCGATCTCGCACCACTGCTCCCAGCTCAGATTGCCCGCCCGCTTCTCATCCCAGTACTTCCACACATCACTGCCGCTACCAAGTGTCTCGCCGCGCCAGTTGCCTTTGATCATCGGCCCGCAGGGCATGTAGATGACCGGAATATCCATGCTAAACGCCCCCATGAGCAGCCCCGGCGTGGATTTGTCACAGCCACCCAGCAGCACCGCCCCATCAAGGGGATTGGCCCGCAGCATTTCCTCCGTCTCCATCGCCAGAAAATTGCGGTGAAACATCGCCGTCGGCTTCGTCAGCATCTCACCTGCCGACATCACCGGCACTTCCATCGGATGCCCGCCCGCCTGCAAAATCCCACGCTTCACCGCATCCGCCGTCAGGCGCAAATGCATGTGGCAGGAGTTCAGATCACTCCACGTGTTCAGAATGCCGATCACCGGCTTGCCCACAATGTCCTCACTCCCCCACCCCGCCTGCTTCGCCCGCGAGCGATGCCCAAACGAGCGCAGTTCATCACGGCCATACCAGCGCCAGGAGCGGAGTTGTTCAGGAGTTTTACGAGTAGGGGTGTTTTCAGAGGCCATCGGTAAATAGGAATAACAAGATTCACGCTCATTAACAGGCCAGATTTCACCCGGTCAAATCGTCCTCGCAGTTTCCCACGTCTCTCTTCACGGCACCTCCATTCTGCTTCCGTGTATTCAGTGTATTCCGTGGTTAAAAACTCTGCCCCCTCCGCCTCTCCGCTCCTCTGCGGCTAAAACGAATACCCTGTCACCCCGCCTACGAAATCAGACCTCCGTCCGATTCCGCCCAAATCGTGTCCGTACAAGGTTCTTGTCCTGCCTTCGTTATTTCTGCTACAACCATTCCCCACCATGCGCCCGCTGCTTTCCCTCTCTCTCTGCCTTCTCTCCCTCAACCTCCTTGCCGCAGGCAAAGAGCTCGAAGGCGAGCGCGCCGCCGCCACCTCCGTTTGCCCCTCTCCCGAAGAAGCCCGCGCCAAAATGTCCGTGCCAGACGGTTACGAGGTCCGCTGCTTCGCCCATGAGCCCATGGTGCAAAATCCCGTCGCCATGAGCTGGGATCATCGCGGCCGCCTCTGGATCGTCGAAGCCTACGAATACCCCGAAGGCACGCCCCTCCCCGAAAACCAGCGCCCATTCGGCGGAGCAGCCAACGACGACAAATACCACCCGGTTCCCGAGCTTTGCAAAGGAACCCCTGTTGCCACGACGATAGCTCCCCCACCCATCCCCCGCGACCGCGTCATCATCCTCGAAGACACCAACAACGACGGCGAGGCCGACAAGCGCACCGTCTTCGTCGAAGGCCTGAACCTCGCCAGCGCCATCATCTGCGGCGATGACGGCATCTACGTCGGCCAGCAGCCCCACCTCCTCCACTTTCGCGATGACAATGGCGACGACAAACCCGACGCCTGGCGCATCATCCTCACAGGCTTCGGTCGCGAAGACACCCACGAACTCGTCAACAGCTTCACCTGGGGCCCCGACGGCTGGCTCTACATGACCCACGGCGTCTTCACCAACAGCAAAGTCCGCCGCCCCGGCCAGCCCGAAAGCGAAGGCTTCAAATTCGATGCCGGCATCGGCCGCGCGCGCCCCACCACTCGCGAAAAAGAAGGTGCCTGGGAATTCGAAGTCTTCGCCGACGGCACCAGCAATCCCTGGGGCTGCGATTACGACGCCGCCGGCAACTTCTTCGTCAGCGCCTGCGTCATCGATCACTTCTTCCACATGGCCCCCGGCGGCATCTACGTCCGTCAAGGCGGCGCACCCGAAAATCCCTACTCCTACGAACTCCTCCCCAGCATCGTAAAACACAAACACTTCCGCGCCGCCTACGCCGGAATCCAGATTTACCAAGGCGGCCGCTACCCCGCCGACACCCACGGCCACGCCTTCATCGGCAACATCCACGACAACGCCATCCACGAAGAAATCCTCACCCCCGTCGGTGCCACCTTCAAATGCGAACCCCGCCGCGACTTCCTCCGCGCCAACAACGGCTGGTTCCGCCCCGTCAGCACCCAGACCGGCCCCGACGGCTTCCTCTGGATCATGGACTGGTGCGACAAATACCCCTGCTACCAAAACGCCAAAGCCAACCCCGAAGGCGTCGACCGCGAACGCGGCCGCATCTGGCGCGTCGTCGTTAAAGACGACAAATCCAAGACCACCCGCGAGCGCACCGATCTCAATCTCATGAAACTCCCCACCGACGATCTGGTGGACACCCTCGAACATTCCAATAGCTGGATGCGCCGCATGGCTCGCCGAGCCCTCATCGAAAAGAGCGATCAAGAAGACGCGATTGCTCCCATCGCCACACTCGCAAACTCCGCCGCCAACAACGCCTCCAGCCGTCTCGATGCCTTGTGGACCCTGCTACAAATCGATCGCGGCGCACGCGCCTCCTCCGTTCTGGAGAATGCAGCCAAATCAAAATTCCCCTCGCTGCGCGCCTGGGCCGCACGGCACGTCGGCGACACCGTCGCCCGCACCGCCTTTCGCGAAGGCATGAACGTCGGCATCCCGGCCTACCTCGAAAAGCTGGCCTCAGACTCCGAGCCCAGCGTACGTCTCGCGGTAGCCATCGCCCTCCGCCAATGCAGCGCCCGCAGGCTGACGGTCGATGGCAGAAAGGACGACGGCTTCAGGCTCGCCTGGCCCAACATGTTTGAGGCCATCAGCAAAAGCTCAGCTCAAAACGCCGACGCCGTACTCCCGCTCGCCATCTGGCAGAGCTTTGAACCCGTGCTCGCCGCCAACCCCGTGTTCTGGACCGACTGGCTCTCCGAATCCGCACCTCAGTTCCAGCCCCTTTCTCAGCCATTGGTCCACAAATCCATGCGCCGCCTCTGCGACACTCGCAAAGCATCCAGCCTCACTCTCGCCGTCGCGTTCTGCGACAAAATCGCCGCCCACGACATCCTCCTCGCCCACGCCCTCGACGGCCTCGTCAAAGGCCAGGAAAACGGCGTGATCAAGCCCACCAAAGACGTCTCCGCCACTCTCACCAAATGGCGCACCCATTCAAACGCCGACGTCCGCAAGCACGGCCAAACACTCGCCGTCCTCTGGGGCGATGAAGCCGCCGTGAAGGAAATGATCGTCACCCTGCACGACGCGAAAAAACCCGAGAAGGAACGCATCGCCGTCCTCCAATCACTGCGGAAGGTAAAAACCGACACCGTGAAGAAAGGCCTGAAACCCCTCCTCACTCCCGAAACCTCCACCACCCTCGCCGTCGCAGCCATCCGCGCCGCCGCAGACCTCGGCGGCGATGACTTCATCGCCCCACTCATCCAGCAGGCCGCATCCAAAGACTTCAACATCCGCCTCGCCGCCATCGAAGCCCTCAGCACCCGCACCAGCTGGACCCTATCCATGCTGGATGCCATCGCGTCTGAAAAAGTCAGCCCCACCGGCTTCCCTGCCCCCGTGCGCCGCGCCCTCGCCACCAGCAAGGACAAAGCCGTCCGCGATCACGCCTTCAAGGTCCTCGGTGCCTGGAAAGATTCCTCCGATGACGTGAAATCCCTCATCGCCCAAAAGAAACAAGCCTGCCTCACCGGCGAACCCGATCTCGCCAACGGCAAACTCATCTTCACCGCCACCTGCATGGTCTGCCACGAGTTCCACGGCGGCGGCCAAAAGGTCGGCCCCGACCTCATCGGCAGCGGCCGCAGCAACCTCGACGCCATCCTCGCCAACGTCATCGATCCCAACCAGATCATCGGCAACGGCTACGAAAACTTCACCGTCAGCACCAAGGACGGCCGCACCCTCGCCGGTCGCGTCGTTGAAGACACCCCCAGCCACGTGAAACTCCTCGGCGCTGGTGGTGCCACGCAGGTCATCCCGCGTGATCAAGTCGCCACCCTCACCAACACCAAGCAGAGCCTCATGCCCATGGGCTTCGGCAACCTCCCCGACACCGCCTTCCGCGATCTCATCTGGTACATCCTCGCCCCACCCGAAGAAGGCCCCCTCACCAAGGAGAAAAAAGACCTCCTCATCAAAGGCGTCGAAGACACCAGCCCCGCCAAACCCAAAGGCCCCAGCTCACGCGCCATCGACTGGGAAAGCGTCAGCCTCTGGAATCCCGAGTGGAAAGTCAGCGCCCCCGACTTCGAACGCACCCCCGTCAAACTCGCCGAGTACTACGGCCGAAAAAACGTGCTCCTCATGCACCCCTTCCCCGACAAGAAAACGCCCGCCAGCTTCGAGCGCAAACTCAAGATCGACGCCGACAAAACCAAACTCACCGCCACCGTCGCCGCCGATGATCGTGGCGACTGGACCCTCAAGGCCGTCGTCAACGGCCAAGTCCTCAAAGAGCTCGCCGTGGACCACGAAAAGCCCCGCTGGAAAACCCTCGAGATCGACCTCTCAAAATTCGCCGGCCAGGAAGTCACCCTCCGCCTCGAAGCCCACGCCAATGGCTGGAGCATGGAGTTCGCCTACTGGTCCGGAATCACGCTGGAGTAGTAAAGCCCCGCTGGCTGGCCTCCGAGCCTGCGCCCGTGTATTTCACTCACCTATCTTTCCCCACGCATAAAAAAAGGCCGCGACAGCCACATGCCGGTCACAAAAAGCACCAACCCCGCCCACCCTGGAGCTAGGTGGGACCAGTCCACATAGCCTATGGGGTAATGGACTCCGATGGCACAGCCGAACCCAGCAAGCCCTGCCACTAGCAAAGCCTCCCACATCGAACGAACCGGCTTGGCCTGCCATAAAATGCCCAGCACCAGCAATCCTGTTGTCAGCAGTCCTCCGCCGAACCCTGCCCGGTCGTGTGCGATCAAGGGGATGAGACGTGGATTGATCGCATCAAGCTGAGCTGCCGTCAGTCCGATGAACCGAATGTCCTCAGGGACAAACACGCTCGTCATTCCCACCAGCGAGATGACCGCACCCGCTCCGATCATCCCCACACCTGTCCCCAGTAGGCACAGCCTGGCGATGCCCTCGGCAGACTTCCATGTCCTCGTCCGCCATGTGGAGTGCAGGAAGGACTTCCACGGCGGCCAGTACGTCACTTTTTTCCGGGTCAGAACCATGCCCAGAACAAAGATCGGCAGCAGCAGCAGCGTGGCCGTCCCATGCCAGCTGTCCAGATAGCCGTAGCCGACGTAAGCCAGGAAGCTGCCGAATCCAACCACGCCACTGAGCGCCAGCAGCCGCCAGGCCCAGGCCTCCCCTTGCCGCACAGGAAACAGCGCCAGCCATGCATACAGCACCGCGATCGCGATCAGCACTCCGCCAAAGGAAAAGCGGTCATGAATCATGAAATGCACGATTCGACACTCGTTGATGCGGCAGAGATCCGCCGGCTGCATGCCTAAAAAGGCAACGTCATGCGGCAGAAACGCGCCTGTGACGGAGAGAAACAACGCAAAGCCGCCCGAGGCCGCCAAGGCCAGCGCCGTCAGCAAAATCAGCGGCGTGCCATCACCGATCAACGAGCTCACAAAAGAGCCCGATGAGCTTGGCTCAGTGGATTGTCGGGAGACCGGATTCATGCAGAACCACAGAGTGTGACGGAATCACCGTTGATCAACCGTCGGCAGCCCAGCGCCAGCCTGATGAATTTTCCCCTGTCGCACCCGGCGAATTCGTTCACTGTGCCGCCATGCGTTGCGCCCCCGCACTCCTTTCCCTTCTGGCCATCAGCGTGAGCCTTCACGCCGCCCCTCCGTCCCCTGCCCCCACCCCAGCGGCACCCGCGACGACTCCAGCCCCCAAGCCCGTGACAAAACCGGCTGAGGCAAAACCTGCCCCCAAGGCAGACCCGAAGTCACCAGCAGCCCTCGCGAAGCCACCACCGGAAGACGCCTACACTCAAATCGAGATGCTGACACGCGCGATGGAGATGGTGCGCCAAAACTACGTGGATGAGTCCAAGATCACTTACGCAGAGCTGGTGGAGGGCGCGCTCGAAGGCATGCTTCACAAGCTGGACCCCCACTGCGAGTACATGGGCAAGTCCCTCTTCGAAGACATGCAGCGTGAGCAGAGCGACACCTCAGAAGGCATCGGCATCACCATCGCCCTGCGCCAGGGCACTTTGACCATCATCACCGTCCGCGAAGACGGCCCCGCCAATGCAGCAGGCATCCTTTCCGGCGATCAACTCGTGCGCATCAATGACGTGCTGACGGATTCCGTGGGCATCGCTGAGGCCATGCAACTGCTCAAAGGCAAGGCGGGGGAGGAAGTGCGTCTCACGGTAGGCCGCCCCGGCACCAAACAGTTCCTGGAGTTCAAGGTGAAACACGAAACACTGGCCGAGACCTCCGTGCATGACCCCATGCTGCTCTCCTCAAAAATGGCCGGAGATTACAAGATCGGCTACGCGCGCATCTCACAGTACAACCAGCCCACACCACGCGAACTGAGCAAGGCACTTGATGCCCTCGAAAAGGAAGGCATGCAGGCCTTCGTGCTCGATCTGCGCAACAACCCCGGCGGTCTGGTGGACAGCTCTGTGGCCGTATGCGGTGAGTTCCTCCCCGAAGGCACCGTGGTCGTCACCACCGAGGGCCGCGTAGCCTCGCAAAATCCCCCGCCCTTCCGCACCCCGTCACGCAATGGCAAAGAACCTCGCAAGTACCCCATCGCCGTGCTGATCAATCAGGGCAGCGCCAGTGCTTCCGAGCTGACCGCAGGCGCTCTGCAGGATTTGAAACGCGCCATCATCGTGGGCACCACGAGCTTCGGCAAAGGCAGCGTACAGACCATCCTTCCCATGAAAAACGGCGCGGCCATGCGCCTGACCACAGCGAAGTACTACACCCCAAGCCATCGCACCATCCACGAAGCCGGAGTCGAACCCAACATCGTCTCCGCCCTCACCTCCGAAGAAGAACTTCGCATCGCTAAATGGCGCGCCTCACACGGCACCGGTGAAGCAGCCGCACTCGAACTCGCCAGCCTCGGCGACAAGCAGCTCGAACGCGCCGTGGACTCCCTCAAAGGCGTCCTCGTCTTCGATGCCTTTGTCGCCCCCTCTCTCGCGCCTGCCGCGAAACCCTTGGAAAGCCGCTAAGCCAAGGTGTCGGGGTCTCCTGCCCCCGACTGTATCCGGCATCTTGATGCATCCAACTCGCCATGCGCAACGAGCACGAAGGCACCGGCTAATCCCTCACTCCAGCAACCCCCGTGCGATGATGGCATCCACGGGATTGAAGTTGTCAGTAAAAACCACTTCAGAACGCGGCACCGTTCCAGCAGGAACCAGCGTACGAATCAGCTTTTCCTGCCACGAACCCGGCATCACGTAACGATCCTGAATGAACGTCCGCACATTTTCGCGGGAGCAAAGCAGAATGACGTTCTGCGGTTCTTCACGTCGATAGTCCACGCCAAAGACTTCCACTGAGGGGAACACCTGGCGCAGCGTGGCGACCATGCCAGCGGTGAGTTCCGCCTTGGAGCCGCTCACTGCGGCAATGATGTTCATCACATAAACACCCCGCGGTTCCAGATGATCGGCCACCAGTTGAAAAAACTCGCGCGTCGCCAGGTGGGATGGAATCGCATGCCGGCCATTGTAGGCGTCGCCAAAAATGAGATCCCATTTGCGCTCGCCAGCGAGGCGCAGAAACCGCCGTGCATCAGCCGCATGCGCGTTCACCCGCGGATGCTCGTCGAGTTTGAAAAACTTGCGCCCCACTTCGATCACCTGCGGGTCGATCTCCACGACATCCACCGCAGCCTTCGGAAAATCCCGCGACACATTCTCCGGCATGCCAAACGCCCCCGCACCGATGAAGAGCGCGCTGCTCACCTCGGCAGGCTCACGCAGCAGCGCCAGCTTCCAGTACTCCTGATAAGGCAAGATGAGCTCGCCCGTGTCAGGATTCATGCCGCCCTCCTGCGTGGAATCCAGCGCCAGCAGGCGGTGCCTGTTCGGTGCCTCGCCTTCCTCAAACACGCTGATGTGATGATAAACTGACTCCCGCTCATGGATCAATCCAATGAGCGGCGGCTTCTCAGATGTCCAGCCAATCACTCCAGCGATCAGCCCGGCAATAAGCACCTGCGCCTTCGCGGCATTGCGCGCCATGATGAACGAGGCCACGGAAAGCAGCAGCAGCACCGCACCAGCCCCCACAAAAATACCGCGCACGCCAAAAGTCGAAAGCAGGAAGAACCCCGACACAAAGGTGCCGACAAAGCTCCCCAGCGAGCCCAGCATGCTGATCGTCCCCGCAGCCGCGCCCACGTGCGTGTCCTTCTGCGTGAGGCTGTAAAAACGCACTGAGGCAGGTGAAACCGCCCCCAGCAGCACACCCGGCAGCGCAAACAGCACGAGCGAGATCAAGAGCGGTCCGCTGATGACGCCGAAAGTGCTCAAAGACAGGCTGAAGACCATGTGCAGCGCTGGAATGAAGAGCGTCAGCACCGCCGCGCCCGCCAGCAGCCAGCCAATCAAATCCAACGCCGGCTTGCGATCCGCCAGGTGCCCCCCCAGATATCCACCCACACTAAAGGCCACCAAAATCACCCCGATGAGCGCCGTGGAAGTGTAGATCGTGTTGCCAAAATAAGGCGCCAGCAGCCGGAAAGCGCTGATCTCGACGACCATGATCGCTGCTCCCGCAAAAAAGCATACGAGGCCGAGGAACAAGCGCGTTTTGCGGGCAGAGGCGTCTTCCACAACAGAAGGCACAGAAGACTTGGCGGGAGTGCGTGACATGGGCTTTGGGCGCGGTTGGCGGTCAGTCGTTGTAAAAGACGAGGCTCATGATCTTCCACCCGGTGGATGTTTTGATGAGCGTGAAACAATCGGTGCCGAGCGTGATCTCGGCTCCCTTCGTGAGCTTCCAGCGCACACTGGCCTGGGCGGTCCGGGCGTCGCTGAGAATTTTCATGTCCGTGGGCACCTCGGTCATCGCCACAGTGGTGCTGGCGTGGCTCAGTTTCTGCCCATGCAGGAAGTCCGTCAGCCCCTGGCTTTGCGGCACGCCCTGATGCACGAAAGTAATGCGCGCCTGCTCGTGAAAGCACGCCCCGTACCCATCCATGTCCTTGGCCGACCAGGTGGCAAAGTAATGCGTCAGAAATTCGCGCACATCGGCAGAGTCCGTTTTTGACTCGGCTGGCTTGCAGCCCAGAAACATGAAGGCCAAAACAAGCAAGGACGTTTGACGCACGAGGAATGTCATCATCTTAGAACGCACGCTTGTTTCGTCATTCGTCATTCGGATTTCATCATTGGCGCGCAGCGCCTGCTACTCCTCCACAAAGGCCTCTTCTTTGACCCCGATCACACTGAGGATGCGGTTCAAATCTTCCACACCGTAGTAGTCGATCTCAATACGTCCTTTTTTCTCGGAGTGATGGATGCTGACATTCGTCGTCAGATGCTGAATGAGCTTCTGCTCCACCGCCTCAATCGCACGGATCAGGTCCGTCTCAGTAGGCTTCGGCTTGGGCGGCGGCGGCGGGTGCAGGATCGCATCCACCGCTTTTTCCGTGGCACGCACCGTCAGGCTCTTCGCCACGATCTGCTGCGCCAGACGTTCCTGCTCCTCATGCTGCTTGAGCATCAGCAGCACCTTGGCATGACCCGTTGAAATTTTCGTCGCGATCAGCATGTCGCGGATGCCCACCGGCAGTTCCAGCAGACGCATCGTGTTGGCCACCGTCGCGCGGTTCTTGCCCACACGCTGCGCGATGTCTTCCTGGCGCATCTGGAAATCCTTCGCCAGGCGCGAGTAGGCCTGCGCCTCCTCGATCGGGTTCAACCCTTCGCGCTGCAGGTTTTCGATCAGCGCCATCTCCAGCACGTCCTTGTCGCTGGCTTCACGTACAATGACGGGAACTTCCTTGAGACCCAGCTCACGTGAGGCACGGAAGCGCCGCTCACCCGCGATCAGTTCCAGCTTGCCGTTCACCCGGCGCACGATCAGCGGCTGGATGATGCCGTGCTCGCGGATGGACTCCATCAGCTCCGTGAGCATCTCAGGCTGGAATTCCTTACGCGGCTGCAGCGGGCTCGGGACGATCTGGTCCAGCGTCACCCGATTCACCACATCTCCCGGTGCTGGTTGGGCGAGCGCAGGCAGACGCGACACTCCCGACACCGATGAGGATGCCGAAATGAGTGCGCCGAGTCCTTTGCCGAGTGCCGCTTTTGCCATAGGGAGGGCGAGACTAGGGAGCACCCGGGGGGATGCAAATTGGAATCGCGCCGAATGTGCAGCCGCCAGGGTTTACCCACGAACCACAGTAAAACCTCCAGCCATCATGGAAGACGGTATCCTTTCCGTCCTTTCCGTCCTTCGGTGAGGACACGCCGCTCTCGTTGCCCGCTTCATGCATCCCCCCCGGCAGCCACCGCATCCAAAGCTTTACCAAAGTCAAATCTCGCTCCATCTGATGGCTATGAAAAGCATGACAGGATTTGGCCGGGGTGAAGCACAGCGCTCCGGCGTGACGTGGAGCGTGGAATGCAGCTCCGTGAACCGCAAGCAGCTCGAAGTCGCGGTCAATCTCCCCCGCGAACTTTCCGAACTGGAAAACGCCGTCCGCACCGAGGTTTCCGCCGCCGTTTCACGGGGCCGTGTCAACGTCGCCGTCCGCAAGGAATCCGCAGCAGCAGCCACCGACGCCATCCACATCGATCAAGTCCTGGCTGAGCAATATTTTCAAGCCATGAGCGCCCTGGCGCTAAAGCTCAACATCCCCTCGGACATCTCCCTCACCGACATCACCCGCATGCCCGGCGTCATCACCCAGGCACAGACAGAGACCATCACCGAAGACGCCTGGCCCTCCATCCAGGAGGCGCTGGCCGGTGCCCTGAAGCAATTGAACACCATGCGCAGCACGGAAGGCGCCAGCCTCCGCAGCGACATCGAATCACGGCTCGCCGCCATCGAATCCCTGCTCGAATCCATCCGCGCCAAAGCCGCCACCGTACCCGAGCACCAGCGCAAAGTCCTGCGCCAGCGCCTCGAAGACGCCGGCCTCCCCCTCCCTTTGGATGACGAACGCCTCGTCAAAGAAATCGCCCTCTTCGCGGACCGTACCGACATCTCCGAAGAACTCACCCGCGCCGCCAGCCACGTGCAGCAGTTCCGCTCCTACCTCGCCAGCAGCACCCCCGCCGGCCGCAGCCTGGATTTCCTCCTCCAAGAATTCTTCCGCGAGTTCAACACCATGGGCTCCAAGTGCAACAACGCCGAAATCGCCCACCACGTCGTCACCGCCAAAACCGAACTCGAAAAAATCCGCGAGCAAGTCCAGAACGCCGAGTGAGGGTTTCAAGGATGGCGCATGGACATCACCAAAACATCACGTCGTCATGGAGTAGCGTATCCTCTCCGTCCATTCGGTCCATTCGGTCCATTCGGTCATTTCCGTCCCTTTTGTCCTTTCGGTCCTTCAAATGAGACGCCACTCCCACGGACCAAATCTCACGAAGCCCCCGGCTTCGGCAGCCCCTTCGGCACCGATTTCGGCACCTCCGGTTTCGCCTTCCCATCCTCCGGCAGCCACGCCTCAGGCGCACCCGCTTTCACCATCACCTCACGCAGCGTGACTCTCACCCCATCGCGGTGCTTGCTCTCCTCGGCCGCTGCCATGAAGGCGTAAATCTCCAGCGTCTGCTTCGGCGACACCGGTGCCTGCTTCGTCTGGAAAAATTTGACGATCTCACGCAGCATCGGCGTGTAATCCCCCTCCGACTTCTGCTCCGTGATCTGCTTGTCACCAAAACGGATCAACTTGTAGCTCATCGCGCCTTCATGAATGGCCAGCAGCGTGCCCGTGCGCCCCTCAGACCACAGCCCCGTGACGATGGATTCGGACGTCGTCGTGGTGCGGATGACGGAAACACAGCCTGACCCCATCACGGTAAAGAGCGCCTCCGTCGGGTGAATGCCATAAAAAAACAAGTCGGGGTGAAATGGCAGCACATGCGCCGGACCGTAGGAAATGACACTCCGCGCCGGAGTCGGCTCAGCATTGGCGACTTCCAGCACACCAGGATACCAGCGCACCGCAGAGGCGCTGAACACAGGAACCTGCGCCGACACAGCCAGCTTGTAAATTTCCACCACATCCTTGAGAGATGCCGCCACCGGCTTGTCCATGAAGACCGGTTTCCCAGCGGCAATGATCTTTCTCATCTGCTCCAGGCGCGGCCGGCCTTCCAGGCTCAGCAGCAGCACCGCATCCACATCTTTGCAGGCCTCCTCCACACTCTCGACGATGCGCACTCCAAACTTGTCCCGCACCGTCGCGGTGAAACCGTCGATGCGCGCCTTGCTCTCTTCAATGTCAGGACTCCCCCCGGGAAAGGCCACCACCACCCGCGCTCCGGGAATATGGTTGGGATTCGCGGGATCGTTCAGCCGCAGCGTGAACTGCTCCGAATGCGAAGTATCGAGGCCAATGATGCCAATGCGGAGGTCGTCTGCCATGAGAGTGGTGCTGACCAGCGCCGCCAGACATCCCATGGCTGGGATGAGCAGGTCTCGGAGACGGCGGGGGGAGCGCATGCATGTAAAATGCAGGCAGGGGAGGGAAAGCGCAACTGTTGAGTCGCTTGACCGTCCCGCCTGCCCCGCTAGTTTCGTACCATGGATACCGTCAGAATTGGCATCGTTGGACTTGGAAACATGGGCAAGGCACACCTTGCAAACATTCGCGCAGGCAAGATTCCCGGCCTGCGCGTCACCGCCCTGTGCGAGAGCGTCGGCACCCTGCCGAACCTCATCGAAGGCGAAAAAGCCTTCACCGATGTCAACCTCATGATGCGCAGCGGTCACATCGACGCCATTCTCATCTGCACCCCTCACTTCAGCCACACCACCATCGGCATCGCCGCCCTCCAGGCTGGCCTCCACGTCCTCGTGGAAAAGCCCATCTCCGTCCACAAAGCCGACTGCGAGCGCCTCATCGCCGCCCATACCGACAAGAATAAAATCTTCGCCGCCATGTTCAACATGCGCACCAACGCCTGCTTCAAGAAGGTCAAAGACCTCATCGACAGCGGCGAAATCGGCGCCGTCCGCCGCGTGCACTGGGAAGTCACCAACTGGTTCCGCACCAACTACTACTACGCCACCGGCGGCTGGCGCGGCACCTGGAAAGGCGAAGGCGGCGGCGTCCTCATGAATCAGTGCCCCCACAATCTCGACCTCTTCCAGTGGCTCTTCGGCATGCCACAAAAAGTGCGCGGCTTCTGCCAGTTCGGCCGTTTCCATGAAATCGAAGTCGAAGACGATGTCACCGCCGTCATGCAGTATGACAACGGCACCACCGCCACCTTCGTCACCAGCACCGGCGAAGCCCCCGGCATCAACAAGCTCGAAATCTCCGCCGAACAGGGCCGCCTCACCGTCACCGACGGCACCCGCATCCACTTCCAGCGCAACCGCCAGCCCATGAGCAAATTCTGCATGGAAGCCGAAGCCGCCTTCGCCATGCCCGAAAGCTGGCACATGGACATCCACGTCGATCAAGCCGGTGGCCAGCACATCGAGATCCTCCAAAACTTCACCAACGCCATCCTCAAAGGCGAGAAACTCCTCTCCCCCGCCGCCGAAGGCCTTCACAGCGTCGAACTCGCCAACGCCATCCTCCTCTCCACCTGGCAGGACAAAACCATCGAACTCCCCATGTCCTCCGCCGACTACGAAACCATCCTCAAGGAAAAAGGCGAACAATCCACCTTCCAAAAAACCAAAGTCGTCGCCAAAGCCACCTCCGACGACTTCGCCAAAAGCTTCCGCTAAAAGCTCAAGCATCAGTCACAAAACAAAACGCCGCCCGGGAAACCGCGCGGCGTTTTTTTCGGTTCCTCATTCGTCCTCGTCCTCGTCCTCGTCCTCCTACTCGAACTCGTCCTCGATTCTACGTCCCCGCCGAAGCCCACCTCTACCAAACTCATCCCCTGACACCATCAGTCCCACTCAAGATGCCTTGCCATCCTCCTCTTCCTCCCGGTTCTGGCGGCACAGTAGTTGCTTGCAACCTTTGAATAAAAGTTAACGTACTAGCATCAGACCTTTCATATGCTTTCCCGCCTCACAGCCCTGATCCTCACCCTCTGCATCGGCCTGCCGATGTGCTGGTGCTGCATCGTGGCTCCCCAGCAGGAAGAGACTGCCAGTTGCTGCGCACTCAAACAGCATACCGCCTCTGATCAGACGCCTGCTCATTCTCAGGAACCAAACTGCCCCTGCGCCAAACACGAAACCGCACGCGATCTCGCCGCCACCTTCGTCAACGCCCCAGCACCCGCCCTGAAGCTGCTGGCAGAACCCGCTTGGTCCACCCTTTCGCTTCCCAGCCTCTCCCCAGCGGCTTTCGCGAATCACGCGCCCCGTCACGACCACGGGCCGCCCTTGCACGCTCCGCCGCTCTACACGCGGCATTGCGCCCTCTTGATTTGAAGCCACGCGCCACGCGTCTGGAAGCCAGACGCTCCGGGCAATGACTCGAATCCATGCGGCCGCCAATGGCGCCGCCACTTAGACCGGCTGCCCGGTCGTCTGGCCTCACCGCCAGTTCAAACGCCACTCCATGGCACACCGGCATGCGCACGCCTGCGCTGCATGCCGCACTTCAAGCAGGCACTTCAAAACACAACACATCCAATACTATGAAAACCATCCTCATGCTCATCGCCGCAGCCTCCGTCGCCACCCTCTCCAGCACCGCTCTTGCCGCCGGCAAGGCCTGTGAAAAGTGCTGCAAGGACAACTGCGCCGCCTGCTGCAAAGACAAGGGCAAGGCCTGTGGCAAAGACTGCTGCAAAGCCGAATAACCCCCGCTCAAAACCACGCCGCCACCTGGAAACGGGTGGCGGCTTTTTTATCTTTCCGCCGCCTGCTTGAGCACCTTCAACGACGGCGCACCACTCAGTTTCGCCAACTCCGCAGCCACAATCTCAGCACGCCGCGCAGCCTCCATGCGGTCCCTCACCTTGGCCGCCACCGCCGCATGCTGCGCCTTGCGCAGTTTCTCAGCCACCGGCGAGGCCGGGGCTTTATCCGCTCCCGTGGCCGCCCAGTCTTGGGCAAACGAGTTCACCAGCCTCGCCAGCTCGGCATCATTCTGCTCCAGCTTTTGCATCACCTCATGAATTTCATCCGACGTGGCGGCGGCACTGGCACTTGCGGTGCCGCCCTTGGAAGAGGGCCAGATCAGCGCCAGCAAACCAACTAACACAACAGCAACCACTCCCACCACCAGCACGAGCTGTTGCTGCTGCGGCGTCATTCGAACAGCCGGCTTTTGTGGCGGACCAGCTTTCCTCTTCTCCACCACAGCCGGCGCGCGCACGCCCGGTGCACCCGCTGGGCGTACAATGGGTGGACCCGGCGCACGTGCAACCGGCGCACCCGCACCCGAGCCTCCACCCAAACGCAAGCCCGCACCCAAACCCGTACCCATGCCTGCTCTCGGGCCTGCTCCCATGCCTATGCCTAGATCTACCGCCATGACATTGCCCGGATCCTCTCCAGGCTCCGCAGTCTGCTTCATCGCCACATTGATGTGCGCACGCAGTTCACCCGCATCCTGATACCGCTTCTCCGGATCAGGGTCTATGGCTTTGGCGATGATGCTGTCCCACCGCGTTGCGATTTTGGCAAACTCCGTGACCGACCGCCGCGGCTCCCCCGGAATCGTCCCGGTCAGCATTTCATAGAGCACCACACCCGTGGCATAAATATCCACCCGGTGGTCCACCACGCTGCCACCACGAATCTCCGGCGCGGCATAATCCGGCGTACCAAAGGGGTTCTCCTGCTCCGCTTCGTCGGAGACTGGTCGCGCCAGTCCAAAGTCCGCCACCTTCACATGGTCGCTGTCATTGACCATGATATTGCCAGGCTTGATGTCGCGATGAATGATCTGGTGCTCATGCGCAAAAGTCAGCGCCTCACACAGCTGCATCGCCAGATTCGTCGCCTTCCGCAGAGAAAGACTCCCCTTGTGAATCAGATCGTGCAGCGACCGCCCTTCGATCCATTCCATCACCAGATACAGGTGCCCTCCGGCCGTGAGGCCGAAGTCATACACACCCACAATGTTGGTATGGTTCAGCTTCGCCATCGCACGGGCCTCAATCCTGAACCGGTCCGTAAACTCCTTCTCCGCCCCAAACTCCGGCGGCAAAATCTTCACCGCCACCCGCCGGTCCAGGCTCTCCTGATAAGCCTTGTACACCGCCCCCATGCCACCGCATGCCGCCAATTTTTCAAACTTAAACTGCGGCAAGTACGCGTTCATCGCCTCAAGGCTCGGCACATCAAACGTAGGCTGCTCGTCGGGAGTGGATTCTTCGGGCATGCCGGATGGATACCCGCCCACCCCTCACATCGCTAGGAAAAACCTTAGCCGTGCCATCCTGCAATGGCTGTTCAACGAACAGGCTCGCTGGCCCGCGCACTGCCCACACCCATCGATCCAGCCACATTTCGTTTCAGGGCTTTCAGCGACGGCGCCGTCTTGAGCTTTGCCAGCTCCGCAGCCACGACCTCCGCACGTTTCGCGGCCTCAGCCTTGCCTGCTGCGGCACGTACACTCGCCATCTCCAAAACAACCTCGCACTGTGCCGAACGCATTTTCTGCGCGGCCATGCGTGCACGGCCTTGAATCGCCTCGCTCTGGGCGTCGTACGCTTTGCGCAGCGTCTTGAGCACTTCCGGCCACAGCAGATCCGGTTCACTCAGCGGCTCATGATTCGCAATGTGGGAGATTTCGCTCAGAACAAAATCTCGCTGCTGCAGCACCACGCTGCTCAGACCCCGTTGCAGCGCCGGGATGTATTTGTCAGCCAGGCTCTGCATTTCAGATGCAGCATCGATCTCCGTATTGGCCAGCCAATCAGTGCCAAACTCAGTGACCAGCTGCGCCAGTTCAGGATCACGTTCTTCCAGCCGCAAAATCGCCTCCAGCGGCGTTTCCGGCGGCGGCGGTTTCACCGGCACAACAACGGCCATCTCCGCTGGCGCAGGCCGTGGCACCATAGCAGGCACCACAGCAGGCACAGGCTCGGGCACCGGAACCGGCACCACAGCGACCATCTTCTCCGCCGGTGGTGCAGCTTCAGGTGGTTTCACCTCCGGTTCCACAACGGGCACCACCACGACAGGCTCCTTCACCTTCTTCTCCTCAGACTCCTGCTCAGGTTTATCAGCTTGGGGAGGCAAGGTCGAAGTATCTTGCGTCAGCGCCACCTCCGGCACCGGCTCCGCTTTGAACATCATGCTGAGAACAATGCCGATGACGATCACTCCAGCCGCGATCAACACAAGATTCAGCGGCTTGAATGCCCCCACGGTCTTCGACTCATCCTCACTCACCGCCACCACACCCACAGCCTGTGCCGACTGGTTGATCAGCATCGCAATGTGCGCGCGGAATTCGCCCACGTCCTGAAAGCGCTTCGCAGGATCAGCATGCGTCGCCCGGTCGATCAGTTCATCCCAGCGCGGTGACAATGGCGCAAACTCCTGCACCGAACGCCGTGGCTGCTGCGGCACACGCCCCGTCAGCATCTCGTACAAGACCACCCCTGCCGCAAAAATATCCGCCCGCTGGTCCACCGCGCCCTTGCCCAAAATTTCCGGCGCTGCGTAGTCCGGCGTACCAAAAGGATTCTCCTCAGCCTCCCCCGTGATCGGCCGTGCGAGCCCGAAGTCAGCCACCTTCACCTGATCATCCTCGCTGATCATGATGTTGCCCGGCTTGATGTCGCGATGCAAAATTTTGTGATGATGCGCAAACGCCAGCGCATCACACAGCTGCATCGCCAGGCTCGCCGCTTTGCGCACCGGAATGCTGCCGTTTTGAATCAGTGTGTGCAGTGTCTGCCCCTCCACCCATTCCATCACCAGGTACAAATGCCCCTCCGTGGTGATGCCAAAGTCATACACCCCCACGATGTGCGTGTGGTTCAGCTTCGCCATCGCTCGCGCCTCGGATTTAAATCGATCCGCAAAGTCCTCCTGCCTGCCAAATTCCGGCGGCAAAATTTTAATCGCCACCGGCCGGTCCAGGCTCACCTGCCGTCCCCGGTACACCGCCCCCATGCCACCGAAAGCCGCGAGTTTTTCAAACGCATACTGCGGCAGCAAGGCAGCCATCTCCTCGACGCTCGGGACGTCAAACGGCGGTTGATGCTGGGCTGATGATTCTTGGGACATGAAAAACGCGGCGAACTGTTACCGATACGCACCCGAACAGCGAGTAAAATCACCAGCTCTCGCTTTCCTAACCTCGCACAAAAAGAGACTCGGCGCGAAAAGCGCCGGCCCATTGTGCCGGTGTCTGGTACTTTTATCCTTTTTACCCCCGTGGCGATCACCAGACACGTTTTTGGCGCAGATAATGCATAGGAGTCTGCTGCGCCAAATCCCCTCGGTGCATGTCCGTCAAATACGCCGCCATATCCAGCGGCCTCACCTTCACCTGTTATGCCACACTCCCCAGTCTCTGAAGAAAAACTTGTCGGCTTCCCCGCACGCTGCCTCTCGCTGCGTCAAAAGCTCCGCGTCTCAAAACCCGAACTCGCCCACTGGCTCGGCGTCGGCCGCAGTTATGTCACCGTCTTGGAGAAAGGCCGCCAGGCTCCCTCCAGACCCGTATTCCAATTAATCGAAAAACTCGAAGCTGCCGCCAATCTCAAACAGCTCGCCATGCACATGCCACAGCCTGACACCACCACTGCCCCCACCGAAATGGCAGGCCTCCCACCCGCAGCCATCGAAGCCTTGGACCGCCTGGCGCATCAGGAGGAAACACCCGCACCAGTTGCCCCCACCGTCGCAGAGAAGCCCGTCATCCGCGAAAAAAATGCCTTCGCCCTGCGCGTCGCCGCCCTGCGCGAAAAAATGGGGGTCACCCGTCCGAAACTCGCCCAGCGCCTCGGCGTCTCCCGCCAGTACGTGACCAAAATCGAAAATGGCGCCCATGCCTCACTCCCCGTCATCAAGCTGATCGAGAAACTCGAAGCCGACATTCGCAACGAATCAGCCGCCGCCACTGCGACAGTGCATGAAAGCACCAGTGCTGCCACCCCAGCACCACAGCCAGCACCCGCCCCAGCTGTGGCACACACTCCGGTGCATTCGACTCCTGCCGCTCCAGCACCCTGGACACCGCGCATCGCCCCCCTGCCCGTGCTCACCATCTCCGCCGCTCGCGATCTCACAGGTCCTGCGCAGGCCGTCTTCGCCGCCGCCGAACACTTTGCCTTCAGCGTGAGTGACCCCGATGCCTTCGCCATGCGTCTCGCGGGAGATGCCATGCTGCCGCAGCACCAGGATGGCGAACTCGCCATCCTCTATCCCAACAGCCTCCCCCACACCGGCAACCGCGTCATCGCACGCCTCAGCGACAGCCTCGGCGGAGACGTTCTCTTCCGCATCTTCAGCACCACAGATCACGGCCACTCCATCGTTCTCTCCAGTCTGAACCCCTTGTATCCGCCCGTCACCTTGAGCCGCGATGAAATCGTCTGGATCTATCCAGTGGCCTCCACGGTGCGCCAGATGATGCACTAATCCGGCACCAGCCAGAGGCTGCGCCAAAGACTTGTCTGGAAGAGACTGCTGGGCCATGAAGGGAGTGACTCCTTCATCCCACCAGTCTCTTTCCATGCTGTTCAAAACCCTCGCCCTTTTACTGCCCGCAGCATCCCTGTCCTTTGCCGCAGACATCCACCTCTCCCCCACCGGCCCCATCTCCACGCCTCTCGCCGCGCGTGACGCCGCCCGCACCGCCCCCAAGCCCGCACGCATCATCGTAGCCCCCGGCACCTACGCAGTCACCGAAACCCTCACCCTCGGCAAAGACGACTCCCAAGTCACCTGGGTCGGCACCAACGCCACCTTCACCGCCGGCAAGCCCATCACCGGCTGGCAAAAAACCGACGCCGGCCTCTGGAAAGCCCCCCTTCCCGACAAAGCCTGGAAGTTCGAGCAGCTCTGGATCAATGGCCGCCGCGCCACCCTCGCCCGCTCCCCCAACAAAGGCTACTACCACATCACCGAAGCCGTCGGCGCAGGCGTGTTCCCAGACCTCAAGGAGAACATGAACTTCCACGCCTTCTCCATCGCCAAAGAGCAGTACGACGTCCTCAAATCCATCCCACCCACCGAGCGCGATTCCGTCCTCCTCACCGTCACCCACGCCTGGGCCGTCGCCCAGTGCCGCATCAAGGACATGAACGACGAAGTCCTCGCCCTCCGCATCAAAGGCCGCTCCCGCTACCCCTTCGTCGAGTTCGAGCCCGACCAACGCTGGTGGGTCGAAAACTTCCGCGCCGCCCTCGATGCCCCCGGCGAATGGTTCCTCGATCAAACCAAAGGCGAAGTCCTCTACCTCCCCCTCCCCGGCGAAGACATGACCAAGGCCGAAGTCATCGCCCCCATCATCGACAAATTCCTCGTCATCAAAGCCGCAACCGATGTCCACTTCGAAGGCATCTCCTTCCAGCACAGCCAGCACCTCTACCCCGCCGAAGGCCTGCAAGACATGCAAGCCGCCATGACCACGCAGGGCAGCATCGAAATCGAAGACAGCATCGGCATCGATTTCACCCACTGCGAGATCGCCCACACCGGCCTCCACGCCATCTGGTTTAAGAACGGCTGCTCCGCTTCCACCATCACCCACTGCCACCTGCATGACCTCGGCGGCGGCGGCGTCTACGTCGGCGAAACCGCACGCCCCGCCGACGAACGCGTCAATCATCACATCACCATCGACGACACCATCATCCACCACGGCGGTCGCCTTCACCCCAGCGCCTGCGGCGTCGTCTTCACCCACACCCAGCACTGCACCGTCCGCCACTGCGACATCGCAGACCTCTACTACACCGGCATCAGCGCCGGATGGAACTGGGGCTACGGCGACACCGCCTCACGCGAGACCCTCGTCGAAAACAATCACATCCACCACCTCGGCTGGGCCTACCTCAGCGACATGGGCGGCTACTACGGCCTCGGCACCTCGCCCGGCACCATCATCCGTGGCAATCACGTCCACCACGTCGCCAGCCATCGCTACGGCGGCTGGGGCCTCTACAACGACGAAGGCAGCGCCGACACCCTCATGGAAAACAACCTCGTGCACGACACCTGGAACGCCGGATTCCATCAGCACTACGGCTACTTCAACACCGTCCGAAACAACATCTTCGCCTTCGGCCACACCGCTCAAATTCAGGCCTCCCGCAACGAAGCCCGCCTCCGCTTCCGCTACACCAACAACATCGTCGTCTGGGACCCCGCATCCCCACTCCTCGATGGCGGCGAATGGAACTGGAAGTTCTTCGACAAACCCGAACGCGGCGATCCCAAAGACAGCCTCGTCTTCCGCAAAAACCTCTACTGGCCCACCGACGGCAAAGTCCCCGCCACCCTCACCAAAACAAACTTCACCTGGGACGAATGGCGCAAGATGGGCCGCGACAAAGACAGCCTCTTTGCCGATCCCCTCTTCGAAGACATCGCCAAGCGCGACTTCCGCCTCAAGCCCAACTCCCCCGCCGCAAAAATCGGCTTCAAGCCCTGGGACCTCACCCTCGCAGGCGTGCGCAAAACCGACCCCTCATGGCGCACCCTCGCCGAGAAGGGCCACACCTACCCCACCTGGGACACCGACGCCAAACCTTGGCCAGCCCCCGCATACAAGATCAATCAAGACTTCGAACACGCCGGCCTCGGCACCCTCGGCATTCGCGGTGCCAAATACACCCACGAAAACAAAGGAGAATCCATCGCCACCACCGACGAAACCTCCTCCCCCCTCCCTCCATCTTCCGGCTCTGGAACAACCACCGTCAACAATCGTCAACCACCGTCAACCACCGTCAACTCCCCAGCCTTCCCTTCCGGCCGTTCCCTCAAAATCCAAGACGCCCCCGACCTCAAGCACAGCTACGATCCCATCTTCGACATCTACCCCACCACCTGGGACACCGGCACCTTCCACATCGAGTTCGATGTCATGGCCCAACCCGGAGCCGATTGGTTCTTCGAGATCCGCGGCAAAGGCGGCGACTTCGGCAACGGCCCCTACCTCCGCTGGCAGAAAGGCCAGCTCACCGCCAGCACCGACGGCAAAGTGCAGCTAACCACCATCCCCGCCGGCGAATGGTTCCGCGTCTCCCTCACCGCCACCACCGCCTCCAGCAAATGGTCCCTCGCCATCACCCGTCAAGACGGCACGAAACACTCCTACCCCGACCTGAAGTGCAAGCCCGCCTGGACCTCCGCCAGCTACCTCCTCTTCAGCGCCCTCGGCACCACCAAAACCGCCTTCTTCCTCGACAATCTTAAACTCGAACAGGTCAAATAACAGCCTTGTTCCCGAATCAAAAAGTTACCCATCTCGCGCCACATGCTCGGTCGTGAAATGGGTGGATGACAACAGCCCGCCCGTAGGATGAGTGTGGCGACAGCCCGCCCGTCCATCAGCGCATGGCGACGTCCACAACGCACAGCCTCCCAGCGCCGGACCGTTTCCCGCAGCAACCTCCGGATGCTAAGAAACCCCAGCTCGCCAACACACACAACCCACGTGAAGTGCAGTCTGAAGTGCAGTCCCGCAATTCGGGAACAACTCCAACAGAGCAGCTTCCGAGACTCACTCCCAAATCGATGGAGCGCTCGCCGCTCGGTTCGCAAAAACTTCCACCGCCATTCTGAACCGCGTAGCGGTGACACAATCGTAGCCGTGGGTGCCAACCCACGGTTCGATCATACGCGTCAGTTTCAAATCCGTGGAACCGCGTAGCGGTGGCACAAATCTCCGCCGCCACCCAGCGCATAGCTTCCATGCATCAACTGCGGATGCCTGAAACATCCCATTTCCGCCTCCCTGCGCAAAACCTCATGAACCTCACGGTTTATTGGCAGCCTATCGCCACGTTCTCTGTCCATCCCGTCCCCTCTCACCTCCCCCCAATGTTCCGGAAAATCCACCTCTGATCCCACCTCCTCATCGCAGACTCGGCCACACCGGCTTCGCCCTCAGCTGGCGCCGCTTCTTCGGCGCAAAAGCCGCCTGAAGTACGTTGCACCCTCCTTGTAGATGGAGGCGTCCTGATTTCAGGCTGCAACAAGGACTTGGCCCATAAGCGAACGATCAATCTCAGGTGAAAAATGCCACCCCCTTGGCCCGTCTCAATCCCACGCATTTACGAAACCTCGGGCACCAGCCGCTCAATCAACGCACCCACTCCATGACCAACCGCCGTCACTTCCTCAGCAAAACCGCCGCGGCCTTCGCCGGTGTGCAAATCCTCCCGCGTTCTGTCTTCGGAGCCAATGAAAAGCTCAGCATCGCCTTCGTCGGAGCCGGTGGCAAAGGCTGGCACGCCGTGCAAAGCCTGCAAAACAACGACAGCGTGAACTTCGCCGCCTTTGCGGATGTAGATGAAGCCCGGGCCACCGAAGCACGCAAAGCCAACCCCGCAGTGCCCTTTGTATCCGACTTCCGCAAGATGCTCGATCAGCACGGCAAGACCATCGACGGCATTATCATCTCCACACCGGACCACACGCATCACTTCACCGCCAAGACCTGCATGCAGGCCGGAAAGCCAGTGTACCTCGAAAAGCCGCTGACACACAACATCACCGAGGCACGAGATTTGATGGCACTGGAACAGCAGACAAAGCTCGCCTGCCAGATGGGCAATCAAGGCCACTCCGGCGGCGGCATCCTCGTGCTCGAAGAGTGGGTGAAAGCCGGCGTGCTCGGAAATGTCAACGAAGCCCACTGCTGGGCGGGCCCGATCTGGAGCTACCCCGATGCACGCCCCGCAGAAGAGCCCGTGCCCGCCGGTCTTGATTGGAATCAATGGCTCGGCCCCGCCGCCAGCGTGCCTTACAGCTCCAAGTATCTGCCCGCACAATGGCGCGGGTGGTTTGAGTTTGGCAACGGCACGCTCGGCGACTGGGCCTGCCACAACATGGACGCACCGTATCACGTGTGGGGTCTCGACTGCCCCAGCCGCGTCGAGATCGAATCCTCAGGCCCCAGCAGACTCTCCTTCCCAGCCCGGGTCAAAATCACCTACACCTTTCCCGCCAGCGCGACACGCAGTGAGTTCAAACTGCATTGGTATCACGGCACCGACCACGCCCTGAAACGCCCGCCAGAACTCGATGCCGCGCGCACCTTCCCGGATGGCGGAACGCTCATTCACGGCAGCAAAGCCACCGTCCTCATGGGCACCCACGCCGCCCCCCCCCGCGTGATCCCCGAGGCCAAGATGCAGGAGCTCAGCACCTCACTGCCCAAGGTGAACCTCAAGCGCTCCGACCACTGGGACAACTGGCTGCTCGCCATCAAAGGCCAGGAAACCTGCCGCTCCAACTTCGCCTACGGCGGCCGCCTCACCGAAACCATGCACTTTGGCAACATCGCCCTTCACGTGAATCGCAGCCTCACCATCGATCCCGCGACCCGCAGCATCATCGGCGACGAAGAAGCCACCGCCCTCATGCACGGCCCCGCAGCACGTGACGGCTGGAAGGTGTGAGGAAGCTAGCAGCACATCCCCGCGAGAAATCGCGCCCATGTCCCCCAAACCTGCGCCTGCGCAGGTGGATTGAGGTACGATAGACACTCCTGTCTGTCGATCAGCGCTTTCCAATTCACCCCAGACCGACGGGCCATGTCCATCTCACTTCACAGAGTCTTCAGACAGGCCACCTCAGAATTTAAAGCGCACTAAGTCCCCCCGGATTTGACTTTGATTCGCGCTTGTCCGCAGTCATTTCTCTGCATTCGTATTGGCGTTCAATCCACCTGCGCCGGATCAGTAATAGGACGGCACACACCACTGCCCCATGAAGCACAGCGTCACCGAGCTCCCCTTCAACACCTTCCTCGGCATCGAACCCGCCACGGACCCCGCGCAACTCCTCCGCCTCCCCTCCGGCCCTCACTACCTCAACCACCTCGGCACCGTCCACGCCAGCGCCCAGCTCGCACTCGCCGAAGCCTCCAGCGGCGAATACCTCCTCCGCTCCCTCGGCTCCTACACCGGCGTCATCCCCGTCGTCCGCCGTCTCGAATCCAAGTTCCGCAAACCCGCCAACGGCGCCATCACCTCCACCGTCACCACCCCACCCGAAACGCTCGACCAACTCCGCGCCGATCTCGCCACCAAAGGCCGCGCCATCATCAGCCTCACCGTCGAACTCCACGACGAATCCGGCGCCCACACCCTCTCCGCCACCGTCGAATGGTTCATCACTCACGACAATCGCGCAGCAGGTTGACACGCTTCGGCAGCAGCAGGGCGGCACTTCAAAAATCAAAAATCGATTGCTCATCAATCGTCAATCAATCACGCCCAGAACTCTCCTGACCCGCAAAACCGTTCGGACCCCTCTCGCCGTTCATCCGCCCTTTCCATTCTCCCCTCCCCCATTTTTGCGCCTTCTGCGTCTTTTTGCGGCCAATCAATTTCGGTGCCCTTCTCTCCAACCTCTGATCAACCATCACCAACCATCGCCCCCCCCCCGCATACCATGAACGTCGGCATCTTCATCTTCCACGACATCGAAGTCCTCGACCTCGGCGGCCCCTTCGAAGTCTTCTCCGTCGCCACCCGCGTCAAAGCCCGCCTCGATCCCGAATCCCCCCCACCCTTCAACGTCTTCACCATCGGCGAAACCACCGCCCCCATTCTCACCCGCGGCAACCTCATCATCACCCCCGGCTTCTCTTTCACCGATCACCCGCCCATCGATCTCCTCATCATCCCCGGCGGCATCGTCTCAGCCGAACTCAAAAAGGAAACCGTCATCCACTGGATCGCCACCACCGCCGCCAAGGCAAAGCTCACCGCCAGCGTCTGCACCGGCTCCTTCCTCCTCGCCCAAGCCCGACTCCTCGATGGCAAACACGCCACCACCCACTGGTCCGACATCGAAGAAATGAAATCCCTCTTCCCCAAAGTCATCGTCGAAGACCAAGTCCGCTGGATCGATCAAGGCCACATCATCACCTCCGCCGGAATCTCCGCCGGAATCGACATGTCCCTCCACCTCGTCTCCCGCCTCCAATCCGAATCCCTCGCCCTCGCCACCGCAAAACAGATGGACTACCGCTGGCTTGGCAACAGCAATGCCACACCAAGCCACAACCCGTGATGCAATGAACGACTCTTTATCAGTGAAGGCCACCTTCAACACTTCGAACACAATCCCAATCATCGTGACTCTTCTTGGACTTCGTTCTCCTGCCCCAAAGGGGCTGCGTAATTGAGCCCAGGGTCAGCCGAGCCTTAGCGAGGCGACCCTGGGTTTAGGGCATGATCACATCGGGAAGCAAACCCAGCACTCCTCCACACCCTTCGCCCACCAGCAAGCCTGCCCTTCGTAGCGCGCAGCGCGAAGAATGGGCGCCTGCAACAAGCCCCGCCGCATTTTCATAGAGTGCCGCCACATCCAAAGCCCCCGATTTACCTGAGCGCCATTCATCCCATGAGCAAAACCGATCAACCACTCGCCTGGAGCCTCACCAACACCTCCGACACCTCAGCCCCCGGCTGCGACCTCGTCCGCCAATGGCTCCGCGAACACAACTGGGCCGCGAACCCAGCCTTCATGCATCAATGGCAGCAGCCAGAACACGCCGCCCAACCCCTCATCCTTCTCACCCACGCCAACGGCGAAACAGTCGGCGGCCTTCTCGCAGAAACCCAGCTCTCCTGGCTGCGCATCTCCATCATGTCCGTCCATCCCGAATGGCGCTCCAAAGGCATCGCCGCCGCCCTGCTGGCAGAAGCCGAACGCCTCGCCCTCGAACGCGGCTGCAAGCACGTCTATGTCGACACGATGGACTATCAAGCACCGCAGTTCTATCTCTCCCACGGCTTCAAAATCGTCGGCCAGATTCCCGACTGGGATTCGCACGGTCACAGCAAAATCTACTTCTCCAAGTCATTATTGAGACCCGCAAAATAGGGTGGCACGTCGCAATGCCGCTCATGCAGTCCTCTTGACACGTGGTCTTGCATTGGCTCCCGGCGGGAGCATGGAAATGAGCCGGTGGTGAAGCGAGGCTTGCCGAGCGAGAACCACCGGATCACGTGATGCAAGCATGCAGGATCAAGGTCGCATGCCAGAGGTATGCGAGAACCGTGCGCAGATTCATCGAGACCGCTGGGTTGCTTAAGCTTTTTGGCCGTTGACGGTATGATGACGCGCTTCCAGGCTCATCCAATTCTAAGGTGTGGATATAGGGCCCCAATGTCCTCATCGAGTCGCTCCATGAGACGTGAATACTCATCCTCTGTCAGTCCTAGGTCAGTCTGAAGGTGGCGATTGAGTGCCATACGCCCTCTCCGGTGGAGAAGTAACTGTAGCCTCCCGTGATACCACCGACCAGACAGCGAACCAATCTCTGTCCAAGGATAGAAGCGACGGCCATAATGGACTCCCTGTGAATCTATCCGCAACTCCAGGCGAAAGTCGGTCAGATAGTATCGAATCAGCATGGCGCCGATAAAAGCGAAGAGACTGAAGATGCCGATGAGTAATAGGCCAAATACTAGCTTCCTGGGATCACGCCAAACGGCGACCCACTGCGGGAAAAGGCGGATAAGAAAGAAGGAGCAGAACGCAAAGAACGCCATTCCACTGATCAATACTGGAAGACGCCGATAATGGCATGTCCCAGTGTGATAGATTTCTTGCGTCATGGTGGGCGTGTTGAGTGGGGCGAACGACTCGGATCAGGCGACGGCGAGCGGTAGGAGTCGATGACACGACAGATGCCATACAAGCCGTTGCCTGCATCCGTTTTGTTCGCCTTGGAGTTTGTGGTTCATGCAGTGAATTGTGATCGCAAAGATTTAGTGTCCGAGGGAAAACACGCCAAAGGGAATGCAACACGCAGCGACAACGAGCCAAAAGAACTCAGCGATCAAAAACAGCTCAAAAAAGATTCAGTAAGCACGAAGGAGGAAGTGAAGCGGCCTGGCAAATATGGGGACGGCGTCCTCAATCACTGAGGCAACGGCCGCAAATACCCACATCGCCCCTGTGGCAAACAATCGAAAGAAACCAAAGATGCCCAGCCATGCAGCCACGATGAGGAAAAGCATCTGTCCCGGCACAGATGCTTCGTGTCCTCCGGCAAGATAGATGCCGCCAGCAAGCAGAAGAATAATCAAGCTAGCGATGCCGCCGATCTGATAAACACGACGCCCGATAGCGGGAGTCGTGAAAAATCCAAGCACACCAAATGCATATCGTGGAGAATCGAGAAAGATTGGCATGATCCTCAATCTTTAGGCGAACGACCCCAAGCTCAGCGACTCGCCCGGCTGGCGCGACCGCTGCGTGGTGGGGGAAAGATGGAGGCCGGAAGCAGCCAGCGTGACGCGCGGAGCAGTTCGCTGCAGCGCATGGTTAGGAGTTGCGGGCTTTTGGTGAAAGCTCATGTCGCTACTAGCGATTTAGATGTTCGATTAGATGTTGGAACGGCGGGAAGAGCTTGAACATGAGAAAGCGCCCCGCGACGAAAAGAATGAGTACTGCAATGCCGAGCGGACGAACGCGCGGAAGCCAGGTGGCAGCTCTCTCTGCGGGAAACTTGCTTACCTGATAAAACCGTGCCGGAGCGACAATCGCGAACAGGATGAAAGCGGCAGCTGGAATGTCGAAAAGACAGAAAGGGTTGGTCCTGGAATTGAGTCAGTATTGCTCTAGTTCTCGGTCTGTGCGTAGCGACGCCTAACGTCTAAGCTGTGGCGACGACGAGCGCAAGAGGCCGCTCATGCGACAGACGGCAACAAGCCGCTGCCACCAGCGTTTTGTTCGGCCTCGTTGTCTTTGCGATCAGGGTGCTCACGGGCCGGTGGGTTAAGGAGCGTGGGCCGGTGAATGAATGCCCGCTCGATCCTTTGAAGGCATGAAGTGCCTCTCCAGCAAGGCGAAACCGACGGTACATGTCAGCACAATGAGATAGGCAGCCGAACACAGTCCAAACTGCAGCCAGTAATCCACGGGAGTTTTCCTCCGCGAGGCTTTGTTCCTATATTGGTCGGTTATGATGCCGGTCGTCAGAGCACGAATCATGACACAGGACAGGACAAAGCACCAAAAACCGGGGAAAAACAGGTGAACCCAGCTGAATGTGCCAATGATGGAGGCTGCCATGATCGATGCAACCACTGGAAGATAGAACGCAGCGAACAGCCGCGGATGGGTTTGCGGAACCTTCAGGCAAGGATCGTCAAGGATCGTCCAGTATCGTTTACGCTTTTTCATCAGTGGCAGATGGAATGGGTTTCTTGGCCGAACGTCTCGGATCAGCCGACCTGCGGTGGGCACGGAAGGCCGAACGGAGATAAAGTGTTCCAGTGACAAAAAACCGTGAAGCGAACACCGCCGCCACCGCAGGTTGGCTGCACTCGTTTGTTAGGCCCGTTTGCGTCATTTGCTCTGCCACTCAGTTCGGTCTGTAAATCGAGCCCATAAAGGGATGGCGCTCATTCGAACTGTCCCTTCGGGAATCCATGAAGCATCAAAGCCAACAATCGAACGAGTTGAAGAGTTTGGGGAACGCTCATGCGCGGATCAATCGAATGTCAATTTCTCGGTCCACAAACTTCCACTCCTCGGTCGCACGCAATGCCTCCACCAAGTCCTCAAACGCTGCGGAATCCGCCTCCGCGTAGTCAAACAAGGTCAGGAAATCAAATGGCTCGCTCCCCTCCAAATCACGGCAGTGATGCAATCGACGTGCGATGCCTGGCAGATACTTCAGGCCCGTCGCGGTATGATGAGAGCGATCCTCGAAAATGGCCCGGCGCTCGTTCTGGGTGAGACTCCACCATTGGGCGTTCTTGCGGATGGGAATGAGAGCGCCGTGCGTGGCCTCTGGCCTGCCCAACGGCGCCTGTTTGGAATCGAGCTGTTCTTTCTCGTCTCGCTCGACGTAGCGAACGTTGCTCGTGACCCCTCGCAAGAGCCATTGCGCGCCCTCGGGCAAGGCGGGCACGGGTCCGTTGACGATATTGAGCTTCTTCGGCTCCGGCATCGGTTCGCCGGTCACAGTCTTGAATTTGATCACCGACCACGGACCAGTGTTCCCGCCGACGAAGGTAAAAAGACGCGGATTCATAGAGTTTAGTTCGGCTGCACTTTGTGTGTTGCACATACCGAGGCTCGCAGCAACGCCCCAAAATACCCCGCTGCCAGCAAAACTGCGGCGACTGATGAGCTGGGCGCTTCGCAGTGATTCGGTGCTTGGCAATGGTGTATGGGAGGTCATCGGTTTGCGGCTTGGCGGATTTTCGTGTGATGGATAAACGCGTAGCGGCGCCTAACACCCCGGATCAGGCGACGGCGGGCGGCAACCATCGATGACACAACAAATGCCATCCGAGCCTCCTGCCTGCAACCGTTTTGTTCGGCATTTTGTCGGTATTCATAGAGGCATCGGATGAGGATAGTGGAATGTTACTTTTTCTTTTCGATTTCAAGCCGCAAATCGGCGGCTGACTTGGAAACATCAAAGTGGGGACGCCCAAAAATTTCGGCAATAACACGGCGCCGTGCAGGTGGTGAGTGCTCGTATATGTCAATCAGGCATTCCCCGAAACGCCGAGAGATCTCCAAATAATCGCTACGATCTCCAAATGTGGTCTCCCACCATTTCCACATTGCATACTGTCGATCTGGATAATCTCCTTCCAACTCCTCAACCGCGAGTTTGGCCGCTCCCGCGTAATCCTTTGACTTCGCCAATCGCTTGATGTCAGTCCAATGACTCTTCGTTGTTTCTTTTTGGGATGGAGCGGGCTTCTGGCATTGCGCGCGTTGGACGCCTCCGCCGAGCAGCGAAAGAACAAAAACAAGGCAAAGAATAGGACGTTTCATTGCGACTAACGCTTCGGATCAGGCGACGGCGAGCGGGAGGCGTCGATGACACGACAGATGCCATACGAGCCATTGCCTGCATCCGTTTTGTTCGGCCTTGGTTGTGGTGTGGCGACTGTCCATGGTGTCATTTCTGGTCGCCCAAGTGGATAATGCGTGACTCTGGCCCAGATGAGTCATCAGTGATGACCTGGCCCTGGCTAGCACCATGAGATGGAGCCTCATCCATGCCTGATCGACCATAGCCACCCGAGAGCGCGATGGACGAAACGAAGGAACTGTAAATCCAAAGTCCGGCAATCGTAACGCAGCAAACAAAGCCAACAACACCGACCCACGCACGAGGGGCGAACAACCAGATGCGCGGCCCAAGAATGGGCAACGTAAGCTGATGGTGTATCTGAACCGATGCACCCATCGCTCCGGGAAAGCCCGGCTCAACCAGTGAATCAATGTCCGCCTTCACGTTAGCCAGAGCGTCATCCAATGATTTCTGAAGCTCCGCCTCGGACTGCGGCTGGTAGCGAATCATCAGCCAAAAAGACGCCGTGATGGGGACCAGCAATGCCAAACCCAGTAAACATGTTGCGAGCTTCGTTGATAGCATGGCGGGGGTTTTAGTTGGCCGAACTACTTGATGAGAAACAATTTTGTCGAGTACGTCAACAGCATTATGGGGAACAGATTTGTCGAGCACCAACGGATTTCAGCCTTCACGGGAGTTGCTTTTGACGCAAACAGGCGTCATCGGCGACACAATTGTTAAATATGACGCGCATACGCGTCATATTCTGGTGAAAAGCACCAGCATGAAATACTTGGCTTTGACTGCTCCCACAAAAGGAAACCATTCTCGGCATGCCAATGCTGATTTACAGTCGCCGTTAGTTTTCTCCACCTTCCCCGTACTCTGCCCACCATGAAATACCTTCTTCCCTTCCTGGTCCTCGCTGCGTCACACCTCTGGTCCCAAGACCTCTCCGCACAAAGACAGAACGCGCAAAACGCCGCCGAAAAAAGCCAGGTCGAACTCCGCCTCGATCAACCCTACGCAGGCAACGAAAACCCCAAGCAAAAGGTCGATCTCTACCTCCCCAAGAAACGCAACACCGACAAACCCCTTCCCGTCGTCGCACTCATCCACGGCGGCGGCTGGGTCAACGGCGACCGCCTCGGCTACGCCGCCGCCGCCATCCAGTTTGCCCGCACCGGCGACTACGCCTCCGTCACCGTCGGTTACCGCCTCACCAAAGAAGCCCACTGGCCCGCACAAATCTATGACTGCAAAGCAGCCATCCGCTGGATCCGCGCCCACGCCAAAGAGTACAATCTCGATCCCGACAAAATCGCCGTCATGGGCAGCTCTGCCGGCGGCCACCTCTCCTCCCTCCTCGGCACCAGCGGCGACGTCAAAGAACTCGAAGGCGACCTCGGCCCCAACACCACCTTCAGCAGCCGCGTCCAATGCGTCGTCAACCTCTGCGGCCCCCAAGACTTCACCCACGCCCTCATGTTCGACAAAGAAAAGCAGCCCATCCTCAAAGACGATGCCGTGATCGGCCTCCTCGGCGGCAACTACGAAGAAAAACACGCCGAAGCCGTCGCCGCCTCACCCGTCACCTACGTCACCAAAGACGACCCACCCTTCATCACCTTCCACGGCACCGCCGATCAACGCGTCGCCTTCCTCCACGCCGAAACGATTCACGCCGCACTCCAAAAAACCAGCGTCCCCTCATTGCTCATCCCAATCACCAACGGCGGCCACGGTTCCGTCGGTCATCCCGAAGTCATCGCCCGCGCGAAACTCTTCGTCGGCAAAACCTTCCTCGGCACCGATGCCACCATCGACACCACTCCGATCCCATCGCTACCCGAAGTGAAAAAGCCATGACACTCGAACGCATCGATCACCTCGTCCTCACCGTCCAAGACCTGCAGGCCTCAATCCATTTCTACACCCAGGTGCTCGGCATGACCCATGAGGTGTTTGGAGAAAGCAGGCACGCCCTCAAATTCGGCCAGCAAAAGATCAATCTCCATCTCGAATCTGCTCCCATCCAGCCGCATGCATCCAAGCCATGCCCGGGATCAGCCGATCTCTGCTTCATCACCACCACTCCTCTGGAGCAAGTCATCCAGTCTCTCCAAAATAACGCCGTCACAATCGAAAGCGGACCCGAAAGTCGAACCGGCGCCCAAGGCCCGATCCTCTCCGTTTACTTTCGCGATCCCGACGGCAATCTGCTTGAGGTTTCCAACCAGCTTTGAAGCTACCGCCCGCGACACCTTGAATTCCTTCATGCGCCATTTACGCAGTCCCGTTTTGCTGAATCCGACACAAGGTTCGCACGGTTGTCGGCTCTCCCATTTGCCCCCCCCCAGTGAAGCACCTGCATCCAAAAACTGAGATGAAACCGCAGCCCGTCCCCCAACACTTCAAAGGCCGATCCATCACCCTCACCCCGCTGGATGTCGCTGCAGATGTGGCAGAACTCCATGCCATCTCGCATGCCGATGAATCAACGCGCAAACTGTGGCGCTACATGCCACGCGGACCGTTTGCCGACGCCCAGGATCAGGCCGCCTTCCTCCGCGAATGGCAGGCCACCCCAAACGTCATCGCCTTCACCGTTCGCGATACCACAACCAAGAACAGCCTCGGCAGCATTTCACTCATGAGCATCCGCGCCGAGCACGGCGTGGCAGAGCTTGGCAACATTTGGTATGCGCCTGCAGCACAGCGCACCAAGGCCAACACCGAAGCCTGCTACCTGCTGCTGCGTCACTGCTTTGAAGACCTCGGCTACCGGCGCATGGAGTGGAAATGCGATGCACGCAATGAACCCAGCCGCAACGCCGCGCTACGCCTCGGCTTCACCTTCGAAGGCATCTTCCGCCAGCACATGATGATCAAAGGCGAAAACCGCGACACCGCATGGTTTGCCATCCTCGACCACGAATGGCCGCAGATCGCCGCATCCATGCGCACCTGGCTGCATGAAAACGACTCAATTTCTCTCAGCCGATTAATTGCCGAAGGTCGCAGCGTACCTCCACGTGCATGAAGCACGCCTATTTCCTCTTGCTGATCACCTCCGTGGTCTTCGCCGCTGAACCGAAGCCCAAGCCCGAGTTTCAATACCAGACCGAAGGCATTCAGGTCAGTCTGCCGACCGCAGATGAACCAAAAGTGAAGGCTTTTGGCCCCGACACCATCAAAGCCGCCGCCAAATACCTCGACGATGGCGCGATCTGCTGGGTGCGCGAGAAAACCTGCGTCAACTGCCACACCACCGGCCCCTACCTGAGCGAGCGCCCGGCTTTGTCCAAACAGCTCGGCATGCCGCTGGAGGAGGTGCTGACAGACTTTGTCAAAACCGTGCCCGAGAAGGTCACTTCGCAGAAAGAAACGGAAAAGGATGGCATCAAATACTACGGTGGCTCATGGACCAGCATCTGGCGCTCCGTGGGGCTCGCTGAATGGGACAAGCATGTGACAGGAAAGCTGTCTGCGCAAACGGAGCGCTCCCTGCAGGAGATGCTCATGCGCCAGTCCGCAAACGGCTCCTTCGTCAGCTTTGGCGAAGTCGAAATTCCCCACATCACGACGGACTTCGAACTCACCCTGCAAGCCGCCCGCGCCGTAACTGCCGCGCCCGGATGGCTCTCCAACCTCAAAGATCCCGTATTGCTCGCACGCATTGAAACAATGAAGTCTTGGCTCCGTGAGGCTCAGCCAAAGAATGACTTCGACCGCATCCTGCGCCTCCAGCTCGCGCATTACATGCCCGAATTGGTTACCCAGATGCAGCGTGATGCAGCGCTGTCACTCCTTTCTTCCAAACAGCACGCTGATGGCGGCTGGTCACTTCGAGACATGTCCGCCCTGGGTGACTGGCACTTTAAAATGAGCGACACCGTGGTGAAACTCATCACCGGTCTGCCCGATGCTGCGAAGCCAGAAAGCGATGCCTACATGACCGCCTTCTCCATCGTGCTGATGCGTCAAAACAATGTCCCCGCCAGCGATGAACGCATCCAGCGTGGCCTCGCCTGGCTGAAGCAGGAGCAGCGCGTCTCTGGCCGCTGGTGGATGCAGTCTCTCTATCGCGGGAAGTACAGCTATATTACCTACATCGCCACAACTCAGGCTCTGAAGGCGCTGGCCTTGTGCGACGAATTGCACTGATTTTCATCGCCTCGCACGCCGATACACCGCCGGCGACTCGCCCATGCGTTTGCGGAAGTGCTGGGTGAAACTGCTCGCATCCACAAAGCCGCACTGCTGCGCCACCTCGCTGGCTGTTAACGTCGTCCGTTCCAGCAATCGCACCGCCGCCAGCACCCGTGTCTTGATAAGGAACTCCTGAGGTGTGATGCCAAAAGCGCTTTGAAATCGCCTCTGCAACTGCCGCAGTGACTGACCGCAGGATTTCGCCACGTCTTCAATCAGGAGCGGCTTGGAGTAGTCATGCCGGATGATTTCCACCGCCTGCGCCACGGTTTGAAACACCGGCAATCTGCGTTCCGCCTCATCGGGTCGCCGCAACGTGCCCATCACGCCCTGCACCCGGCGTTTGGAATCAAAGAGCGGCAGCTTCGTCACCAGAAACCAGTCAGGAATGCCCTGGGAATCCCACCACAGCTCGACGCGTTCGATCACGTCCACCTTGCCGGCCAGGATGCGTTTGTCGTCATCCACATAGGCCTGCGCCATCGTGTCTGGGTTCAGGTCGAAGTCCGTGCGCCCAATGATCTCCGAATCGTCCGGCATCTGGTAGCGCTGCATCAGCCCCTCGCTGGCAAACATAAGATGCCCTGCCTTGTTCTTGGCAAAGAAGTAAACACCCGGAATGTGGTCAAACAGCCGCTGAAACAGCATCGTTGGCTCCAACGCGGCCATCCACGCGGCCCGCTGCTTCCGCCAGCGTGTGATTTCCGCCGCAGAGCGCTTGGGGCGCAGGCGGGGTTTCAGAGGTGTCGCATTTCGCATCATCTTTGTCGTGACGACGATGCATGGTTCTGCGTTAATCTGCAACACACCAACCGCCCATGAAACCCATCGTTCAAATTTCCCTCGACCTCACCAACATCGACGAAGCGCTCGAAACCGCCGCCCTGGCCCTGCGCGCTGGAGTGGACTGGCTGGAAGCTGGAACGCCGCTCATTCTGGCCGAAGGCCTGCACGGTGTGCGTGCGCTGAGAAAAGCTTTCCCAAACATTCCGATCGTCGCCGACCTCAAAACAATGGATGGCGGCTACCTCGAAGCTGAAATGATGGCAAAGGCCGGCGCCACCCATGTCGTCGTCATGGCGCGTGCACATGCCGAAACCGTGAAATGCGTGGTAAATGCAGGCAAAGACTTCGGCTGCAAGGTGATGGGAGACAACATGATCTCCGAAGACATGATCGCGGGAGCCAAGTGGCTGGAAGACCTCGGCTGCGACTATGTCATCCACCACATCGGCTACGACGAGCGCCGTGGCATCGCTGCTGCTGGCAAACGCATGCCGAGTCCGCTGGATCAACTGCGAGAAGTGGTCAACGCCGTCAAAATTCCCGTACAGGCCGTCGGTGGACTCAGTTTGGAGCAGGCTATCCAGTGCCCCAAATACGGTGCTCCGCTTGTTGTGCTTGGGGCACCTCTCACCATCGACGCGGACGCTTTCAAAACGGCGGACGGCAATCTCGAAGCTTCGCTGCGCATGATTTGCGAAGCCGTGCATGCTCAGGACGTTCCCGCGTTTTAATTTTCACCATCTTTCCACACCATGAAATCTGCCGCCGTCGTCAATTATGCGCCTGAAAAAGGCTCCGTCGAAATCCGTGAGATCGAAACGCCCACCATCGGCAGCGAGGACGTGCTCCTCGAAGTCGCCAATGTCGGTGTTTGTGGCTCCGATCTGCACCAATGGACCGCCGACCACTCCTGGCCGGTGAACTACCCGGTCGTGCTCGGTCATGAGTTCGGCGGACGCATTGTCGAAGTCGGCAAGGATGTGGAAGGCTGGAAGGAAGGAGATCGTGTCGTCTCCGAAACTGCCGCCATTATCAGTCCGAACAATCCGATGACGAAGCGAGGACTCTACAACCTCGACCCAACCCGCAAGGGCTTTGGTTATGGTGTGAACGGAGCGATGACCAAGTATGTGCGCGTGCCCAGCCGCATTCTCCATCACGTCCCGGATCAGCTTCCGTTCGAACAGGCCTGCCTCACCGAACCCTGCTGCGTCGCTTACAGCGCCGTGGTGAAGAATGCCCGCATCGAGCCAGGTGACCGTGTCGTTGTTCTCGGTCCAGGAACCATCGGCATCCTCTGCGCAGCCATGGCACGTCTTTGCGGAGCTCAGGTCGCCATTGTCGGCTTGCCGCAGGATGCGCATCGCCTTGAAATCGCGAAGCAGTATGGCTGCGAAGTCATCATCGGCGATGCGAAGCCCTGGGCCACCGACCGCGACGGCCTCGGCTGCGATGGCGTCATTGATGCCGCAGGCGCCAGCGTCACGCTCAAGATCGCGCTCGATATCGTGCGCCCCGCCGGATGGATCAGCAAAGTGGGCTGGGGCCCGCAGCCGCTCGGTTTCAACCTCGACCCCCTCGTGCAAAAGAACATCACGCTGCAAGGCAGCTTCAGCCACAACTGGCCGATCTGGGAACGAGTCATCGCCCTGCTCAGCAGCGGTCAGTTTGATGTGAAGCCGATCATCGGCGGCGTCTGGCCCGTGACCGAATGGCACGAGGCTTTTGAGAAGATGCACAAGGGTGAAGTCGTGAAGAGCGTGCTGCGCCCGGTTTGATCATCACCGCACATCCATCCATTACTATTCGCGTGAGCATTCGACTTCTGACGGCTCTGGCGCTGTTTGCCTGTGGCTCCATGGCTTCGGCATAGACGCCGAGGCCATCGGTCTGGATCAGTCCTCTGGGCGAGGAAAAATGCATGACCTTACGCCAGTTGTTTGAGCAGCCTGATGCCTGAAGGGAAACCTGCTCGGTGCTGGACTTTGTGTAGAAGTTCGTCAAATAGCCTGTGTGATGTGCAGCGCTCAGCCGTTCTGCCTTCCTCCACCCACCACCAGCCATGAAATCCATTCTTTGCCTTGCCCTGCTTTCCACCACCGCGTTTGCCGCGGACTATCCACGCGTCATTTTCTCGGATGACTTCGCCGCCGACGGTTTCGGCAAAGCCTGGGGCCACTACAAGAGCTCCAGCGAGGTGAAAGGCGGCGTGCTCGTTGGCATCACCGCCCCCACCTCGGACCACAGCGCCGTGGACAACATCAAAATCGAAGGCGAGCGCGACCTGGAAGTCAGCGTGAAGTTCCGCTTCGTCAGCGACAAGGCGAAGAGCTTCAATGTGTGGTTCGACGACAAGAACTACAAAGGCTCACATGCAGGTCACATCTGCCAGGCTTCCATCGCCCCGACCAGCGTGACGGTCTCTGACGCAAAAACCGGCGGCTTCGACCTGACAAACGGTCTCTACGACCGCAAGAAAACCAACCAGCTCACGGATGAAGAGAAGAAGATGCTCGCCACCAAAACGACGAAGTTCCCGGTCAAGCTCAGTCTGGAGGAGTGGCACACGCTCGTGGTGAACACGAGCGGAGATGAGATCAGCGTAAGCATTGACGGCAAGGCGATTGGCTCCTTCAAATCTGCAGGCATCAATCACGACACCAAGTCTCTGATCAGCCTGACCACGAATGCTGTGGACGTCGAGTACGACGACTTCAGCATCAAGGGCGTGGCGAAATAACCAGAAGCTACTCCGTCTCACCAGTTTTTGATCCATTTGATGCCGAGGCTGGCCTTGGCCTCGGTGTCTTTGGATGTGGATGTGGATGTAACGTTCTTTTCGTCGTCCGCGAATGACCACAGGTCATAGGTGGAATTGATGGTGTTTTTCTTTTCGCTGTCGGCTTTGATGTATTGAAACGGATGCCCAAAGGCATCGACGAGAATGTAACTGCCGCCCACCTTGCGCCACATACCCTCCGGCATATCTGGCATGATGACGTTCTTGATTTCGTCGGCGCTGACCTTTCCATCAGACTGAGATTCTCCTTTCTCTGCGCTTTTGGCGCCGTTGATGGCGTCGTAGCCGTCTCCCCTCAGTGCTTGATACAGGCACTTGGCGGCACCAATGCGATAGACCTTTCCTGGCATGACCTCAGCCGTTTCATCCGCATTTACCGGCTCAGGGTATTCACCAAATCGAGCATAGTAGCTTTCCAAAGCAGCCTCGACAGTCTGTATGGTGCCTTGGGTCACTTGACGCTTGGAGGAGACTGGAGACCCGCTCTTCAGCACCAATGTGGCAAGCAGAGCAATGATGCTGATGACAACGAGCAGCTCCATCAGGGTGAAACCATGGCCTTTACGGATGATTTTCATGACAAAATGATATGTGAATGGCTGTATTTGGCCAAGCTTTAAAATACTGACGCATTTCACACAGACTTTGTCATGGAACTGCAGACAGTGTCTCCGTTATGCTCACCGTCATGAATCCCAACCCAACCAGCAGTGACGGGCGTACGCGGCGTGCCTTTGTGAAGGCGTCTGCCGTCGCGGCGGTGGCCCCCATGGCATCTGCGGTGGCAGCGGATCAGGTGCGTGTGAAGGAGCCGATGCGCGAGATCGAGACAGATGTGCTGGTGTGCGGCGGTGGCTGCGCAGGCACGGCGGCAGCATTGAGCGCCGCACGCAATGGCGCGATGACACTGCTGGTGGAAAAGGCCCCGTTCGCGGGCGGCATCATCACCAGTGTGGGCCTTCCATACTTCGACGGCATTGCGGACATCAAAACACATCGCGTGGTCGTACGCGGCATCGCTCTGGAACTGCTGGCAAAGACGGGCGTGTGCAAAGCGGATGCGCAGGAAATCAAACCGCACAATCCCACGATCCCGAACACCTTCGAGTTCAAAGTGCTGCTGGACCGCGAGTTGCAAGCCTGCGGTGACAAATTGACCGTGCTGTTCAATTCTTTCGTATGTGATGCTGAGTCAGCGAATGGTCGCGTGACCTCGGTGGTGATTGCTAACAAAGATGGACTGGTCCGCATCAAGCCCAAGGTGGTGATCGACTGCACTGGCGATGCCGATGTGGCCGCCCGCGCGGGTGCGCCCACTGAGCAAAGCGCGGAGGTGCAGCCACTGACGCTGCATTTCCGCATTGGTAAAGTCCAGCGCGTGGCTGACATCAGCAAGCTCTGCCGCGCATCGCTGGTGAAAGCGCAGGAATTGGGCGAACTGCCGCACTTTTACGGTCCCGGCGTGATGTTCATGTATTCCAATGATGAGGTTTACATCCATGGCGTGCGCGTCCCCGCCAATCCCACCGATGCTGCGGATCTGAGCCGCGCCGAGATGCAGGGCCGGGCCGACGCGCTGGCCATGCACCGCGCCTGGAAGCGCGACATCCCTGCTTTTGCAGACTCTTACTTTCTCGAAGCCTATCCGTGGATCGGCGTGCGTGAATCGCGCAGGCTCATTGGCCAGCACATTCTGAACGAGAAGGAAATCATGCAGGGGCGCAGGTTTGACGACGCCATTGCCACCGGCTGCTGGTATCTCGATCTGCATCCCAACAAAACCGTCATCGGCAGCGCGAATGACTTCGATCCGAAGAAGGTGCAGCCTGGACCGTATGACATCCCGTATCGCTCTCTTGTGCCGCAGCAGATCGAAAACTTGCTCGTCGCTGGCCGCTGCCACAGCGCCACGCGCGGTGCTCATGCTTCCACCCGCGTGACCGTCACCGCCATGGCACTTGGCGAGGCGGCAGGTTGTGCAGCAGCGATGAGTTTGAAGCAGAATATCCCTGTCGCCTCACTGAATGGTCAGCGGGTGCGCGAAGCTCTCTCCCAACAAAACTCCGGTCCTTTTACTGAATCCTAAAATCATGTCTCGTCTTCAAAACAAAGTCATCATCGTCACTGGCAGCGTCACCGGCATCGGCAAAGCCATCGCCAAGCGCTGCGTCGCAGAAGGAGCACGCGTGCTCATACATGGACTGGAGCAGGATCTTGGGGATCAAACCGTTGCCGAACTCGGCGCGGAGAATGCCACGCTCGTCATCAAGGATCTTGCGGATGAAGCAGCCCCGCAATTACTGGTGGATCAATGCATCAAGGTCTTCGGCAAGATTGATGCCGTGGTCAATAACGCCGCGCAGGTCGGCACGGGAAACATCCAGACCACGGATGGTGCGTGGTTCCGCCGCATGCTGGAGATCAACTGCGTCGTCCCTTACCTCATCACCCGGGCAGCCCTCCCGCACCTGCGTGAAACGCGCGGCAGTGTCATCAACATTGGCAGCGTCAATGCCTACAGCGGAGAGCCCAACCTGATGCCTTACAGCGTCAGCAAGGGTGCGCTCATGACCCTGACGCGTAACCTCGGTGACACGCTCATGCGCGAAGACGGCGTGCGGGTAAACCAGATCAATCCCGGCTGGGTGCTCACGGAAAATGAGGCGAAGCGCAAACGCGAACACGGCCTGCGCGAAGACTGGTATGCTGATCTGCCGAAGGTCTATGCCCCAGCCGGTCGCATCCTCTGGCCCGACGAGATCGCCGCATGCGCCGCGTGGCTGCTCGCCGACGAATGCGGCCCAATTAGCGGCCAAGTGTTTGATCTGGAACAGCATCCCTTCATCGGCCGCAATCCGCCCAAAGACACCTCCACCATTCCCTCCAAATAACCACCATGCCCAAACTCGCCGCCTTCCCCAAAGCCTTCATGCAGGCCCTCTGCAAAGAAGGAACCATGACCGTCTCCGAATGGATTCAACTCGCCTCCAAACTCGATGTGCAGGGCCTCGAATGGTATGCAGGCTTTCTGGAGATGGCCGATGAGAGCAACTGGCCGCGCTTTCGCAAGGAAGTCGAGGACACCGGCAAGGTGATCCCGATGATGTGCTGCTCGCCCGACTTCACCCACCCAGACGCGGCTTTCCGCGACAAGGAAATCGCGAAGCAAAAACGCTGGATCGACATGACGCATACACTCGGCGGATCGTACTGCCGAGTGCTCAGCGGGCAGCGGCGTCCCGAACTGACACTCGATGAAGGCGTGAAACTGGCTGCTGAATCAATCTACGCCTGCCTGCCCTATGCGCAGGAGCGTGGCATCACGCTAATCATCGAGAATCACTACAAGGACGACTTCTGGGAGTATCCCGAATTCGCCCAGAAGATGGATGTCTTCTGCAAACTGGTCGATGCAGTGAATCACCCGAACTTCGGCGTGAACTATGACCCTTCCAACACCTACCTCGCTGGTGAAGACCCGATTGAGCTGCTGAAGCGCGTCTCACACCGCGTCGTCACCATGCATGCGAGCGACCGCTATCTTGCGGAAGGCACCATCGAAGATCTGCGCAAAGAAGAAGGCGGCGCACAAGGCTATGCCAAGCGTCTGCGCCACGGCGAGATCGGCAAAGGCCTCAATGACTACGATGCCATCTTCACGGAGCTGAAGAGCAAAGGCTTCAACGGCTGGATCAGCATCGAGGACGGTGTCGATGGCATGGAGCAGCTTGCACGCAGTGTGGAGTTCTTGAAAAAGAAAATCGCCCTCTACTGGCCGCAGTAAGCGATTCCATCATTTCCAATTTTGTGATGAAAACAAGCCCACGCAATATCATAAGAGGAATCATCCGGCCCCGCCTTCTCGCTCTTGCAGCATCTGCGCAGGGAGAATTCACACCTCTGCATCCCACCATGAAACACACCCTCCTCCTTGGCTCATTCTTTGTTCTGATCACCGCTCCCCTGCATGCCCAGGAGCCTGAACGCATTCGCGATGTCATTTACACCAAGCATGATGGCGTGGCGCTGACCCTGGATGTGTTCAAGCCGGTGAAGCCGAACGGGGCGGGCATCATTAAGATCGTGAGTGGCGGCTGGAAGTCGAACCACAATGGCATCAGCGATGGCGGCTGGCCGAACGCGGGCTACACGACCTTTGTGGTCGTGCACGGCACGCAGCCGAGGTTTCAGGTGGAGGAGATCGTGGCGGACCTGAATCGTGCCGTGCGGTTTGTGCGCGCCCATGCGGCAGACTATGGCGTGGATCCGCAAAAGCTTGGCGTCACAGGCAGCAGCGCAGGCGGACACCTGAGCCTGATGCTGGCAACTCGTGGCGGTCCGGGCGATGGGAAGGCGGCTGATCCGATTGATCGCGAAAGCAGCGCCGTGAATGCCGTGGCCTGCTTTTATCCACCCACTGATTACTTGAACTGGTTTGAGCCCGGAGACAATGCCGTGGGCATCGGCAAGCTCGCGGCCTATGCGGCAGCGTTTGGTCCGAAGGCAGCGACGGAGGAAGGACGTGCAACTCTGGGCCGTGATCTGTCGCCGATCTACTGGGTTCACAAGGGTCAGCCGCCCATCTTCATTGTGCATGGCGATGCTGATCCGCAGGTGTCGATCACGCAATCGCAACGTTTTCTCAAACTCTGCCACGAAGAGGGTGTTGTGTGCGAGCTCGTCATCCGCGAAGGCGCGGGCCATGGTGGCTGGCAGGAAATGCCGCAGGATACGGAGCGCATGGTCGAGTGGTTCGATCTTCAACTGCTCGGCAAGCAGCAGGCCAAGGCGTTTACGCTGGATGTGTCCTCCCTGCCCAGCACACCGGTGCAAAAGGTGAAGAAACCCTGAGTTCATGCAATTCAGCACACGCCGTATCATGAAGACCGTTCTCTGCCTTCTCCTGCTGCTTACCACCATCATTTGGGCCGATGACTCGGAGACACTCGCCGCATTGCTTGCCAAAGGTGGCGTGGTGACGATTCCGGCGGGGGATTATCATCTCGAAGGCGCCAAGCCGTTGCTGCTGGCCTCAAACATGACCGTCTTCGCCCATGGGGCCAGATTCATTCTGCCTGAGGCATTGCCTGACAAGGCGCGTGTGGTGCTGTTTGCAGGCGAGGACATCGCACACTTCACCTGGCAAGGCGGGGAGTTTGTCGGCCATGTGTTTGATCCGGCTCAAAAGGACAATCTGTGGGAGCCCAATGCGAACACAAAGGGCATCGAGATAACCACGACGAAAGAAGGCGGCACGCATGACATCCTGTTTCGCGAGGTGAAATCCAACGGCATGGCCGGAGCCGTGATCGGCGTGCATGGGCTGGCCGGTAAAAGTAGCGAAAGCGCAGTGACGGCTTATGCCGAACGCGTGGCGGTGGAAAGCTGCACGCTGTTGCGCAGCGGCAAATTCATGTGGGACTACGGCTACCTGTGGCAGATCATGACGTGGCCTGAGGAGTATGACCCCTGGGAGGTGGAGCGAGCGAAGAAGTATTTTCGCATGGATCAGGTGCGCGAGGTCACGATGCAGCATGGTGAAGACCGCGTGCGTTTCGACAACAGCGTCAAACCCATCGCGGTGAGCCAAACGGATGAACCCAAGGAGGCGCTGACATTTCTCGGCGAAAATTTGCCAAAACCCATTGTTCGCGGCCTGCAATACTTTGTCGTCGAATCCACACCGGAATACATCAAGATCGCCGACCAGCCGAAAGGCGCACCGATTCGCTTTGAAGGAGAAGGCAGCGGCAGCCTGGCATTCAGTATCAGCGCCACCTATCTTTCTGCGTATGCCCCGACAGGCAGTGGGCCGGGCAAAGGTGCCTTTGATATTGTGGGTGCGAAGGATGTGCGTGTCACCGGCTGCCAGCTTAGCGCGATCGGCGACACGATGCACATCCAGCGCTGCCGAAACGTCATCTTCGCAAACAACCACATCCTCGGCAGTCGCATGGGGGCGTTCTTTCTGGCGGAGCACTGCCAGAATGCCACAATCACCGGCAACCTCGTCGATGGCACCAATGGTTCACGCGTGGTCAGTGTGGAAAAGAGCTGCACGGACGTAACGATGACGGGCAACACCTTCCGCAATGGCGGGCGCGGCGCGTGGATCAATCAGCCCGTCAATTTCATCATGACCGGCAATGTCTTCGTCAACAACACGACGAAAAACGAGCCCGACCTGCGGCGTGGCCGCATCGCCTACCGCACCGCGAAGCCGGGTCAGTTTCCTGAACTCTACTTCACGATCTATGATCCTGCCGCGACCTACGGCCCCATCATTGTACGCGACAACATCTTCATCCTTGGTGACTCCGCTCCCGACGAGGCCGTCACCTTCGCTCCCAACGGCCACGACCTGCAATTCACCGGCAACACGTTCCAAAACAAAGCTGCGACCATCGTCGTAGATCCTAGCTGCAAGAATGCGTTGATTGAAAAGAATCAGGGAGCAACAACGGTCAGCAAGCCGGTGGACTTCAATCACGGAAGGCGGTGAACGCCCTCTTTACCCGCCCAGCGTTGGTGCAAAATTGAAAGGTATCAGCGGCGTATCGAGTGGCAGCCGGTATTTGTCCGGCTGGGCGTGGTTGTAGGCGCGGGTTGGATTATTGATAAAATGAGCATCCACATGCCCAATGTTTTGCACCGCGTGAAACACTCCCGGCGGAATGCGCACGAGGCCGCGCTTCCGATCACTGAAATACAAGACATTCAACTTTTGATAGGTGGGGGAATCCGGTCGGTCGTCGTAGAGAACCACGCGGAACGAACCGATGGCCAGAAACAGCCGGTCCGTCTGCAGCAGGTGTTTGACCCAGCCCTTCGTCTGGCCAGGCCGCACACTGGCGAAGTAGGTGTAAACCATGGGATCATCATCAAAGTCCCATGCGGAGCTGAACACCTCGCACAGATCACCCCGTTCATCTGGGTGAGTGACGGCAAGACGCACTTTGACGCCATCAATCAGTGATTGGACAGCCTGTCCTTGTGGCGTGACAGTTTGGCGGTCTGGCGCGGCGGGAAGTTCAGAGTTCATGAGCAAAAATTAGGATTTGGGAACGAGCCCTTTGTATTTGCGACGGCGGTCAAAGACCGTTTTTTTATAACCTCGAAGCAGGTTGCCAAGAAAGTCCATTCTACCACGAAACCACATGCGAAGCAGGGTGCCAGATGCCTGGAAAGGATGGGTTGCCAGCTCAAGCAGCTCTGATTGTTCAAGGTTCTCCTCCGCCTCAATTCTCTGCATCCACGCCGCTTGCTCATGACAAGGTTTGTCACGATAGACATCTTTTCGTTCAGCCGCAGGAAGTTTTAGTACTGACAGCCGGGGCACAAAGCGGAACACGCCTCCGGCTTTATGCATCCTCTCCAGCAGGTCGGCTTCAGGATCTATGGAGATTTCACGAAATGACCTCCATCCGCCCACTTTTTGCGCCAGGCTTTTGCGATGAATCAACCCAGAAGGTGGGATCCACATCTTGGGTTTATAGCAATGAGGGGTATGCGGCATCAAGACTCTCTTTTGATCCGGTAGAATGAACGAGATGGCCCCCCATGCCACGTCCGCCCCTGCATCCAAGGCAGCCACCAATGATTCCAAATGGTGCGGCAGCCAAAGATCATCATGGCCCAGATAGGCGATGTACTCCCCCCGAGCGCGCTGGATGCCATCATTGTTCGGCCCGCCTTGCTGCCCGAAATTGGTCTCCCGATTGTACCAATGCACACGTGGATCCTGAATGGCACCGACCACCTGTTCGGAGTTGTCCGTGCACGCATCCCCCACCACCCACAGTTCGAAATTTGTCCATGTCTGGCGTAACACGCTGCTGATGGAATACGGCAGTACCGAACTCCAATTGTAGGTGGCCATCACGACGGTGACTTTTGGATTGGAATTCACTGTTGCGTATTGATAGGCGATGGCCCAAGGGACGTCAATCTCCCCCCGGTCCATTTGATCCTGCCTGATGCATCATCCGGTATGCAAATCTGCTCGAAAGGCAAGGAGGGTCTGTGCTATAGACACGCCCATGGCTCTTACCCGCATTTACCTCATTCGTCACGGTGCCACCATCCTGACTGCCGAAGACCGTTTTGCCGGGGCTACCAATGTGCCGCTGTCGGATGAAGGCCGCTCACAGGCAGGACATTTGGCGCAGCGCCTGAAAGGACTGCCGGTGGCGGCGGTTTACGCTTCACCACTTGACCGCACGATGGAAACCGCGCGCATTCTGGCAGCGCCGTTCTCACTGGAGGTGAATCCGCGTGACGGTCTGCGTGAAATCTCACACGGACACTGGGAGCAGCTGACACGCGCCGAAGTTGGACAGCAGTTTCCCGAAGAAGTCGCCGACTGGGACGAAGATCCTTTCACGTTTGCGCCCAGCGGTGGTGAAAGCGGCCTCGCGGTGACCGCGCGCGCCCTGCCGTCGTTGCTCGACATCGTAAAGCATCACGAAGGCGAATCAGTGATCGTCGTTTCACACAAGGCGACGATTCGCCTGCTGCTCAGCTCCTTGCTCGGATTCGATCCGCGCCGGTACCGGGACAATCTGGATCAAAACCCGGCGGCCCTGAACGTGGTGGACTTCAAGGATCCGGTACGTGCTCGCTTGATGCTGTTCAATGACACCTCGCATTACTCCGAGGACACGCTGATCAAACCTGACACGCCCAAGGCCTGCCTGTCGAGCTGGTGGGCGAAATGACCCGCGCGCCTATTTCTTCGGAGCGGTGGCTTTGAATTTCGTGAGCAGTTCCTGCACTTTTTTGCGCAGTTCCAGAGCCTCGGGACTTTTGCGCTCCAAGCCCTGGAGCTTGGCATTGAGCGTCTTGATTTCGGTGGCCAGGGCACGGCGATCCTCCGCTTCCTTGCTCGCCTGTGTGGGTGGCGGAGCGGCTTCCACGTCATCCCAGTCATCAGTGCGGAAGATGGAGGTGGGCAGGCCGTCACTGTTGACTAGATTGGCACCTTCAGGATTCGCCGCCCAGGCATAGCGCACGGCCACGGGCTGCTTCACTTCGGCACTGCTGACGATGACACTATCAGTGCCGTCTATTTTCGCGTCTGCCCAATGCCAGATACGATCTGCACCGGCGATTTCAAAGCGCTTCAAAGCACCGCCATCGCGAGCCTTCAGTCCGGCACCGGCCTGATCAAAACTCACACGCACGGCACCATCCTGCACCTGGCTCGATTTAAACAAGGGGCCGCTGTAAATGAGATCACGTCCGTAGTCCTTCGCCAGCGCCCAGCGGGCGAGACGCTCGCCAGGGGATTTCTTGTCCTTCGGATGGATGTCAGTGGCTTCACCCACTTCATTGATGATCGCCATGCCGGTCTTTGGCGTGGACACGAGGATGTGTCGCATGCGGTCCTGCAGCAGCGCCCAAGAATCCGGCGTACCCGGTGCGGTGGACGGCGCATGGAAGTTGGCCAGTTGCACAAAGTAGAATGAGAAATCATCACCCCAGCGATTGCGCCAGTCACGGATCATCAGTGGCAGCGTTTGATCATACGGCACAGCGCCGGCCCTGGCATTGCCTTCGCCTTGGTACCAGATGGCCCCGCGCATCGTGTAACCGGCAAACGGATTGATCATCGCATCGAACAGCACTCCCGGCCTGCCTTCGGTAAGCAGCGGCGGCTTGGGCTCGGCGGGCTTCTTGGGCAGACGCTTGCGTTCCTCGGCGGATTTGCCCTTCGCCGCTGCCATCGTGGCCTTCCATTTTCCCAATTGTGTTTCGTAGTTCGCTTTGGCTTTGACGGGATCATACACGGCGGCCTCGGCCATCAGCTTGTCCACCAGTTCCTTGGTGCCCGGCAGCGTGTTCAGGGCCTCGCGACTGGTGAAGGTCTCCACCGGCTTGCCGCCCCAGCACGTTTTAAGCACGCCGACAGGCACACCGACTTCCTGATGCAGTTTCAGTGCGAAGAAAAAGGCGACTGCCGAGAAACCCGGTACCGTTTCAGGAGTGCACAGCGACCACTCGCCACCGATGTCTGCCTGCGGCTTCTCCGCGGTCACTAGCGGCGCATTGAACATGCGCAGGCCTGGATAGCTGGCTTTGGTCATCAGCTCCGCGTAAGCAGGCGAACGGTTCATGGTGTAATACATGTTCGACTGGCCGGAAGCCAGCCATACCTCGCCGACGAGCACATCCTTGATTGTCGCGCTGTCGGCACCTGCTTTGACCGTCAATTCCGCGCCCGTCGCATCGGCTGCGCCCGTTGGGATCGCTGCACGCCAGTGACCTTTTTCGTCAGCCGTGGCAGACGCATTCTTGCCTTTGAAACTCACCGTGACCTCTGATTTCGGTGCTGCTGTGCCCCAGATGGCCGCCTCACGCTCGCGCTGAAGCACCATGTGATCGCTGAAAAAGTGTGGCAGCGAGAGTTCGGCCAGCAAACTGGCGGGCAGGCCCAGGCAAAGGGCGAAGGCAAAGAGGCGCGAAAGAGATTTCATGGTGATTGGTCTGGGTGAGAACGATGTGAAAGCCCCGGCCTATCGCGAAGATCGTTGCGAATTCGCGCGGCATCTCGACAGTCCCATTCCGATGAACGACGACCTCCTGCGTGACACCGAACGTTTCCTCCATGAGCAGATCCCGCTCACCCATGCCATGGGCGTGAAGCTGGAAAATTACGATGGCTCACAACTCGTCGTGACGGCACCGCTGGAGCCAAATCACAATCATCTCGGCACCGCATTCGGCGGCAGTCTCAGCGCGCTGACCACGCTGACCGGTTACGCGATGCTCTGGCTGCAACTGGGCGACCGCCATGCGCACATCGTCATTCGTGAGAGCACCCTCCGGTACAAGCGTCCGGTGCGCGGCACGCTGCGTGCGGTGTGCATGCGGCCGGATGATGCGGCACTCGCAGCATTCAAGACGACATTTCAAAGCACTGGCAAAGCACACCTCAAACTCCAGGTGCAAGTCGTCCACGCAGACCAAGTCTGCGTGATGTTCGAAGGTGATTTTGTGGCGCTTCGCTAACACCAGAGACGTAACCGCGGTTTCGCAGCCTACTCACTTGGCCTTCGCTGCGCGCATGTCCACGAGTTCGACACGGCGGTTCTTCGCGCGGCCTTCCTCTGTGCCATTCGTCGCTGCGGGAGATGCGAAGGAAATCCCCACAGGGAACAGTCGCTCCTTGGAAATGCCTTTTTCCGTCAGGTTGGACACCACGGAGTCCGCACGGCGCTGCGACAGGCTGCGATTGTACTCAAAACTGCCTTCCGTATCCGTGTGGCCCACGACCAGCACACGCAGGTCCGGCTGCTCTTGGAGCAGCTTGCTGATCTCTGCCAGCGTTGCATCTGAGTCTGGGCGGATCGTGGCTTTGTCGGTGTCAAACAGGATGCCGTAGAGAGCCACCTTGCCATTGAGGGCGATCTGGCTGGCCATTTCTGCCGCCTTCACCAGCACCATCTTCTGCTCCATCGGCTTCACCTCGCAGATGTCCACGCGTACGATGGTGCTCTTCTCGGGAACCTTCAGCGATTCAGCGGTCCATGAGGCTTCAAAGGACCAGACGGAGCAGAACACATCTCCTTCAGGCCGTGCGAGGCGGGTGGCGAGATAATGGGACTTGGTCTTGTCCGGCCCTTGCATGGCCATGATCTGCGGGTGATCCGGGTTCGTGTTTTCCGGCGTCATGCCATAGACTTCCATCGCAAGATTGTTGCCCTTGTTTTTCTCAATCTCTTCGCCTGAGGCACGGAAGAGAATTTCAAAACCTTTCTCCTTCAGTTCACTCTCATACTGGCGCACGCCTTCCAGGGTGCCTATGCCTGCAGGCAGATTGTAAAACAGCGTGGTCTTGCGCCCTTCGACCTCCACACTTTTAAAGGGCTTCATCTTTCCTCCCGAATAACTTCCACTGTT
>DLGZ01000064.1:3751-4626 GCA_002482965.1 Verrucomicrobiaceae bacterium UBA7681 | reverse complement strand
GAAGCCGGTGTGAAGCGCGGCCTGCGCAAGGCCAAGGGCCAGCTCGCCACCTGGAACTTTCCGGTGAACATCACCAACACCCGCATTGAGGCCACCGCCTGCGACGACATCATCGGCTGCGCGGCCATCGTGATGACTTTTCTCGAACTCGCCCGCCTGAACATCCAGACCACCGTGCATGCGGCCTTCACCCGTGCGGAAGAAGTGGGCTGGCTCGGAGCCTGGCACCTCGCGCAAAACTGGCCCTTTGGTGCCGACAGCGTTTTCCTCTCGCTCGAAACCAGCCGGCCCGTCAATGGTGCCGTCATGGGTGGCGGTCCGATCCTGCGCGTGGGAGATCGCGTTTCCATTTTCGACAGCGAAGCCGTGGCCGTGCTGATGACCACCGCCAAGGAGCAGGGCATCCGCGTGCAGCGCTGCCTGCTGGATGCCGGAGCCTGCGAAGCCACCGCCACGCAGGCCTCGGGAGTCCGCAGTGCCGGCATCTCCATCCCGCTGGGCAATTACCACAATCTCAACGACGCCCGCCAGATCGTTCCCGAGTACGTCATGATGGACGACCTGAAGTCCCTCATCCACCTCCTCAAAGCCCTCGTCGCCACCAAGCACGACGGCATCGGCGAACGCACGATCCGCGAACGCGTGGAACTGGGCATGCTGGAGCACGCCGAGCAGCTCAAGGCGGGATCGAAGCTGTTTAAGTAAGGCAGTGACGGTTGCAGCCGCGCTTCTGATATGGACTGCGGTCGNNAACGCAGCTACCGCTTTCGCCGGGATGAGTGGCACACGCGTGCCAGAAAAGATCCGAATACGGGAGCCGGTGGTTCCTTGCAGGCCAGTCACCTCACGCACGCCACGAGACGCTCGAAAGCGGT
>DLGZ01000064.1:234-3675 GCA_002482965.1 Verrucomicrobiaceae bacterium UBA7681 | reverse complement strand
CGACCGCACTCCAAATAGCCTCGCGAATCCACGGTCCTCTTTAAGTCTTGCCTGACCAACGCCCTTGCTGATAGTCTTTCCACATGAACGCGAACGAAGGCCCGACGGTTCCCTGTGAAGAGGCCGAAGCTGAGATGGGCGATGACCACTTCGATGGCGGTGATCTCTGCCCGGCCTGCCTTGCCGAACTCACCGCAGGCTGCGGCTTCTGCCCCCAATGTGGCGCGCCGGTGACGCCGACGGTGGCCATTTCCCCCTTTGAACGCATCTTTTCCGAAGGCTACATCTACCGGCAGGCCGTTGCCTCGCCGCGCAAGTTGATCGTGGTGGTCGGCATTTGGCTGGTCTTTCTACCCGTATTTCTCAGCGGCGTGTTGCTGGTGATCCGGCACGCGTTTTTCCGCGAAATGCCCATGCCGCATGTGGTTGGGGCGTTGTTCGCCTCGCTCATCGGCGGACTGGGTCTCTTTCAGGTCACCCGCAACTACCTGTGCCGCCCGCATTCCAGCGTTGAAGTGCCCGGGGAAGGCTGAGCAAGGTAGTCGTGAGCTTTAGCTCGCTCTGGACTCTGGAACTCCGGACTCTGTGGGTGTTGCGGAGCGTTCCCAGAGCGAGCTAAAGCTCTTGAGTACTTTATTGACCTCTCTCCGCCCCTCGCCTTGTTTCGCGCCCCCTATGAGCAGCGAGCAGCGCAAAGCCTTCCCATTCTCTGAGTTTGAACCCAAGTGGCAGGATGTGTGGGAGGCCAGGAAGGCCTTCCGCACTCCGAACCCCGGCGATGCCGACTTCGATGCCTCGAAGCCGAAGTACTTCGTGCTCGACATGTTCCCCTATCCCAGCGGCGCAGGCCTGCACGTGGGGCATCCGGAAGGCTACACCGCCACGGACATCATCGGCCGCTTCAAGAAGATGTCCGGCTTCAACGTGCTGCACCCCATGGGCTGGGATGCCTTCGGCCTGCCTGCCGAGCAGTACGCCATCAAGACCGGCCAGCATCCGCGTGCGACGACGGAGAAGAACATCGAAGGCTTTCGCGGCCAGCTCAAGCGCCTCGGCTTCGCCTATGACTGGGACCGTGAGGTGAACACCACCGACCCCGGCTACTTCAAATGGACGCAGTGGATCTTCCTGAAGCTGTACAACTCGTACGTGAATGATGCGGGCAAAGCGCGGCCCATCGCCGAACTCGAAGGGCAGGGGCTTTCGCGCGAAGAGATCGACTCGCGCCGTCTCGCCTTCGTCTCCTCCGCACCCGTGAACTGGTGTCCGGAACTCGGCACCGTGCTGGCCAATGAAGAAGTGGTGGATGGCAAAAGCGAAGTCGGCGGATTCCCCGTGGAGCGCCGCCCCATGCGCCAGTGGATGCTGCGCATCACCTCCTTTGCCCAGCGCCTCATCGATGAACTAGATGGCCTCGACTGGCCGGAAAGCATCAAGCTGCTGCAGCGCAACTGGATTGGCCGCAGCGAAGGCGCGCATGTGAAGTTCCAGATCGTCGGCCATGAGTCTGACGTCACCGTCTTCACCACACGGCCAGACACCCTCTTCGGAGCCACCTACATGGTCTTCGCCCCGGAGCACGCGCTGGTGGATCAAATCACCACGCCCGAGCACGCAGCGGCGGTTGAGGCTTATCGCAAAGTCGTCGGCTCCAAGTCCGACCTTGAGCGCACCGAACTCGCCAAGGAAAAATCCGGCGTCTTCACCGGCGCGTTCGCCATCAATCCCGTCAACAACGAGCAGATCCCCATCTGGATCGCCGACTACGTCCTCATGGGCTACGGCACCGGCGCCATCATGGCCGTGCCTGCGCATGACGAGCGTGACTGGGAGTTTGCGACGAAGTTTGACTTGAAGATCCGACCAGTGGTGATGCCTTCAATTGAATGGCTGGACGCAAATCGACCAGCAGCGTGGCAAGATAAAACACTGATTCCAGCAGGTTCACTCGACGTTGAATTTCGGAAGGTCTGCAAAATTTTCAAAGCTCCATTCTGCGGAGAAGGCGTGGCAATAAATTCTCAACATGATGAGTTTTCATTGAACGGTCTCGGCTTGAATGAAGCCAAGCAAAAGATCGCCACCTGGCTCGAAGAAAAAGGCCTCGGCAAAGGCACCACCAACTTCAAGCTGCGTGACTGGCTCTTCAGCCGCCAGCGCTACTGGGGCGAACCCTTCCCGATCGTGTGGGAAGACGGCAATCACCGCAGTATTCCTGAAAGCGAACTGCCCCTGCTGCCTCCGACGCTGGAAGACTTCAAGCCCACCGGCACGCCTGAGCCGCCGCTGTCAAAGGCCACCGACTGGGTGCGCTACTCCGACACCGCCAAGCGTGAGCTCAACACCATGCCGCAGTGGGCGGGCTCCTGCTGGTACTACCTGCGCTACTGCGATGCGCAGAACAGCGAACGCTTTGTCAGCGAAGAAGCCGAGAAGTACTGGATGGGCGGTGGCAAACCCGGCGGCGTGGATCTCTACGTCGGCGGTACCGAGCACGCCGTGCTGCACCTGCTTTACGCGCGCTTCTGGCACAAGGTGCTGTTTGACCTCGGCTACGCCAGCACGCCGGAGCCTTTCCAGCGTCTGGTGAATCAAGGCCTCATCATGGGCGAAGACGGCCAGAAGATGTCCAAGTCACGTGGCAACGTGGTGAATCCCGATGACGTCGTGAAAGAGTACGGCGCGGATTCGCTGCGCCTGTATGAGATGTTCATGGGCCCGCTGGAGCAGGTGAAACCCTGGAGCATGAAGGGCGTCGAGGGCGTGTACCGCTTCCTCGCCCGCGTGTGGCGTCTCGTCATGGAAGTGAGTGAAGAAGGCGTGTGGAGCCTGTCCCCGGCGCTGCAAGACGTGCCTGCCAACAAGCAGGTCACCAAGGCCCTGCACGAGACCATCAAGAAATGCGGCGAGGACATTGAAAAGCTCAGCTTCAACACCGCGATCAGCCAGATGATGATCTGCACCAAGACATTCATCGCCGAGGAGGTGATGCCCGTCTCCGCCATCGTCACCTTCCTCAAGGTGCTCAGCCCCTTCGCCCCTCATCTTGCGGAAGATCTGAACGCCCGCATCGCCACGAAGTTCCCGGCCCTCGCCGTGGAAGGTCTGCTCAGCGACGCCACCTGGCCGAAGTACGATCCCGTCGCCCTCATCGAGGACGAAGTGGAAGTCGTCTTCCAAGTGAATGGCAAGCTGCGCGACAAAGCCCGCGTGCCGATTCAGGCCACGAAGGAGGAGATCGAAAAGATCGCCCTCGCCAGCGCCCGTGTGCAGGAGTTCATGGAAGGGAAGACGCCGAAGAAGATCATCGTCGTTCCCGGCAAGCTGGTGAACATTGTGGTGTGAGGCACGAGGGAATGGCTCCAACTCTCGGCGGCCGGACTGCGAGGTGGGGCCGAAGAACACTCTTCACCTCGTGAAAGCGGTAGCTCCGATGCAGGC
>DLGZ01000064.1:0-199 GCA_002482965.1 Verrucomicrobiaceae bacterium UBA7681 | reverse complement strand
CTGCGCGACCGCACTCCAAAAGCTCCGCGAACCGACGCTTCTGATATGGACTGCGGTCGCGGAGTGAGGAACGAACGCAGCTACCGCTTTCGCCGGGGTGAGTGGCACGCGCATGCCAGAAAATATCCGAATGCGGTAGCTGGTGATCTCTCGCAGGCCGGTTACCTCCCGCACCCCACGAGACGCTCGAAAGCGGTAG
>DLGZ01000010.1 GCA_002482965.1 Verrucomicrobiaceae bacterium UBA7681 | reverse complement strand
ATGGTCTTGGAGATGAAGTGGCCCATCTGAATGGCTGCGGGGCTGACGCCGGGGACGCGGACGCCTTTGGTGTCTGTGAGTGCCACGAGATCGCCTGCTGCGAAGACTTCGGGATGACCGGGGAGGCTGAGGTCTGGCTGGACCTGGATGCGACCTGCGCGATCCAAGGGCACGCCTGTGAGAGTGCGGGTGAGTCCGCTGGCCTCGACGCCTGCAGCCCAGATGACGGTGTCTGTTTCGATGCGCTGATCGCCGGTGATGACATAACCTGCGCCGACTTCTTTGACGGGTGAATTCAGATGCACCGTGACACCGAGGTGCTCAAGATGCTTGCAGGCGTAGTCGGGGAGTCCGCCGGGGAAAGTGGCGAGCAGCTTGGGGCCGGCCTCGATGAGGTGGACTTTGGCCAGGCTGGGATCGATGCGGCGGAAGTCTTCTTTGAGCACCTGCTGCGCGAGTTCGGCAAGTGAACCGGCCATTTCGACGCCGGTGGGACCACCGCCGACGATGACCATCGTCAGAAGACGAGCGGTTGCCTGAGGATCATTCGAGCACTCGGCCTGCTCAAAGGCGAGCAGCACCTGTTTGCGGATTTTCATGGCATCATCCAGGCTCTTGAGGCCGAGGGTGTGCGCGGCCCATTCGTCGTGGCCGAAGTAGCCGGTCTTGGCACCGAGGGCGATGACGAGGTAGTCGTAGTCGAGCACGTGGGCCTTGAGGTGTACCTGCTTGGCATCGAGATCAATGCGGCGCACTTCATCCATCAGCGTCGTCACATTTTTGTAGTCGGAGAGGATCGCGCGCAGGGGCTGGGCGATGTCTGTCATGGCGAGGCCGCCGGTGGCGACCTGATAAAGGAGTGGCTGGAAGAGATGATGATTCCAGCGGTCCACCAGGGTGACGGCGAAGCGTTCTTCGGGAAAACCTTTGGCACAAGCCAGACCTGCAAACCCACCACCGAGAATCACGACACGTTGCTGCTTCATGCTTCATTAGAGCACGTAGCAGCGAGACCGCAAACGCTGCGGGTGGAGCATTCATCGGGATGGGGGATGATTTGACGATAATCGCTGCGGAAAGAGCCGTTTGTTACGGACTATGAAATTCGCGTTGCTGTTTGCCTTGATTTTGAATGCCGCTGTCTGTGCCGCAGACAAGCCTTTCACAATGCCGGGATTGAAGCAGGACATTGAATTTGCGAAGGCGGGGGAGGTGTCGCTGACGTTGGATGCGTTTGTGCCGGAGGGAGAGGGGCCGTTTATCACGTGCATTCTGGTGCATGGCGGGGGTTTTACCAAGGGGGACAAGCATTCGTTCATCAAGCCGTTGTTTGAGCCGCTGTCGAAGGCGGGCTTCACGTGGTTCACGATCAACTACCGACTGGCGCCGGAGCATGCGTGGCCGGCGTGTGCGGCTGATGTGGCGAGTGCGATCAAGTGGGTGAAGGCGCACGCAGCGGAGTACAAGGTGGATGTGAACCGCATCGCGCTGATTGGTGAGTCGGCGGGCGGGCATCTGGTTTCGTGGGCGGGGGTCACGGGCCAAGGCGACACTCGTGTGGCGGCGGTGGTGCCGCTGTATCCGCCGCAGGATCTGGTGGTGCAGGTGGAACGGCGTAAGGCGCTGGGCGGGCTCGGTGGGCTGATCGGCATGGAGGATCTGAATGAGGCAGCTTTGAAGCGGCTGGCGGAGATTTCGCCGATCAATCATATCCGGAGCGGGCTGCCGCCGTTTTTGCAGATCCATGGGGACAAGGATGAGACGGTGCCGCTTTCACAGAGTGTGAATTTTGAAGCGAAGATGAAGGCGGCGGGAAATAGCTGTGAGACGATCACGGTGCCCGGCGGGATTCATGGGATGGGCGGGTGGGAGAAGCTGGGGTCGGACTATCAGGCGCAGATGATTGCGTGGCTGAGGAAGACGCTGAAGTGAGGGGTAGGCACAGACCCATTAACGCTGTGCCCAAGGCATGGTGGAATGGCAAGGGGTGGAACTCAGAATGGAAAATGGTCGGAGCGCTGACGCGATATCACCCAGCTGACATGCGTAGCGCTGCAGCGTCCCATGAAGCATGGTCGTTCTCTCCACAGATGATCTTTGTGTAGGCGGTGTTTGGGATGAAGCACCATCCGCTGGGTGCAGGCGGCGTGCTGCGGGCTCGGAGGCCCGCGCTCCAAGGGCGCTGTAGCGAGCTGTGCTCTATTTGGCCATGGGATGGCTTTTAACGGCCCTTTTTTTCCAAACAAGAATCACTGCAAAAAGAGATGCATGCGAGCGTTTCACCCATTCTCATTTCCAACCATGATCCGCCCACTTATCTGCCTGCTGGCTTTCTTTGTCTCTGTCTTTGCTGTTGCTGAAGACAGTCCCCTGCCCTCCAAGGACAAGTTTCACCTTTTTCTGCTGGTGGGGCAGTCGAACATGGCGGGGCGTGGGGTGGTGGAGGAGCAGGACAAGGTGGTGAATCCGCGGGTGCTGATGCTGAGCAAAGAGGGCAAGTGGGTACCGGCGATGGACCCGATGCATTTTGACAAGGCGGCGGCGGGTGTGGGCTTGGGCAAGACGTTTGGGCAGATCATCGCGAAGGCGACTCCGGGAGTGACGATTGGTTTGATTCCGTGCGCGGTGGGTGGATCGCCCATCGATGCCTGGATGCCGGGGGTGTTTTATCCGCCAACGAAAAGCCATCCGTGGGATGACATGGTGAAGCGGGTGGAACTGGCACTGCCTGCGGGCACGCTGAAAGGCATTCTTTGGCATCAAGGCGAGAGTGATTCGAAGGCAGAGCTGGCTCCGAGCTATGCGGCGAAGCAGAGCGATCTGGTGAAGCGTCTGCGTGAACTGGTGAAAGCGCCGGAGGTGCCGTTCATCGCGGGACAGATGGGTGTGTTTGAGGGCGTGCCGTGGACGCCGGAGAAAAAGGTGGTTGATCAGGCACAGCGTGATCTGCCGAAGCAGGTGCCGCACACGGCCTTTGTGACGGCGGAAGGACTGAATCATAAGGGGGACAAGGTGCATTTCGATTCGGCGGCGTATCGTGAACTGGGCAAGCGCTATGCGGCGGCGTTTTTGCAGATGACGAAGTGAGTGAAGCAGGGAGGGTGTGGTCTGATTTCCAGACCGCACTCGGAGTGTTAGGACCACTTCGCGCTGGGCATGCCGGGCGCTGCCTCGCTATTGAGAGCACCGGGAGCGCCAGTACGGAACGACTGGCCTTTGGTACTCATGTGACCCACTGGCAACTCGGTGGAAAAGGCTTCGGCTGGGGACCGTATTCTGCGCACCATGATGCGTTTTATTTTTCCGCTCTCTGCCCTGCTGCTCACGACTTCACTGCATGCTGAATTTAAAGCGGGGGCGTCGGTGATCGACATCACGCCGCCGAAACTGCCGGTGCTGGTGAATGGCGGGATGCTGAGCCGCTACGTGGAGAAGATCAATACGCGGGTGCATGCACGGGCCATCGTGGCGACGGATGGCAAGACGGAGATCGCCATCGTGGTGGCGGACAGTTGCATGATGAGCCGCGAGGTGCTGGATGATGCGAAGAAGATGGCGGCAGCCAAGACGGGCATTCCGGCAGATCGCATGCTGATTTCCGCGACGCATGCGCATTCGGCGCCAGCGTCTATGGGTTGCCTGGGCACGGACCCTGATCCGAGCTATGTGCCGTTTTTGAAGGAGAAGCTGGTGGAGGCTATCGCAGCAGCGCAGAGCGCGATGGTGCCTGCGCGCATTGGGTTTGCGAAGGCGGATGCGGCGGAGTTCACGGCGCTGCGGCAGTGGATTCGCCGGCCGGATCGCCTCGCGGAAGACCCGTTTGGCAACAAGTCGGTGCGGGCAAACATGCATGCGGGAAGCAACTGGGATAATGTGACGGGTGAGTCCGGGCCGGAAGATCCTGAGCTTTCGCTGATCTCGATTCAAACGAAGGACGGCAAACCGCTGGCGGTGCTGGCGAATTTTTCGATGCACTACTTTGGCGACAAGGACATCGGCGCGGACTACTTCGGCCTGTTTTCCGATGGACTGAAGCAGCGCATCGACCCGCAGGGGAAGATGGAGGGGATGATGTCGCATGGCTGCAGCGGGGACATCTATCGTGTGGATTACAAGGTGCCGGAGAAGGAGCGGCCGAAGCCGACGATGGATGAGTATGCGAACGGGCTGCTGGACATCGCGATGAAGGCGTATGCGGACATCAAATATGGAGAGGAGCCGGTGGTGAAGATGACGGAGACGCGCATGACTTTGAAGTATCGCACGCCGGACAAGCAGCGGCTCGAGTGGGCGCAGCGGGTGATGGCGGAGGTGGGCGACCGGCTGGCGAAAACGCCGACGGAGGTGTATGCGCGGGAGCAGATCCTCCTGAATGAGCGGCAGCAGACGGAGATCGTGGTGCAGGGAGTGCGGCTTGGCGATATTGGCATCGCCACGACGCCGAATGAAACGTATGCGATCACCGGATTGAAGATCAAAGCGGCGAGTCCCCTGCCCCACAACATGGTGATCGAGCTGGCGAACGGGGGCGATGGCTACATCCCGCCGCCGGAGATGCATGCATGGGGCGGCTACAACACCTGGGCGGCGCGGTCCGCCGGGCTGGAGATCAATGCGGAGCCGAAGATCACGGGGGCGGCCATCGCTGCGCTGGAAAAGGTGGCGAATGTGCCGCGTCATGAATGGAAACTCAGCGATGGCATGGCAGCCAAAGCCGTGCTGGCGATGAAACCGGCGGCTTACTGGCGCCTGAACGAGTTCACCGGACCCGTGGCGGCGGATGCGAGCACGCACAGCCATGACGCCGTGTATGAGCGTGATGTGGCCTACTATCTCGAAGGGCCGAAGTCCGCGAGTTTCTGCGCCAGCGAGGTGAATCGCGCTCCGCATCTGGTGGGTGCACGAATCCGGTCACGCCTGCCGGGACTCGGCAACCGCTACTCCATCTCTCTATGGTTTTGGAACGGCATGCCCAATGACGGGCGCGACACCAGCGGCTGGCTTTTCTCCCGTGGGCAGGATCACGGACTCAGCGTGTTTGGCGATCACCTCGGCATTGGTGGCAAGAGTGGCAACACGGGCAAACTGATCTTTTTCAGCGGGAAGGACGAAAAAAGCCTCGTCGCAGGCAAGACGGAAATCCCGCGCTGGCAGTGGCAGCATCTGGTGCTGGTCCGCGACAAGAGCAAGGTGAGCGCCTACCTCAATGGCGGGCTTGAACTCGAAGCGGAGAACGTGATCGATCCCTTCCTGCCAATCGGTGAGTGTTTCTTCGGCGGGCGGAGTGACGGCGACTCAAGCTGGGAAGGCCGGCTGGATGAGATCGCGGTTTTTGATCGTGCACTGAAGAAGGAAGAGATCGCGAAGCTTGAAGTGCGGTGATTCATCAATGACGAAGTGCCGAACACCCCAATTCGGTATTCGGCAGTGATACCATCAGCCGTTGAAAAGGAGTCTTGATGCAGCCTCTCGCGGAGAGGCTGGGATGCAGTGCTGTTTTCCATTGGTTGTGGCATTTCACTCCACCTGGAAACCATCGCAGCAACGGCTCGGCCCGCATCACCTGCCGTTCCACGTTCCAAGGACGGCGCACCTTTTTCATCGCCTGCGGGCAGCACAGACCCGAAACTTCGGACCCGCACAGCGGTTCCCTACCAGCCCTACGGCACGCGCTACGCTGGATGGTAGGGATGCGCTGTGCGCGTCCCTGGAGTTCTTCGTCCCAACGTGGGCTGCTGCCTCATTGCATTCCCCCTTTTCAAAAGCCCCCCTCCCCGAGCGCACAAATCGTTGCCTTGCACGTGCCTTCTGTCACCTGCCATCTGGATCTAAAAAGGAGCCCTGAGCAGTGTCGATTGCAGAAGCTTCAACGACTCAGAGACATACCTGTTTTTAGCAGATCGTGACATGACTATACTGCGAGACAGGATCAAAACCGAAGGGGATTTCGAGCCCTGTCTGAAACGGCAGGAAACTGACGATCGCTACCGGATGGTCGTTTTTGGGCAGTTTTTGGACTCGCGCCGCGCTGTGTGCCCGGAAGGAGCTAAAGCTCCTGAGTACTTTCTTGGCACTGAATGCGGGAGAAATCGCGAAGCTTAAGGTCCAGTAAAGTCATTGCCGCTGTTCATTCACACAGCCCAATGCGCCGAACTGTCTCTTGCATCTTGGGCTACACTGGCTAACAGCAGTAGTCCCTGATTCAAACAGGGCTTCGGGAATATCCTGAAGATTCCTCATGTCAGAACACAAAAACTCAAACAGTTGGACCCTGGCCCTTGTTGCCTTGGGTGTGGTATTCGGGGACATCGGTACCAGTCCGCTCTATGCACTGCGGGAGTGCCTCACGCATGCGGGTTACACACCGGGCCGTGACGGAGTGGACATGATCTACGGGCCGATCTCGCTGATGTTTTGGTCGCTCACGTTGATGGTTTCGGTCAAGTACCTCGGCCTGCTGAGCCAGGCGACGGCTCAGGGAGAGGGCGGGATGTTTGCGCTGCTGTCTCTGCTGCGCTCCAAAAAAGAGGCGCTCAGCCCCAAGGCCAGCGGCTTTGTGGTGCTCGTGGTGCTCTTTGGTGCGGCGCTGCTTTATGGGGATGGGATGATCACGCCGGCGATTTCGGTGCTCTCGGCGGTGGAAGGCATGAAGCAGATCAGCGCCGAAATGCCGCAGCACGTCATCGTGTATATCTCTGTGGCCATCATCTTTGGCTTGTTCATGGTGCAGAAGCACGGCACGGCCAAGATCGGCGTGGCCTTTGGTCCGATCATGATCCTGTGGTTCACCGCACTGGCCAGCCTGGGCTTGTACCGCTACATTGAGCATCCTGAAGTCATCGTGGCGCTGTCTCCGCACTGGGGCATTTATTACCTGATGCACCATGGCTACCACGGCATCGTGATCATGGGCATGGTGCTGCTGGCGGTCACAGGTTGTGAGGCGCTGTATGCCGACATCGGCCACTTCGGATCGAAGCCGCTGAAGCGCGCCTGGTTTATCCTTGTCTATCCCGCGCTCATTTTGAACTACCTCGGCCAGGGTGCGCTGGTGATCAGCGATCCGGCGGCGCTGGAGCATCCGTTTTTCAAGCTGGTGCCGCAACCGCTGCTGGTGCCGATGATCATCCTGGCAACGATGGCCACGATCATCGCCTCGCAGGCCATGATCACGGGCGTTTACTCGCTGACGCAGCAGGCGGTGCAGCTTGGCTACCTGCCGCGTCTGAAGATCATCCACACCAATCCGGATGTGCGCGGCCAGATCTACATGCCGCAGGTGAACTTCCTCCTGATGGCTGCATGCATCGCGCTGGTGATCGGCTTTGAGACCTCCAGCAATCTCGCGTCGGCCTACGGTCTCTCGGTGTCGATGGAGATGTTTCTCACGAGCATTTTGTTCTACTTTGTGGCCCGCCGCATCTGGGGCTGGGCGTTTTGGAAAGCCTTTCTGCCGGTGCTGGCATTCACCATCATTGAGCTGGGCTATGTCTCCGGCAGCCTGATCAAATTCATGCAGGGTGCGTGGTTCCCGCTGGCGGTCGCGGCCTGCATCTGGGTGATCATGAAAACGTGGACGGATGGTCGATCCATCTTGTACGAAGCCATGCAGCGCGGTCGCCTGCCCGTGGTGCATTTGATTGATGAACTCAAGAAGGACCGGGTCATTCGCGTGCCGGGCACGGCGGTCTTCATGTCTGCCAGCGCCGACGGCCTGCCGCTGGCGTTGCTGCATCATTTGAAGCACAACAAGGCGCTGCATAAGCAGGTGGTGCTGCTCAGTGTGAAGTTTGCGGACGCCCCGTATGTCAGTGAAGAAGCGCGCCACGAGATCAGCGAGTACTACGAGGAATTTTACCGCGTCGTGCTGCGCTACGGCTTCTCCGAGCCGCCGGATGTGTTCAATGATCTCTGTGCGGCGATGAGTGAGAAGACCAAGGTGAAACGCAACGGCATCACCTTTTACCAAAGCCGCGAAGTGCTGCTGACCAACGGCCCCGGCAAGATGGCGGCGTGGCGGAAGAGGCTGTTCGTCACGCTGTCGCGACTCTCGCGCCCTGCCACGGGTTACTTTGATCTGCCACCACGTCAGGTGATTGAGCTGGGGATTCAGCTGGAGGTGTAGCAGCCCGGCTCCGCACTTCAACAATCAGCAATCCTTGTTCGACAATCGTCAATCGCGCATGCTATTGACAGGTTCAAGCCCATGGATTGACGATTGTCGAGCATTCGATTTTCGATTGTCGAGGTTCCAAACCTCAGATGCTAGCGGGCAGCTATTGAGTCTGGTCTACTGAAGTGATATATTCATTTTACCCATGGTTTTTCCCCGCTCCCTCATTGCCGCGCTCTGCCTGCTGGCGGGTGTTCAAGCTTTCGCCCAGACTCCAACGCAGGCCAATGTGCCCTACGGGGAGCATGAAAAGCAGGTGCTCGACTTTTATCAGGCGAAAGCGGAGGGAGAGACGCCGCTGCTGTTCTTTGTGCATGGCGGCGGGTGGATGACGGGTGACAAGGCGAATCCCGATTTCCTGGCGAAGTGCCTGGAGAACGGCATCTCGGTGGTTTCGATCAATTATCGCTTCATTGCGGAAGCGCAGGCGGAACAGATCACGCCGCCGGTGAAGGCCTGCCTGGATGATTCGGCGCGTGCGCTGCAGTTTGTACGCAGCAAGGCGAGCGAGTGGCACATCGACAAAGAGCGCATTGGCGGCTGCGGGGGTTCGGCGGGAGGATTCACGGTGCTGTGGCTGGCCTTCAGCCCCGACATGGCGGACGCGAAGAGCATTGATCCTGTTGAGCATGAATCGACGCGGTTGAGCTGTGTGATGGCCTTTGTGCCGCAGACGTCGCTGGATCCGAAACAGATGAAGGCGTGGATTCCGAACAACGAATACGGCAATCACGCCTTCGGACTCGGCAGCATGCAGGAGTTTTTGGACAAGCGAGACAGCCTGATGCCGTGGATCGAGCGCTTCTCGCCGTATGCGCTCGCGAGTGCGGGTGATCCGCCGGTGCTGCTGTTTTACGACAGCGCGCCAAACCTCGGCAAGCCGCCGGCCAAAGACCCGGTGCACTCGGGGAATTTTGGGGCTGGGATCGCTGAGAAATTGAAGGCGGCCGGCATTGAGTACGAGATCAATTACAACAACGACTACGAGCACATGAAGTGGCCGGATCTGTTTGGGTTTTTGAAGGAGAAGCTGGGGAGGTAGGGGGCTGCTGGAGAAGCGTTACCAGCAGGTGCTTGTCATTCGATTTTAAAATCGACGAGCGCCATTTGCCTCTACAGCTTTAACCGAGGGGTTTGAGCCGTAGATGACGCAATGTGTAGAAGGGGGCGTCTGATTCTGTCATGCGCCTGGCTCCCTGCTTGCGCTTTGGCCCGAACAGGTCGCGCTGGGACTCGAAGATGCCTTCTACGAACTCTTTGCTGCCCAGTGCGACGCCGTCGGTGAAGTAGCGTACACGAAGGCGCACGAGTTCTGCGAGGTTGAGTTTGCCTTTCTCGGCGAGCACGGCGCGGGCTGACTCGGCGGTCACACCACGAAATACCACGCTCTCATTTTGCGCGTCTTTTACCTCACGGCCTTCGGCGTGCAGAAGGCAGCGATATGCGGCCGCCGCCCCCGCGCACTTCCAGCCATCCACGGGTTTGCCTTGCGCTTTGCACAGACCTCGTTGCGCTCTGCGGCTGCCGCCGAGCGCCTCCGCGTAGCCGCACCAGCGGTAGTCTTTGGGGTCTTTGACAAGGCCAGCGCGTACAGGATTGAGATCGATGTAAGCGGCCATCGTTCGCAGCGGCTCGCCTTTACCTTCGACCAGCACGCTTTTGAAGCGATCCATCCACAGCGTGCCCCTGCGCCCTCGGCGTTTGTTGAACCAGCGGCTGAAGCGTTCCTTCACCTCTTTGACGAATAAGGAGAGATCGCAGAAGCGCTTCTTGAGAGCGGCCACTCGCTGCTCGGCGAGGACTGACAGTCCGCGTGCGCGCAGATCGGCCAGTTCATCGCGCAACAGGCTCACGTAGGCGCGGCTGTAGAGGATGCTCAGGTGCTCCAGGAGTTTCGCTTCGCCCTTGGGGCCGTCGAAGCGCTGCAGCCAGGTGTCGCGATGCGGCACCTCGGCCAGCAGGTGGAAATGATTGCCCATGAGGCAGTAGGTCACCACCTTGATGCCTGAGAACTCGGCCATGCGCCAGATCACGCGACGCAGCGCCTCTTTCTCCACGTCGTCAAAGAACACCTCCCCACCGCAGGTCCGCGACATCACATGGTAGCAGTAGGACTCCAGCGGCCCCTTATCCAGAATGCGGAACCTGCCGCCTGACCAGGAACGCGCGCCAGGATAGAGCCCGGTTTTCGCATTCACGCCAACGAGTTGCTCTTCAAGTGGGAGCGACTGGGGATCAGAGGTTTGGGCGGATTTCATGGGATTGGAAGATGGATGAAAAATTGGTGCAGGCAATTACTAAATGCCTGGCATTATTTTAAAGCTGGCGAAAGCTGTGTCGTCGATGCAGGCTTGCGCCGTGCATCTTTGCCACAGCACTCCACGACGCTGTCGCGTTTGTTTTGCGCCTGTTCCTCTCAGAGCGCGCTAAGTTTACTGGATCAACGCTTCCAGATCGCTTTCGGTGAGGCCTTCCATCATGGGGGCTTGGTCGTTGAGGGCGGCTTCGACGAGGCCGCGTTTTTGGGCCTGGAGTTTGAGGATGCGTTCTTCGACGGTGCCGCGAATGGCGAGGCGGTAGGCGTTGACGACTTTTTGCTGGCCGATGCGGTGGGCGCGGTCGATGGCTTGGGATTCGACGGCGGGGTTCCACCAGGGATCGGCGAGGATGACGTTGTCGGCGGCGGTGAGGTTGAGGCCGTAGCCGCCGGCTTTGAGGCTGATGAGGAAGATGCGGCAGTTGGGGTCTTTCTGGAAGCGGGACACCTGGGCGGAGCGGTCCTGGCTGCTGCCGTCGAGGTAGGCGTGGTCGAGTTTTTCGGCTTTCAGGTGGTCGCGCATGAGGTGCAGGAACTTCACGAACTGGCTGAAGACGAGGAGCTTGCCGCCGGATTCCATGACGGATTCGATCTGGCCGAGGAGGGCGGGCCATTTGCCGGAGAGGTCGTCCTGGCCGAGGCCTTTGAGGGCATCGGGCTGGACGCCAGTGAGGCGAAGATCGCAGCAGACTTGGCGGAGGCGGAGCAGCACGGTGAACATGGTCATCTTGGCGCCGTTCTGGCCGGAGCGTTTGCGGGCGGCTTTGATCTCCTCGCGGCCCTCCTCCAAGATCTTGCGGTAGAATTCGCTCTGCGCGGCGCTGGGGGTGCACCACAGTACCTGCTCGATCTTCTCGGGCAGGTCCTTGAGCACCTGGCGTTTGGTACGACGGAGGAAGTATGGGAGGGTGAGTTTTTGCAGGCGCTGGGCGGCGGCGCGGCCTGCGGGCAGGTCCAGGCCGGACTGGATGGGGCTTTCGAAGCGCTCTTTGAAGGAGGTCTGGTTTCCCAAATAACCCGGCAGGGCGAAGTGGAAGATGGACCACAAATCGCGCACGCCGTTTTCCAAAGGGGTGCCGGTGAGGGCGATGCGACCGGTGCAATTCAGGCTGCGGAGGGTCTTGGCAGCGTCGGTATCGGGGTTCTTGATGAAGCTGGCTTCATCCAAAAGAATCAAACCAAATCGGATAGTTTGGTAATGTTTAATATCTCTGATGATCAATTGATAAGAGGTCAATATCACGTCAAAAGCGGGGATGGTGCTGAGGGCTTTTTCGCGGCCTGCGCCTTGGATTTGGAGGACTTTCAGGGTGGGGGCAAAGCGCTCGAACTCGGCCTGCCAGTTGCCGAGGAGGGACTTGGGGCAGACCACCATCACGGGACCGCATTGGTCCCCTTTGCGCTGCTTGAGGAAGAGGGCTACGGCGATGCTCTGGACGGTTTTGCCGAGGCCCATTTCGTCGGCCAGGATGCCGCCGCGACCGCGCAAAATGCGGGAGGTCATCCAGCAGACGCCTTCCATTTGGTAAGGGCGGAGCATGCCTGCGAGGTCGCCGATTTCAGACCGCACTTCGGCGTCCGTGACCGGCACTTCTTTGCCAGCTCCAGCGGCTTCGTCGCCGAAATAAGCGGCGTGGGCTCCGTGAACGCGGGCACCTTCGGGGGTGAGTTCCATGGGGACATCCCGCAGGGATTCCTCCAAATCATCCACAGCAGCGATGTCGAGGATGTAACGCTTGCCGTTGGCCCCTTTGACCGAACTTTGGCCGGAACGGACCAGCCGGAGCACCTCGGCGCGGGGCAGGCGGAAGCCGTCGGTGGACTCGTAGGCGAACTCCATGCTGAGCCAGTCACCGCCGCCGCCCATCTGGCCTGCGGCTGGCACGAACTTGGTTTTCGGGGCGATGCGCTGGATGCCGCTGGTCGCGGAGCGCCAGCGTTCGCCCTCCGTAATGGTGGCCAGTTCGCGGAGGAGCGGGAGTTCGGAGGCGTAGAAGCGGAGGACGTTTTCGCTGCCTTGGAGGCGCAGGACCTGGCCTTCGGGCTTGAAGCCGAGGCTTTCCAGACGGCGCAAAAGGCGGAATTCGGCCTCTATGTTTTGTACATAAAAGACAAAGCCATTGGATTCATCCTGAATTGGAAAAATTGAATTTCTATCGTCGGCGTGGCGCACCGGCCAGTGGTGGGAACCGTAGCGGGCGGAGAGCTTGGCGTCCACGACCTGGAGGGAGCCATCGAGCTGGATTTCGAACTGGCAGGGCACCGGGGCGACGTGGAATTTCTCCAAGCCGGCACCGCGCAGTTCCATCTGGAAGCACTCGCCGAGAGACTCCCCCTGCTCTGCCAGCCAGCGCAGGGGCCGGGTGACGGGCGACTTGCTCAGCTCGCTGGCCAGGGCGGTGAGGGAGGGGCTGTCGGCCAGATGGCGGAAGAGTGAGGCGGTCTCCTGGCAGATCCACCACGGGCCGAGGACGTGCTTTTGATGAGAGCCTTCCAGTTTGAGGCGCACGGTTTGGGCATCGATGGACTCGACTACCAGAGGCAGGCGCACAAGCTCGGGGGCCACATGGAGGGGGCGCTCCTGGCCGTTGGGTTTGCCGATGAACACGCGGGGGTGCTCGGCGAGCGTTCGAAGGAAGGTGTTGAGGCTTTCGCCTCTGAGGGAGATGGGCAGGCTCTGGGGCTGCTTGATGCCTTGGCTGGCGAGCCAGGCGGCGAAGAGTGAGGACTCGCCTTCGCCGCCGGCTTCATATTTGACGAAGACGCCGAAGGGCTCGCGGATTTGGCCTTGGAGGAGGGGTTCGGGGAGGTAGAGGGAGTAGCGGCCGGGGATCTGGAGAGGGGTGAGGCTGGCCTGTTTTGTAGTACCGGCTTTAGCCGGTCCGGAAGCTCCGCTGGCATGCGACGCGCC
>DLGZ01000081.1 GCA_002482965.1 Verrucomicrobiaceae bacterium UBA7681 | reverse complement strand
ATTTTCGCCAGCCGGTCAGCGCACCCGCGCCACGAGACGTTCGAAAGCGGCAGCTTCACCCTTTCAGGGTTGCGCAGCCGCACTCCAAAAGCGTTGCGCACTTCCGCGCCCCAAGCCGAAACAGTTACTCTTCGTTCCACAGTCTAGCCGCCTTGAGTTCAGGTGCTTCGTAGCTTCAGCGAAGAAGGAAGCTCGAAGAGCGAAGGACGGGGCATTTTTCCAGCAGTGAGCAAGGTGAGGCATCACCTAATGCGAAGCGACAAATGGAAAGCCGCAGGCAATCCCACCCTATCCGCCATTCTACAATACCCGTAGAGAGACATCTACGACAAGACACTCCCCTTCAGAAGCGCCGCAAATCCCTGCCGCAACTTGGCGAGCTTGGGCTCGATGACTGCTTCGCAGTAGGGCTTGCCTTGATTTCGATTGTAATAGGCATGGTGTTCCTTCTCGGCCGGGTAAAAGGTTTCAAAAGGGGCCAGTTCGGTCACGACGCGATTGTCCAACAGTTGATTGACCTCGGCGATCACTTTGCGCGCCACAGATCCCTCTTCTTCGCTGCGGAAAAAGAGGATGCTGCGGTATTGGGTGCCTTTGTCACCGCCTTGTTGATTGAGCGTGGCCGGGTTGTGCGTCCCCATGTGCACGCGCACGAGATCCTCATAACGGATCGCTTGCGGATCATAGGTGATCTGGACGACTTCCGCGTGCCCGGTGCGGCCGCTGCACACCTCGCGATAGGTGGGATTGACCACGGAGCCGCCGCTGTAGCCGCTTTCCACCTTGATCACGCCACGAAGATCCTGAAAAAGCGCCTCGGTGCACCAGAAGCATCCGCCCCCGAAGGTGGCCTTGCGCTCGCTGGACTCCATCTTTTGGAGAGAGACCGCATTGATGCAAAAGCGCAGGCCGCCTGGAGCGGGACCGTCCAGAAAAACGTGGCCAAGATGCGCCTGGCACGTGCTGCACAGGGCTTCCACACGATCCATTCCAAGGGATTTGTCGCGCCGATACGCCACGGCATTCTCTTTGAAGGGCTGGGAAAAAGAGGGCCAGCCCGTGCCGCTGTCGAACTTCTCTCCCGAATCAAACAACTCGGCATCACAGCAAACGCAGCGGTATTTGCCAGGCTCGAAGAGTTCGCACATCTCTGAGCTGAAGGGACGCTCCGTGCCCGCCTGGCGGGTGACGCGAAACTGCTCGGGCGTGAGGATTTCCTCCCACTCCGCCTCCGTCTTCTCTACCACGCGGTCTGGCGGTGGATTTCCCTGAGCAGTAAATTTGATGACATCGATCCAACGGAGCATGGCGAGTAGGGGCAAAGATTGTGGAGCCACGAAGCATTACGCAACGCAGTACATTTGGATGCCTCCTAAGCGCTGTCTTCGCACCGCTCCTCCTTTCGAACGCCCTACGCCCGCCCCACTCCGCCAGAAAGCAGAGTGAGAGTGCCGCTGGCCGGACTCGAACCGGCAAGGGAGTTACCTCCCAGCAGATTTTAAGTCTGCTGTGTTTACCATTTCACCACAGCGGCGTGGGGGAATGCCTGCGCCGCGATTGTAGCGGCAATGGGCGACGGCTCAATAGCTGAAAATCTCGTCGTCCTTGAAAAAGCGCTTCAGTTCGACTGCAGCGGCTTCAGGGGAGTCCGAGGCATGGACGACATTCGTCATCTTGTCCGAGCCGAAATCACCACGGATCGTGCCCTTCGGCGCGATCTTGGAATCCGTCGGGCCTAGGAGGTCGCGCACGTGGGAAATGATGTTCTCACCGCAGATCGCCACAGCGATGACCGGCTTGCTCTTCATGAAGCTCGCCACATCCGGGAAGAAAGGCTTGTCCGCGATGTGCGAGTAGTGCTCCTTGAGCAGTTCATCAGTGAGCTGGATCATCTTGCAGCCACGGATGCGGAAGCCTTCGTCTTCGAGACGCTTGAGGACTTCGCCATTGATGCCGCGTGCGACGCAATCGGGTTTGAGCAGGATGAGGGTGGTTTCTGGGGCCATGAGGGTCTTGGGGGAAAAAGGGTTCGCACAGTGCCGTCCACCCTCGCATCCGTCAAGGCTGGGAATGTTTTGCCAGATGGAAACGCGGCGCTACCCTCAGCCCCCGTCCGGTTCCCTCTTCCCCGCGTCATGTCCGCACGCTCCTACGCTTTCTTTGATCTCGATCACACGCTGCTGCCCTTCGACACGCAGGCGCTCTTCTGCAACTTCGTGCTGCGCCGCGAGCCCTGGCGCGTGCTGCTGCACGGACTGTTCGTGCCAGTCGCACTGGCCCGGGCCTGTGGCCTGGCCAGCACCGCCACCGCCAAACGCGCTTTTTTGAGCTACCTGCGCGGCATGCCGCGTGCGCGGCTGGCGGCCTACGCCCGCGAGTTCGCCGAAGTCTGCGTGCCCAAGTGGGCCTACCCCTCCCTCCGCGCCGAAATCCTGCGCCACAAGCACCAGCACCGCGTGCTCGTGCTGAACACTGCCAGCCCAGACTTCTACGCGCACGAAATCGCCCACGCCCTCGGGTTTGACCACTGCATCGCCACACGGTTTGAGGTCGGCCCCAAATTTCCCGGCATGCCCAGGCTCATCACCGGCAACAACAAGCACGAGGCCAAGATCGCCGCCATGGAGGCGGTCGTCCCCGGCCTCACCGAACTCACCGACCAGCAACGCGCCCATAGCTGGAGCTACTCCGACAGCGCCGCCGACCTGCCCCTGCTCGAATACGCCGGCTACGCCGTGCTCGTCCACCCCTCCCGCAGTCTCGCCGCCATCGGTCGGCAGCGCGGCTGGGCCATCCTGCACCCCGAGCGGCCCTACGACAACAAGCTCGGAGACATGCTCCGCGTCGTACTGCAGATGTTCGGCCTGCATTCAGAGTGAAGCGCGCCCTTGCTCAAGCCGCAGATGGACTTATGATCGCCCCGGTTTAGCGAGGCACCCGTAGCTCAGTGGATAGAGCAGCCGATTTCTAATCGGCTGGTCGCAGGTTCGATCCCTGCCGGGTGCGCCATGCTTGAAGTACTGCGGCAATGACCGATGAAACGATGTCACCACACACTGGTATAGATCCTCACACGGACAGAGCCTTGAGCCATATGCGCTCAGAGTCGGGTTTCACCCCATGGAGGATGCATGCCGGGCCAGCTAACTCTGTGACATTTGAATCCAGGCATCTTCATAGATCAACGAACCCAGGCGCCCCGTTCACCTGAGATCAAAAACCACCCTTAGCCGCATCAAGCTGTGGCTGTTGACGCGCTCCCCCGCACAACTGCCACAGCTCTCTTTTTGAAACACACCCCTTATGCCCGCAGAAGATGCCAAGCCAGCCACTACGGCACCGCCAGAGCCGCCCGCCACACAGCCTGCCTCCAGAGATGCTGCACCTCAGCGTGTCGACCTGCATATTCCGTGGGTCACCTTCATCAAGGTGTTTGCCGCTGCGCTGACCGCCTATGCCATCTATGTGCTCTGGCCGCTGCTGCTGCTGGTGTTCCTGGCGCTGTTCCTGGCCGTAACACTGCATGCTTTCGTAGACTGGCTGGATGCCAAAGGCATGTCTCACTGGGCCAGCCTGCTGACGGTTATCGGCGGACTGTTGTCAGCGCTCATCCTCAGTCTGGCGCTCATTGTGCCAACATTGGTCGAACGTGCGACCAACTTCAGCCAAACGCTGCCGCAATTGTACGAAGAGGCGCTCAAACAACTGCCCGTGACCGGGGCCATGCGTCTCAACATCACTCACCTGATAGGCAGCGCGAACTGGTCCGAAGCCTACACCTGGCTTGGTAATTTCTGGTCTGCAGGTGGTATCGCGCTCAGTGGGATCTCAGAGGCGGTACTGCTGGTGGTGATCGCCCTCTATCTGGTGATTGATGGCAGCAAGACCTATGAATGGCTGCTGGCTTTCTTCTCCCCCTTGAAGCGCGCAAAGCTGCGCCTGACCTCCGGAGAAATCTCCGACGTGATCTTTGGTTATGTCACAGGGCAGTTCATCACCTCTGCGATGGTGACAGTGTATGCCTTTGCAGTGCTCGCCTTGCTGCAGGTGCCGGGGGCCCTGATGCTCGCGCTGCTGGCCGGGATTCTGGATGTGCTGCCCATCCTCGGCTTCATCATGGCCACGGTGCCGGCGTTTCTGCTGGCGCTCAGCGTGTCACCCAGGACGGCGTTCCTCGTTGTGGGCTTGTATCTGCTGTTTCATGCAGTCGAAACTTACTACATCGTGCCCAAGGTTTATGGAAAGCACCTGCGTGTCTCCACCCTCACCGTGCTGCTGGGCCTGCTGGCCGGCGTGCTTCTGGCCGGCATCCCCGGTGCTCTGGCAGCCCTGCCGATTCTAGCCTCCTACGCGGCGATCGAACGCATCTGGCTGAAGCCCTTCCTGCGGGAAGGCGTGTCAGAAAAGCACGAGCAGCAGAAAGACCAGGCGTTCGGTGACAAAGCATGAACAGCCCATGAAATCCGCTCTTTCCATGCTCCGTGAAACGTTCCGTCAGTGGGACGCCCACAGAGTTCCCAAGATGGGCGCGGCACTTTCCTTCTACACCGTCTTCTCTCTGGCTCCCCTTTCCATCCTCGTCCTCTCCCTGCTCGGTCTTGTGGTGGAACGCAATTCGGCGCGTGCAGAAATTGTCGGACAGTTCAGAAACTTCGTCGGCAATCAAGGCGCGGAAATGATGGAGCTGATTCTGCGGGAGACTGCCACAAAGAGCACCGGTATTTTTGGAACCCTGACAGGCTTTGTGGTGCTCCTCATCGGTGCCTCGGGTGTGTTTGGAGAGTTGCAGGATTCGTTGAACCAGATCTGGGGCGTGTCCTCGAAACGCCACCCGGTTTTCACCTTGGTAAAAGAGCGCCTCTTTTCCTTCGGCATGGTTTTTGTCATGGGCTTTCTCATGCTCGTGTCCCTTCTGTTTTCCGCAGCTGTCGCGGTGGCCGGCAGTCGCCTGCATGCTCGGTTTCCAGCTTTGGACGCTCCTTGGGCCTGGGGCAATGACGTGATCTCTCTCCTCGTCGTCGCTCTGCTCTTTGCACTGATCTTTCGCCTGGTGCCCGACGTCTCGATCACTTGGAAGGATGTCTGGATCGGGGCCATGATGACTGCGGTGCTCTTTGAGCTCGGGAGATTCCTCCTCGGATTCTACTTTGGCCGCAGCGAACTGGCCTCCAAATACGGAGCCGCAGGCTCGCTCATCATCATCCTGGTCTGGGTATACTACTCTGCGCAGATCCTGTTCTTTGGTGCCGCCTTCACGCGTGTCTATTCACTGAGCCAAGGCTCACACCGGGACGATGAAAAGGTGCTGGGCGTCATCTGATTCTCTTCATTCACGACTGCGGGTTACACCCCATGGCATGCACATGCCATCAGAGTCCATGATGTCTTCTCGACTAACGAGAAAACGAAAGAACTCTTATGAAACTCAATTCCATTTTTATCACCGGCGCCCTCGCATTGTCATGCGGCAGCCTGCAGGCGCTGGAGACGGCTGCGCCTATCGCGGACAAGATGAAACCGCAGCAAAGCTTCACCGAACTCGCCGGCATTCAAGTCTGGAACTACCAGGATGAATTACTGGGCAGAATCAAGTTCGTCACCGCCGATCTGGAAAATGCACAACTGGTGGAGGTGGTCATTGCTTCCGGCGGCTTTTTTGGCCTCGGTGGCAAGCTCACCTCTGCGCCACCCCGTGCGTTAAAGCTGGATGAATCCAAGCAGGTGATGCGGCTTGATGTGAGCAAGGCACGCTTTGATGCCGCCCCCGTCTTCAGGACCTCCAATGTGGCAGCCTATTCCCAGGCCGCGCGAGTAGCCGCCGTCAGCCGCTACTATGGCCTGCAACCCTGGTTCCACTCGGATGCTCAGGGGTCACTAAAAAATGCTCGGATTCCAAATCTGGGGCATGTCGAAAGGACAGACCGCATCATGGGCATGCAGATCAAGAGCACGAACGGGCAGTATCTCGGCCGGGTGGGCAGTCTGATGATGGATCTGCCCACAGGACAGATCGTTCATGTCGTTGATGAAACAGCGGCCATGGCTGGCAACGGCAGGTACATCATTCAAGCCAGGGCACTGCGTTACAATGCGAAGCATAGCGGCCTTGTGCTGGATAAATCCTATGCCTCGCTCAAACAAGAGCCTCGCTTAAAGTGGGTTGGAGACAGCCGCCAATCCTTCCAGAAAGAATCCACCGTCAACCGCAAGCCAAGGGCTAACTAAGGACACCTTCCAGAAAGAAGGCACAGGAAGACATCTCTGCTTCACCATCTACCGGTGCTCCTTATGGGACCACCGGTTTGCTTTTTGAGTCAATGCTCAGTCTTTACCTGGCAAGGTGCACTTGGAAAAGCCGCGACACCTCGGCAAACTGGGCATCATCCAGGCGAAACCAATGCCCTTTGTCAGGTATCACCAGAAACTGGGTTTCCACCCCGGCTTCTGCCAGGGCGAGAAAAAGTCTCTCGCTTTGTTCCATCGGAACGACTCTGTCGCGTTCACCATGGATGATAAGGAACGGCGGCAGTGAGCGACTGACGTAATTCAGCGGACTCGCATCGGCGGCCAGATCTGCCTTTTGCTCGATGGTTCCGCCCAAGAACTTATCAATGAGGCTCTGCTTCCCGGGTTTTGCGTACAGTGCTCCCAGTTCGTTGAGATCGGTCGGTGGATAAAGCGCGCACACCGCCCGAATGCGCGACTTCCCCTCAGTGGCAGCCAGCATCGCTGCAAGATGGCCGCCCGAAGATTCACCGCTGGCACCCATGCGCTTGGCATCAATTCCGTAACGAGCCCCATTCACGCGCAGCCATTCTGCGGCAGCTCGGCAGTCCTCCAGCTGCGCCGGATACACAGCAGTATTGCTCAGGCGGTATTGGATCGAAGCCACCGCAATGCCGACGCTGGTCAGGTCACGCACATTGACGTGGTAGCCCTTGCTCCCAAACCTCCAGCCGCCGCCAAAGAACCACAGCACCACAGGTGCGGGTTTGGCAGTCTTTGGCACATACAGATCCATGCGCAGCTTGTGCCCGCCCGGAGCAGCGAACACAACATCGCGATAAATTTTTTCACCCGGACGCTCAGGCCCATAAGTGGAACAGCCTGCGACAACCAGGGTCGTGATAAGACAAAGCAGCCTGCCGATTACTGCGGCGGTTTTTCCGGTGGCTGGATACTTCTGAGGTTCAGGAGCGCGTTGGGTCATGGCATGATCTTGATACGCAGCCCGGAGCCAGTCCATGAGGCTGAGTTTGCACGATCATGCCCAAAATCGACTGCAACGCAATGATTGCACCCTCCGCGGGGTGGCTTCAGGCACACTGCCTCTCGTCAGCAGCGGTGGGATTCCGGCGCTCCATGCACTGATGCAGATGCCGCACATCCATCTCACGCGGCAGCGCCCGTGATTTGAGCGCCGCTCTCGCAATGGCCACATTTTCCGCCTCGCGCAAATCGTGCCCTTCGACCAGGCATTCCATGAGGAATCGCCCCGTGGTGAGATGATGGATGCTGGCATGGTAACTCATAAAGGTAAGGAGCGAAGGTGAACAGATTAATAATAGCGGCGGTCACGGCGGCCACCGATGTAGTTCCCGGCCAATGCACCGACTCCGGCGCCTACGGCGGCTCCACCGAGGCTTTTGGTGGCAAGGCCACCAACGGCAGCACCACCAAGGGCGCCAATGACAGTGCCATTGCGGGCGCTGGGTCCGTTCGTGCAGGAGACCAGAGAGACGGACGAGAGCATCATTGCGATGTAGAGAGCTTTCATGGATGCCAGCTAACTCCGCACGCTTCGCATTCACCATGGGGTGAAACCCCACTTCGAAAGAGGACAAAAAAATCCCGCGCCAGCGAAGGCACGGGATCATGGGGGTAAGTGCGAGTTTGCGCGGCGGCCTTATTTCGTCCGCACCACCAGCACGCGGCGGTCCATCTGCATTTCTTCCTCATTGCCCTCAGGATACATGGGAAAGATTTCACCATAGCCATGCGCGCTCAGAGAGGTCGCAGGAATGCCGTAGCTTTGGGTCAGCACATCATACACGCGCTGGGCGCGGGCCGCTGACAGCGACATGTTGTCTTCGTTCGTACCATCGGTGCTCGTGTGGCCTTCAATGTCATAGATAGAGCCAGGCTCCGTCTTGCTGACCGCCAAAATCACATCCGCGACCTGCTGCAGCGCGGCTTTCGATTCATCGTCGAGCAGTTGGGCCGTGCCCTTCACAAAGAGCACTGGCAGCGTCACATAGGGCAGCTCGCGGCTTTGTCCCTGATCTTCCACGATCACCACATTGCGTTCTGAATTGTACACTCGGCGCGGCTGACCGGGAGTTTCAACGACGGTGGTCGTCTTGGTGGTCTGCACCGCGGGTTGCGGAGATTGCGTCACAATCACCATCTTGGGTGCCGTGGACAGCTGACGCTGCAAGACGGCGGAGTCCAGCGGGCGTACCAAGACGGCACCCGGGGTAACCACAACGACACCTGAAGGCGCAGCAGTCGGTGGGACAACGGTGACCTGGGCGTGCAGCGGGAACTGCACCAGGCAGAGGGCGGACATTAGGAACAATGGATTCTTCATAGGATTATTGGATGTGTATTGGATTTCGTTTAACGACTCCACGTCTCGCCGGACTCACACTCTTTCACCATGGGGTGAAACCCGACTCACCCGAATAACTAGACCGGCTTTTCTGAGTACGTTGTTCGGGCTTTAGCCCGCTCCGGAAACCCCGATTCGTCCCAATTCTGAAACCAGCCAGCTCACGTTTGGCAGTCCCGCCTTCCCTGTCCTTCGTAGCCCGCCCGTCCTCCGTAGCTTCAGCGAAGGATGGATTGGCGAAGAAGGAAGCCGGAATCTGGAAACTTACTTCGAGCAAACGGCTCTCGAATCTATCCCCCCTATTACCCTCCCTTCCACAATCAAACCGCCTTCAGTTCATCTGCTCTGCAGTTCCGCACCATGCACTTGAGCAGCTTTCATGAGCTGCCATCAGGGTGGGGTTACACCCCATGGTGGCAAACAGGCGACCATCCTACTCTGGCAGCATGAACCCCGAACAACCCTTCCAGCCCGCTGAGTCCTGCCTCCGGCGCACGCTGGCTGACATCAAGTCCTTTGCGCAACGTGAACCCGGCCAGGCAGTGGCCGCCGCCCTCGGTGCCGGACTGCTCATCAATATGCTCCCCACCCGCTGGGTGGCTGGCACCGCCGCCGTCGTCGGCGCCCTGCTCGTGCGTCCTGTCCTGCTCTCACTGGGCGTCACCAAGGTCATGGAACTTTGCTGCCAGAAATCATCCACCCAGCTCCCCTCATGAACACCCCCTCTGATATTCTCCCCGACATTCACATTCCTGCCTCAATGACCAAGTCTGCCAACCAGCTTGAAAACTGCGTACGTCAGCATCCCGGCGGCACCATTCTGCTGGCTGCGGGTCTCGGCATTGCCGCCATCCTCATCGCACGCCTGCTGACTCCGCCTCCGCCGCCGAGAAGTCGCGCATTGCACCTGCTCGAAGACATCCAGCAGCAGCTTGCCAGCCTGGCCCATGATAGCGCACAGGCTGTGGGCAAAGGCGTGGACAGCCTCGGCGAACTGCATCTCGACCGGTCACTCGGCAAGATCAGCCGCAGGTTCAAAAAACTGTTTCAATAAACTCCCTCTAATCGCCCCTCACACCACAGTGCATTCCCCCTCCATGAAAATACCATCACTGAAATTCACTCCAATGCTGGGGGCTGCCGCGCTCGCCGCCTTCTGCCTGCTTTCACTCACCCCCTCCACCCAGGCCAAAGACAAAGGCGGGAAAGGCAACAACGGCAAAGGCCAGTCACATGGCAATGACAACCGTGGTAATAAAGGCCGTGAAGAGTCCCACGGCAATTCTCACAACGATCATGACCAGCAGGCCTATCATGCGCATCCAAGTTCCAAGTTCAAACTGAACAAGGGCAACGGTCATGCTGGGCAGGGCTACTACTACGGGCCGCCGAACATGCCGTTTTACTATGCTCGCCCCGGTGTCAGCTACTATCCCAATTCTGGAGCCATTCCACGGCAGTTCCGCAATCAGGACGTCTACCGCATGAACTCCGATGACTATCGGGTTCAGCAGGCGCTCTCCCGCCTTGGCTACTATCAAGGGCCTTTGGATGGCCAGTTCGGCCCGCAGTCATATCGCGCCCTCAATCGCTACCAGCAGTCCCAAGGGATGCCCGTCTCCAACGCGCTCACCTCCGTTCTGCTCCGTGCGCTCGGTCTGCAATAATGTCAGTTTGCAGCGCATCTGATCAAGAATTCCCTCACTCGGCCTGACTCATGTCAGGCCGGAATGGCACTCAGTTAAGGCGACGTTTCGTTCGCACTAGAGCGTTTTGTGAAACTGCTTTCCGGAAAGCGGCGCGAGGCGACGCTCGACGGTGCTTGGAGGACCAAGCGCCCTACCTCGTCGCCCCGGGCACGCGCATGCCCAGCGCTGGTAGGGCTGGCTGTCCTCAGCCAGCCGCCGTCGGAGCCCATGATATTCGAGCAACAGACAGTCCGCTAAACGGAAATGAGTTTTGGAAACTGCTATAGAGCCAGCTCCGTAGCACCAAGGGTGCGGCCTATCGCAGCCCAGGGTATGCCGAGCCTTGGCGAGTGCTTCCCTGGGTCAGCATGTGACCGACCGGGAAGCAAACCCAGAATTCCGCCACATACTGCACCTGCCAGCAGCGTCTGCAATAAACGCCGCCGCGCCAAGAGCGTGCCGCCAGCTCCAAAACTCTCGATCAACTCCCTTAACTAATTCTACTTTGGTAAGTTATCAGAGGGTTAAATCCATCGGGCTGTCTTTCCTGCGGCATCACATCCTACGCCATGGAATGTTCTTGGCAGGTTGCCATGGTCTTTCTTCATCCCATTCCGCTTTTCACCAGTCCCAACGGGACTGCGCATCATAGCGAAGGGTTGTCGAGCCTTGGCGCAATGCCGTTAAGCAATGTTGACGACTTGATATAGAGGGGCAGCAGTGATGGAATTAGGTGAGGTCATGCGCGGCCAGTCCTTCACGGTCTGGCGCACCTTGCGCTGACAACTTCTGGCACGTCTTGGCGGCAGCGCATATGCGGCGATTTGAGCCCGCACCCGCCGCACGAGCTCGGCTTGCGAGGACTGGTCCATCAAGCCCTGCGCCGAGCTGAGCACCAGCCACAAAGCCTGGGTGTGCTCAAGACAGATACTCAGGCTGATGCGCATCACTCCGGCAGCCTGCACCTCGCCTCCGGCTTGTGCGGCCGCAGCCAGGCGTTCTTCTGCTACCAGTGTGCAGGCCATGAGCAACGCAGCGATCTCCTGCTGTGCCGTCTCCGGCGTATGGCTTTGCAGCAGTCCGCTGCGCGCCACCTGCAGCTTGAGTTCACGGTAGAACACCTCCTGCTCCCAGCGCCGTGCATAAAGTTCGAGAACCTTCTGCGCCCCGGCCTGCTCCACGCTCAGGCTGGTCCACAGCCTCACCTCCACCCACTTGTTTTGCATGCGGCTCCACACGCGTCCGCGCACTTCGCGCACCACCAGCGTTTTGAGCACCCGGCGCCACTTGACCTTGTCACACAGGCGCACCTCCACCATGGCAGAGCCGTCGCCCAGCGGCGTGCGCACCGCGGCCGCGAGCTTGTCTTTGACCCGCACCAGATAGTGTTGCGCCCTGGCCGTGTCGCATTGCTGCTGCAGCGTGTCGATCACCGCTGCATACCCGTAGAGGCGGTCAAGGATCAGCAGGCAGTGCTGCGGCAGAGCCTGCAGCAGCGGCAGGCTCAGTGCCTGTTCGCTCTCCCCATCAAGCCCCAGCGTGGCGTGCAGCGGCGCATGGGTGCCCAGCTCCACGAGCGCGGACATGCGGATGTGGGCGAATGCGGCGCTGCCGCTGCGCGTCTGCATCTTGGTCATGCGTGCAAGCTGCTGCGCAGTGTTGGTCACGTTCCAGCGTGTGCCGTCGATGCCGAGGAGCCGCAACCCCGCAAAAAAGCAGCTCTCATGCATCTGCGCATCAGCCAGCGGCCGCAAGGTCTCGCGCATGATGAGCAGGAAGATGTCTGGCCCAAGCTGCTGGCGGCGCTGGCTGAGGGCGGAGTCACTGAGAGTCATGCCGAAAAAATGGCGCAGACATTGGGAGAAGCGACCGGCAAAAGGCAGCGTGTGCGCGATGAGGCCAACGATGATCTGCCAGGTGAAAATCTTGCGGCGGGGCCCCTGGTGGCGGTCCAGGTCGGCAGTCTCAAGTTCATCCCTGCTCCATTGCAGCAGCCTGAGAATGCGGCTGACGAGATCAACGGGCTGGTCGTGGGCAACAATAGCATGGGATGGCGGGGGCATCCCATGTCAGTTAACCATGAAATAACAATGTACAGCAATTATAGCTTAACGGCATTGAGCCTTGGCGAGGCTACCCTGGTACCGGACGTCAATCACCGGAAAGCCAACCCAGCGCCTACGCCACACACCACGTCCACCAGCATGCCTGCCCTTCGTAGCTTTAGCGAAGAATGGGCGTTTGCAAGAAGCTCCGCCGCGCTCAGAGCGTGCCGACTGCCTCCAAACCCCGATAACTTACCAAAGTAGAACTGACTGCCATTCATGTCAGTCCGCTTTTTTGGCGGCCCTCAGGTTTGCAAATCTTGCAGTAGGGTTACACCCCATGGTCACTCACACCGCAGTGCCGTAGAGTCAGTCCTATGACAACACTCGAAATCAAAGGCGACTGGAACATCCTCAAAGGCAGCCTCAAACAAAAATGGGCAAACCTAACCGACGACGACCTCCAACTCATCGAAGGCAAACAGGATGAACTGCTGGGCCGCATTCAGAAACGCACCGGCGAATCCCGTGAAGCCGTGGAAGCCGCCATCAAAGAATACCGCGCCGCTCTCGCCTCATAATCACCCCCATCAGCCTGAACCCGCGGCGTTGCTGTCAGACCACACCGGTCGGCAGCAACGCTTTTTCATGCCTGAAACTGCGGATTATGTTCGGTGACTGTGACCTGCATGTTCTGCATCGTGAAATTGCCAAACATCGTGGCCAGCGCCACGTCCGCCGCATCACGGCCGTAGGCGACGACAATGCGGTTGCCACGGGTCATGTTTTCAGTGGCGTCAAAGGTGAACCAGCGGCCGCCGATGTAGGCCTCAAACCAAGCATGCAGATCCATCGGCTGAAGCTGATACAGGAACCCCACCACCATCCGCGCCGGCACATTGATGGCCCGGCACAGCGCGATGCCCAGGTGCGCGAAGTCACGGCAGACACCCCGGCGCGTGTTCAGCGTTTCCAGCGCCGTGGTGAAACTGTTGCTGGAGCCGGATTCATTGCGAATGTTCTGATGCACCCAGGTGCGAATCGCCGAGACGCACTGGTAGTTCGGCAACAGGTTGCCAATGATGGACGTGGCCAGCGCTGACAGCTCATCAGACTGGCAGTAGCGGCTGGGCAGCAGGTAGTGCAAAATGTCTGGCGGCAGATTTTGCACCATCATCAGCGGCGCATAAATATCTTCATCCACCCTGTCCTCGACCTGGACGCGATACTGCACGGAGAGATGAAAATCTCCCGGAGGCATGACAGTTCTCTGGCAGAGGTTGCCATACACATCCGTGAACTCGACCACCGGCACCTGCGGACTGATTTGAAATTCCTCGCGCATAATCCACTGCGCCCAGCCGCTGCGCGGACGCAGCATAAAGATGGCGGGGACGTCTTCCATGAGCTGGTAGTCAAGCTTGCAGCTGGCGTCGAGAATCATGCAATCACTTCGTTCCAGATGGCGGATGAGCAACCGGAATCAGTGCACAGGTAGGGTTACACCCCATCGCGCTTATGCAGCAGCAGCCTTAGCATGCATCCTATGAAACCACTCAATTCCCCTGCGATCGCACTTTGCGTGGCGCTGTTCGTTTGTCCGCCGCTCCATGCGTCAGAATTGGACACCAAAATTGAAGCCGCCGCCAAAAGCTCCTACGTCTTTAAAAACTTCCTCATGGATGACGCGATCAAGACTGAGTCCAAAGAGGGCGTGGTGACCTTGACCGGCATCGTCCACGAAGACTCGCACAAGCAGCTTGCTCAAGACACTGTGACAGGTCTGCCGGGTGTCAAAAGCGTCACCAACCAGATTGAAGTCAAAGAAAGCCCGCCGGCCAGTTCCGACACCTGGCTCTACATGAAGGTGAAGAGCGCGCTCGCCTTTCATCGCAGCGTCAGCGCCTACCACACTCAGGTGGCGCTGAAAGAAGGCGTGGTGACACTCACCGGAGACGCCGCCAGCCAGGCCCAGAAAGATCTGGCCACCGAATACGCTCAAGATGTCGAAGGCGTCAAAGAAGTGAAGAATGAGATGACCGTGACGGACAAGCCGCCAGGACCGACTCTCGCAGAGATCATTGATGACGCCTCCATCAATGCACAGGTGCGCATGGCGCTGCTCACCCATCGCTCGACGAGCGCCTTCAGAACCATCGTCGCAACCACAGACGGCGTCGTCATGGTCGGCGGATTCGCCAAAAACACCGCTGAAATAGATCTCGTCACCAAGCTCGTCACCGACATCAACGGCGTGAAAAGCGTCGTCAACAACATGGTCGTCGAAGCCGGCAACGCGAAGAAGTAAATCCACCCGAAGTCTGCAGTTCAGGACGAAAACGAGCTGACCGGCAGATTCCACACCATCCAGTAAAGACACACCTTATGCTTACCACCATCGCCATCATCCTCATCGTCCTCTGGCTCCTCGGCCTCGTGACCAGCACCACCATCGGCGGCTTCATTCACATCCTGCTCGTGATTGCCGTCATCGTCATCCTCCTGCGCCTCATTCAAGGCCGCCGCGTCCTCTAAGTCACAGTCCATTTTATGAAAACACCCGCCATCTTCGGCATTCTGCTCATCGTTCTCGGCGTTGCCGCCTTCGCTTACCAAAGCTTCACCTACACCACCACCGAGAAGGCCATCGACCTCGGCCCCATTCAGGTGACCGCAGAAAAGCAGCACACCATTCCTCTGCCTCCCATCGTCGGAGCCGTCGCCCTCATTGGTGGCGTCGTGCTGCTGCTGCAGGGCCGCAATAAAAGCTAAACCCCTCGACCACCATGACCATCACCAAAAGCTACGGCATGCTCGCGCTTGCCATCTATCTCATCCTTGTCGGACTCAGCGGAGTCTTCAACATCAACCTCGGACAACTCAGCGTTGTGGTGCCAGTCATGGCCCTTGCTGCTGGCATCCTAATCCTCATCGGCAAATAATGCTCAGCCCGATTTATTCAATGCCGGGTTGCTTATCAACTGCTCAGGCTGTCCGCTGCAGCATGTCGCAGCCACTGAGAGGTTTATCCTGAGCACTTCCATTTCGCCGCAGCGCATCGCCTTCCTCGGCGACTATCTACCACGGCTCTGCGGCATCGCGACCTTCACCCATGATCTGAGTGAAGCCGTCGCAGCTGCGTCGCCCGTCACCGATTGTTTTGTTGGGGCCGTCAATGACCGGGTGGAGGGGTACGACTACCCCCAGCGCGTACGATTTGAGCTGTTGGAAAAGGATCTTCACTCATACCGGCGCGCCGCAGATTTTTTGAATTTCAGCAACGCAGACGTGCTCTGTGTACAGCATGAATTCGGCATCTACGGCGGCCAGGCCGGCAGTCATCTTCTCGCGCTGCTCAAAGAAGTGCGCATGCCGGTCGTCACCACCCTGCACACCGTGCTGCGAGAGCCCAACGCCGCACAGCGCAAGGTGATGGAGGAGCTGGTGCGCCGCAGTGACCGTGTAGTGGTCATGGCGCGCAAAGGCGCAGAAATTTTGCGCGAGACGTATCACGTCCCCGATTCCAAAGTCGACATCATCGCGCATGGCATCCCGGACATGCCATTTGTAGATTCAAGCTGCTACAAGGAGCAGTTCGGAGTGGAGGGTCGCAAGGTGCTCCTCACCTTTGGACTTTTGGGACCGGGAAAAGGCATCGAGCATGTGATCGAAGCGCTGCCGGAAATCGTGAGGCAGCATCCGAACGTGGTGTACCTCATACTCGGGGCCACGCATCCTCATCTCATCGCGCATGAGGGCGAGCGCTACCGCCTCAGCCTCGAACGGCTCGCCGAAGACCGTGGGGTGAAAGAGCACGTCATCTTCTACAACCGCTTCGTGTCCCTGGATGACCTCAAGGAGTTCATCGGCGCGACAGACATCTATCTCACGCCCTATCTCAATGAAGCGCAGGTCACCTCCGGCACGCTGGCCTATGTATTTGGCGCCGGGAAAGCCGTCGTCTCCACACCCTACTGGCATGCGCAGGAACTGCTCGCAGATGAGCGCGGCGTCCTGGTGCCGTTCCGCAATCCTGCCGCCATATCAGCAGGCGTCTGCGGCCTGCTGGATGACCCGGCACGCATGGAAAAAATCCGTCAGGATGCCCATGCCATGGGCCGCGAGATGATCTGGCCTGCCGTCGCGCAGCGTTACCTTGAGTCTTTCCAGCATGCGCGGGCAGACCGCAAAGCGACACCCCGCACCGCCTTCGCCGGTTGGACGCTGGGAAATCGCCCCTACGAGCTGCCCCCCCTGCGTCTCGACCACGTCATTCGCATGAGTGATGGCACCGGCATCTTCCAGCACGCGATCTTCAACGTGCCCAATTTCCATGAAGGCTACTGCACAGACGACAACGCACGTGCCTTCATCCTCTGCAGCATGCTTGATGAGCTCGGCGACCAGCCACCCGCCGAAAATCTCGGCAGGCTGGCCACCAGCTACCTCGCCTTCCTCGCAGCAGCACTGGACTACGAGAGCGGGCGTTTTCGCAATTTCATGAGCCATGGCCGTCAGTGGCTCGAAGCCGCCGGCAGCGAAGACAGCCACGCACGCGCGCTCTGGGCTGCCGGCAATGGCGCCGGACGCTCACGCAATGAAGGACACAGTCGGCTCTCCGCTCAGTTGTTTGAGCGCGGACTCGGCGCTGTGACAGCCTTCACCTCGCCACGCGCTTGGAGTTTCACCCTGCTGGGCATTCACGAATACCTCCGTCGCTTCCCCAGCAACGCGGCGATCAACGCCATGCGTGTGACCCTCACCGACCGCCTCGTCGCTATCTGGAACGCCTGCGCCACAGAGCAGTGGCCCTGGTTTGAAGACAGCGTGACCTATGAAAATGCACGCTTCAGCCAGGCCCTCATCCTCAGCGGCCAGTGGATGCCGGATCCCGCCGCACTGGAGATCGGCCTCAAGTCACTGCGCTGGCTCGTGTCCATCCAGACCACACAGTCCGGCTGCTTCCGCCCCATCGGCAGCAACGGCTTCTACCACCGCGATGGCGCACGTGCCGACTTTGACCAGCAGCCACTCGAAGCCCAGGCCATGGTGGCCGCGTGCAACGAAGCCTCCCGCGCCACTCAGGACGCCATGTGGTCCCGTGAAGCCAAACGCGCCTTCGAATGGTTCCTCGGTCGCAACGACCTCGGACTGCCGCTTTACGATTTCACCACCGGCGGCTGTGGCGATGGATTGCACCACGACCGTGTCAATGAGAACCAAGGCGCCGAGTCCACCCTCGCCTTTCACCTCGCACTCGCAGAGATGAACTGTGCCGAACATTTGACCACCCCGCCCCACACCTCATGAGTCCCGTTGCCATTCGCCGTCACGACATCACCCTGCAGCCTGAAAGCGGACGCGTCATCATTCGCCCTTTCATCCCAGGAAAACCGCAGATCAGGCAGAACATTCTGGCCCGCGCCCTCGCACTGAACGAAGCAGAAGCCGACCTGCAGTTGCAGGCGATCCTCGCGGAGTTTGCCTCACGCCATTTCGACATCGAATCGCACCTGCTCGCGCATTATGAAAAGGTGCGCCATCACATCGACGCGCAGACAACGCTTTCACGCGTCCGCCAGCTTCTCATCGGTGCTTTGTTCTCCGGCGAGTATGCGCTGGAGTCCGCCGCACTGTTCAATCCCTCCATCGTGCCGCATCCTGATCAGAGCGGCGTCATCGAAGGCGGCATGCGGTTCATCATGAGCCTGCGTGCCACCGGTGAGGGCCACATCTCCTCCATCGAGTTCCGCACCGGCATCATCGCTCCGGACGGCGACATCAACGTGGAGCCAGTCTCGCGCTTCGTCGCGCTGCCGGATGTGGTGCCCAATCCCACGTATAAGAAATCGCGCTTCATCACCAAATTGCAGGAGATGGGATTCTCGGATGGCTACGCGTTTGCGGTGATGGATCCTCTGGCAGAGGCCTTCACCCTCCATGAACTCGACGAAAGCATGCACCGTGTGCGTAACGAATCCAAACCCGTCAGCAGCGATCTGCGCCGTGCGCTGGAGTGCTTTCGCTGGCTCGCGGACTCGAACTACGAGCTAAACTTCTCCTCCAAGCTCGCCCTGAGCGAACGCATCATCTTTCCCGTCTCAGCCAATGAGACCAATGGCATTGAGGACGCCCGCTTTGTACGCTTCATCGAAGACGACGGCTCCGTGATGTACTACGCCACCTACACCGCCTACAATGGCCGCGCCATCCTGCCTCAGCTCATCGAGACCCAGGACTTCCTGCACTTCCGCGTGCTCACCCTCAACGGCACCGCCGTGCAGAACAAAGGCATGGCCCTCTTTCCCCGGCGCATCGGTGGTCGCTACGCCATGCTCTCTCGCCAGGATGACGAGAACCTCTTCATCATGTTCTCCGACAGCCCTCACTACTGGAGCGATCCCCAGATCATCCTGCGGCCGGAGCAGATGTGGGAGTCCGTGAAAATCGGCAACTGCGGCTCCCCCATCGAGACGCCAGCCGGCTGGATCGTCATCACACACGGCGTCGGCCCCATGCGCAAATACTGCATCGGCGCAGTACTGCTCGACTTGCTGAATCCGACACAAGTAATCGGCCGTTTGTCCGAGCCGCTTCTCTCCCCCGAAGGCAACGAACGCGAAGGCTACGTCCCCAACGTCGTCTACAGCTGCGGCTCCATGCTCCATGGCCGCGAATTGATCCTGCCCTATGCCATGAGCGACAAAGCGTCCGCGATTGCCACCATGCAGGTGGATGAACTGCTCGCAGCCCTCCTGGCGAGCGGCAGCTAGCCCTGCAATTCATTGATCGTCAACGCACTTTGGGGCCCGCTGTTGACTGCCCTTCCCCTTGCTGCTTGCCCTGAGCGACCTTGGACATCCCCAAGGCGGCCCCCACGCTCTGCTTGGCCGCTAGCGTGCGGTCGGTGGCATCAATATCCTGGTCATTATCAATGTCATACTCCTCGCGATCCTCGCTCTCGATACGCCCATTGTGGTCGAGATCGCGTGAAGGATCGTCACCAAGATCAATGTCGCCATCTCCATCGAGATCGCGTTTGCCATCGGTCTTTTTGGGAGCAGGCATGGCTTACTTGACGCCGTGACCTTGTTTGCCTGCCGTCTGCTTGGGACCGAGCTCCACACCCTGTGCCGCCAGTGTGTCGCGGACGCTTGTGACCCCGGAGCCAGCTTTTTTGCCCAGTTCCTTTCCTTTGGCAGCACCTTCCTCTCCGTTGACGACTCCGCCAATGGCGCCCCCAATGGCACCCCCGATACCACGTGCGTGATCCACCGCCATGTTGGCCGCCTGTCCAGCCACACTACCAACAGCTTTGCCCAGCATCTGGCCCACAGTCTTGCCTTGTTCGCCGCTAATGGCGGAGCCAATCATGCCGCCGACTTTTTTGCCGATGCCGCCGCCAACATTGAGGCTGCCCGCACCTTCCTGGCCCTGCCCTTCGGCCTGCTTGGCGGCACCCTCCTGGCGGTGACCACCGATGATGGGGCCACCCTCTTCCTTGCCAGCACTCTGCCCGGCCTGGCCCTGCTGCGGTCCGCCACCTGCACCATCTTTTTTGCCCTGGCCAAAGAGTTTTTTGATGCCCTGGCCGACGGCTTCACCAATCATCTGCCCTTCCTTCGAGCCACCCGCGCCGGAAAGGATGCCTTGCACACCAGCTTGCAGCTTCTCGGCCGCGGTCATGGGCTTTTTCTCTTCCGTCGTGGCTGCAGCCGCAGTCTTGGGCGTCCCTTGGGCGGCAGTGGCGGCCTGTTTCACAGCGCCTGCTGCACTTTGGACGGCACCTGCGGCCTGTATGACAGCAGCGGCCACCCCTCCCTTTGCCGGGCTGGCAACGCTTGGCGCGGCAGCCTGTGGCTGCTGCGCTCTGGCATCTGCGAGCTCCTTGGGCAGTGCCGCTGTCCACGCGGCCGGGGCTGCGGCAGCAGTGCGATGCGCGCCGATCTGGGGGCCGTCATTCTTTCTGTCAGTGTCTTGAGCCATAATAGTTTAAACTTTGATTTTGCTGCTTGTTGAGGCTCCAGAAGCACTCAGAACTGAACCTAGGGCGGAACGCACGGAAGGAACGATCTTGCCGACGGCAGCAGAGCCTAGGTCGAGCGCTTTTTCACCTGCCTTCGCGGCGATCTCGCCACCGAGCTGACCGATTTTGCTCCCAACCATGCCACCCACAGCCGCTCCCACCGTGGTACCCACGGCTGTGCCAACACTGCCTCCGATCACATTGCCCACGCCTGGAGCGATAGTGCCTACCGCAGTGCCGATGGCTCCTGCTGCCGCTCCGCCCGCTGAGCCGCCTACGGAAGCGCCGACCATGCCGCCTGCCACACTGCCGATGGTGGAGGCTGTCCCACCGGCAAGGCTTGAAACACTCGGCTGGGATGATTCAGTCATTCTTGGGATTAGCCGTGCCGGGACCGGGTGTGCCAAAAAATGATGCAGATATTTTCAGCCGGAGCAGAAATCACATCTTCATGCCTTTGCCCTGGCCCATGCCCATTCCCATGCCGCCGCCGATCTTGTAGCCTTCTTCCTCGAGACTCATGCGCACGGTTTTGACACCATCGTCCACGCCTTTGCCCATGCTGCCGCCGATCTGGCCGCCCACCTGCGAGCCGATTTGATTGCCCACCTGGCCGCCCACTTGTCCGCCAACCTGCTGGCCCACGGCGGCGCCGACGGCATTACCCACCACGGGCACAACGCTGCCTACCGCACCGCCGATGGCACCACCGGCAGATTTGCCCACGGCTTGCCCACCAGCCTGGCCCACGGCACCGCCAATGCCGGAGCCGATGCCCTCGCCAAGTCCCTCGGCCATGCCGGGCTCCCCGCCCTCTCCGCCGATGCCGCCGCCTAGGCCGCCCATGACGCTGGCAACTCCACCGCCCCCCCCTCCGCCACCGCCAGCAAGACCGCCGAGCATGCTGCCTGCACCACCCAGACCACCGCCAAGACTGCTGAGCATATCGCCACCTCCACCGCCAAGACCACCCGCAAGGCTGGCTATGCCGCCGCCTGCGCCACCTCCACCGCCAAGTCCACCCGCAAGGCTGGCTATGCCGCCGCCTGCGCCACCTCCACCGCCGAGACCGCCCGCAAGGCTGGCTATGCCGCCGCCTGCGCCACCTCCACCGCCGAGACCACCCGCAAGACTGGCTATACCACCGCCTGCACCACCACCACCGCCTCCGAGACCACCGGCAAGACTGGCTATACCACCGCCCGCGCCACCACCGCCTCCGAGACCACCGGCAAGGCTGGCTATGCTGCCTCCTGCGCCACCAGCGCCCATGCCACTGACGCTGCTAAGAATGTCGCCTGGACCTCCAGAGTCTCCACCGGCACCACCGATGCTGCTGACTGCACCGTCCACAGCCGTGTCAGCCGCGCCGCCAACGGCACCGCCCACCTGACCCCCGACTTGCGAACCCACCTGGTCGCCGATCTGGCCGCCAATCTGACCGCCGACCTGCTGCCCCACGGCGGAGCCGACGGCATTGCCAACGACGGGGACGACTGTGCCAATGGCACCACCGACAGCACCGCCGGCCGCCTTGCCGCCCGCTGAGCCCACCGCTTTTCCAGCGGCACCACCCACTTTTGAGCCGACGCCCTGGCCCAGGGACTCACCGATTCCAGCTTCTTCTTTTTCTTCAGGCATATGGTTAGAGATTGAGTGTTTTAAGGAGCGACGTTGCGGGGCTGTTTGCCCAAGCTGTACACGCGAGTAACAAGCACGGGGCCGAGCGAGTGCCCCTCGGGCAGATCAGCCATGACGTAGTAGTGCGTCCATCGCATGCCAGCGTCGCGTTTGCCCACGCCTTCCGCCCACAGGCGCACCTCTTTGCCCGTCATCTCACGCGGCAGCCGTGTGATGTGGATGTTGGACTGCACCCAACCTCTCTTGTCATGATAGACCCAGAAGTGAACGCTGCTGGCCACCGGCAGCACATCGTCGTCATTAAGGTAGGCCGGCGGCGGAGTGGCGCAGCCAGCCAGCATCAGGGCACAAAGAAGGGTGAGGAGGTGCTTCATTTTTTGGACTTGGCTTTCATCATTTCTTCGCCCCGCTTGCGCATGGGCTCGCCCCAGCGGTCATAGGCATACAGCACCGGGAGCGCCAGGAAACCAGCCACAGCAGCCGCAGTGCGCCCGGTGTACATCGCACCAAACATGAACAGAAGTGTGAAAGCGTAACGCCGCACCTCTGGCCGATGGCTGTGGTAGTAATCAATGATCGATGACCAGGTGTCCATTCTGGGCGACAAGGGTTCCGTTGGTTTGCTGACCACTGAGCAGGGCATTGCGCAACGCCTCGCGACAAAAAGTTTCCACCGTGGTACGCATGCGCCGCACCCCGAGACGCGGCTCCACGCCGTTGGCCACCATGATCTCCAGCACGCCTTTACCAATGCTCAGATCATAGCCTTTCGACTTGAGGAGCTTGATCTCCTTGTTCAGCATGATGGTGGCGATGCGTTTCTGTGAATCGTAGCCAAGTTTTTGAAACACGCAGCGCACATTGAATCGTGCCAGCACTTCAGGCCGCAGCTCGGCCGCAGCAAGATCTTCAATGAATCGCTCCACCGTGGCAATGGGGCTGTTCTTAAGCTCCATCAGCGCGTCCGCGCCGATGTTGGAGGTGGCGACGATGTAGAAATTGCAAAGATTCAGCGTCTCGCCGTTGGCCACGGTGATGCGTCCTGCGTCCAGCACCTGAAGGAAGATGTCCAGCACGCGCGGGTGCGCTTTTTCGATTTCGTCAAAGAGGATGAATCCACGGCCTTCAGCCCGGTCATAAAAACGGCCGATGTTTCCCCGGCTGTTTTCATTCTGCCCGAGCAAAAGCTGCAGCGACTCCTGGTTCTGATACTCGGACATGTCGAGGCGGACACAGTGCTTCTGCACATCGCCATAAATGTGTTCACAGAGCAGCAACGTCGTTTCGGTTTTACCCACGCCGGTGGGGCCGAGGAAGAGAAAGGTGCCTTTGGGCCGTCCGGGATCGCTCAGGCCCAGCTCTCCGTTCTGCACGATCGGCACCACCTTGGGGATGACGTGCCCCTGCCCGATGATGCGTTCTTCGAGAAAGCTGGAGAGTGCCAGGATATGGGAGAAATCAGCGGGACTTGCCATGATGCTATTTCTTTTGGAACAGCCCCTGGCTGGAGCTGCTAATACGCAGACGCTCGGCTTCTTTCAGCTCGATAATCTGGGACTCTGCCTGTTCGAGCTTGGCCTTCAGCGAGGCGCGCTCCTGAAGGATTGTTTGGAGTTGGCCTCTGATGTCGTCCGCGTCTTTTGTGGCATCTTCAAAGGCGCTTTTCTTTTTCAGCAACTGCGAGCGCAGCAGATCGAGATCCGACATCGATTTCCGCAGGCTGACCGATTTGGCGGCGAGCGCCTCGCGCTCCTGTTTGACGATGGTGTCATCCGGCACGTCCTTGCGGGCAGGGTCGATGACGCCGAGCACGACGCCACGTGAATCCATCGGCGTGGCGGGCAGCCGGGTGTCCCAGCGCGAAGCCTGCTCCAAGCGGTACACTGTGTGAGCCTCATGCATTTCCCGGCGGTCCTTGCTGGGCAGACGTCCCAGGTGGTAGGCGTGCACCTGCTCGCCAAGGCGGACGCGGGAAACATCATGGGGATCAAGCGAGCGCCCCTTGGGCCAGTTGGAGAGCACGTTTTTACTGTAGGTCGGGATGTAGGCCAGCTCTGGATCATCAATCGGGCGAACCAAGGGATCATCCGAGAGTTTGACGCTGTCCGATTTGCACGCCGTGAGGAGCGCGCACAAGATCAGGGCGGCACAGGGCAGGCTGGCTTCGAGAAACTTGCGGTTCATGGGTTGCTGCTGCTGGGAGTAGGTGTTGCGGTAGCGGCGGAGGTGCCGGAAGGCTGGGAGATAAGTGCGCTCACTTGCTGGAGTTGATCCGTCGTCTGCTGCTGCTCGCGGGCTTTTTCGGCCTCAGCGGCGGCCACGGCACTCTGCTGGCTCTGCGCGGCATTCTCAGCCTGGGCCTTCGTGTAGGTCTCCTCGTCGAGCTGCCAGCTGTTGATGGGCTGGTTCTTTTGTCTCAGCCCGGCGATGCTGGCCATCTCCGGCTCGAAGACGTCCGTGGTATAAATGTAAAACTGCGTGCCTGCGCCAACCCGGACGAAATCAAGGTCTTTGGAGAGCTGCGTGGTGAGGAGCTGGGAGTAGGCAGAGGCAGCCTGTGCGCCACCGCCCAGCGCGGCATTGGACGTGGTGTTCTGCGGCACAAGCCCATAGATGCTTTGAAACTGCTGCTTGTTGTTGTTCATGATGCCCTGAAGAGCTTCGGCGATGAGGATTTTCACCTGCGCGTACTGATCGTTCTGAATGATGATGCCCTTGATGCCAGCCGAGCCGTCAGTGATGGCGTAGGTGTCATCAGCGAGACGTTCGTGATCGAGGGCCACGCCGCTGATGTTGTACTCCCTGCCATCCTCCCAGATGAAGGTGAACCCGCCTGTGACCTCAATGCGATCACGTGTCCGTCCTTTGCTGGCCTTGGCATGCACCTGCGTGCCAGCAGGCAGCACCAGTTGATGGTTCCAGTAAACATCCTCCGTGACCAGGCCGAGCACCGGAGTTTGCAGGGTGGAGGAGTCCACCGTGATGACCAGCGCCGCCTTGATGAGGATGCCGCGCGGTGCGAAGAGCTTCGGGGCCGTGGGCACAAAGGGCTCCGTCACTGCGCTGTTGACGTGCACCAGCTTGGGAAAGGGCGGCGGCTTTTCCGTTTTCTTTTTCTGAGTGGAGGAGCTGGACAAAAGCAGGCTGGGTGGTGCGGGCTTCTTCGGAGCGAGCATCAGGCGTTCCACCTGCTGGTCACTGCCCATCATGGCGGTGCGCTTGTCCCCGAGACTCACCGTCTTCGATTCCGCGACGAGCGTGGACTCGGGAGCGGGCTTGGCATCCTTGCCATCCTTCGCGTTCTTGGCCACCGGCGGGGCGTTCACGGATGCCGCCGGCTGCTTGCTCATGTAGAAGGCCCCTCCGGCAATGGCGACCACCACGACGAGCAGCAGCATCTGCACGGCCGGTTTCTGGAGTTGTTGCATCATGGCGGTGAGAGGGTGGCGGGGTTATTTGCCGTCGGCGGCAGCATCGAGTTCGGCGGCGTCCGTGCTGGAAAGCGGCGGCAGCAGCATCGGCTGACGTCCGGGCTCTGGCAGCTCAATGCGAAAATCCTGATTGATCGAAAGCCCCTCTCGGCTGCCTCCGGGACCGCCCTGCAGCACCACATCCATGGCGACCCGCTGACCAGGGCCGACGGTGTTGGCGCAGTCCACCAGCTGGCAGTCGTAGCTGCGGGCACCCACGCGCACCTTGGTGCCGGCGGGATCGAAATCAAACTCCTTGGCGCTGTTGTTAGTGAGCCAGCAGCGGAAGACGGTGAGGTCCTTGGCCGGATTGCGCTGAATCTCATAGATGCTGGCGACGAGGTCCTTCGTGCTGGAGGTCATTGTCAGACCGTTGCGTTCTTGCCAGCCGGTGAAAAGGCCGGGATTGAGCGACTGCAGCGCCTTGCGGTTGCGCACCTTGCTGAGCATGCCCACGAGCTCCTCGGCATTGTATTGGATGCGTGACTCCACCACCTTGTCCGGCGAGACTTCCGCAGCACCGTTGGTCTGCGCCGGGGGCGAGACGATGACGGCTAGGTTGGCCTCATCCGACGGGTTGAAGCGGATGAGGTAGATGTTACGCGTGGTCCGCACGGTAGCGTGGCAGGGCTCTCCAGTCTTGATGAGCCGTACGACTAGAGTGTCACCGATCACATTTTCATAATGCACGATGCCCACCTTGGTGCCGGTCATCTGATTGACCTGGCCGGGATCCGTCACCAGGCCGTAACCAGTGAGCAGGCTGATCTTCTCCGGGAAGGTGATGGTGGTGGCCACGTTGCTGTTGATGGCGATGTCGTGGACGAGGTTCTTCGGGTCCAGCCGCACAAGTTCACGGCCGGCCTGCACCTGGGCGGACACCGTGATGGCTGCTGAAAAGCCGCAGCCAAGAAGCAGCCGAAGCCAACTGGAAGTGCGTGAGTTCATGATTCGCTGATGGACTCCAGTTTCAGTTTGCCCAAGGTCTCCACCTGGGAGGGAAAGCCTTTGTTGGAGATGATTTTCAAGTTCTGATGCCAGAGCACGGTGAGCGTAAAGCGGTAGGTTTCCTGCTTCTCCTTGCCGCTGAAAAAGCTGCGGCGGTGAACGAGACCGGTGGTGACGGTCAGCACGCGTGTGTTGGTGGTCTGTTTAAACTCCGTTTTCTCCACGATGGCTGTCTGATCAACCTTCTGGCTCTGGAAGTACTTCTGCTCCTTCTGCACCTCCTTGCGGATTTCAGCCAGCCCGGGACTCTCGCGCTTCTCGTTTTCCCAGCAGAGCTTGGTCAGGCGGTTCTCATAAACGAGGCCCTCAGAGTTGCGCTCCAGCAGCGTCTCCGCCAGCACATTGCACATCTGGATGTGCATCGGCTTCATCTCCTTGTACACCTCCCCCGGCGGCACGTAGTAGGCGCCTGCGGTGTCCATCACCACAAACGGTGGGCGCTGGTTCAGCGCCTCAGCCATGAGCATGACGTATCCTGCGCAAGCGGTCCCCACCGCGCAGGCCACTAGAAACCAAAACACAGCGGTGCGATCCCTGATGATCAGGGTGTCGATGGCGCTGCGCTTTTTCTCTTGTTTTACAGACATGGTTTGCGGCGGGATTACTCGGAGCTGGAGGTCGGACTGATCGAATGCTCGATGTTGACGCAGACAAACGGAAAGCGCCTGCTGTCACGAAGGTTCTGATTGCGCTGCCAGTTCAGCCGGGCAGTGACGCTGAACGACTGGATGACGTTCTCCTGAGAGTCGGGGTCCACACTCACCCGCACGAGCTGCCCCTGAGCCACTGTTTCGGCATCGCCATTGGGAAAGTGCTGCACCCGAACCTGCCCCACTTCCATGACCTGATGCATGCTGCGGGTACGGAAATCGTAGCGCGTCTCCTGCACATCTTTGACCACCTGCTCCATGCCAAGACCTGCGAACAGCAGCGCCAGCCGTTCGGCCGTCAGCGGCCCTTTGGGACCGCGGTTGAGAAACGTTTCCAGCGCCAGCCGGGCATGGTAGTCCACCACTTCATCCAGATCCTGCTGCTGCATTGACCGATCCAGATAGACAAAGGATTTTTCGATCGGCACGTAGAGCATGCTCCCACGGCTGGCCACCGCAACGTCATACACATACCAGCCAGTGATTGCCAGGCAGCCGCAGGCCACCATAAACCAGAAAAGCGCCAGCTTTTCCTTGGAGATGAAGATGTCAGCCACGCCTTTCATATCATTCGCCTCCTCCGGCAAGACCTCCTATTTGGTTCCCTGCTCCGGTGACCGCACCTGTGGCGCCGCTGATGGCCGAGGAAGCAGTGTCTCCCACCACAGGGACCATTCCAGCCACGGAGCTTGCCACCGCTCCGCCTGCACTCACTCCACCCATGGCCGCACTGACCGCCTGGCCGGCAAAGGCCGTGCCAATCTGCGCCCCGGACAGGATCGCTTTCTGAATCAGACCTGGTGCCTTGAAAATCACAAACATGATCCAGATGGCGATGGCTACCACCAGCACGAAGATGGCAATGACTTCAACCGCCACGCCAAAGCCGGCGATATTCAGCGTGGCACAGATCAAGACGATGATATCAATGCCGATGGTCAGCAGGGCATCCGACAGCATGAGGCCGATCCCCCAGCCCAGCGGCCAAAAGCAGATGCCAAGAAGACCCATGAAATAGTTCTTGGCTGTCCCCTTGGTGTCATCATACAAAAGCATGCCAAAAAAGATCGGCGATGCCGCAGCACCGATGTACAACGCCATGATCTGCACCTGGTAGGCAAAGAAGAAAACCACGTAGCAGATCAGACCGATGACGATCATGCAGAACGCGGCAATGATCCCGGCGATGTAGTCGATGATCGCGAGCGGATCCACAATGAGCGCCGAGAGTGAACTGGGGTCTGTATCAATGTCCATGTCGCCAAAACTGTCCCCAAAGTTTTCAAACAGCCCGATGGGGTCAACTCCCAGATTGGCCAAGAGGTCATCCGAGAGCGCCGTCCGCACGTCCACCACCAGAAATTCCGGAAAAAACGGCATGATGGAGCAGACAAGCCCCATGGTCATGATCTGTCCAAAGGCCCCTTCTAAGCTGCCGCCCATGATGCCTTTGACCGAGATCATCAGCAGCCCCAGAAAGGCGAGAAGAAAGGCGAAAATCTGCAGGGCGTCAAAGATGTCCGAACAGGTGTTCTGCAGATCGGTGTAGAACGTGTCCATGAGACCAAACGCACCCGCAAATCCCTGATCGCCTGCGGCGAGGATGGGCATGATTTGCAGAAGGTCCATGGTGGTGTGTGAGGCGGAAACTTAGAGTGGTGAAAAAATGAAGGCAGCGCTGCTACTTTTTGCCCCAGCCCAGATTGCCAAAAGGACTGGTGCTCGTGCTGCCGTCGGATGAAGAGGAGGAGGAACCGGTGCCGGAAGTGGCGTTGTTCTTGGCGGTGTCCTTGGTGTGTTTGCGCTCCAGCTCGCGCTCCTCCGCATTCCCCCGGGCTGTCACCTGCTCCTGCAGCTTGAATTTTTCCATCAGCACGTCGTAGTCCAGCTTGCTCTTGGTCACGTCCGCCTTGGCGCTGGCAATCAGGGCATCAGTGGTGCTGATTGCTGTCTGCAGCTTCAAGATGGTGGCCAGATCAGCGGCGGCGTTGAGCTGGTCGAACAATGCGGGACGCTGCTCTTCAAGCTGGGTGATTCTCTCATCCGCCTCCTTCGACTTTGCGGCCAGGGCGTTGATGTCTCCCATGAGCGCACCTTGCAGTTTATAGAGCGCAGGATCACGCTCAGCGGTCCCGGTCTCGTTGCCTTGTTTATCTTTAAAAGTAACCGTCGGGCCGATGCCAGCAACGAGGCCGTAAGCGTTGTCGCCAAAGGCTTCCGCCCCGGTCGTCGCTCGGATGCGGTCTTCACGCGCCACTCCATTGGCCGCCGCCTGGGCTGATTTGGCGATGTCCTGCTTGATGATATCCAGCGCAGGCAGGCTGACCTGGGAGGGGTCCCCCATGCGCGTGAGCTGGTCGGCGAGTGACTGCGACTGCTTCTGCGCCTCATCAAGCTGCTGCTGGAGCATGCTCATGATGCTCTGCGTGTTCGTGTTGGTCTGCTGGATGAGCGCGTTGTCGATGACTTCCTGCACCGGCGACTGGGCGCCGGCGCTGAGGCTAAACAGAAACAGCCCAAGGGCGAAACATGCGGATGTTTTCATAGTGTTGCTGTGGTTTGTAGACGGGAGAATGGTTATTCAACAACCTCGATGACGACCTTGCGCGGCTCGACGAGCACGCCGTCGGTGGTGACGTGCTCAGGCACGGGCACTTCGTAGTAGCGGCGTTGCACGCCGTCGCCGCTGCTGGGGCGCTCGGCATCGCGCTTGAGCCAGTAGAGATCCTTGATGGCGTCGCTTCGACCTTTGTTGTAGCCGTCCAGATACTTCTGCCTCACCTCGTTCTGGGCCATGGAGTCGGAGATCGCACCGGCGGCATAACCCCCGATAGCCCCGGAGATGAGACCAGCGTGGTTGCTCAGACCGCCTCCGCTACCACCGCTGGAGCTGCTGGTGGTCGTGGTGCCGCCAGTGGTGGATGAGGTGCTGCTGTTGCCGCCGTTGTTGTTGCTTTTGAGAAGGCGGTCGCCCACGATGGATCCGAGGATTCCACCTGTGGCGGCACCGACGAGCCCCTTGTTCATGCCGCCGCTGGAACTGGAGCAGGCGGTGAGCAGAAAGGACACGCCCGCAAGAAGGATGAGGATGTTCGTTTTCATTTCTTCGATTTGGCTTGGCTGAGAATCATTTTATAGGCGTCACCACCGTAGTTCTTGAGTTCGGCGTTCTGGCGCTCAAAGGCCTCCCCTGAGGTGGCGGAGGCCAGGATCATTTCCTTGGACGCCATATGCCGGCCGATGGCGATGCGCGGGCGGCCGGTGGCCTCGTGGTAGTACACAAAGGAGCCGTACGGATCGGTCTTCATCTCCGACGGATCGGGGAAGCTGGTCACCTGCTTCTTGGTGATGGACGGAATGCGGAAGCCTTCGCTCATGCTTTCCACATCGCGCTGGTCAGGCTGCTTGAGCATGTACATCACACGCGAGTTCCCCACGACGGAGGACCGTACCGGGTGGTCCTTGATACGCCCGAACTGCTGAATGATGGAGAACACCCAGCAGGAGTATTTGCGCATACGTTCATAGTACTCACGCGTGATGCGGTCACCGTCCGGCATGGCGAGGAAGGCGGAAAGCTCCTCAAGGATGACACGCTTGCGGGTGGAACGCGGGCGGCTCATGATCTCTTTGCGCAGGTCATTGGTGATCAGGAACGCCGCAACCGTGCGCAGTTCCTTGGCAGACTCGGGAATGTAAGACAGCTCGAAGTGGACCACCTTGCCACTGAGACTGACATTGTTCACGCCGTCCAAGATCGCCCCGTAGCGGCCGGTGCGGCTCCAGGGCTCCAGCAGCATGCGAAGCAGGCCCAGGTCCGGGTGGGCGCGCCGCTGCCGGCTTTCGAGATTCAGCAGCTCCACAAACTGGCTGTGCGTGGGCATGTCCTCCGGCTTCATCAGGGTGTAAGCCATGGTCATGAGGTCCCATTGGTTGCCTGGATTGTTCAGAAAGTCCTCCAGCGTGGATTCATCCACCGGCATGCGGTCAAACTCGACAGCCATGGGGTCTCCTTCCTGAAGACTGGAGCGGAAATCCATCCAGGCGTCTGCGAGGACGGTGCCGCTGGGCATGCGTTTCTTGCGCCATTCGTCAGCCATGGACACACGCCGGGCCGCCTCAACACGCCCTTCGGCACTGTGGCTGGCCCAGGTTTCAAACTGGTCGATGTAGAGTCGCTCGATCTGCTTGGCCAGAAGCGCCTGACGGATGCGGTCTTTGTCGATGTCCGGCGGTGGGCCGGCCATGAGATGCGCCACGGCGGTGGCTCCACCAAGCTGGTCGGAGCTGAGCGGCAGGCCGCGGGTGTCGAAGTAGTTGAACGTGAGATTCCCGTTCGGCTGCACGATGATCGGCTCGCAGCCGTAAAGGCGGGTGAAGAGATTGTACGAGAGACCTTCCTCAACGATGGCCGTGAAATCGTAGTATGGCGCGGTCTGCGTGAGGAGATCGATGGTGAACACCGATTTCCCAGCACCCGACGCTCCGAACATGATGCCGTGCTCCGGACGCATGGAGCCTTCCTTGCCGACGAAAGTTGTGGTACCCACCAGGGCGCCGCGCGGGCCGTCGTAGATGGCCTCCGCTTCATCGAGATCGCCCGTAGGCGTGCTCGAGATGGGGAGCATGTCGGCGAGGTTCACATCCTCGACGTAGAGCTTGAAGTCATTGTAGTTGGCCCAGCTCCAGCCCGGCATGCAGAGCTGCCAGTAGTTGCGCACGCTGGTGGGCAGCGTGGGCTCGTAGGACTGTGCGCCGCCGAGTTTGAGAATGGAATTCCGAATGGCCGAAAGCTTGCTGGAGCAGACATCCGCGTCCTTGTCCCACACACGCACGATGAGATGCATGCGGTACGGCACCACTTCATTGGTGCTTAGTCGGCGGATACGCGTGCGCAGTTTCAGCAACGTGGCTTCGAGGGAAGGCGTGATCTTGCCGCGCTCCAGCCGGGCGACCTTGCCCTCCGTGGCGATCCGGTCCTTTTCCACATCCCCCGCCTCAATGTTGGTGATGATCTGATAGTCCAGGATGTCGAGCTGCGTGAGGGTGCGCATCATCCCGATGTACGTGAACTTGGGCATGCTCTTTACCACGCAGATGCCTTGGTAAAAGCCGTCCATCTTGAAGGTGGAGGAGCCCATGCGCACCGGGGCGGCCTCACTGTTGAAGCACATCTCGCAGACGGTTTTGCTGGGATCGTAGAGGTCTTCGAGCTTGAGTGCCTCGTTCTCAAACGCGCTGGGATTGAAATAACGATAGAAGGCCTCGAAGTGCTCCATGTTATTCATGGGCATCACGCGACCGCCGAGGCTGCCAAACTGCTGGCGCAGAGCCTCCTCCAGTTCTCCTTGCTCGCGCTTGGCAGCCTGCAGGAGTTCCTCATAGTACTGCCGCCCGCCGCCCATGGACTTGCCCTGGATGCGGGAGGTAAAATAAAACTGCAGGTGCTCGCGGCGCAGCTTGTGATCGCGGATTTTTTTATCGTAGCGCTGGTAGCGCTCCTCACGCTGCCGGGTGGACCAGCGGTCCTGGGGCAGTTCCTCTGTCTTCTGGCGATAGCGTTCCAACTCCTTGCGGTAGTCGCTGTCCACGCTCCAGGAAACTTGCAGGCGCAGCTCCGGCCGGATCATGCGCAGCAGCACGCGCAGATTATCCTCCAGAGACATGAGCCAGCTGGCATCCGTGTTCTCCGTGTCCGGCATTTCGATGTTATAGCCCCTGCCGATGGCACCGCCACGCTGGAGTCCCCGATAGATGATGAGATCCTCGTCGAGGTAGGAATTGATAAACTTCGCCATCCGGGAGGATTAAATAGGGGGGTCTTTGGCAGGATCATCCACCCAGGACAGGGCGATGGGTTCCACCTTGCTGGGGGCAAAGTAAGGTGCGTTGGAAGCCTTGATGATGAGCCACTCAAAAAGTTCCACGTCGTATGAAGGCGGCTTCCCCTGCTTCAGCCCAAAGCAGTAGAGGGAGACCAGCACCAGCGGCACCGAGGCTACCAGAATAGCCATCGGGATGCTCGCATCCGGGGCATTGGCCATCTTTTGAAAGATCATCAGCGCCATGCCAAAGGCAAGTATGAACCACAGCGCATTGGCTCCCTCGAAACCGGCGATGCCCTGCTGGGAATCGCGGCCTTCGTTGGTTTCGTGCAGTTTGATGCCTTGTTGTTCCATGATCTGATCGCCGGAAGGTAACAATAGCCCCCCAACCCTGATCCGCCCAGCTTGGGCGCATCAGGGAGAGAGCTCCATTGACGGAAAACTAGTTACCCATGTCGATGGAATCCACATCACTGGAACCGCCAGCGGTGGAGAACATGACCTTGGTGATGATGAAGGCGAGGCCACCGATGCCGGCGCCCACCAGCCCGTAAAGCACGCGCTCAGTGCTGCCCATCATGAACATGACCGCCGAGAAAAGCAGGCCACCAAAGGCAAGCACAAGGCCGACGAGGTTCAGGATGTTGATGATCCCGCTGAACTTGCTGGTCAGGTCAGCAGAAGAGGCGGCGAGAGGCATCGTAAAGCGCAGGATGTTGGTGCCAAGAGTGGTGATGGCAATGGTGTTCATTGAATTGGAGGATGAATAGTTTTGATGTTTTGGAGTTCAGCTCGCGGCGCATGAGCACCGTCTGCTGGCCGTGTAGTACCCAAACCGCAGACTGCTGTGACAGGATTTATTCACCGCAGGTCTTCCCGGGGCCTATTCCCGGCTGACCAGCGCATTACGCAGAGCACTCAGCTCCTCCTGTACCATCTCTTCCGTCGGGGTAGCCAGCGTACCGGCCACCAGATCGCGCATGATTTCCCGAAAACGTTTTCTCAAGCGCGAGATGGACTGACGTACGGCGTCATGCGTCATGCCCAGCCGCGCGGCCAGCTCGGCATCGTTCCCCGAAGCCGCCAGCGTGGGGTCCAGCCGGGGCCGCAACAGTTGAAACTGCTCCTGCTTGCCCGCCGCTTCCTGCTCCTTGGCCAGTTGCTCCACCGTGGCCTCAATGATGCGCAAGGCGCACATCCGCTGGTAGATATTCTCCGGCGTGCGATGGTCCGGAGGCTGGATGGAAAGCTCATCCTCCGCCTGCGAGGCTTCGATGGACAAAATCTCTTTGCCGCCGCCGCGTTTCAGCGCCGTGGCCTGCCGCTGCCAGTGCTTGATGTGCCGGCTGAAGGCCGTCAGGAGGTAGTTCCTCATCTTCCCCAGCGCCGCATCTGCCGTGGTGAATAATGCTTTCTCCAGCACAAAGCTAAAGAAGCTCTGCGTCATGTCCTCCGCATCCGCTGGCGACAGCCCCTGAAAGCGCGCATACGAGTAGATCGGACGCCAGTAGATCTTGCACAATTCGTCCAGCGCCAGCCGGCCAGTTCCCACATCTCCTCCTTCGCGCAGCGCCAGCACCATGCTCCAGCGTGTGACTGGAAAAGCACCATGATGTGTGGGAGGAGTCTTGGACATGCGGGGCTAGTATAAGAGCACGATTGTACGCCCAACAAAACACATTGGATTTAAAAAAAATCCGTCACAGATCAACCTGCATTTGGATAGATAAGACAAACTGCACCTGCAGGCTTCAGCCCACCCCTAAACTCTGCAAAATTCTCCTGCTAAATTCCTGACTGATGAGTGCCATTTCACCCGGACCGGATGCCGGTGACAACTCCCACACTCAGGTGAATTCCTCCGCCCTGCAGGGCCTTAATCCCGTCGGCCTCATGGACGGCGTGCTGGGCGGCCAGGCGGCAGACTGGGAGCCGCCGCTGGCCGAAGAGCTTGAATCCTGCTTTCCAGGTTACACGGACTTCCGCTTCCTTGACCGCGGCGGCATGGGGGCTGTTTACTCCGCCATGCAAAACTCCTTGGAGCGGCGTGTGGCGGTGAAGATCCTGCCCCCGGACCTTGGCAAAGATGCACTCTTTGTGGATGGCTTTCACCGTGAAGCACGCCTGCTCGCCCGGCTTCAGCATCCGAACATCGTCGCAGTGTATGATTTTGGCCGCAATGCCTTGGGTCACCTGTTCATCGTGATGGAGTATGTGCATGGAACCTCGCTCTTTGAGGTCCTAAAACATGAGCAACTGCCCCTGCCCCGCGTGTTGGAAATCGTCGCCCAGGTATGTGGAGCACTTCAGTTCGCCCATGACCACGGCGTCATCCACCGAGACATCAAGCCCACGAACATCCTCATCGACGGCCGCGACAGCGTGCGCGTGGCTGACTTCGGCCTGGCCAAGCTGATCAAGGCGGAAACCACCACCACCGCACAGACCCGCAGTTCCATGATTTTGGGCACTCCTGTCTACGCCGCTCCGGAACAGCGCCGACTCAGCGCGGCTGTGGATCACCGCGTGGACATTTTCAGCGTGGGCGTGACGCTTTATGAAATGATCACAGGCCACTTTCCAGTCGGCGTCTTTGAGCCTCCCTCCAAAAAGGCTGGCAGCCCGCCCGTACTGGACAAAATTATCACCAAAGCGCTGCGCGAGAACCCGGCAGACCGCTACCAGAGCGCCTCAGAGCTCAAGAAGGCCGTCCAACTGGCATCCAACCGCATCACCCAGCCCGCGATCCAGCGCACCATCGTGAAGCGGCCGATCATTTCCATGATGACCACGGTGATCGTCACCACCGCGCTCATCTATTTGATCGACGAGGTGAACAAGCAGGTGCTGCAAAAACTGCCGCCGGCCAACGCGCCGCTGCTCCAAAGAGTACCGGTTGTGCCGCTGAACAGCACTTTCTCCTTGCTCAATGGCCGCATGACATGGCTGCAGGCACAGTCCCATGTGGTCAACATGCCCGATTTCGATCTGGCCAGCGTGCACTCAGTTGCAGAACTGGCTGAACTGAACAGATTGCTCGATGAGCACGGCATTCGCTCCGGCGTCTGGACCGGCGGCATCCAGGCAGAAACGGGTGCCGCCTTTGCATGGTCGGACCATAGCCCCTGGGACTTTGATGCCTGGATGTCTGTCGCCGCCGAACCGCCAGTAGTCGTGACCGAGATTCAGCCGAAAAACAACGGCTCCCTGCGTACCCCTAGGGGCGACACCCCGGATTGGATCGAAGTGTTCAACCCTGGCTCCCAGCCGGTGGATCTGACCGGATGGAAGCTCATCCACTACCAAGGTCGGGAACTTTTTGAGGACCGCCTTGGTGCCCGCATGACGCCCGGAGCCCCCGGCCTGATGCTGGCCCCCGGCGAGTACCGCGTCATCTTTTGCAGTGCCATCTCAGAAGACGAAGACGACCGACCTCAAATCCACTTTCGGCTGGAAGCCGAGCGCGGGCGCATCGGCTGGGCCGACCCGCGCGGGCGCGTGATCCAGATGTTCAACAGCGCCTGGAGTAATTTCCCGACCAATACCTCCATCACCTCCGACCCCAGCGGTCAGACCTGGGGCGTGAGCGACAAGCCCAGCCCCGGCAAGCCCAATCCCCCGCCTGTGCGCCTGCTCAAGCTCAGCGTGACCCCGAAACCCGAACGGCAGGCCGTCATGCTTCTGCCCCAGTTCGGCGGACGTTGGACCACCAGCCCTCTGGACCGCATGGCCCTGCCGCTCATTCGGAACAAGAAAAAGTAGGCCTCCGAAGCTGCCCCAGTCCGTCCTGACGCTTCATTCCAGCAGGACTGAAGCGTTTCAGCCTCAGCGATTGGCCAGATCCACCAGCTTGTCATTCATGTCCCGCATGCGCTTGGACAGGCACGTGGTGATACGGGTCAGCAGACGATAGGCTACCTTCGGGTTGGCTGTGTGCAGGCGATCCAGACTGTCACGCGTGATGAGCCAGACTTCGGAATCTGAGCTGGCACGCACAGTGGCGCTGGCCGGACCAGGGTCGTAGATGCTCACTTCCCCCAGCGAATCACCAGCTTCGAGCACTGCCACGACTTGATCAACGCCATCCACCTCCTGCAGCACTTCAAGCTTTCCTTTCAGCACTAGATAGAGATGGTCATTTTCGTCCCCCTGGCGGATGACCACGTCATCCGGCTGGTAAGAGCGCGAGTCTCCGAAACTGGAGAGCAGCGTGAGCTCGTTGGCATTGAAGTTGGCTAGAAGAGGAGTGAGGGATGCCATGGTTTGGTGATTCTATACTACGGTCAGAGAGTTGGTGGAGACGAGTCGTTGTCGGTGGGGATCACTTCCACCAGTCCGGGATCTTCCCGGCGCCATCCATGGCGGGAATGCGCAGGCGGATTTTCTTTTTTGATGGGTGGATGATCCAAGCGGTGGCGTCCGGCATCTTCATCAGCTCGCCAGGCTGCACCTCGTAGTCCCATTCTTTGTTCACGGTCTTGCTGCTGTCTTTGCCCAGGAAGCCGGAGGACTTGGAAACTTTCTTCTTCTCCACCTTGGCGATGAACTCCGCCACGGCCTGCGCCCCTTCAGGGTCCGGCTGGCGGAAGGCGATCCGCGAGCGGCAGTTCAGCGTGAGCACCTGCGCAGTTTCCTTGCCCAGCACCGGGAACAAGGACGCATCACTCTGCATGCCCAGGATCAGGCAGCAGTTCGCCGCACGCAGACGGTCGATCACGTTGTGGTCGGAAATACCGTCCTCACTGGCGGTGGCCAGCGCCTGAAACTCATCCATCAGCGCGACGAGCAGGTTCTCTGTCTTGCGCTCCTTCTTGGGCTTGTCGAAACGCATCATCGCATGCGTGTAGAACAGCAGTTTGATGTAGGTGTTAATGTACCGGCGCTCCGTCTGGAAAGTCTGCGGCATCGCCGTGCAGAACACGCGGCCTTTGTCCACATCCGTGATGTCGATGGTGTTCGGCAGGTCGGAGCAAAAAATCTCCGCGATGTCCGGATGAGTGAAGAATCCCAGCATGACCTTCAGCGTACCCACCAGGCCTTCCTTCTGCTCCGCCGCCTGCGCATTGAGGAAGGTTTGGTCGAAGTACTTCGCCAGCTTGATGCGCTCCGGCGTGCTCTCGGCATCCAGCAATTCGTTAAACAGCGCCTCCATGTTCGACTTGTCCGTAAGGAACTCATACGCACGCAGCACGTTCACCGGCTTACCCAGAGTTTCGAGCAGCTCAAACGCGCACGTCAGCGCCTGCTGCGCCGCCGGCTTGAAGAACGAAGACTGCTCCCCCTCCGTGAGCGAGGCCCCCGTATCCACAAGGTTCTTCGCATGCGTCGTGTAGGGCAGGCGCGGGTCAGACACGAGATTGTAGCGCTCCTTCGGCTGCCATTTGCGGTCCAACCGGTCCGGGCGCACCATCAGCACGCATACTGCCTCCGGCCTGCCGTGTCCGGTGAAGTGCTCCTGCGCAAAGAAATGCTCGTCCCCCTTGGCACCGAGGATCAGTCCGCCCCAGTTGGGCCGGCTCATGCTAACTTGGTGCAGCAGCGGATTGAAACCCGAAGTCGTCTTGCCCACCCCGGTATCTCCGGTGATCAGCCAATGACGCGTGAACTCTCCCGGCAGCCACTTGAGGTTTTTATACTTAACGATGTAATCCTTCTTGGAGAAATCCGGCTGCCATTTCAGCAGCACCATGGCTCCCAGCACACACAGGAAGGCCACCCCTCCCGTGACTTCATTGATGCTGTCATATTGAAACACATACCAGATGCCAAAGGTGGCGATGCCGACGGCGACGAGGAATTTGAGGAAGGAGAACATGCTGGGAAAAGGCGCTGCGTGGGTGCTAGCCCGAAGGCGGCGCTTTGTGACTCTCTTTTCGCCCGGGTGTCACAGTTTGAGATGTGGTGGCTAATTTCTTGGCAAACACCCCGCCTACGCCATGCCCAAAGCCGATTTTGAAACCAACGACGTCATCCAGCCAGGAACCTTCGATATCGCCGACAACGAAGGCGTCATGCAGGCCAATGTAACCTACATCGCCACTGCGCTGGGTGACAATGTCCTCGGCGCAGGAGGTGAGACAGGCAGCGTGGTGAAGTACCAACGAGACTACACCAAAGGCAGCGAGCGGGCGGCTGACACTGAATCCCCGCGTCTCTACAATGACCGCGAAGGTACTGAGCAGCGCGGGCAGGAACGGCACATGCTGACCCGCGCTGTGGCCTCCAGCGCGATGGATAAAATGATCGGCCTCAATGCTCTCGCCGAGGAAAAATTCGGCGTCGATGACACCGGCCGTGTGTTCGGTGCCAGTGTGATTGCGGATGGCGCGGGCGTTCAGAGCAATTTCCAGCTAAATCCTGGCGAGGCAAAAGTGGCCTGCGTTCTTCAGGCAGATTACAAGAATCCGACCATTCAGCGTGGTCTTTCAGATCTGGAGGTTTCCGACTACATCAGCGGCCAGCTGGACCGGCATACCGGCAACATCTTTGTGGATCCCGAGTCGGGCAAGGTGACTGGCATCGACAATGACCTCGCCTTCCCAGAGGTGGAACGTGAGGCGCTGATGCAGCGTGAGATGACAAGCTGGGGGGCCACGGACAACAAAGCGGTGGCGGGCTTCCCCCGCCAGATGCACGAGGAGACGAAGGCGAAAATTCTAGCCGTGTCGCCCGATGAGCTGCGCCAGACGCTCGGTGCCATCGTGGCTCCTGATGCCACAGAAACCCAGCCAGGGCGGCTTTCCGAGGCAGAAATCGATGGTGCCTGCCAGCGCCTCGAGGCCCTGCAGGCTGAACTCCGCAGCCCGGACTGCTCCATCCAGGTGGTGCCTCAGTTCAATGACGCCACTTACGACAGCGCCGTTGCCGCGCAAAAGGCCTCCTTTGACAAGGTGGCCTGGAAGGGTGCCGACGCAGGCCAGACCTTCGACACCTGCACCGCAGGCGCGATTTGTGACCTCGTGCCGAAGACTTCGTATCTCGGAGCTGTGGCTCTTAAAGAAAAACAGACCGCCGTCTTCGTCGCGACGGCGCAGCAGGCAAACGTTCAGCGTCAGGCTGAAGGACTGCCGGTACAGCCGCTTCCCGCTGGCGTACGTCCGGCCAACACAGCGCCCAAGGCCCCCCGCAATGAGCAGTATGCAGAGTTTGCCCAGCAGGCGGAGATTGCGAAACAGACCTTAAAGGCCAATCCTTCACTCATCGAAAATCCCGCAGATCGCAAGCAGGTCACGGACCTCAAGCAGCAGATGGCGGAAGTGAAGGCCAAAATCGCCCACTACGACAAGGAGACGGCCAAGCTCGATGAAGGCAAATTAGGTGCGAAATTCCGCAGCCTCGCCAGCGGTGGAACGGAAGGCCGCAAAGAATTCTACGCGGACAAAAAAGTCGCGGCCCAGCAGCAGCTCGCCGGCTTGGATCGTCAGCTCGATGCAGCCGCCGCCAACGCTGTGCCCGTGGCGATGAAGCAAGGTCTCATGGACGACGCAGCTGCCGTCGTAGCCGCCAAACAGGTAGCTCCGGTTGTCGCACAGAACAATGTGGCAGCGCAAAACGCACCTCTGACCCCGCCAAACTACCCCGCTCCCCAGCCT
>DLGZ01000075.1:13129-30386 GCA_002482965.1 Verrucomicrobiaceae bacterium UBA7681 | reverse complement strand
CACTTCCGGCACGATCAGCGGCACATCCTCGTGCATGCGCCAGAATGACGAATTGTCGATCACCACGGCGCCCTGGGCCGCCACCTTCGGCGCCCATTCGCCCGAAGTGGCACCGCCGGCCGAGAACAGCGCAATATCGGTGCCGCGGAAGTCAAAATCCTCCAGCGCCTGCACCTTCAGCTTCTTGTCGCCGAAAAACACTTCCTTGCCGAGCGAGCGGCGCGAGGCGAGCGCCACCACTTCCGAAACCGGAAACTTGCGCTCATGCAGGATGTTCAGCATTTCGCGGCCCACCACGCCGGTGGCACCGACCACAGCTACCTTGTAGCTCATCGTTTTGGCCTTTCAGTTGCCCCGGCAGGTCGACACCCGGCGGGATTCAAACACACGGACTTGTTTTGCCCGGCAGGTCGACACCCGGCAGGCGAGGCGACACTTAGCGCTGAAATGCACACTTGGCAAGGGCAGAATTGGCTGGCTGCAACCCGGTTCGGCCTCAGGCTGCCCGCAGCGGCTGAATGGCTTTTTCCAGCGCGTCACCCATAGCCTGTCGGGCCAGCTTGAGATCATAACGGGCTTGCAGATTGAGCCAGAATTCCGCCGAAGTGCCAAAGAAGCGACCCAGCCGCAAAGCCGTATCCGCCGAGATACCACGCCGGGCATGTATGATGTCGTTGATCCGGGCTACCGGCACAGCGATTTCCCGCGCCAGCCGATTCTGGCTTACCCCCAGAGGCTTGAGGAATTCTTCGGCCAGGATTTCGCCTGGCGAGATCGGGTCAAGCTGTTTTGCCATTAACCACACGCCTCAATGATAATCGACGATTTCCACATCCATTGCGCCAGCTTCCTATCCCGGCAATGGATTTGAGTTATGAATTCAAGCAAGCACCCTCTTATATGAGTGTGACGGCAGGCAGCATCAAGACAAGCCTAAACCTCAACGCTCTGATGCGGGCCGGCGCCGATCTCCAGTCCGGGCTCGGTGGGCCAGGGGATCGGCGGCTCGCGGTCATGGAAACGCAGCGCGCCGGTCATGCCGGTGATCGCCATGGCGTCGTCGAATATCCGCTGCACGTCGAGCTTGAAGGCCGGGCCGAATTCGGTCAGCGAGCGCAGCACCAGATCGAGCCGCTTGTCCGCCATATAACCGTCAAACTGCACCGGGCCGGTGCTTTCCAGGTTAAAATCCAGGATGAAGCGGGATTGTGTCTGGTTTTTCCGGCGGTCGCGGCGGCGGCGCATAAAAACCTGCACCGGCTCGACCCGGCCCTGCACCAGCATCGGCAGGGTAAGCGCCTGCCAGTCGGTATCGCCGCCACGCTGGTTGAGCTTGCCGAGATCGCGGAAATCATCATCCAGCTTGGCCAGCAGATCACCCTTGCCGGCGTCTTTCAGCGCCTTGCTGGCTTCAGCCCCAAGCCAGGCCTGGGCATTGCCGATGGCCGAGGCGGCCATGAATTGCAGCGCATTGGCGGCCAGCCGGGCATTAGCCTGCGGCAGCGCCTGGCTGAGTTTGGCGGCCAGATCGGGATTGCTGGCGCGCAAGGCATCCAGCACATTCTGCATGGCCGGCCAGCCGCCCTGAAGGCGCTGCAAGATGCCGGCAGCCGGCAGCGGCGCCAGTTGTGTCACCACCGGCGCGGCCGGTCGCGCCAGCGAGGTGAGTTCCAGCGCCAACTGGCTGCCCGGCGCCAGGGCCAGCGCCTGGGCTTGCGGCAAATCCAGCGCCAGCATGCCTTGCGGGGTGCGCAGCAGAACCTGCCCGGTGGCATTCTGGCCGGTGACCACACCCGCCAGCAGGCCGGCCTTGCCGGCGGCCTGCCCGGCCAGCGCGGCCGGCAGGGTGGATTGGCCGGCGGCATCCTGTTGCGCCGATTGCGGCAGCATGGCGCCGGGGGCGGCCACCGCCCGCACCACCATCTGCACCGCGCTGCCCGGCGGCAATGTTCCCGGCTCGGCAGCGCGGATCGCGGCCTGGGCGCCGGCCTGTCCGGCCTGCGGCGTGGCCGGCATATTGCTGGGCAGAACCGTGCCGGCCAGGGTCTGGCCCGGATTGGGCAGCAAAGCCGAAGCCGCCTGGCCCACCTGCGGCACCGCCAGCGCCAGTTGGGTCGGCGTCGGGTTTTGCAACAACGCGCTCAAGGGCGGTTGCAGCGTGATGCCATTGGCGGCCAACAGGCTGACCGAAGGCGGGCTGCCCGGCAGCACGGCCAGCCGCACATTGCTGCCCTGGGCCAGCACGGCAGCCAGGGTGGGATTGGCGGTGATGACAAAAGCCGTGCCGGACTGGCTGCGCAGCACAAAGGCATTGCCATCGCGCGCCACCACCTGGGCCTGCACGGTGGCGCCATCGCGCGCCGCCCGCGCCACATCGCTGGTGCGCACGGTGTCGTTATCTGATTGCAGGATGGTGTTGGCGCCGCCAGCCGGGGTTGGTGTAGCCGGTGTGTTGCTGGCCGGGGCTGGCGTGGCGGGCGCCGGTGTAGCGGGGGCCGGCGTGGCGGGTGCCGGTGTAGCAGGGGCCGGACTTGCCGGGGTGGTTTGCCCCGGCACGGCTGGGGCGATGCGGCCGATCTCGCTCATCGCGGCCGCATCATCATGGCTCAGCGATGCGCGGCAACCGCGCCGAGCAGCCCGGCGGCAATCGCCTCCACATCCTGGGCGGCATCGCAGCTCGGATGGCGTGCCAGCAGCGGCATCTGGTTGCGGATCGCGTCGCGCACTTTCTCGTCGCGCCGGATCACACCGGCCAGCGGCGGCGAATATTTGAGGAAATTCTCTGCCGCCTTGGTCAGCTTGGCATGGGTGCGCTCACCCTCGCGGGTGGTCGGCGCGATATTCACCACCACGCGCAGGTCAGCATTCCGATCCGCCATGCGTGCCAACTTGATGAAGGCATAGGCATCGGTCAGCGCGGTCGGCTCGTCATTGGTCACCACCAGGGTAACACCGGCGGCCTGCGACAATGTGCGCACCACGGTATCCACACCGGCGCCAAGATCAATCACCACTTTATCGTAGCTGCGCGCCAGCAGGCTCAGTTCGTCACGCAGGCCGTTCAGCGCCGCCTGATCCAGCGTCGCCAGGCTGGCCGAGCCGGATTTGCCGGCGATGATGTCAAAGCCGGCCTCAGACGGCATCACCGCATCGGCCAGGCTGAAGCGGCCGGCAATCACACTGCCCAGATCCCGATCCGGCATCAGGCCAAGCTGGATATCCACATTGGCAAGGCCGATATCGCCATCGAACAGCAGGGTGCGGATACCCTGGCGGGCAAAACAATGCGCCAGCGAGATCGACAGCCAGGTTTTGCCCACACCGCCCTTGCCGGAAGCAACGGCGATGATATTGGCCTGCCGCACCGGCGCGGCCGGGTGGCGCAGCGGACGCTGGGCAGAGGGCGGAATGGACGGCGTATTGGGTTGCATGGCGATCACAGTCATTCGGCGGCCTTCGAGGTCAGATTGGCGCTAACACCGCTATCGGGGTCGCGCAAGAGCCAGTGGGCGAGTTGCAGCGGATCAAGCCGCTCAAACCCCTTGCCGACATAGGGGCTGCAACCAGCATCGGCAAAGGCCAGGCCGGCAGCATCCGCGGCAGCCAGCAGGCCACCCAGCCGGCGGCTGGCATCCAGCCGGGTGGGCAGGAAACGACGGCAGCCCAGCGTGGCGAAGATGCCGGCAATCTCGGCCGCTTCGCCGGGATCGCCGCCCGCCGGCAGCACCAGCACCGGCTCGGCGCCGGAAGCCTGGATCAGTTCCTTGAGCGGGCCACGCTCCTTAGGCTGAAACGGGTTCAGCCCTGTCGTGTCTATCACAATCTTGGCTTCGCCGGTATGCGCCATCATCGCGGTCAGTTCACGCGGATCGGCGGCCTCGGTGAACGGCACCGCCATCACCCGGCACAGCGCGGCAAGCTGCTCGCCGGCCGCAGCCCGCGCCAGATCGCAGGAAATCACATGCACATTGCGCCGCTCCAGCACCGAACGGGCGGCAATCTTGGCCACCGCAATCGACTTGCCGGCGCCGGCCGGGCCAACCAGCAGCACCGGGCGATTATCCATCGACAGGCCGGGAAAGCGGAAATTTTCGTCCAGCGCCTCGGCCAGCGAGCCCGGCATGTCTTCCAGGCCAACCCGCAACGCCGCCTGGGTCAGCCTTTCGGCCAGCCGCGCCGGCACACCATGCCACGATAGCGCGCCATGCAGCAATTCGGCGAATTCGTCGGCATAGGCGGCGGCAGCCACATCGGCGCCAAAATCTTCCGATGGCACAAAGCCGCGCGTATTGGCGCCGTAGCGCGCATGATCGCGCAAGGCCTGGGCCTCGGCGGTGGCATAATCATCCGGCGAATCGGATTCCACAGCCGCCGTGATCTCAACCCGGTTATCGGCCCGGCTCTGCGTGGTGGATACGATGATCGCATCCTCGCCGAGCTGGCTGCGCACCATGTCCATGGCCTCGGCCATGCTGGTGGCGGTGAAGGTTTTAAGCCGCATCTTCTAACCCCTCCCCCGCATCAGATCTGAGCCAATGTGCGCAGCTTGGCCTTGGGATGGACCTCCTGCTGCGACATGACGATGGTGGCCGGCCGGAAGCGTTCGATGATCGAGCGCACATAGGGCCGCACACCCGGGCTGACCAGCAGCACCGGCACATAACCTTCACCGCCCAGCCGCTCGAAGGTCTGGCGCACGCCGGCGATGAAATCCTGCAAGCGCGACGGCGCCATGGAAAGCTGGCGATCCTCGCCCTGGCCGATGAGCGACTCGGCAAAAGCCTGTTCCCAGGCCGGCGACAGCGTGACCAGCGGGATGAAACCATCCGGGCCCACATTGGCATTGGAAATCTGCCGGGCCAAACGAGCGCGCACATGCTCGGTGATCTGGGTGACGCTCTGGGTATAGCCGGTGGCCTCGGCGATGGCTTCCAGCACCGTGGCCAGATCGCGGATCGAGACGCGCTCGGAGAGCAGGTTCTGCAACACACGCTGGATACCGTTCACGTTGATACGGTTCGGGATCACTTCCGACACCAGCTTTTCGTTGTTCTTCTTCAATTCCTCGATCAGCTTCTGCGTCTCGGCGAAAGACAGCAGATCGGCCATGTTATCCTTCACCACCTCGGTCAGATGGGTGGTGATGACGGTGCCGGGATCAACCACGGTATAACCCCGGAACATCGCCTCGTCGCGCATGCTGTCATCCACCCACATGGCGGGCAGACCAAAAGTCGGCTCGATGGTTTCTTCGCCTTGCAGCGCAATACGTTCGCCGCGCGGGTCCATCACCAGCAGCATGCTGGGCCGCACCTCGCCGCGCGCCGCCTCCACTTCCTTCACCCGCACCACATAGGAATTGCCCGGCAATTGCATGTTATCCAGGATGCGCACGCTGGGCATGATGAAGCCCATATCAATGGCAATCTGGCGCCGCAGGGCCTTGATCTGGTCGGTCAGGCGATAACCGCGCGCATCATTGATCAGCGGCAGCAAACTAAAGCCAAGCTCAAGCCGCAGATCGTCGATGGCCAGCGCATTGGTCACTGGTTCATCAAGCGGATTGACCGGCGGCGGTGCCGGTGCGGGCGGCGGGATCGCATCAATCTTGCGTTGCTTCTGCTGTTCATGGGAAGCATAGGCCAGGCCGCCGAGAACCAGCGCCAGCAGCAGGAAGGGGAAAAACGGCATGCCCGGGATCAGGGCGAAGCAGAGCGACAGAACAGCCGACATGCCGAGCGCCTTGACGCCGGAAAGCTGCAACGCCAGGGCCTGATCGGTGGTGCCGGTGGCGGTGCCTTTTGACACCATGAGGCCGGCCGCAACCGAAATCACCAAGGCCGGAATCTGCGACACCAGACCGTCGCCAACGGTCAGGATCGAATAGGTATTGGCGGCCTGGCTAAAGCTCAGGCCCTTGTCGAGCACACCGATCAGGATGCCGCCGATCAGATTGATGAACGTGATCAGGATGCCGGCAATGGCATCGCCGCGCACAAATTTCGAGGCACCATCCATGGCGCCGAAGAAACTGGATTCATCCTCCAGATCCTTGCGCCGGGTGCGCGCCTGATTTTCGTCGATCAGGCCGGCCGAAAGATCGGCATCGATCGCCATCTGCTTGCCGGGCATGGCATCCAGGGTGAAACGCGCCGACACTTCCGCGATACGGCCGGAACCCTTGGTGATGACAACAAAGTTCACGATCACCAGGATCGAGAAGACGATGATGCCGATCACCAGGCTGCCGCCCATGACAAACTGGCCGAAAGCCTCCACCACATGGCCGGCGGCATCGGTGCCTTCATGGCCATTGCCCAGAATCAACCGCGTGGTGGCCAGATTCAGCGACAGGCGCAGCATCGTGGTGATCAGCAGCACGGTGGGGAAAGCGCCGAATTCGAGCGGCCGGGTGACAAACAGGCAGGTCATCAGCACCAGCACCGCCGAGGTGATCGAAATCGCCAGGGCGATATCGAGCAGCAAAGGCGGCATCGGCAGGATAAGCACGCTGAGCACCAGCATGACGCCGATGGCAAGGAAGATATCACCATGCCGGCTCATCTGGCGCAGACGAGCGCCAATGCCTGGGCCGGCACCTCCGCCTGTATCGCTGGGAACGATCTCGGTCATGACATTCCTAATTCATGGCGCGCGCTGCCGGCTCAAGCCGGCACACGCGATCCGTCATTCGCCAAAGGCACGGCTACGCCTTCGTCGGTATATTGCTTCAGCTTGTTGCGCAGCGTGCGGATCGAGATGCCGAGGATGGTGGCGGCATGGGTCCGGTTGCCCAGGCAATGTTTCAATGTGTCGATGATCAGGTCGCGTTCCACATCGGCCAGGGCGCGGCCCACCAGGCTGCCGCCCGGGCCCGTGGCCTGACCTGCGGCCTGACCTGCCGCCTGTGCCGCAGCCGACGACATACCAGCAGCCGAGCCGGCGCTCGGCGCGATGCCGGCAGCTTCGGCCAGGCCGGTGCCATCGGGCAGCCGCACCGCCTCAACCTCGATCTGCTCGCCGCTGGCCAGCAGCACGGCGCGGTGCATGGTGTTTTCCAGCTCGCGCACATTGCCGCGCCATGGCGCCTGTTTCAGCGCCGCCAGCGTGGCCGCTGCCAGCGGCCGCACCGGCACGGCATTCACCTCGGCATATTTTTTCACAAAATGGATCGCCAGCAATTCGATATCGGCCGGCCGCGCCCGCAAGGGCGGCAGCTTCAGATTCACCACATTGAGGCGGAACAGCAAATCCTCGCGGAAAGTGCCCTTGGCCACTTCCTCGTTCAGATTACGGTTGGAGGTGGCCAGCACGCGGATATCCACCTTCACCGGTTTGCTGCCGCCGATGCGGTCGATCTCACGCTCCTGGATGGCGCGCAGCAGCTTGGCCTGCAAGCGGATATCCATTTCGGTGATTTCATCCAGCAGCAGCGTGCCGCCATTGGCTTCCTCAAATTTGCCGATGCGCCGCGCCACGGCGCCGGTGAAGGCACCCTTTTCATGGCCGAACAATTCCGATTCCAGCAATTGCTCCGGGATGGCGGCGCAATTGACACTGACAAACGGCTTGTCGGCACGCGGGCTGCGGTTATGGATAAAACGCGCCATCACTTCCTTGCCGGTGCCGCTTTCGCCGCCGATGAGCACGGTGACATCCGTGGGGGCGATCTGCTGGATGAGGCGGCTGATGTCCTTCATGGCGGCGCTGCTGCCGGCGAAGATGTCGGGGTCTGAGCGGCGGCGCAGGCGCTGCTTGATCTGCTGGTCTTCGGCGACGAGGGACTGGTGGTCCAGGGCCTTGCGGACGGACTCGGCGAGCTGGGCGGCGTTGACGGGCTTGGAGAGGTAGTCAAACGCGCCTTTGCGCATGGCCTCGACGGCGGTGTGGATGGTGCCTTTGTCGCTGAGGAAGATGAACTGGGTGTCCGGGGTGATGCCGCGCACTTTTTCCATGAGGGCGACGGCGTCGATGCGCTGAGCGTCGAAGGATTTGACGACGACATTGAAGAGCTCGCCGGCGGCGAGGTTCAAGGCGTCGGTCTCATGGGAGGCGACGGAGATGCGGTAGCCGACTTTGGCTAGGACATCCCGAATGACGCGGGCGGATGCGGCATCACGATCGAGGACCAGGATGTGGATGTTGGAGGGTTCCATGCAGGGTTGGAAGAAGTCTGCACTTGGATGCATCTGCAAGTGCAGAAATTGCACGCAAGTGCGGATGGTGGAATGCAACTGCAAATTGACGTGGGGCTGGAGGCCTTGATGTACAAGGGGTGTAGAGTCTGTGGGACTACATGGCACCTGAAATGCAATGTCATGGCCAGACATGCTCAAATCCTCCTCCCAACGCACATCTTCATCCCGTGGCCCGTCTGACAGCGAGCTTCTGAATTCCAAGAAGGACCAGGACTTCGACCTGATTTTCCCTGAGGCCATTGGCAGGCTGTCCATCTGCCACTGGAGTCCGGTTAATGTGTGCCGCACGGCGGCGCAGATGCTGGCGGTGGAGCCGGGCACGCGGGTGCTGGACATCGGCTGCGGTCCGGGAAAATTCTGCGTGATCGGCGCGACGTCGACGCAAGGGCACTTCACGGGTGTGGAGCAGCGGGGGAAGCTGGCGCGGATCGCCCAAGATGTGGTGAGAAAGCACCGCGTGCCACGGGTGGACATTGTGCATGGCAACATCCAGGACGTGAACTTTCGCGAGTTTGAGGCGTTTTATCTGTTCAATCCGTTTGAGGAGAATGTCCTGCCTGCGCTGAGGATCGACTATGACGTGGAACTGAAGCCGAAGCTCTACACGGAGTACACGGTGCACGTGCAGCAGCAGCTGCTGCGAATGCCGATGGCGACGCGGGTGGTGACCTACTGCGGCGACTGCCTGGAAATCCCGGACTGCTACGCCTGCGTGAAGACGGCTTTCACCGAGAAGCTGAAGCTGTGGGTGAAGAAGCATCCGTCTCCGGACTACGTGCATGGGGCATCGCTGGCGGATGCTGACCGCAGCATTCCTGTGGGAGTCGGAGGGCTGATCTCCGCATGAATTCCGCCCTGGCCTGGCTGGAGGTTTTTCGCCGTCCTGCCGACGGACCAACCAGCACCGACACCGTCTTTTTTGACAACCCAACCGACCCCGACCGACCCATGAAAAGCACCGACACGCTCCTCGAGGACCTCTGCCAGCTCAGCGAACTGGACGCCGCGAAACGCCGCCTGGAGCCCCAAAGCCCGCGTTGCCAGGAACTGAAGCTGGAGGCCGAGACCGTGCGCGAGCGGCTGCCCACGGCGATCCTGAGCCACTACGATCTGCGGATTTCCAAAGGCAAACGCGGAGCGGCCCGGGTGCGCAACAACACCTGCGGCGGCTGCCATCTCCTGCTGCCTACCGGCCAGCTTTCGGATCTGCGCCGTGAGGGGTCATCCCTGCAGGTGTGCGGCTTTTGCAGCGTCTTTATTCTGCCGGAGCTCCCGCAGCCGGAGGCCGCCGCCGCTGCGCCTGAGGTGGCTGATCCCGCCCCGGTGGCCGTGAAGAAGCCGCGCAAGAGCAAGGCGAAGGCTACTGATTAAGAGGTTCTTTAAGAAGAGGAGTGAGGGCCTTTGACTGATGGAAAGTGACAGGGCATGGGCAATGTGGCCTGCTTGCCCGGCATCAAGCAGCAGGCTGTGACGCGCCTCACTGGCACGACATCAATGCTGGCGGCGGGGATGCATCATCCAGAACAGCACGCCATGTCGCGAGCGATGGAGTGGAAAATACGACGCCGATGTTACGCCTGATGCTCCAGGTACTTGAGCACGGCTTCGGTGCGGGAGCGGACGTGGAGCTTGAGGTAGATGGCCTTGATGTATTCGCGGACGGTCTCGTAGCTGATGCCGAGATCATGGGAGACTTCTTTGGGCACCATGCCTTGGGCGAGACGTTCCAGGACCTGGCTTTCGCGTGGGGTGAGGCAGGGGATGTCTTTCTTTTGCGGTGTCGCGGGTGTTTGGAATGATTTGATCAGGAGACGGGCGATGTCCTGGCTCAGGGGGGCTCCGCCTTCGCTGGCCTGGCGGATGCCGGCGGAGATCTCGTTGGGCTTGGCGGATTTGAGAAGGTAGCCGCTGGCCCCGGCACGGAGGGCTTCGAAGACTTTGTCCGGATTGTCATGGATGGTGAGCACGACAAAGGCGGTCTCGATGAGGCGCGGTGAAAGCTGGCGGATGAGTTCGATGCCGGAGATTTTTGGCAGTTCGAGATCGACGACGACGACGTGTGGGCGGCTGTCGATGATTGGCTTCACGGCTTCTTCGGCGGATTCCCAAGCTCCGGCGAATTCAAAGCCATTGGCGGCCTTTTGAATGAGCTTTTGCATGAAGAGGCGCAGGGTTGCGTCATCTTCGACGACGGCGACACGGAGGGGCTTCAAGGCAGGGGAGTCGCTCATGGGGTGTGGTGTTGCCGAATACTTAGGGTGGAGATCCTGAGAAGGGCAAGGCGATTTTCTGAGCCATCATTGGTGATGGGGCTCCCGATGTTGTCGAAGGTGGAATGGTCTTGGCGAATTCAGATGCACCGTGAGGTTTCCAAGTGCAGTCTGGGCAGACTCGCAGGAGTGCTGCTGCTGCGCGATGAGGGCGCTGCCGTGAAGACTTGCACATGGTTCAGCGCTTCGATGAGGGGCTTGGCGCGCAAGGGTTTGGAGAGGTAGTCATCCATGCCGACAGCCAGGCAGCGCTCGCGCTCGCCTGCCTGGACATTGGCGGTCATCGCGATGATGCGGCAGTGTGGGCGCTTCCATTGAGGGCTGGACTCGATTTCGCGAATGGCGCGTGTGGCCTCATAGCCATCCATGTTGGGCATGTGGCAGTCCATGAGGATGCCATCGTACATGCCGCTGAGGAAGCGCTGCACGGCGATTTCGCCATCGCGGGCGATTTCGGCAGGGTAGCCGTTTTTTTCAAGCATCATCATGGCCATGCGTGCATTGACCTCATTATCTTCGACGAGGAGAAGGCGGGGCTTGATGCCGCTGGCTGTGGAAGGGGGAGCGATGACTTCGCGCAGTCTGAGATCTTCTTTGAATGGCATCTTCTGGCTTTTGATGGCACGCAGGGGCAGACGCACCCAGAAGCGCGATCCTTGCTGGCGTCTGCTTTCGACACCGATGCTGCCGCCCATGAGCTCGACAAGGCGCTTGCTGATGGCGAGGCCAAGGCCGGTGCCGCCGAAGCGGCGCGTCGTGGAGCTGTCCACCTGCATGAAGGGCTGGAAGAGCTGGCTTTGCTGCTCCTGCGTCATGCCGATGCCGGTGTCTTTGACGCTGATTTCAAGGTTTGTGGGGCCGGCTGTGGTGGTGGGGAGCTGGCTTACCTGAATGCGAATGCTGCCTTCATCGGTGAACTTGATGCCATTGCCGACGAGGTTCATGAGGATCTGCCGGAGTCTGCCGGGATCTCCCATGAAGGAGTCGGGCACGTCGGGAGAGATGCGGACAATCAGGTCGATGGAACGCGAGGCGGCCTTGGGCTGCAAGAGATCGACAACACCCGTGATGACGGAATCGAGGCGGAAGGCTTCTTCGACGAGGTCGAGCTTACGGGCCTCGATCTTGGAGAAGTCGAGGATGTCCTCAATGATGGTCATGAGTGAGTCACCACTGTGGCGCACGGCATCGACCATTTCGCGCTGCTTGGGGGCGAGTTCGGTGTCGAGGAGCAGGCATGACATGCCGATGATGCCATTCATAGGGGTGCGGATCTCATGACTCATGGTGGCGAGGAAATCACTCTTGGCCTGGCTGGCGGCTTCGGCTTTTTCTTTGGAGACCTTGAGTTCACTCTGGGTGCGCTTGAGTTCCGTGATGTCGGACTGCACGGCAATGAAGCGCACGATGTTGCCATCCTTGTCTTTGATGGGATTCACATGAAACTCCACCCAGTAGGGTTCGCCTGACTTGGTGTAGTTGAGCAGTTCGGCCTGAAATGATTCTCCCTGGCGCAGTTTTTGACCGATCAAGGTAGTCATTTCCCGATCTGTGTCAGGTCCCTGCAAGACCTTGCCGGGCTTGAGTCCGACGACCTCGCTGAGGGTGTAGCCTGTGCGTTTGACGAAGGCGTCGTTGACCCATTCAAGGCGGCCTGAACCATCGGTGATCACGACGAGGTTGTCGGTGAAACTCGCGACGAGAGAAAGCTTCTCCAGTTCCTGCTGATTGCGCCTCTGGGTGGTGACGTCATGCATGGTCCCCACAACCCCGGGGCCGTCCAAGGCGGAGATGGCGATCTCCATGCAGACGATGCCGCCATCGGAGCGTCGCATGTGGATGGCGGGCCGGGACGGGTGGGATGCAGCGCCACCGGCGATGATTTTCGCGAGCAAGGGCCTGTCATCTTCGACCACGTAGTCACTCAGGAGGCTTCCTGAGGAGGCTGCGACTGCGTAGCCCAGGGTGTCCGTCCAGGCTTTGTTCATGAAGACCAGTTTCCCTGTGCCGTCTGTCTCGAACACCACTTCGGAGAGAAACTCCACACGCCGACGCATCCTGTTCTCGGACTCGATGAGAGCCTCGGTGAGGCGATAGGTCGCCTCAATGTGGATGTCCGTCAGCAATGTGGAGTTCTCGTTCATGGACGAATCGCTTTCACAACAGTGTGAAACGTCAGGGCATCCTAGGCTGCCAGGGCTGCGGCCATCAGCCCGGAAAGAGGCATTTCAGAGGCGAGCATTTGGTTGGTGGCCACCTCGCCATAAAGAGGGAACACATGGGTGCAGAAGAAGTCCTGCTCCATGAGGGTGCGGGCTGAGGTGCAGTCGGAGAGGATGGTCACCTTGTAACCGCGCTCGTAGCCGGCACGACCGGTCGAATCAATGCAAAGGGAGGTGACCATGCCTGCAACGAGGAGGTTCTTAATGTTGCGCGCCTTGAGCACTTCATCCAGGTTCGTGGAAGCAAAGGCGTTGAAGCCCACCTTGCCGGAGACGTAGGTGATGCGGTCACCGAAGGCGAGGAGTTCGGGAATGGTGTCAGCACCCACGGAGCCTTCTTTAAAGGCACCCACCTGCTTGATGGTGTCCAGAATGCCGACTGAGTTTGCGAGTGCCCGATAGTCGGGTTTCAGGATGATCGGCGTGGAGATGATGGTGAGTTTCGAAAGCGCGTAATGATTCAAGAGATCAAGGGTGTGAGCGAGGGTGCAATCAACGCGGTCCGCGCCTTCCACCACGCCGCGCAGGATGCCGTTTTCAGCGAAGTAGTCGTTTTGATAGCCTACGAGAATGAGAGCTGTTGATTCGATGTCGAGCATGGGGAGTGGATGTTGGAGGGGTGGTAGTTCTGAGTGGCGCAGTGAGAAGCGCTCATATTCATCGCCGCCAGACAACTCCGCAGCATCATCCGCAGTTGAGGGGGGCTGAGGTCGCGGCACCCGCCTGAGATGAGCTTGATTCTTTGCGAACGCTGAGCGGGCCTGCGGAAAGCGGTAGCTTCGTTCGTTCCTCATTGCGCAACCGCAGTCCAAAATGGGGAGCGTTTATGCGGGGAAGCAGCCCAATGTGAAGGCCTTCCTTGGAGATCTCCGGCTACTTCAGACCTGCCATGATCTTCCTGAGTTCGGGGCAGACGGACTCGAAGGAGTGTTTTAACTGCGCGACGAGGTCGGGCTGGCGGGTGCGGAGATTGTCTTCGGCGGTTTGCTCAATCTCGCGGCAGAGGGTGTAGATGGAGGTGAGGCCAAAGAGGGAGCTGCTGCCTTTCAAGGAATGGGCGGTGCGACGCAGCGTGGTTTGATCGTCGGTGCCGGCGAGTTTTTCGAGTTCGAGGATGCGCTCGGGGGTGTCTTTGAACCAGTTTTCGATGAGCTCGAGGGTGTCTTCGGTGCTGAGTTCTTCCGCGAGTTGCTGGAGGGACTCTTGGGCGGAGGTGGTGTCTTCAGCGGACCATGGCGCGGGCTCGGCAGATTCTTCCACCTTGGTGAGAGCATGGATGCGGTTCAGTGCTTCGATGAGGGGCTTGGCGCGGAGCGGTTTGGAGACGTAGTCGTCCATGCCGGCTGCGAGGCAGCGCTCGCGTTCGCCAGCCATGACGTTGGCGGTCATGGCGATGATGCGGCAGCGCGGGCGCTTCCAGAGCGGGCTGGCTTCGAGCTCGCGAATGGCGCGTGTGGCCTCGTAGCCGTCCATGTTGGGCATGTGGCAGTCCATGAGGATGCCATCGTAAACGCCGCTGGCGAAGCGCTCCACGGCCTCTTCGCCATCGCGGGCGATTTCACCGGGGTAGCCGTTCTTTTCGAGCATCATCATGGCCATGCGTGAGTTCACCTCGTTGTCCTCGACAAGGAGAACGCGGGGCTTGATGCCGCTGGCGGTGGAATGGGGCGCGGTTTCTTCGGGCGTGGCCACGTCGTCTTTCAATGGGAACTTCGGGCTTTCGACGATGCGCAAGGGCAGTCGCACCCAGAAGCGCGATCCTTCCTGGTGTTTGCTTTCGACGCCGATGGTGCCGCCCATGAGCTCGACAAGACGTTTGCTGATGGTGAGGCCAAGGCCGGTGCCGCCGAAGCGGCGTTTGCTGGAGCTGTCCACCTGGGTGAAGGCTTGGAAGAGCTGGCTTTGCTGCTGCTCGGTCATGCCGATGCCGGTGTCGGTGACGCTGATTTCGAGGTTGGTGGTGCCGGGGGCGATGCAGTTCAGGGTTCTGACCTGGATGCGGATGCTGCCTTCATCGGTGAACTTGATGCCGTTGCCGACTAGGTTCATGAGGATCTGCCGAAGCCTGCCGGGATCTCCCATGAAGGAGGCGGGCACATTGGGGGCGATGCGGACGATCAACTCGATAGAACGTGTGGCTGCCTTGTGCTGGAGGAGATCGACGACGCCGCTGATGACGGAGTCCAGGCGGAAGGCTTCTTCGACGAGGTCGAGCTTGCGGGCCTCAATCTTGGAGAAGTCGAGGATGTCCTCAATGATGGTCATGAGGGCATCGCCGCTGTGGCGCACGGCATCGACCATTTCGCGCTGCTGGGGTGCGAGTTCGGTATCGAGCAGCAGGGAGGACATGCCAATGATGCCATTCATGGGCGTGCGGATCTCATGGCTCATGGTGGCGAGGAAGTCACTCTTGGCCTGATTGGCGGCTTCGGCGATTTCCTTGGCCTTGCGCAGGTCCTGAGCCGCGCGTTTCTGAATGGTGATGTCTGAGCCGATGCCGAGATAGCCGATGACCGCGCCTTGCATGTCGTAGAGTGTGGTGACGCAGAGGAGCACGGGAAAGTGCGAGCCGTCTTTGCGGACGTAGGTCCACTCACATTCATCCGGTTTGCCGAGGCGTGATTTGGCGACGAAGGTCTCGAAGCCGACTTCGACGGGATGGCCGAGTTCAAGGGTGAGGGCGGCGGCGCGTGCGGCGATTTCTTCAGGCAGGTGGAAGGGGGCAGGGGTCTGCAAGCCGATGACTTCTGCGGCGGTGTAGCCGAGGTGTTCTTCAGCGGCATGATTGAAGGTGACGATGGTGCCGTCGGGCGTGGCCGATATGATGATGTGGGCAGCGCCATCGAGCACGGCCTTCTGAAAGGCATTGGAACGCCAGAGCTGGTCTTCGGAGCTTTTGCGGACCATGAACTGGCCCATCTGGTTGCCGATGCCTGCGAGGGCTTGCAGCAGCGGTTCGTCCGGGTCCACGGCCTCGCTGGCAAAGAGCTCCACGACGCCCAGGATTTCTCCGTCAGCGATAATGGGAAAGGCGAGGGCTGCGCGCAGCTGGCAGCTGAGGGCGCAAGCGGCACGCGGATTGTCCTGATTCTTCTCGAAATCACGACACCACTGGCTTTGCTCCGTTTCCAGGACGCGACCGGGAGTGCACATGCCTGTGCCAAAGCGCAGCTTGCTGCTCAGCTCGATGAAGGAGGCGATGTCCCGCAAGGGGTCATGCCAGAGTTCGGCGAGGCGCAGAGCTTTGACCTCCACCTCAAGCATCCAGAGAAATCCGGCGGTCCAGCCGAGCTGCTGGCAGATCATTTGAATGACCTTGGCGGAGACCTGACGCACGGTGCCGGGCTCTGCGAGGATGCGACTGGCGGAATACTCCAGGGCGCGGCGTTTTTCGTCCTGCTTGCGCTGGGTGACATCGCTTTCGATGGCCATGAAATTGACCACTTCACCGGCTTCATTGCGGATGGGCTGGATCTCGAGCGCGGTCCAGTAACTCCGGCCGGAGCGGTGGTAGTTGAGAATTTCGGTCTGGACGCTTTTGCACTCCTTCAGGGAGTTTTTCATCAAACTGACGATGGCGGGGTCTGAACCGGGTCCCTGGAGGAAGGAGCCGGGGGTGCGCCCGATGACCTCTGCGAGCTGCCAGCCTGTCATGCGGGTGAAGCCTTCATTGGTCCACTCGATGCGGCCCTGGGCATCGGTGACGATGACGGCATTGTCCGTGCGTGAGGCGACGAGGGCGAGCTTGCGCGAGCTTGCCTCCTGCTCCCGCAGCTGGACTTGCTGCTCTTTGAGGCGGTTGTTGAGCTTGATGAGATCCGCCGAGGTCATGCGCTGTGCCTGCAGAACCTGGAGGAGATCGAGCGTCTGATCATGCACGGCAAAATCCCCCATGGTGAGGCCGAGTCGTTCGACCTGATCCGGCTCCGTGAGCCAAGGGGTGGCGAGCATGATGCCGAGGTGGGGCTCATTGAGGATGATGACCTGGCCACGCAGCATGCATTGATTTTGGCGGCTTCTCAGCAGCAACAAATTGTCTGGCATGGACCTGGCCAGGGCATCGCAGAATTCGCCGGCAGGGCGGATGGCCAGGAACAGATCCTGCAACCGCGCGCCGGGCTTGGCCAAGGGGCAGACTTTGATCAAGGACGGGCCAGCTTCGACGATGCAGTCCTTTTCATCCCACGCGAAGTAGAATGGAAAGGCGCGCAGGAACTCCCTGCTGGGAATCCTGGTAGTCATGCTGGCCCCACTGAGGCTCCTTTCTCAGGGTGAGTCCAGTTTACGGCAAAGATGTCATGGTCAGCACCTGCGGTCTTCATGGCCACGATATTGGCAGTGGCAGGTGTGTTGTAAAGCTTTCCCAGTCCCTGTACGATGCCCACGACAAAATCAGTGAGGCCGGGACGATGGGTGAAGTAGTGCAGGCTCATGGAGGTGTCCGCGATGTCATGGCACTCAAAGCGTGGGGGGGCCAGATTGGGGTAGATCATCTGCACCCGCGTGTGGAGGTGTCCGCGATGTCATGGCACTCAAAGCGTGGGGGGGCCAGATTGGGGTAGATCAT
>DLGZ01000075.1:12853-13123 GCA_002482965.1 Verrucomicrobiaceae bacterium UBA7681 | reverse complement strand
CATGACGCCATAGCCGTGCGAGGCTGTTTTCAGCACCCAGTGCTCACCGAAGGCGATCAGCACGTCTCGTGTTGTCAGCTCCAGCACTTCGGAAGCCGCGCTGACGAGCTGGTAGGTAATGTCATCCGAATAGCCTTCATGGCTGATGAAGACCTCGATATCGACGCCTGCTTTCTGCTTGATGGTCTGCCATTGATTCTCCCCGTAGTTGGTGATGATGAGTTCTTCGATGGCTTTGTTGACGAGTCCGTACATGAAAAGGGTGGTGGC
>DLGZ01000075.1:0-12810 GCA_002482965.1 Verrucomicrobiaceae bacterium UBA7681 | reverse complement strand
GGGGGGGGGGGGATGTGGGGGGCGGGAAGCTATTGCCATGGGTGAGGCAGTGTAGGTTGCCGTTTTTTTCGTGCAATGACGGGGGCTTTCTGCCATGTCTTGATAAGAACTCATCCGTAGCAGACCGCGCCTCATGTCCGAATCCACTTCTCCCGATCAGACGCCAAGATCCAGCTCTGCTGGGGCCCAGCCGGGGTGGGAGCCGCCGACGCCGGAGGAATTGCAGGAGATGCTGCCGCAGTATGAGATTACTGTGTTAATCGGCCGGGGGGGGATGGGTGCGGTTTACCAGGGGAGGCAGGTGAATCTGGACCGGCCGGTGGCGATCAAGATTTTGCCGCCGGGGCTGGACGATACGGATGCGACGTACAGCGAACGCTTTCGCAATGAGGCGCTGGCGATGGCGAAGCTGAACCACCCGGGCATCGTGGGGGTGTATGACTTTGGCCGCACGAGCAATGGCATGCTGTACATCGTGATGGAGTTTGTGGATGGGACGGATGTGGCGCAGATGATGGCGGAGCAGAAGAGGCTGCCGGCGGCGCATGCGATGGCAATCACCGCGCATGTATGCGATGCGCTGAAGTATGCGCATGAGCGGGGGATCGTGCATCGGGACATCAAGCCGGCGAACATCATGGTGGGCTATGATGGCGCGGTGAAGGTGGCGGATTTTGGGCTGGCAAAGATGAGCCAGGGCGAGCAGAGCACGGGCATGACGCAGAGCGGGATGACGATGGGGACGATGCACTACATCGCCCCGGAGGCTCTGACGCTGGGCGTTTCGGTGGATCATCGCGCGGACATTTATGCGATGGGGGTGATGCTCTACCACATGCTGACGGGCGGGCTGCCGCAGGGGATGTTTGAGCTGCCGTCGCTGCAGGTGCCGGGGCTGGACCCACGCTATGATGGGATCATCAGCCGTGCGCTGCGCAATGACCGCGAGCTGCGCTACCAGACGGTGGTGGAACTGCGGAGGGATCTGGATGCGATCATCGCGCAGCCGGTGGTGGAGGCGAGGGCGGGCAAGGCACCCGCTGTGCTGAATACGATGGCAAGGCCGCAGCGTCCGGAGGGGCAGCCGTACCACCCGCCGCAGTGGCAGGCGCCGCCGCCGCCAGCGAGGAATCTTAATCTGGGATTTTGGGTGCCGGTGGTGGGTGTGGTGGCGGCGCTGGTGGGATTTGTACTTTGGTCAGAGCATGGCAAATCCAGTGTCAGCCCAAGGATGGAAGCTGTTGCCGGAGCGGCTGCTGCAAGCAGCGATACCGATGTGCCGAAGCCGGTCTTTACCAACAGCTTGGGCATGCAGTTCATTCCGGTGGCCGGTACACAGGTGCTCATGTGCATCCACGAGACGCGCAATCAGGACTACCGGGCGTATGCGGCGGCGGTGAAGGGGGTGAACGCTTCGCCACTCTTCTCAGATAAATCGCCGGTGGATCAGGCGGGCGACCATCCGGTGCGCAATGTGAGGTACGCTGATGCCGCCGGATTTTGCGAGTGGCTGAGCGAGAAGGAGGGGCGGAGTTATCGGCTGCCGACCGACGCGGAGTGGAGTCTGGCTCTGGGCATCGGTGCTGTGGAGAGGCGGCAGGCTGGTGACACGCCGGAAAAGCTGAGTCGCGGGGTCATCCAAGAGTATCCGTGGGGCAGCCGCGAATGGCCGCCGCCAGCGGGTTTTGGCAACTACGGCGACACGGCCCTGAATGCGGCCTATCCGAACTACACGTTCATCGAAGGCTACACGGATGGCTTCGCGACGACTGCGCCGGTGATGAGCTTTCCGCCGAACCGGCAGGGGCTCTATGACATGAGCGGGAACGTGAGCGAGTGGGTGCAGGACTGGTGGAATGCGCAGGAAAAGGAGCGCACGTTTCGCGGGGGCGGCTACGGTACCCATGAGCGGAGAGAACTGCTGCCTTTCTCCCGCGGCCATCTCCCGCCCGATGTCTCCTTTGGCAATGCGAACCATGGGTTTCGCTGCGTGGTGGAGGGTGAGGCGAGGGAGTGAGGGGGGATAGCTCAGGAGTTTTGACAAGGAGGCAAGCATCGCGGTGCCATCGCCAAAAACGAATGGCACCCCGCTTTCGCGGAGTGCCATTCAGGGGCGTGTGCTAATTTTTGGCTCCCGAGAATCGCTGCGGCTTGTTCAGCCGGGTGGCGCGGGCAGGGGCGTTGAGTTTTTCAAAGGCGAGATCTGGATGCGTGACTACCGGATGAAGCGGTTGTTCTGCGCCGCAATGGCATCGCCATAGGCAGTGTGGTTGCCGCCGTAGTAGTACTGGCCGTTGTACATGTAACGGTTGCCGTAGTTGCGGCCCTGGTAGCTGTAGTTACCGTTTTGATACTGGCCGCCGGTGTAGTAGCGGCCGTTGTAAAGGTAGGCGTTGCCAGAGTAGTTTGTGGGAAGCACGGTGTAGGTCTGGTAGCCGCTTCTCTGCTGGATGTAGGCGTTGTTCTGCACAGGGATGGTGCTGCCGTAGACGCGATGGTTGCCGCCGTAGTAGTACTGGCCGTTTTGATAGTACCGGTTGGAGTAGTTGCGGCCCTGATAGATGTAGCTGCCGTTTTGATACTGGCCGCCTGTGTAGTAGCGGCCGTTGTAGAGGTAGGCGTTGCCTGAGTAGTTCGTGGGCAGCGTGGCGTAGGTGTTGAAGCCTCCTCCGTTGTTGTATGCAACGGGGTACATCGGATCCATGCAGGAGACGAGCGAGAGGGTGAGGAGAACGGTGGGGAGAAGCAATGCTTTCTTGAGGTGAACTGGTTTCATGACGGAAAGTGTGTGACAGAAACCTGGAAGATGAAATGAGGTGTGTACCCCATAGGGCGGGGGATTGGGGGCATGCGCTGCTCGCGTGAGGTGCTGTCATGCGGGTTTGATCAGGGGCGGGGCTGGAATGCCTAGGGGGTAGGCTGATGGCTGATACTGAAGTGGGCTTTTTGGAAGCCAAGATCTGTGCAGTGGCCGATAGAACATGGGGTGAATAGCCCATTTCGCGGCGTGGGGTTTTGCGTTTAAATGGGTGATGATAAACAACCCGAGCAGGCTATGAACAAGGTGACCACCATTCTCGTTGCTGTGGATTTTTCCACGGGATCACGAACGGCTTATGATCAGGCGGTACGCATCGCGGCGCTGCATGGTGCGAAGGTTCATGTGCTGCATGTGGTGGACTCGGCTGCGGTGGCGGCACTGGCGGACAGCCGTGAAGAGCCCTTTGAAAACCACGCGAAGGTGGCGACGGAAGGGGCTGGAACGGCGCTCTCACAATGGATGGCGCAATCTCCTGCGCCGGACAATTATGAGGTGACGATCGCGCTGGGTACGCCGCTGCATGAGATCCTGGAGCATGCGCGCACGCTGAAGGCGGATCTGCTGGTGGCGGGAATCGCGGGGGCAGGAGAGATGCCGGCAGGGGCGGGGTCGATCTCCAGCAAGCTGGCGCGCAAGGTGCAGACGCCGGTGCTGCTGGTGCGTACGAATCATCCGCAGCCGTTTCGCAAGATCGTGGCGTGCCTTGATTTTTCTGAGAGTTCGCGGGCGGTTGTGGAGCAGGCGAGCAGCGTGGCGCGCATGGATGGTGCTGCGGTGGACTTTGTGCATGTGTGGCAGGAGCCCTGGCTGGGCATGGCCTACCCGACTCCCTCCGCGGATACGAGAGTGCCCTCAATGGTGTACGCTCCTGATGATCGGGAGGTTTTCATCCAGGGTCTGCGCAAGGAACTGCATGAGTTTGTGGGGGATGCCGGGCAAGGCATCGAATCCAACGAGGTGCTGCATGAGGGACTCAGTCATGGGAATGGGATCGCCGAGCATGCAAAGGAGTCAGAGGCGGACCTGATCATCATCGGTGGCAAGGGACGCACGAATCTGCGATATGTACTCCTTGGATCGACGGCGGAGCGGTTGCTCACGCGGCTGCCGTGCTCGCTTCTTGTGGTGAAACTTCCCGTAGAAAACATCTAATTATGAAAACCATCGTTGCCTTGGTCGATCTCTCCGATCTGACGTTCAAAGTTCTCAAGCAGGCGCATGCGCTTGCCACCGCCTTCAATAGCGAGGTGATCATCCTGCATGTGCTGGCGAAGGTGCCGGTGGTCGTGGACGTGGGGCTGGCCTCACCTGTGGTCGCGCAGGATCCCTCGCCGGAGGAAGTGCATCGGCAGACGGAGCAGCTTTTTGAAATGCGTGATTCGCTGATCAAATTCGGCGTGCGCGCCAGCGTGGAGCAGTTGGCAGATGCCAGCGTGGCTGCGGTGCTGGCAGAGACGCGGCGGCGGAATGCGGATCTGATCATTCTCGGATCGCACCACCACAGCACGATCTACCACCTGCTGGTGGGGAATGTGGCGGCGGATGTTTTGAAGGGCGCGCATTGCCCGGTGCTGGTGGTGCCGAGTGATGAGGGTGTGAAGGGGAAGTGAGCAGGGACGGGCTTGGGCGCGCGTGAGCAGACGAGGCGAATTTGGCGTGCGGATGCGATTAGCCGCTGCTTTCGAGCGTCTCGTGGTGTGCGTGAGATTCCCGTCCTGCGAAAGTGTTGGCTGCGCTAGAACCTGCTATTTTTTGCCCTTGGGCGGGACGTAGGTCTGACCGTCGTAGGTGCCGCCGACCATGCCTTGCACGGACTTGAGCTGGTCGTTCATGGAGTTGTTGAGGGAGTCGCCGTTGGTTTTGGAGAACTCGAGGGCGCGGCTGGGGATGGAGGTGACTTCTTCCTCGGGGGCTGCGGGAGCGGGCTTGGCGGCGGGGGCGAGGGTCTCTTTGACCAGCCAGACGCTGCCGCCGAGGGCCAGCAGGATGAGGAAAAACGAGGTGGTGGAAGAGGAGGAATCGCTCACTGTGCCTGTCTGAACGCCGGGACATGGGTGAAGATTGCGGTTTCCAAGGCTAAAAATGGCGGCAACTTCCCTTCCGCTCTAATTTTTACCTGTGTCTGCCCGTTCCAGCCATGAACTCTCGCATGCCCGACCCACACGTACAGGATGAAGCTGCCGTGCTGGTCAGGCGGGCATTGGACCAGCATGAAAGCACTCTTATCGCCTACACAGCCAGCATTCTCGGTGGAGACATCGAGCGTGCGCGTGATGTCGTGCAGGACGCGATGCTGCGGCTTTACCTCACGGAGCCGGAGCGTGTCCGTGAGAACCTCAAATCCTGGCTGTTCACCGTGTGCCGGAACCGTGCCTTTGACATCTTGCGCAAGGAGCAACGGCTGGATCTTGGCAACGACGACGTCATTGATGCAGCGACGGATCAAGAACCGGACCCTGCCCAAAGCGCGGGGATGCATGAGCTCTATGAGCACATCTGGACCTGCGTGGACCGCCTGCGGCCCAATCAGCGCGAGGTCGTACGGCTCAAATTTCAGCATGACTGCTCGTATCAGGAAATTGCGGGCATTACCGGACTCAGTGTCGGCAATGTCGGCTTCATCATGCACCACGCGATCAAAAAACTCCGCGAACTGATGAGCACGGACATCAGCGAAGAATATTCCCCCACCCATTCATGAACCCCCAGGACAATCCCCATTTTACGGCTTACGCACTCGGAGAACTGAGCGCCGAGGAGGCGCGTGATCTGCACGCGGTGCTGGCCAGCACCCCCTCTGCCGCGCATGAGCTGGAGCAGATCGAGGCGGTGACCGATGCCTTGCGGCAGGGCGCACCGATTCCGCTCTCACGTCTGTCACATGAGCAGCGCCATGCGGTGCTGCATCCGTCGAACCTGCCACGGCGCATTCAGCCGATGATGCCGCGCAAGGCTTCGCAGCGTTCGCGTGCGGTGTTCTGGCCGGTGATGGGCGCGCTGGTGAAGGTGGCTGCTGTTGTCACACTGAGCGGTGCGGCCTTCCTCGCGGGGTGGATGTACGGCCCGGAGTTGAAGTCAGCGGCAAAGATGGCTGACGCGCCCAAGGAGGATCTGCCTGCTGAGAAAGTCGTCAAGCCGCAGGCTGCGCCTGTAAAAGCTGTGCCTGCGCCGATGGTGGCAGCCAAGTCTGAACCCAAGGCAAAGCTGCCTGCTGTGCCTGCCCCGGTGGTTAAAAAAGTGGTGGCCGAGGTCAAGCCTGCGCCGGTGCCTACCCCTGCACCTGTGGTGAAGGAAGTGGTGGTCGTGGCCAATGCCACGCCGGTGAAGGAGCTGCCCGTTGTACCTGCGGTGACTCCCAGCCTGGGGTTCATGCTCCCGGCCGGGCACGGTACATTTGTGAGCACGACGAAGCAGGCGACCGATCAGTTCAGTCTGCATCCAGGGCAGATCAAGCCGCTGCCGCCCAAGGCCAAAGGGCAGGCGTTTGCCTCTCCGCAGATGACGCCGAACAAACCCGAGCCCAAAGCGGTGCGGGCGGCAGATTTGTTCATTCACTCCTGGAAAGCTGAAGTGGCGGCGTGCCCGTGGAATCCGGCGAATCGACTGCTGCGTCTTGTGATTTTGCTGCCGGCGGATCAGGCGGCGGTGCTGGGTGCGGACGCCACCTTTCCGCTGCAGGTCACTTTTGATAAGGCGAATGTGAAGCAGTACCGCATGCTGTGTGAGCGGCACCTGGCGGCCACTGAACTGCGCAGCGCGGGCACGCATGTGCTGTGGTATGAGTTTCAGCCCAATGGCAGCGGTGAGATCCCGCGCGACAGCAGTCGTCAGGTGGCCACGGTGATGCTGCCGAACGCGCATTTCACCTCGCAGGCGGTGGGCCCGTTTGACAGCAGCAAGCTGCAGATCATGGACCGTGGGTATTCGCTGCAGAATGCGCGTGAAGATTTTGTGTTTGAAACCTCGGTGGTGGGTTTTGGCCTGCTGCTGCGGGGTGCGGAGCAGCTGGGCGGTCTGAATCATGATCTGGTGCTCAACCTCGCCAATCAGTCCAAAGGGGCGGACGTGAAAGGTGAGCGCGGGCGCTTCATCCGGCTGGTGCAGGATGCTCAGCTGGCTGCGGGGTTGTAGAAGCTTTTGGAGTGCGGCTGCGATTAGCTGCTGCTTTCGAGCGTTCCATGGTGTGCGTGCGCTGCTGAGCCTGTCGAAAGCGGTAGCTCGTTCGTTCCTCACTGCGCAACCGCAGTCCAAATGGGAGGGCGGGAGTATCAGGCGCAGTGCAGGATCTTGCTGCTGAAGCGTGTGAAGGGTGGGGCGTAGAGGCGGTGACCGAGGGAGAGGTAGCGCTCGCGCAAGTGGTCGCGGTGCTCATTGAGCACTTGCAGCCAAGGATTGCGCCGCACGGCAAAAGCGGGCTCTGAGGCGAGATTGGCGAGGTCTTGATCGCGGCCTAAAATGTGGCCGAGACGCTTGGCGCGTCTGATGCGCCGTTCTGCACCGCGCAGATGGGACAGCACGAGGGTTTGAAAATAGAGATCCTTCACGCGGTGCCGCCAGCGATGCAGGGTGCGTTTGTCCTTGGTCTCACAGGCCTGCTTCATGAGCTGGCGGCCTTTGCGGTAGCAGCGGGCGTGTTCTGCAAGGATCTGCTCTTCGGTGAGCGTCTGGATGCAGGTGCTGTCGATGAGCTGGCCCACGGCATAGAGCTGATGATGAAGATCGGTGGCGGGAGGGGCTTTGAGCGGCTGGCCCAGGAGCTGCGGGCGGTGCTTGGGCGCGAGATGAAAACGGCGTGTGAGCTTGTCGATGAGCTTGCTCTGCACCACTTGGTCGCGATTGCCGGCGCAGGCGTTTTTCACGGCGCGAAGGTGCTGCCGCATGGCCTGCAGGGTGTGCTTTTCGATGCCGGGATTTGCCAGACGGAGCAGGGCCATCATCTTCTTCACGCGCACGCGCAGCTGGTGGGTGGCGCTCTCTTCATGGAGGGAGATTCTCCGCACATCCTCCTGCGCGCGTTCGCAGAGCTGATGCAACAAACGCTTCAACTTCCGGCCGGAAAGGCCCTCGGAGTCATGGCGTAGTCTCATGGACTGGTATTCAGCCGAGAATTACGGCGGACAGCAAGAAAGAGTTTTTCACATTCGTGCGCGAATGATGGTAACAACTTTGCCAAAGGTGCGATTTGGTTGATTGACTCCAGTCAGTGGATCAACTGGGATTGTCGTCACATTCGATTTTGACGTTTTTTCCGGTATTGAGGCAGAGTTGGTGAAAACTTTCGTTGATTCGTGTGCCTCTGATGCCAGCGTGCGTGCGTAGCCCTTTTCTAACCCACATCATTCACACCATGGCCAGCGAAGCAGTCCTCACCCTCACCGAAGCAAATTTTGAATCTGAAGTCACTTCTTCCACCGTGCCTGTGCTGGTGGATTTCTGGGCTGAGTGGTGCGGGCCGTGCCGCATGCTGGGACCGATCCTTGATGATCTGGCCAAGGAGCAGGGAGACAAGGTGAAAATCGGCAAAGTGAATGTGGATGAGTCGCCGAATCTGGCCACGCAGTTCAGCGTGCGCTCCATTCCGATGATGGTGTTTTTCAAGGACGGCAAGGCGGTGGAAACCGTCGTCGGCGTGCAATCGAAAGACGCACTGACCAAGCGTCTTGCGGCTCTTGCCTGATGGGCTTGCCAAGGTTTCCCTTTGGCGTGGGTTCCGCAGGTAGAAGCCCACGCAGACATTAAAAAAAGCCGCCCCTTCAACAGGGCGGCTTTTTTTGTTGAATGCATGCAGGCCGGGCGGCCTGAATTACTCGTCTCCAAAGGAGATGCCGATGGCACGGGATGCTCTGACGATTTCGCTGTCTTTGTTCACGAGGCGGAGCTGATGAACGGCTTCCTCGATGGGGACGTCGCCCACCTGATACTGCTGGTAGCTGACCATGCGGCCGAAGCTGCCCTGGGAGATGAGCTCGACGGCTTTGGCACCGAAGCGCACGCCGAGGATGCGATCAAGCGCTGTGGGGGCGCCACCACGCTGGAGATGGCCGAGGGTGCAGGAGCGGGTTTCTTTGCCGGTGTCCTTTTCGATCTGCTTGGCTACGTAGTCGCCGATGCCGCCGAGGCGGTCTTCGCCTTTGGAGCCGACTTTTTCCTTGGTGAGGAGTTCACCAGATTCAATGCGTGCGCCTTCTGCGACGACGACCAGGGTGCTGTGGCGGCCGGCGGCGTCGCGCTTGCGAATGGCCTTGGCGATGTGCTCGAAATTGAAGGGGATCTCAGGTAGCAGGATCACATCAGCACCTCCGGCCATGCCGCCGTAGAGGGCGATCCAGCCTGCGTGACGGCCCATGACTTCGAGGACGATGACGCGCTTGTGGCTTTCTGCGGTGGTGTGCAGGCGGTCGAGTGCGTCAACGACGGTGGCGACGGCGGAGTCAAAACCGAAGGAGGTGGCGGTGGCCTGGATGTCGTTGTCGATGGTCTTGGGGACGCCGATGACGGGGATGCCCATCTGGTACAACTGGAGGCCGGTGGTGAGGCTGCCGTCTCCGCCGACGACGATGAGCGCTCCGACTTCGAGGTGACGGAGGGTGTTCTTGGCTTTTTCGACGATTTCAACGGGCACCTGGGAGACATTGCCCTCGCCGACTTTGGCGACGAAGTGGCCTTTGTTGGTGGTGCCGAGAATGGTGCCGCCGAGCTTCATGATGCCGATGGTCTTTTCAGAGTCGAGCATCATGTAGTCGCCCGGAGGGAGGAGGCCTTCAAAGCCATCGCGGAAACCAACGACTTCCCAGCCGAGGGTTTGGGCGGCGCCGACGACGCCGTGAATGACTGCATTGAGTCCGGGGCAATCTCCGCCGCTGTTTAGAATTCCGATTCGCATGATGTGATGATTGGGAAAGAGTTGTGGAAAAGACGGGACGGAAAGGAATCCGTGAAAATTCAGAATTGATCAAGCATCTGACGCTTGTCAGTGATGGGGCGGCCAGCGGCCAGCCAGCGGTCATAGGCGGCCCAGCCTTGATGAAGGAGTGTGCGTGCCTCGGCAAAGGGGTTGGCGGAACCGAGCACGACGACGACCATGCGGTGACGGTAGATCAGGCTGGTTTTGTCCGCCTGCACCTGGACGCTGGAAGGCTTTTCGGCGGAGATGACGATGCAGCCGCCGGAACGTGCGGTGTTGCCGGTTTTGATGCCGTCGATGCGGTCCACGCCGAGCAGTTGATTGGTGTTGGTCAAGGCCATCGTGATCGGCTGTCCGGCACGATAGATGGTGATGCTGCGGTTCGTCTGATTGGTGTAAAAGCGCAGCGCAGGACGTGAGACGGCGTAGATGGCGAGCCGTGCGATGTCCGCCGCAGTGGAGTAGGGCATGGGGCGGGAGTTTTCAAGGCCGTGGGGATTGGTGAAGCGGGTGGCGCGTGCGCCTTCGCGTGTGGCGAGCTGGTTCATCTGCTTGACGAACTCCTCCATGGGGTGGCCGGCTTTGCCGAGGCGTGCGAGATGATCCTTCCCGACGAAGTCGCCGAGGGTGATGGCGGCGATGTTGTCGCTGCTCATCATGGTGGCGTAAATGAGATCCCGCAGGGTGGCCTGGTCTCCGGGCTGCAGGCCGAGGCTGCCGGGGTCGGAAATCTGAAAGGCGTAGGAGGGGACGGTGGCGAGGACGCCGACGCCGACTTTTGATGCCTCGGCCCAGTCGAGCGTGACCATGGCGGTGGCGATTTTGGCAATGCCGCCGACGGGGCGCTTTGACTGCGCGTCTGCGGCGACATGCACTTTTTTATTGAAGGCATCGACGACTAGAACGGCTGACTGCGCCTGAAGTGCAGTGCTGCCGGTGACGAACGTAAAACAGATGCCAAGGATCAATGCGCGGGAGCTTAACCACGCCATGCTGGGGGAAAACATAGACAGATGATGTTTAGCTGTCTGAACCATTATCGCAACCGTGGATTTTCCCCGATCATTTTCCAATTTGACGCTGGCGCTGGTGAAATTCATGGTCCGCCATTCCATGGCAACACTCCAGCAGCAGGCACTCGCAGTCATCCAGACCTATTACACCACCTTCAATTCAGGAGGCCGGGAGGCATTCCTGTCGTTGTTGACGGATGACGTGGTGCATGACATCAACCAGGGCGGTGCTGAAACCGGGCGCGCTGCCTTTGCGGCGTTTCTGGCACGCATGGACCGCTGCTACCGTGAGCAGGTGTGCGACCTGGTGGTCTTCGCGAGCGAGGATGGCACACGGGGTGCGGCGGAGTTTTATATTGAAGGGGAATACCTAGCCACGGATGAGGGGCTGCCTCCGGCGGCGGGCCAGCGCTACCGCCTGCGAGTCGGTGCGTTCTTTGATCTGCAGGATGGCAAAGTCCGGCGCGTGACGAACTACTACAATCTGGAGGAGTGGCTGCGGCAGGTTGGCGCGGGCAAGGACTGAACGGGGGGGGCGCTCTGGGGGAGGGGATCATCATGATCCCCGTTTGGAAGTCCTGGACGAAGCGAAACGGCCTCTGGAGGAGAGGGATCGTCCCGATCCCTCAACGCTCCTGCAACGTCCAGCGTGCTCTCTTTCGTCCAAACTAGGCGGTGCCTTCGCTGGTGCCTTCGCAAATAGAAGACAACACTCTGGAGGAAAGATGCGGGCTTGGTGGCAGGTCGTGAGGGAGGGCGTCTTTGGAAAGGGGGAGCGTTAACGCGACCACCGCCGCGCTGGAACGAAGGATTCTAGGGACGCGCACAACGCGTCCCTACCAGCTCTTCGCGCATGCGAAGCTTCAGGGATGGTAGGGAACCGCTGTGCGGGTCCGTCATTTCGGGTCTGTCCCGTCGCAGGCGCTCAAAAAGCTGCGCCGTCCTTGCTGCAGTGAACAGCCGGCTTTCCCCCGACGGCGTGCCATCCCCTTGGACTCGCAAAGACACCGACAAGAGGGATCAAGACGATCCCTCTGCTACAAGAGACCAAGGCTTACTTCTCGAAGAAGGAGGACTCTTCACGGTCACCGACTTTGAGGTAACGGTAGTACACTTCAAGCTGAAGGGTGCAGAGGCACTGGCGGTAGATTTCATCGGCCGCATCACCTGCGGGCCAGTTCGGACGGCCATGCTTGAAGGCGCCATCGGCCTGCTGGGCACCGAGAATCTGCGGCAGGAACTGCTGATTGTAGAACTTCCAGTCGTCGCCGCCCTGTTGGAAGAACGTCTGGGTGTAATAGTACCAGCAGTAGAGGTTGCAGTTTTTGTTCCAGTCCAGAGGTTCGGCGGTGAGGAACTCGGTCAGGAATTTGATGCCCTTCTTGATCGCGGTGGTCTTGCCTTTGGCCATGGTCTGCAGGCCGAGGATGCCGACGCCGGAGAGGCTCCACTGATTGTAATGGGCGTCACGATTCGGGCCGCCGAAGCCGCCGTCTTTTGTCTGTGTGGTTTCAAGATAGTCAGTCATCTTGCCGATGGCGCTGTGCAGGCCGTCGATTTTCAAGCTGGTGTTCTTGGCGGCTTTGAGCGCCTGGAACTGCCAGCCCACGACGGAAAGGTCGGCGCCGCCTTCCTTGTTATAGACCATCTGATCCTTGCCGCCATAGGCCCAGGCACCTTTCGGAGTCTGAGTGTCGATGATGACTTTCACGCCTTTTTCAAAGCCTTCACGCATGCCGGGGAGGGATTTGCTGCCGAGACGGGCGAGGGTGTACATCTCGCCAAGGGCGTAGGTGGCAATGCCGTGCTCGTAGGTGCCTGCGCCGTTTTTGCCGCCTGCGGCTTCACCCTTCCAGCCGGTCTCCGAAAAGATGCCAAAGGGGTTCTTTTTGCCGACTTCCAGAAGGAACATGATGCCCTTCGTCACGTTTTCACCGTAGAACGGTGACTCCGGTGTTTCGCAGCGGCCGAGGTAGCACAGCAGCGCCAGCCCCGTCATCGCACACTTGTTGCTTTTGCCCCAGGAGCCGTCGGCATTCTGCTTGCCTTTGAGCCATTCGAGCGAGGCGCTC
>DLGZ01000074.1:24815-48809 GCA_002482965.1 Verrucomicrobiaceae bacterium UBA7681 | reverse complement strand
ACGAGGACGAGGACGAGGACGAATCCCAGAACCTCCGCCTTCGTCATTCCACCCGCTGCATGCTTTCGACACGCAATGATCGTGGACGAGGACGATCCGGCCCTTCAGAACTTTTCACTTAGCTCGTTTCACTTTTCACCCTTAGCCACCATGCAAACAACCGCCCAAATCCTGCGCGCTGCGGCCGCGCCAATGACCCCGCCCGCGACGCCTGAAGAGGCTGTGGCAGGACTGCACCCGCACGTGGCCGCGTGGCCGTGGCGGTTTGAGGTTTATCACCCGGGGCTGCGCGAGGTGCTGCCGGCGGTGCAGGCTTTTTGCAGCGCGGTGATCCGCCGAGAGCAGCCGCGCCGGTGGGTGTCGCTGCTGGGCCCGTCCGGTGTGGGCAAGACGCATGTGCTGAAGCAAGCGCTCGCCTGCCTGCAGTCCGCCGCCGCACGCGGCCACTGGAAAATCCCCACGACGACCGGCCATCGCGGCCCGCAAGTGGCCCACCTCATCCCCGCCGTGGATCTGGAAGACTTCCGCGCCGCCCGCGACTACGCGAAGTACGACGTCATCTACATCGAAGACATCGGCAGCGGCGCCGCCCTGGACAAAGGCGCCGGCGCCGTCACCCGCAACCGCATCGCCGAACTCCTCCAGCTCCGCTCCGGCAAATGGACGTTGCTGGATGCGAACTTGTATAGGCGGGAGATCGAGCAGCAGATCGATGGGCGCATCGCGTCACGGTTGAAGAGGGATGGAAGCTGGATGTGCGAGGTGCCGCAGGAGGTGCCGGATTTCTGGGACAGGAAGGGTGGGGAGGCATGAATGCGTCGCTCTCCAATCACGCAATCGTTATAAGTTACCACTTCTCTCGATGGCATTCCAGTCTTGCGCTGTGTAAGCGAGCATATCACCATGGAAGCCGCAGGCAACGGGAGAAATCACCTAGGAAACCAGAAATTGAATCGCGAACGAAGAATCTCAAAATCAGCAATGAACTGATTTTGCTTGTTTCCATATGCAGTGCTTTGGTATCAGACAGTGCAATGTCTGACAAGACCTTCCCAAATATACTTAACGAATTTCGTCGTTACGAACTGCTTCTAGCCGATTTCAAAACGGCGAAAGATAATCCCATTGTCACCTCTCCCACTACAGGCGGGCATGCTACAGAAATCGGATACACGGAACTCACACACCCCGACCCTTTTGTGGGATTGGAGTTTCAAGCCAAAATCAAACCTCTCGAGCCTCACGACTATGAGTTGAAACTTTTCTGGCGTGATGTTGAAAAACGACCCATTTTCAGATTTGAGTCGTGGGGACACGTTCACAGAAACCCAGAAGATGGAAGAGGACTTGCTTTCAGAGATGTTCCCACGCCGCACTTTCATCGCGTGAAAGAAGGGGACGGAAGAATGTGGGCCTACAAAAGTGATCTGTTAAAAGATCCTGAGCAAGAAAAAGAAATTTGCAGTCATTTCTCAATAGGCGTGAGACACTTCTGCGATGAAGCAAAAATTCACGACTCAGATGGCTCTCATCTCATCTTAAATACGCCGAACAATACATTGGGTTTGTCCACCATCGATCCTTTACAAGGAGTGACGTTCTAATGAATCTCGAATGTCATCAGATTATCGACTTAATCCGCAGTGATTTTGGCCAGCTTTGGAATTGCAAAAGTCTAGGCAACACCCTCGCGATCACAACTCCATATACACTGCCTAATCGTGAAGCACTGATTCTTTACGTCACTGTCCGCGATGATAGAATAATCGTATCGGATGCTGGCCGAATTCTCGCGTTGCTAAGTGAGGAAAGCTCGATGGGTAAAGAGGAACTGGACGCCTGCCGGGATTATTTCATGTTCGACCATTCGGTTTCCATCCACCACGCACAAGGCCGAGCCACGTTCTTCTTCAAAGAAACAAAAGAAATCAAATTGGTGCCTTCACTGTTTTTTGATATTGGAAATTTCGCCATGAATTTTTGTGCGGCTGCAATTCCATACGCGTTAACAGAAGAAACCACCGAGACTTCCAATTTCTCGCGTAAAGCAGATGATTATCTTAAGGGTGTTGTAAGTCGTTTCGACAACAGGGCTTTCCAAAAGAAGCTCGAAGACATACCCAACGTTTCATTTGGAGCTGTCATCTCGTCCGTGAATTTTTCCCACGTGTGGCTGGTTTGCTATGTCACTGGTAGTGCGAACCACATTTTCACTCGCAATCTTGCCTCGGCTATCGTGAACTTTTCACTCGTACGAAGACGCAAAGTCGTTGAACGATGTTCGTTATTGACGCTGATTAATAACGACGCCGCCGGTTACCACCCGGATGGGCAGGCGGAACATTTGACAATGTTGCAAAAAATATCCGAACAAGAGCCTATCCTTTGGACTCATAAGGAACAAATGGTGGAGTCCCTTCATAAAGAAGGACCTAAACTTTCCAAATGGCAAGCCCCCGAAGAAAAGTTGGATTTTTTAGCAAACTAGTCCGATCTGGCGGACAAAAAAATTTTAAACGTGCGCTTTGGCAAGCTAAAGCCAAGCCTCAGCACGAAGGGAAGTCACTGTCGCTGACGGTCAAGATGGGCGTGTGGCCTTGGAGGAAAACATGCCAGGCATTTGGGGCATTGGATCACTTGCCCGAAAACGGGCAAGCGCATCTATCCGACGCGAGGCCGAGTCTTTCCCATCTGGGTGGACGAGTAAAACCGTGAGGGCGAAAGCTCTCGTTTAACCCGCCAGCCAAGCGGCAAGAAACAGTCTAGGAGAACGGAAAGGCGGCTTCCCTAAAGCGAGTCCGGTCAGCTAGGTGCGAAAGTGCCCAGCTGATTCGGACTTTGCTCAGGGGATGCCGTCACCACCTTAAATCAGATGGCAGCGGAACTATTCCGACGCTGGCAGCGCAGTCGGCGGTGGAGGTGGACGCGTGTCGGCAGAAAAGGAACGGATCGGTAGAGTGAACGGCTCGAAGCCTGAGAGCGTACAGAACTGGCTCACGAAGGCGCGCAAATAGGGATAGGCGACAGCCGGAGCATTGGCGCGTGCAAGGTGGGATGCTTTGAACTCATCCGAGATTTCTTCGTCTGTATTGAATACAGCGAGGTATTCAAGACTCAGAAAGCCATGGTTTTTAAGCCTGGCCTTCAAGTCGAACACGACAGCAAAATCTCGCAACTGACCTGGATCGAATGAACTGCCAATCCTCAGCCCTTCTTTCGCAGTGCCATCGTCCAAATGCTCAAGAGTGAGCTTGCGCACGTAGACCTTTGCAAGCCAGAATTTCATTGGGCTAAGCCGCTAATGCCAGATCGTTGGAGTTGGCGGCAGCAGACCATCCCACTTCAAACGCATCCTCATTCCAAAACGACTCCACGACGGAGTCATCGAGGAACTTGCAGCCCACTTTTCTCAGTGAGGCCATCAGCTCTTCATCTGACATGGCTGTCATCTTTGCTTCCAGCTTGGAAGTAAATTGGTCAAGTGTCATAATGTTGGTGGTACGGGGCCGGTGCTAAGGACCACGATTTTGCTGGTGTCAATGGAAGTTTGCGGCTTGTAAACGGAAATGATGCGGCAATTTGGGACATGAGACCTTACATTGTTAACGAACTCATACTCAAAACGGCTGTACACATCGTTGATTAATACATCAAAATCAAATTCGGAAATCATAAAATCTATGACAATTTGATCCTCCCATTCACCGCTCACTGGTAATCTTCGGCTGCGGAGGGCATCCAACGTACGTTGAAACATCTGTTTCCCCTCATCCTTTGTCATATCCAGCAGATCGCTGGCTGCGATGACAACCTTTAAGACCGCAAATTCTGAATACTTGAGCCTGTGGTCGCCCTTTATTTTTGCGGATTTAATGGCCCAGAACCTAGCGTGCTCGGCCGAGTGATAAACAGTGCATTCAGCGAAAAAATAGGCTGCTTTGCCAAACCAAAGATCATCTCGCTGAGGAATGATGAAATTTTGAGTCTGAATGCTCCCAACATCTTCGAAGTTGCATCCGTGGTAGCCTATGAACTCGGGAGGCGCTGTTTGAGACATCTGACAGATACCTAATCAAACACCCACGATTGGCGCAAGTGCTAAATCTCAGCCATTCAACATTATGGGAAAATGCCAGATCACGCACGGTTTCAACGCGACACAAATCGCTGATACTCAATGCAATTACCCTAGGACCCCAAGCCATCATATCAGGACAAAAAAGACCCGCCGAATTACGCATGCAAGCAGAGGCGCGGCGGGTTTGATGGCCACAGGAAGCCTGATTGACCGAGCTTTGACAAGTGTTTTGTGTGTGAAGACCACTGCCTTATAAGGCAGCTGTTTGGTGTGTAAGACCGCTGTTGTCAGGCTGGAATCCATCTGTGGCACGCTGGCGCGTGTCAGATTTTCTGCTTCTGATTATTCATGCCCCATCCTCCGTAACAAGTATTGACCGAGGATACAAACAATCTGTACGATTCGATACGCCGATCAAATTTGGCAGCTCTTATACAGTCTGTCTCTCGTAGGAACGCTTTCATCCTGAGATTCCCCCACCCGTTTCTTCAGCGGCAGAAACACGAAGATCAGATCACGCCGTGCGCGGACTTTGCGGCCGTCGCGTCCGATGAGGCCAGGCTGGCTGGCCACGCCAAGGCTTCGAAAGCTGAAGTGTGTGTGGGTGCTGCGGAGCCTGTGCCACCTCCGCCGATGCTGGCCATCCGGCTCAAGGCGCTGGAGAAACTGGCGCGACTGTACGACCTGGGCCTCGACGCGCGTGCGCCTGCCTTTGCTTCCCAGCCTTACGCGACTTCGGAAGAGATCGCGCAGTCGGTGCGGGAGCGTGTGCTGGAGCTGCACGAGCGCAGGGAGTGAGAGGGAGGAGGTGGCTGCGGCTGCAGGATGTCCCCCTTTGATGGGTCAAGCTGGAATGGCATTTGGTTTACTTCCTCTCTCGCCGCTCGGCTTGCGGCTTTGACTGGGATTTGGCGGAACGGATCGCGCTGCTGAGCGATGGCGATGCCATGCGGTGCCGCTGGTTTCGCGAGTGGGCAGATAGGGTGAGGCGGCTGGCTTTGGGCTTTGGGCTTTCGGTTTGGCGCGGCTTTGCATTGTAGGGTTTTACCCCATGGTGGTGGAGGAGCTGTGGCGGTAGAAGTTGTGGGTCAGCAGCGGGTCTCTTGCCCGCAGGCTGGCGATGAACTCGATCTCTGCATCATGAACACACTCAATATCTCTGGCGGTTGGAACTCTGACTCTATTCGTCCTCTGACTCCGGCAGATGCTTCTGACTCCCTGCTGCCTGCGGATGAGGACCTGATGGCGGCCATCCAGCAGGGCGATGCGGCGGCGCTGGAAACTTTGATGCTGCGCCATCGCCGCGCGCTGAAGTACGCCATCCAGCGCACGGTCACTGAGGATGCGGATGCGGAGGATGTGCTGCAGGAGTGCTTTCTGGCGCTGTGGCGGCAGGCGGCCAACTACCAGCCCGCCAAAGGCCGGCCGCTGGCCTGGCTGATGACGCTGAGCAAGCGCCGCGCGATCGACCACCTGCGCAGGTCGATGGCCTACGGCCGTGCGATGGGCCGCATGGAGGACGCTTTCCAGAAAACGGATTTCTCCTGGCAGGTCTGCACGGATGAATGCGAGCAGGCTGACATGGGCCGCGTGCTGGGCCTGCATCTGACGCTGCTGCCTGAGGCGCAGAAACAGGTGATCGAGCTGGCCTTCCTGCAGGGCATGAGCCAGCGCGAGGTGGCGCATGCAATGCAGACGCCGCTGGGCACGGTGAAAACCCGGATCGAGCTGGGTCTGAAAAAGCTGCGTCAGGTGTTCCGCACACGCCATGCGACGTACAGCCTGCAGGCTGCGTGATGCGGCAAACCGAACCCCCTCAGTCTCTCCATGTCGGGAATGAGTTTTGCGAATCGCTAGATGCGGTGCTTGGGGGGGGGAATGTTGACACTTCATGCGGTGCGGTACTTGGGGGGGGGGCTGGCGCTGAAAACCGCCATCGTCTGCCTACGGGTGCGGGGATGAGTGCGGGGATGAAGATGGTCTTGCCAGGTGGCGCGGGCATGCAAGACTCGCGGCATGAGAACTTTTGCTTTCGCGCTGGTGCTGGTGTGCATGGTATTTCCTACCATGCGGGTCCGGGGGCAAAATGTGGCTGAGATTCGCGTGCTGGCGGAGAAGGGCGATGCGGCGGCGCAGCATCTGCTGGGGGTGTGCCTGGAGCATGGCGACGGTGGGCTGGTGAAGAATGAGGCGGAGGCGGTGGCGTGGTATCAGAAGGCGGCGGAGCAGGGCCATGCGCAGGCGGCGACGGCGCTGGGCGCGGCCTACCGCATGGGATTGGGCATGCCTGCACGGGATCACGCGGCGGCGGCGAAGTGGTACCGCAAAGGGGCTGAGCTGGGGGATGCGGCGGCGCAGACGTATCTGGCGAAGTATTGCCTCATGGGCCTGGGCGTGCCGCTTGATGATGCGGAGGCGGCGAGGTGGTTTGCGAAAGCGGCGGAGCAGGGCGATGCGGAGGCGCAGTACTACATGGGTGGCCTGTGCGGCAAGGGCGCGGTGGTGCCGAAGGATGATGCGGCGGCGGCGGGGTGGTTTCGCAAAGCGGCGGAGCAAGGGCACGCGATGTCGCAGATGGCGCTGGCGGCGAGCTACGAAAAGAGCGTGGGTGTGACGAAGGATGATGCGGAGGCGGTGAAGTGGTATCGCCAGGCAGCGGAGCAGGGCGAGAGGCTGGCGCAGTATAAGCTGGGCATGTACTGCTTCAAAGGTGAGGGTGTGACCCGAGATTTTGCAGAGGCGGCGCGCTGGTTTGCCAAAGCTGCGGATCAGGGATCGCCGGCAGCGCAGTGCTACCTGGGCATCTGCACCGCCTTCGGATTTGGGGTGGAGAAAAGCGCGGTGGAGGCGGTGAAGTGGTTCATGCTGACGGAGAAGCTGGGTGTCGGGCGCGGGGGAGATCCGGCGGCTGTGGCGGAGGCGGCGCGGCACCGGGTGCAGTTGGAGAAATCGATGACGCCGGAGCAGATCGCGGAGGCGCAGAAGCTGGCCGGCGAGTGGAAGGTGACGGTGACGCGGGTGTTCCGAGTGAAGCGGTGATGGAGGGACGCAACCCGTGCTTCGCCCCCAGGGCGACGAAGGACAGGAAGGGGGGGCGTGGCTTCATGGTATTTGATACCAGGTGTGCTGTTCCTGGCGGGTGGGGAGAAGTGCGGAGTTTTTTACCGCTGATTTGATGCTGATATAGCGTTTTCCAAAACTCCTTTCCGAAAAGCAGGCCTGGAGTCGTTCGCGGCGGTTGGAGGACCAACCGCCCTACCTTTGCGCCATGAACGCTCGCACGCCCGACGAGAGGTAGGGCTGGCTGTCCTCAGCCAGCCGCCGTCGACGTGTCCTTCGTAGCTCGACGCAGGAGAGCGAAGAAGGAAGCCCAAGATGTTCGATCAAGAGGCAGCCCGCTAAACGGAAATTAATTTTGGAAACTGCTATAAGACGCCGATAAAGGCAGCCGGAATTTCCGGATTCCGGATTCTGCATCAGCGTCATGTCAGCGTCTCATCAGCGGTTAAGATCTGAGCATTTTCACCCTCGGCACCCGCGCCATGCCAATGCATTCGGCGGCGGTTCAGAACGGAGTTTTTTTAACCGCTAACATGACGCTAATGAGACGCTGATAAAGGCAGCCGAAATTTCCGGATTCAGTATCAGCATCGTGTCAGCGGTTTAAATTTGAATGCTGGCCACGGAATCCACGGAAACGGAAGATGCAGCGGAGGATGGGGTGAAGACAACGGCATGGATACCTTGTCATACCACTTTCTATTTTTTTGTGCTTGCATGCGCAAATACGGACCCAAGCAGTAGATGCATGGACATCGCCAAATTTTTTCGAGACCGGCCGCCCAGTGAATCCTTCAAGCTGGCGTACCGGCAGAAGCAGAACGCCGCACGCACAACGCGCGGCCAGGTGCCGGGCAGCCGCCCCCCTGCCCCGGCGAAGGCGAAGTTTGACCCGAATGCGAAGCTGTACCGGGTGACGGGGGATCCGAAAACGGGCGACGGAAAGGCTGTGGAAATCAGCCCTAAAGACATCAATCCAAAAAATGCGCACATCTGGATCAATGGCATGCATAACAAGCTGGACGCTGCGAGGAAACTGGGGCTCAGACACACCCGCAAGCCTGAGTTTTACATGATTCACAATCCTTCGGATGGTTTCTTTCCCGACGTAGGTGAAAGCACTCTCCAGAAGTTTGGATTTCGCACCCAGGTGGCCAATTCCACACGGGACCTCCTGCGCCACTTTGACCTGCCCACGGCCAATGTGACATCCCATAGCCAGGGCACGATGATCATGAACAGCGCCTTGGGAGATCTGCGCAAGGAAGGCAAGAACATGAAGGGCATGAACCTGAACTACCACGGTGCGGCGGCCAACGGTCTGCTCTCGGCAGCGCTGGCCCACCGAATCGGCGCGCACATACCGAATTTTGAAGGCCATGCGCTGGACCCGGTGCACAACATCATCGGCATGAACTCGCCCAATCTGCTGCGCATTGCGGGCTCTCTGATAGCCACGCCGCTGCTGTTCAGCGGCGACCAGGACAAGAGCCAGCATACCCTGCCCAACGGGGAGGCTAAAAAGCTGAGCCCGATTTTTCAAGGCAAGTTGTTTGATCCGCTGTTTCCGAAACGTTTTCGGTGACGTGAAACACCGGCTCCGCCCACTTCTTCTCCTTTGTGCCATGGCCTGCTGCAGCCTCAGCGGCTGCGTCACGGCGATGATCATGAGCTTCGTCCACACGGACCTCACCCATGATCCACGGTTTCAAAACATCATGGGGCACGAGGTGCTTGCGCGGAAGACCTTGTACCTGTTCAAGCCGGGTTACAGCACCACACTGCCTGAACTCCGCGACTTTTATGTGTTCTATGGGTCCATGGCAGAGGGGGTGCGCGAGAACTTCATCGCCAAGGTTCCGCCCGGCCATCCCGTGAGAATCACCAAGGCGCAGCGGAGACATGGCATCGAATTAAGCGAGGAGGAACTGTTTGGCGAGATAGCGATCAAGGGCAGCGTCTATCCTGTGACGATTGACTTGAACTCCATGTCTGATTACCCAAACGGATGGAAGCCCATCTTCCTAAAATCGTTTGTGATCCAAGAGTGAAGCAGCCACACCAAGCCCGACGGGCAGGCGAAATCACTGCGACCGATTTTTCAATCCGACTTTTTCAATCCGCTGTTTCCGACACGTTATCCGTGACGTGAAACACTTGATCCGTCCGCACCATGCTCCTTTCTGCCATCACCTGCTCCTTTCTGCCATCACCTGCTCCTTTCTGCCATCACCTGCTGCGGCCTCAGCGGCTGCGTGATCAACTTGTCACCTATGTGCCCGGTCCGAACCTCTGCTCTGACAAGGTTCGCGTCGCAGAGGTCCGCTCTGCTGAGGTCTGCAAGCTCACTCGTTCTTGATCTCCATTCATTCCAAACGTCCACGCCCTGTTTGAGAATAGCCAAGTGTTCCGGGTTCGCCATGGGTGGAACCGACCACAGGGGGCGGGGGGCGTAAAGCGGTATATGGAGAGGCGGCGGAGAAACAGAGTTTTTAAACCGCTGATATGACGCTAATTAGACGCTGATAAAAAGGCAGTCAGAAAATCCAGATTACCACTCCATCATGCCCCCTTGGAAACAACAAGCTGAGACGACGTTCCCGGAATTGACTGCGCAGTTTGAGGAGGCAGATACGCCCTGCCTGCTTTGGTTTGAACTGCGCACGGCTTTTGAGCGGGCGTATGAGGAGGTGCCTAGGGATGAGTCGATGATCCGGCGCATCTACCAGTACTCCGACTGGTGTGTGGAGCAGCCTGAGGGCAAGACGGCGGCGGATGATCTCTTCACCTGCGTGGCGGTGTGCTTTTATGAACACATCCCGGAGCACCCGGCGGCACGGGAGGACATGCCGCGCTGGTGGCGTGCGGAGGATCTGGCGCATGAACGGCACGTGATGCAGCGTCACCTTTCAGCGGAGGAGTTTCGCGAGCTGCGAGGCTACCTGGCGCGGGAGGCACACCGGTATGATGCGAGCCTGAGGGGGGTGGTCTGAGATCGCGCGGCACCGCGTGCAGTTGGAGAAATCGATGACGCCGGAGGAGATCGCGGAGGCGCAGAAGCTGGCCGGTGAGTGGAGGGTGACGGTGACGCGGGTGTTCCGAGTGAAGCGGTGATGGCTCTCTCTAAACATGGCAATGTCGACAGGCCTTCACATCATCATCTCATCACTCCGGCCTTGCTCTGCCCGACTCGGACTTGCGACCTACAATGATCGAGGATGAGGACGAGAATGAGTCCAGAACCTTCACCAAGCCCGCATCCATCCTCTGCCACCGCGCGAAAGAAACACTCTTCACTTGAGCGCGGCTACCGACGCGCCACATACTCCTCCGAGCTTGTACGCCCGGCCTGCAACCCGAGTCCTCCACCCATGGCAACACCTGCGCAACTTTCGAGACAGAAGTCCTCCAATCGCAAGATGCGCAGCCAGGGCTACCGCATTTTTGAGCAACCGCTGTATGTGTGCGATGATGAGGAGGCGGTGATCCGGAGTCCGCAGGAAACGCTGCGGCGCGCCATGATCCTGTGGCTGCTGGGCTGCAGCGTGGATGAGACGCCGCATGCGGAGATTCGTGAAGCGATGGAGCGCTGCGGGCTGATGCCTGACCTCTCGCCCTCCGAGGCGGAGTACCTGGCGACGCCGTTTCACGATGAGCAGACGGAAACGGACATGAAGTGGAATTTGGAGTCGTCCTGGGTGCTGCTGTGGTCGCTGAAGCGGCTGTGGTGGCTGAACTCGCCGGAGACTCTGTGTGACACCCGAATCACACGCATTCTGGGCAAACTGAAATCCGCCGAGGGCATGCAGCGAACGTTTGCGATGCACTCCAAGTCGCGAATTCTCGACATGCTGGACCTGACCCTGCGGCAGCACTGGGCGGTGCGGGATGACTACCTGCGTGGTGTTCACGGCATTCCACCTCTCTTTGGCCGTGTGGTCCAGCGGCGGCATCACGCGCTGCTGTGGCTGACTTCCACAACGCCGTGGGATGAGGTGGAGACGAATACCTGACACCTCGAGCTGCCTTGACCCACAATGATCGAGGATGAGAATGAGAATGAGTCCAGAACCTTCACCACTCCCGCAACCATCCTGGCAGCAGCGGATGAAGGTGATCCACCGGATCTGCGCGCGACCTTATGCGATCTGCTGGATCTTGGGCACCCTGTTTCTATGGGTGCTGACGACGCTGGCGTTCTGGAGCGGCGGTGTGTTTGCGGCGGCGGGGTCTGACCTTTCAAGCGTGCTGCGGCTGCTGGTGGTTTATGCAGGGCTTGTGGGCTTGGGGTTTTTCGTGGGAGTGATGTCGTTGTTTTCGCTGGTGGTCCGGGCATGCCGTTGGGTGAATGGCGGGCCTTACGTGGTTGGCGATCATGTGACGATCCTCATGGGGCCGAACGCCGGCATCACCACGACTGTGTATGAGCTGACGCGAGGCCAGGGCGGTGAACTGCTGCCGAGCGTCGAGCTGGGTGCGGCGGCACGGGAGAAGTATCTCGATCTTTTTCAGGACTACGCTCTGCTGCGGGCGTCGGGCAACGCCACGCCTTTGCGCGATGAGCCTTCGGAAGCCAGCGTGGGCTGACCCGACGCAGCAGCGAAGGTCTTGAGTGAGGGCGACATTTTCAAGCAGACCCTTCAGAAGAAATACAAATCTCTCAGGCTGATGCGCCCATCCTCCACATAATGCGAGAGGCCGCCGGACCAGTAGGTGCAGGTTTTGCCGTTGCGCCTGTCACGGAAGATGACCTTTCGAGTGTTCCAGGTGGCCACGTCTTCGATGACGCTTTGCATCTCCGGCTGCAGCGGGGTGATCTTGTAGTTGCGCCAGAAGGTTTCGGTCACCAGGCGGTCGGTCAGCACGGCGGTGGGGATACCATCAAAGAGCACCTCGATTTCAACGGGGCCTTCAGGCACATGCCAGAGCTGAGGCTTGCGTCCCGGAAGCAGGCGCTGCAGCAGACCGGACAAGGCGGTGAAAAGGCTGCGGATGGATTGCATGGGGTTTTATAGCAACGCTGTCGCTGCCACTCCAGCTGGAAGTGGGGCATGAAAGCATTGTTCTCCCCATGGGGGCTTCAAGGCAGGGAGGAGAAGCGTGAAGCCAAGCTTTTTAAAGAACGCATGAGCAGCGTCTCCGGATTTGCATTGCCAGCAGGGCCCGCGATGAGGTACAACGGCTTTTCACGCCATGAGAACGCCACGCTTCAGACTTGTGTTTGCCCTGCTGATACTGGGGTGTGGCGGGCTGGCTTCGCTGGCGGCGGGGCAGTCGGTGGCGGAGAGGTTGGAGAGGCTGGTTTACTACGGGTCCCCTGCCCCGCAAGATGTTGTCCCAGACTACCGGCCTGCGAATGCGTTGAGCGTTTTTCGAAGTGCGCTGGACACGTTTCCTGACGTCAATGAGCGGCTGCTGGGGATGGTGCGCGGGGACTTTTATCATTCAGGCAATTCGCAGAAGCTGCGGCTCTCCCTCTATGCACTGGTCAGCCGGGACGATCTGGCTGCGGCGCAACTGACGGCGCTGAAGGAGATCGAAGCGAAGCTGGATGCTGCGGAAGTCGATGATGGTATGAAGCGGCAGTTTGTGTCAGGATTCCTGAGGGTGCTGGCCAGGTACCCGGCGCCTGAGCATGAAGACCTGGCGCTGAAGTATCTGGCTTCGGACGATGATCTCAAGGTGGTGAATGCGGTGCATGCGCTGGCGGGCATCGGTACGCTGCGGGCGGTGCCGCTGGTGCGCGGTGCCATCAAGAAGCGGCGGGAGTTCGTCAAAGGAGCCTATGATTTTTCATGCGACTCCATGGAGGCGAACTACCACGCACTGCGGCGGCGTCTGAAGCTGAACCCGGATCCGATCCAGATCCCGCGACCGCCTGAGCCGCTGAACATGGCCGCGCTGCGGGAGCAAGGGCCGGAGGAGGAGCCAGACACAGAACCCGCGCCTGCTGCACTGGGGGCCTGGGGCACGCTGCTCATCGCTGCCGCCGGGTTGATTGGGCTTGTGCTGGTGAGAAGGAAAAAATCATGGCTTCCGGCTCGTTTTTTTCGTTGATTTAGCTGCCCGTGGTTTCGCCTTTTTGAGGGCGATCTTAGGTCTCAGCGAGTGCGCATCTTTTCGCAGCTTTTCCATGATGCCGTCCCAGAAGTGGGCCGCATCACGTTTGTTGTCAGGCAGCAGTTTGCCATGGGAGGGCACCCCTTGAAGCTGGCCGATGTCCTCGTGTTTCCACTGACACGGCCCGATGTACGCGAAGGTCACAATGGCCTTTTTTGCCAGCCAGCGTCTCTTCGCGATGGGCCATTCCTCCACGAAGCAAAAATGAGAGGCCAGGAAGTCCGCACTGACCAGCATCACTACAATCTCAGCTTCGTTGAGTTTTTTGACCAGTTGTTTGCGCCATCCCGTGTCACGGTTCAATTCAGTATCGTCAAACACATGCAGCAACTGTCCGCGTTCCAAGGGCTTGAGATGAATGCGCATCTGCTGCCGGCATTCTTCATCCACGTGGGAATAGCTGATGAACAGCAGAGGAGGCTTGACGGGAGCCGGTTTCTTCCGGGTGCTCATGGTCTCTCCTTCCTTGTGCGACGAAGGGTGTGATGGGGCGGCGGGGTGGGTTCCACTTCAAACGCGCCGCGATTTCCCGCATCGCGCTCTTCGCCTTCGATTTCAAATTCCCTGAGCAGCAAATCGGGCTCGACCTGAATCATGTTTCCATCCGTGAAAATGGGCATTGTCTTCATCCCTGCTCGTGCAGCAGCCTCCACATGGCTGTATTCCACCGAGACGTCTGGATAGTCCGGCAGGTGGATCACTTCACGCGGCAGGAGGCCGTGAAACTGCCGGTGCAGTTCGTCAAACTCCTGACGGATGATACCCAGAAGTTGGCGTCGTCGTTTTTTGTCGCTGCCATGGACACGGATGCGAACACAGCGGTCATCGGGGTCTGCCTTCACGAGCGCTCTGGCATTAAACCAAGTGAAGACCGCGCCCGTGCGCCACCGCAAATCATCCTCAATGATTTGATACAACCGCACGATCAATCGTGGCACCAGTCCGTGGGGCAGCATCTTGGAGTAGTGATAGCTGAAAGCCAGCGCCTTGTCCGTGTCGAGCGGTCCGGCAGCATCCGGCTCCTGCTCGCTGAGAAGTTCAGGTATCAGGTAACGAGGCACCTTGCCTTCGAGCGGGAAGCAGAGTTCAAATTTGCCCATGAGATCCCGCAGAAATTTATGGGTGTGATCTGGGTAGTGCCGCAGAGACAGCACCCGTTTGAAGTCGTCCATCCCAAGCTCCCCGTGGCGGCGAGCCAGTACATTGTCGTTCAGTAGCGAATAAATGCCGCCGGTGACCCACAGAGGATTCAGCACGCTTGTTTCACGCAGGCGCTCGTCGTCACGAAAGTTGAGTGCAATGCCCAGCATGTGCAGAACTGCCGCCAGAGCCTCCTGCCCCTTGCCTTCAGGCTCACCCAACTCGGCACATTCTTCGCGGAATTTTTCGAAGGTGAGGAAATTCTCGTCCATTTTCGAGATCCTCTCCTTGATGGCCTTCCAAGCGGTTGGAAAGGGAGCGCGGACTCCTTCAAGCTGGTCCGCTTCACTCGAAATGAGGGTCTTTAATTCGGGGATTCCCCGGCCGCTCAGGCAATCCGTCTGGAGGAATCCCCGAATGTTGGGGTATTTCCCGCGCAGCCCGTTTTCATTGACTTCGCAGGGACGTTCATCCGCCTTGTTGAGCACGACGATCACAGGTGAATTTCCACCAAAGGCTGAGATGGTTTTCAGCCAGTATTCAGCATCTTCATTCTGCTTGCTCTCCCGTGCTGCGAGCACCAGCACATAAAGGGAGCGCTGGGTGAGGAAGAACTGATGTGTCCCGTGCATGATGTCCTGCCCGCCAAAGTCCCAGACATGGGCTGCCAAAGTGTCTGCGCCTGCGGGCACGTCCCAGCGTTCGATGTGAATGCCCCGTGTCATGTCCGTTTCTGCGAATGCGCTACGAATCAAGCGATTCACGAGCGCTGTCTTACCCACTGCGCCGTAGCCAACCAAAATGAGCTTGAACTCGTTCAAGGGTGAGGCTGCACCAACACCTTTGATGCGGAAGTAATAATCCAAAATTGCCCGTGGATCGGCGGCTGGATTCGTGTCGCCGATCTCGTGCAGCATTGGTCCAAGCACCTCCGCAGGGATGCCCAGGCCAGGATTATTGTGAAGGAAAAGTTTTCTTAGTGCGGTGAGCTTGCCGATCTCGGGCAGCAGCGAGCTGATCTGGTTTCTGTAGAGCGTAAGCTGGGTGAGAGCGGTGAGTTGGACGATCTCGGGCGGCAGTGAGCTGAACTTGTTGTCGCCGAGAGAAAGCTGGGTGAGAGCGCTGAGCTGGCAGAACTCGGCCGGCAGCTCGCTGAGCTGGTTGCTGTAGAGATAGAGAAAGGTGAGAGCGGCGAGCTGGCCAATCTCGGGCGGCAACGAGCTGAGCTGGTTGCTGCCGATATTAAGCAAATTAAGGGCGGTGAGCTGGCCGATCTCGGGCGGCAGTGAGCTGAGCTGGTTATCCTGGAGATGAAACTCGGTGAGAGTGGTGAGCTGGCCGATCTCGGGCGGCAGCGAGCTGAGCTGGTTGTTGAAGAGATATAGCGAGGCGAGAGCGGTGAGTTGGCCGATCTCGGGCGGCAGGGTGGTCAAACCTAGGCCTCCCAAATCTAAGGCGGTGCCCTTTTCTCCTTGCTGAAGGCAGTCTTGAATCCGCTTCAGGGCCTCATCATAGGCCTGCTGTTCTTTTTGAGTCATCTTGGGCGTCGGCATGGCGGAAAGTGACGGGCGAATGCGGAATGTCGAGGCGAATGCAGCGGCAGGTGGGGCGGGAGTGGGCTGTGCTGCGCTGGTTTGCGGCGGCGGCTTGGGCGATGGTGGCGCTTCGGCCTTGGGTGGGGATTGCAATGGCTCAGGCGCAGTGGTAGCCTTGGTGGCATGAAGCGATTCTGGGGCATGAGGGTGGTGGTTTTTGCGGTGCTGTTTTTCGGCGGGCTGGCGTATTCTGACACGCCTCCCCCGCCCAAGAAGATGGACATTGTATTCGGTGAATGGATGCCGGTGAAGGTGGCTGCGATCACGAAGGAGGGGCTGGCAAGCTTTGAGGGGCAGCGGTCTGACATGATGGTGAGGCGGACGCCGGGAAAGAAGGCGCTTGTTTATCGCTTTGTGTGCTGGCGTGAGGCACGCTCTGGCATTCTGTGCTTTGGGCGGGAATCGCGTTTTTATGTGTGCCTGGAGGACCGGGTGATCGGCCTTCCGCAGGAGTTCCAGGGCAAATCGATCTTCATTGAAGTCTACAAAAGAAAGGTGGCGCAGGAAGATTTCACAAAGACGCGGGACGAGCTCCTGTCGTTTGAGGAGTTGGGAGCCAGTTTCTTATTAGATTTTCCAGCAGCTCTCCATGTGGAGGAGGCGCTGGGTTCAGACTTCCTGCATCCCACCAGCACAAGCGAAACCCCGAAGATGACCATCGACCACGTGACGCTGGCGGGTGAGGAGATGACGCTGCATTTGATCAATCATGTGAAGGGCAAAGCGCAGGTGACTTTTTCTACGCGCACGCTGAAGCCGGTGAAGCCACGCAAGGTGGAAGCGAAGTGAACCTACTGCGGCGGTGGTTTCCTCCCCCTGCCGCGCACTAAGGGACATTGACGCTGGCGGCTTCGGCTTCGCGGAACTTTTTCACGGCGAGGGCGGCGTCGAGGTTTTTGGCGCGGGTGAGTTCGTCTTGGTAGGCTTCGAGGGCCTGGAGGTATTTTTCGTGGAGGGGCTGCTGACGTTGGTCGCGCTGGGTGGTGAGCTGGCTGAGGGTGCTGCGGTAGGTGAGGCGGAGGGTGTTGAGGGGCTCGGCGGTGGGGGCGTCTGCGGCGGGCAGCGGGGCGTGGTCTGCGATGAGTTTCTTCTCGGCGCGCAGGGCGAGTGCGCCATCGAGATTGCCGGTCTGGGTGGCGACTTCGAGGGCGCGGTCGAGCGCGGCGGTGTACTTGGTGTCGAGGGCTTGGAGGGCTTCGAGATGGGCGGGGGTGATGTCTCGCGCGATGGCGGCGGTGTAGGCTTCCTGGAGCTGGAGGATGCGGGGATCGGTGGTTTTGGCGAGCTTGCTGGAGGCGGTGGCTGGGGTGCTCGGGAAGGTGCGCACCTGGATGTTGGAGAACCAGGCGTCGAGCGCGGCGACGCCCCAGAAGCCGCCGGTGGTGATGGAGCTGTCGGTGAGCTGGAAGGCGGGCTGGCCATTGACGAGGACTTCGAGGTGATCGCCAAGGATGGAGAGTTCGAAATCGAGGTAGGCACCGAGGACGAAGGGCTCAGGCAGTGGGAAGGTGCCGACGCGCTTGCCCTTGCCGCGCGTGACGGCGTCGATGATGCCTTCTTTGACGGTGGTCTGGCCGGGGCGGATGTAGAAGACGAGATTGTAGTGGTCGGCGTCTTTGGGCTTGGCGGCGGTGCTGCGGCGGATGCGGAGCTGGGGGAAGCCGGTGCCCTCGCGGAAATGAAAACGTGCGCGGATGCTGCCGTCGGGGGAGGGCTGAGGGACGTAGATGCCATTGCCATTGCGCACATGCAGCAGGCCGTCTTGCAGCTCGGCCTGCGCTTTGGGGTAGTCTTTGAGGTCCTGCTGGGTGGAGAGGACGGTCTTCCAGCCGTCGCTGTCCTGCGCGTGGGCGCTGAGGGTGAGGAGGGCGAATGCGAGTGGAAGAAAGTGTTTCATGCTGGGGGAATGATCTGGATGGATGCCCTGTTCACAAGTGCTAAGTGGGGGCGGTTTGTCGTGGTTAGATGAAATTTTCCGGCATGATAAAATTGAATGCCAAACTTTTTTCAGAGCAAAGGTTTGCCAGGAATATTGATGACCATGTGTGGCGTATTGACGAGGTGATCGGGCTGCTTGGAGTCAAGTGAGGGCTAGAAGACTACTCTAGTCAGATTCACGCTGGCGCAATGGAACCTCTCATAAAATGTGCTGCAAAAGTCGAATTTCCAAATGGTGATATTTTCGACATCACGGTAGATGCTCGCAATGAAGGCGATAAATACCTATCAAAATGGTCTGCCCATCACTCCGCAGATCGTCTCCCCAACACCTCCACCACCCAAACCCTGACACCACCATGCGCATCGCCGCCCCATTGATCTTCGCTCTCGCCGGACTGCTCGCGCTAAGCGGGTGCGGCACGCCGGCGGCTTCCACTTACCGCTACACGGCCGCCGTCACCACCGGCATCGGGCACCAGATCGTGGTGGATGGCAAGGAAGAGGCCGTGCTCTTCAGCGAAACGTCTGACCCCATGGCGCGCTGGAGCCTCTGCCATCTGAAGTCTGAAGTGCTGCATGCGGCGGGCAATAAGATCACCGTCACCGGCAGCATCGAAAAGCATGTGCCCAAAGCAGCCCGCAAGCCCCCCGTGCATCTCAGCAACGGGCAGACCGCTGAGTTCGCCGACCCTGCAGCCCACCTCTTGTTCCGGATCACCGACTGGAAACTGAAGGCGCCCTTTCATGAGTACCATCTTGACAGCGACACCGACATCACCCAGCCCTTCCCTCTCAAGGTCCGCCACACCCTGCGGCGGGATGATTTCAGCAGCAGCCAGGATTTCGACCCCGGGCAGCCCGGCTTTGATCCCGCGCGCCACGTGCAGTGAAAGTGAACCGGCCTCGCGCCGGCAAGTCACAACCAGGTACTACCATCCACCGCCATCAGTCAGGTGTCAGGCGACAGGCGGAGCCGCAACGAATGATAAACTGACACGGCCTACTCATACCTTTTTATACCACTTTATGTTATTTTCTTGCTTGGATCCGCGAAAACGGACCCAAGCAGCAAGGAATGGACATTGCAAAATGTCTTTCAAAAACGGCCTGCCAGCGAATCCTTCAAGCTGGCATACCGGCAGAATCGGAACGCTGCACCTGCACCTGCACCGCGTGGCGTGGCGCCGGGCAGCCAGTCCCCTGCCCCGGCGAGGGCGAAGTTTGACCCGAATGCGAAGCTGTACCGGGTGACGATTGATCCCAAGACAAAGGCTGTGACGCGCAAGGAAATCAGCCCCAAGGACATCCAGAAGAAGAATGCGTACATCTGGATCAATGGGATCGCGAACGAACCGGATAAAGCTGCCAAACTCGGTGGCTACCACACGGGCAGGAATGAATTTTACATGATTCACAACCCGACGGGTGGGATGCTGGGAGATCTGGGAGAGAGCACCCTGCAGAAGCTGGGCCTGCGCACGAAGGTGGCGAATTCCACCCGGGACCTGTTGCGCCACTTTGACCTGCCCAGCGCGAATGTGACGGCCCACAGCCAGGGCACGATGATCATGAACAGCGCGCTGGGAGATCTGCGCAAGGAAGGCAAGGACATGCGCGGGATGAACCTGAACTACCACGGCGCGGCGGCGAACAATCTGCTCTCCGCCGGTCTGGCCCACCGCGTGGGTGCGCACATTCAGAATTTTCAAGGGCATGCGCTGGATGCGGTGCACAACATCGTGGGGATGAACACGCTCAATCCGCTGCGCATTGCCGGGTCTGTGCTTGCACTGCCACTGCTGTTCAACAAAGACCCGGACAAGAGCAGCCACAGCAAGCCGGATGGACAGGCAGAAAAACTGGGCCCGATTTTTCAATCTGACTTGTTCAATCCGCTGTTTCCGACACGTTATCCGTGACGTGAAACACCGGCTCCGCCCACTCCTTCTCCTTTGTGCCATGGCCTGCTGCGGCCTGAGCGGCTGCGCCTTGATCTTGTGCGCCATTGACACGGACATCAGCCACCAGCCACGTTTTCAAAACATCGTGGGGACCGTGGTTCACACGCGGCGGAAGTTGTACCTCTACCGCAGGGGCAGCCACTACTCAGTGGCCGCGCAGAGGTTTTATGACCTCCGCAAGTCCACGGCGGGGATCGACCGGCATAACCTCGTGGCGGTGGTGCCTGCGGGCCATCCCGTGAAGTTCACCAAGGTGCTGAGGAAGCGTGACCTTGAAAGCAGCGATGACTACATGTATGGCGAGATCACGCTCAATGGCACCGCCTATCCCGTGGAGGTTTACCTGGACGCAACATTGGCTGAAGATGGCTGGCGCTTCATCCTGCACGACCTGCTTGTTTACAAGGAGTGAGCATGGTTCCAAGAATGAAGGGACACGCGAGGGCCCCATCCTGGTGGTGCCGGCAGGTCATCCGGTGACGTTCACCAAGGTGCTGAGCAAACGCAACATGGGCGGTGGCCGAGAGGAGATGTTTGGTGAGAACACCCTCCATGGAACCACCTACCCAGTGGTTGAGTCTCTGTACCTTGATGACTATCCGCGAGGGTGGCGACCTGTCTTTATGGCTTCTTTTGTGGTGAAGGGGTGAAAAGTGATTACGCTCGCTTGATGACATGCGCTAGAACTACTGCATCCTCCCAAACCAATACGTCCCGCCCTATGAAAACTTGCCATGATGTCGTTCAAACGCTGGAGTCTTTGAGGGATAACCTGAGCCGTGACCGCGGCTCCTGGGAGAATCCGACCTTGGAGAGATACCTTGAAGCAATGGCCGCATGGCTGGGCGCGCACGAGATGGGGAAGATGAAGGAGCCTTCGTGGGAGCTGATGTGTGAGATGCTGGAGGCGGGTAAGATTTACGAATGAGTGGCTGGGGCGGTGGTGGGCGCGGCTGAGAGGTGGTGGGGATGTGCGTCCTACTTCAGCGCTGCTTCGATGCTCTCCCGTGCGGCTTTGGCCAGCTTTGCATACGGGTGATCGGGGCCCAAGACCTTCGTCCACACGCGCTCCGCCCGCTGTACAAGCTGGAGGGCTTCAGGGAGCTTTTGCTGGGGTTCGAGGCAGCCTGCGAGATTGTAACACGTCTGCGCGACTGTGGGATGCCCGGCGCCTAGGAGGGGCTCCTGAAGTTGCAGCACGGCACGCAGCTCCTTCTCGGCCTCGGCATTCTTTCCTTGGATTTGCTGTGCGGCGGCCAGGTTCATCCGGCTCTCCAGGGTTTGAGGGTGGGCTGCACTGAGAACGCGCTCCCGCGTGGCAAGCACGGCACGCAGCTCCTGCTCGGCCTCGGCATGCCGGCCCTGAGAGAGCTGAGCATTGGCCACTCCCATCCGGCTGTTCAAGGTATCGGGGTGCTCCGCGCCGAGCTCGAGCTCCTGCCTCTGCCACACGGCTTGGTACTCCTGCTCGGCCTCGGCATATTTTGCCTGGTGTTGCAGCGCGAGGGCGAGATTTGCCCGGCTCATCAAGGTGAGGCGGTGCTCTGGGCGGAGTAGGCGCTCCAGCAGCGGCAGAACCGCCCGCTGCTCCTGCTCCGCCTCGGCATGTCTGCCCTGATCATTGTGCAGGCTGGCCAGATTTACGCGGCTGGCCAGGGTGGAGGGATTCTCCGCGCCCAGCACGCGCTCTTTGATCTGCAAGACCGTGCGATATTCCTGCTCTGCTGCGGCATACCTGCCCTGGGCGTAGAGTTCGTTGGCCAGATTGTTCCGAGACTTTAAGCTGTCGGGATGCTCAGCGCCCAGCACGCGCTCCTGGGCTGCGAGCACCGCCCGCTGCTCCTGCTCGGCCTCGTCGAGCCTGCCGCCGGATCGCAGCGCGGCGGCCAGATTCATCTGGCTCATCAAGGTGGAGGGATGCTCGGCGCCGCGCGCGCGCGCTTTGAGCTGCAGCACCAGCCGGTGCACCTGAACGGCCTCGGCGTACTTCCCCTGGGAAGAGAGGGCGTTGGCCAGATTCATCCGGCTCATGAGGGTGAGCGGGTGCTCCGCGCCGAGCACGCGCTCCAGCAGCGGCAGGAGCAGGCGCTGCTGCTGCTCCGCCTCGGGATACCTGCCCTGCTCAAAAAGAAGGGCGGCGAGATTGTTCTGGCTTGCCAGGGTGTCGGGATGCTCCGCGCCCAAGACGAGCTTTCTCTTCTGCCACACGATCTGCTGCTCCTGCTCTGCCTCGGCAAACCTGCCCTGGAGTCGCAGCACCTCGGCCAGATTGTTCCGGCCGGCCAGGGTCTCGGGATGCTCCGCGCCTAGGGTGCGCTCGAACAGCCTGCATACAGCCCGCAACTCCTGCTCTGCCTCGGCATGCCTGCCCTGGGCCTGCAGGGTGCAAGCGAGGTTGCCCCGGCTTCTCAGGGTATCTTGATGGTGCGCGCCCAGCACGCGCACTTTAATCTCCAGCACTTCGCTGTGCTCCTGCTCGGCCTCGATGTGTCTGCCCTGGTCATTGAGTGCGGTGGCGAGATTCATCCGGCAGGCCAGGACATCGGCATGCTCCGGGCTAAGCAACTGCTCGAGCACCTGGATGACTGCGCGATACTCCGGCTCGGCGGCGGCGGTCTGGCCGCTGTCATTGAGCGCATTGGCAAAATGCATGCGGGCCTGGACCCCAGGGAAGGAGAGGGCGTGTCCGCCCTGCCGGGAGGTCTGCCAGATATGCCGGGCGTGGTCGAGACCTTCGAGGTAAAGGCCCTGCAGGTGGTGCAGCCAGCTGATGGCGTTCTGGATGCTGAGCCATAGCAGGAAATCGCGCTCCTGGCTGGTGAGGGAGGCGGCGGCGCGGTAGTGCTCCAAGGCCTGGGCATAGCGGATCTGCGCCTGGGCGCTCTGCCCGGCACCGATGAGTGCATCGATGCGTTTTCCACGCAGTTCCCCGGCCACTTTTTCTGCGTTGGCCATGGCCTTCGCGTCTTGAGATTCGCTTTCGAGGAACAGCGTCTCGGCTTCGTTGAACCTGTCCAAGGCATAGGCGGCGCGTGCGCGCATGAGCAGGGTCGTGTCTGCTCGGCTGTAGAGCTCCAGGGCAAAGCCGGGCAGCTCTCTGGCAAGCGTGCCTGCAGGGATGCCGAGCTCGCTCTCGAGAAGGGTGCAGGCGCGCTGGCGGAGCTGGCCGGGCGTGAGATTTTCACCGGGCTGCTGTGTGCGCCTTTCCGCATTGGCGAGATTGATGAGGGCTTGCTCCATTTGCTTGTAGCGCTGGAGCACGCTGTCCACTTTTTCGTCTGTCCGGGTGGCCTGATCTTCGAGCCTGTGGATGCTGGCCCGGGTCTCGGCCATGACCTGGGTTTGCTGCCCAAGGCCGCGCTTTAACCATCCGATGCCGTGGCTGATGGCGTTCAGGAGCTTGATGACGAGGGTGGCGTGCTGTTCGCCCCGCTCGCGCAGCGCGGCGAGGTCGTCCCTCAAGCGGCGGACGAGGAGTTCGGTCTGATGGAGACTGCTGGTGCTGTGGTAGAGAGAGCCGTAGGCCTTGACGGTGTGGCGGTACTTTTCCTGAAGCTCATGCAGCGTCTTCGGTTCGCAGCCGCAACCGTCGGTGGGGTGGCCTGCATCCGTGAAGAGGTAATAGACGGGCTTGTGCTGCTGGCGGGCGTAGAGGGCTTCGTACTGGGTGTAGCTGCACTCGCCGAATTTGGGATCATCTTCCTTCGGAGCGAAGCCGTAGCAGTGGCCAACGAGCTGGAGGACGGCATCGGAGTCATCGACCCATTTGCGCAGCACGCCACGGAGATCGCCGGTTTCAGTGGGGGCGATGTCCTGCCACTTGGGATCGTAACCGAGGGCGGTGAGCGTCTTGGCGACGAGGTCACGAGCGCTGTGCAGCTCTTTGCTGACGGCGGAGATGAAGATGATGGGCCGCGTACTCATGCGGGGCGCAGGGTGGCGGGGTGGCGCTGAGAGGGCAAGGAGGAACTGGCGTAGATGCGGGGCTTAACTGGCGCTGAACATCAAACATGGAACCAAGATTTTAACCGCTGATTAGACGCTGATCAGACGCTGATAAAAGGCATCAGAAAGTCTGGATGCTTGATGCTGGATGCTG
>DLGZ01000074.1:22321-24736 GCA_002482965.1 Verrucomicrobiaceae bacterium UBA7681 | reverse complement strand
GCTTGATGCTGGATGCTTGATGCTTGGGAATGAGGCTCAGTGGAAATGTGGTGCTGGGCATTGCTGCGGTGCTTCCCAGAGCCGACAAAATGTCGGCGCTCCCAGTACGGAATTCTCGGCTTCGCCGACGCAGGCTGAGAGGTCGGCACGTTGGGCCAGCGTAGGGCAGTCAACGCGGAGTGTGATTTGGATGCTGCGTCGTCCGTGGTTTGCGTGGTGGATCCGCTCTGACCTCTGGCGAAAGGGGCGTGAGGCGCGGGGCGCGCTCAGAGGTTCTTCGCTTTGTCTTTGCCGCTGAGGGCTTCGGTGGCGGCGATGTCGCGGACGTAGATCCAGTCATCGTGGCCTTCCTGGCGGCCGGCCATCATTTTTTTGTCGCTGCTCTTGAAGCAGTTGTCGCGGGTGGACCAGGAGAAGCGGACGTCTTTGCGATAGACCTTCAGCAGGGCTTTGATGTCGTCATCGGTCATCAGGGTGTCGGTGCGGTGGAAGAACTCGAGGACGGTGACGTTGTTGCGCAGGCTGGCCTGGATGATGTAGCCGTCTTTTGTCCACTCGTACTGCTCGGTGTTGGCCATGCGGGGCGAGACGGATTTGCCTTCGCCATAGCGGGCTTTGAGCTCTGCCAGCGTCTCGCCAATGCGGGCGTGGGGGTGTCCAGATGAAACTCACGGGGAGGCTGAGCGCAGCCACTGCATGGTGGAGCGCATGACATGGAAAAGATGCCATGCCTCTGCCTCATGCCTTCCCCTGGCAACCCGACTGTGGGGTGACAAAGCCACAGGCCATGCCATGCTGGCGCATGATCCCCTGCCCGACCTCCCGCACTTTCGTTTGTCGTTCCATGATGCAGCGTGCTGCTGCGCGGGTGTGTGTGCTGGCGCTGGCGCTGGGCCTCGCGGTGCAGGGTGTGGCGGCGGATGGACTGCGGCGGTCGGGCAAGGACTTGATCGCCGAGGACATGTATGCAGTGCTCGCGGGCTTTGCCATCTGGGCCGACTACAGTGAGGAGCCCCGCCCAATCTCCTGGATGGTTTCGGGGGCGGATGGCAGGGCGGAGAGGCGGGAGGATGGCAGTGTGCTGAAGAGTTTTGATACGCCGGAGGAGCTGCTGGCCTACTTCCGCACGCGGACGGAGGAGCGCACCAAGAGGGGCATCTTCATCACGGGGAACATCACGCATCTGAAGAACCCGGCAGCCTTTGAGCCGCTGATGTCAGATCACGTCAAAAAGCTGCTGGCCAATCCGAGGTGGGTGGCGGATCGCAAAAAAAACATCGACCACCTGGTGCAGGCCTGCGAGCGGGCGAAGATCGACCTCTGGGTCAATGTGACCCTGGGCGGGAAGGACCTGCGCTTTAGCAAGCTGACACGGTGAGGGCGCGAGTCTCAACGGAACGTGGCATGCGAAAAAGAGCGCGCTGCCTTGGCTTTGGCTGATGCTGGTGTGGATGAGGCAGCTTATACCACTGTGTGGTATAGGCGCGAATGAGAGGCGGCACTTGAAGGCGGGAGCATGCCTGCGTGTCTTTCATGCCAGGGTGGGCATGGGCATCTTATTTTCACGCTGACCGATCCGCCTTGCGGGTTCATTTTGACGCCGGGTCCGCAGGCGCGGCTGCGGCTGAGGTCAGATCGAATTGCATGGGCGGCGCGGCGCTGGGGATGACGAGGTGGGGCGGGACGGTCTGCTGCACCAGGAAGTCGGAGTCTTGGAGCCAGGCGTATTTTTTCCGCTCGCGGGCATCGACCTCACGCACGAGGTAGCCTGCGGGGAGCGGCGGCACGACGATGGAGAGAATCGTCTTCAGCGGGGTGTCCGGCATTTTCAGCCGCAGCTCATTCGCCTGCACGACGTAGGCGATGGCGGCCTTGCCGTCCTGGCTGATGCGCTCTTCGTACTCCGCCTCCTGCTGAACGGCATGGAGTCTGGCCGCCAGATACACCAGCGCGGCTGGAACGAGGAGGACCAGCAGGGAGAAAAGGACGGTCGAAGGGAGGGTCGATTTTTTCATGGGGTGAGTGGTGGGGAGGATGGCGGGCGGGAAGGGCGCGCTGAATGGCAGGGCTCTCTACGCGTGGCTGGCACGTGATGAGATGGTAAACTGCGAGCCGAGCGATGTCGAGACAGATGACTGCAAGGAGCCCGCAGGGTGAGCGCAGCGAATCAACGGAATGCGGAGAATTGCCCGTGGGGTCTGAAGTGGAGTGCGCGGTCACGCCCGTGCGCGGCGCGGCATTCCGTACTGGGAGCGCTGGCTTTTAACCGGCTCTGGGCAGGGCTCCGCCGCAGTAGGGAGCGCCGCGTTTCAGATGACTTCCTGCCATAGCGAAGTGGCAGGGACGCACGACCGGAGCCGATGAAACATCAGCGCTCCCAGCAATGAGCTACGCCCAGAGCGGTATGGGATTCCG
>DLGZ01000074.1:22109-22245 GCA_002482965.1 Verrucomicrobiaceae bacterium UBA7681 | reverse complement strand
GGGCTCCGCCGCAGTAGGGAGCGCCGCGTTTCAGATGACTTCTTGCCATAGCGAAGTGGCAGGGACGCACGACCAGAGCCGATAAAATATCGGCGCTCCCAGCAATGAGCTGCGCCCAGAGCGGTATGGGATTCCG
>DLGZ01000074.1:4742-22048 GCA_002482965.1 Verrucomicrobiaceae bacterium UBA7681 | reverse complement strand
GGGCTCCGCCGCAGTAGGGAGCGCTGGATTTGCCTTGGGGATTTTGCATCTCTTGAAACAAAAGGCTTGAATTTTCAAATGCGGACCCAATCGAGTATGAGATGCCGTGGTGTTCGCCCATGGCTACCAGTTTCTACTACTTTCAACCACTCATGACCATGGCCCGTACTTCTTCAGCAACCGCCCGCCCCGCAGGCGGGACCCGGACGCGGCGCACGAAGGCACCGGTGGTGAAGCCGGATGGCGTGGGTGCGGCGGAGACGGAGAATAGGTCTGATAGGCCCAATACGACCTATTCAACCGATGCGAATGCCCCCGATCTCCCGAGTGCGGACGCGCTGCCGCACTCCTCTGAGCCTGCTGCCGACCCCACGGCGGCGGCCAAGCCTGCACCCAGCGGTTTGCGGCTGTGGCTGGCACGAGCGCGGGCGCTGGGGCTGACGGAGGCGCAGATCGTCTTTGAGCTGCATGTGCGTCAGGGGCTGCCGCTGCTGACGGTGGCACGGGTGTTGGGACTCGGCCTTGAGCAAGCGCGTGAGCTGTGGCTGCAAAGCCGTGCCGCACGCGCAGCGCTGGCACCGCAGTCGGAGTCGGATTTCGCATCGATCCGCGAGCACATCAGCGCGGCGCTGTGGCAGACGGTGGAGGCGACGTTTCCGGATGTGATGGCGAATGCGGACGAGGATGGGGATGCTGATCCGCCTGCTGCTGCGACGCCGCCCATGCTGTCGGTGCGGCTGAAGGCGCTGGATCAGATCGCCAAGCTCTATGATCTGAGCCTGGAGACGAGCGCCGCCGCTGGCGGTGGCCCCCTGCCCTACGCGACGCCGGATGACATCGCGGATGATGTGCGGCTAAGAGTGCTGGAGATGCACCGGCGGGGGAGTGAGTGAGGGCGGTCACGACTTGAAAAGGGTCATATATTCCTGGAAAACGAAGAGGCGATTGCGTCGCTGGCCGGTCATCTCTCTGAGCACGCCTGCGGCCACGAGATCGTTGATCACGGCAGAGACGGTGTTGATGGAGACTCCCGTGGCCGCCATGGCTTTCTTCACATCGATCACGGGCTGGGCGTAGAGCTGGCGCATGAGGGTCTGCGCCGTGACCAGCCGCTGGGCGCTGAAGCGTGGCATCACCTCGGCGTCGATCCGCTGTTTCAGCACCAGGATCGCGCGAAACACGTCGGCAGAGTTGCGGGCAGTCTCCTCCACGCCGTAGAGGAAGAACACCAGCCACTCCCGCAGATGATTGCCATGCCGCACGGCCATGAGGTGATCCACATAGGCGGTCTTGTGCCGCTCAAAGTAGTCTGAAAGGTAGAGCGCGGGTTTCTTGAGGAGGCCTTTTGCGGCCAGATACAGGGAGATCATGAGCCGCCCCAGCCGCCCGTTCCCATCCAGGAAAGGGTGGATGGTCTCAAACTGATAATGGGCGATGGCGATGCGCAGCAACGGATGGGCAAAGAGATCCTCTGCGTGCAGCAGCCGTTCCAGATCACTCATCAGGTGCACCACATGCTCATGGTGCGGGGGGACGAAGGCGGCGTTCTTCAGGCTCACGCCGATCCAGTTCTGACTCTTGCGGAACTCCCCCGGCTGCTTGCGCTCTCCCCGCACGCCGGCCAGCAGTACCTCATGGGTTTGCTTGAGCAGGCGGTTGGAAAGGGGCAGTTCATCCAGCGCATGGACGGCGAAGTGGATGGCCTGAATGTAGTTCTGCACCTCCGCCCAGTCGTCCCGGTCCTCCGGCTTCAGGTCGGCTTTGTCTTTGAAGGCATCCTCAATGTTGGTCTGCGTGCCCTCGATACGGCTGGACTGCGTGGCCTCCTTGGCCACATGCATGCGGATGAAGAAATCAATATCCGGGATGAGCTGCGCAAAGGCGTTCAGCTCCCCCAGCGCCCGATCCGCCCGTCCGAGCAGGTCGGTCAGTTCCGGGTCAGAGACCGCCCATTCGTGACAGATCGGTTCGGGGAGAAAGGCCTTGTATTCGAGAAACGGCTCGTAGTGGCCGGCCTGAAAGGTGGAGATGTCCATATGTCAAAAAAAGTTCACATTCTGAAATATCGGGATTCTTTATTTCATAAAAGCGGGGTAAGACACCCATTATTTCAGAAAATGGAATATTTCTGAAATAACAGAAAGCGTTATTTCAGACCCAAGTAGGTCAGACATGAGTCCGACTTGTACGCTGGGTGTGTGTTTGGCGCAGTGCGTGAGTTCAGCACCCATAGCATGCTGCGCCAAACCGCCCGGCTCTGGAAGCGGTGTGAAGCCGTGGGCGTTTTTAACACGCTCGTAGATGGGCCCATTCTTCGCACTGCGTGCTTCGAAGGGCACACGGGCTGTCGCCACACCCATCCCAAGGGGACATGCGGCTGAAGGCGCTGGATCAGATCGCCAAGCTCTATGATCTGAGCCTGGAGACGAGCGCCGCCGCTGGCGGTGGCCCCCTGCCCTACGCGACGCCGGATGACATCGCGGATGATGTGCGGCTGAGGGTGCTGGAGATGCACCGGCGGGGGAGTGAGGGGGGTGATTTTAGAAATGGGTGTCGCGTTTTTTGTCGAGGATTTGTACGCTGGCGCATTTCACCCTTCATACCATCGATCAAACATCTGGCCCCAGATGCCTGGGGCGAGGGTGACCCAAGTAGAATGATGCAATTCAAGACGCAGCGGCGCGGCTGGATCGAGAACGAGAACGAGGACGAGGACGAGGACGAGGACGAGGAAGAGGAAGAGGAGAAAGAGTCACACCACTCCACGCCCTCAGCGCTGCTTTGTCTTCGCCGCCGCTCCGGGCAGCGGCAGCACGTAGAGGGGGAACTTGTGCAGTGCTGTAAGGCCGCTTTTCAGGTGGAGCTGGATGACGATGTTGAGCTGCATGGGCTTCTCGAGCTTCGGTGGCGCGCGGAAGGTGAAGTGGCCGAGGTTGTTGATGCTGGCACCGGGGATCTCGCCGATCAACTGGTAGCTGCTCACGCCGGCGGGGTTGTTGAGGGCGAGCTGGTACTCCAGCGTGCGGCCTTCCAGCACGATGGGGTTCGGGTGCGAGGTGACGTGCGCGGAGCCGGGGTGGATGACACGGCTGACGGCGGCCATGTCCAGCGCGATCACCTGCAGCATGTTGCCGCCGCGACTGATCACGGTGACGAGATTTTTCTCTCCCATGGGCACCACCTGGCGGTGCCTGTCGCTGCCCTCGACCTGGGCGTCCGGGAAGTCCAGTACTTCCACGCAGTCCAGCCTCAGCAGCAGTCGGGCGTCGTCGGTGGCGAAGAAGTTGATCTTGGTGCCGTGGTCCACCGTCTTGGAGCTGGTGTAGTAGCTGCCGCAGTGGCTGAGGACGTTGCCTTTGTCATCCATCGGTACGTTGATATGAGGATAGCCGCGGAAGAAGCCACGGCCCGCGCTGAAGAGCCCGTCGATTTTGGGTGCGGTGCTGCCCTCATGCCACAACTGAACACTCCTTGCATAGCTGAAGTCCGTGGTGAGCGCGGCGGAGATCATCAGCACGCCGCCGGGCAGGAGCACGAGCCGCCCATCGCTGGAGGCGGGTATCTGCACGGTGCTCTCTTTTCTGAGCATTTCAGCGAGGAGCTGAGTCGCCGAAAAAGAGTCCGCAGGCGGTGCGTAGGGCGCCCACTTGGTGGCGGTGAGCGTCTGCTTGTCCAGCACGAGCAAGCTGCCGCGATTCATCTCTTCCAGTGCGAGCGTCAGCGGGCCGGAGGCGGTCTCGCCCACGGCCAGCCCGACGAGCCGGGCGTTGCCTGGGACCTGATAGCGGTGCGTGAGCGCAAAGCCGGGCAGCGCATGGCGCGTGAGCAGCCGCGTGAGGGTATCGTAGAGGTACACGGCGTCTCCGCCCATGAAGGGTATGCTGGTATCTCCTAGCATCTGGCTGCCCGCCACCTTCCATTCGCGCACGGAAAAGAGGGCCAGCGATTTGTCCTTCATCTGCAGCGCGAGGTAGTCGTCCAGCCCGGGCAGGACGGTTTCGATGGGGGTGTCGCTCCGGTAGAGGCGCGACTTCAGCGGCACCGCAAAGCCAATCTTGAGGGCGCTGGCAAAGGCCTCCTTTTCATTTTCGATTTTATCCTCATCCGACAAACCCTTCGCGTAGCCGCCCTTTTTGGCAGGGGGCAGCCTGGTGTTGTTTTCCAATTTCACCGCCTCCACGACGGTGGGAGACACCGCAACCACCGGCTGCTCTCCGCCGAGCTGCAGCGCTATTTGAAATTCACTGGCTGCCTCCCCACCGGCCAGCTTCACACGCAGCACCGCCTCCGCCTGCGCCGCCAACTGCGGAGCCTGCCAGTCCATGCTGCCGTCCGCCCCCACGGTGAAGTCCGCTGGCGTCTCCGTGGCGGAGAGCTGCGCCGCCGCCGCACCCAGCACCTGAGCCTTGAAGTGGAAGGCCGCGCCGCGCGGCACGTAGCAGTCCGGGTAGTTCAGCAGCACGGGGGTCTGTGTCTGCGGCACTGCGGACTTCTCCAGCGTGTGCAGGGTGAGCTTTTGATCAAGGTGCCACACGGCCAGGGTGAGGCTGGCAGGGTCCAGCCACAGGCGGCCGGCATAGATGGACCCGTCCGTGAACTTCACATCGCCGGCCTCGGGCACCTCCACCGTGGCCCATGGCGTCTCGGAATAGTAGGAGTAAAAAGTGCACTGCGCGGGCACGGCGGGCGTGGTGCGGGCATCGCCGCGCGTGATGACACAGAGATTCGGGCTGCTGACCAGCGAGACGAGGCTGGTGTCGCCAAAATGGTTGACCAGATTCTTGTGCGGCCGCCTCCCCGAGCCTGGGTAGAGGATGCCCTCGTTCGGGGAAAAGGAGCAGGAGGCAGACACCGTGGGGTGTTTGTCATTTTCATTGGCGTGTTCCCGCACAAATCCACTCAGGGGTCCATGATACACATAGCGCAGTGTGTCTGGGATGCGGCTCCGCCCGGGAGGCCCGCTCGGGCGGCAGTACACCCGCGTGCCATCTCCCGAGGCCTGGTAGTCAAACGCAGCCTCCAGCGGGCTGGAAATGTAGCTGTGCTGAACGGGGTAAAAATCCAGCGTCAGCTCTTTCGGATCGCAGGGGACGGCGCCGTGGTCGGACATCACCGCCAGGGGCGCATCATCCGTGAGGCAGCCTGCTGCGAGGCCATGGTAGGTCATGCCATTGTCTGGCAGACGTGCCATCTTTTCCAGCGCGAGTGTCGTGGAATTGTAGCGCAGGATCTCGCGCAGGGCGGGATTCAGCACAAAGATCGCGTCCTTGTTCCCCGCCAGATGGCAGCCGGTCAGGTCTCCCGACGGGAGCGGCAACCATGTGCCCTCCGCCAGCGAGAGCCTCTGCCAATACGGCGCGCGCTCCAGCTTGAAGAGCACCTCCCGCCCCGCGCCAATCGCCTGCCCGTAGAGGATGCGGCTTTCCGTGGTCACTTCCTTGCTCACAGCAGGAACCACCGGCCCGACCAGCGCAGCCTCACGACTGACAGTGCCCCTGCCCTGCCCGCCATTTGTGCCAGACGCCGCAGCAGCCGGAGCCGCAGCGGCCGCCCTCTTGCCAAAGCACGCCAGGCCGACCAGAAACAACAGGGAAAACAAACGAAGCGCTCTCATCATAAAGGAAGGAAAAACAGAGGTGTAGGGTCAAAGAAAAAACTCCGCAGCCAAATCTCGTGGTTTTCTAGATGTCAAAGCACTCCTAAGCCAGCATAAACCTGTGACGAATATCGCAAAAAAAACGACACGTGGCGCAGGCTGGGAACCGGGCGAAAGTGGGAGCCTGTGCCCTTCCCTTCCGCAGGCCACTCCGCCCTACTCGACGCCGGATGACATCGCGGATGATGTGCGGCTGCGGGTGCTGGAGATGCCCGGCGGGGCGAGTGAGGGTGCTATACAGGGCGTAACCTGTCGAGGAGTTCCTCAAGACTCTTGAACCGGCTGTCAGTTCGCAGCCAGTAATGGGCAAGGTAATGACAAGTCGGGCAGAGGGTTATCAAGTCTTCGAGCTTTGTTTTCTGGGGGCGTCTGTATTCGCTCACAGGGTCGAGATGATGGACATGGACAATCTGATCTTCAAAATGAAACGTACACGCCTGGCAGGTGAAGTGGTCCCTCAGCTTCGCTTCTTTGACGAGCTTGGCGCTTCGAAGGATTCGGCAGCCTTTAAATTCCTTTCTACCTCCTTCGAGGTCGATAGCGTCTTCTTCGTTGCGCACATCGAAGACGGCTGAACTTGCCCGCTGTTGCTTCGGGCTCTTCTTGTCGATCCATAGTGGAAGAACATCTCCCGAATAAAAGAACCACCGGTTCTTCCAATCCGGGTCTTCGTTGTTACCACGTGACTCATAAAGTGCAGTCCGGATCTGTTTAAGCAGCACTTCTTTATCCCCGGATGGTTTCTCGATGACATGACCGAAGACGGCACAAATCTGCTCCCGATGCGAGACTGAGATAATCGATTCGTAGCGCTCGGGATCAGCAAGATGCAGCAAGGCGGAATGAACGCCGCAGACTTTCGAGACAGCGAATTTCTCCTTTGCTGGGACTCCCTTGTAAATCGCAGTATGGCAGATCTCAGCAATCCGTCTTTTTAGCTGAGGAAGATCCGTAAAACCGGGTGGCGAGGTGACAAGACTCAGCACTCGCAGCGTCGCTATAAGTTCCCAGTATTTGTTGCGCAGATACCAGGATCCGGGATTCGCAATAGTGTGGGGGTAGCCGAAAAAGTAGCGCTCTCCACTGACCACCTGGCCAGCGGGAAACCACCGCAGAGCATAGGATCGTTTGGTCGGCGGGGAGATGTTTGCCATCGGCATGGCCCAGAGGTATTCTACGTTGGCGAATACGATCCTGGCTTGCTCAGGCGCGTCTTTGAATTGCAAAGCGACTTTGTCATTGAAGTTCGCCTTGGAGTCGTCAAACGCCGCGACGAACCACCTCTGGATTTCTTTGAAAGCCTTTTCAAGATCAAGGTGCTCGGTATGGCGGGTGACATAGCTCTGCCGCTGGAGCACGAAGCTTTCAAGAAACTCGTCGAAGGCGCGATAGGCGTGGAACTGTTTCCAATCGAAGATCTCGGTGCTCATCACGTTCTATGAATTGCTTTTTCGCGGGGCTAGAAAAGGGCTGCCCCCCAGGGTGTCATGGCAATATGCGTGGTTTTCCACGACGGCCGGTCCCGGAGGCATGCGAAGAGGAAACTTTTGCGCTACTCGCCGTGCCCGAAACTCCACTGGGTGCGCATCGAGGAGCGGTGTTGCTGGGGGAATGCCGCTGAATGATAGCCTCTTGGCAAGGCGGAATGCCTGGAAGGAGACTGGCAGGGTCATGGGTGAGCGACAAGGAGGGCCTGCCAGAGAGGACGGGTTTTCCAGTCGGGTGGGAAACCCATCTCGTGAATGAGGGCGGGATCGAGCGTCTTGAGCAGGTGAATCAAACGGGCGGGCCAGTGGGTGGTGGGCTCGATGCACTGGACGAGGTGGGTAAGGAGGATGAGGGAATTGTGAATGCGGCGAACATTGACCGGGCCTGCCGGAATGAAGAAGCTCGGATGGAGGTGCGGGGGCTTTTTCTTGGGGAGCTGAAGTGTCACGGTGAATTTCCGATTCCAAAGGCGGCTGTGATGGGCAGCGGTGTTTCTCAAAACGCAGAAGTGATGCAGCAGGGAGCAGAAGGTTTTTTCATCCAACTGATAACTGTCGGCAATGGACTGCCTGAGAGAGGGGTTTTTGAGCTGCCCGATGAGGGTGGAGGTGTTGCCGAAAGAGGCGACCTCCGCAATCACCCACGCAGGCGGCCATGGCATGCCGAGCGTCACTTTATGATGCCTGATGAACTCCTCTTTGCTGCGGTTCATCTCGGTTTCCAGCTTCGTCAAAGTGTCTGCGTGGATGTAGGGATTGGAAAAGTGTGAGGGGTCCGTGTAGGCAAGGGGGCCGAGCTGGTGACCCACCTCATAGGCCCAGCGGGACCTGGCTGAAATCTCAATGCGCTTGCAGGCCTCCATGACGAGCTGCCGCAGGCAGCGATCAAAGTGATAAAGATCCCAGAGCTGGGTGAAGGTGGTGCCGGGCTGGAACTGATCCACTTTGCCTGGCACGGTGAACGAAAACCGATAAGGTGAGAGCCGGTAGTAGTTGTGGTGCTCCAGGATGTGGAGAGCGGCGGGTTCATTCGGAACCACCAGCCCGCGAACTTTCAGCAAATCCAACTGCTGCCGGTAAGTGAATGCGGGCTTGCTCACAAAAGCGCCCCTTTCTGGCATCCGGCCCTGAAAAAAAGTAACCCCCCTGGTGCGCATCGTAGAGAGGCGTGGGGGGTATTGTTAAATATATTATGATTTGTGTAATGCATCATTGCAAGGCTGAATATGCACTTGTGTATTTATGCACTTGCACACTTGTTAATTCGTTCATTTTTCGGTGGTTAGAGCATGGCGGAGTTCTATTTTTGGCGGTGGCGCTGGTTGTGTCGATCCGCACACCGGCTTCCCGAAGCAGGACGTTGTCAGCAAATTTCTTCCTGTTTCGCGAGGACATATTGCCACGGACGATGACTGGCCCTGGGGTGAGCCTGAACTCGCGACGGATCTGGGTGGGCTGATCCCAATCCGAGCCTTTGACCGCCGGTGTGATGAAAAGGTCGCAGATGTCGACTTCGCTGAGAGCCTGATTTTTCTGTTTCGTCATGCCGCGATGTGCTCGGGTTGAAAGAGGTTGCTTGTTGCTTGGCGTGCTATTTGGAGATTTTCCTATCCAAGCGGGGAATGATTCGGATGGCAAGGGTTTGCGCTGCACAAAACTATCCGATTCTTAAAGATGGAAATTTGGGGAGCGAAGGGCCTGCGATCTGGAACGCAGCTAAAGGACGGCAGTACTTTTTTTCGCACGCAGAAAACATTTTCTCTTGCCAATCGAAATTCAGACCCAAGGAGTATAGGCAGACAGCCTGACGCAGTGGAGAACTCGGAGGGGGAATTCAAATGACTTTTTGAACCTCGATTTTCTCTTTTCGCATGCGCTTGCTCCCTGCACCTCCTTCTTCTTTCTCGTCTGCTGATGCCAAGACGCCGGCCCAGGCCACAGCGGCGGCGAGTGTGGCGGCTCTGCGCGCGAAGGCGGCGCTGGTGAGGAAGAAGAAAAAGACGCCGCTGGAGGATGCACTGGCGGCGGATGGTGGTGTGCGGGCGGTGCGGCTGGTGCAGTGGGCGCGGACGCAGAAGGCGGGCTATGATGCGGGCCTTGTTCAATGGCGGGCGAACCGCCTGAAGTGGAGCCAGGAGGCGCAGGATATTTTTGACCATCGCGCACGGGCCCGCCGTGAGAAGGCGGAGGTGGAGGATGTGGAGAGCATCTTTGAACTGACGAATGAGTCGATCAACATCGTGGCTTCGCTGGCGGAGTTTGCAGCGGCGCAGGCGGAGCAGGACATCTATGGCGGGGAGCCGTGGTTCGCGGCGAATCCGGTGGGTCAGGCGGATCAGAAGCTGGCGGATGACATCCAGCACCACCTGCAGTGGACGTTTCGCGATGGAAGATTTGTGGATGCGCAGTGTCTGGGCATTGACCAGGCGGTGACGCTAGGGGAGTGCTTTATCAAGACGCTGTATGCGACGGATGTGGATGAGTATGAGGCGACGACGCCGTGCCTGCATGCGGACGGTGAGCCGGTGATGGATGCGCAGGGCGAGTATGTGACGAGCGATGCGCAGGTGAAGAGGCTGCGCCGCCGCCTGAAGGGCAAGCTGGAGTGGAAGGATGCGTATGAGACGCGCCAGACGATCATCCGCCAGGGGGTGGAGGCGGTGCCGATCCACTTCAATGACATCAGCTTTCGTGAGGATGCGCCGGAGCTGGATCTGCGGCATACGAATGTGTATGTGAGCGTGGAGATGAGCACGTTTGAGGCGATGCGGCGCTTTCATTTGTCCAAGGAGGATGCGATCCGGCTGGCGCGCTGCGCGGAGACGCGGATCTGCAGTGATGAGGAGGCGCAGCGCGAGCGCACGGCGGATGCGACGGTGACGTGCGCACCTGCGGATGAGCCGCTGGGCGAGGCGGAGGCGGACAAGCTGCTGAACACTCGCGTGCGGCTGATCGAGGCGTACATCCGTGCGGATGTGACGGGCACGGGCAAGGAGGCGCGCATGTGCATGGTCTTCCCGCCTTACCATGAGGACTGGATCATCTGGGCGGACTATCTGGCGAACATTTCGCCGAAGGCTGAGCTGCCGATTAAGTGTGATGTGTGGGAGCCGGTGCCGCACAAGCTTTATGGCCGGGGATTTTTCTCGAAGTACTCCTACCTGCAAACGGGCACGGATAACTTGTGGAATCAGGTGAACTTTCGCAATCAGATGCATGCGAATCCGCTGACGGCGGTGCATGAGGAGAACTTGCAGGCGGATGAGGACGGCGGCGCGATGGTGATCGGCCCTGGCAAAACCATTCGCCCGAAGGCGGGGAAGCGGCTGGCGGATTGCATCGAGTTTGCGATCCTGCCGGATGCGGACTCGCGAAGTCTGGAGCTTTTCCAAACGGGGATGCAGATCGCGCAGTTGCGAAGTGGGATCACGAGTGCGAGCCAGGGGGACCTCTCGGGCGTGCCGGAGTCGAACACGGCGACGGGGATCAGGTCTCTCATTAGCCGTGCGGCGGTGCTGCTGAAGAAGCCGATCCGCCGGCTGCGGAGATCGAAGGGCCGGGGCTTTAGCTATGCGGTGAAGCTGCACTACGCGAACTTTGACCGCGCGGAGGCTTTTGTCTGGGGCGAGGGGCACAACAAGGAGCTGGTGACCATCACCCCGGATCATGTGCGAGACCTGGACATTGATGTGCAGATGCTGCTGACGCAGGAGCAAAACCAGAACAAGCTGCAGGGCGCGCAGGTGATGATGCAGCAGCTCCAGGGCTACTCGGGCATGCCGGAGACGGACAAGGTGGGCGCACGCGTGGGCGTGGTGCAGGCGCTGAAGGCGCTGGAATTTGCCAATGCGGAGGAGATGGTGCGCAAGCCGGTGGTGACGCTGGAAAGCTGCCTGCCGCTGCTGCCGCCGGAGGAGGCGGAGAAGCTGATGGGGCTGATGGCTTTGCAGCAGCAGCAAGAACAGGCGGCCGCGCAGCAGCAGCAGCAGCAAGCGCCGGGTGCGCCAATACCACCTAGTGGTATGCCGGGACAGGCGTGATTATTTAGAGACTCTGATGCGCAAGCCAAGACGAATAGATCACCAGACCATGAGACGCTCCGATACTCCAGATTTCCCATGCTCCATGACTCCTCCACACGGGCCGTGTTTGCGGCGTGGTGTGATCGAGGACGAGTTCGAGTAGGAGGACGAGGACGAGGACGAGGACGAGGACGAGGACGATTACCTGAAGAACACCGCAACGACACTCAATCAACATTTCTAATTCAACCCTAACACACCGCACACCATGCCTGCCTCACAACGCCGCACACCGCTTGATCCCATGTCCATCCCCGGAGCTCTCCAGGAGATGGTGCCGAACTCGTCCTTTCGCACGGTCACGCCGTCGGACACCCACCCCATCAAAGGCGGCCCGGCGCGCGCGCTGTATGTGGGTGGCACAGGGAATGTGGCAGCCATCAATGAAAACGGCGTGGCCGTGACCTTCGTGGGCGTGCCGGCTGGGGCGGTGCTGCCCATTGTCACCAGCCGGGTGAATGCCACGAACACCACGGCAACGAACATCGTCGCGCTTTGATTTTATGATTGGAATTGGACAAGCCCACACACTCTCTCTGGCGCCCTCAAGACCGCTTTCAACACCGTTTGATCCGTTAAACATCCCGGCGCTGTCAGAGTGGTTTGATTATCGGACGCTGGCGAGCGTGGGCGAGGACAATCCGGTGAGTGCGTGGGCAGGCCGCAAGGGGCTTTACACGGCGACGGCTTCCGCGACGGCGAGGCCGACGTATGCGGCGGATGATGGGGATGCGCGTGGAGTGGTGATTTTCGACGGGGTGGATGACAACGCGTCGTTTGCGATGACTAATGGTTCTTTGTGGGGGCCAGACGGGAACTATGAGGCTTGGTTTGTGGTGAAGTCTCCGCCTTCTGTGGCTTCGGTTAACAATCTGTTTGTTTCGGCCTTCGGCGTGCAAAACACCGCATTTTTGACTCAACCTTCGTATCCTAGACTGACTTGGTATTCCACGAGTCTCCTTAATGTAGGCAATGTCGTAGAAGTACAGGACAGTATTTGGCATGTGATCAGATTCTCTAAGTCCCCATTGGGTCAACGGTTGTTCGTGGATGGGGTAAACATTGGGTTTTCATATTCAGATCCTGGCGGAGGAAGCTGGGCCACAGGAGATGCCACCGCCTTCATTGGTGGGTCTGATAATTTTTGGCAGGGCGGCTTCCGTCATGCTTTGTGCTTCAAAGCACCACTGGATGACGCCACCGCAGCTGACCTCACCACTTACCTGACAATGGCATGACTCGACTGCGCATCATTATTCCTGCGGAGATTCTGGATGCGGTGAGTGCTGGGACAATAGCAGCGTTTAGAGGTGCGGCGCAGGAGTCGCTTGTTGCGGCAGACAGCCCTACTGAAAATTCGCCTGCGTCGCATTGGTGGCTGCGGGAATGCGTGCATGCCACCCCAGAAACCATTCTCACCCCACCCACGGCATTATGATCGGACTCGGAAATGCTCTTTCGCTGGCACTGGCTCCACGGGGGCCAAGTGGGCTGCCATGGATCCTCGCGAATGGCGCGTGGAATGACATGGGGGTCTGGGATGACGCGGCAAGGTGGAGAGACTCTTAGCTTTGAACTCAGCACACTTATGTCACTCGATACTCTGAACAATGACGACAGCGGGCTGGAGGCGCGCACGAAGATCAATGCGGCGATTGCGGCGGTGAACGCAAGCAGCGGCTCAGGCAGACTCGACATCCAGATTTACAACTCAAACGGCACCTGGACAAAGCCTGCGGGAGCTTTCGGCTCCGCCGAAGTCCGCATTTACGGTGGTGGCGGCGGTGCGGGAAGTGGCGCTCGGTTTCCAACGGGCAACAATCGCTACGGTGGTGGCGGTGGTGGTGGCGCTGGTGTCGTCAAGATGCACCTCGCCGTTGCAAACCTTGGTTCCTCCGAAACTGTCGTCGTTGGCGCTGGCGGGGCTGGCGGGGCATCCGTGACGACTAGCACGACAGCCGGCCGAAATGGATCGGATGGAGGAGCAAGCTCGTTCGCAGGCCTGACAGCAGTCGGCGGAAAGGCAGGGCTCGGCGGCACTCTTTCAAGTGGCACTGCAGGAGCAGCCGTTGCTGGTGCCTGTCAGATTTATAACACGGTAGCGGTGCCCAGTCTTGCAGGAGGGGCAGGCTCCGTCGGTTTTGGCAGCGTCGGTGCAACATCCACTTCGCGTCTGCCCACAGGTGGGGCCGGTGGTGCCGGAATGAGTGCTACGGATGCAGCCGCGCAAGGTGCCTACGGCGGAGCGCAGGGTTCCACCCCCGTCGGCCAATTTCTTGGTGGGCTTGGCGGCACATCAGGTGGTGGCAATGGCGCAAGCGGGAATACTGCGGGTAGAAACGATTGTGGTTTTGGCGGGGGCAGCGGGGGCAGCAGCCTAACCGGCCCTGGTGGCAATGGAGGCAGTGGTGGCAACTACGGCGGTGGTGGCGGTGGCGGCGCAGGTTCGCTGGATGCCTATGCCTCCGGCGCTGGAGGTAGCGGCAGCGCGGGCTGCGTCATCGTGATCACCCCAGTCTCAACATAAATGCAAACCCCTGTGAGCACAGACACCCTCCAGCAAAACGTCCAGCACGGCAAACCCGCCGCCACACTGCGCAGTGGCCGCTGCTTTCAGATGACAGACGATATCGCGGTAAAACAATCATAGCCAGACTGCTGCCATGAACACCCCCAAGCTCTTCAACACACTCCTCTCGCAGCCCGGCTTTGCCGTGTGGCTGCAGGCGTCAACGCACCTGATCGCGCGGAGGCAGGCAGGCAGGAGATGCTCATCACTCTAACCCCACCCACGGCGCCATGATCGCACTCGGACTTGGCTTGCCCCTGACGCAAACACGCGATTCCACGCCGGGTGGCGCGGATGATGTGCTGCTGCTGGCGGACGGCACGAGCGGCCTGCTGCTGGCGGATGGATCGGGCTTTCTGCTTCTTTCTCACTGAATACCACGTTCTACTACATTATGTCTGACAAAACACTTGCTTCACTGACCGCCGCCAGCCCTGCCACCGGAGGACTGCTCTACGGCACCCAGGGCGGTGCTGACCGGAAGTTTACGTTGTCGGCGGCCGGGGCGGCATTGATTGAGGCCACGACGCCGCCGGGAGGGATCAAGGCGTTGATAACCTCGGATTATGTGATTCTCAACCCAGATCAATGTCGCAATGGGATCATTTATGCACCTGCCAACGCCGGCATTAACCTCCCCGCCATTGAGGATGGCATGTCGCTCACGATCATTGCAGTTGGAGCAATTTATATTTCTCTTACACCGAATGGCTCTGATCAGATACTTACTGACGGAGTAACGGCGGGGACGGGTGGCTCGATCACCAACAATGGCCTAAATGGGGACAAGGCCACACTCACCTACCACTCGGAGGGGACGTGGTATGCCTCCACCAACGGATGGTTTCCAATTGTATGAAACTCCCGCTCGATCCCTCTCACTTCGAGGTGCCTGTCTCTCTGGCCACCTGCATCATCGGTGCGGCGGTGAGTGCGCTGGGCATTGTGGCGGCCACGGTGGCGGGGTGGTATGTGCGGCTGGCGAGCATTGATCCGCAGGAGCTGGCGATCCAGCCGCTGCATGTGGTGCTCATCGGGTTCATCATCGCGCTGGCGGGGTTCATTGTGCTGATATTGCGCGTGGTGTGGGGCAAGGGCATCGAGACGGTGAACCGCTTCAGCGATGCGCTCAACAACCAGGCTCAGCAGATCGCGGAGCTGATCGAGCTGCAGACGAAGCGGGTGGAGAAGCTGGAGACGCTGAGCTTTGACGCCCTGCGAGACGCCGCCATGCAGGCCAGCAATACCACTTTACACCACAAACCATGATCGGACTCGGACACTCTCACTCTCTGGCACTGGCTCCTTCGGGACTGGCGGGTGGCACGCCATGGATTCTCGCGAACGGCGCGTGGGCTGACACGGGCGTTTGGGATGACGCGGCAAGCTGGAAGGACTCTTAACTTTGAACTTACACAACTTATGTCACTCGATACTCTGAACAATGGCGACAGCGGGCTGGAGGCGCGCACTAAGATCAATGCGGCGATTGATGCGATAGAAGACAGTATCGGACTGCCCCGCAGCTACCTAGCGGGGTACACGATGGCTTACAATTCCACCATTCTGCTGAACATTAGCTCCGGGGTATGCCGTGATGACACCAATGCCTATGACATGGTTTCATTGGGTGCCATCACCAAAGATCTCAGTGCAAGCTGGGTGGCTGGCACGAGCAACGGAGGATTGCTACCTGGCCTCACTTTTAGCGCAAACACGAATTACTCCGTATGGGCTATTAAGAATACCAGCAGCGGCGCGGTTGATGTGATTGTCTCCACTGCGGCGACATTGCCGACCCTGCCCAGCGGATATACGGCCAAGCGTCGCATTGGATGGGTGAGAACCCTGACAGGATCGGCGGGCATCACCCCTTTCGTGCAGGCGGGTGACCAGGTGATTTTGAACACCGGATCTTCCGCCCCCGATTACACGGGGTCTATTCCGACCAGCTCAGACACGCTGTTCACGGTGAAATCCCCGCCATCTGTTATTGGCCTTTTCAGGCTTTCAGGAATTGCCGCTGGTGTGTGGACACTTCGACTTGATACAACGAACTCCATGACAGGCGTTGCCACGGGTGCATCAACCGCGATCCTTGGTGGGAATAACGGCATAGCTGCTTATTGCTACGTGGAACTGCAAGTCTCATCAAGCTCGCAGCTCCTAGCACGCGCAGGCACGACGGCTACAACGATCGCCCTCACGCAACGAGGATGGAATGACACCCGTGGTTGCACTGAATGAAGCCAACCAGCAACCTAGAATTTGGAATTCAGATCTGAACCATGAACACCCGCACCTGCTACATCGCCATCAATGGCATTCGCAACAATCCTGGTGACGCGGAGGGATGGACGGACCGGTTTGTGACGTGGATCAACACACGGCTGCCGGACGGGGTGGTGGCGGAGAAGTTTGAGTACTCGTGCAGCGCGCTGCTGCGGCGCATGCACCAGCGGCAGCGGGCGGATGAGATTTCCAAAAAGGTGGGCTACTACCGGCGGGCGGGCTATCGACTGGTGCTGGTGGGGCATAGCAATGGGTGCGACCTCATCGCCCGGGTTCTGGAGGCCTGCGGGGCGGAGATCGACGCGGCGCATCTGATTTCCCCGGCGGCGGATGAGGAGGACTTTGCGGAGGCGATCCGCGAGGGGCTGATCCGCCGCATTCACATCTATGGCAGCCGCCATGACGGCGCGCTGCGCTTTGCCGCCGCCACGCGCCCGCTGCTCGGCTGGCTGGGCCTGGGCTACGGCTCGCTGGGGCTGCGCGGGCGGGAGTTTGCCGCGCTCTTCCCCGAGGTGGTGGCGGACCACAGCGACGACTCCTGCGGCCACTCCACCTGGCTGCAGCGCGGCCCGCGCTTTGAGTCGATGATGCAGGCCATCAGTCAGAATGTTTTCGCAGACCATCGCATACCATATTCTACCACTGTTCAGAGTGAAGAATGGAGGCCCGGGGCGGCGGCGAGAAATGACGAGCCAAAAGAACTGAATCTATGACCCATGACGACACCAAGAACCAAACTCATGCAAACCCACACACTCATCCTTGTCACCACCGCCATCACGGCCTTCATGGGGCTCGGCTCCTGCACGAATCCGGCCATCCTGAAAATCACGACGCCCAGCGTGCAGGCGCAGATCATCGGTGATGTGGAAAGGGACCTGCTGGCCGGTGGCGGCGCGCTGCTCATCTCCGGTGGCAGCACGAGCGCTGCGGTGGCCGCCATCACAGCGCAGGAGGTGCGGAACATCCCCGGACTGCAGAAGGTGCTGTCTCAGCAGATCTCACCGAAAAATCCCGGTGCGGCAGTCACGCCATGAATGCGCTGATCGGCATCGCCGCGGTGGGTCTGCTGCTGTGGGGCATGCACCTGCTGCGGGGCCACAAACCACCGCCGCCTGGTTCCGATGAACTTTTCTGAAGCCGTGCTCCGGCCACCCGACGCCCACAGCATTTGAAAGCATCCTGCGCGCCCCCTTTGAACCAAGAACGATGAACCAAGA
>DLGZ01000074.1:0-4668 GCA_002482965.1 Verrucomicrobiaceae bacterium UBA7681 | reverse complement strand
GAACCAAGAACGATGAACCAAGAAGGACTAACTCAGCGCAGCGAACTCCATCACTTCAAACCTTCAGCCTTAAACACCCCCCTCATCCCATGAGCGCCTTGTCCGACACCTACACCGCCCAGTTCCACGACTGCGTCATCAAGCCCGAGCACGCGGCGGAGGTGCGGGCAGAGGCGGCGCGCATCCTCGCCAGTCGCGCACGCTATGAGGCGGTGGCGGCGCATTTCACCGGCATGCCGTGGTGGGTGGTGGGCATCCTGCACTCGATGGAGTGCGGGCTGAGTTTTCACCAGCATCTGCACAATGGCGATCCTCTCTCCGCGCGCACCGTGCAGGTGCCGAAGGGCCGCCCGGTAGCGGGCACGCCACCCTTCACCTGGGAGGAGTCCGCACGCGATGCGCTGTTGTGCGACGGCCTTGATCAAATCACGGACTGGAGTCCCGGCCACGCGCTGGTGGCCTTTGAAAACTACAACGGCAGCGGCTACCGCAGGCGCGGCGTCCCCTCCCCTTACCTGTGGTCCTTCACCGACCAGTACCGCTGCGGCAAATACACCGCCGACGGCCGCTACAATCCCCTCGCCATCAGCCGCCAGTGCGGCTGCGCGGCGCTGATGAAACATATTTTTTAATCATGCGCTTGACTATTCAAATTCGGACCCAATACCATAGTATGACATTGTCCAATACAGCCAGCCGGCCCTGCCTCAAAGGCACCGGAGGCGCCCGCCCCCGGCGCGGCCTTCCTGCCGCCGGAAAGGAGCTGAGGCCTCCACACGGGCGCAGAGCAGCCCCTGCCTGGAGCCACCTGCACGGCCCCACCGCACCCACACACGCAGCCGCCTGATTTTTCACCCGTTTTTTGATACCACTAAATACCATCGCCTAAACTGACCATGCCAGCTCCAACAGTCTCCAGCATCCTTCCGTCCAGCGGCCCGCTCAGCGGCGGCGTCAGTGTGACGATCACCGGCGCAAACTTCACCGGGGCCACCGGCGTCACCATCGGCGGCACGGCAGCGACGAGTCTCACCGTGGTGAGCGACACCAGCATCACCTGCACCACGCCTGCGGGCAGCGCAGGGGCTGCCAGCGTTCTCGTCACCACACCGGATGGCACCAATGCGGCCAATACCCTCTACACCTACGTGGCAGCGCCCACTGTCTCCGGCGTCTCGCCTTCCAGCGGCCCGATCAGCGGCGGCACGAGTGTGACGGTCACCGGCGCAAACTTCACGGGGGCCACCGGCGTCACCATTGGCGGTGTGGCGGCCACCAGTGTCACCGTCGTCAGCAGCACCAGCATCACCTGCACCACCCCTGCGGGCAGCGCAGGGACGGCGAGCGTGCTCGTCACCACCCCCGGCGGCACCAATGGGAGCAACACTCTCTACACCTATTCGGCAGCACCCACAGTCTCCGGCATCACGCCTTCCAGCGGCCCGCTCAGCGGCGGTGCCAGTGTGACCATCACCGGGACGAACTTCACCGGGGCCACCAGCGTGACCATTGGCGGTGTGGCGGCCACCAGTGTCACGGTGGTGAGCAGCACCAGCATCACCTGCGCCACGCCTGCAGGCAGCGCGGGCACGGCCAGCGTGCTCGTCACCACACCGGGCGGCACGAATGCGGCCAACACGCTCTACTCCTACGTGCTGGCTCCCACCGTCGCCACGATCACGGCCACCAGCGGCTCAGCCAATGGCGGCACGAGCGTGACGATCACCGGGACCTATTTCACCGGGGCCACGGGCGTCAGCATCGGCGGCACCCCGGCCACCAGCGTCTCCGTGGTGGATGACAGCACCCTCACCTGCACCACCCCCGCGCACAGCGCCGGCACGGCCAGCGTGCTGGTCACCACGCCTGGCGGCACCAATGCAGCCAACACGCTCTACACCTATGTGCTGACACCGCCCACCGTCACAGACATCGCTCCGCTCGCAGGCTCGTTCGCGGGTGGCACGAGTGTGACGATCACCGGCACAAACTTCACCGGGGCCACCGGTGTGACCATTCGCGGCGTGCCGGCCACCGGCGTCACCGTGATCAGTGCCACAAGCATTGTCTGCACCACACCAGCGGGCACGGCAGGTGCGGCGAGCGTGGCGGTCACCACCCCCAGCGGGACGACGAGCAGCAATCTCTACACCTATGTGCAGCCCCCGCCGACCGTCACAGACACCTCGGCCAACGCCATCTCTCCCGCCCGAGGATCGACGCTGGGCGGCACCCTGCTGACCGTCACTGGCACCAACTTCACCGGGGCAGGTGGCGTGACCATCGGTGGCGTGCCTGCGACCAATGTCACCGTCATCAACAGCACCACCCTCACCTGCATCGCCCCCGCAGGCAGTGTGGGCACGGTGAGCGTGGTGGTCACGACCGTAGGCGGCACCAATGCGGACAACAGCCTCTTCACCTATGAGCTGACAATTCCCACCGTCGCCGAAGTCTCCCCCACCAGCGGCACGTCCGCAGGCGGCACCACGGTGACCATCACCGGCCAAAGCTTTACCGGGGCCACTGGCGTGACCATCGGCGGCGTGGCGGCCACCCGCCTCATCGTCGTCAATGACACCACCCTCACCTGCACCACACCGGTGGGCAGCGCGGGCACCGTGCAAAACGTGGTGGTCACCACACTCAACGGCCCCAGCACGGACACGGTCTCGTTTACCTATGTGCTGGCGCTGCCCACCGTCACCAGCATCTCCCCGCCCATCGGCCCGTCCGCAGGCAGCACCACGGTGACACTCACAGGCACCTACTTCACCGGAGACACCGACCTCGCCGGGGCCACGGGCGTGACCATCGGCGGCGTGGCGGCAACGAATTTCAAAGTGCTCAATGCCACCACCATCACCTGCACCACCCCGGCGGGCCTCGCAGGCACGGCCAGCGTGCAGGTCATCGCAGCCGCCGGGACGAGCTCGGCCAACAGCCTCTTCACCTATGTGACGGCCACCCCCACCGACACCTACATTTACCTCAAGGGCGGGCGCGGGGACGGCTTTGTCCCGATGTGGACGGGTGAGCTCGCCGAGGAGGGCACCACGGAAAAAGGGGAGCCTTACCGCAATGAGTTTCAGACCACGGTCCAGGTGGACAATTCGTCCTCAGCTTCATCCTCGGGAACCGTCTTTGGCAACAGCAGCGGCGGCTCCGTCTCCAATGGTTTTGGCGGGCAGCTTACCGCGCCCGGCCATCTCACCAAGGTCGTCGTCACCAAGGAAACCATCGGATACACCGCGCAGACCGTCAACATCACCCCCACCTTCGGGTCTTTGTCTGACTCCGCAGCGGGAGCAGCGCCACGGCAGTATGACAAGACCACCACCTGGGTGGTCTTCATCTCCAGCAACGGGCTGGGCTATAAATTCCGCAAGACGGATGTGATGGGCTGGGGATCTCAGCGCCGCGAATAATCTCATGCCTCCTCCCTCTAATCTTATGCCCTCTATCAATTCCAACTTCGACTGGGTGGACACGCCGAACCCCGCAGAGCGCGCCTTTACCGTCACCGCCAAGGAAGGTCCGCACGATGAACTCCCGGACTTCAATGCACAAATTTTCCACTGGAGCGACTGCCCGCAGTGGATCAAGCGGGCAGAGGCCATACCCGAGTCCCTGCAAGGCTACACCCTGGTACACGCCCTCAAGTCAGACTATCAAAAGCGCACCTTCATCTTTGGCAAAACACGCACCGAGGCCGAGCGCAACACCCCCTTTCAGACCTCCTGGGTCAAGCGCATGCACCACTGGCCCACAGTGCTGCTGAAGCTGTGGTTTGAGAAGGGCAACCTGCCGCTCACCGCGCAGTATGACAGCACCGCCGTCGCCACAGCAGCGCGCACCCATCCGCGCATGAAGATCCGCGATGGCGCGGAATATCCCACCTGGTTTAAAATCAGCCGGTTCCTCTCCGAGGTCCCCTGGCCCCGGCGCGACAACCGCTCCCCCACCCCCATCACCGACTCGCCCAACTGGAGCTTTGACGGCTCCAGCGGCAGCATCCCCGAGTGCCTGCACCCCGGCTGCCGCTTCCCCAGGTATCAGACCAGCGGGCAGGTCATTTTTGGCGCAGGCACACCCGAGTCAGAGATCAGCGGAGATCTGGTGGCGCAGGAATTTCCTGCCACACCCATGACGGACTGGGAGCGCTACCCCGTGGAGGACTCAACGCAGAACATCAGCGGCTTTTGGTTCCGCGAGCTCGTGGAGGCCCTGCCACCGATTGATGACCGGGAAAGCACGTCATAATACAAACCACCACATCCATGGCATCCCCCACCGCCTCCATCGGCAACGCTCAACCCGGCAGCTCCATCGGCAACGTTCAGCCCGGCAGCTCCTGGCTGTCGCGGCAATGGGTCTCCAAGACGCCTGGAGTGCGAGTGTCCCACGGCATCACGCAGGACAACGTCATCATCCGCACGCGGAACACGCGGCCGCAGATCGAGACCGATCAAACGACCTCCGCCTTTAAAAGCAAGCCCCCGGCTTCTTCGGAGGTTGCCGTGGATGAACCCGTCCCCGCCCCCCCACCTGGGGATTATTACCTGCCTGAGCCTTCACCTTCACCTTCACCTTCACCTTCACCTTCACCTTCACCTTCACCCTCGCCCTCGCCCTCGCCCTCGCCCTCGCCCTCGCCCTCGCCCTCGC
>DLGZ01000004.1:105013-295579 GCA_002482965.1 Verrucomicrobiaceae bacterium UBA7681 | reverse complement strand
GCCGCCATGATCGGCTGGTACGGCTGCGCCATGCTCTGCTACGTCACCCCCAAGGAACACCTCGGCCTGCCCAACAAGGAAGACGTCAAAGTCGGCGTCATCACGTATAAACTCGCCGCCCACGCCGCCGACCTCGCCAAAGGCCACCCCGGTGCCCAGTATCGCGACAACGCCCTCAGCAAAGCCCGCTTCGAGTTCCGCTGGGAAGACCAGTTCAATCTGAGCCTCGACCCCGTCACCGCCCGCTCCTTCCACGACGAAACCCTCCCCCAAGACGGCGCCAAGTCCGCCCACTTCTGCAGCATGTGCGGCCCGCACTTCTGCAGCATGAAGATCACCGAAGACGTCCGCAAGTATGCGGCGGAGCAGGCGATTTCTGAAGAGGAAGCGCTGGCCAAGGGCATGGCGGAGAAGAGCAAGGAGTTCGTGGAAGCGGGGGCGGAGGTGTACGCCACCGCCTCATAAGCCCCAGAGCCAGAAATAGGTCCTATATGCCGTATAGGACCTATTCCGGAGTCCTTAACCACCCCGCCGCATCCCATGCCCTCTGACGAAGAAGACCCACCGCCCTTTCTTCCGAAGACCGGCAACTACCAGAAGCTCCTCTCCTATCAGAAAACGGAAGTCATCTACGACTTCACCTTCCGCTTCTGCCACAAGTTCCTCCATCGAGGAGACCGCACCATCGACCAGATGGTGCAGTCCGCGCGTTCCGGGAAACAAAACATCGGAGAAGGCTGCAAAGCTTCCATTGTCTCAGCGGAGACCGAGATAAAACTGATCAACGTCGCCCGGGCCAGCCTGGAAGAACTGCTGCTCGACTACCAGGACTTCCTCCGCGTGCGCGACTACGCCACCTGGGAGAAAGATTCCAAAGAAGCGCTCTACGTCCGCAGACTCGGCAGGAAACCCGGTGAATCCTTCGAAACCTACCGAGCCTTCTTCGAGACCCGCCCGCCCGAAGTCCTCGCCAACATCGCCCTTTGCCTCATCCACCAGGCCAACTATCTCCTCGACCAGCAGCGCCGCCGCCTTGAGAAGGACTTTGTCAAACAAGGCGGCATCCGCGAGCGCATGACGCGGGCCCGCGTGGAGTACCGGAAGCAGCAACGGTCCCAGCCGCCCCAACCCAAGCCGCCTGGTCCCACGAACGGGAACCAGCGGCGGTCCCAGCCACGCAAACCCAGGCCACCCGCTCCCAAGCAAGACTGACACCCCGCGCAGGCCCCCGGCAGCCTCCCCTCCAACCCATAAGTCTTATAAGACCTCTATGACCTATTCTGGCGACCGTCCTCAGCGGTCTCAATCTCCACCGACACCGCCGCAGACATCGCTGCCCTCGTTCACACCCGGCTCATGGCCAAGAGCGGAGCCGAACGCTTCCTCATGGGCGTGCGCATCCACGAGGCCGCCTGCCGCATGATCCTAGCCCTCCCCACCCGCCAGCGCACCAGATTAGAGCCATCTTTTGCGCTAGCGGTTTACAGCGCCACCGCAGCATCACAGAACCCGCGGAAAACGCTCTCCAAAAATATATGGAGAAAAAAGCGAGGCCTTTCGCCGAATCTGACTAAGTTGTTTACGAAAATTTATAATTTACTATTTAATCCAATATGAGCCTTGAGCAGGACGAACTTGAATTTGCAAAAGTTGGAGCAGAAACAGAGGAGGACGTTGCTTCGGGCTTGAAGCAAACGGTTTCGTCTGCAGTACTTTGGTCCACTGATTGGACAGCTGAAACCATACTCGGACAACTTGTTCGCGGGAACATCGGATTGAATCCGTCATTTCAGCGACGAGAAGCTTGGGACGTAGAGAAAAAAAGTCGCTTCATCGAGTCTTTGATATTGGGGTTTCCAGTCCCCCAAATTGTCTTAGCCGAGCGAAAGGAGAAAAGAGGATCGTATATTGTCATTGATGGAAAACAGCGTCTTTTGACCATACGGCGCTTCTGCGCTGAAGCTGATTCCGAATATAAGCCTTTCACTCTTCGTGGTCTCGCGATTAGGGATGACCTAAATGGCTTGTCCTATAAGGATTTTCAAGAAAATCCGGATTTTTCTGCCGAATTAGATGCCTTTCAAAACCAATCGATACGCACTACAGTTTTAAAGAATTGGCCAAATGAAAAATTCCTCTTTGCCGTATTCCTGCGACTGAACACTGGCAGCGTTCCCCTTTCCCCTCAGGAACTCCGTCAGGCGCTTCATCCCGGCCCATTTCTCGAGTTCGCTGATGACTTTTCGGCTAAATGCACTGCCTTACAGACAGTTTTACGAAAGGACGGTCCAGATTTTCGGATGCGAGACGTTGAGTTGATTATTCGATATTTCGCATTCCAGAAGTATCTCCAAGTCTACTCAGGCAATTTGAAGGAATTTCTCGATCACGCGTGCTTCGACCTCAACCAGCGCTGGGCCACTGATCAGGAAGAAATTCGTCAATGCGCGCAGCAGCTTGATACAGCGCTGGTCTTAACGTTAGAGGTCTTTGGACATCGCGAGGCGTTTCGTAAATGGTCAGGTGGCGAATTTGAGACACGGTTTAATCGTGCGGTATTTGATGTCATGGTCTTCTACTTCGCGCGCATTGACAGAGATTTAATACTTTCAAAGCGGGTGGAGATAAAGAGCGCATTCATCAATCTCTGCGCCAATACCCCCGCATTCGTTAAAGCAGTGGAATCTACCACGAAAAGTGTTTCGGAGACTGCCACCCGACTGCAGTTGTGGGGCGACGTTTTGAGCAACGTATTAGCTATCTCATTTGCAATTCCGTATCAAATGAACGGATCAATCAAATTCCGCTAACGCCATGTCCGCGTCACGACGGTTTTGCAATCTAAGATCGCGCGTTTCCGAGATCGAACGGCATTTTATGCCTTCAACTCGAACGACCGGAGATTATACCAGAAAAGAGTGTGATCAGATGCGAGCATATCGCCTGCTGGTCCATGCCGAAATCGAATCGTTTTTGGAAGATAGGGCAATCGAAGTATTGGACCGAGCTTACAGTCAATACCAAAAATCAAAAAAACCAAATACTCCATTAATTGCTGTGCTGACCTACTCTGATTTAGCAAGTCAAGGCACGCCTAAAAAAGCTGTGGAGGGGCACGACACATGTAATGCTCGACTAAGCAAAGCATGCTCCCATTTCAAGAGAAAAACTCAGCACCACAACAACGGCATCAAAGAAGAAAATGTATTGCCTCTTCTGTTACCGGTCGGACTCGAAGTGGCCGAAATTGATACAACTTTACTGAACACACTAAATTCTTTTGGCCGTGGTCGTGGAGATGTCGCTCATCGATCCGGCAAGACAAAACAGATGATCGATCCAGTAACCGAAAAGGCGACTGTAACCTTGTTAATTCAAGAGCTCGAGAAGCTCGACACCAAGCTAGCAGCCATCAAGTAGAAGAATAATTGTCCAACCTGGCAAGGCAATTGATTCTTGTGAACCCTCTATTCGACAATGATCCCGGATTAGAATAACACAGTCATTCTAATCATCTAAGTTTTAACTGTATGTCAGATAAACGTCACTATTATTTGGTTCGCACACCTGAACACTTCGTATCCAAAGGATTGGTGGGAGTCGGCTGGAGTGAGCTTAACTTTTCGAAGTACTCGGAAGTCGAGCAATTGATCAAGGAAATTGATTCTTCTTATGGAGTTGGCAGGCGGGCCAATCAGATTCGGCGATTTCACAGTATTAATGAAGGCGATGTGATTTTGGTGCCACTTCCCTACCGTGTAGCAATTGGCGTGGCTCATGGTGGCATATTGTATGACAAAGCACTTTATAAAGAAGATCGAGCCAACCTTCGCCAAGTGCAGTTTGAACGGGACGCCGCAGGCAACCCGATCACAATTCTGAGGGAACAGCTCACCGAAGCTCTTCAACGCCGGATTAACGTTAGAGGAATGACAGTGAACGAACTGTCAGAATTTGACACCGAAATCGAAGAGCTATTGAAGAATCAAGAAAGTGGAACCTCTTTTGATCACGCCAACAAGAGCAAGTCGAAGCATCTTGAATTGGAAAAACAATTTAAAGAGGAACTGCTTGGGAGGATTCAATCAGGAAAAACATACCTGCGAACAGGTGGTAGTGGGCTCGAGCATCTAGTAAAGGAACTCCTCGAATGCGAAGGCTACGAGGAAGTCCATGTCATGAGCAAAAGAGCATATGCAAGCTTTGCAGACGCGGACGTCAAAGGCATCAAATCTGATTTGTTCACTTCTCGAACTTTGCTTATCCAAGTGAAACACCACCAGGGAATCTCAGGGGAATGGGGAATCGACCAACTCGACGAACTGAAGCGCCTGTCAAACCCCGAAGACCCTGACTTTGACCTCGCGTTTCTTACTTCTGCTTCAGTAAGTGAGGCGCTGCTGGAACGAGCTAACAACAATAATATTCGAGTTCTTGATGGCAGTGCGCTCGTGGATTGGATTTATACTCATTTACCCAGGCTCGCTCCCGGCACGAAGGCAAGGCTAGGGATATGCGAGGTTCCTTCTCTGCTTTAATTAACGCCCCCTCCACACCCCTTCCCATTCCGCGCATGCTTCACGGTGGTGAAGGGGATGAAGGGGATGAGACCGAGGGCATGGGAGGAGTTGCACAGTGCGGCTAAACGAAAAAAGATGCCGGTGCATTACATGAACCTCCGCTTCCTCACCCTGGCCAGCCTTCTCACCGCCTCCACCTTTGCCGCTGATGCGCCGAAGCTGCCTTCCATTCCCGCAGAGCCGACGGCGAAGAAGAAGGAGCTGCTCTTTTCCGATCACTTCGAGCGGGCGGAGCTGGGCAAGGACAAGGGCTGGGCCATCGTGGTGCCGACGTTTGAGGTGGAGAACGGCACGTGGACTCTCTCCGCACTGCGGAGACAATTCACCTTTCCCGAAGCCGCCTGACCGCGCTACTCTGACGGAGCCATGCCCGCCAAGCCCAAGCCTCGCACGCTCGCTCCCAAACCCGCCGCCCCTGCCGCGCCGCTGCTTTCGGACCTGCGCGATCTCATCCTCACCGCCCGCGAAGCCGTTGCCCGGACCGTCAACGCAGGTCTCACGCTCCTCTATTGGGAGATCGGCACTCGCATTCGCCGGGAGATTCTCCAAGAGAAGCGGGCTGATTATGGCGAAAAGATTGTGCACGCACTGAGTGCAAAATTGGAAGCAGAGTTTGGCCCCGGCTTCACCAAGCGAAACCTGTTTAACATGATGCGGTTCGCGGAAGCTTTCTCAGAGCGGGAAATAGTGCACGCACTGAGTGCAAAATTGGGCTGGACCCATTTTCGTCGCATCATCTACCTCGACGACCCGCTTCAACGCGACTTCTACGCCGAGATGTGCCGCATGGAAAACTGGAGCACGCGGACGCTGGAGCAGAAGATCAAGAGCATGCTCTACGAGCGCACGGCGATCTCGAAGAAGCCGGACAAGCTCATCAAGCAGGAGCTCGCCGCCTTGCGCAGCGAGGACAAGCTCACGCCCGACCTCGTCTTTCGCGATCCCTACATCCTCGACTTCCTCGGGCTGAAGGACACCTATGCCGAGAAGGACGTGGAGACGGCGATCTTGCGCGAGGTGGAGAGCTTCATCCTCGAACTCGGCATCGGCTTTGCCTTCCTGGAGCGGCAGAAGCGGATGCAGATTGATGCCAAGGACTACTATCTCGATCTGCTGTTCTACCATCGGAAACTCAAGCGGCTCGTGGCGATTGACTTAAAACTCGGCGACTTCGAGGCGGCGGACAAAGGGCAGATGGAGCTGTATCTCGGCTGGCTGAAACGCCACGCCGTGGAGCCGGGCGAAGAAGCGCCGCTGGGAATGATCCTCTGCGCGGGCAAGAACGATGAGCACGTCGAGCTGCTCGAACTCGCCAGCAGCGGAATCCACGTGGCGACTTACTGGACCCAACTGCTGCCGAAGAAACAGCTCGAACGAAAGCTCCACCAAGCCGTCGTCCGCGCCCGGCAGCGCCTCACTTTGAGTGATGGCAAAGCTGGGAAGAAGACGGCCAGCAAGGCTCAATAAGCTGACAAACCACCGCGTACTTCGCGTTCCCTCTCCTCCATGAACCTCCGCTTCCTCACCCTGGCCAGCCTTCTCACCGCTTCCACCTTGGCCGCTGATGCGCCGAAGCTGCCTGCCATTCCCGCAGAGCCGACGGCGAAGAAGAAGGAGCTGCTTTTTTCCGATGACTTTGAGCGGGCGGAGCTGGGCAAGGACAAGGGCTGGGCCATCGTGGTGCCGACGTTTTCCCTGGAGAACGGGACGCTGAAGGGCACGCAGATGCGTTTTGACGCGCCGGCAAAGGACGGCAAGCCGCCGGTGAAGGGCATCAGGCGGTGATCGGCAACGACATCCCGACGCAGGACAGCGTGATCGAGTTCCGCTTCCGGCTCGGCGGGGCGCAGTCCGTGACGGCGGAGTTTGACGACCGGAAGTTCAACGGCTCGCACTACGGGCACCTCTGCATGGCGCGCATCGCGGCGGACCGTCTCACCCTCGTGGATTAGAAGGGCCTGGCCGTGGCCCGGCCCGAAGGCGCCACCGGCGAGCCCCCGACGCCGAAGGGCCGCAAAAACGCCAGCTTCCCGCTCAGCCTCGATCCCGACGCCTGGCACAGCTTCATGCTCGAAACCGTGGGCGACACCCTGCGCGCCTCCATCGACGGCAAGCCCGTGGCCTTCCTCCAGTCCCCCGGCATCGCCCACCCGACGAAGTCCAAGGTCGAGTTCGGCTGCATGGGCAAAGACGGCCTCTTCGACGACCTCAAAATTTGGAGCGCGGAGCCGGTGAAGTAGGGGGCGGGACACCCCTTCAAAAATCAGCAATCCTTGTTCATCAATCGTCAATCACGCACGCCCACGACGCCCTGGAGCCGGAGGATTGACGATTGTCGAACATTCGATTTTTGATTTGTGATTTTTGAAGTTCCAAACCGTCGGCTCGGGCGAGCCGCGTCACCCAGTAGCGCGGCGCTCCGGCCGTAGGTTGGGTGTGTTTGGCGTCCATGGCCTTCCCACGCCTCACCGCCCCCTTCGCCAAACCGCCCGACTGCGAGGACGTTCGCGGGCCATGGCGTTTGCGGCACGCTCGCAGACGGGCGGGCTGTCGCCACACCCATCCTACGAGGGAGCATGCAATGCCTTTCCACATGCCAAGGACGGCGCACCTTTTTGAGCGCCCGCGATGCCACAGACCCGAGACTTCGGACCCGCACAGCGGTTCCCTACCAGCCCTGCGGCACGCGTTGCTCTGGAGGGTAGGGATGCGCTGTGCACGTCCGTGGAATCCTTCGTCCCAGCGTGGGCTGCGCCCTCATCGCATTCCCCCTTTTCACAAGCCCCCCGCTCCCAGGCTTCCTCGACGACCTCACGATCTAGAGAGCGGAGCCGCTGCGGCAGGGGAGCTGAGCACTGACTATCAACCACAGTTGAAAGTAAGAGGCCTGCTGGCGGTGGCCCTTACATGATTTTCAGGGGCCCTCGCGTCTTTCGTCACCGAGTTTAATTCGATCTTTTTTGAGTCCTTTGTTAGAAATGAGTGTCAGAACTGCCTTCCCAACCCACCACCAACCAGTTTTCACGATGAAACGTCATTTTCTGCTATTTGCCCTGACCGGTCTGGCCGCCTGCCTCTCCGCCTGCGCCTTTCCTTCGAGCGTCCAGTGGGTCAACACCGCCCGGATCGTCCAGCCCCCGGGCGTCAACGGCCCGCTCTACACGATCAATAACGTCGCCCTGCAGCAGTACAGCCCGAAGCTGTACACGCCCTTTGCCTACGATCACCGGGGTCTGGACGACAACGCCTTCTACCACGCCCAGGCCATCCGGCATGGAGCCACTGGCGCTGGCAGCGGCTCCGTCTACGTGGGCCCCCTGACTCCCCTGGCCCCCTTGGCGGTGCACAGCGCCACGAATCCGGCCCTTGGCTACGAGGTCCGCCGGGCCACCATGCTGCGCTGACAGCCACTGCCATCCGCCGTTTAAAAAGAGCCCTGTTGAAGCCTCAAGCGGTGAGGCTGAGATGCAGGGCTGTATTCCATCGGTGGTGGCATTTCACACCTGCAAACCATCGGCGGCAGCGCCCCCACCACCCGCCTTTCCACACTCCAAGGACGGCGCACCTTTGCCAGCGCCGCGACGCCACAGACCCGAGACTTCGGACGCGCTCAGCGCATCCCTACCAGCCCTGCGGCACGCGCTGCTTTGGAGAAAACAGATGCCCGGCATTCCATTCGGACACCCGATGCCCGAGCGGAGGGATGCTTCAGCGCATGCGGAAGACCACGACCCTGCGGTCCAGACGGCGGTCGGCTTCGTTGGCATCGGCCGGACTGGCGGCTTCGGCTTCACCATAGCCCACGGGCATGAGACGCTCGGCACTCACGCCATGACGCACGAGCTCCCGTGAGATGCGCTCCGCGCGTTCCTGGGAGAGCTGGAGATTCTGCCCATAATCGCCTTCGGCCGAGGCATGGCCTTCGATGACGAAGGTCTCGTTGGCGAGGGCCGGTGCCTTCATGGCATCGGCCATGTCGATGACGAGGTCGTAGGAATAGGCGTCGGCAAAGTTCGTGGAACCCTGGCGGAAAAGGATGGCATCCGTGCTGATGGCAGATTCAGGATCGACGCTGTAGGAGACCGCATAGGCATCGCCGGTGGTGTAGGAAGGGGGGATGGCGTTCTGGTAATACCCCTGCTGCGGGGCCGGGGGCCTGACACTGTAGGGGCTTCGAGCCTGGGGCAGGACTTGGACGCGTTGAAGCTGCTGAGAGGCGACGATGACCGGTGGGATCTCCTGCATGGAGGAGTAGCGGATCACCCGGCGGTTCCCTTCGTAAAAGCGGGTGCGCCGCTGAGTCTCCGTGGTCTGGAAGATTCTTTGGTCGCGTGAGCGGCTGCCGGAAGGCGCAGCCTGCGGGGCGCGGCCCTGGAATCGTTCGACGATGCTGGTGACGGTGCGTTCGCGGTCCTGCTGGGTTCTGCCCACTTCCTCGACGGAGGGACGGTAGCCAGGCCTTGGGCCGCCTGGGCGACGCCTTGGGTCAGAGTCACGACGATCATTGGAGTCAACTCCCACGGCAGCGGCTCCGGCACCGAGGATGTTCAGGAGCAGGCGCTTGGCATCGTCCTTGTTGTCAATTTTTCGCGCCTGGGCGGCGTCGGCCTGACGGTCTCGCTTTGGCTCATCTTCAAGCACTTTGGCAGTCTCTTGCGAAGGCGGCTTCTGAGCGGTGGGGCGTTCAGGCCGCTCGCGCCCCTCGGGCCGTTCGGCGGGTTTTGACTTGCCGGGGGCATCGGGAGCAGAGGTCGTGGCAGGCATCGGAGCGCCAGGGGCGGGCGTAGGGGGCCGCGAAGGGTCACCGCCCCGCTCTTGCGGATCGGTGGATCTTTTGCCAGGCAGGGGACGCGTCTCGGTGGTGGTCGGTGGCGAGCCGGGGGCTACTGGGGTGACGGGCATGGCAGGCGGCGTGCCTGGAGTCTCGGGGGTGGCAGGTGGCGTGTCGCGATTAGCTGGTCCCTTTCCGCGCTCCTTTCCGTTGTCCTTTCCTTTGTCCTTTCCGCGGTTGGCTGGCGGCATGCCAGGGGTTTCACCCGGACGTGCTGAAGGCTTGTCCGTGCCTGGAGCCGTGACTGGGTCTTCGGGCGCTTCGGGTTTATCTTTGGCTCCGGGCACGCCACGGCGTTTAGCATCAGGAGGACCCGGGCGTTTGTCTCCAGGAGGGCCGGGGCGGTCCAATTTGGGTGTCTCAGGTTTTTCAGGCACGGGGGGCACAACCGCTGGAAGCTTGTCCGGAGTCACGCCGGCAGGCGGCGCAGCAGGCACTGCGGCAGGGGGCTGGCCAGGGGGTGCCTCAGCAGGTGGCACCACGGGAGGCGTGGCAGGCACGACGGTCTCAGGTACCGGGACGGGTGCTTTCGGGACCAGGGGCTTTTCTTCGTCTGGAGGAGGCGCGGAGGTCTGCGCCATCGACAGGAATGGGATGGCAAATGTGGCGAAGGCGGATGGGATGAAACGTTTCATGGGGGTAAGATGCGGGCGAGTCGATGATTCAGGCTAGCGTGTGGCGGTGGGGCATTCCATGGGTACTAACCCTGCCCTAAGGCTTAAAGGTGGAAGGCAGAGTACGTCAGAAACTAAGTCCAGGAAGGGGGACCGAATGGTGGTAGGTTTCGGCATGATTGGAATGCAGGCTGAGGCACGCGGATCTCCGAGTCTGCAGCACTCGGCCAACCACGCACAGCACCGCTGCGTCCCTGCATCCCTCTCTTTTTCTCCGCCGAAGCCCCTCGTGTTGGCGGTGTTTGGAGTGAAACGCTGCCCGTTGCGTGGTTGCGACCTGCTGCGGGCTCGGAGGCCCTTTGGCGTGCGGTGCCACATTCGGAACTGCTCATGGGATGGCTGTGAATCCTAGATTTTCGCGAAAACTCACAACCATTCGCAAACATTCGCGTTCATAAAATCTTCACCCGCCGTGGTTCCCCGATGGAAATCCACAGCCCTCCCTTAGTCACTGATTCATAGTCACCTGCGTGACTCTGCTCTTGTGCAGCACCTATTCCGTTGCTTCTTAAGCGGCCCAAGCCATGAATGGACCTCCCCCTCAACCTCCGTCTGAATACTTTTTCGAGAGGTATCCATGGAACGATTGGCGGGTGCTGTTTTGCATTGCCCTGCTGATGGCCTGCTGCGACTTCCTGGCGGGTCCTGTTGTCTTCTTTCCCGTCCTGTTTGTGATTCCAGTCGCGCTGATGGCGTGGAACTGCGGCCTCCGCACCGGCCTGTGGCTGGGGGCCGTCCTGTGCCTCATTCGGTTCAGCATCCAGTATGCCTGGGGTATTCCGTATGCGCTGCCCGTCGCCATCATCAATGGCATCCTGCGGGTCGCGATCCTGCTCTTCATCACTTTTCTGTGCGGCAAGCTGTCTGCGCAGACCCAGGCCCTGCGCGCCCGCGTCCGCACGCTTGAGGGGCTTCTGCCGACGTGCGCCTATTGCAAAGACATTCAGGACGAAAATGGAGAATGGCAGAAGATTGAAGAATACGTCACCTCACGATCCGAGGCCCAATTCACCCATGGCATCTGTCCGAAATGCGTCACCCAACATTTCAGCGAGGTGATGAACCGGGAGACGGAGAGGAGAGGCGCAGGAGCTGAAAATTGACAGCGCGCCCTTTATGCAAAGGTGCAACCCCGGACTGAGGCCCCAGTCAGCAGGCGGTGGATAGTCGTGAGCTAGGATCACATAGGCAGCCAGGCATATGGCCGTAATGGAGTCCCTGACCTTGTTTTCGGGGGCGTGAAGACGTTCTTTCTTGGGTTTGGGTTCGATCCTTTTGAGTCAATTGTTAGAAATGAGTGTCTAAACCTCCATCTACAACACCTCACCACCTACCACCATGAAACATCATCTTATGCTACTCGCTCTGACCGGTCTCGCCGCCAGCCTCTCCGCCTGCGCTCATCCACCCAAGATCCAGATGGTCCAAACCGGAACGGTGCTCAAATCCGCGCCGGGAGTTGTTGGTCCTCTTATTATGAACAATGGCGTCGCCCTGCAGCAGTACAGTCCAGACCTTTACACACCCTTCCTTTACGATCACCAGAGCATGGCAAGCAACACCTACTACCACGCCCAGGCCGTGCGTCACTCCGGTGAGCAAAAAGGCTCCGTGCACGTGGGACCATTGATGCAAGTATCCGGGGAATGAACCGCCACGCACCCCGCTCAGCCTTCATCATGAAACTTGGGGTGACTTCCGCCTCTGGAAGCAGAGCCTAAGCCCGCCACGCCGCCTTCTCCACCTTTCCATTCCACACATTCGTTTTCTCATGCGTCAGCGTGGTGAATTCCGCGCCTTGGTCGGTGAGCTGCGCCATCGTCCAGCCGGTGGTGCTGGCGGTGGGATTGGAGACGTAGGAAGTGGCGGGGGTATTGAAGATGTGGATGCCGCGATGCTGGAAGTGATCCCGATGATGAATGTGGCCGTGGATATAAGCCTTCACCTGCGGGCGTGAGACGAGGAGGTCCCATAGAGGCTCGGAGTCTTCCAGGCCGCCGGGGAAATGCCGCTCCTCGCCGCCGAGGCGGGGATTGTGATGAGCGAAGATGAGCGCGGGCTTGCCAGGTTGCGCATCCAGCATGCGGCCCAGCCAGTCGAGCTGCTCGGGGCCGAGCAGGCCCTGCGCGACGACGCGGGGGCCCACGGTTTTGAGCGAGTCGAGCAGGAAGAGATTGCCCTTGGCCAAGGAGACGACGCCGACGTGGCGCGACACCACGGGCGGGGCCGCTGATTTCTCAGCCTGCAGCACCTGATAAAACACCTCGCGGTCGTCGTGATTGCCCAGGGTGAGGTGCACGGGCATGCCGGCCTCCCGCAGCGGGGCGATGAGCCGCACGAAGTGCTCGTAGTCGCCGGGCCGGCCGTTACTCAAGGCGAGATCGCCATTGATGATGACGGCTGCAGGCCGCCGCTCCTGCGCAACGAGCCAGGCCACCGTCTCCCGCAGGTGCGTGGGGATGGGCGCATTGGCCGTATGCCCTGCGGCGATGTGCGTGTCGTTGAGAATGGCGATGCTGTCCGGGTCCACCCGCTGCTCATCTGCCGCGTGGAGTGCCGGAGCACAGACCACCGCTCCGCCGAGCTGGGTCAGGAACGTGCGCCGGGATGGGGTGGGGAGATGGACAGGCATGGTGGATGAGAGGGTACAGGAAACGGGAGGCGGTGGCGATCGTAAAATAGCACCGACGAAACGGGGTTTTGGCGGTTTTGGCAGTTCATTCTGGCATGGTGAGATTTTTTTCGTGACGGGAAGTCGGGAGGTTTGCCTAAAGTAGCCTTGTTGCTGCGCAACAAGGAACGGCTGCGCATCGCCCACATTTCACAATGGTCTCCCACTGCTTGCCATTGCGGCGCGCTTGCCTGTTCCACAGGAACAGGGCTACTCTTTCCTGCCTGCGAATGCTCTGGCACAGCAGTCCGAATGCATTACCCTCCGCTCCATGATCTGGGAGAAACTGAAGGCTCTGTTTGGTGGGGAGACGCAGGAGACGGTGGTGTTCCAGGAGGAATGGATCGCATTGCTGGAGAAGAACGTACCGCTGTATGCCAGGCTGCCGGAGGAACTGCGGCTGCGGCTTCACGAGAGGATCGCCCAGTTCATCTCGACGATCCGCTTTGAGGGCTGTGGCGGGCTGGAGCTGAAGGAGGACATGATACTCACGGTGGCAGCGCAGGCCTGCCTGCTGGTGGTCCAGCGCGAGGGAAGGCCCTACCCGAAGCTGAGTGCGGTGTACCTTTACCCCACCACCTTCAGTTCGGTGAGCAAGCGCATGGATGCCCACGGCATCGTCAGCGAGGGCGAGGTGTACCGGCTGGGGGAATCCTCCCACTGGGGCACGGTGGTGCTGGCCTGGGACTCCGTGACCCAGGGGGCACGCTACATTGCTAATGGCGACAACGTGACCTTCCATGAGTTTGCCCATCAGCTGGACCACGAGGACGGCCCGACCGACGGAGCCCCTGCCCTGCCCAGCAGCGGGGCCTACCGCAGGTGGTCGCACGTGTTCCATGACAACTACGCCGACTTCCTGCAACGCACGGAGGAGGGCAAGAAGACCGTGCTGGATGCCTATGGGGCGACGAACCCCGCCGAGTTCTTCGCCGTGGCTACGGAGACCTTCTTCGAAAAACCGCAGAAGCTGTTTGATGAGAGGCCAGAAATGTACGCGGAGCTGGCCAGGTATTACCATCTGGACCCACGGGAGTGGATGGGGTGAGAGGTGGCTCCCCCCCTTCCACACCTTCTGACCAATCCATGGTGGGATGTCCAAGGGAGGAACCAAGAATGGAAAAGGGCAAGTGGACGGTTACTAAATAGCATGGACTGGTATTTAATTACACTCTCTCTATGAACGCATCCCTGGAGTCTCGCATTGAGCATGCCCTTGGATCACTCCCCCGCCCAAATACCGCTGTGAAAAAATAGTCTCCCCTGTAAAACGAACTGCCAAAACCGCCAAAACCTCCCCAAAAACGGGCGAGGTTTGAGACCACGCAGCGTGAGCACCCCCTGCACCCTTCCCCGTCTCGCATCTCCTTGCAGCACCACGCATCCCGGTTGCGCTCCTGCCGTTTACTGCCCACATTTTCCAGCACCACGGGTCCCACCCCAACCGAGGCCCTGCACCACCCAACTCACCGCAGTCACCATGAAACGCATTTCTTTGCCCCTCTCCCTGTCCACCACGCTGCTGCTCCTGATGACCAGCTGCGAGAGCACCAAACCCGCACCAGCACCACAAGCCGCTGCCAATCCGGCCATGAATGCCAATCCTTCAACGGACGGCATGATCTCCACCCCGAGCGGGCTGCGCTACAAGGTGCTGGCGTCCGGGCCTGCAGGTGGTCGCTCACCCTCGCTCTATGACTCCGCCACGGTGCACTACAAGGGCACGCTGACCAATGGCACGGTGTTTGACAGCTCTTACGAACGCGGTGCCCCCGCCACCTTTGGCGTCAACCAGGTGATCCCCGGCTGGACAGAGGCGCTGCAGCTCATGAAGCCCGGCGACCAATGGCTGATCTACATACCTGCCAATCTCGGCTACGGCCCCCAGTCCATGGGTGACATCCCGGCCAACAGCGATCTCATTTTCCAAGTGCATCTGCTGCAGGTGACCGGTGCCGGCGTGTAGTCAGACAGGCCTAAGTGGCCCCCGTTGCGCTGCAACGGGTGAGGGACAGCATGTCATGCAGAACTCCACTTGCAGCACAACCGGGCTGCTTTCTGCCGCGACTCGGCATGAGGAAATTGACAGATTGTTTCAGCCGGTGTCACAAAACCGAGGACTCATTCGTCTGGACTGGTGAAGGGAAAACTCCCCAACCCAAACCTACCCATGAAAACATCGCGCATCCTCGCCACCCTCCTCGCCTCACTCACCCTTTCGCTTTCCATCCTCCCTGCCGACGAACCGCCGGTGACGATCACGGAGATCTTCAAGCAGGATCATCCCGAGCTGAAGGACAAGGAGATCGTGGTCAAACGCATCGAGCTGCAACCCGGCGTGGCAGCGCCCCCGCACGTGCATCCCGGCATGGTGACGGGCTACGTTCAGCAGGGCCTGTTTGAGTTTCAGATCAAAGGCGGACCACTGCTCAAGCTGAAGGCGGGCGATGTCTTCTTTGAGCCTGCTGGCAGTGTTCACATCGTTGGCAAAAATCCTGGCGCGGAAAAGACGATAATCATCGCCTTCGTGGAAAACCCGAAGGGCGCACCGCTTTCAACGCCGGTGGACGAACACGGCAAGTAAAGAACACGGCTTGCCTCGCGGACTGCCCCGGACGGATGACTGTCCGGGGCAATCCCATTCGACAGAAAGAACAGCCACGGCCAGAAGACATCCCCACCTGCGACGACCTTGATCGACCTTTTCAACAGCCACCGGCCAGCGCTCTTCGGCATTGCCTACCGGATGCTCGGGCGCGTGTCTGAGGCGGAGGACATGATGCAGGAGGTGTGGCTGCGCTGGCAAAAGAAGGAGGCGGCAGAGATTCAGTCCCCTAAGGCATGGCTGGTCTCCGCCACCACGCGGCTGTGCATTGATCAACTGCGCTCCGCACGGCGTGAGCGGGAGGAGTATTACGGCGTGTGGCTGCCCGAGCCGCTGGTGGAGGCAGCGAACACCCTGCCGGATCATCTGGCAGATCTGACTGACTCGCTAACCATGGCCTTCATGATGATGCTGGAAACCCTCGGCCCGGTGGAGCGCGCGGTGTTTCTCCTGCACGAGGTCTTTGACTACAGCTATGGGGACACGGCTGCCATCGTCGGCAAAAGCGAAGCCAACTGCCGCCAGATCATCCGCCGGTCCAAGGCCAGTCTGCTGGCCAATCCCGCCCCACCACAACTACCCAATGATCAGGCGCGGCGCGTGGTGGAGCAGTTTGCCCATGCGACCTCCACGGGGGAGATTGATCAATTGCTGGATCTGCTGATGGAGGACGTCACAGTCTATAGCGACGGTGGCGGGAAGGTGAAAGCAGCGGGGCTGCCAATCCGCAACGCTGACCGCGTGAGCCGCTTCCTGATCGGCATTCGACGGCTGCTCCCCGCAGACATGGCCTGCCGGTTTGCCACCGTCAATGGCAAGCCCGGCATGCTCATGATTTCCAGCGGACAAATCTACGGCGCGTATTCATTCGACCTCATGGGCGAGCGCGTGCGAAATGTATATGGCATCTGGAATCCGGAAAAGCTGCGGCACCTGGCGCGCTTTCTTTGACATAGGACCGCCGCAGAAAAACCGGTGCTCACTTCCCTTCCCACAGCCTTACCGATTCAATCTGGCAGGTGCCGAAATCGACGGCTTTGAAGTCAATCTGCGCCTGGCCGGTCATGTCGATGTTCTTGCTTTCGAAGACATGCTTCTTGCCATCGATCTTGAGGAGGATCGCGCCTTTCTTCAGCTCAATGACCACATCATGCCATTGGTTGAGCGCAAAGAGCGGCTCTTCCACGGGAAGGGTCTCCACCTTCTTTTTAATGGTCAGCGTCGTGGCCTTCTCGCCAAAGCTCAGCGTGTGGATGTGGTGGCCGAGGTCGAAGAGTGGAAAGCCTTTTTGGTAGGCCTTCGCATCGTAGCGCACGCGCATGGCGCAGACGAAATTCTCCGGCACCTTGCGCAGCCAGATGACTGGCTTGTATCCCGCGTGGGATGGATCAGCACTAGCCTTCTTCTTGTCCTGAAACTCCTGCGAGGAAGGGCTGCCGGTTAGCACACCATCCTTGACCGCCCACGTGGTGCTCTGCCGCACCTCCCAGAACTCCGTGTTCAGCGGGCCGTCGAAGTTGTCGGAGTAAACCAGTTTCAAACTCTGAAACAGTTCCGGTTTGTAGTCTGCATCCCCGGTCTGGGCATGGGATGGCAGGACGATGAAGGTGAAGGCAAAACACAGGGCGGCAAGACGAAGAGGCGTAATCATGAGAGCGCTGTAACGTGGAGGACGCGCGGAGTTTTCGCCGAAGTCAATGCTGCCCACTAGCACCGCAGATGAATGCCCCGCACACGCACGCAGCAGCGTGGGCAAAAGACGCAGGCGTGCGTGAAAAAAGGTGCGTAACTTTATGCCAAGGTGTAGTCAGGTCCCTCCAGATTACCTGCCTATTTCAAGATGCCTTCCATAGAAACTGCCAGCACATCGTCCTTCAAATATCGGCCTGATGTCGACGGGCTGCGGGCGCTGGCGGTACTTCCGGTGCTGCTCTTTCATGCCCATCTGGGCTGCACGGGTGGCTTTGTCGGAGTTGACGTGTTTTTTGTCATTTCCGGCTTTGTGATTTCGTCGCTGATTCTCAAGGAAGTCGCGGCGGGCACCTTCAGCATGGTCAATTTCTGGGAGCGGCGGATCCGGCGCATCATGCCCGCGCTGAGTGTGGTGGTGGTGGCTGTGCTGACTGCGGGCTGGCTGTTTGATCTGCCGGAAGACTTCCAAACTCTGGCGAAGTCCGTCATGGCTCAGGCGCTGATGGCCGCCAACTTTTTCTTTTGGAAGGGCGGCAACTACTTCGATCCGGGAGTGGAAACCAAACCCCTTCTCCACACCTGGTCATTGGCGGTGGAGGAGCAGTTTTATCTGCTCTTCCCCCTCCTGCTGACCTTGGTGATCCGCGTCAGGCCCGCCACGTGGAGGCGCTGGATTCTTGGGGGGGCAGTTGTATCCCTCATCCTCTCCATTGTTTGGAGTTATTCTTCGCACAATCAGCGTGTGGCCTTCTACCTGCTGCCAGCGCGCGCCTGGGAATTGTTGATCGGTGCGCTGCTGGCCATTTACAGCGGACGCTTTTCGGCCAGCAGACCGGTGGGCGAGACCTGCGGCTTTGCCGGCCTGGGTTTGATAGCCTGGTCCGTTTTGTTTTATGATGAGAGCACGCGCTTTCCGGGGCTGGCGGCGCTGGCTCCCTGCCTCGGCGCAGCCATGATCATTGCTTCCAGCGAGACCCGAACTTCGATCGTCGGGCGGCTGCTTTCATTCAAACCCTTGGTCTTCATTGGTCTGGTGTCATACCCTTTGTATCTATGGCACTGGCCCCTGCTGGTTTTTTCCAAGTACCTGTTTGCCTATGAATTGAGCGCTGGCATACGCATCCTGCTGCTTTTAGCCAGCCTGCTGCTGGCGGTCCTTTCCTGGAAGTTTTTCGAGATGCCCTTTCGGCACCGCAGGTGGCTTGGAGCACGCCGGCAGATTTTTGCCTTTGCCGCTATTGTCACGGTCGTCTTTTGCGCTTTTTCGTACCTGATTGATGCCGCCAAGGGCATTCCCTCCCGCTTCTCTGCCAGGGTCCTGGCCTACGCTGCCATGGGTGATCAAAACGATGGCTTCTGGGACGACATCAGTGCCGAACGCACGCTGTCAGGTCACTTCACCGATCTCGGCCCCACCCAAAGCGACAAACCCGTCAGTCTTATGGTCTGGGGAGACAGCCATGCCAAGGCCATTGCTCCCGCAGTGGACACTCTGTGCAAGGAGTTCTCGCAGCATGGCATTCTGGTGGCCCATGCTGGGACGGCACCTGTGCTGAATTACGTCAGCACCCACCGGGTTTCCCTTCTTGAGAAGTCTCCTGCAGTCGCTGCAAGCGTGGTGGCGCTCGTCGCCAAACAGCAAATCAAGAACGTCATCATCGTCGCCAGATGGGACCTGTATCCTGCCTCGGCTGAATTCAAAGATGACCTCATCCAGACGGTTCGTGCCATCATGAATTCCGGAGCTCAAGTCTACGTGCTCAAAACTGTGCCCATACCTGGCTTTGACGTGCCCCGCCTCGCAGCCATCACCGCCTTGCGCGGTGGTGACTTTGAATCCATGGGCATCACCAAGGCTCAGCACCAGCAGTCCCGCGCCCCGCTGGAGCAGACCTTTGAACAACTGGCGCAGATGGGAGCCACGGTACTGGACCCCGCAGAGTACTTTCTCAACAGCCGGGGAATTTACGGTGCCATGAGGAATGACGACGTTCTCTACTTTGACACCGACCATCTCACCGAGGAAGGCGCGGCGCTTTTGAAGCCTCTCTTTAAACCCTTGTTCCAAGCGCCGTAGCAACGGCTCATCTGGAGTTCATCCGTGGACTAGGTTCACTTTTCAGATGCCCCGCTGCGCATGGGACGGCAGAACGATGAAAGTGAAGGCAAACCCCAGGGCGGCGGGACGAAAGTGATTCGCATGAGTTCACTCATACACCCGTCGCACAGACATTTCTGTGCGAGCAGACTCTTGACATATTAGGACACTTGTCCTAATTCGGCAGCATCAGGCCAGCATGAGCGTCCCGACCACACGAGACCGAATCATCGAAACCGCAGACCGTCTGTTTTACCAGAAGGGCTTCGAGTACACGTCCGTCGCAGATATCGCGGCGGCAGTGCAGATCACGCGCGGAAATTTCACCTTCCACTTCAAGACGCGGGACGACATTCTGGAAGCCGTGATCGACCTCCGGCTGCGGCGCACACGCGGCATGCTGGACCAGTGGGAGGCCGAGGGCTGCACTGCGGCGGAACGCATCAGCAGCTTCATCAACATCCTCATCATGAACCGCGCGAAGATCCTTCTCCACGGCTGCCCGGTGGGCACGCTCTGCACGGAGCTGGCCAAGCTGGAGCACGCGGCGCTCGCGCATGCGAACAAAATCTTCGGCCTCTTTCGCGACTGGCTGAAACACCAGTTCGAGCAGCTGGGCTGCGGCGGCGAATCCAGGGCGCATGCGATGCACCTGCTGGCCTGGAGCCAGGGCACCGCCACGCTCGCGCAGGCCTTCCACGATGAGTCTTTTATCCGGGCGGAAGTGCATCGTGTGCATGCGTGGCTCGCCGGCCTCGGCACTGGGCCCGCCCGCCGCACCAAACGCTGATTTTTCCATCTTCAAACTCCACACCGCACTCCACCCTCATGTTCATCGTCTTCCTCAAGTTCACTGACAGGAAAAGCCAGGCAGGCCAGTTCATGGACGGCCACAAGGCCTGGCTCAAACGCGGCTTCGCCGAAGGCGTCTTCCTGCTCGCAGGCGGTCTTGAGCCCGGTCTCGGTGGCGGCATCCTCGCGCACCAGACCACGCACGCCGCACTGCAGCAGCGCGTGAACGAAGATCCCTTCGTCGCCGAGGGCATCGTGTCCGCTGAGATCCACGAGCTCGATCCCGGCATGGCAGATGAGCGTCTGCAATTCCTCGTCTCCTGAACCGCCATGAGCCTGACCCACACCGCCGACGACGGCAAACCCCGCTGCCACTGGTGTGCCTCCGCACCGGAATTCCCCGCCTACCACGACACCGAGTGGGGCTTCCCTGTGGCGGATGACCACCGGCTGTTTGAAAAGCTCTGCCTGGAAGGATTCCAGTCCGGACTGAGCTGGCGCACCATCCTCGCGAAACGCGAAAATTTCCGCCGTGCCTTCCATGACTTTGATTTCGACCGCGTGGCGCGCTTCACAGAGAAAGATGTGACTCTCCTGCTTCAAGACGCCGGCATCATCCGCCATCGCGGCAAGATCGAGGCTGTCATCAACAACGCACAGCGTGCGCAGGAGCTGGTGAAACAGGAAGGCTCCATCGCAGCCTTTGTCTGGCGGCATGAGCCGGATCCCGGGACGCTCGCGGAACCCCAGACCGCGTCCACCTCGGCGGCATCCGTCGCTCTTTCCAAGGAGCTGAAAAAGCGCGGCTGGAAATTCGTCGGCCCGACGACGGTGTACGCCTTCATGCAGGCGATGGGCCTCATCAATGACCACGCGGACGGTTGCTTCATCCGCCCCAAGGTGGAAAAGGCTCGCAAAGTCTTCAGACGTCCTCAAAGCTGACCTGCCATGCCCTACGCCCCTGCTGCGAAATGACCCCACTGACCACCCGCCCACCGCGCCCCCTGCCCGACCTCTCTGCCGAGGAGCTGGGCACGTGGCTGGCCGCGCAGGGTTTCAAAGCCTCGCACGCACCGCGCGTTCTGCGCAATCTCCTCGAAGTACACGGAGATCAAAGCAAGGAGCACCCCGGCATGCTTTTGCCCGCAGATCTCTCCCAGCGTCTGCAGTCCGAATTTCCAACCGCAGCAGCGAGCCTCGCCATGCGTCAGGTTTCCGAGGATGGCACAGCGAAGCTGCTGCTGCGCCTCAATGACGGCCGCACGGTGGAGTCCGTGCTGATGCCGGACTTCCACCCGGAGCGCGCAGCGGGCTGCATTTCCAGCCAGGTGGGCTGCGCCATGGGCTGTGATTTCTGCGCCACCACTCAGACCGGCTTTGAGCGAAACCTCACCTCCGGCGAGATCGTGGAGCAGTTCATCCACCTGCGCCGCGAGGCACGCGCCGCCGGGCGCACGCTGCGCACCATCGTCTTCATGGGCATGGGCGAGCCGATGCTGAATCTCAAAAACGTGCTCGCCGCCGTGCAGCGCATCGCCGCGCCCAAGCTCGGTGCTTTCGGCTGGCGGCAGATCACCATCTCCACCGTGGGCATCGTGCCCGGCATTGATGAACTGCGTGAGGCCGATCTAGGCGTGCATCTCGCCCTGTCTCTGCATGCGCCGGATGACGCGACCCGCGCCGATCTGCTGCCCATGGGCAAACGCTTTGATGTGCAGGACGTGCTCGCCGCCGTGGACCGCTACCAGGCCAGCAGCGGCCGCATCACCACCATTCAGTACTGCCTGCTCGATGGCGTGAACGATTCCCTCGCGCAAGCCCGCGATCTGTCGCGTCTGCTTGCAGGACGGCGCATGCATGTGAATCTGCTGCGCTACAATGCCACCGGACTCAGCCTGCGTGGCCGCAGCTATGCACCCAGCAGCATGGAGCAAACCGAAGCCTTCCTCTCTGAACTCCGCGCCCATGGCACCGTGGCCCATCTGCGCCGTGCACGCGGGCCGGACATCGATGCCGCGTGCGGCCAGTTGCGGAAGCGCGAAGCAGCGGTTTCTTCTGCAACTCCATGAACCCCGTGCAAGGCTTCCATCTCATCACGCCAGATGATCTCACCTGGCGTCTGTCGAATCTCATGCGCATCCCGAACGCCGACTTTCTGGAGCGCACCGGCAGCGAAAACATGGGCGCACGCCTCTGGCGCATGCCGCCCATGAGCGCGAACACGCTTCATAAACACATCCGCGCGGAGGAGTTTTATTTCGTGCTCGAAGGCACGGGCCGCATGCGCGTGGGCGATGAAACACTCACCGTGCCCAAGCATGGCGGCGTCCACGTCGGGCCGGATCAACTGCGGCAGGTGTTTAACGACACCGCCGAAGAAGTGCTCTGGCTCATCATCGGTGCACCCGAGGAAACCGAATTTCTCCCCGGTTCCACGACCAAGCCCGACCTGTCGCTCATTTATCCCACCGATCCCAAGCAGCTGCCCAAGGAACTCGCAGGCGCACAGTGGCCGCCGAAAGGATAACCTTGTAGTGACAGATAACACGCCAGGCTTGAATGGCGCTCAGTGATGAGGCCGCAGCTAAAAGTCCATGGTGAGTTGACCTCTGTCGCCTGGCCTCCGCCGTCGATCCTGAAGGCGCTTACCTTCTGGCACCAAACCAGCGTAGGCTGTCCAAGGCAGCCTGGCCTTATCGGGCAGTGGCGTCTCGTTCAGCCATGAGTTCCAGACATCGTAAATGCTGAACAAGCAGGTCGTGAAACACCGCCCCATATCCTTGGGACGCTGCTCATACACATTGGGATCATAACGAATGACCTGGAGATCGCTGCTGGTGCAGTCAACACAGTGAAAAATTCCGCAGCCTGCATCAAGAAGAGGAAGCAGTGATGGCGGCCAAAACCATGACGGATAGCGCTTGTTCATGTCCACACGGCCCCGATAGGTTCTTACCAGACCAGTCTCAGAATCATCGGCTGACAATGTTCCATAGAATGGGCCGACCCGCCCACCTCCGACTTCGGTGTATAATCGGGTGATCAACTCTGGCGGAGTCAGTCCCAACAACTCGATGGTTGCAGCCCATTCAGTCACACTGATCGGCGGTGGTATGTCCAGCTTGATGAACCCTCCCGTCACGGACAGGAGGCCAGTCGTCAGTTGTCGGCCTCGTGAATTCAGCTTTTCAACACTCCCGGCTATGAGCTGATCTGCGTCCATTTTGAAAGTCGTTTGGTGCTGATTGGACGAACATTGTTCGATTCTGCGCACATGAGCAGAGATAGGGCCTATATGCCACAAGGGCGAAGGTTTTGGCAAGATGGAAGGCCGGAAGCATGGGCAAAAAAGCCAGGAGAGTCTGTAGCCGACTCTGATTGCCTCGCCGCCCTTCCTGCGGCAGGAGTGAGGCAGTGAACCTCCCCCCCGACCTACGTCCTGCCTCTCCATCCGTGACATGGATGACTCCCGCCCAGTGCAAAACGATCGAAGCTGCAGGCACCAATGCGCACCGCCTCGCCTCAGGCCCCGGTGGCTGGGTGGAGCGTCTCGGAGATGACGTGATCCTTTCCTACAAGAGCGACGATGCCCGTGATCTACTGGCCGCCGGGCTGGCCACCTGGTGCACGAATTCAGGCTGGCAGCCAGTGCGCGTGTTTTACCGCTTCCTGCCGATGAAGAACGCCGACCGCATCTCTCCCGTGCTGCACAGCGGCGATGCCTCGCTGCCACTCACCACGGTGGTCACGGAAGCCGGAATCCGCTACGGCCTCGACATCGGCGCCAGCTACAGCCACGGCCTGTTCCTGGACCAGCGCCTCAACCGCGCCAAGCTGCACGCGCTGAAGCCCAAGCGCGTGCTCAACACCTTTGCCTACACCTGTAGCTTCTCGCTGGTGGCTGCGCTCGCGGGTGCGGAGACGCTAAGCGTGGATCTGTCCCGCAAGTCGCTGGATCGCGGCAGGCACAATCTCACGCTCAACGGCATCGCGGAAACGAAGCACCGCTTTGTGGTGGATGACGCCTCTGAACTGCTGCCGCAGCTCTGCGTCCGCGGCGAGCGCTTTGACGCCATCATCCTCGATCCGCCCACCTTCTCCCGCAGCAAGAACGGCCGCCGCTGGCAGGTGGAGGATCACTTTGAAGACCTGCTCAATGACGCGCTGGAAGTGGCCTCACAAAAATGCGCCATCCTGCTTTCCACGAACTGCACCAAGCTCGATCTAGCCACCCTGGAGCGCAGCGCCCGCTGGTGCGCCAAAGGCAAGCGCCGCTCCGCCGACTACCTCAAGCTCGGCACACCGGTGGACTTCCCACCCGGCCACGGCTCCAGCACGCTGTGGATGATGATGAAGTAAGTGCGGAGTGTTGCGCTGCCCAGCTACCAGCCCAGCGCCTTCAACTTCGCCCCCATCACCTTGGCGATGGCGTCATTCCCCGCGCCATCGGGATGCACGCCATCTTTGAGCAGGGATGAATCTGGCACGACGCCGAAGAGGCTGACGTACTCACACTTCGTTTCAGCCGCAAGCTTCTCAAACGCAGCGCCGAGTTCACGCAGCTTTGACTCGCGTTCGTTGGCGATGGGCTTCGTCGGCCCCAACGCAGCCTTGTTAATGTTCGAGGGCCCCACGAGCAGCACCGGCAGCTTTTCGCCATAAGCCGCACGCGCTTTCACAATCATCGCCCGCACATTCTCCACCGCCTTGGGCACACACTGGGGCGTGATGTCTCGAGAATCATTCATGCCAAGCGCAATCACGAGTGCGTCCGCCTTCGCATGGCGTGACAGCATCGCCTCAAACTCCGAGAGCGAATTCGTCGGACGCCCGCCTTTGCCTTCATTGATCAGCGTGAGCGCTCCCGCCGACTGCTGCTGCACCTGCGTCACCCAAAGCTGACCGCGCTGCGCCTGGGACAAAGCGCCTCCAGCGGTGATGGAATCGCCAAACAGGATCACCGTGCGAGGTGTGGGACTCTGAGCGAAGACTCCGAGGCTCAGTAAAAAGAGGATGATGAGGAATCGCGGCATGCAGCTTTCACTTTAAACCGTCCGCGCAAAATACTGCCCGAAATAACAAAAAGCTCCCACGGCCAGATGAGAGCCGCAGGTGATGTAAAACGTGCTCGGTGCATCCGCACGCCGCACCATGCCACCGCGCCCGAGCGTCGTCCCGCAGAACAAGCCAAGCACGCCGGCGGCGAGCATGAAGAGACCAAAATTCGCGGCCAGTTGCACATTTTCAGGATTTGCCATGAAGTACGATCACCGCACCCACCCGGAACTGGCAACCGGAAATGTGGTGAATACAAAACCTCACGCCACCTGTAACGGCGTCGCCAGCGTCACATAATCAGGCCTGTCAGCGGCATCACGATAGGTGTGACCTTTGAGCACCTGTCCGTGATGCAGCAGAAACGCGCCGGGAAGCTGGAGCGGATCGCCTTTGATCCTGCCCGGAAGATGCCCTGCCACGGCGGACTTGACCCAAGCACACAGTACGCGCGGCCCCATCAACTGCACCATGCGGCCACGTCGCAGGCCCAGCCCCTTGTATAGCGTACGTCCAGGATCCGCCACAGCGGCGATGTCAGCCAAACCGTAGCGTCCGGCAAATGCGGCGAAATCTTCAGCCGCGCCCATGTGCCCCAGCACGATGCGTGTGCCAACGTCTTCAATCTGCCTGCGCAACCGTGCGATGTCAGACATGGCATTGCGGCAGAAAGTGCAGCCTTCATGCCGCAGCAGCATCAGCAGCACCGGCGATTTCTCTGACAGCGCCGCGAGTGTTTCACCCGTACTGGTCAGCGTGCGACCCAGCAGTTCGGCAGATTCAGGGGAAGCTCTCATGCCGGGAGCTTAGACGGTCAGGCAGACTTCCCAGTCCTTTATTTCGCAGGCTTTTCGGCAGCAGCGTCCGCCTTGGCAGCAGGCGCGGCGGCTTTGGGAGCGGTAAACAAAACCTTGGGGGTGCGGACGCCCGACCACTGGTCATTCTTGGTCTTGAAGGGGCGGGGGGATCGATTGCTGACTTTTTGACTGCGCATGACATCCGATACTTTTAAAAAGCCCGAATTGCAATGGCTGCTTCAACCCATTGCGCATGCAGCCGCTTCTTGAAGGCCTGCGCAGGCCGTGCTTTTCTTCCCGCATGGCGCTCCCCTACCCCACCCACATTCCCGGACTCCGCAGCCCTTACGATCAAGTGAACGGCCTCGTCTATTTCGGCCGGATGCTGGACAAGATTCGTCTGTCGGCAGCAGGCACGCTGCCTGAAGACTGGCAGTCCAGGCGCGGTGCCATCCAAGGCAGCTTTGACTGGCGCTGCTGCGAGTTTCTGAAAATCGACTACACCGCACTCGAAGCCGAAACGCTCAAGGGCGGCAGTGACGAAAACCTGCTGGTCTGGGCCTATGCCAACGGACGCCAGCCCACCGAGCAGGAGATCGAAGTCTGGAATGCCTTCATGACCAAGCGCGGCTGGCGCGATGCCGGCACGCAGCGCCTGAACGAACGCCTCGAAGAAATCGGCCTGCCTCCCGGAACGGTGCCGACCATGTTTGAATACATCGAGATTGATGAAGGCAGGCTGATCCCTGGCGCGAAGTAACGGAGCAGCCATTCACCTCACCGCCTTTCGGACGGTGAGGTGTCGTGCTTTAAAAGCGAGCCGGCTTTCATGATGTGACTAAAGCTCAGGCGGCGAATCCACCGTCGATGGTCAGGCTGGCTCCCGTCACAAAGCCCGCCTCTGCACTGGCGAGATAGGAGACCATGCCCGCGATTTCGTCAGCATGACCGTAGCGTGGCACGGCCATGAGGCCCTTGAGAGTGTCGGCGAAGGGGCCGTCGGCGGGATTCATCTCGGTGTCCACGGGACCAGGTTGCACATTGTTGATGGTGATGCCACGCGGGCCAAGGTCACGCGCCAGTCCTTTGGTGAGGCCCACGAGAGCTGACTTCGTCATGGCATAGACGCCGCCACCGGCAAAGGGCATGCGGTCAGCATTGGTGCTGCCGATGTTAATGATGCGGCCACCTTCACCCATGTGCTTGGCGGCTTCCTGAGCTGCCACGAATACAGCGCGCATATTGATCGCCACGGAGCGGTCAAAGTCAGCGAGCTTGAACTCAGCCAGCGGAGCAACAGCGAGGAATCCCGCGTTGTTCACGAGAATGTCGATGCCGCCGAAGGCCTTGATCGTATGCGCAACGGCTTGGACCGTGGCCTCAGCGTCAGTCGCATCCGCCTGAATGGCCACTGCCTTGCCGCCTGCTGCCTGGATGGCCTTCACCACTTCCTCCGCTTTGCTGGCCGAAGCGCTGTAAGTGATGGCCACTGCGGCGCCGTCCGCAGCCAGCCGATGAGCGATGGCGGCACCAATACCGCGTGAGCCGCCGGTGATGAGAGCTGTTTTTCCTGCCAGTTTCGGGGTGTTGATCGTATTCATAATGTCATTTCTTGTTCGATTTGGATTCGTCTTGTGGACTCTTCGTCCAGCTGATTGCAGATGTAATTCCTACCATTGATCCTGCCCAATACCGCGTTCCTTGCGCAGCCATGCTTTTCAGGCATGATGAAATTCATCCATGGAACTGCGTCATCTCAGATATTTTGCAGCGGTGGCAGAAATGCTAAACTTCACCAAAGCCGCCGTGCGCTTGCGCGTGGCTCAGCCAGCCCTGAGCAGGCAGGTGCAGGATCTGGAGGATGAAATCGGTGTGGATCTGCTGAAACGCAGTCCGCGCGGTGTGACACTGACGGCGGAAGGAAAACTGTTTCTCGCGGAAACTCTGGAGACGCTGAAGCGCGTCGATGAATCCGTGGAGAAAGTGCGCGCACTCTCACGGGGCGAATACGGTGAGCTCCACATCGGCTACGCGCCCTCACCCACCGTGGAAATTCTGCCGCCTGCCCTGGCCGCCTTTCGCTATGCAGCGCCGGGTGTGAAGGTGACGCTGCATGACCTTGCCGGTGATGATCTTTGTGTTGGCCTTCACAACGGCTCGCTGGAGATCGCGGTCATGATCGAGCCAAGCGCGGAGTCTGCTGCGGGGCTGGAGTTTGAGGAGTTGAAACGCTATCCGTTTTTCGTGGCCATGGCGCCCGGACATCCGCTGTCGAAGTTGAAATCCGTTTCTGTAGAGCGGGTCGCCAACGAACCCCTGGTGGCGTTGCGCCGTCTCGACTACTCCGAGTACTACCGGATTCTCGATGGCATCTTTTCTCCCTTTCAGCTCCGCCCGATCATTGCGGCGGAGTGTGATGGTGCGAGCTCGTTAATCACCGAAATCGAAGTGGGCAGAGGCGTCGCCGTGGTCAGTGAGATCTTTCAGCGCGCCGCTGGCAAGCGGCTCGTTTACCGCCGCCTCTCCAATTCAGATGAAGCTCATCGCGTCGGCATCGCCCGTTCCCAAAAAGGTGATGTGACACCCGCAGGAGAGAAGTTCTGCGAAATCCTGCGCAAACTGACCACACCCGCCGCCAGCAAAGCGACGACGGCTGATGTCAAAACACGGAAGAAATAACGCAGCTCACGCCACGGCGATCACCGCACACTGCGCCGTGGGTGGCAGCGGATGCAGCGAGGCATCGCTGAAGCCCGCATCGGCGAGCATCCTCTCATACTCCGCAAAGGTGTAGGCATCACCCTCCGGCGTGGTGCCTAGCATGACGAGACTGAAACTCGCAGCCGGAGGCGGAGTGACGCGGTCCTCATTCGGCACAAACTCGACAATCACCACTTTCCCGCCGGGACGCAGCGCTGCATGCGCACGCTTCAGGAAGCGCGTGCATTCTTCCACATTGAAATGGTGCAGGAAATTCGGCACCAGTACGACGTCGTAGTCACTGCCGAGATCCACCGTGAAGGCATCGCCAACGATGGTGTTGAAGCGGTCAGAAAGTCCTGCCGCCTCTGCGTTTTCTTTCGTCACCTCGAGCACAGCTTCCCAATCAAGCGCGACCAGATGAGCGCGTGGATTCTTTTGAGCGAGAGCAATGCCGTAGGCCCCATGACTCGCTGAGATGTCCAGCACGCGGCTGTCGCGGGAGGGATCCAGCGGCACGAGCGCCGCAGCGCCCAGCGAGGTGGGCGCCATCATCGGTCCCATGGCACGGGCGAAGTCGATCCAAGCCGGATGATCCGGAGCGGTGGTGCCTTCCTCTGTCGTATGCAAACGCCCTCGCCGAATGGTGGATGCGAGATCGGTGAAGGCCTCCGTCAAACCCGGAGCGAGCAGAAACTTCACCGCCGCCCCAAAGTAGGCCGGGGACTTCTGATCAAGGAAAGCCGCCGACGATGGCGTGAGCGCATAGTAATTTGCGTCCTTCGTGAGAAAGCCGAGGATCGTGAGGTTGTCGGCCAGAATGCGGATGCCACGCTCAGGGCACTGACAAAGCGTCGCGATCTCAGCAGCCGTGGCCGCTGTGCTGCCGATGGCGGTGAACAGGCCAAGATCAATCGCGGCCTTTAACGCCGCCGATTTCTGAAAAGCATTGATCGTTTCAAAAAAGAGCTGAGGAGAGGGGGCGGTGGTTGGATCAGACATAGCAGAGAAACAATAAACGAAAGGGAACGTGATCGCCACTCTCCATGAAAACGATCCCGGCTAAATAAAGATTTAGTGGCTTTCGAGGACACACGCTCGCATCATCTTGGCTGAACAGACACAAGGAAATTGCACGTCTACCTGCCACCTTTGCTCTGTTTTATCCAGGCTCATTCGCATCCCTATCTCCCGCCCTCATGGAATCCCCCACTCCTGAAAGCCAGACCAAGCCGTCGCTCAACCGCCACGTCATGTTCTGCTTTCTGCCTCATGCCCTGTTTGTCCTGCTTGCCTTGGGGATCTGGGGTGGCGGCTGGTGGCTCATGCTGCCCATTATTTTTTTACAGGTAGCACTGCCGATGCTGGACTGGCTCACCGGCTGGCAGGATGACGGTCAGTATGAGAAGGCTGATTTCTCCGCATTACAGGTGTCTCTGCTACAGTGGAACACCCGCCTGTATGCTGTGTTTTACATGGCCTCGATCGTGTGGCTGGCGATGTCTCTGGATCGTTTCAATGCCATGGAAATTGGCATCCTACTCGGATGCGCCAGCCTTTTAGGCGGGATCGGCTTTGGCGCAGCTCATGAGTTGCTGCATGGGAAGGAAGACCTTGATCAGATCACGCAGCGGCTGCTCACCACCTTCTTGTTCTACCCTCACTACAAGCTCATCCACATCCGCAGTCATCACGTCCACGCCGGAACGGATCATGACGAAAACACCGCATGGCTGAACGAAAGCATCTACTCCTACATCTTCCGCACGATTCCCGGCAGCATGATCCGCTGCTGGAAAATGGAGGCCAAACGGTGCAGCGGCGCCGGCCTGCTGAAGAACAAAATGTTCATCTATGCACTGGGCCAGGCGGCGCTCCTGCTCGGCCTGTATCTGGTCTCGGGACTGAACGGAACCTTGTTTTATCTGGCTCACGTCCTTGGCGCTCACATCGTACTGGAGTCGGTCAATTACATCCAGCACTACGGTCTCATGCGGCAAAAGACGGACGGTGAATATGAGAAGACCGGTGCAGAACACTCCTGGGACACCTACCACTTTTTCTCCAGCTACATCACCTTCCGCGTCGGCCACCACTCCTACCACCACATCGCGGTGAAGCCCTACTACCTCCTGGCCACAGAGCCCCAGGCTCCAAAGCTTCCGGTGGGATACTTCTGGGCCATCGCCATGGTCTTGCTGCCACCGTGGTGGCGCAATGTGATCCATCCCAAGCTGAACGCACCCGCTGCGTCCGTCAGTTAGCCGACGACTTTCTTCACAAAGCAAGCCTTCAGGCCAATCGCGATCCCGTCCATTTTGCAGGAGATTTCGTGGTCGCCGTCCACCAGACGAATGGGCTTGGACTTGGTGCCGACCTTGAGCACGTCATTGGAGCCTTTGAGCTTCAAGTCCTTGATCATCGCCACGATGTCACCGTCCGCCAGCACGGCACCGTAGGCATCCTTCACCACCCGCTCCGCATCCGGCTCGTCTGCTGCGGCCTCCTTCGGCCATTCGTGACCGCAGGTCATGCATTCATAGCGGTCGGCGTGGTCCAAAACATCATTCATCTCGCACATCGGGCAGGCAGGTTGGCTCATAGGGGATGAAGCAGACACTTCGAGCGCATGAAACTCAAGTGATGACTGTACTTCAACAATTTCGGCGCATGAACTCGCCAGATTTGCTCGTTTGATTGCGCCCATGAACATCCGCTACCTCCTCGCCCCGTGCCTCCTCATCAGCGCCGCCGCCTTGGCCGCCGACCTGCCCAAGATTCCCGCCAAACCCATCGCTGAAAAGAAAGAACTGCTGTTCTCCGATGACATGAACAGCAGCGAGCATGACAAGCGCTGGCACCGCGTGGTGGACACCTTCGTGTTTGAAAACAACGCACTCAAGGGCACGCAGACCCGGGTGAAGGACACGCCCTCGAAAGATGGCAAGTCCGTCATCACCGCGCATGCCGCCGTCTATGGCTTGGAGGTGCCCACCAAGGACACCGTGGTGGAGGTGAAAATGCGCTTCGATGGCTGCACGATGATGGATGTGGAATTCGACGACCGCAAATACACCGCCGCCCACTACGGCCACCTCTGCCGCGCCCAGATCCGTCTGGACAAGGTGACCCTCATGGATGAGCGCGAAGGCAGCCAGAATCTGATCATCAAGGAGCTCCGCAAGGACCCCACCAAAAAGGATGAAGTGAACAAGCTCATGGCCGGCAAGAGCGCCACCTTCCCCGTGAAGCTGGAGCAGAACAAGGAATACACCGTCGTGGTGGAAACCGTGGGCGATGAAATGCGCGTGAGCATCGACGGCAAAGCCGTCGCATTCCTCAAGTCTCCCGGCATCGGCCATGAAACGAAGTCCAAGATCGAACTCGGCGTCGCCGGCCAGAGCGGCTGGTTTGACGACATCAAGGTCTGGAACGCCTCCCCCGCGAAATAAGCGAACCTCAAAATCTCACGAAGCGCGAGGTGCAGCACCTCGCGCTTTTTTAATGGTCGCCACCACACGCCAGCCCAGCAGCACCGCCAAAACCACGGCAAAGAAGAGCGGATACGTCACATCCGACTTCACGATGATCCAGTAATGCAGCACACCGCCGATGGTGATGTAGTACGTCAGACGGTGCAGCTGCGCCCAGCGCGGTCCGCCGAGCTTCTTGATCATGGCATTGGTGGAGGTGACAGCGAGAGGCACCATCAGCAGAAAGCTGAACATGCCGATGGCGATGAAGGGCCGCTTGTACACATCGCCGATCACGGTTCCCAGCTGCCAGTCACGGTCATAGGCCAGGTAGGTCAGCAGATGCGCGCAGCCGTAGAAGAACGCATACAGTCCCAGCAGGCGGCGCTGCTTGAGCAGCCAGTTCCAGCCATACATTTTGCGCAGCGGCGTGACCAGCAGCGTGAGGATAAGGAAGACCAGCGTCAGCACGCCCGTGGCACGCGTGACAAACTCCACGGGGTTCGCCCCCAGCTTGCCTCGCCAGCCGTCGATCAGGATGAGCACTGCGGGCAGCAGGCCATTGAAAAGAAAAAGCTGCCGGTGAAAACGGGTGTCTGCGCTGAAGGTCATACAGGTCAAAAATCCGCGCTGAGGTCCATGCCTTGATAAAGATGCGACACCTGTTCCGCATAGCCGTTGAACATGAGCGTGGGCCGGGAGCCCATCTCGCCAATACGCCGCTCATGCGCCTGCGACCAGCGCGGGTGATCGACGGTCGGGTTCACATTCGAATAGAAGCCGTACTCTCCCGGATTGGCGAGGCTCCAGGTGGTGGGCGGCTCGCGGTCCATCAGCGTGATTTTGACCACGGATTTGATGCTCTTGAAGCCATACTTCCATGGCACAACCAACCGCACCGGCGCACCGTTTTGATTCGGCAGCGTCTTGCCATACAGCCCGGTGGCCAGCAGCGTCAGCGGATGCATCGCCTCATCCAGCCGCAAGCCTTCCACATAGGGGAGATCAATGCCGGCATAGCGTGAGTCCGGCATCTGCTTGACGTCATAGTACGTCTCAAAGGCGACATGCGTCGCGGCGCTCAGCGGTTCCACCATCGCCAGCAATTTGGACAAGGGAAACCCCACCCACGGGATGACCATCGACCAGCCCTCCACGCAGCGGAAACGGTAGGTGCGCTCGACGGATTCAAACTTCAGCAGATCCGCGAGATCAAAGCTGCGCGGCTTCTGTACCAGCCCGCCAACCTGCACGCTCCACGGGTCCGTGACGAAGTCTTTGGCCTTCGCCGCAACCTCGGATTTGTCGGTCGAAAATTCGTAGTAGTTGTTGTAGCCCGCGATGTCGGTGAACGAGTTCACCTTTTCATCCGCCCCCAGCGCAGTCTGCACGGATGGCTCAGCCACGGTAGCGATAGCGGTTCCCGTATTTTCCACTTCGGGCCGAGGACTGAAGGTGCGGTAGAGCCCCGCCGTGGCCAGCGTGGAGCCGGCCCAGATGGCGGACTTCATGAAGAAGCGCCGGTTGAGAAAGGTCTCCTCAGGCGTGACCTCGCTGGAGGGAATGTGGGAAGGGTCTTTCATGACGGACAAAGCATGCGATTCCAGGTGTGAGGCGCAGGCGGCAGCTTTATTCCCGCACAATGAATGCCAACTGGCAAGTTGCATCCGCCGCCATCACCTCGCAGGCTTTGCCCTGCCATGTCCCTCCTCGAACGCCTCTTTTCCATCGGCCCCGTCCGCAAAGCCATCTGGCAGCTGTGGTATCCCTATCTCACACGGCGGCTGCGGAGCGAAGAAGTGCTGTTTTTGAATTACGCCTTTGAAACTGACCCACCAGTCGGCCTGCAACTTGAACCCACCGATGAACCCAACCGCGCCTGCATCCAACTCTATCACCACGTGGCTGCTCAGGTGGATCTGCGTGGCAAGGATGTGCTGGAGGTGAGTTGCGGTCACGGCGGCGGTGCCTCCTGGCTCACGCGCACGCTGCATCCCGCGAGCTATACGGGTCTCGATCTCAATCCCACCGGCATCGCCTTCTGCAAGAAGCGCCATCAGGTCAGCGGACTCCGCTTTGTGCAGGGAGATGCGCAGTCGCTCCCCTTCCCTCCGCAAACGTTCGATGCGGTGATCAATGTCGAGGCCTCGCATTGCTACCCCGACTTCCCCGGCTTCCTTGCCAAGGTCGCACGCGTGCTGAAAACGGGCGGGCATTTCCTCTATGCTGATTTTCGCTTCCGCGATCAGTGGCCCGAGTGGGAAAAGGCCATCGCGAATGCGCCGCTCGAAATCGTGCAAACTCGCGACATCCGCGCCGAAGTGCTGCGCGGCATGGAAACCAATGCCACACGCAGCGAGGCTCTCATCTGCCAGCGCCTGCCCAAGTTTCTGCATGCTCTAGGCCGCGACTTCGCCGGACTGCCGGGCGCGCGTGTGTATGAGGCGCTGAAGTCAGGCGAGCTGTCCTACCGCTCCTGGTGTTTTCGCAAGCCGTGATCAGGCTCCGATGGCCATCCAGTTGAACTCCACGGAAAAAATCCGCGACGCATCCCAGGTGGAGATGACTGCCTGGAAGCCGAACTCCGTGACGTTTTCCGCCTTCAGCGTGAGCCGCGAGCTTTCCAGCCGGTCCATGTCGAATCCAGTGAGACCAAGGTGCACGACGGGAACGAACGCAAAGGGTGAGTCAAACATGACATCAAAGACGAAATTCCGCGATTCCACAATGTCCGGATAAACCACGTCAAGCGTCCAGCCTGCCGTGAGGACACCGACGCCAACGTTGGACGACAAAACTTGCCAGGGGACAGAGGATGCATACATGCGGAATCCATACAGCAGCATCCGGGCCGGACACCACCCTCTTTGTTGTCACACTGAAAAATGAGGCGTCACGCCACCACTTCCAGCAGCGCCTTCTGAATATTGTTCTTCCCGGACTTCGGAAAAGGGCGGGGCATCGGCTGGGCGCTGCCGTTGGCATCGATGGTACGGCAGCGCAGTTCATACTTCCCCGCCGCGAGTTTGACCGGTTTGGCAATCCAGCGGCAGAGCGTATGCCGCATGGGCCACTGCCGGGGTATGCGCGTCACGGGATCAAACTGCACAGGATGCAACGGCGCGCCTTTGAAGCCCGCGATGCCGCTGCCATCAAAGGGCACGATCTGAGCCTCCTGCCACGGTGCCTGGGTGAAGTGCGGGTCCTTCGCAGGCAGCGGCGTGTTCACATCGCGCAGCCAGAACTGCACCTGCTTGAGACCTGAGATGCCCACCTGCGCATTGCCATGCAGTGTGAGCTCATCCTTCGCGCTGAGTTTGTCCGGCAGATCACCAAACCGTGCAAAGGTCTTGAGCCACGAGTTGATGTCGTTGTTGCCGTTCGCGTAGGTGTCATCGGCCTGATGCGCATTGGTGAAGCCGATGCGCTGCAGCCACTTCACCGATTTAAATCCATAGGCCTCCGGCACAATCATGCGCACAGGCCCGCCGCGCTCGCCGGTGAGGAATTCGCCGTTGAGCTTGTAGCAGAGCATCACTGGCAGTTCGCCGGGCGGATCTTCAAAGATGCGGTTCATCGGCAGGTAGCATTTGAAGATCTGCTTCGGGTCCTCGTTGTGGTGGCCGTGATACCAGACATGGCGCAAATTTTCCACCGGCCCGCACTGCCACAGCACATCGCGCAGCGGCACGCCCTCCCATAGGCCATGCCCCAGCGGATCGGCAAGGTTGTTGCAGGTGATGACCTTCAGGTAGCTGACCGCCTTCGTCTTCGCGATCTCCATCAGCTTTTCAAACGTGAGCGCTGTGCCGTCACTGCGCAGCATGGGCCGCTCGATCTTGGAGTTGCTGGCCGGATCGGCGATGACTTCAAGCTGCCACGTCTCGCGCACCATGCCGATCTCCCTCTGCTTCTCGATGGGCAGCTTGTAGGGCAGCGGATTGCCACGCTCCACGTTGTAAAAATCCCCTGAAGGCGTGATGCAGCAGCCGCCCTCCTCACAGACAGGCCCCGTCTTTTTCCCCGCCCCCTGCAATTCCGCGTTGGCGATCACCGCAGCCCCAGCGGTGCCCAGCTTGAACAGATCGCGGCGGGAGAATGATTTGGGCCTCATGGGAAGACTTTAATCCAAATGCCTCGCGAAAGACAAGCCCGTCAGTCAGGCAGCTTGTTCTCTGCCGGGGGCGGAGTCGGTGCAGGAGTGCCTTTCATGGACACGCCGCTTTCGGTCTGTTCCAGCGTGGGATCAAAGGCCAGCTCAAAGATGGCACCATCCAGTTTGTTGAGGATATATTCCAGCAGCAGATCCGTGTCGTCGGCAAACATCGCCTCCAGCCAGGCCCGGCCTTCCGGCTCATCGAGTTTGCCGCTGCCGATGGTCAGCATGCCATGCTCCCGCCCCTTCGCGGCCTTGATCGCAGCCATGCGCTTTTCCATCTCGCTCAGAAACTCAGGCTCCTCCATTTTCTTTGCAAAGCGCTCCGTCATCGAGGCCATTTCCTCGCTCTGCATCAGTTCCTCAGGAGAAGCCTCCTTGTAGCGACGGATGAAGTCATCCACCTTGCGGCGCACGGCAGCCGTCACAGGCTTGGGGCGGTAGTGCCGGCGTTCCTCTGCCAAAGCCTCACCGGCATTTTCCTTGGGCGTCGAAATCGCCGGCGCGGGTGCTGGCTTAGCCTTGGCCACAGTCGGCAGCTTCGGCACAGCAGTTTGGCGAACAAACCACACACACATCCCCCCACCTGCAATCAACGTGAACAACAGCAGCAGTGAGAAGCGCGTGTTCATAAGAGTGTGTCGGTTGATTATTTGGCCTGAAAGTAGCCGCGCTGCTTCTCGCTGATGGGCAGACCCAGCTTTTCCATGACCTTGAGCATGTCCTCCCACACAGCGCGCTTGGCACGAATGCCATCGCCCGTTTGCTCTTCCCTCAGAAGGTAAGACGGATGATAAGTAACCATGGTCGGAATGCCGCTGGTGCTGTGAAACCGCCCGCGCAGACCGCCGACGCTGCCAGGAATGCCGAGCCCTTCTGCAGCCGTGGCACCGAGCGCCACGATGACCAGCGGCTTGATGAGATCAATCTCCGTGAGCACAAAGGGCAGGCAGGCTTTCATTTCCGCAGGATCGGGCTTGCGGTTGCCACTGCCCTGGTTGTCCATCGCAGGCCGGAATTTGCAAATGTTGCTGATGTAAACTTTCGGACGATCAAGCCCCATCGCCTTGATGATGGCGGTGAGTTTCTGCCCCGCCGGACCCACGAATGGCTCGCGTAGCTTTTCCTCCTCCGCCCCTGGTGCTTCACCGACAAACATCAGCGATGCCAGCGGACTCCCCACGGCAAAGACCATTGTCTTGCGCAGGCTGCTCATGGAGAGCGCAGGCTCCCACGTCTCCGCCATCGAGCGCAACGCCGCGAGCTTTTCTTCGAGCGTCCCACCCGCGACTTCGAGCAATTCCGCCTTTTTCGTCTCCGGCGGCGGTGTGTCGCGAATGACACGCGCAGTCGCCCCGGCAATCGGCCTCAGCGGTTCAGGCTCGGGAATGGCGCGTGCCGCAGGCGGACGTCCGAGCCCGCTGAGTTTCTCCATCGTCCCCGGACGCAACGAGACGTGCGTCTTCCCCAGCATCTGGCGCTGCTGAAGGTGCTGTTTGAGGAGGCTGGTGGCGGAGGACATGAGAGAGAGAATGAATGACGAAACCAGAATGACGAATGATTTCGTCAGTGCCTCCGGCTAAGTCGCATGTCCATCCAGACCGCGAGAATCAGCACAACACCACGGGCGATGTATTTGTTATGATTCTGCACAGACGTCAGCACCATGCCGTTCAGCAGGCAGGCAATGATGAGAGCCCCTAGCAGCACGCCCAGCACATTGCCGCGCCCGCCGCGCAGGCTCACGCCGCCGATCACGCAGGCGGCGACGGCATCGAGCTCCATCAAGTCTCCTGTGGTCGTCGTGGATGAACCGACATAGGCGGTCTGCATGAAGCCCGTGATGGCCACGATGGCCCCCATGCCGCTGTAGGCCGCTATCACGGTGCGTTTCATCGGCACCCCCGATACCATGGCTGCCTCTGCGCTACCGCCGATGGCATACAAGTGACGCCCCAGCGCTGTGTGCTGCGTGACCGCATACACGATCAGTGTCACGCCTCCGAGGATGAGCGATGGCAGCGGGATGCCACGAAACTGACCCGTGACGAGAACAAACAGCGCGATGGCCTGCGCGGTGATGAACAGGCGCATGAACGCCATCTCCTTGCTGTCCACCGCAAACCCATGCTGCATGCGGCGTTTGCGCGCACTGAGCGTGGTGAAGACCAGGGCGAGCACAAGCCCCGCCGCGAGCAGCCAGCCCAACTGCACCGGCAGGTAGTAGGTGGTGAGCAGCGAGTACAAATTGCTCTGCCCGCCGGGTGCCACAGGCACGGTGGCATTGTCGATAACGAGCCAGAAGAGCCCTTTGAAAATCAGCAGAGCGCCGAGCGTGACAATGAAGGCAGGCATGCGCTCGCACACGATGAAGGCCCCCATCGCCATCCAGATTAACACACCGCAGAGAAATCCCACTCCGAGCGCAGCAGGTGCCGGCAGGTGATAATGAAACACCAGCACACTCGCAATGCCGCCGAGCAAACCGACCCCGCTGCCCGCAGACAGATCAATGTGGCCCGGCAGCAGGATGAGCAGCATGCCCATGGCCAGCGTGGCGGTGATCGAAAGCTCCGTAACGAGCAGCGACAGATTGCGCGCCCCAAGAAATGCCGGATCCTTGATGGCAAAGAACGCGCAGATCGCGAGCAGCGCGATGGCGATGGGCAGTTCTCGAAAGCGGAAATTCACGCGGGCTCAGTTCTGCGACGCCATGAAAATGCCGAGGATGATCAGCGCGATCACGATGGCGATGGTGATCTTCACCCAGCTCAGCGGGTATTCGCCACCGATCTTGCCCGTGGCTCCATTCACGGTGACCTGATACGTCTTCGTGCCATAGGTGTAAGTCAGCAGCCAGACCGGCAGCAGCACATGCTTGAAGGTTTGCGCGCTGTAGTCCGGGGAGATTTGCAGATTGCGACTGGTATCACCAGGAATCTGCGAGGTGCACTGGCTGCGCAGCATGCCATCCATGCGTCCGCGTGAATCTCCCGCCGCCTGCACGAGATCGATCTGATACTGCTCAACCACCCAGCCGGAGAGATAGCCCGGGTCATAGGGGAGAAGATCGGTGGAGGTGGGAAACGGCTGCAGCTTTTCGAGCAGCGCCGTGTGCACCCCCTTCGAGGCTGGCACCAGCACATCGTCAAAGTCACTGCTGACGTGACCGGACGCATACTCCCAGCGTGTGTGCCGGGTGCGGTTCCCCTTGCTGTCGGTGGTGTAGTAATAGTACCCGGCCTCCGCCTCCCAGGGGCATTCCGCATGCGCGTCAAAGGTCCAATATGGGAGGTACATGCCATGCAGCGTGTCGGTCATGGCCTTCTGCCCGAGAGCGTTCGGTGCCCAGAAGTGACTGGAATACCAGCGGCGGATGTCCTCACGCACCTGGCTTTGGGAAATTTTGAATGGCAGCTGGCTGCCAGGCCGGATCGGCGAGCCGACATCATCCATGGCAATCATGGCCGGTGAGCCGCAGAAGTCACAATTTTGAGCCACCCGCTTTTCATCAAAGACGGAAATGGCCTGGCAGCTCTGGCACTTCACCGTCTTGCGCACCGCCGCCCAGCCGCGCTGGTCATCGGGAATGGCCCGCAGCATGGCCACGAGGTCATTTTCCTCCACCAGCTTGCCGTCAGATTTGAGCTCTGCAGGAGACACCGTGCCGCAGTAGGGGCAGACCAGCGCCTTTTTAGCGGGGGTCCAGACGGCCTCTGCGCCGCAGGCCGGGCAGGCGAATTTGGAAATGGCGGTGACTTCAGACATAAAAAGCGCGTGGGTGGGAAGCTGGCACGATTAACCGGAGAAAACCGAAGCCTGTCCATTCCAAAAACCTGCCGAAAAAAATTCTTGGCTTGCCACGGACTCTCCGAGTTCGTCAGAATGCGGCATGAAGACCGCAATCCTGTTCTCGCTTCTTTCCTTGGTCGCCGCAGCTCCCGCCGCCACGGTGAAGGATCGTGAGGGCGCGGTGCGAAGTGACAAGGCCCGGCTGGAAAACGACCCGCGCTGGAACTGGAATGACATCGACGGCGGTTTCCGCCTCGCGAAGACCACCGGCAAACCGCTGCTCGTGGTGCTGCGCTGCCTGCCTTGCATGTCCTGCGCGGGCATTGACGCCAGCGTTCTGGAAGAACAGGAACTCGTGCCCCTGCTAGATCAGTTTGTCTGCGTACGCATCATCAATGCGAACGCGCTCGATCTCTCCCGCTTCCAGTTTGACTACGATCTCTCATTTTCGGCAATTCTCTTCAATGGCGACGGCACGACCTACGGACGCTATGGCTCCTGGCTGCATCAAAAGGACCCGCTGAACAAAACCACCGCCAGTTTCAAAAAAGCGCTCGAAGCCGCCCTGGCCCTTCACCAAGGCTATCCCGCCAACAAAGCCGCGCTGAGCGGCAAGCAGGGCGGGCCCACGCCCTACCAGACGCCCGTTGAGTTCCCGACACTCGCAGGCAAGTACCAGAGCAAACTCGACTGGAACGGCAAAGTCGTGGCCAGTTGCGTCCACTGCCACATGGTGGGTGACGCCTTTCGAGCCTACTACCGTGGCCAGAACAAGCCCGTGCCCGTCGAGTGGATTTACCCGCAGCCTTCTATAGAAACCCTCGGCATCACCCTCGCCACAGATGAGATCGCCAAAGTCGAAGCCGTCGCCGCGGGTTCACCAGCCGCCAAGGCCGGTGTCCAGACTGGTGACAGCTTCCTGTCGCTCAACCAGCAACCGCTCGTTTCCATCGCCGATGTGAGCTGGGTTCTGCATCGCTCGCCCGACTCCGGCTCCCTGCCCGCCACATTCCTGCGGGGCGGCAAGGAAACCCCCGTCACCCTCGAACTTCCCTCCGGCTGGCGCATGAGTTCGGACATTGGCAAGCGCGTCGGCACCTGGCCCATGCGGGCGATGGCCTTTGGCGGCATGAAAATGGACGATCTCACCGATGAGGAGCGCGCCGCCCAGGGCCTCGATAAGACCCAGATGGCCCTGCGCGTCTTCCACGTGGGCGAGTACGGCCCCCACGCCGCCGCCAAGAAAGAGGGCTTTAAAAAGGGCGATATTCTCGTTCAGATCGGCGATCTGAAACAGCGCCTCACGGAGAGCGCCATCATCGGCGACCTGCTGCTGCACCACCTTCCAGGGGAGAAAATCCCCGCCACCGTGCTACGGGGCAAAGAGCAGTTGGAACTGAATCTGCCGCAACAGTAGCCGGAACCAGCCCTGCCCCCGGGCGTTTCCGGCCTCTTTTCCCCCTAAAATTCCCGGTTGCATTCCAAAGACCGGCTTCCATACTCTCCGCCCCCTGCGAGTCGTCATCCATTCGCCGTTGGTCTCCGCGCCTGCCTCTCTTCGAGATGTGCAGGGATCTCGCCCGGAGGTAACCCGGCCGTTAGTGTTACCCACATATCCTATGTCAGTACGTCTTGCCCGATTCGAGATGCCCAGCCGCCTTGTGAAAAACGAGGCCACGGCAACCGAAACCTACGCCCAATTTACCGCCGAACCTTTTGACAAAGGTTACGGTCACACGATTGGCAACTCCCTCCGCCGCGTCCTTCTCTCCTCCCTTGAGGGCGCGTCCATCACTTCCGTGAAAATCCGCGGCGCGGAACACGAATTCACCACCCTTCCGGGCGTGCTCGAAGACGTCGTTCAGATCATCCTGAACCTCAAGAAGGTCCGTTTTAAGCATCACAGCGATGCCAAGGAGCCCCGCCTGCTTTCCATCCTGGCCGACAAAGAAGGCCCCGTCACCGCCGGCGACATCAAGGACGATAACCACTACGAAGTCATCAACAAGGATCTCGTGATCTGCACGCTGGACCGCAAGACGAAGTTCGAATGCGAATTCGAAGTCCGCGTGGGCCGTGGCTTCTCCACCTGGGAAGAAAACAAGCGCATTGACACCCCCATCGGCGTCATCCCAATCGACTCCATCTACAGCCCCGTCACCCGCGTGAAGTACGGCGTGGAAAGCACCCGCGTCGGTCAGAACACTGACTATGACAAGCTGGTGCTCGACATCTGGACCGACGGCCGCATCACCCCGCAGGATTCCCTCCTGCAGTCTGCCGCCATCCTGCGCCACCACCTCGACGTCTTCGTCAACTATGACGACAAGGCCATCGAATTCGAAGCCGCACCGGAAGCTCAGAGCGAAGAAAACAGCGAGCTGCGCAAGCTCCTGAACATGAGCGTCAACGAGATCGAACTCTCCGTCCGCGCCGCCAACTGCCTGAACAACGCCAATATCACCAGCGTCGGCCAGCTGGCCATGAAGACCGAAGGCGAAATGCTTCGTTACCGCAACTTCGGCAAGAAGTCCCTCACCGAGATCAAGGAAAAGCTCGCAGAGCTTGGTCTGTCTCTCGGCATGAAGTTCGATCCAGCGCTGCTTGAGGCCACCCCTGGTGGTGTCTCCCTCCTTGCCCGCAGCAGCATGATCGGCGACGACGATGAAGAAGCCGACTCCCTCGACTTCACCAAGCTCGTGGACAGCCATCTGCCAGACGCAGACGACGAAGACGAGTAATCAATCACAGACAGAATTTTAGAATCAATTTAGGACATGAAACACGGAAGAAAAATCGTCAAACTTCAGCGCAAGCAAGATCACCGCGACGCGCTGCTCATGAATCTCACGGTCTCGCTCATCGAGCACCGCCGGATTCGCACCACACTCGCCAAGGCTAAAGCCCTCCGCCCTTACGCGGAGAAGCTCGTCACCCTCGGCAAGCGCGGCACCCTGCATGCACGCCGCACCGCCCTCTCCTCCCTCCGTCACAAAGACGTGGTGAAGAAGCTCTTCGAAGAGATCGCAGTCGCCTCCAAGGACCGCGTCGGTGGCTATACCCGCATCACCAAGCTCGGCCAACGCCGTAGCGACTCCGCTCCGATGGCTTACATCGAGTGGGTGGACGCCTACGTGCCAAAGGTCGCCGCAGCCCCTGAAACTGAAGCCGCAGCTGAACCTGCCGCCGAAGACGCAGCACCAGCCAAAAAGGCTCCTGCCAAGAAGAAGGCCGCCCCAAAGAAGAAAGCCGCTGAAGCAGCCGCCGCTGAATAAGCAGGCGTCTCTCATCGAGAAACCATTCAACGCGGGAGTCGCAAGACTCCCGCGTTTTTCGTACCTTCCTTGAGCAGCTAGGTTCGGTACAAAAGGAAACCCGCCGTTTTTTCTCCAGCAGTTCAGGCTCACCAAAACATGAGAAACCGGCATTCGTGTATCAGCTTGACCTGTTGCATGCCGTCGGACTTCGCGTTCCATGAGTCACCATGGAACCCACCATCAAGATTGCCCTCGTTGGCGCCGGCATGTTCGGCGGAGATGTTCACGCGCGTGCTTACGCGGACTTGCAGCGCTTCGGCATCGCCGGGCAGCTCGCCCGTGTCGGCCTCGACAAATACTCCCGCGAACTCGCCGGAGTAAAATTTGATCTCGTCGCCGTCGCCACCCGCAGCGAGAAATCAGCCCTCAAAACCGCTGCAGCCTTCAAGGACCTCACCGGCCACGAGCCGCGCGCCTTCCATGGCGATGCGCCCTGGGATGACATCCTCGCCGCCTTTCCAGATCTCGACGTCATGGCCGTGGCAACTCCCGATCATCTCCACACGCAGCCGATTCTCGCCGCGCTGGCCAAGGGAGTTCACGTCTTGACCGAAAAACCCATGTGCCTCTCCATTCAGGAGTCGGATGAAATCATCGCCGCAGCCAAGGCGCAGAACCTCATCGTCGCTGTGGACATGCACAAGCGCTACGACCCCGACCACCTGCGCATTCGCGATGACATCCAGAACCGCATTGGTGCGCCACTCTATGGCACCGCCTATCTCGAAGAACCGCTCGAAGTCAGCACCAGCACCTTCAAGTGGGTGGAAAGCAGCGACCCCTTCAGCTACGTCGGCCCGCATTGGACAGACCTGATCTGGAGCTACTACCATAGCAAGCCGGTGTCCCTCACCGCGGTAGGCCAGAAGAAGCGCCTGATCCGCGATGGCATCAATGCCTTCGACGCCGTGCAGGTGCGCGTTGATTTCGACAACGGCATGTCGATCAGCTTTAATAACAACTGGGTGACTCCCGCTGACTTTGAAGGTCCGGTGAATCAAGGTCACGAGATCGTCGGTGCTGACGGCAAAGTCGAAAGCGACCAGCAATATCGTGGCTTCCGCTGGTGGAATCAGGGCGGCGGCACGCGCACAAGTAACAATCACTTTACCCGTGAAGTATCCCGACCTGATGGCAGCAAAGGTTACATCGGTTATGGCGTGGATAGTCTGACCGTAGGCCTGGTGGCCATCTGCCGCGTCAAGTTTGCCCAAGAGACACGGGATGCCGTGGCCTCACTCTATCCAACCGCCGAAGACGCTCGTATTACCTGCGCTATTGTGGATGCGGCCGCCCGAGTGCGAGACCTCAACTGGAAGTACATGCAGGAAGGCAAAGGAGCGACAGTGACCGCACGTTTCGACCAAAACGGCATCACAATCATAGACCCAAATGCCGTGGAGGTATTCCAGAGCATCTATAACAGGGCGCTTTAACCGCCAATACGGGAATAGCTTTAGAGTTCGGGGCTTGACTTTGCCTTATGTCTTTCATAAACAAGGTATTGTACCCCGAAAAATAAAACAAATGATCCTATCCTCATCCCAACTTCGCCGCGCCGCTGCTCTTCAAGAAAAAATCGAAGACATGCAGCAGGAACTTGCACAACTGCTCAGCGGTTCATCCAAGTCTGCCTCCACCCCTTCTTCCACGACTGAAAAGCCCGCCAAAAAGAAGCGCGTCATGTCCGCTGCTGCTCGCAAGAAGATCGCTGATGCGCAGCGCAAGCGCTGGGCCAAGCAGAAGTCCGCCGCCCCCGCCGCTGAAAAGAAAGCCAAATAAGTTCTAACTTACGGTTACCACCGTAATCATACGGAGGCCCCAGTTCGCAAGAACTGGGGCCTTTGTTTTGAAGCTGCTGCTGAAATAAGAGTTACTTCACGAACATGGGATCATCTGGATTCCCCTTGCTCAGCAGGTAGGCCATCAGGTCGAGGATGTCGTCCTCCTTGAGCATGAAGAGCAGGCCGGGCGGCATCATGCTGATCTTGCTCTCCTCCGTTTTCACAACCTTGCGAGCATCGACATTAGTGAAGTTGTTGGGGTCCATCATATTGGTGCAGACCATCATGTTGTTCTCCTTCATGTTGGCGATGCGCCCAATGACTGTGCTGCCGTCCTGCATGGTGAAAACAGTGCTGCCATACTGATCGCTAATCTCCTTGCTGGGCTCCAGGATATGCTCCAGCAGATCCTTCGGACTGTACTTGCCTGCCACGCTGGTCAGGTCAGGTCCGACGGCACCGCCTTCGTTGTTGAAGCGGTGGCAGGCGAAGCAGGTGGCCGCGCCAAACATGTTGCGGCCATTGGCGAAGTTGCGGTTGCCCTCCAGGCCAACGCCGAGTGACTTGCTGAGTTCAGCGAGCGTCCAGGCTTTGACGAACTGCATCGGCTTCATCGTGAACGATGGCGCTTTGGCGTCCGGCTTGGCATCCAGCACGTCCTTGATGGCCAGCTTCTCATCCTCCGTCATTGTGGCAAGCGCGTTCTGTTTGATCTCGCCGATGAACAGATCAAACGACGCACCACCTTTGTAGTTCGCAGCACGCAGGAACCAGCGGAAGTAATCAGCGCGCAGTTCCTTCGTCCAGCCGGTCTTCGCAAAACGAAGGATGCGAGCATAGTCGATCTGCTCTTCCTGAGTGGGCGAGCCGTTGACCAGCGGCTCAGCCCTGGCGACGATGCCCGGATCTCCGAGATAGACCAACAACTCGCACAGATCACGGTTCAAGGCCGGATCATTCGTGGGAAACAGGGGCGCAAGATGCTTGATCAGCGACTCCTTTGTCGCCGCATCTGGCTCCCCCATGCGCGTGAAGGCCAGCATGTAATCCCGGATCAGGGTTACGCGGCTGATGCCTTTGAGCGCCTTGAAGTCGATCTTGTTCAGCGCGGCCAGCACCGGCTGCTGCAGCGCTTTGTCACCACCGCTGCTGCGGATGAGGCCCATCAGCGCATTCAATGCAGCGTATGGATCGGACTCATTCAGCGCCTTGTCCTTCCAGGAGGCGATGGGCTGGTGCTCCAGCGCGATGCGGGCGGCAAATCGAATATTTCGATCAGATGAAGATAGATTAGGCCAAACGGCCTCCACAATCTTTGGGTCCTGTTTGGTATGAAGCGTGTCGAAAGACTCACGAACCTTGAGTGCCACAGACTTGCTTGATCCGACGGATTTGGCTGTTCCATCCGTCCCCACATAAGTCACCCGATACAATCCCGACTGCACCTTGCGGCCACCGACACTCACATACATCGCGCCATCCTTCTTCGAGACTTCGATGTCCGTCAGCGGCAGCGGCGAGGCGCTCATGAACTCCTCGGTCACGCCTGTGTAACCAGCACCGTTGGGCGAGAGATGCACTGCATACATTTTGCCATAGCTCCAGTCGCAGATGAAGAGCGCGTCCTGATATTTTGCAGGAAACTTCGCGCCGTAGCCAAAAGCCACGCCGGTAGGAGAACCTGGGCCAATGTCCACCACGGCTGGCAGGCTGTCTTCCCAGCGCGCTGGAAATTTCTTGCTGCAGGTGCGCCAGCCGAAATCTCCGCCGCTCTGCATGAAGCACACGCGAGTCGGTCGGTACCAGGGCATGCCGGTGTCCCACTCCATGTCCGCGTCAAAGCCGAAGATGTCGCCATGGTGGTTCATGGCGATGTCGTAAGTGTTGCGAGTGCCAATGTTCACCAGCTCCCACTTCTTGCCATCGAGGTCGGTCTTAGCCATCCAGCCGCCGGGGGCATGCACATCGCGCATGAAACCACGGCCGGTCAGCATCGGGTAAAGCTGGTCCTCCGCCCAATGGCGCGGCACCAAACTGGTCTCACAGCTTGGTTCGGGCGTCTGGTTGCCGCACATCACATACAGACTTTTTCCATCCGGGGATGCAATCACGCCATGCGGACCATGCTCTCCCGCCTTGCCGGGAAAAGAGCGCAGCAGCTCCACAGTATCGAACTGATCATCACCGTTCATGTCCTTGCAGCGGTAGAGGCCGCGGCCCTGATACGCTTCATCGTTCACCACGCCATAGAGACTGCCTTTGTGAAACAGCAGGCCCTGGCAGTGACCGAAGTCGATGCTGAGCTTTTCCACCTTCGTCTCGCCGGGGCTGCCATTCAGCGCCGGTGGGGTGATGCGGTACAGCGCGCCATACTGATCGCTGCAAATCATCCGCCCTTTGTCGTCCTGCGTCATGGATACCCAGGAGCCTTCCTGCTCCTTCGGCACCGAATACAGCAGCTCCACTTTGAAGCCTTTGGCGACCTTGACCTTGTCAGCCGGTGTCGCTTGATCAGCCTGCTGCGCGAACGACGCCGTCGCGATGAGAAGAAGAGAAATGAGAGCGGTTTTCATGATTGGAAAATTAACGGGAGTCAGGCGCCTGAATAGCGCATAATCACAGACGGAGACGAGATGAGTCCACGACGAACTACTTCATGAGTTCCTTGACCTTGCCTTCGATGGCGTCGGTCCACATCTGATAACCCTGAGCGCTGAGGTGGAGCAGGTCGGGCATGGTCTCCTTTGGCAGCGTGCCGTCGGGCTGCAGGAAGGTGTTGCCGATATCCGTGTAGAAGATGCGCTTGCCGTCCGCGAAGCCGGAGATGATGTTGTTCGTGGCGACGTTCTGTTTGCGCATCGCATCGTCCTTGGTGGCACCGCGTGGGAAGATGCCCAGCAGCAGCACCTTCGTCTCCGGCAGCTTCTTCTCCAGGATGTCGAGGATCATCTTCACGCCCTCGGCAGTCTGTTCAGCGCTGCTGGCATACACCGCGCCGCCATGCTCGACAGCAGGGCGTCCCTGATGGCCCGTATTGTTCGTGCCGATCATGAGCACCACGAGCTTCGGCTTGATGCCGTCAAAGTTGCCGTTCTGCAGACGCCAGATGACGTGCTCGGTGCGGTCACCACCGATGCCAAAATTCGCCGCCTTCAGCGGCTCCCATGTTTTGGCCCACACCTCCTTGCCATTTTTTTCCCACCCCTGCGTGATCGAGTCACCCAAAAATACCAGCTGAGCCTCGCCCTTCTTGGAGACCTCGTTGAAGCTCTCGTGCCGCTTCATCCAGCCCGCATCACGCGGCTTGGGATCAATGGCGAGATTCTTGGCAGTTTCAGCAAAGCTGGTGGCGGCAAGGCAGAGAGATGCGAGCAGGAGAGTGTGGAATTTCATGGTCAGTCCATAAAATGGAATGACGAATGCAAAATGTCGAGCCGAGAGAATCGAGACAACCGGAACGAAGTGGGTCGAAGACCACCGTCAGGCAAACAGACAAAGTCAAACGACCGAAGGGAGCCCATAGGCTGAGCGCAACGAGTCAATGACGAATCCGTCGTGACCGTACCTCTAAGCTCCTTCGGATCAGCTTTAAACTACGCCTTCAGCGCCCAGTCGAGCAGGGCCTGTGCATCACGCCAGACGCCCTCGTGGCTGTCGTTAAGGATCACCACAATGCGGCGGCGGCCATTGCGCTGGCCGGTGGCCACGAGGCAGTAGCCGGCAGCCTCGGTGTAGCCGGTTTTCATGCCATCGCAGTAGCTGGCGCTGCGCAGCACGCGGTTGGTGTTGGCCAGTTCGATGAATTTGCCATCAGGCCTCATAAACTTGAAGCTCTGCAGCCTCACGATGGCACGGATGTCGGGCAGCTTGTCAGCCTCCTTGGCGATCATCGCCAGATCACGCGCCGTGGAGTAGGGATCTTCATCGGTGATTGAAGGCAGACCGTGAGGATTGACGAAGTGTGTGTTCTTCAGGCCGAGCGCCTGTGCACGTGCGTCCATCTTCTCAGCAAAGGCGGCCACGCTGCCGGCATTGTCGCGTGCGAGCGCCTGCGCGATGTCGTTGGAGCTTTTCACCATCATCGCGGTGAGCAGCATGCGGCGGGTGTACTTCTCCCCCACCTTGAGACCAATTCGCACCGGGGCACACTGCGTGTCTGCCAGTTCAATGGTGACCACTTTGTCGAGGTCTCCCGCTTCCACCACGAGCAGCCCGGTCATGATTTTCGTCGTGCTGGCGATGGCACCGCGCTGGTCGGGGCTCTTTTCAAACAGCACATCGTCGTTTTCAGGATCAATGATGATGCAGCGCCCGGCAGTGATCTGCGGAATGGAGCCCCGGAGATTTTTGATCTCAATCTCACGGCGAACCTTCTTCGTTTTCTCGATCTCGTCGGCGAGCTGCGTCTCCAGCTTCTTCCTGAGCTGCTGCACAGAAGCCTCACGCGCGGCAATGTCCGCCTTCGCTTGCGCGATCATCTGCTTCTCGCCGGCAAAATCTTGCTCGCGTTTGGCGATGGCTGCCGCCTTGGCCTCCACCTCCTCTTCCCGCCACTGCAACTTCTGCTCACGCTTGGGGTCTCCGCAGCCCGAGATAGACATGCAGAAGAGACCGGCCAGCAAGGCGCGGCGGAGGTGGTGTGACTGACAGGGGGTAATCATTTCAAAGTTCAGCGAGGAGTTCTTTCAGGCGGGCGACGGGCCACTGGCCGGGAGCATTCGATGCACCAATAAAGCCGTAATTCAACAGGCTGCCACATTTAGCCAGCACCAGACGCGAAACACGCCCCCATGGCCCCATGCCCATGGCGGAAAGACGCAGCCGGTGGGTCTCCCCCGCCAGTTTCATAAGTCGCGCCAGATCATCCTGCGTGTTCAAGTACGTGGCGATCTTCACGGCATCCAGCCCCGCCTGCTGGGCGAAATTCACCGCCCCGCGCAGCACTTCATCCGCCGGGGTGGCCTGGAAGTCATGGAACGAACCCACCACAGGCACACCTGCGGCACGCGCTTTCTGGATTGTACCCTGCATCAGGGCCGCACTGCGCAGTTCGAGGTCTATCAACGTGGCGAGGTCCAGCAAAGGCTCGATCATCGCCCCTCGCGCCGCCGGGTCTTCAGGCCCCTGCCCACCCTCTGCCGGGTGCCGGGCCGTCAGCAGCAGCGGTAGAGTGTTGCCAGCCAACGCAGCACGCAAATCTGCAACAGGCATCTGCAACTGGTCCAGCCGAAGCTCCGCCACATCGCACAAGTTGGCCCGGGAGGCATTATCGAGCGAGGTAAAGTGCTCAAGGGCAGTGGAATCAGCCACCACCCCGACCGCGAGGGGGCGGGAGGAGAAAAGCAGGTTTTTAGTCGAAACAAGTTGTGCCATTGGCTAGGTTGAATATAATTTTAATAACTCTAAATAAGTTTTAGTATCTTACGCACCACTATGCTGGGCCGGAAGCAAGAAATCAATTTGCAGCTCACTGAACTGCTCGACAGCGCGCTTCTGGCGTTCTGCCTGTGGTTTGGGCATTTCCTGCGTGCAGATCTGGTGCCGGTCTTTTTTCCCGATGCGGTTGAGATTCCGTCCATGGAGAAGTTTTACTGGGTGATTGCGGTCGTGGCCCCGTTCACGCCCATCGTGCTGGAGGCACGCGGCTTTTACTCCAACATCTACAACAAGACACCCGGCCGCTCGATACGCCAGCTGGCGGAGGGGCTGGCGGTCATCGGCATGTGCATCGCCTTTTGCATCGTATTCTTCAAATGGTCGGTCGAAAGCCGCGCCGTGGTCGTTTTCTCCGTGGCTCTCGGGGCGCTCTCTCTGCTGCTCCGCGAGGCATGGCAGCGTGAAATCCTGCGCAAGCAGATGGCTTCAGGCAAAGGCCGTGAACGTGTCATCATCGCCGGCGCGCAGACCGATCTTGAGGCCTTCCTCACCCACATGACCTCCGAGCAGCGTGCTGAAATCGAAGTCGTGGGGCAGATCGACATCATGCAGCGTCCGATCTCCGACCTCGTCGCCGCCCTGCATGAGCACTCCATCAGCCGCGTGCTCTTTGCCGCACAGCATGTGCATTTCAGCAAGATCGAGGAGGCGGTGCAGGCCTGCGAAACTGAAGGCGTTGAAGCCTGGATCGCCGCAGATTTCTTCCAGACCGCCATCGCCCGCCCGACCTTCGACGTTCTGGGGGGGCGCCTGATGCTCGTGTTTCATTCCACCCCACAGGCCTCGTGGGAGCTGCTGTTTAAGGGCATCGTTGATCGTGTCGGCGCATTGATAATGCTCCTGTTCTCACTGCCTTTATGGCTCGTGGCGATCATCGGCATTCGTTTTGGCTCACGTGGCCCCGTTTTCTTCAAGCAGGAGCGCGCCGGGCTCTACGGCAAACCCTTCATCATGTGGAAATTCCGCACCATGCACCAAGGCGCAGAATCTCAGCGCCAAGATTTGGAGGCTCACAACGAGATGGACGGCCCGGTCTTCAAGATCACCAACGATCCGCGCATCTTCTCCTTTGGCCGCTGGCTGCGCCGCACCAGCATCGATGAACTACCCCAGCTCATCAACGTACTGCGTGGTGAGATGAGCCTCGTCGGCCCGCGTCCCCTGCCCGTCTATGAAATTCAGCGCATCGAAAAGCACGCTCAGCGCCGCCGTCTCAGCGTCAAGCCCGGTCTGACATGCCTGTGGCAGGTCACGGGCCGCAACGGCATCAAGAACTTCGAAGAGTGGGTCGCGCTCGATCTCAAGTACATCGACAACTGGTCCTTCTGGCTCGATCTGCAAATCCTGGCGCAGACCCTGCCCGCCGTGATTCGCGGCATCGGCGCCAGCTAAGTATCAGGATACGTCTCTTTCGCACCGCATGTCGGTGAAACGTGCCGTCCACAGAGCCCGTAGTGGATTGATGCGCCACGCTCTTCTATTTTTCGCCACCTGCGTCTCTCTGCACGCGGCAGCTCCTGCCAAAATTGATTTCGGCACTGTCCGTGAAGAGCACCTCATGATCCCGATGCGCGATGGCAAGCGCCTCTCCGCCTATGTGTTCTTTCCTGCGGGCGAGGGCAAATGGCCCGCCATCTTTGAGCAGCGTTACGCGGACATCAGCAGCGCCGGATCGCGCAAAGCAGCGGCCAAGTTCGCCGAAGGCGGCTTCGTCATCGCGCTGGTAAACTACCGTGGCACGCATGAAAGCGAGGGCGTTTACCGTGGCTATCGCGGACTGCAATGGGGGCCGCTGCGCGATGGTTATGACGTATGCGAATGGCTCGCCACTCAGCCTTGGTGCACAGGCAAGATCGGCACCTATGGCGGCTCTCAGGCAGGCTATGCTCAGAACTACCTCGCCGTCACCCAGCCCCCGCATCTGGTGGCGCAGTACATGACTGACACAGGCCTGAGCCTGTATCAGGAAGGCTACCGCATCGGCGGTGCCACCAAGCCGCAGCGCTTCATCAAAGGCGGCTCCGTGGCACGCGACATCAAAGATAACGAAGCCATGCTGCGCGAGTGGGACCAGCACCCGGACTATGACGACTTCTGGAAGGACGAAGACGCCTCACTGCATTTCGACAAGATGAACTACCCCTGCTTCACCATCGGCAGTTGGTTTGACTTCATGTGCCAGGGCAGCGTGGCCAGTTTCATCGGGCGCAACCAGCACGGCGGCGCAAACTCGCGCGGTCAGCAGCAGCTCATCATCGGCCCCTGGCTGCACGGCGGCTATCCGAAGTCGAACAAGATCGGCGAGCTCCTGTTTCCCGAGAACGCTCAGTTTGACGTGTATGCGCACATGACGAAGTGGTTCAATCATTACCTCAAAGGCGAGAACAACGGCGTCGAGAAGGACACGACCGTGAAATACTACGTGATGGGCGCAGCCGGTGAAGCAGGTGCCCCCGGCAATGTATGGCGTGAGGCGAAAGACTTCCCGCCCAAGACTGAGGATGCCTCATACTATCTGCTTAACGACGGCCATCTGGATACAAGTCGCCTCCCTTTGGTCGAAAGTAAAACGAGCTATCTCAGCGATCCAGCACACCCCATGAGCCTGCCCTACACCGGCTTTCCGGGTGCCCGAGATGCGCGTGGATTTGAAGAACAGGCCGAAGTGCGCACTTGGACGAGCGAAGTGCTTTCGCAGCCGCTTGAAGTTACCGGCCGCATCAAGGCCGAAGTCTTTGTGTCATCGACCGCCAAGGACACCGACTTCTTCCTGCGCGTGACCGATGTCTATCCCGATGGCCGCTCCATCCTGCTCGTGGACTACCCGCTGCGGGCGCGGTATCAAGAAGGCTTCGAACATCAAAAATTGCTTACTCCTGGCGCAGTGACGAAACTCGCCTGGGACATCGGCTGGACCAGCATCATCTTCAACAAGGGCCATCGCATCCGCATCACCATCGCCAGCACCGGCGCACCTTATTATGAGCCGAACCCGCAGACCGGAGCACCCATCAGCCACTTCATCACCGAACCCGGAGTTCCCGCCATCAACACCATCTGGCATGATGCCGCGCATGCCTCACGCGTGATTCTGCCCGTCATCAAATAAGCTCTAACTCTCATGCCCGCATACTTCTCCCGACGCTCTCTCTTATGTGCCTTCACCGCCTGTGGCGCATGGCTCCAGGCCAATGCGGAGGCTCCGCTCATCGCCTATGTGGGCACCTTTACCTCTCCCCTGCAAAACATGAAGGCGACGCAGGTGGATCTGCCCCCAGGCAACGGCCAGGGCATCCACCTCTTTGAAGTGAACCGCAGCACGGGGGCCATGACTCCCTGCGGCCTCTACAAAACGGGCACAAGCCCGAACTGCCTCACCTTCAATGCAGCGAAGACAGTCCTATACTCAACGAATGAAACCGACCACCAGGGCGACAACGAAGCGGGATCGGTCAGCGCCTTTGCCATCAATCCCAAGGACGGTCAGTTGACGTTGCTGAACACTGTCAGCTCCGGCGGCAAGGGGCCAACCTATGTGAGCCTGCATCCCTCAGGACGCTTTCTACTGGTGGCGAATTACTTTGGCGGCTCGGCCTCCGTACTGCCAATCAAGGCCGATGGCAGTCTCGGTGAAGCCACAGACTTCAAGCAGGATGCTGGAACCATCGGGCCGAAAACGGCCAAGAACGCTCCTCCCGGCAGCTTTGCCTTCAGCGGGCATGATGGAACGCACTCACACATGATCGCGGCCGATGCTTCAGGACGCCATGTGTTGTCTGTCGATCTCGGGCTGGATCAAATTCTCGTCTGGAAGTTTGATGACCAAAAGGGCACGCTCACGCCAAACGATCCGCCCTTTGTCTCCCTCCCTGCGGGCGACGGTCCGCGCCACTTCGCCTTTCATCCCAATCACCCCTGGCTCTACTCCCTGCAGGAGGAAGGCTCCACGGTGGTGCTGTTTGATTACGACTCTGACAAAGGCCGCCTCACCTCACGCCAGACCATCTCCAGCCTGCCGCCCGGCTTTGCCGGCAGCAATTTCTGCTCCGAAATCCTCGTCTCAGCTGACGGCCGCTTTGTGTATGCAGGCAACCGCCTGCACGACAGCATCGCCGTTTTCGCTATCGGCAAAGACGGAACCCTCACCTTCGTCAGCGAGGAGTGGACGCACGGCGATTACCCCCGCAGCTTCAACTTTGATCCTACCGGCAACTTCCTCTACAGTCTCAACCAGCGCGGCGACAACATCGCGGTGTTCCGCATCGACCACAAAACCGGCACCCTCACCTTCACCGGCCACTACACGCCCGTCGGCAATCCTTCGAGCATCGTGTTCCTGGACTTGGGGAAACGTGGGTGAGCAGCCGCATTCCCACAGCAACTTGCTGTGGGATGGGGACCCTTGCCGTTAGGCCAGTGATGGCACCCCGATGCTGACATCGACCTCGGCATCATAATCCACGCCTTCAAGACCGAAGCCGAAGAGACGCAGGAAGCTGGTCTGATAGCCTTCGAAGTCGCCAAGCTGCGCAAAGTTTTCCGTGTTCACCTCCGCCCAGCGTTGGCCCACGAGTTCCTGCAGGGCAGGTTTCATTTCCCAGTCGTCCACACGAATGCGTCCGGCTTCATCCGGCTGCGGGTTGCCATTGCAAAGGCGCTCGCGGAAGAGGCGGTCCATCTGCTCAATGCAATCCTCATGCGTGCCTTCTGCTTTCATCGCCTTGTAGAGCAGCGAGATGTACAGCGGCACCACGGGAATCGCGGAACTGGCCTGCGTGACGAGCGCCTTGTTCACCGAAACCCAGGCCTTGCCCTTCAAAGGTGCGAGCTTGCCGTCCAGCACACGCTGCACGCGCTCCAGATCTTCCTTCGCACGGCCGATGGTGCCGTTCTTGTAAATCGGCCAGGTCACTTCCGGCCCGATGTAGCTGTAGGCCACGGTCGTCACGCCTTCAGCGAGCACGCCGGCGCTTTGCAGCGCGTCGATCCACATCTCCCAGTCTTCACCGCCCATGACGGCCACCGTCTGCGCGATCTCGTCTTCGTTCGCAGGGTCGATGGTCACTTCATTGACCACGCCATTACCGGTGTTGAGGTTTTTGTTCGTGAAGGATGCGCCGCCGATGGGCTTGAGCACGGATTTGAAAACTTCTCCGGTTTTCGGATGCGTGCGGCGTGGGGAAGCAAGGCTGTAAATGACGCAGTCCACCTGCCCCATATCCGCCTTGATGGCTTCGATGACCGTGGCCTTCATCGCATCCGAGAAGGCGTCGCCATTGAAGGAACGCGCATACAATCCAGCGGCCTTCGCTTCGTTTTCAAAGGCGGCGGAATTGTACCAACCCGCCGTGCCGCAACGCTCGGCCTCACCGGGCTTCTCAAAAAACACGCCCATGGTGGCCGCGCCCGAGCCAAACGCCGCCGCGATTCGGGAGGACAGGCCGTAGCCTGTCGAGGAACCGACAACCAGCACCTTTTTCGGGCCATTGGCGATGGGTCCGCGCGCTTTAACGACGGCGATCTGGTCAGCGATGTGTTTGGCACAACCTGTCGGATGTGCGGTGGTGCAGATGAATCCGCGAATTTTAGGGGCGACGATCATAGGTGGGTAAGTTGAGCGTTAGCAGTCGCGGGGGTGCTGGCAACTGGTTTTCCCCACCCGAAATCACCGGTACAGCCCAAGACCGGATCAAATGAGTTCGTGTATTCAAGAGCCCCCAATGGTAATTTGCCCGCTGAATTGCCGGTCCAACCCATCGCCACGATGAAAACCACGATCCTCCTGTCTCTCATACTCGGCCTCGGTGCCGCAGCGTCTCTCCGTGCTGGAACAGCACCCGCTGTCACACCTCCGCTCGCTCCCGGTCTCATCGTCACTGAGTATCCACGCCATGCCTCCCAGGCGAATGGCAAAGAAAACTTCTACGTTCCGCTGGAACAGCTCGGCCAGCCGATCGGAGACAAATACATCGCAGAGTCTCTGTCACCATGGACTTGGGAACCTGAACGCAATGCCGTGGCGGCTGGCTTTCTGGAAATCGAGGCCGATGGTGACTACAGTTTTAGCACGCACAGCTTCTACGATCGCAACCTGCTCATGATCCAGGGCGAAGTCGTCTGCGCTTTCCGGGATGGTGACGATACGGTGGCGACGATCCCGCTTAAAAAAGGCCGCGTAAACATCCTCTCGGCAGGCTTTCTCGTCGGACGTGGAGCGGATGGCATCTTCGTCCGCTGGAAGCCGCCGGGACAAACCGAACTCAGCCCCATCCCGCCGCGCCTGCTGTCGCACGTTGATGACGGCACAGTGAAGCCAAAGCGTGTGGAGAAAGAGGTCAAGCGCACCAACGGCCTCCTCGCCGCGCATCTCATCACCGTCACGGACGACTTCGTTGTTGAGGCCTACAAGAACGGCGTGCGCATTCAGGACGGCCAGCGCACACCTCTCAATGAAATATTCGGTGCCACGGTCGAGCGCATGGCGGTGGATGTGCGTCCCGGCGACTGGCTCGTGTTTCACGTGGTAAACAATCATTTGCGCTGGGGTGGGTCGAAGTATTTTGCGGTCGCCGGGATGTTGGGAACAAATGAGTTCGGTTTTGTGTCGGATCCCGCAAGTGAGGCGTGGTCGGTGTGTGATGATCCTGATCACGTCCGTGATTTCATCCGCCGCCGTGATGAGGGCACGGAGATCAGGGCCAGCCCAATCGCCAAACCTTGGGAGGAAGGCGACGAGCACATGCGTAAAAACGCCGGGGCCGGATTTCCCGGCAAGTCACTCTGGGGTGGCGGATCTTCGACTTGGATCAAATTCGTCGCACCGAAAAACCGCCCCAAGCCGGTGGCACTCCCCGTAGTGGAAACCGCACCGGTCAAAGAGGTCAGCGTCATTTCCATTCCCAAGAAGCCCGGTCCACCGCCAGCGCCGAAAGCCATGCTTTCCCCCAAGCGCCATCCGGTGCAGATTTTATACGCCATGTATGGCAGCGGTGACAAGAATGCGGACGTCACGCTGCGCGTGAAGGAATTCGTGGAGACAAAGAAGACCTGGTTTGCCGTGACCCCAACTTCACTCGGCATTGATCCCATCCCTTACTGGAACAAAAGCCTGTGGATCGCCTATGTGAAGGGTGGCGTGCGGCGCGAGGTGCGGCGTTATGAAAACGAGCATGTGCTGTCCGAGAGCTTCTACGGCCCGCAGGATGCGCCGGAACTGGCCAAATGGCTGCCTGAAAGCCGCTGGCATGCCGAACAGGGCGAACTGCAATTTCATGCCGACCACACCGCCACTGGTCACGGTTTTGAAGGCCTGCCTCACTGGGAGGCGCTGGCTGGCAACAAGATGCGCATCACCTGGTCTGACGGCCGAAAGGCGGAATACTTTTTCGACTACACCTGGAGCAGCTTCCGGGAAGAGGGCAACGAGAAGGCGGCGTTCCACGTCATGCAGTGAGCACCTTGGCAGCCCCGGAACTACGCGGCTTTGAGTAAACACGCGTGAGGGAGACTGAACCCATCGGGTCATCACTTCACGCCACGCACCTCAAAGCCTTCGGCTTCCAGCACTGCTCTGACCTTGGCGGCTTGATCGCCTTGAATTTCGATGCGTTTGTCTCGCACCGTACCGCCGCAGCCGCAGGCGGCGCGGACGCGTTTGGCGATCGTTTCGATCACCGAGAGCGGCAGATGGGTGGCGAAGTCTTTGATGACGATGACCGTCTTGCCACCGCGATGCGCGGTTTCACGCTGAAGCACGACGCGTCCCATTTTCCAGAGACGCTGCGGGGAAGTGGGGTCTGTTTTCGGATCCATAAACGAAGCGGCTCACCCCGCGCTGATGTCCTTGTTGTAAAAGACCTTCACGTATTTCATGCCTTTGTCGTCGTCGAAACCGCGCTCGAGCTGGGGGTCGTTTTCGCTGTTGCCGGGCTTGATGTGGATCTCCACGCCGGTGTCGAGCTTGACGACGGCGGCGATGCGTTTTTTGGCTTTGGTGAGGTCTTTTTTGGAGATCTCGAAATTCGTTTCGAATGGCTGGCCCTGCTCTTCTTCCATGCGGGCGCGGTGTTCGTCGAACTTGGCGATGGCGTCGGGGGATTTGAGGACGGTCTGGCCGAACTCTTCGAGGTCGAAGTTTTCGCGGCCTTCGAAGTAATCGAGAGCGTCTTTGGCGGCGTTGGCGGTTTCCCAGGGTGGGGTGTCGTCGTCGGAAGGCTTTTGTTCTTCCAGGAAGGACACGGCCATTTTGGTGTAGGCGTTGGTGAGGAAGGCGGCGTCGGGCACGGCTTCCACGCCGAGGAACTCGCGCACCCAGAAGCGGGTGTCGCCACCGCTGCGGTCGAAGGTGAGGACGTAGTAGCCTTTCTCGGCCCAGAAATTGAGGATGAGGCAGCCTTTGTCGATCTTGTCGGGATTGATGCCGTGCTCGGTGTGGAGCTGCAAATCTCCGTTGCGAGGGGTGATGGTGAGGAAGGGCACGACGCTGTCGCTCTTCAGAATGCAGATGCCGTTGACGAGCTCGCCTTCGATGTGGATCTCCTTGAGCAGGGAGATGCAGAGGTCGCCGGCCTTGATGTTGGGATGGTTGGATTTGGCGTAGAGGCGCTGGGCGATCTCGATGCCCTTGGCGAGGAGTTGATCCTCGTCTTCAAAGATGGCCTTGGCGCAGTTGTTCACTTCATGCTGCTTGAGCGAGGCGTGATGGGTGAAACGATGGGCGAGGCAGGCCTTGAAGGGCTTCAGGAACAGCGCGGTGAGCGCTTCCTGGTCTCCCTCGGCGATTTGAAACACCTCCTTGGAGGTTTGCAGCGGCTCCTCACGCAGAGGATTGCCGATCTTGGCGAGGACGACTTTAGTGGCGGTGGCGGTGTTGAGGCGGAGTTTGACGGACATGCGGGGCGCGGAGAGTAGAAAGGGAATGCGTTTGGCCAAGGATGAATGCGTTTGGCCAAGGATTAAAGAAAGATGCAATTGAAGTTGGGGGCTGATGCAAACATGGGAAAGCACCCCCGCGACGCCATGACAGACCCTTCGGGGTTTCCCTCATGCCACGAGCAGGGCAGAGTCCATTGCGAGAAAAGCGGGAACGTCCAGAATGGGAAAACCCGCCTGACTGCATTTCATCATTCACCCCACCCCAAAGCCATGAATGCCGCTGTATATCCCACATCCTGCGAGACCTCCAGTCCGGGCTTGCATCCCTCAGACAAAGAAATCGCGCTGCTTGCCTTCAAACATTGGAAGAAAGAGGGGTGCTCGCATCTGCGGCCAGAACACTGGCTCAAGGCGGAAAAAGAGCTGCTGGCGATCTATGCCGCACAGGGTGAGGCTTTTATTCCTGCCGAATCCGAATGGATGGAGAATTTCTGGGAACAGGAGACTGAAACGGTTTCCTGCTATGTCATGGACAGCGAACTCTCACTCTCAACGAAAGGCTGGTCATGAACGAGTCCTGCATGCTCCAAGAAACGACGGTGGAGCCTGCCCGCCCAGGCATGGCCGTAGAAACGCATATCAGTGACACGTCTGCCGCGAAGCGGCCCGAGGAGAGTGGCAGATTGTCAAGTGCAGAGCTTGCGCAGAAAGTCCTGAAGCTGACTGGAAGCGTGCGACTGGCTTCCAGGTCCTCCCACCACTGGCATCACTGCGGTATCAACGAATAGGGCATGCAAAGGATGGCAGGAGGCGCGCATGAACAAATCTCTTCGAGCAGCCCGTCTTCCGGCCGGAGTCACGCTTTCCAGAGCGGCTCGGTCTCGACTGCTGAAGCAGGACGCCAGCCCGCTTCAGTCACAGCCCAGCCATAGGCGAACCCACCGAGCCGCAGCGCGAAGTGCCAACGAGACCAGCCTCTGGATTGAGGAGCCCATGCGCTTCCACCGGGCACGGTATGAACATCTGACGCGAATCCTGCACGGAAAGTTCAGCCAGGCTTCCGCAATGCTGAGCTGCCTGATTTTATTCGTGCTGGGCTGGCGTGCCGCAAGCGGCGAGCACGTTTCCCCGGAGCGCTGGCTGTGCGGTCTGTTGTCCGGCTGGTTTATCGTCTCGATGGCCCGGCTGGCGTTGTTCACCTTCCTGGCTGCACCGCGCGGCGTCTGCTATGCGCAGGGCAGGCTGCGCATCTCCGGCCTGGGCACCCTGCGGGCGGAGCGAATCCTGCATTGGTCGATTCAGCGCGGTGTCAGGATCAACGCCCATGCCAAACCCGGGGCGCGATTGCAAATTGGCTGCCGTTGGTTCGGATGCGAACGGCACTGGACGATGTTGATGGAGGAAGGCCTGGAAACGGAGCGGTTGGAGCGCCTGCTGGAGAGGCACCTGCCCCGCAGCTCCCATGCTGCAAACACACCGCCCCCGCACCGAACGATTCAGATTGAAGACGGAATCCTGAGTCAGTAGGTTCCTGCATGCCTCGTTCCTCTTCAAGGCAGTCCAAGTCGGCAGGCTCCTCCCAGGCAAAAGGCGGGAGTGGAGTTGCGCCTCGTAATCGCAAGCCCAAACCCCGACCAGCGGCCACCGTGCGCAACAGCAAGCCTGGCAGCCAGCCGTCACGAACGCCACAGAACTCTCCCAGGCAGAAGAAGGCGCGACAAACCCGCACGCAGTTGGAAGCGCAAAACGAGTCGCTGACCGCGAGTGATCTGCGCTTCCGCATGATCATGGACCATGCACCGGTACTGGTGTGGCTGAGTGACACCCAGAAGCAATGCACCTGGTTTAACAAGCCATGGTTGGAATTCACAGGCCGGACGATCGAGCAGGATATGGGAGACGGCTGGGCGGAAATTGTGCATCCCGATGACCTGGACCGCTGCCTCGCCATTTACGCGATGGCCTTTGACGAGCGCGTGCCGTTTGAAATGACGTACCGGCTGCGTCGCCACGATGGGGAGTACCGCTGGCTTCTCGACAAAGGTGCCCCGCTGCATGTGCCCGGGCATGAATTTGCAGGTTACATCGGCAGCTGCGTGGACATCACTGACCGGAAGCTTGCCGAGGCGGCGGTGCGGGCCAAGGAGATGCAGCTCAGGCTGATCACCGACAACACCCCTGTGATGCTGGTGCAGTGCAGCCGGGATCTGCGATACACCTTCGTCAATCGCGCCTATGCGGACATGCTGAGGCTCGAACCGGAGGAGATTATCGGCAAACCCATCATCGACATCCTGGGCAAAAAAGCCTTGGGCATCATCCGCACCAAAATCAGCCAGGTGCTGCGCGGCAAGCGCATCGAATACGAGGAAGTGATCCCCTATCCCAATTCCGGTCAGCGCATGGTGCACGTGAGCTATGTGCCTGACAAAAATGTACTGGGCAAAGTGACGGGCTGGCTGGCCTCGATCAACGACATCACAGATCGCCGCCAGATTGAGGATGAACTGCACCGCGAGCGGGTCTTTCTGCGCCAGGTGATCGACGCGACCCCGAGCATGATCTTTGTGAAGGACAGGTACGGGAAGTTTCTGCTGGGCAATGCCGCACTCGCGCACAGCTGCGGCACCACGGCGGATAAGCTTGCCGGCAGGACGGACGCCGATTTCCACCGCACGCCCGAGCAAATCGCGCACTTTCAACAAATCGACTACGAAGTCATGTCGAGCGGCAGGGCGCGGCGGATTCCCGAGGAGGAACTCACCCAGGCAGACGGGCAGGTGCGCTGGTTCAGCACGGGGAAGGTCCCCTTGTTCAACGACGCTGGAGTTTGCGACAAAGTCCTGGGTGTGGCGACAGACATCACCGAACAGCTGCAGACAAAGAGAGAGCTGGAGCAGCGCGTGGCGGAACGCACGGCGGAGCTGGTCGCCGCCAACGAGAAGCTGACGGCGCAGATGGATGAAAGGAACCGGCTTGAAATCGCCCTGCTCGACATCTCCGAGCAGGAGCAACGCCGGCTCGGTCAAGATCTGCACGACGGGCTGTGCCAGTCACTTTCGGGGCTGGCCTTCATGGCGCGGTCACTGACGAAAACCTTGGTGGCGCAGGAACTCCCGGGCCCGGCTGCTGAAGCAGCACGGCTGGCGGAACTGCTCCATCAGTCCGTGGAGCAATCCCGCGATATCGCGAAAGGACTGCACCCCGTGGTCATGGATGCCGAGGGGCTGGTCTCCGCCCTGCATGAACTGGCGTCACGCAGCAGTGGCAGCATCTCCTGCCGACTGCGCTGCGAACGCATGGTGCCCATCACGGACAATGGAGTGGCGCTTCATCTTTACCGCATCGCGCAGGAGGCGGTGAACAATGCGCTGAAGCACTCCAGCGCGCGCAGCATCACCGTGAGCCTGCGGCTGCGGCAAAATCAGCTCAGCTTGAGCGTCGCCGATGATGGCTGCGGACTGCCGGAAGTCATTCACGTGAGCCATGGCATGGGGCTGCGCTTGATGAAGTACCGTGCGGATGTGATCGGGGCGGATTTTGCCATCGGCAGACGCAAAAAGCACGGCACCCGGATGACCTGCCTGCTGCGTATGACCGCTGCCGAGCAGCCGCCACAGCCCGCATTCCACCCCCCACTCTCCCAGAACCACAGATGAACACCACTCGCGCTCAGCAGCAGAGACGTTATGAGGGCGGCCAGCAGCGCATTCTCATCGTGGATGATCACCCCATTTTTCGCAAAGGCATCGTGATGCTCCTGGAACATGAGCAGGACATCATCATCTGCGGTGAGGCGGAAACCGCGACCCAGGCCATGGGACTGGTCGAGAGTCATGAGTTCGATCTCGTGATCGCCGACATCTCATTGAAAGACACCAATGGCATCGAACTGGTGAAATCGCTCAAGGCGCTCAAGCCCCACCTGCCAGTGCTGGTGCTCTCCATGCACGATGAATCGCTGTACGCCGAACGGGCCCTGCGTGCGGGTGCGCGCGGCTACTTGATGAAGCAGGCGCCGCCAGACGAACTGGTGGCAGCGATCCGGCAGGTGCTCCGTGGAGATCTGTACCTCAGCGCTGCAGCAAACCTGCTGATGCTGAACAGCTTTGTGACCGGACGCGACAGCAGCAGCAAAAGCTCGGTGGAGAAACTCAGCGACCGCGAACTCGAAATATTCGAACTGCTTGGCCAAGGCCGTGGCACGAGCATGATCGCCCATGATCTGCGCCTGAGCGTCAAGACCGTCGAAGCCCACCGCGCCCATATCAAAACGAAGCTCGGCATCACCACCGCACCCGAACTCGTGCGTGCAGCCGTCGAGTGGCTGACGCGCCGCAGCGGCGGCGGTGACTGAGCCGACCGCCGGAATCCGGCAGCACTCCTCTGCTTGCAGACAGACCAATGCAGCGCGAGTGCAGGAGTACATGACCGACAGCGAAACGAACGCCGACACCCCGACTCACCGCCCCTGGCTGGTGCGCATTCCCGAGATTTTTGAGGGGATCGCAGACACTGTGCTGCAGCAGATGGGCGCTGTTTCGAGCACACGGCTGGGTCAGGATTATTATCTGATCAAGACCGCAACCCCGGCAAAGATCCGCCAGTCTGAAGCAGCGAAGTTTGCACGCTGGAATCTGCCGATGGACCACACCTGGCCCTGCAATGCGCAGAAGATGGACGGCTTCATCGAGAAGGCGGCGCAAACGCTGCTGAAGAAATTCGGTGACCGCAAGCCCCAGGGGATCTTCATCGGCACACTGCAGCCCACGTCTCCCGACAAGTACTACAAGGGCCTGGCATCGAATCTACGTGGCCGGGTGCTGCAGTTGTTCCCCAAACTGGCCGCTGCGACGGTGGAGGAGCAGGATGCGACGGCGGAGACCTTGTTTTGTCTCGTTGGCAAAGAGGGCCTCTTCTGCGGCATGCAGAGTCCGCGTGCCTCGAACGGCCTTTATGCTGGCGGCAGCAAATACATTGATCAGGATTCACCGGACACGATCAGCCGTGCGGGAGCCAAAATCGCGGAAGCGCTGCATTACCTGCTGCTGTACCGGCCACCGCTGAAGGAAGGCAGTCACTGGATCGAGCTGGGGGCCTGCCCCGGCGGCATGACGTCGGAACTGCTCGCCCGCAATCAGCGTGTGACGGCGATTGATCGTGCACCGCTCGACAAACGCCTTGATGGCCGGCCAGGGCTGAAGTTTTTCCTCGATGATGTGGCCGCCTTTCAGCCCAAGGCAGGCACCCTCTATGACGCGCTGCTGTGCGACATGAACGGACCGCCGGAGGAATCCATCGAGCAGGTGACCCGTCTCTCACGTTTTCTCAAGCTAGGCGGCCTCGTCGTCTTCACGCTCAAAGTGCCGCGCATTGATTCGCTGGATGAGGCCAACGAGTTGTTCCGCCTCATTGTTGCGATGTCCAAAGCTGCCGGTCTGCGCCTGTTTGCGCAAACGCACCTGACCTACAACCGACACGAATTCACAATGTTTCTGGAGCGGGACTGACCTCCGCTTCAGCGGAGGGCAGATCCTCCGGCTTCAGCAGCACGGCCCCTTTGAGCAGGCGGCAAAAATCCTTCTTTGTGGCTTGGTGCACCGTTCCCTGCTTGGAGACGGGGTCTTTCATCACCTTGTACTCGATGGACAGACGTGCCCATTCCACAATGCGGAGGTAATCCTCTCCCTGTTTCCAAATCTGGCCTTGTTCCAATTTCATCGGCTCCATTAGCCGCGACATCGGCCAGCGCCATGAGATTTTGCAACCTCCTGCGCTGAATACCTGAGTAAGGAGGGTGGAAAATGGGTGTCATTGAGCCAAGACGTCATTTCTGAGAGGGCGATTTGACCACGGCGTGACATGGCAAACCGCCATCCTGAACAGTTAGGATTTCTAAAATAAAATCGAATTCACGCTTGTTTGCTGCAATTGTTGTTATTATATTTATAATATGTGTGATACGTCAGACCATATTCCACTTTAAAGGGGATGCCCTTCGATTTCCGCAGTCACATCCGAACCTGATTTCCCCGCCTCAAAACAGTCCAAGAGCCCGCCCTGATGAAAACGCCTTTCTACCCCCTAAGACTCCTCTGCCTCGCTCTAGCGCTGGCATGGACTCACGGTGCCCAGGCCAGCACGGTCTTCTGGGGAAGTAACTTCAACGACGACCTCTTCGACAGTTCCGGCAACGCTCTCGATGCCACTTTTACGTTTGAGATTGGAACTTTTACCGGTGGATTCACCCCTACGTATCAGAACGTGGATCAATGGCAGGCCAACTGGCATGTGATTGATCTTGCCTTTGATCCGGACGCCAATGGCTGGAATTCCACCGAGCAGTTTTTCGGCGGAACCGTGGATTTCCACCTGGATGGCACCTCTGAATCAACCCGTTACACATCCCCCGATGTCTTTACCCAAGGGGATACGGTCTATCTATGGGCCTTCAATTCCAAAGTGATCGTGCCCAGCAGTGAATGGGCGCTGGTGACCGATGGATCACCTGTGGGTGATTTGGCGGATGACTGGGCCATTCCAGATCCAACAGACACCGGCGGCTCGTACACCTGGCAGCTAACGGATGCCAACACCTCCGTCATTGGCGGTGCCAATGGAGTGCAGGGACCGGGGACTTATTCCACGACCCCGGGGACGTTCAGTCTGCAAACAGCCGTGGTTCCTGAACCCGGTTCTGCATTTCTGCTGCTTGCCGCGGCAGCCGCACATCTCACACGCCGCACACGGCGCCAGACCCGCATGCCCCTGCTCTGAGCCACCCCATGAGGGAAAACGCATCACGATTTTTCGATCTAGCGTGTCGCCTTTCAGCGACACGTTTCGTCGTTCCAATGTGCTGCGCCTTGCTGGCAGCCGCCACGGCAGCCAGCGCGGCGACCGACTACAGCGACTACTCCGGCTTCCCCAATGCCACCAGCACCGTCAATTCGCGGCTGAAGCTTGGTGCTCTCATTGACGGTGAAACCGCCATCACCGCCAATACCACGGCAACCGGGGACGACATCACCGGCAGTGATGATGAAGACGGCGTCACGGTGCCCGCCAGCATTGTCTCGGGCACCTCCGGCAGCCTTACGGTGAACGTCACGAACACCATCGGCTCCAGCACCTACCTCAATGTGTGGATCGATTTCAACCGCAACGGCGTGCTCACTGACGCCGGCGAGCAGATCGCCAGCAACACGGTGATTTTCAACAATACATCCAACTCAAATAAGACGGTGAATTTCACGGTGCCTGCCACGGCATCTCGCGGCACGGCAGGCGTGCGTGTGCGTCTGACCTCCACCAGCAATCCCGGCTCGACCGGTGCAAGCGGCAATGGTGAGGTTGAGGACTACATCACGAGTATTGTCTGCCCCACCATCACCCTGAACACATCCGCCCTGCCAAATGGTGCAGTGAGCTGGCCCTACTCTCAGACACTGGGAGCCAGCGGCGGCAACGGCAGCTACAGCTGGGCACTGACCTCAGGGACTTTGCCTGCGGGCTTGAGTTTAAATTCATCCACCGGAGTGATTTCCGGCACTCCAACGGAGAGCAATACTGACGGGGTAAACCTCACCTTCACCGCAACGGATGCCTCTGGCTGCCAGGGGTCGGCCACTCTGCTGCTGCAGGTTTATAATTTCATCTCCATCACTCCCACAACGCTTCCCCCCCCGACTGTCGGCACCCCTTACTCCCAGACGATGACCGGCCTGGAGTCTGGATTTGACGTCCAGCAGGCATTCTCATCGACATCGGTCGGTACTCTCGCCGCAGCGGATGCCGTGCTGGCCGGAACGAACCGCATCAGCAACTGGACCGGGACCGCATCAACCATCGCCTACAACGGCAGCAGTGCCGGTGGAGGTCACGTCACAGACACTGCCTTCCCAGCAGGGTCCGGTGATAATTTTGCACTGAAAGCCACGGGGATCATCACCATCCCGACCGCCGGTGCATGGACCTTCCTCACGAACTCCGATGACGGTGCACGCGTCAAGATCGACGGGGCGACGGTCATCAATGACGACACGCTGCACGCGACCGCAGATAGATTCGGCACGGTCACACTCACGGCGGGAACCCACGTGATTGAACTCGTTTTCTTCGAACAGGGCGGAGGTGAGGCCATCGAGCTGTTCGCGGCCCCGGGCACGCTGAATTCATACAGTTCCTCCTTCAAACTGATCGGAGCCGATGACGGCCTCAGTGTCGCGCGTTCATCGCCAACCTTCACCTGGAGCGTTGCCAGCGGTTCCCTGCCAGCGGGCCTCACATTGAATGCGAGCACAGGCTTGATCAGCGGCACGCCCACCAGTGCAGCGATCTCTAATTTCACCCTCCGCGCCACTGACAACCTAGGCTACTATGGCACTCAGGCTTACACCGTGACGACTTGTTCAGCCATCACCCTGAGCCCGTCCACTCTCGCCGCCAGCATGGTGAACTCCGCCTACAGCCAGACTGTCAGTGCGACCGGCGGCACAGCGCCGTATGTGTTTGCAGTCAGCAGCGGCTCACTGCCGGCTGGTCTGACGTTTGATGTGAACAGCGGAGTCATTTCCGGCCGGCCCAGCGCGACTACGGCGGCCTCGTTCACCATTGCCGTGACGGATGCCAATGGCTGCTCCGCCTTGCGCGCCTATTCACTGACACCGGCATCCCCCACCGACTTCGGCGACTATTCGGGCCTCGGCAGTGCCAGCAGCGCGGTGGTTTCCACGCTGAAGATCGGCGCGCTGACAGATGCCGAGTCCCCGGCCACCACGAATGGCACCGCAACTGGCGACGACACCACCGATCTCGCGGATGAAGACGGCGTCACAGTACCTGCGTATCTGATTCAGGGAGTTTCAAGCTCGATGACGGTGAACCTCACCAACACCACGGGTGCCTCGGCTTTCCTCAATGTCTGGATCGATTTCAACGGCAACGGCGTCCTGACAGACAGCGGGGAGCAGGTGGCGGCCAACACCGTGATTTCCAACGGCACCACCAACTCCAACCGGACGGTGACTTTCACCGTGCCAGGAGCCGCAAAAAGCGGTGTGGCCGGCGTGCGGGTGCGGCTGACTTCCACCAGCAGCCCGGGCCCAACCGGCGCTAGCGGGAACGGTGAGGTGGAGGACTATGTGGTCAGCATCCAACCGCCATCCGACTTTGGAGACTATTCAGCCTTCGGCATTGCCGGCAGCACTTCTTCAACCACGATCAGGATGGGTGCCCAGGTGGACAGCGAGTCTTCAAACCTCGCCAACGCCACGGCGACCGGCGATGATGCCAACGGCGTGGATGACGAAGACGGCGTGACCCTGCCGGCATCGGTCATCCAGGGGCAGTCAGGGGTCAGTGTGACGGTGAACGTCACCAACACCAGCGGGGCGGACGCCTTCCTCAACGGCTGGATCGACTACAACAACAATGGAGTTCTCACCGACACGGGCGAGCAGATCGTCGTCAATGACATCGTCCCCACTGGCACCAGCGGCAGCAACCGGTCCTACACCATCACCGTGCCGGCTGCGGCGGTGGCCGGCGTGACCGGGGTGCGCTTCAGGCTGAGCTCCACGGCCAGCCCAGGTGACAGCGGAGTTTCAGGGACAGGCGAGGTGGAGGATAACACGATCACCATCTTTCCCGCCTCCGATCACGGCGACTACTCGCGCTTTGCCGATGCCAGCAGTTACAACTCAAGCGACCTAGCCATGGGCGATTTGGAAGATACGGAAATCACTGCTGTCACCAACCTCGCGGCGACCGGGGACGACATCACCAACATCAATGACGAAGACGGGGTGACCTTGCAGGCCGTTCTCGTGCAAGGGCAGGCCGGTGTCGCGGTGACCATCAAGCTCAACAACACGACGGGCGCGCCGGCCTACCTGAACGGCTGGGTGGACTTCAACAATGACGGGGTGATCACGGATTCGAGCGAGCAGGTGGTCACCGACGTCGTGGTGGCAGACGGAACGTCCGGCGACTACCAGACGTTCTACTTTGATGTGCCGAGCAACGCCTCCGTCGCCTCGGTGGGCGCGCGTTTCCGCCTGACTTCGGCAGCGAGCCCCGGCCCCACGGGAGCCAGTGGCTACGGCGAGGTGGAGGACTATACCACCAACATCGTGGCCCCCTCGTCGAACTTCAGGGACTACTTCTACACGATTCGCTCTGTGGGCACCCAGTTCTACCTGGATGAAATCTCCGTTTACAATCCCAACTCCTCCACACCGACGGTCTCGATCAACCCGGGCATCCTCAACCTCAATACGGCTTCCCCGGGCTTCAATACGAACGGATCGGATGCGGTCATGAACGGCCTGGCGCTGGACTGGCTCAACCGCCGGTTCTACTGGGCCGCCACCACCAGCACGAGCAATGGCTACAACTTCAGCTTGTACACGGCTGCCTACGACAACGTCAGCAAGTCTTGGAGCTACCAGCAGGTCACCGGTTCGGCGTTGTCGAACATTCTCCTGAACTCAGGCACCCCCAACTCCTCCTCAGCCAGCGCTGGCGCCTTCCCCCGCGCCGCCTTTTATGACGGGGAGTACTACGCTGGCGGCCAGCTCAACAACAACGTGGCGGTCTGGCATCTGAACTCGTCTGGCACCGGCCTGAACTCACCCGCCATCACGGACTATCCAAACTTCTTCCACCAGAGCCAGACGTTCAACGGCGGTGACTTCGTCATCCGTCCGCAGGATGGCCTGCTGGTGACCTCCACGGTGATCAGCAGTTCGAACACCCTGTTTAATCAGTTCCTCAGCAACGGCTTAAATCCGTCCGGTCCTGCGGCCTCCACGACGAACATTAACTCGCAGATCAGCTACTCCAGCAACAGCTCCGTGCAGATCGCGGGTGTGGGCGGAGTCACCCGGCTTTATGCCCTCGGCTCCACCGGCTCCAATCTGTACCGCATCGACAGCTATGACACCGCCTCCCCCAGAGCTGTGAAGGTGGGGCCGCTGCCCACCGCAGCCTACGCCGACTTGTCTGAAGGTATCTCCACCTCCGTGACCTCGCTGGGCGTCAAAGGCATCGTGTACAATGACGTCAACGGTCTGGCCGATGGCATCCTCAGCGGCACGGGCACCAACGCTGGCGGCACCCTCTATGCCATGTTGGTGGACAGCGCGGGCAAACTTGTGGACTCCTTCCCCGTCAAGAGCGACGGAACTTTCATCCTCGGTGGTGCCTCGGCCAACTCTTCCTACCGTGTCGTGCTGAGCACCTCCTACGGCAGCCTGGGCTCCACGGCGCCAGCAGCGGCCGTGCCTACCGGCTGGCTCAATGCAGGCGAGTTCCTCGGTTCCGGAGCCGGGAGTGACGGCACGATCGATGGCAGCCTGGCCGTGAACATCGGCAGCGTTGGGGTTGTGAATGCCACCATTGGTCTCTCCCAGACCCTGGGCATCGGCGACCTGGTCTGGAATGACACCAACAACAACGGCCTGCATGACTCTGGCGAGAGCGGCATCGGCGGAGTCACCGTGCAGCTTTGGAACCCTGGCTCGGACAACGCCATCGGCGGCTCAGGCTCTGCGGCTGACACCCTGATCGCCACCACCGCCACCGATGCCACGGGAGCCTACAACTTCGCCGGTCTCAGCGCCGGAAAGCACTTCGTCACCGTCACCCCGCCGACGCTCTACTCGGTGGTCAGCAGCACCGCCGCCGGAGACAACGGAGTCGATGACGACAACAATGGCTCCCAGCCAGGAGGCCGGGCAACCACGGTTTACAGTCCGGTGGTCACACTGGCTCAGAACACTGAACCGGGCAATCTCAGCAGCGGCGGAACCAATCTGGATTCCACCATCGACTTTGGCCTGCTGACGGCAGTGGACTACGGCGACTATTCCCTGTTCGGCAGTGCAGGCAGTGCACTGGTGGCGAATCTGTACCTGGGCACCCTGATAGACTCCGAGTACTCCCCCTTCAACAATGCGAACGCCAATGGCGACGACCTCAACGGTCTTGCTGATGAAGACAGTGTGACCGTGCCGGCCAGTATTTTTGTCGGAACCTCAGGCACGCTGAGCATCACGACGACCAACACCAGCGGCTCCTCCGCGTTTCTGCATGTCTGGATCGACTTCAACCGCAACGGCGTGCTGACAGACAGCGGGGAGCAGGTGGCGAGCAATGTGCTGATCACCAACGGCACCAACAAGGCCAACCGCAATGTCAACTTCACGGTGCCCGGCACGGCTTCCCTGGGTGCTGCGGGCGTGCGCGTGCGCCTGACTTCCGTGAGCACTCCGGGGCCGACGGGAACCAGCGGCAACGGCGAAGTCGAAGATTACGTCACCACGATCGCATGCCCCGTCGTCACTGTTGCGAGCCTGAATGCGGGCACGGTGTCCAGCGCCTACTCACAAACGCTCAGCGCCAGTGGCGGCACAGCCCCGTACACCTGGGCACTGATTTCGGGCACTCTGCCCGCAGGCCTGGCATTCAACAGCAACACAGCGGTAATCTCCGGAACACCCACGACAGGCAATGGAGCAGGCACAAACCTGAATTTCCGTGTCACCGATGCCAACGGCTGTCAGGCCACGATCCCAGTGCGGGTGCAGGTCTGTCCGGTGGTCACCATCAGCACCTCAACTCTACCGGCTGCGATCCAGGGAGCCCCCTACAGCCAGGCAATCTCCTCAGCCAGCGGAGCATCTCCTTACTCCTACACCATTGCCAGCGGCGCGCTGCCCGCAGGTCTCACGCTCAGCACCGCAGGTGTGATCAGCGGCACCTCCACCACCACTGGAACCGCAACCTTCACCGTTCAATCCGCGGATGCCAACGGCTGCCCGGGCACCCGCACTCTGTCCATCACCACCAATCCGCCGGTGACCGATTTCGGTGACTATCCCGGCTTCGCCGCCGCCTCCCAAACCGCGAGCACTGAAATCAGGATTGGCGCGGCAGCGACTGATGTGGAGCCGGTCAATCCAACCACAGGCACGGCGAATGCGGATGACACCACCGGCACCGATGACGAAGACCTGGTGATTCCATCCGTGGTTTCTGGTGGTGAACTCAATGTGAACATTCCGGTGACACTCAGCGGCAGTGTCTCCCTCGGCCGCATTGGCGTCTGGGCAGACTGGAATGGTGACGGCGACACGCTGGACGCCAATGAAACCGTCACCCTCTCCAGCACTGGCATTATCGGCGGCAGCAACACCATCACCGCCACGTTCAGCCCGCCTGCCGGCACCACCGTCGGTACCAAGTACCTACGCATCATCGTGGTGGAAGGCACCACCGCTCCAACTTTCAGCAGCGCCTCCACACTCAAGGGCGAGGTCGAAGACTACGCGATCACCGTCATCGCTCCGACGCTGGATTACGGCGATCTGCCTGACCCCATCATCGGCACCTCCGCAAGCAACTACCAGACGCTCTCCAACGACAACGGCCCGGCGCACATCGCCAACAGCAATCTCCGCCTCGGTGCCGCAGTGAATGCCGAAGGCAACGGCCAGCCCAACAGCACCGCCACCGGGGACACCTTTGATGATGGCGTGGCCGCGCTGCCCACGCTCACGCAGAACCTGCCTGCCACGCTCACCATCAGCGCCACAAACGCCTTCGGTTCCTCCGGTTTCCTCAAGGCATGGATCGACTGGAACAACGACGGCAATCTCAGTGCCGATGAAGAACTCGGCAGCGAGATCAGCGTGCCCAACGGCACCAACAACGGCAGTTTCAGCTTCAACTTCACCGTGCCCAGCAGCGCTGTGCTCGGTGCCAACCTCGGGCTGCGTGTCCGCCTCGCCAGCACGACGATCCCGGCTTCCAATGGCGTCGTCGGCACTGGCGAAGTGGAGGACTATCTCGTCGCCGTGAACACCTCCACCGTGGACTTTGGCGACTACCCGAACTTTGCCTCAGCCTCGCGCGTGGCCAGCACGCTGATCAAAGTCGGCACCGCCGCTACGGACGTGGAAACCAGCAACCCCACCTCCGGCAATGCCACGGCGGACGACACCACTGGAACCGATGATGAAGACCTGACCATGCCGACGCTGCAGGTCGGAACCAACAGTACGCTGACCATTCCAGTCACACTCGCCAGCCCGGTGACGTCAGGCAGGATCGCCGTCTTTGCAGACTGGAACGGTGACAACGATGTGCTCGACACGAATGAAACGGTCTCACTGAGCACCTCCAACCTCGTCACCGGATCGAATAGCATCACCGCCACGCTCAGTCCTCCCGTGGGCATCACGGGCGGCGTCAAATACCTGCGCATCATCGTTTCGGAAGGCACCACCGGCCCCTCCTTCAGCGGCAGTTCCGCCCTGCGGGGTGAAGTGGAGGATTATCCGATCACCGTCATCGCCTCGACACTCGATTACGGTGATCTGCCAGACACTGGCACCGGCACCAGCACGGGCAATTATCAGACGCTCAACAGCGACAGCGGCCCCTCCCACACCGCCACCGCCACCACACTGCGCCTCGGTGCCACCGTTGACACGGAAATCGACGGTCAGCCGAACTCCACCGCCACGGGTGACGGCGCGGATGAAGACGGCATCAGCAGCATGCCGGTGTTCAACCGTGGCCAGGCCTACACCATTCCGGTCTCTGTCTTCAACAACACCGGCGGCACTGCACGCATCTTCGGCTTCATTGACTGGAACAACGACGGTGATTTCGCCGACTCGGGTGAAACTCTCACCGCCGTGGCCGTCAGTTCATCGGCAAGCCAGCAGACCATCAACATTACCGGCACCACGCCCGGCACGGCGGTGATCGGCACCTATGGCGCACGCTTCCGTCTCGCCACCGCCACCACGCTGACCTCCACCGGAACCACCGGCAATGGAGAAGTGGAGGATTACATCGTCACGGGTGCCTGCCCCACGATCGCCATCACTCCAACGACTCTGCCGGCGACGACCCAGTATTCCAGCTACAACCAGACTCTGATCTCCACCAACGGCACCGCGCCATACACCTGGACGATCGCTAGCGGCTCCCTCCCGGGTGGTGTCACCATGACCAGCGCGGGTGTCTTCAGCGGCACAGTGACCAGCGCCAGCGGCGCGTATGTCTTCACCGCCAAAGTCACGGATGCCAACGGCTGCTCCGCCACCCAGAGCTACACCATCAGCGTCGGTTCGAGTGGCATGAGCGTGGGCAATCTCATCTTCCTCGATGAGAACAACAACGGGCTCAAAGATTCCAACGAACGCGGCATCCCCAATGTGCCGGTGGAAATCTGGAGCGCCGGTGCGGACGGACGCGTGAACTCGGCCGATGACCAGCCCGTGACCAACGGCACTGCCTCCGTGCTCACTTCTGGCGGCATGCTGACTGCTGGCACCTACGGCACCATCGCCTCCGGTTTCTCCACCCTGACGGCACGCACCGACTGGACCGGCCTCTATCAGTTCACCGAACTGCCGACGGGTGTCTATTACCTCAAGATCACACCGCCGAACAAATCCGTATTCTCCAGCAAGTATGGCAGCGGCACGACCACCTACAGCCTTAATCTCGACTTCCCTCTCGCCAGCTCGACTTCGGTGCTTCTCGACAACGGCATCGACAATGACAACAACGGTGTGCAAACCGTCGTCTCGTTTGTCAGCAGCGCGGATGCAGTGGTCGCCGGTGTGGGGGCCGCCGTTTTCAGCATACCGTTCACACTCGCGACGGCCACCGAACCCGGCACCTCCAATCTTGGCAGTGATGAATACACCATCGACTTTGGTTTGCGCCCCTGCCCCGCCATCGGCATCACCCCCCTCACCGTTCCTGCGGTCAGTTCGGGCGTGGCTTACAACACTTCTTTGACCGCCTCCGGTGGTGTCGCGCCTTATGCATTTGCCATCACCCAGGGCACGCTGCCAGCAGGCCTGAGCATCAGCAGCTCTGGCATCATCTCCGGCACCACCTCCACCACGGGCACCAGCGCCATCACCGTGCGCGCCACCGACGCCCGTGGCTGCCAGGGCTTCACCACGATCCAGCTCAGCGTGACCACGGCCATGAGCATCACGACCTCCTCGCTGCCCAACGGCACCGAAGGCACGGCCTACACTTCCACCACGTTCGCTGCCACCGGCGGCAACGGTTCTTATCAAAACTGGCGTGTCAGCACCGGTGTGCTGCCGTCGGGTCTGTCGATCAACAGCAGCACGGGCGTTCTCTCCGGTACACCAGCCTCCCCCGGCACCTATGTCGTCACCGTCGCTGTGGATGACGCCCTCGTCACCCCCGCCAGTGTCAGCGTGACCAATGGCTCCGTGGAAACGGATGCCTGGAGCGCCATCACCTTCACCCCACGCACCAGCATCACCGGCTGGACGCTCGGCAACAGCACCCTTTCCGGCACCACCACGGCGGCGCAGGTTTACGGCGTCAGCAACAGCAACGCCAACAACTCACTGCTGGGTCAAACCCCCGCAGGCTCGCAGTACCTTGCCTCCCCGTTTGTGGACAGCTGGGCCTCGCAGACGGTCAGCGGCTTCACGGTGGGCCGTCCCTACACCATGCGGGTGCGCTACGCGATGCGCGGCTCGTTTGCCAATCCGACCACCGCTGAAGCACAGCCGCCGTTTTATGGAAATGCGCTGTGGATCGCCGGCTACAACGCCTCCGCCGCCAGCCTGTTCGGCCCGGCGAGTGTGAATTTCCCCGCACCGAGCGCCGCGAACTACGACACCTGGGCCACGTTTGACATGCCCTTCGTGCCACAGACCTCCAGCATGGTGTTTTCGTATGGCCTGGCCGGCATGGCCATCGATGACGTGCAGTTCATCCCCACCGTGGCAGCCACCGCCACCGCCACCAGGCAGTACACTTTCGTCATCGCTGGCAACCGCGACTGGGGCGATCTTCCCGACACGGGCATCGGCACCGGGACGGCCAATTACCAGACGACCAGCAGCGACAGCGGTCCTTCACACTATCGCGACACCAACCTGCGTCTCGGAGCCACTCTCGACATCGAATCTGACGGTCAGCCTAATACCACGTCAGCGGGTGACGACCTCAGCGGCATCGATGATGAAGACGGCATCGCCACGTTGCCTGTCTTCTCACGTGGTCAAAGCTTCACCATTCCCGTCTCTGTGTTCAACAATACCGGAACCAGCGCCAATGTCTTTGCCTTCATCGACTGGAACAACGACGGCGACTTCCTGGACCCGTCCGAAGCTCTCAGCTCCGCGTCGGTCAGTTCCAGCGGTTCGCAGCAGAGCGTCAATGTCACCGGCACGGTGCCAGGCAATGCGGTGCTCGCGCAGATCGGTCTGCGCGTGCGTTTGAGCACGGTCGGTTCGCTGGGTGCCTTTGGCGTCGCGACCAATGGTGAAGTCGAAGATTACCTGATCACCACCACCTGTCCGACGATCGCCATGAGTCCGGCATCACTGTCCGGCGGCATCCTAAGCAACGCGTATTCACAAACCGTCACAGCTTCAGGCGGCTCCGCGCCTTACACCTATGCGCTCAGTTCAGGCACCCTGCCTTCGGGCGTCACGCTGAATGCCACCAGCGGTGTTCTCAGCGGCACGCCAAACGTCTCCGGCACCTTCAATTTCACCCTTGGCGCCACCGATGCCAATGGCTGTGTGGGAACCAAGACTTATGCGGTCGTGATGACCTGCCCGGCGTTTGCCATCACGCCGACTTCGCTCTCCTCTGGCACGGTCGGCAGCGCCTACTCTCAAACACTGGCCGCCAGCGGTGGTGCATCCCCTTATGGATCATGGACGGTCACCAGCGGCACGCTGCCGACAGGCCTCACGCTCAGCGCTGCAGGCGTGATCAGCGGCACACCCACCACCAGCAATGGCGCCGGCGCCTCCTTCACCGTGCGCACTACGGATGCCAATGGCTGCCAGGGATCACAGGCGATCACGCTGAAAATCTGCCCGGTGGTCACCGTGAATCCCAGCACTCTTACTGCGTCCTTGGTGAACAGCCCCTACTCGCAGACCCTCACCGCTTCCGGCGGTGCATCGGCTTACACCTTCACCGTGAGCAGCGGCACACTGCCGACCGGCCTGGCCCTGAGCACAGCAGGTGTTCTCAGCGGGACTCCCACCAGCACCGCGAGCCGCACCTTCACGATCACCGCCACGGACGCCAACGGCTGCCCTGGCTCACGCTCCTACACTCTCGCTCCGTCCTGTGCGCTCATCGTAGTCACACCTGCGACCGCCACGCGTGCCACCGTGGGCACGGCCTATTCACAAACCTTGAGCGCCACCGGCGGCCTTGCCCCGTATGGTTCATGGACGGTCACCAGCGGCACACTGCCTGCCGGTCTTGGGCTGAATGCCAGCACCGGCGTCATCAGCGGCACACCCACGGCCTCGAACGGCGCGGGCGCCAGTGTCACTTTCCGCACCACAGATGCAAACGGTTGCACCGGCACCCAGGCCGTCACGCTGCAAGTTTGTCCCGTGATATCCATCACGCCGGCCAGCCTGCCGAATGGAACGATCAACTCGACTTATTCGCAGACACTCACCGGATCCGGCGGCACCTCGCCTTACGCCTTTACTTTGAGCAGCGGTACGCTGCCCTCTGGTGTGACGCTCAGTTCCGCCGGAGTGCTGTCTGGCACGCCGACCAACACCACTTCCGCCAGCTTCACACTCACCGCCACGGATGCCAATGGCTGCAGCGGCACGATTTCCTACACCGTCACTCCTGCTCCTGACTCGGATTACGGTGACTACAGCCTCTTCACCAACGCCAGCAGCCGCATGAATTCCGCGCTGCGCATCGGTGCCGTCACCGATGTGGAAGCCAGCGCCACCACCAACACCACCGCCACCGGAGATGACATCACCGGCACTGATGATGAAGACGGCGTGACACTGCCTGCCAGCATCACCCAAGGCGGTGCCAGCACGATCACGGTGAACGTCACCAACACCAGCGGCTCCACGGCATTCCTCAATGCATGGATCGACTTCAATCAAAATGGATCGCTTGCCGATCCGGGAGAGCAGATCGCCAGCAACACCCTCATCACCACCGGCACCTCAAACTCCAACCGCACCCTTTCCTTCACCGCCCCGGCCAACGCGGTTCTAGGCACCGTGGGCGTGCGTGTGCGTCTCACTTCCGCCTCCTCGCCCGGCCCGACCGGCGCCAGCGGCAACGGCGAGGTGGAGGACAATGTCATCGCCATTGTCGCGCCGACGACGGACTACGGCGACTTCTTGCTCTTTGCAGATGCCTACAGCACGGGCAGCACCAATCTCAAGATCGGCGCACTGCAGGATCTCGAAGGCAGCGCCACCAAGGACGCCAGCGCGCAGGGTGATGACACCACCGGCAGCGATGACGAAGACGGAGTGAGCTTCCCTTCCATGACTGCAGGCCAGCCCATGACGCTGCCAGTCAACGTGACCAACCTGACCGGTTCCACCGCGTATCTGAACGCCTGGATCGACTACAACAACAACGGAGTTCTCACGGATGCCGGCGAACAGATCGCTTCCAACGTCAACATCATCACGGGAACCAACGGTGGCACGGTCAATCTCGATTTCAACGTGCCGACCAACGCCGTCACCGCCGCCGCTCTCATCGGCGCCCGCTTCCGCCTCACCAATGTCCCGACCCCGGGCACCACCGGTGGTGTCGGCATCGGTGAAGTTGAAGATCACACCGTCGTCATCCTCGCCCCGCTCACAGATTTCGGCGATTTCAGCGGTGCACCCAGCGTCTCCAACACCGCCAGCACCAATCTGCGCCTCGGTGCGCTCGTTGACACTGAATACGCCGCCACCACCGATGCCAACGCCACGGGTGACGACCTGAACGGCGTGGATGATGAAGACGGCGTCACGCTGTCCTCGATGACTGCAGGCGCACCGGCCACGATCAGCGTCGTCGCCTCCAACAACACCGGGGCCGCCGCCTACCTGAACGCATGGATCGACTACAACGACAACGGCGTCTTCACCGACCCCGGTGAACAAATCGCCACGAACACTTCCGTGGCGACCGGAACCACGAACAAAACCTACAACCTCAGCATCACCGTACCCGCCTCCGCCGTGACTGGCACCAACCTCGGCATGCGCACACGTCTTTCGAGCGACGTCTCTCCAGGCTCCACCGGTTCTGGCGGTGTGGGTGAAGTGGAAGACTACGTCGTCAACATCGACGAGCCAACAACCGACTTCGGTGACTATTCCGTCTTTGGCATCGTCACCAGCACGAAGAACAACAGGCTGCGCCTTGGCTCACTTGTGGACACGGAATACAGCGCCACCACCAATGCCACCGCCACGGGTGACAACATCACCGGCCTCGACGATGAAGACGGCATCACTTTCCCCTCCATGATTGCCGGCGCTGCGGCCACCATCCCGGTCGTGGTGACGAACACTTCAGGCACCTCCGCGTATCTGAACGCCTGGATTGATTACAACGGCAACGGCTCGCTGGACGATGCTGGCGAACAAATCGCCACCAACATGGCTGTCTTCACGGGCACTCAAAACAGCACGCTCAATCTCAACATCACTGTCCCGGCCACCACCCTCACCGGCGTGAACCTCGGCGCACGTGTGCTTCTCACCTCCTCTTCATCACCCGGCAACACGGGCAACGTTGGCATGGGTGAAATCGAAGATTACGTGGTCAACATCACCGCACCGACGACGGATTTCGGCGACTTCAGCGGCTTTGCCGATGCCTCTCAAGGCGTGAGCCCCAGCCTGCGCATGGGTGCCAGTGTGGATGCCGAATATGCCTCCACCCGCGACTCCACCGCCACGGGTGACGACACCACAGGCATTGATGACGAAGACGGTGTGACACTGCCGCCAATGATCGCAGGCCAGACACTGACCGTGCCTGTGGTGGCCAGCAACTCCAGCGGCGCCATGGGTTATCTCAATGCGTGGATCGACTACAACAAGGATGGCACCCTGGCCGCCAGCGAGCAGATCGCCACCAACATCAACGTCCCCGATGGCAGCAATGACAGCACGTTCGACGTCACCTTCACCGTCCCCAGCACCGTGGTGACAGGAACGAACTTGGGCGTACGCTTCCGCCTCTCCGCCCCGACATCCCCCGGCTCCACCGGTGCCAATGCCGCCATCGGTGAAGTCGAGGACTATGTCGTCAACATCACGTCACCGACGCTCGACTACGGTGACTACTTCGCCTTTGGCAGCGCCGCCAGCACCGCCAACACCAAACTGCGCATGGGCTCGAGGGTGGATACCGAACCCGACGAAACGACCAACACCACCGCCACGGGCGACGACCTCAAAGGCACCGATGATGAAGACGGCGTGACGTTCGTCTCCCTCACCGCAGGTCTGGCGGGCAGCATTACCGCCAAAGTGACCAACAGCAGCGGCTCATCGGCCTACCTCAACGCCTGGATCGACTACAACAACAACGGGAACCTGACCGATTCCGGGGAACAGATCGCCACGAACACCGTCATCACCACCGGCACCTCCGGCGCCAACAAAAAAATCAACTTCACGGTGCCCGTCAATGTCATTTCAGGAACGCCTATCGGAGTGCGCGTCCGGTTGACATCAGTCTCCTCCCCCGGCCCTACCGGTACTGTCGGCACAGGCGAAGTGGAAGATTACGTCACCACCATCAACGGCCCCACCAGTGACTACGGTGACTGGAGCGGCATTGCCGATGCATCCAACACCGTCGCCTCCAGCATACGCCTCGGTGCGTTGATCGATGCCGAGTTCAGCTCCACGAGAAACGCCACCGCCACCGGTGATGACACCAACAACCTGGATGACGAAGACGGCGTGACCCTGCCAGCCATGACAGCCGGAGGCTCGTACTCGGTTCCTGTCATCGTGACCAATAACAGCAGCACGCCAGCCTTCCTGAACGCCTGGGTGGATTTCAACAACAACGGCTCCTTCGATGATGCAGGAGAGCAGTTCGCCAACAACGTCAACATCGCGGATGGATCGTCCAGTGTGACGCTCAATCAAAGCATCACCGTTCCTACCACTGCTGTCACCGGCACCAATCTCGGCGTGCGCTTCCGCCTCACCTCGACCAGCAGCCCTGGCTCCACCGGCTCTGACGGCGGCAATGGCGAAGTCGAAGACTATGTCGTGAACATCGCCGTGCCGACGACGGACTTTGGCGACTTCAGCAAGTTTACCAGCGCTTCGAGCACCGCGAACAACAGTCTGCGCATCGGTGCCCAGGTGGACACGGAGTTCTCCGCCACCACCAACCCCACGGCCACGGGTGACGACATCACCGGCATCAATGACGAAGACGGCGTAACGATGCCATCCCTGACCGCCGGCGCTCCAGCCACCGTTCCGGTGTTCGTGACGAACACCTTCGGCTCCACCGCCTACCTCAACGCCTGGATCGACTTCAACAACAACGGCGTGCTGACCGACGCGGGTGAGCAAATCGCCACCAATGTCACCATCGCCAACGGCACCAGCAACAGCACGCAGAACCTCAGCATCACCGTCCCGGCAAACGCGGTGACCGGCACCAATGTGGGCGTGCGCTTCCGTCTGACCTCGGTTTCATCGCCCGGCTCCAGCGGCGCTGCGGGAACCGGCGAAGTGGAAGATTACGTCGTGTCCATCATCAGCCCACCGCTCGACTATGGCGACTGGAGCGGCATTGCCGATGCTGCATCGACCGCCAACAGCTCGCTGCGTCTCGGCGCGCTGGTTGACACGGAATATGTCTCCACCCGCAACGCCGCCGCCACCGGTGACGACAGCACCGGCGTGGCTGACGAAGACGGCGTGACGCTGCCATCCATGATCGCCGGCGCTCCAGCCACGATTCCTGTGATCGTGACCAACACCACCGGCGCAAGCGCCTTCCTCAACATCTGGATCGACTACAACAACAACGGCGTGCTCACCGATGCGGGCGAGCAGATCGCCACCAATGTCAGCATCTCCAACGGCACCAGCGACAGCACACGGAACATCAACATCACTGTCCCTGCGGGCGCGGCGACGGGTTCCAACGTGGGCTTGCGCGTGCGTCTGACCAGTGTCGCATCCCCCGGCGTCACCGGCACCGCCGGAATCGGCGAAGTCGAAGATTATGTGACGTCGATTGCAGTTCCGTCGACTGATTTCGGTGACTGGAGCGGCGCACAGGACGCTTCGAGCATCGCCAGTTCCAATCTCCGCATGGGCGCTCTGGCTGACACGGAATATGTCTCGACCCTCAATGCCAGCGCGACCGGGGACGACATCACCGGCAGCGATGACGAAGACGGTGTGACGATCCCGAGCCAGGTGCCCGGCACCGCAGGCAGCGCCACCGTGGTGGTGACGAACAACAGCGGCGCGGCCGGTTATCTCAATGCGTGGATCGACTTCAACAACAACGGTTCCTTCACCGACGACGGCGAACAGATCGCCACCAACACGGTCATCGCCAATGGCACCAACGGTGTGACACAGGCGGTGAACTTCATCGTGCCTGTCACCTCTGTTCCCGGCCAGCGCGGTGCTCGCTTCCGTCTCACCAGCACACAGAGCCCCACCTCCGTCGGAGCCAGCGGCATCGGCGAAGTGGAGGACAACCTCGTCACCATCGTCTGCCTGCCGATTGTGCTTTCACCCACGACGCTCACCACCCCGACGGTGGGCACCGCCTTCTCGCAGACGTTCACCGCCTCGGGTGGTCTGGCTCCTTACACTTACAGCGTCGGCAGTGGCACGCTGCCCGCAGGTCTCACCCTGAGCAGCGCGGGCGTCCTCTCCGGCACTCCGACCAGCAGCAGCACCGCCACCTTCAGCATCGTCGCCACGGATTCCTATGATTGCAGCGGCTCCCGCAGCTTCACCGTCACACCGGTGTGCCCGACGATCACGGTCAATCCGAGCACGCTGCCCAGCGGCACCGTCGGCACGGCCTATTCGCAGACGCTCACCGCCAGCGGCGGCACGGCCCCCTACACCTTCGCCGTCACCAGTGGCACACTGCCTGCGGGTCTAACTCTCAACACCACCAGCGGCATCAATGCCGGTCAGATCTCTGGCACTCCGACCACCAGCAACGCAGGCGGCGTCAGCCTCACCTTCCGCGCCACAGATGCGAATGGCTGCACGGGCACACGCACCGTCAATCTGATCATCTGCCCGGTCATCACGCTCACACCGGCCACGCTCCCAGCACCGACCGTCGGCACAGCCTACTCGCAGACCCTCGCTGGCTCCGGTGGCGCGGCGGCTTACACCTTCACTCTTGCCAGCGGATCGCTGCCTTCATGGGCCACGCTGAGTTCCTCCGGAGTGCTGAGCGGCACACCCACGAGCACCACAGCAGCCACCTTCACCGTGCGTGCTACGGACGCGAACGGCTGCAGCGGCACGCTGAGCTACACGGTCACTCCGGTTTGTCCGACCATCACCATCACACCCGCTGCACTGGCGCAGGGTACGGTGGGCTCGGCCTACTCACAGACGCTTACCGCGACCGGCGGCATCGCGCCTTACAGCACCTGGACCGTCACCAGCGGCACTCTGCCAGCCGGTCTCTCGCTCAATGCCAGCACCGGTGTCATCAGCGGCACACCGACCGCCACCGCCAGCCCCGCCACCACGATCACCGTGCGTGTGAATGATGCCAATGGCTGCCAGGGCACGCGCGCCATCACCCTGCAGGTGTGCCCGGTCATCGCACTTGCACCTACGACACTTACGACGCCGGTCATTGGCGTTGCCTATTCCCAGACGATCACCGCGTCAGGCGGCACCGCGTCTTACAGCTACGCGCTCGCCAGCGGCTCACTGCCAGCCTGGGCCACGCTGAGCACCGCCGGGGTGATTACAGGCACACCGACAAACGGCACTGCCGCCACCTTCTTCGTGCGCGCCACCGATGCGAACGGTTGCACCGGCACAATGAGTTGCACGCTTGCACCCAACTGCCCGACAATCAGCATCACACCGACCACACCTCCGCAGGGCACGGTGGGCAGCGCCTACTCGCAGGCCCTCACCGCCACTGGCGGCACCGCCCCTTACAGCACCTGGACGGTCACCAGCGGCACGCTGCCAGCCGGTCTCTCGCTCAATGCCAGCACGGGTGTCATCAGCGGCACACCCACCACCGCCAATGGCTTGGGTGTGAATGTCTCCATCCGCGCAAACGATGCCAACGGCTGCCAGGGCACGCAGGTCATCACACTGCAAATCTGCCCCGTCATTGTCCTGGCTCCCACCACGCCCGCGACGCCAACTGTGAGCACCGCGTACTCGCAGACCTTCACCGCTTCGGGCAGCTCCGGCTCTTACACCTTCACGCTCGCCAGCGGCACGCTGCCTACTTGGGCCACGCTCAGCTCCACAGGAATACTGAGCGGCATGCCGAACAGTCCGAACAGCGCCACCTTCACGGTCAGAGCCACGGACGCCAACGGCTGCAGCGGTACACAGACTTACACGATCACGCCTGTCTGCCCCGCCATGGCCATCACGCCGACGACGGCCATCACCGGCACGGTCGGCTCCATCTATTCCCAGCCACTCAGCGGCAGCGGCGGCACGGCACCGTATGCCGCATGGACTGTCACCAGCGGCACATTGCCCGCCGGACTCTCGCTCAATGCCAACACAGGCATCATCTCCGGCACACCAACAGCCTCCACCGGCGCGGCCACCAGCGTGACCGTGCGCACCACGGATGCACGCGGCTGCCAGGTCTCCGCAGTCATCTCGATCAAGGTCTGCCCGGTCATCGCCCTCAGCCCCACCACGCTGGCCACCAGCACCGCAGGCACCAGCTACTCACAGACCGTAGCGGCCTCCGGTGGTGTGGCTCCGTATGTATTCACGGTTTCCAGCGGTGCACTGCCAGCTGGCTTGACATTCAGCTCCGCCGGGGCGCTGACTGGCACTCCTACCAGCACTGCTTCAGCCAGCTTCACCCTCACCGCCACTGATGCCAATGGCTGCGTCGGCACGCGCAATTACACGATGGTCCCCGCCTGCCCGACCATCACTCTCAGCCCCTCCACGCTGCCCAATGGCATGGTCAACAGCGCCTACTCACAGACCATCACCTCCAGCGGTGGCGTTGGTGTCATCACCTTCTCGATCAGCAGCGGCACTCTGCCAGCAGGCCTCAGCCTGAACTCCACTTCGGGCGTCATCTCCGGCACTCCCACCAGCACTGCGGCGAGCACCTTCACCGTGCGCGCCACGGATTCCAACAACTGCACCGGCAGCCTCAGCTACACCGTCACTCCAGCGTGCCCGGTCATCACAGTCACACCCGCCACCCTCACAACCGGCGGTGTCGGCGTTGTTTACTCACAGACACTGAGCGGAGGGGGCGGCATCGCTCCTTACGCAGCGTGGACGGTCACCAGCGGCACGCTGCCTGCGGGCCTCGCGCTCAATGCCAGCAGCGGCGTCATCAGCGGCACACCCACGGCATCCAATGGCACAGGCGTCAATGTCACCATCCGCACCACGGATGCCAATGGCTGCCAGGGCAGCTCGGTGGTCTCCATCAAGATCTGCCCTGTGATCACCCAGTCGCCAGCCACCCTAGCCACGCCCGTGGTCGGCACCGCCTACACGCAGACCATCACCCCATCTGGCGGTGTCTCGCCCTACACCTTCACCCTGGCCAGCGGCACGCTGCCTTCCGGCCTGACGCTCAGCAGCAGCGGCACGATCACCGGCACAACCACCAGCGTTGCCTCCGCCTCCTTTACCGTTCGTGCCTCCGCTGCGGATGGCTGCTCCAGCACCGTCGCTTACACGCTCGCCCCTGTCTGCCCGGTGCTGACCCTCACTCCCACCACCGCCACATTGCCGGTCGCCTACCTCGGTGCCTCCTACACTCAGGCGCTCACCGCTTCCGGCGGCACCTCCCCCTACACCTATGCTCTGCAAAGCGGCGACCTGCCCGGCGGCGTCCTGCTGTCCTCTTCGGGCACCCTCAGTGGCACCCCCACGGCCAAGGGCTCCTTCCCCGTCACCGTGCGTGTGACCGATGCCAACGCCTGTGCGCAGTCGTTCAACATCACTCTGGTGGTGCGCACTCTTTCCATCGGCAATCTCGTCTTTGAAGACTCCAACAACAACGGCCTCAAAGACAGCGGTGAACCCGGCGTGGCCGGAGCTACCGTCCAGCTCTTCACCACCGGCGATGACAATGCCATCGGCGGCAGCGACACGGCGGCGGATGTGCAGGTCGGCAGCGATTTCATCACCACTTCCTCTGGCGAGTATCTCTTCAGTTTCCTGCCTGCTGGCAATTTCTACGTCAAAGTCACGCCTCCTGTGGATTACGTTTTAACCGGCGGCACGGCATCCACCGGAGATAACAACATCGACAACAACAATGACGGCGCGCAGCCCGGCGGTTCCGGCACAGCGCTCTTCAGCCCTGTCATCAATCTCTCCGGCAGCGCAGAATCCATCACCGATGGTGACACCGATCCCGACACCAATCTCACCGTGGACTTCGGCCTGTGGTCCAGCGTGGCCGTCGGCAATTTCATCTTCCTCGACATCAATGGCGACGGTCGCCGCAATGAAGGCGAAAGCCTCGGCAACATCTACGTCGAACTCTATGCCCAGGGCGCGACTCCCGGCGTGGATGAACCCGTCACCGTCGGCACCTCGGGCTGCAGTTGCAAAGGCCGCTACTACCTCGAAGGCCTGAATCCCGGCACCTACTTCCTCCATATTCCAGCTTCACAGTTCACCACCGGCTCGCCTCTGGAAGGACTATTCCCCATGTCCTCCGTGGTGGAGGGAGATGACGACGTCGGTCAGGATCTCATCTTCAACAACAACCCCGCTGCCAATGGTGCCAGCTCAGGCCTCTTCACCCTGCGTCCCGGTTTCTGCCCTGTGGGTGCTGCCGAATCCGGCGCTGAAGGTTCCACCGATGACACTGACAACATGGATGCTCGAGTCGATCTCACCCGCGACCTCGGCATCGTTGCCCCTGCCGGCACCGGCTTTGCCGCCAGCGAGGCCATCCGCCGCTACATCGTCACCGGCGGCTTCACCGCCAGCGTGCTCCCCGGAGCCAGCACCTTCGCCACCTGGAGCCAGGGCAGCGAGATCGGCGGCGCCACTGCTGACCCTGATGAAGACGGCATCCCCAACCTCCTCGAATACGCCCTCGGCACAGATCCTGCCAGCCCGCTGCAATCCAGCCGCTTCGCCCTCACTCACGACGCCACCACAGGCACTCTCATCGCCCTGCTCACGCAGCCCACGGCCACGCATGACGATCTCATCATCAGCCTCGAAACCCTGACCGATCTCAGCAAAGCCGGCAGTGCCTCCGCCTGGAAGAAGCTCACCATGGCCTCGACCACCACCATCAACACCGATGGCACGCTCACACGCTCGTATTCGAACCTCGAAAAACTCCTCGTCTTCAAGGGGCTGGACGCTGGCTACATCCGTCTCCATGTCGATCTCGATGCCAACCGCGATGGCGTCCCTGAAGCCACCGTCACCTCCGGCGTCCAGGGCTGGGGCCGTCAGGCCTTCGCCACCGGCGCACGCACCTTCAGCATGCCGCTGCTCAATACCGCCTTCTTCACCGGACGCGTCACCGCCGTCAGCGCCAATGAAATCAGGCTGCCCTTCATCCTCACCCTCCCTTCCGGCTCATTCTACCTCGAAGCCCTCGACGGCCCGCTGGCCGGACAGCGTTTCGACATCGACGCCACCAGCAGTTCCGGCAACACCGTCGTGCTACAAAATACCAGCGAGCCCTATGCCGGACTCACCAATGCTCGCATCAGCATCCGCCAGCATCACACCCTCGCCGATCTGCTCCCCTCCGCCGCTTTCAGCAGCGAAGACCGCATCCTCTTCTTTGACCCCGCCGTCAGCAACTACACCACCCTCACCAACAGCAACGGCTACTGGCTCAGCGACGTGCTCAGCATGAACGCACGCCCCTTCGCCGCCCACGAGGCCGCACTCGTCCAGGTGCGCGGCGCAGGCAACACCCTCATCTACACCGGCGAAGTCCGCCTCACCAACTTCGTCACCCCGCTCGTCGCCGGCACCCAGCTCGTCGCCCCCGGCTGGCCCGTGGCCACTCCAGCCCCCGTCAACGGCCTCACCTCCGGCCTCACCCCTGAAACCGCCGACCGCTTCCGCCTCTGGGATGGTGATACCACCCCAGACGCCAGCAGCTACACCGGCTACTACCTTGATGGCACCACCACCCCGCCCGCCTGGCTGCCACAGACCACCCCGGCCCCAGCCGCGATTGCCCAACCCTTCCATGGCTTCTTCCTCATCCGCACCGCCCCGCTGCCGTTGAATCAACTGCCGCCTTGGTGAATGCGAATGTAGGATGAGCGTGGCGAGAGCCCACCCGTCCGTAAGCGTGTGGAAACGCCCACCTCCTCCTTGCTACCAAGCCGGTTGCCACGCCTTTTTTTTCGGTTGCCCATGGAAACCGCTCACCATTCGCCACGCCGCCATCTCATTCCTCTGGGTGCGCTTTCATGCAGCGCCCTTTTTTCCTCGGTTTCCAGTTGCCCACCCTAAGCACAGCAACTTGGAAACCGGCAACCAACGCCGTGCGGACTTGAACCCGACAGGTCGAAAAGAGCGAGGATGAAGGGGAGGCATTCACCCCATAGCACGGACGCACCGCACTGCGTAGCTTGGGATGATCACACCACAAACCACCCCACTCATGAACAACCCACCTTCCTTCGACCAACTCCCCCAAGCCGCCAAAGACCTGGCCGACCATGCCACTCAGGCTGCCAAGGACGCCGCTCAGCACGGCATCGCCGCCACCAAGGATGCCGCCCAGCACGCCACCCAGGCCGCCAAAGACCTCTACAAATCCGCTGCCACACGCGCCGAAGACATCTACCACACCGCCTCAGTCCGCGCCGAAGACACGCTGGTGCAGTCCAAGCAGTACGTGCGTGACAATCCACTCCCCACCGTCCTCGGTGCCTTCGCCCTCGGCCTCACCCTCGGCTGCCTGCTGGGCTTGTCCCACCATCAACCCGAGCCCACGCTGCGTGATCGCTTCCGCTGGTAAGACGCAGAGCTTCGCCCTGTGAACGAGCGCAGCCCCCTGCAGAACATGGAAACGAAAAACGCCCTTTTTCGTTTCCATTTTTTCAGCCTCTGAGACCTTCGTTTCCGCGCGTGGTCCAGCTCGTTTCCAAACCCGTTTTCCGCAGGGGCTCGAAACCACGGTTTGTTTCCACTACAACAACCCTAGAGGAGGAAACGGGAAACGAAGGAACCTGAGCGTCGCTGCCCCCACCAGAAGATGGCGGAGATATGCCAGCACTGGCGGCCCATCCGCCGCCGACACTCATGCTCAGCCAGGTTCAGCACAAAGACGTGGCGAGATCCCAATTATCCGCGCTGGAGCTGGGCCATTTAAAGGATCGGAAGATCTGCACGCCGCAGGCAATCCCTTTTACCGATCAACCGCGCCCACCAAACCGCGCTGGTTGCCAGTTTCCAAGTTGCCGTGCTTAGGGTGGGCAACTGGAAACCGAGGAAAATAGGGCGCTGCAGGAAACTGCACCCAGGGGATTGCGCTGTCAGGGTGGCGCACGAAAGACGGTTTCCATGGGCATCAGAAAAAATGGGCATGGAAACCGGACTTTCAGCCTCAGTTGCCGCGATCCCTATTGATGATACAGCACCACAAAGTGGACCTGTCCATGTGGAACAGGCCCTCTTCATAGCACCGCACTAAAAAAGCTTTCCCAGCCCTCTACTGCGCCAGAAACTCATCCAACGCCGCCTTCGTGATCCGGTACTGTGTACCGATCTTCTTCGCCTTGATGTCGCCGCCTTCGATGCTGGAAATGACATCCGCCTCGGTCACCCCGAGGGCCTGCGCCACCTGAGCGGGCGTGAGAATTTCAACGGAAGGAGCGGCAGCAGGTGCAGCACCCGGCAGTGGTGGAGGTGCGGCACCACCGGCGGCGGGGTTCATGTTGAACGCCCCCTGGGACATCATCTGGTTGGCCATGCCAAAACCCATCGCGATTTCTGCGGCGGATCCGGCGGGACCGCCGCCGCCCTTGGCCATGCCTTCGGCCATCTGGAACTTCACGTAGTCGTTCAGATTGCCGATCGCGCCCATGCTGCTGCGCTTGTCGATCGCGGCCTCGACTTCCGGCGGCACGCTGGCGTTTTCGAGGATGAAGCTGGTGATCTCGATGCCGTACTTGCCCTGAGTGATCGGGTTGATGACTGGCAGCAGCGCCTCCCCCATTTCGGAGTAGCGGGTGGCGAGGTCGAGCACCGGCACCTTCGCGGTGGCAAGCGCATCCGTGAACACACTGATGATGCGGCTGCGCATCGTGTCGGCAAATTCATCCAGGCGGAAGTGATTATCCGTGCCGGCTACTTCCTTGAGGAAGAGCCGGGGCTCGGAGATCTTGAAATCAAAGGTGCCGAAGGCGCGCACGCGCACGATGCCGAAGTCCTGATCACGCATCATGATCGGGTTGCTCGTACCCCATTTGTTGCCGGTGAAGAGGCGGGTGGTGACGTAATAGACGTCCGCCTTGAAGGGAGACTCAAAGCCATACTTCCAGCCTTTGAGCGTGGAGAGGATCGGGATGTTTTCTGTGCTTAGCGTGTGTTTGCCGGGGCCGAAGGTGTCGCCGTATTCACCGAGATAAACAAACTGCGCGACCTGCGATTCGCGCACGATGAGCTGCGCGCCCCGCTTGATTTCCTTGTCCTCGTCCGGAAAGCGCCAGGAGAGCGTGTCGCGTGAGTCGTCCGTCCACTGGATGATTTCCAGGAACTGTCCTTTGAGGTAATCCATCAGGCCCATGATCGTATAGAGGTGAGTGTTTGCGTTGTGTCTGGCAGGGAACGAGAGCGATTGTAGAGAGGCACCTTCCTTTTGGCGAGTCCAATTCTGCTCATCCGTTTGTAAGCCGCTGAAGCGCTCAGTGGACCTGCGTTTATCTCGTCGGACCGATGGCTGCCGTAGGGATGGCCCAGGCACGAAGGAGAAAATCGATTACTTCGACAAACTGGCATCCAGTTTGTCGAGCAAGGCGAGCCCCTTTTTGGCCGAGCCACGTTTGGCGCGGGCGAGGAAGCGCGTTTCGGCGTCGAACTCGGTGATGCTGATGGTGGCGAGTTCCTCCATCAGCTTGTTGATGCTCATAGAACGATGCTCGGCCAGCTTCCGCAGGCGGAGATGCTTGTCGTCAGGAAGACGGATGGTGAGTGTGCTCATGGTTTTTCGAGTGTTTTGAGAAACTGGGCAGGGGTCAATACCTGTAGGTGGGGGAAATTCAGTTCGCTTCGTTTGATATCCCGGATGTTGCTGGTGACAATGGCGTCAGCGCCAGCGGCGACGGCAAGCTCGACCAGATGATTGTCCGCTTCATCAGGAAGGTTTGGCCGCCACAAATAATAAACGCGGACCCACTCGCAAACTGACAAAAAGGCATCGAGCAATGCTTCGCGTTCTTTAAGTGAGAGGGGGCTTTTTGACATCAAGGCCGACCGGTGGATCAGGTCTTCATATTCCTGGAACAACGCTTCACCAATGAGCGGTTTTGCCAATCCCTTCAAACATGCCCGGAGCACGTCACGATTGCTGCCCGCAGGGCTGAGCATGGCGGCGGTGATCACATTGGTGTCCACGACGATTCGGGCAAGCATGCTTTTTGATAGCATATATGCAGTCATTCGGCAATCATCTCCTTCCAGGCAAGCAGAGAGAGTGATGAGGTGCTCGACACTTATCCGGAACATTCGCCGCCCCGCATGAGCAGGTCACATCGCGAAAAAGGGAAAACCTTCCCTCACCCATCCCGCCCGCTTTGCCGTTTGATTCCTCATAGGGCTGGTTCAAATTGACATTTCATATGTCCCTTGCCGACCAACTCCAAGCCGCCACCACCGCCGGGCAACTCCTTGCTGCCAGCCACGACAACATCCTCGCCCTGCTCGCCGCCAGCGACAATCCGCTGTATCGCGCCAGCATCGAGGAACTCGCCAGCGCCGGCGAGTGGGCGGAGCTGAACGACCGCTTCTTCCAGGCGCTCAAGTTTGGCACCGGCGGTCTGCGTGGCCGCACCCTGGGCAAGATCATCACCAAGGCCGAGCGCGGCAGCGCGCCCGAAGGCCAGCGCCCGGAGCATCCCTGCGTCGGCACGAATGCAATGAACTTCTACAACGTCAGCCGGGCCACCCGCGGCCTGGTGACCTACATCAAAAACTACCGCGCCAACGCCAAGCTCACCGGCAAGCCCAGCATCGTCTTTGCCCACGACACACGGCATTTCTCCGTCGAGTTCGCCCAGTTCTGCGCCAAGATCGCCATGGATCACGGGGCGAATGTTTACCTCTTTGACTACTGCCGTGCGACGCCTGAAATGTCCTTCGCCGTGCGCCAGCTCCGTGCGGATGCCGGGGTGATGCTCACAGCCTCCCACAACCCGGCGCATGACAACGGCTACAAAGTGAATTTCAACGACGGTGCCGGCATCGTGGAGCCCCACGCCACCGGCATCATCAAGGAGGTCAATTCGATCAAAGGCGAGGAGTACGTGGCACTGCCGGAGGCCGAACGCGGCCAGCTCACCACCCTCGGTGATGACATGGACCAGCAGTACCTTGCCCGGGTGGAAACCATGATGCTGCAGCCCGAACTGCTGCAGAAGGAGGAGGCCAAGAAGCTCAAGATCGTCTTCACCGCACTGCACGGCGCCGGCGGCGTCCTGGTGCCCGTGCTGCTGAAAAAGCTCGGCTTCAATTTCCTCACCGTGCCCGAGCAGGACGTGCGTGATGGCCGCTTCCCCACCGTGAAGTCCCCGAACCCAGAGAACGCTTCCGCTTTGCAGATGGCAGTCGATCTGGCGAACAAGGAAGGCGCGGACATCGTCATCGGCACAGACCCCGACTGCGACCGCATGGGCGTGGGCGTGCGGAACTCCGCAGGCGAGATGGTGCTGCTCACCGGCAATCAGGTCGGCTCCCTCATGGCCTGGTACCGCACCAAGACGATGTTTGATCTCGGCATCCTCACCGAAGCCAACAAGAGCCACGCCGTGCTCCTGAAGACCTTCGTCACCAGCCCGCTGCAGGACGCCATCGCTGCGAAGTTCGGCATCAACTGCGTCAACACGCTCACCGGTTTCAAATGGATCAGCTCCAAGCTTTCCAAATACGAAGCCGCCCTGCCTGCGGACATTCAGAGCCGCTACCGCGATCTCAACAACGTCGAGAGCCGCGACGTACGCCTGAAGCACAGCAAGTTCCTCGTCTTTGGTGGTGAGGAAAGCTACGGCTACATGGGTGATGACTTCAGCCGTGACAAAGACGGCAACGGTGCCGTGGTCATGTTTGCCGAACTCGCCGCATACGCCGCCAGCCTCGGTCTTACCGTGGCCGGACTGCTTGATCAGGTGTACTGCGAAGTGGGATACTTCCTCGAAGTGAACGAGAGCAAGGTCTTCGAAGGTGCCAGCGGTGCCGCGCAGATCGCCAAACTTGCCGACAGCTACGGCAGCAATCCGCCGAAGGAAGTGGATGGCTCCGCTGTCATCAAGGTGCGCGATTTCCGCAAGGACGAGATCATCGACGAAGAAGGCGACGTGGTTCTCAAAGAGAAGATGCTCTTTGTGGATCTCGCCGATGGCCGCAGCTTTGCCGTGCGCCCCTCCGGCACCGAGCCGAAGATCAAATACTACATGTTTGGCCGCAGCGTCCCCGCCGCCGGTCAAAGCCTCAGCGCCGAGGAGCTCACCGCTGCCAAGGCCAAAGTCAGCGCCGGCCTGTCCTCCATGTGGGCCTGGCTGGACAAGGATATCGACGCACGTCTGGCTTCATAAGGCCGGTACATCCCGGAGATTCGAAGACATTTGCAATGCGGCTGAACAAACTTCAGCCGCATTCGTCTATCTGTTTGCAACCTCAAATCCGAGGCTGAGGGCCGGAAATTGCGGCTTGAAGTTCTCAGGAATTTAAGAACTATTAACCATTATGAATTCTCGAACCACTCGCACTGGGCTGATCAGCTCAATTGGACTGGGCTGGTATGCCGCCATCGTCTTTGCTTCGACACCGATGGCACAGGCTCAGCAGCGATATTATCCGCAGCAGCCGCAGGGCTATCCCCAGCAGCAGGGTGGTTATCCGCAACAGTACAGCCAGCAGCCGCCCCAAGGCTACCAGCAGCAGCAGGGCTACCCCCAGCAGCAGCCCTCCACGCAGTATGAAAGCCCGCTGCAGTTCCTGCCAAAGTTTGGCCAGCGCATGAGTGAAATGGCGCGCCGTCTTTTTTATGGGCGCAACCCCGTGGGCTATGACACCCAGCCTCCTGCTTATGGCCAGAACGGCGGCGGCTACAGCCTGGACTCCACACCGCGTCCGCAATCGGCTCCCAATTATCCGCAGCAGTCGCAGGAAGGGTATCCCCTTCCAGGCTCAGGCTATGCCCCGCAGCAGCCCGGCTATCAATATCCACAGCAGCAGCCCCAGCAGCAGCCGCGCTACAACTACCCGCCGCAGCAGACCACTCCGCCGCAGTCGCAGCAGCCCTCGCCCGCCCCCTCCAGCAAAAGCAAAACACCAGCGCCGGCTCCCCAGACCAAATCCTCTCCGCCCAGCAGCACCCACAAGTACACCCCGCCCAAGGTGAATGATTCACCCCCTGCCAGGACCACGAGCAAACCTGCCAAGGTGACGCCCAAAAAAGAAGTCAAGCCAGACGCCCCTCCACCGACGCCAGCGCCGACCACACGTCGTTCCGAATCCACCCCCAAGGAATTTCCCACCACCTCCTCCAGCGGCGGATCTTCGGGGTCGTTTTTGAAAGGCAAAAGAACCTCCAAGCCAGGCCGTGTCATCAGCCCTTACCCCCCCTACAAAGAGCTCGACATCACCGGTCTCGAAAGCGGCTCCCTCGCGCTTGATCCCACCACCCAGAAGGTCTTCGAGGTGCCTTGATTCACGCCAGTTCACAATTCGGTTTTTGGAAATCCCGGCCCTGCGCCGGGATTTCTGTTTTAATGCCATCGATCGTTCTTTTCTTGAAATCGAAAATAAATCACCCGTTGGCTTGATGTTTGCTTGCCCAAACGAGTCGGATAGCGTTTGCTGTCTTCCAACCATTCATGGCCGACCACGGACTCCACCAGGTACAGACTCAAAAGCTCGCTATTGGGCCGCAGATGCAACAAAGCTTGCAGATTTTGCAGGCACCCACTTTGGAGCTGCGCCAGATCATTCAGCAGGAGGTCGAAATCAATCCCGTGCTGGAGCTCGAGGCTCCCGAAACCTCCATTCAGGACGCCATCCCTGATGATCCGGACGACCGCAGCGTCGATGACAGCGACATCGACGCCCTGACTCAGATGGATGATGAGTGGCGCGAGTACTGGCAGCAGAGCCGCCAGCAGACCGCCACCCGCCGCAGCGATGACCAGGAGCGCTGGCAGTTCCTCATGGACTCCATCGTGGCCCCCACCACTCTGCAGGAGCATCTGCTCTCCCAGCTCCACACATCAGATGCCGCCGCCTCCCTCGCCCCGCAGGTGGAGTTCCTCATTGGCAATCTGGACGACCGTGGCTTCCTCAACACTCGCATCGACGAACTGAGCCTGAACCACGGCATCCCCATCGATGTCCTGACCACCGCCAAAAAACTGCTGCAGAGCTTCGACCCCGTCGGCGTTGGCTCGGAAGATTTGCGCGAATGCCTGCTCGTGCAGCTCGATCGCCTCGGCAAAAAGCAGAGTCTCGCGTGGCGGCTCGTCGATCAATACATCGACGACCTCGCCAACAAGCGCTACCCCATCCTCGCACGCAAACTCGGCGTACCGCTGGAGCAGATCTCACGCGGAGCAGATTTCATCAGCACGCTCGACCCACGCCCGGCGCAGCGCTTTGCCGTCTCCTCCAACAACTACGTCACGCCCGATGTCGTCGTCGAACGCCAGGGCGGCGAATGGGTCGCCGTCATGACCAATGACGACCTCCCGCACCTGCGCATCAGCAACACCTACAAGGATCTGCTCAGCCAGCCCGGCAACAACGGCGAGGTCCGCAACTACGTGCGGGACAAAATTCGCAGCGGCAAGTTCCTCATCCGCTCCATCCATCAGCGNNCAGCAGACCATCCACCGCATCGCCACGCAGATCCTCAAGTATCAGCGCGAATTTTTGGAGAAAGGCACCAATCTGCTGCGCCCGCTCAACATGGCCACCGTCGCCGACGAAGTCGGCGTGCATGAGACCACCGTCAGCCGCGCCATCGCCGGCAAATACATCGCCACCCCGCATGGCGTGTTTGACATGAAGTTCTTCTTCTCCCACGGCGTGAAGACCGAATCCGGCGATGACCTCAGCAACACCAGCGTCAAAAACGCCATCGCTGAACTCATCAAGACCGAGCCGAAGCACAAGCCCCTCAGCGACGACAAACTCGCCAAGCTCCTCGACGGCCAGGGCATCAAAGTCGCCCGCCGAACCGTCGCGAAATATCGCGAAGCGCTGAACATCCTGCCGAGCCATTTGCGGAAGTCGTTTTCGTAAAGTAGTCCTCTCGCTCCGCGAGATGAGCACAGCGCTTTCGCAGGCCGCTGCGTCATCGTTTGAAGCAAGCGCTCCGCATGTAAGCCCACGCTGGGCTCCTCTCGCGGAGCGAGAGGACTACTCTGTTCCGCCCCCCTCAAACAAACCGCCGAGCGATCTCCGTATAAACCGCCAGCGCCTTCTCCACCTCTGCGCACTCCACGTACTCCACCGCTGCGTGCGCCTGATCGATGCTCCCCGGCCCAAACAGAATCGTCGGAATCCCAAGTCGTGAGAACTTGCTCGCATCGCTGCCAAACGGCACGCCGCTGACGCCATTCTCGCGACCCATCTCACCGAGCACTTCACGCGCGAGTTGCACCACTGGCGCTTCCGCATCCGTCTGAAACGGCCAGTCCTGCAGCATCGGCGTCTCCATCTCGGCCATCACATCCGGATACCGCTTCATCAGCGCATCCAGCAGCGTCTGATAATGCGCCAGCACCTCCGGCACCTCCTCACCGGGCAGCAGCCGGCGGTCGATCTCGATCACCGCTTCGTCCGGCACAAAGTTCACCTGCACCCCGCCCTTGATCACCCCCACGTTGCATGTGCCCGGCCCCAGCAGCGGATGCTTCACCTCCTGCATTCGCTCATGATCCTCATTCAGCGCCAGCACCACGCGTGACATCGCCGTGATCGCATTCACACCCAGATGCGGCTTCGAACTATGCGCCGCTTTTCCCTTCGTGCGTATGCGCCAGCGCAGCACGCCCTTGCTCGCGATCACGCATTTGAACTCCGTCGGCTCCGCCACCACGGCGGCATCGGCCTTGAGGTCCTCGCAAAGTTTGACCACGCCACGAAACGAATACTCCTCATCCACCACCGCAGCCATCCACACCTCGCAGGGTGGCCGATCACCGCTCGCGTGAATGTCCGCCACGGCATGCATCATCGCCGCCAGCCCTGCCTTGTCATCCACGGAGCCACGCCCATGCAGCCGGCCATCTCGCACCACCGGATCAAAAGGATCAATCGTCATCCCCTTGATCGAAACTGTGTCCATGTGCGCCTCAAACACGATGCGCCTCGATGAATCACGACCCGGCACGCGCGCGATCACATTGTTGCGTCCCGGAAACACCTCCTGCTCCCACACCTCCATGCCGCGTTGTTCAAAAAATCGCCGCACATACGCCGCAGCCTCCGCCTCTCCCGGCCCTCCTTCATAGGAGCTGTTGATGCTGTTGATGCGGACAAGATCGGCCAGGGTCTGAAGGACAGGTGACATCCCTCAGCCTAGCCGAAGTCGATGCCTCAGCAAGAAGGGCCGTTTTCTGGCCGTACATTTGCTGTCTCATGAAGGCCATTCATTCCATCTCCCTGCTTTTGACGCTGCATGCAGCCAGCGTGGCCATGGCTGCGCCTGCGGACGACGCGAAGATCGCCTTTTTCGAAAAGACCATCCGCCCCATCCTCATCAAGCGCTGCTACGAGTGCCACTCCGTCGAGTCCGGCAAGAGCAAGGGCGGCCTCGCCATCGATTCACGCGAGGCCATTCTCAAAGGCGGCGACAACGGCCCCGCTCTCGTCGCTGGCGATCCCGAGAAGAGCCACATCATCGAATCCGTCCGCTATCAAAATCAGGATCTGCAGATGCCGCCCAAGGGCGCCATGCCCGCAGCCGAGGTGAAGGCGCTGGAAGAGTGGATCAAAATGGGTGCGCCCGACCCGCGTGAAGCCGTCGCTTCCACCAAACCCTCCTCACCGCGCGTCATTGATCTCAAAGAAGGCGCGAAGCATTGGGCCTTCCGCCCGATCGCCAGCCCACCGGTTCCCAAAGCGGATGCCGCCAATCCCATCGATGCTTTCATCTCAGAAAAGCTCGCCGAGAAGGGCCTCACCCTCGCGGCTCCCGCTGACAAACGCACTCTCATCCGCCGCGCCAGCTTCGATCTCATCGGCCTCCCACCAAGTCCGCAGGAAGTGAATGCCTTCCTCGCCGACACCTCACCCGACGCCTTCGCCAAAGTCATCGACCGCCTCCTGCGCTCGCCGCAATACGGCGAAAAGTGGGGCCGCCACTGGCTGGACGTCGCCCGTTACTCGGACTCAAACGGTCTCGACGAAAACATCGCCCTCGGCACCGCCTGGCGTTACCGCGACTACGTGGTGCAGTCGATCAACGCCGACAAACCCTTCGATCAATTCCTCACCGAGCAGATTGCCGGCGATCTGCTGGAAGCCAGGGACCTCCCCACGCGCAAAGAGCAGACCACCGCCACTGCATTCCTCAATCTCGGTGCCAAAGTTCTCGCCGAACCGGACAAGGAAAAGCTCACCATGGATGTCATCGATGAGCAGATCGACGTCATGGGCCGCGCCTTCATGGGACTCACGCTGGGTTGTGCACGCTGCCATGATCACAAGTTCGATCCCGTCCCAACTGCTGACTACTACGCCCTCGCCGCCATCTTTAAAAGCACGCAAAGCTTCAGCGTGGACCGAATCGGCGCACTCAGCACGGCGTATGAGGCGCCCATGGGCTCTTTCGATGACTTTGCCGCTGTCATCTCCTCTGAAAGCATCCTCAAGGATCAAAAAGCCGCCGTCGCCAAAGCCGAAAGCGCCGCCATCACCGCCCTGCGCAAAGAAGTGCGTGACCATGCCGTGGATTATCTCATGGCCGCAGCCGCACTGCCCGCGACTCCCACGCTGAGCCAGGCACGGCCGGTCGCGGAGCCCCTTGGGCTGCGTGCGCAGGTGCTGCTCAACTGCCGCGTGTATCTCGCCGCAAACGAAAGCCAGCCCTTCTTCAAGCCGTGGCAGGACGCGCTCAAAACCACTGGCAACGTGCAGCCACTGCGCGGCTACTACACCGCCATCTTCGCCGCCTCAGAAAAACTCGCTCCCACTCCGAAGGTGAAAGCGAAAGCAAAAGCGAAGACCGAAGAAGAATCCGAGGAGAAACCCGAAGACTCGCTCCTCCATCAGGCTCGCGCCGCATTGGACGCTCCCGCCGGTTTCCTCGCCCTGCCACCCGAGCCCATCATTCTCTTCCCCAAAGAGGTGGCTGACAAAGTGCGCGCCCTGAAGGACACCATGATGACCACGGAGAGCAATCTCCCTGACCTGCCCACCACCCTCGCCGTGGCCGAGTCACCGAAGATCATCAATGAACTGCCCATCCACATTCGCGGCAGCCACCTCGCGCTCGGCAAGTCGATCCCACGCGGCTTCATACAGGTCGCGCAGGCATCCCTCAAAACGAAACCGCAGTTCCCCGCCAATCAAAGCGGCCGCCTCGAACTCGCCCGCTGGCTCGCCAGTCCCGAACATCCGCTCACCTCACGCGTCATCGCCAACCGCATCTGGTCCTGGCATTTCCGTCAGGGCATCGTTTCCACCACGGACAACTTCGGTCTCCTCGGCCAGCAGCCCACGCATCCAGCCCTGCTGGACTGGCTCGCCCACTGGTTCACCACCAACGGCTGGAGTCTCAAGGACATGCACCGCCTCATCATGAGCTCGCGCACCTATCAGCAGAGTTCCGTCACCTCCGCACAGGCTTACGCCGCCGACCCCGAAGACCTTCTGCTGCACCACTTCCCCGTGCGTCGTCTCGAAGCCGAAGAAATCCGCGACGCCCTGCTCAGCGTCGCCGGCAGCCTCGACAACACCATCGGCGGCAAGACCATCCCGCGCCGCAATCGAGAATTCGTCTTCAATCACACCTCCAAAGATTTCACCTCCTACGGCAGCACGCGCCGCGCGCTCTACCTGCCCATCATCCGCAACAATCTCTACGATCTCTTCCAGCAGTTCGACTATCCTGATCCTTCCACCAGCACCGGCCTTCGTCACAGCTCCGTCGTCTCCCCACAGGCCCTGCTCCTGATGAACAGCGACCTCGCCACCAGCGCTGCGCAAAGCTTCGCCGACCGCGTGTTCAAGCTCTCGCCCGACAAAGAATCACGCCTCCGCGCCGCCTATCGCCTCGCCTTCGCCCGCGAAGCCACCGCCGATGACCTCCGCCGCGCCGAAAACTACCTCACCGCCGCCGATGCCTCACTCAACTCTTCCCAGCAGGACTCCACCAAGCGCGAACAGGAAGCCTGGGCACTCCTCTGCCAAGCTCTCATGATGAGCAACGAGTTCATCTATCTGCGGTAGCACAGTAGCCATCTCGCTCCGCAGAGATGAGCACAGCGCTCCCGCTAACACCAGCCGTAGACGCACCCCCATTCGCCTCTGGATGGCGGAGCCATCTCAGCCTGTAGCGAGGCGGTTGAGCAAAGCGACTCCCCTCGTTTCCAAGCCCCCACGCACGAATGCCTCAACCGCGCCGCATCGGGACGCATCCCATACTCCGTCCTTGCCAAACAACATTCCGCGCTTACACATCGCCTCATGTTCACCGCGCAAACCAGTTTTCTTGCAGCGCTGACGGCCTCATAACGAAGGCCGTCTGAACCATCTTGGACATGCGCGGCGCAATGAGCCGCCGGCATATGCGATGTTGAGTTGATCTCATCCCGCCCGCGCAGTCCTCCCCTGCACCGTCGTCCGCGTCTCTTTCCGCGATGCACCACGCACGGACGGCGCACTGGTGTGGTCAATCGCGGCCTCTCTCATTTCATGAATCTCATGCAGTTCCCCCTGCGCTTGCAGTCGGGACGAATCGTTTCCCTGCGCCTGGAGCAGCTTCCAGCAGCGCAGCGCCTCCGCACCACCTGTCCCGCCGGATCAGTGGACAGCGGCTGGCGCATCCAAATTGAACCCTGCGAAAAATCACCCGCCTTGCATCTCCTCACGGCGGCATGGCAGCGCCTGTCATGTGCAGCACACACGGCACGCACACTCGCGGACGTTATCCTCATCCACCATTCACTACCAGCGGATGGCACATTCCTCGTCAGCCCGCTGCCACGCCATTGGTATGGCCGGGATGTGCGCCCCTGGCTGGGCGATCCCTCCGTACGTCTTCATTTGATGGAAGTACTCTCACCCCATCGTCGTGAAGCACACCAGCTACTCGGCACGTCTTTGCCCCATACCCATGATGATGAGCACGCACACTCCTCCGCATCGCACCTCTGGCTGCCTTGGCTTCGTCCACGTCATCAGCCTTGGAACGAGGCGCTTGAATCCGCCACATCGCTTTTAAACCGTGGATTCGAACCCGACCGCGAAGCTCTGATAGCCACCCTCTTGCATGAAGGCGACATCGCCTGGCTGCCCCTGCTGGCGCAACAGCTTGTCCACGAGCACCTGCCTCTGCTGCGCTCCCTGATGGAAACCAAACAGCACCTGCGCCCACCACCCGCAGGCATGCACAAGCTCCTCACCAATCTGCATCATCTCGCAAAGCCAGTGGAGTTCACCCATACCGTCAAGACCTGCTTCATGAGTCTCGCCAACGGCTGCAAGCCCCGTTTCCTCGCGCATGCCTTGCATTACCACCGGCAGTGGAGGCTGGAGTTTCAGACCCAGGCACGTCCAGAGCATGAACCCCGCCGTCGCGAGCTTCATCTCATCCTCCATGGCAAAGCCGCCAGCTGGCTGCGCAACCCCAAGCAGATTTGGCAACAGGCCACCGGATTGAAAGACTGGTCTTCAGCCATCCAGCGCCTCATGGCCCGGCCTCTCGACGCCGTGGTCATCAACCGTGTTCTTGAAGCACTGCGCTACCTCGGGCGCAAGCGCGGCAAAGATGCTGGCAAATGGACACGCTGGCTTGATCACTGGGACGACATGCTTCGTGAAGTGTACGCTACACCACGAGCACGGCGTAAACTCGCCGCCGATCTCATCGAAGCCTGGCGCATCGCTCCTGAGCACCCCGGCATGACCTCCCATTCAGTTCATCAGATGCTACGGTGGCTCCAGCGCGTACGTGAGTTTGAAAAGCACCCCGGCGACGACATCCCGGTGATGATCGAAGCTCTGTGGGGCTGCATTTCTGTCGATGAACATCCGGCGCTGCTTCAGGTGCCTGAGAAAACCTGGCGGCAGATGCAGCCCGCACTCGTAGGCTGGTCATCACGGACCAATGCTCTCAACGGCCTGTCGTTGACCAAGCAACTGCCAGCAGGCTGCCTCCTCGGCATGCTGATGGCCTCCCCACTTGAATGGGCGCGTACAATGCGCCGCATCGGCGAACTGGAATGGCGTGAGCGCACTGAGCTTTGGGAAGCGTTTCGCGAACATCCCCTCACCACCTGCGACCCAACGATCACACCCCTGCCCCATGTCATCGTCATGATGGACACCATTCACGCATCGCATCCGCGATTCCCTGGCGTGCCCGACAAACTGCGCTCCGCCGACTCACTGCATGTCCACGTGAGGGCACACTACATGGACGAACTGCTGCGCAACATCCACCGGCTGCGCCTAGCGGTGCTCGATGATCTGGCTGAGTGGGCACTGCGCCGCCGCTTTCCCAGCCTGGGTGGCGAAAACGTCGCCTCACACACGCTGCGCGTCGCCGCAGCTGCTGGAGAGGAAAACCGCCGCTCCTTCCGCCGCCTGCTGCACGCCTGCGAACAGCAGCAGGCCACACGCGAGTGGACGCTGTCACACCCGGCCAATCAGCAGTGGCTGCGCAAGCTGCCACGCCCGCGTGCGCAGCAGTGGAACGAAGGCTTTTTCATTGAGCACGAAGTCCGCGACATCGGCCCGGTGCGCATCGGGCCTGAAGATGACCTGCAGGCCATTCTGCGCATGGGCACGGACTTTGGCACTTGCCTCAGCGCCGGCAGCTTCAACAGCTTCTCCACCGCTGCAAACGCGCTCGATGCCAACAAACGTGTGCTCTACGCACGCGATGCCAAGGACCGCGTATGGGCGCGGCAACTCCTCGCCATCTCCGACAGCGGGCACCTCGTGTGCTTCCCCGTTTATGCGCGCCGCTCACACGCAGCCCTGCGTCACCTCTTTGCCGCCTATGATCATACCTTCGCCCAAGCGCTGCGCCTGCCTCTATGGCTCTCTCAGGAGGACACCGCTCCCATCGCTAAAATCGTGTGCAAAGAATGGTACGATGACGGCATCTGGCGGCCTTGACCCCATTGCTCTCTGACGTGGACATCAAGCTCATCGACCACGAAACCCTGTTCAGACCAGTCCCTGCCAGCTCCGGCAACGTGAATGCCGCAACAAACTGATCGCGCAGCGTGTGTTTGCCATCGTATAGACCGCCATCTTCGCCGAAGCCCTGCCTGGCATGCAGAGTGCTTTTATCCGGCCTCCCTCAGCTTCACCTTCCAAACCACATCAGCACCCCATGTACGTCGGCAAAGACTTCCGTTTGATCCTTCTCTGGCACTTCGCACGCCGGAATTTCATTGAGTCCCTGCTCATCAGCACTTTCGCGGTTGTCCTCTACCGTTTCGCGGGAATGCGCTGGATCGCCATTCCCTTCCTGCCCATCGGCACCATCGGCACCGCCGTGGCGTTCTTCGTCGGCTTCAAGAACAACCAGGCATTCGACCGCTTGTGGGAGGCACGCCGCCTGTGGGGTGGCATCACCAATGCCTCCCGCAGCTTCGTCGCCCACCTGAAGGCCAGCCAGCCCGCCGACTCCGAGCAAGTGCGCGAGGCCGCCTACCGCCATCTGGCCTTCATCAATATCCTCCGCCTGCAGCTGCGCCGCACCATCCCCTGGGCCACCAGCAAGCAAAACCTCCACAAGACCTTCGCCGGTGAGCGCCATGAGCTTGAGGAGTTTGGGAAAGGTCTCGAGCGCATCCTTGGGGAGCACGACAAGATGCAGTATTTCGACCACCTCAAGAGCCTCAACAATCCCGCCTGCATGCTCCTCAAAGTTCATGCCGAGCACCTTGCCCAGCTGAAGCGCGAGGGTGCGCTCGATCCCTTCGAGCACATCGAACTCATGCGCCTCGTCAATGAGTTCCACAATCTCCAGGGCGGGTGCGAACGCATCAAGACGACCCCGCTCTTCCGCCAGTACAGCATCAACAGCCATATCTTCGTGCAGATCTTCATCCTGCTGCTCCCCTTTGGCCTGCTGAAGGACCTCAGCGCCATTGTTGGCGGGCCCGGTGTCTGGCTCACCATTCCCTTTTCGGTCCTCATCTCCTGGATCTTCTACACCATGGAGCAGACCGGCGAGTTCAGCGAAAACCCCTTCGACAACGCCATCAACGACACCCCCATTTCCACCATCTGCCGCAACATCGAGATCGATGTCCGCGAGATCCTTGGCGAAGAAAAACTGCCCCCGAAGCTGCAACCCGAAAACAACGTCCTTCTCTGACGGCTGGAGCGGCCGCGCTGAAAATCGCCTCGCCGCCGCCCGCAGCTCGCAACAAACGCAAGCAGGAAGCCTGGGCGCTGCCCTGTCAGGCGCTCATGATGAGCAACGAGTGCATCTATCTGCACTGAGACTTTCCTTCATTGGACAATGTCGCGCCCTCTGGCATGGAGGCGTTCATGAGCCAAGATGGATCGCCGCCCTCCATGCCCTCCTTCAGCCAAGCACTGCGCTACTGGTTCAAGCTCGGCTGCATCAGCTTCGGCGGTCCCGCCGGGCAGATCGCCATCATGCACAAGGAACTCGTCGAAAAGCGCCGCTGGATCAGTGACGCGCATTTCCTTCACGCGCTGAACTTCTGCATGCTCCTGCCCGGCCCGGAGGCGCAGCAGCTCGCCACCTACTTGGGCTGGCGCTTGCATGGCGCAAAGGGCGGCATCGCAGCGGGCGCGTTGTTTGTGCTGCCGTCCGTCTTCATCCTGTTTGGCCTGAGCTGGCTCTACATGGCAGGCGGGCATCTGCCATGGCTCGCGGCGATCTTCCATGGCCTGCTCGGTGCCGTCATCGCCGTCGTGGCAGAGGCGGTGCTGCGCATCGGCAAGAAGGCACTCAAAAGCCCCACGCTCTGGCTTGTCGCTGCGCTGAGTTTTATCGCCATCTACTTTTTCCAGATTTCCTTCGTCCTCATCATCCTTGGCGCAGCTTTGCTTGGTTATGTTGGCAATCGCGTGCTGCCAAAACAGTTCCCCGCTGGCAAAGGCCACGGTGCCGCCAAAGAGCAGGCCTCGGCCATCACATTGCCACCAGTGCCCAAGGCCACCTGGACACGCACATTCACCATCACCGCGCTGTGTCTCACGCTCTGGTGGCTGCCCGTCTTCGTCATCGCAGGCTGGCTCGGTTGGAGCAGCACGCAGGCGCAGCAGGGATTGTTTTTCAGCAAAGCCGCGCTCGTCACCTTCGGCGGTGCGTATGCGGTGCTACCCTATGTCGCGCAGCAGACGGTGGAAATTCATGGCTGGCTGTCGCATCCGCAGATGATGAGCGGACTCGCCCTCGCCGAGACCACACCCGGCCCGCTCATCATGGTGCTGCAATTCGTCGGCTTCGTCGGCGGCTGGCAGCATCCAGGTGCCTTGACTCCCTTCGCCGGAGCCACGGTCGGCGCACTCATCACCACCTGGGTCACCTTCCTGCCCTGCTTCCTCTTCATCTTCCTCGGCGCACCCCACATTGAAAAACTCGGCGAGCAGCCCCGACTCAGCGCCGCGCTCACCGCCATCACAGCCGCCGTCGTCGGTGTCATCCTCAATCTCGGCGTCAAGTTCACCACCCACGCCCTGTGGCCTGCCAGCGGCGGTTTTGATGCCTTCATTGCGGTTCTTGCCGTTGTCGCCTTCATCGCCATGCAGCGCTTTAAAATCGGCCTCATGCCCGTGATCGCTGCCTGCGCAGCCTTGGGCCTCTTCAAGCATCTTGCCCATATCTAATCCACCTGATAGAACCGTTGCTCCCAGCCAGTTACCAGCCGCCTTTCTCGTCATTTCATCCTACATAGTTTCCGTCAATGTCCCTCGCCCGCTTTGCCCTCCGCCATCCCTGGTCTGTTTTGGTTGCTGTGGTGGCCGTCTGCCTCGGGGCCTGGCTCGGACTCCAGCGCATGACGCGCGACATCTTCCCGCCGCTGGGCATCCCGACGATCTATGTGGCGCAGCCCTTTGGCGGCATGGACCCGCTGCAAATGGAAGGCTACCTGACCTACCGCTACGAGTACCACTTCCTCTACATCTCGAACATTGAGCACGTGGAGTCGAAGTCCATCCAGGGCGCTTCCATCATGAAGCTGCAGTTTCATCCCGGCACGGACATGAGCCAGGCCATGTCGGAAACCGTCGCGCAGGTGAACCGCGCACGCGCCTTCATGCCTCCGGGCACGGTCGCGCCGTTCATTATGCGTTTCGATGCAGGCAGCGTCGCCGTTGGCCATCTCGTCTTCTCCACGGATGATCCAAACATCACGCTGAACCAGATGCAGGACCAGGCTCTCAACAAGGTGCGCCCAGCCTTCGCCACACTCCCTGGTGTGTCCGCTCCTCCTCCCTTCGGCGGCAGCTCGCGTGCCATCGTGGTGAACGTGAACCCCGACCGCATGCGCAGCTACGGCCTCTCGCCCAATGACATCGTGGGCGCCATCGCCCGGGGAAATCCCATCAGCCCCTCCGGCAACATGAACCTCGATGGCAAGTATCCCATCGTGCCGACGAACGCGATCGTGACGAACATCAAGGACCTCGAAGCCATCCCGCTGCGCCGCACCGACAAAGGTGCCGTCTTCATCCGCGATGTCGCAGCGGTCTCTGACTCCGCCGACGTGACCACTTCCTACGCACTGGCAAACGGCATACGCACCGTCTATCTGCCCGTCACCAAACGTGCGGAAGCCTCCACGCTCGAAGTCGTGAAAACTGTACGTGCAGCCATCCCGGAATTCCAAAAGCTGCTGCCTGAAGGCATCAAAGTGAGCTTTGAATTCGATCAGACACCTGTGGTCAATCGCAGCATCCGCGATCTGCTCAAAGAAGGCGGCCTCGGTGCCATCCTCACCGGCCTCATGGTGCTGCTCTTCTTGCGTGATCTCCGCACCGCCTTCATCGTCATCATCAACATTCCGCTCTCCCTGCTAGCCTCATCCTTCGGCCTGTGGATCACCGGAGAAAACATCCACCTCATGACGCTCGGCGGCATGGCGCTCTCAGTCGGCATCTTGGTCGATGAAGCAACCGTGACCGTGGAAAACATCCACACGCATCTCGCCCGTGGCAAACCGCTGGCCCGTGCAGCGCTCGACGGCACGCTGGAGACCACGCTCCCGCGCCTGCTGGCGATGCTCTGCATCCTCGCGGTATTTATTCCAGCCTTCTTCATGGTCGGCGCGGCCAAGGCGCTCTTCGTCCCGCTCGCCCTGGCCGTTGGCTTTGCGATGTTCGCCTCCTTCATTCTCTCCAGCACGCTTGTGCCCGTGCTCTCGGTGTGGCTGCTGCCGAAGAAGCGGAAGCTGCACGAAGAGAAGCCCGGCGTCCTGGCCCGCAGTTATGGCGGACTCGTGCGAGCCGCCGTGACCATGCGCTTCATTCTCGTTCCGGCGTATCTCGGCGGTGCGGCGCTGATCATCCTCACCTTCGGCCCCTTCCTCGGCTCTGAGATTTTCCCTGCGACAGATTCCGGCCAGTTCGCGCTGCGTTTCCGCGCACCCAGCGGCACTCAAGTCGCACGCACCGAGGCCATCGCCCAGCGCATCCTAAAGATTATCGGCGAGGAGGCCGGGATCGAGTTCTCCATCGGCATGGTCGGCGTGCACAACTCCAGCTTCCCCGTCAATCTGGTCCATCTCTGGAACGGTGGCCCCGAGGAAGGCTGGCTGGCCGTTCAGCTCCGCCCCGGATGGGACGACGTCGCGACCTTGCAGGAAAAGCTGCGCGACATCATCGGCCGCGAACTCCCCGAAGTCCGTCTGTCCTTCGAGCCCAACGACATCGTCAGCCGCGTGATGAGCTTTGGCTCATCCACACCGCTTGAAATCGTCGTCAGCGGCCCCAGCCTGCCAGATAGCAAGGCACATGCAGAAAAGCTCCTCGCCAAATTCAGCGAACTCAAGTTCCTACGCGACGCCCAGATCGCCCAAACCCTCGATGCGCCTTCGGTCAATGTTCAGATCGACCGCGAACGCGCCGGGCTGCTCGGCGTAGATGTCGAGGACGTCACTCGCAGCCTCGTAGCCGCGACCACTTCGAGCAAGTTCACCACCCCCGTCTACTGGGCCGATCCCAAGACAGGCATCAGCTTCAACATCGCCGTGCAGATCCCCGAAGAACGCACGCAAACATTGGAAGACCTCGGCAACATCCCGATCACCAGCAAAGACGGCGGCACCGTGCTGATGCGCAACCTCGCCAAGATCGAAAAAGGCACCACCATCGGCACCTACGAGCGCTACAACCTCGTCCGCGTCGTCAGTATCACCGCCAACATTCACGACATCGACTTCGGCAGCGCCATCGCGAAAATCCGCAAGGCCATCGCCGAAGTAGGCCCTGCACCAGATGGCAAAACGAAGGTGGATGTGCGCGGGCAGGTCGTTCCGTTTGAGCAGCTCTACTCCGGCTTCAGCCGCGGTCTCGTCATCGCCATCATCGTCATCTTCCTGCTGCTCTGCGCAAACTTCCAGTCGCTGCGACTCGCCATCGTCGTCATCTCCACCATGCCTGCGGTCATTGCGGGCGTGGTGCTCGCGCTCTTCTTCACCGGCACCACCATCAACATCCAGTCCGCCATGGGGGCCATCATGGCCGTGGGCGTCGCAGTCGCCAATGCCATCCTGCTGGTCACCTTTGCCGATCGCGAACGTCTCAGCAGCGGCGGAGACCGTCGCGCTGCCGCCATCGCAGGTTCGGTCAGCCGCCTGCGTCCCATCTTGATGACCAGCTTTGCCATGATCGCCGGCATGCTGCCCCTCGCCCTCGGCTCCGGTCAGACGGCCCCGCTTGGCACTGCCGTCGTCGGCGGTCTCGCACTCGCCACCGTCGCCACCCTGTTCTTCCTCCCCGCCGTCTTCGCCCTGCTCGCCAGCACGAAAGCCACCTCGGCCTCGCTCGATCCTGACGATGATCAAAGCGCGCTGTTTGAACCCTCCCACTGATTTCCGCCATGACCAAGCACCTGTTCCTTCTCCTCAGTCTCAGCACCTTCGCCAGCGCGCTCGAACTCCCCGCCACCAAGCCGCAAACAGGCACCATCCATCGCTGGATCAGCCTGCCCGCGAGTTTCGCGCCCTGGCAGCAGGTGGACTTGAAGGCACGTGTGGCCGGTTACATTCAGAAGATCACCGTGGACAAGGGAGACCTCGTCACAGCCGGGCAGAAGCTCATCGAAATCTCCGTGCCGGAACTCGAAGCCGATCTCATCGGTCACCGTGCTGAGATCGCCGCCGCCGACATCGCCGTAAAACGCCTGCACGAAGCCCGCTCCAAATCACCCGACCTTATCCTGCCACAGTCCGTCGATGATGCCGAGGCCAAACTCGCCATCGCCAAGGCCGGCATGGAGCGCGCCAACGCATTGCTTCAATTTGCCCAAATCTCCGCCCCCTTCCCTGGCACCATCACTGACCGCCGCGTCGATCCCGGCGCCTTCGCAGCGGCAGGTGGCGACACCTTGCTGCAACTCACCGATGTCAGCACGCTGCGCCTGCAGGTGCCCGTCATCGAAATCGAAACCTCCTTGCTCAAAGTCGGCCAGCAGGTCGAGGCAAAAGTCGATGCCCTCGGCGGAGCCGTTTACAAAGGCACACTCTCCCGCCTCACCGGCACCCTTGATCCCGCCACGCGCACCATGCTCATCGAGGCCGACATCAAAAACGACGAGGGCAAACTCCGCCCTGGCATGTTTGCCACCGCACGCATCGCCGTCGAGCAGCACAACAAAGCCACGATCATCCCCGTCGCTGGACTCATGATGGAAAAGACCAATGCCTTTGTCTTCAAGCACGTGGATGGCAAAGCCATCAAGACCGCCGTGAAGCCCGGCTTCAATGACGGCACAAATGTCGAGATTCCCGAACTCAAAGCCGATGACGTGATCTTGCTGCCCGGAACCACGCTGCCAACCGACAAGCAGCCGGTCAATATCAAGACTCCCTAAACCATACAAAGCACGAGCATTATGTCAGAGGACCAACACCTTTCGCATCTGAAGAAACGAAACAGGGCATCGCTATTGTTGCTGGCCACCGCCTTAGCCTGGATCATCAGCTACCAGTCTTATACTTCACATCATCCGGCTCTCATGCTTGGCACTGGTTCCAACAGCCCCATTTTTACCTTTTTGGAAAGCGTGGTTCGAGAGCCAGTTACTTACGCATTTGCAGCCTTTGGAACTGTACTCGCACTGTGGGCAGGCTTCGTTCTCTTTCGCAATGCTCTCACTCATTTTTTCATAAAATCCGTCGCTGCACTTCTGCTCATTACGACGCTTGCCAACGCCGCCGATCCCGCCTTCGTGGACCTTCGCACCGTCATGCGCCTCGCCGGTGCCAACAACGACGAGATCCAGCTCGCACGCGCCAAGCATGATGAAGCGACAGCAGAATCCAAACAGGCCTGGCAGCGCTTCTGGCCGTCCTTGAGCCTCGGCGCAGGTTATCGCGGCCATGAAGGCCGCTTGCAGGACATTGCAGGCAATGTCTTCAACGCGAACAAGCAGCAGTACAGCGTCGGCACCGGCGTCATGATCGACTGGTCTCCCGGCGACATCTATTATTCCGCACTCGCCGCCAAGCAGCGTGCGCTCGCCGCAGAGCATCTCGCCGAAAAAGCACGCATCGACATCGTGACGCAATCAGTGGAGCGTTACTACGACCTCCTCGCCGCCGAGGCCATGCTCACCATCATCGATGACGACCTGCAGCTCACTCAGGACTATGGCAAACAGCTTGATGGTGCCGTCACCGCAGGCACCGCCTTCCGCGCCGACCTGCTGCGCGTCAAATCGCAGATCAGCCGCGCCAAGCTGGCCATTCGCCAGGGCGAAGAGCAGCGAGATCTCGCTGTCGCACGCCTCGCTGAAATCCTCCGCCTCACGCCCGATGCCGTCCTGCGTCCTGCGAAGTCAGATCTCGTTCCCGTCAAAATGATGTCAGGCAAGGGGGTCGCCACCATGATCTCGCTCGCGCAGCAGCATCGCCCGGAGATTCACGCCTCGCAGGCCATTCACAGCTCGATGGATGCCGAAAGAGATCGCGCCCATGTCGCGCCCCTGATTCCGAGTGTGCAGGCGGGCTACACCACCGGCGGATTGGGCGGCGGCACCAACGTGGGCAATCAATGGGGCAACTTTGGCAGCCAGCAGGACTACTACCTCGGAGTTGGCTGGAAGATCGGCCCCGGCGGTCTGTTTGACCGTCAGCGCCAAAATCTGGCAAACGCCCGTGAAGAAAGCGCCTCGCTGCAAACCAGCCAGGTCAAAGCCGCCGTCGGTCGCGAAGTCGTCGAAGCCGCCACACGTTCACAGTCCGCCAACGACCAGATCAAGATCAACGACGAAGCCGTGGATGCAGCCGAAGAGATGACCAAGCTGGCCAAAGAACGCCAGGCAAGCCAGGTGGGCGTCGTGCTCGAATACCTCCTCGCACGCGAAGAACTCACCCGCGCACGCCAGAGCCGCGTCATGGCAGTGACAGATTTCAACAAAGCTCAGCACGCGCTGAAGCGTGCCGTGGGGAAATAGGGTTTCCCCCCTTCCTCTGATGCCGCTGGGTTCCAGTTGCACCACCTTCTGTCTGCCGCAAACTCGCCCGCATGACTCCTCCTTCCATTCCCCACACCGCTCTTTTTATTTACAGCGAGAGTTTCGCTCAAACTGAGGGTGGGCGTCGCTTTCATGTGTTTGCCAGGCTCGAAGACAGCGATCGTTGGATTTTCTTTTACACCCGGGACAGGCCGGAGCAGCCTATCACTATCTGGTATGAGCATGATCTGGCTCCCCCCCTTGCCACACAGATTGAAGACACCTTCGGAGCACTGAGGATTCCACTCAATCCAGGCGTGCGCAATTGCGACAACGAGGAGCACCATCGCGGCCTTGAATCCCAGGTGCAGGGTGCCTCATTTTATCTGGGTTGGGACACTGCCGACAGTGAATTGGCGGACGCATTGGAACCCTTGATCAGCCTCCTCAGACCACTGGTTGATGAAATGAAAGCCGTGCTCGATACCAACGATCCACAACCATTCTCAGTTGAGGACCTATAATTCCAGTCATCATTCGATAGCTCTTCGCAAACTCATTTCCAGTTCGAGCCGAGGATGCCCCCATATGGACTGCGGTTGCGCAGCGAGGCACGAGCGCAGCTACCGCTTTCGACGGCCAGTGTGACTCACGCGTGCCAAAACTCCTTCGAATGCGGGAGCCGCTGATACCTCGCAGGCCGGTCATCCCACGCCCGCCTCAATCCCGCATCACCTCATCCGGCAGTTCGTTCACATCGCCTTTCAAGCGGGGATAATGCGCTGCAAGCGCCCGACCAATCTCTTCAATCACACGCACCAGCGCGCCCGTGTAATCGCCCGCCTTGAACCCTTCGGACAACTGCTGGGCGAGCTGGCTCCAGAATGCCTCCTTGCAGAAGTGATGGATGCCCTCATCGGCCACAATCGCAAACTTGCGCGCCTTGGGGGCCACGAAGATGAGAACGGCGTTTCGATGCGCGGTGTCCTGCATGTTCAAACCGGCGAAGGTTTTCCATGCCTCCGCCATCGGATCCTCGACGAGCTTGTCCGTCACAAACACGCGCAGTTCTCCGCTGGTTCGCGCTTCGGCAAATTGGATCGCCCGGATCACCTGCTCATCCACAATCGTGGCGATGAATTGGTCTGCGTTCATGATTACCATCCTCCACTGGCACCGCCTCCGCCGGTGCTGCCGCCACCCCCGGAAAACGTGGAACCGCCGCCGCTTCCACCTCCGCCACTTCCTCCGCCCCAGCCACCGCTGCTGTTCCAACTCCTGCTCCAGCTCCTGTTATACCACGGCTCGCCAGCTCGCGCACGGCGCCGCCCCTTCGAGTCATAGAGTTGGTCGCCCCGAAGTTTATAATAAAAATGAAGACCAATGATGAACAGCATGGAGGTCATGAAAATGATCGTCACCCAAAACTGTGGATCCCCTTGGGATTCCGCCAGCGTTCTGCCAGATCCTTGGTACTCGCCCACCGTCGCCTCAATCATCGCGGAGACAGCGAAGCTGGCACCGCCCGTAAAGTTTCCTGCGCGAAAAAATGACTGCATGCCTTCGATGATACGAAAACACTCCGCATCGGTCAGGCTGGCCTCCAGACCGTAGCCGGTCTGAATGCGCATCTTGTGCAGTTCCGTGAAGACGAACAGCACCGCGCCATTGTCACGATCCGCACGGCCAACACCCCATTTTTCAAAAGCACGTGTGCAGTAGTCCTCGATACTCGAGTCTGTGAGCATCCGGGAATAGAAGACCACCAGCAGTTGATTCGAGCTTTCACGCTCATATTTCGCCAGTCTCTCGTTCAAGCTGTCTCCCATGTCACGGTCCACGACACCCGTGTAGTCATTGAAAAATCGCGCGGGCTTTTCCGGCAGCTGTTCAGCGGCAAGTGCTGCCGTGACGGCAAGCGCCAGCATGACGGACACCAGCCGCAGCATGCCGAGCCACGATGAGGTACGCACACTCACGGCTGTTTGGTGGCGGCGCCGCCACCAAAGTTAAAATCCACTTTGGGCGGTTCTTCAGCACCCGGTTTCGCCTGAAAGTAGGGTCGCTCCTTGAAGCCGAGCGCAGAGGCATAAAACACCGCAGGGATGCTTTTGATTTTCGTATTGAAGCTCTGCACCACTTCGTTGAAGCGCCCGCGTTCGACAGAGATGCGGTTCTCGGTGCCTTCCAGCTGGGATTGCAGAGCCATGAAACCCGCATTCGCCTTGAGGTCGGGATAACGCTCCACCACCACGAGCAGACGACTCAACGCTCCACCAAGAGCACCTTGAGCCTTTTCGAACGCTTCAAACTGCGCCGGATCAGACGGGGCAGCGCTGGGCTGAACCTTGCCGACAGATGCGCGAGCCTCGGTGATCTCCGTGAGGGTGCTTTTTTCAAAGTTCGCCGCGCCTTCCACCGTCTTCACCAAGTTCGGGATCAGATCGGCTCGGCGCTGATACACATTCTGCACCTGCGCCCATTGCGCCTCGACGGCCTGATTGCCCGAAACAAGACCGTTGTAACCGGCCATGACGGTCAGGCCGATGACAGCAACAACACCAAGGACAACCAAGAGAGATTTCATGGGCGGAGGATAGGGAGCCACTCCCAAGAACGCGATGAATAATTTGCCGCATTTTTGTAAACCTCACCAACGGCCCTAACCCGGCAAAATGTTGATGACGATTCTGCTCCGTCTGCCACAATCGACCGAACTCATCAAAGCCATGAATCTGACACCCGATCACATCCTTCAAACCGGTCTCGCCTTTTGGAGCTCCAAGACGCTGCTCAGCGCCGTGGAAATGGAAATCTTCACCGAACTCGCGAAGCATCCAGGCGATCTCTCGACGATCCAAGGCCGCATGGGCCTCCATCCCCGTGGCGCACGTGATTTTCTCGATGCGCTGGTGTCGCTGGGTTTTATCCTGCGCGACGACGACGGCATCTACCGCAACACGCCCGAAACTGAACTGTTTCTAGACAAGTCCAAGCCCTCCTACATCGGCGGTATCTTGGAGATGGCGAACCATCGCCTTTACCCATTCTGGGGCAGCCTGACGACAGCACTGCGCACAGGCGAATCACAAAACGAATCCAAAGGCGGGCATGATCCATTCGCCGCGCTCTACGCGGACCCGGCCAAGCTGCGCGAGTTCCTGCGTGCGATGTCAGGCGTGAGTCGTGGTGCCAACATGGCAATCGCTCAGAAGTTTCCGTGGGCGGAGTATCGGAGCTGTGCAGACATCGGCACCGCGCAGGGAGATCTGGTGACTCAAATCACACTGGCACAGCCGCATCTGCAAGGCATCGGTTTTGATCTGCCTGAAGTAGGCCCCATCTTCGAAGAGTACATCGCCGCGAACGGACTGGATGCACGGGTGAGCTTCACCGGCGGCAGCTTTTTCACGGATGATCTGCCCAAAGCAGACGTGCTGCTCTTCGGCCACATCCTGCATGACTGGGATTTAGAAACCAAGTGCATGCTCCTGCGCAAAGCCTACGCCGCACTGCCAAAGGGTGGTGCCGTGGTGGTCTATGACTCGATCATCGATGATGCGCGCAAGGAGAACGCCTTCGGCCTGCTCATGAGCCTGAACATGCTGATCGAAACCCCCGGCGGATTTGATTACACCGGCGCGGACTGCATCGGCTGGATGCAGGAAGCCGGATTTACCCACTGCCGCGTGGAGCACTTGATAGGCCCGGACTCGATGGTGATCGGCATCAAGTAAGCCGCCCCGCCGCCCCGCCTCAGCGCTCCAGCAGCCCCTTTTTGCGTGGAACAAACACCCCGGGCTGCAAAAAACCGGAAGGATTGTCCGGCCAGTAGGCACCGTCCTCGATCCATTCATACAGGATGTCCACCTCCGACCCGGCGAGCATGGAACCGCCATGGTAAATCCCTGGATGGTTGCCACCCTCTGCCACAGCCGTAAGCAGCCTGCTGGCGCTGGGATCTCCAGGGACGACAAACGCACGTCCATACCTCCGCGGAGCATACAGGCCGCTGCGCTGGACCAGTGTCAGTCCTGCAGGAGGATGGCTGCCGCGATGGCAGGCCAGGCAGTGAGTTTCGAGGATCGGTTTGACGTACTGCATGAAGTACCCGTAACCCGCCACAGCTTCAAAAGGATGCTCAGGATCAGTCTTATGGGTGCAAGCCACGAGGCAAATCAGACCCAGGCAAAGACATAGAACAATAACAGCGCGTTTCATCGCGCACTGCTAGCCTTTTGCAGGGCATCTGTGACGGCGAATGTGCCTCGGCACTGCCTGATCCTTCAAGACCTCGTTAATAGACCGGGCCTTTGACCGCCCAGCGCTTGAGCACAAAGCCAGGACCGCTCGCGCGCCATTTGGCGACATGCGGCGTCGTGTAGTGCAGATCAAAAGCAGCCTGATCGACGTAGCTCTCGCTGAGGGCGAAGAGATTCGACTGCTCATTGTCGCGGCTGACTTCAAAGCGGAGGCAACCTGGCTCCAAACGCGAAGCGGCGGCGTTTTCGAGGATGACAGCGAGGAACTCATCGATCTTCAGCGGATCGATCTCGAGGATGACAATAACATTGACCATAGGCGCAAGAGAGAGGCGATTTTTGCTGAACATGCAACCTGCGTTCTACGTATCATGGCCTTAACATTCCCCCAGCCATGAAACTTCGACTCGTCCTCCCCACGCTGTTCGCCCTCAGTCTTCACGCGCAAGACACCAAACCGGCAGCAGCGCCCGCACCGCCCGCCACGACGCCCCCAGTTCCGGCTGCCACCCCCAAGCCTGAAACGAAACCTGCGCCTGCCACTCCTCCGGCCAAAACGGAGGCCAAGCCCACCGCCGCTCCAGCGAAGCCAGCAGCGCCAACACCTGCCCCAGCCACTCCAACTCCGGCACCCGCCAAGCCGACCCCACCTCTAGCTAAGCCCTCCCCTGCTCCAGCAACGCCGACACCTGCCCCAGCCAAGCCCACCACGCCTCCCGCTAAGCCTACTACGCCGCCTCCAGCCAAGCCCGTCACGCCACCTGCTACCCCCGCCCCCGCAGCGGCGAAACCAGCCCCGCCGAAGCCCGTCGCCATTTTCCCCGACAAGGCGCTCGAAGCCGCCGTGCGCAAGCAGGTGTTCGCGAAGCGTGACAATCAGGAAGTGATCACCGCAGAAGATGTGGCAACCGTCTCGATCATCGAAGGCAAGAAGGCGGGCATCAAGGACCTGACCGGCCTGGAGAAATGCAAATCCCTGGCATCCCTGACACTGCCTGAGAATCAGATCACCAACCTCGCACCCATCAAAGGTCTGGAGCGTCTGCAGTTCCTTGACGTCTCCAACAACCAGATCAGCGACATCGCGCCGCTGGCCGCCTGCAAAGCACTGCAATACATCGAACTCACCGGCAACAAGGTGACGGATGTCTCCGCGCTCGGCGGCATCCAAGCCCTCACCTCGCTCTACCTGGCGAACAACCAGATCAAAGACGCCGCTCCGCTATTCAAGCTGCCGAAGGTGTGGACGCTGTATCTCGAAGGCAATCAGGTGTCCGACATCGCCGGCATCGGCGGTATGAAGTGGCTTTCCATGCTTTCGCTCAAGGGCAATGGCGTGAAGGACATCTCGCCCTTGGAACCGCTGACGGAACTGCAGTTTCTCTTTCTCGAAAACAACCAGATCACCGATCTCTCCGCACTCTACCGCATGTGGAAGAAGGACAACGACGGCCCGCGCGAATGGGCGCCCTACTGCCAGATTTTCATCGAAGGAAATGCCATCGACGATGCTTCCAAGAAATTCGTGGAAGAGATGAAGAAGGCCGGGGCACGCATCACACCCTGATGCGTCCCCTCCACCGCCACGCAAAGTGCTTGCCGTCGTGGGCACGTGCGGCTTAGCATGCCGCATGAAAGCGTCCCTCTACCTTCTTGCCCTCGGCCTGCTGCTCACCAGCGCGCCAGCCGCCGATCCGGCGCGGCAATGGACTTCGAGCGATGGCAAATCGAAGTTCATGGGAAATCTGGTCGAGTTCTCCGACAAGGAGGTCAAAATCCGCCGCAGCACCGACTTCAACCAGTACCGCGTGGCGCTGGACAAGCTCTCGAAGGAAGATCAGGACTACATCCGCAGCCTGCTGCGCGAGAAGCGCCGTGATGCAGGCCTGAAGGAAGGTGCGTATGCAGAGAAGATCACCGGGCAGTTTGTCAAAGGCGTGTCAAAGCAGGGCCTGAACTACCAGCTCTGGGGCAGCCCCACCCTAGATGGCACCAAGCGCTACCCCCTCGTCATCTGGCTTCATGGCTCGGGCCAAAGCGGCACCGACAACGAATCCCAGCTCGGTGGCGCACCGAAAATCTGGACCAACGAAGAGAACCTGTCCAAGCAGCCCTGCTTTCTGCTGGCCCCGCAATGCCCCTCCGCCGACATCGGCTGGAAGAACAAAGTGGCGGACAACCTCCTCGCGCTCATCGCCGATCTCACCGAGCAGCTTCCCATCGACTCAGACCGCCTGTACCTCACCGGTTCTTCCATGGGCGGCTTCGGCACCTTCAGCATCGCCGCCAAGTATCCCCAGGTGTTTGCGGCCTGCGTCCCGCTCTGCGGGGGGGGTGACGTCAAAAATGCGGAGATTTTGAAGCCCATCCCGTTCTGGGTCTTCCATGGCGACAAAGATGACATGGTGCCCGTTGAGCGCTCACGCGCCATTGTGGAAGCCGTCAAGCAGGCCGGTGGAGAAGGGATGAAATACACCGAACTCGCCGGTGCAGGCCATGGCATTACGGGAATCGTATATCCACGCGCCGATCTGCATGAATGGCTGTTCCAGCAGAAAAAGTACTCCCCGCCGACGAACTGAAAATTGCGAAATCCGACACATGCTCCACCACCACCATTCCGCCACCTGCCAGCATCATGATGCCAATTCAGCGCGCGAACTGGCGGCCACGATGATGGAACGTGCGCGTGAAGCCGGGCTGCGGCGCACCAAGGCTCTGGAGAACGTCCTTTCCATCCTCGTCCACTCCCATCAGCCACTCTCACTCGCAGACATCGCAGAGTCACCCGATCTCACCAGCGGCGCCGACAAGGCGACCGTCTATCGCGTGCTGGTCAAGCTGGAGGAACTGGGCCTCATCCGCCGGCTGGGACTGCATGACCGCAGTGCGTATTACACCATTCTGCAGGCAGGGCACCATGACGATTACCTCATCTGCACGCAGTGCGGCCGTATTCAACGGCTCGACATCGCCTGTCCGGTGGAGGCCCTGGAGAAGCAGATCGAGAAACAGTCCGGTTTCCAAAAGCTCTACCATGAGCTGGAGTTCTACGGTCTCTGCCCGCTGTGCGCGGTAAAGGCCTGACCTCCGGCTGGCCAGCACGGATCAAGCACGCAGTGCAGTGCAAAAAAAATCCCGCACCGGCGATAAACCAGTGCGGGATTGAAATGAATCACACTCTTTTAGGGCGATGTCGTAGCCGTTGAAATCGTGTTGGTCACGTTGGCACTCGTCGAACCGTTACCACTTGGCGAAGGCGAACTGCCGCCAGCGAGGTTGCCATCGCCGCTCGTGCCAGTCGTGCCTGTTGTGCTCGTCTGACTGTTGTTCCCGCCCGAGCCGGTATTGGTGTTGGTGTTGGTCGTAGTGTTCCCGCTGGAATCGGTTGTAGCCTGACTCACCGTTGTTGTTGTGGTACCATCCGGTGCTTTCGTCTCGGTAATAGCCGTTGTTACCACTGAACCCGTATTTGTGTCCACGGTCTTCGACTCACTGGTGGTTACCACAGTACCATTGGACTGCGTCGTGACAGTCACCGTTGAAGTACCTGTAGTGGTAGTCGAACTGATGGGAGTTGCACCAGGCGCAGTAGGATCAACACCCGCAGCAAAAGTTTGTGTGACGACCACTGTCGTGTCACTGCTGGTGGCTGTGCCTTGGGAAATCTGCTGCCCGGCATTCTCCGGAGTCACATTGCTAGTAGCCGCGCCAGCGCCATGAGCATCACCCACGGTCACCGTCACCACCGTTTTAGTACCATCGGAATTGGTGACGATCACAGTGTTGGTCGTGACGATGTTAATAACGTTACCCTCGGCGGAACCCGTGCATTGGAAATCTGGTGGGTTGAACTCCGGCTCCCAGCGCAGCGCCAGATAGCGAGTTTTGACCGACTTGGCAGGCTTGGCTTTGAGAGTGCCCGTACCACGAGTGTCCTCGGCCACAGCCACCGGTGCCACGTTGCCAAAGTCGCTCGGATCAAAGGCCATGCGACCACGCCAGTCTTCTTTTTCTGGGAGATTGTCGAAGGCGAACACTTCGAAGCGCACCGGCCGCGGTGAGTGAACCGAGGCAAACTCATTCAGAATGCGCAGCTGGCCGAAGTCATAAATGATTGTGCGATACTTTTCATCAGACTCGGGGAAGGCGAATTTGTTGTAGGTGATGGCGGTATCGAGGCCATTGGCAGGTCTCGGCGCTGCATACACGACGCGCGCACCACCCAGTCCATTGATGAGATCCGCAGGCTTGCCGCCCTTGCCATCCGCTGACTGCTTGACGGCATACCCCTTGTCACTCGCAGCACCGAAGAACTGGAGCGTCCGAATGATTCCGCCTTTGGAGAGCGCCAGCTCGAGTTTGACAAACTTGGCCTGCATCCCGGCAAATTTGAACTCCACCGTGCGATCCGCCGCCGAAAAGACTTTTTCCTCGAGAACTGCCCAGCCGCTTTTGTCAGCACTTGCCGAAAGTGTGGCCCGGCCCTCAATGCCATCATTTACAAAGGATGATGAGGAAATCAGCACCGGCTTGCCCAGATTGATGAGCACAAAACTTTTCCCGGCAGACACCGTGGATGACGCAGTGAGGTCACTGGAGAAAATAGAATCCACATGACCGAAGCCTGATGAACTGTCGAGCGATGCATTGCTGGCAGGGCCGGTGATCGTGTTAACTGGCTTTTCCTTGATGATTGGAATTCGCGACCATTTGGCCTGGATGGAACCGGCAGTCAGCAGACTGCCGAGTAAGACGATGGTGGGGGCGAGCTTCATGATCATTGATGGAAAATTGAGCGTTGATATCGGAGTTTGAAAGCCGGTAAAGATCAGCGTTCGTTTTTTATTTATTGAATCAACACATAGTTACACCACAAAGGCCATGCGGTGTAAACATTTTTTCTGTGTCATGAGTGACGAAATAGGACTTGATTAATTGTATATTCCATATTATTCATAACAATGAAATGTCCACGCTGCCAAGCAAAAGTCCGCTCAGAGCAGACCACTTGCTCTGCCTGTGGATTTTCAGCGACATTGCTGCATAGTTACCTTGGAAATCAATGGGTTAGGTTGGAACGGATCACAGATGCGGCCCACTGTCTGCGGCTGGAAGACACCCGGCGCATCGAGATCATTCTGGACGATTTTGAACGCAGTTTTCCACAGGCGTTTTTTGCCATATACCTAGGCGCTTTGCCCAATAACTTGAATGTCGCAGAGCTGGGCTTCTGGTTGCTCAATCAAGGCGCTTTCAACACCCACTCTGTCAGCCGCCGCAATGATTTTGGCATGGTGCTGGTGGTGGATCCCTCAGCGCAAACTGCCTGCATCACCTTGGGATATGCCATCGAAAATTGTTTCAGCCCAAAAATCATCACCCGCATGATGCAAACCGTCGGCAGCCACCTGCGCAAAGGCGCTTTTGGCATGGCCATTGAAGACTCCTGCATTCGCGCCGGCGAGATATTGCGAAAACACGCCCGCTACATGCAATGGCAGCCCGAGGTTTCGGTTATGGCAGATTCCGTTTCTGATATTGGCCTGCAACCTTTACGAGGTGGGCACCGGCCAGCCTCACGACCTCTGGCAGATTTCCCCGCCCCCAGGTCATGAGCAAGCCATTCCCAAACACAATGGCAACTGCAGCGCAACGTGCCAAATCCATTTCCCTGGCACTGCTTTTTCCACTGCTGTGCTGCGTAGGAAGTGCGTCCGCCGATGTGGATCATCCTGTTGAGAAAGCCGAGGAAAACTCATTGCCGCTGCCGCGCTGGAGTGAGCATGAGCTCAAGAGATTTCGCGACAGTGTTCCCGTGGGCAACAGCCCTGGAGTGCTGCCGCCCAAAAGTGGCGAGTCAATCTCCGACATTAACGAACTCATCCTTACCCCCTTGTCCAGCGGCCCTCGGCTGGATCATTTTTTCAACAACCAAGACAGCGAGCTCTCCCCCCGCCTGAAGGCCGAGGACATGAGGCTCTTTCTGCCGGAAGCCATCCTCGGACTGCCAACACAAGGCCAGTCCAGTCCGGTGCAGCTGCCTACACCGCTCGCTTCTTTGAAGGATGTCCCCCCCGAATTTCTAGCCGCATGCGTGCAGAGTCTCCCCAAAGAGTATCTCATCGATCCCGACCAGCTTGTACCTGAGATCCAGAATCATGACATGCAGCGCCTGCTTGAATTCCATGCCCAAGATGCACGCATCAAATTATACGTTTTGATGATCGGACACGACCAAAAGCTTCCTGAAGGTGCTGAACTGGAAAAAATCGCCTCCGGCAGCCTGCTGCAATCAGATGCCTGCCTGGTCGTCTATCCTCTGGGAGAACCTTGGAGGACCCGTTTGTTTGTCAGCAGATCCATCCACAATCAGATCTCCACTGAATTCCTCACTGAAACGATCCAGGCATGCCTGAACGAATCCCTGCAAGCCAGCAATGCCCATGATCAGCTGCGTCGCTACACCATCCACCTTTCGACACGGCTGTTCTGGTTGCAAAAAGCCTTGGTCACTGATCTTGCTGACAAAACGGCAAAAGGCCAGACCCTGGCTGAATTCAGCTCCGAGTTGAAAGCACCCGCTGTTTCAAGCACCCCCAGTAGCACCACACTCATGATTTGGACTTCAGGGAGTCTGCTGCTGCTCGGACTCGTCGGCATCACCTGTCGTCAAATTCATCACCATCTGCAGCTTAGAAACCGTCGTCGTATTTGGATGCTGTCAGAGCCTGAAACGGTCCCTCGGCTGGGCGGTGCTTTTACGGGAGGCGGCGGCGGCATGATCCGCTATGCCTGATTTCCAAGTGCTCCTAGGCATCAAGAACTCAGACACTTCCCCAACTTCAATTTGTCAAAACCAATCCTTGAATGATAATTAACGAAATTGACCATAATGATTTGATTCGATGAATCCGGACACGATCCAGTTCCAATGCGGTTTCTGCCGCACGATTCTGACGGTACCTGTGCAAATGGCAGGCGTCACGGGTCCGTGCCCGAGTTGCGGACAGACGGTCACTTCCCCCATGCCTGCACCTGTGGCAGCGCAGGCCCCGGCACCTGCCTGGCCTCCAGCACCACAATACTCCATGCCGGGAGAGGCGCCAGGAACTGGCATGCCCGCCCCTAATTTTAACGCAGGACTGAATCTCAACACAGGCCTGCCGCCGAAGCGTGCTCCGGGCCAGCAGCCCCTGAGCACCACACTCAATGTTCCTGCGGGCCAGGCACCTTGGTCTTCGACTTCGGCATCACCCGCAGGAATGCCCTCTTTAGCTTCGCACGATGCGTCCGCCGGGCTCTCGGGAACTGGACTGCCCAATCAATCGCGCTTCATTCCTGGTGCGCCAGCTCTGCCTAACATGGCACCCATGGGCGGCGCGGGCGGCGGCATGCCTGGAATGTTCAGCAACATGCAGGGTGCATCGCTCCTCGGTAGAGATGTGTCACCCGCGCCATCCTCCCCAGTCACTCAGCCGCTCCATGCTACGGGTGCCCCTTCGCTCAGTCTGGGCGGCCCCCTTGGGCATGACCCTGCCTCCGCGTCCCCCATGGCACCGATTCCATCAGGGCGGAGCATTGCCAGCCTGAGGGCGCCGCGCGGGAGCAATTTCATCCGGCTCGCATTCGCTGCCATCTTCCTCCTAGGATTTCTTGGTCTCGTCGGCTTTCTACTGAAAGACCACATCCCCCCTGAGCTGATCTCCCGCCTTACCGGGCAAGATGTGACTGAAGAAACCTCCAAGGAAGATCCCAGCGGCCTGTCACAGCTCCTCTCCGAACCAGATCCCGGCACCCCTTCCAAGTTCACCAATCATACGATAACGGAAAAGCCAGCCCAGCTTCCTTCAGCATCCTCCGAAGACCGGGCCAAACCGGCTCCAATCACTGTCGGCTTTGATCCGCAAGAACCCACTCCCTCGAAGGTGGAATCTGCTGCAACTGAGGAACGGGTCGCCAAGGCCCTTCCTGCCAGCCCTCCCTCGGCAGCAAGCGATGCGCCGATGGCTGCCACACCCGTTCCCCCTGCAACAGGCACCCTTCTCGAAGTGCCCGCCAAACCTGCCATGAATGCGGAGTCCTCCGGCGCCCCGGCAGCCTCGCCCTCCAGCCTGTCTCAATCTCACACCGTTGATGAAGAAGACATCCCAGCAGCGGCCCGACCTGCTGTCGAAGCACTCAAAAAATTCCTCTTCTCCAAATCCCTCGAAGAACGCCTCAAATACACTCTCGGCGCCGACCTGATGAAACCCCATATGGAGCGCTATTACGCGCATGCGCCGGACGGCCCCATCTTGGTGGACCGCATTCAGTTTGTGCGCCTGGACCCCAACCCCGAACTCGGTTCCGGCAAACACTGCATCCTCAGCCTGGAAAACAAAACTTGGGAGTTTTCAGTTCCGGTAATGCTGGAGGAGAAAGAAGACGGCTTCAAGGTGGACTGGGTCGCCTTTGTGGAATTCAAAGACCGCATGTTGGAAAAATTCTTTCAAACCTACATGACCGGCAAGGCCTGTTTTCATGTCGGCATCATCCGCCATCATTACTTCGAAGACGGCGTGCCGAACGTGGATCGTAAAGATGCGTTCCGTGTCGGCCCTGCCCCGCCCAATTCCTTCCAGGCATCCGTCTTCATCGACAAGGACTCGCCACTTGCCCAGGAACTGCGCAACCGCATGCCTTGGGAAACCCATGTGTGGGCCGTGGTGGAGCTTGAATGGAAAAAACTTGGCTCACAGCAGTGGGTTGAACTCAGCGCGGTCCCGCAGATGCATTGGTATTCCCTGCCGATGACTCCCAAAACCTTTTCAACGGCCCAGAAAACCTCTGAATCCGAAGAGCTGCCGCCGGGCATTTCTAAAAATGGCAGCCGTGGCAAATCCGGCGCTCCATCCAACAACATGCCTCCTCCAGGCATCCGCAAATCCACGCCAGGCCTGCCCGACACGATCAAGCGGCCCATTCCAGGCGGGCGCTGATCTCAAAAAAGCCGCAGGCTCCTGAACTCAGCTGACTTCCAGCTTGCCCGTGCTGTCTCCCACCTTCTCAGCAGGCACGCCGAGACGATCCAGCATTGAGATGTAGAGGTTCGTCATCGGCGTTTCGCCTGGCAGCACCATGCGTTTGCCCGGTGTGAAAGTGCCACCGGCACGCCCTGCCAGCAGGATTGGCAGGTTGTCGTGGTTATGGCGGTTGCCATCACCGATGCCGCCGCCGAACACAATCATCGAGTTGTCCAGCAGAGTGCTGTCGCCTTCCTTCACCGATTTCATCTTGTCGAGGAAGTAACCGAACTGCCGGAGATAGAACTGGTCGATCTTCGCAATCTTAGCCAGCTTCTGCGGATCGCTCTGGTGATGTGACAGTGAATGATGCGCGTCCGGCACGCCGAGTTCAGGGAAGCTGCGGTTGCTGCCGTCATGCGCCAGCATGAAGGTCGAAAGACGCGTCGTGTCGGTCTGAAACGCCAGCACCATCAGGTCAAACATGGTGCGGATGTGCTCCTCGTAGGAATCCGGGATGCCTTCCGGGATTTTCACATCCGGCATCTGCGAGGAAAACTTCTCTGCGCGCTCGATGCGCAGTTCAATGTCCCGCACGGCGGAAAAATATTCGTCCAGTTTGCGGCGATCTCCCGCATCCACCTTGCCCTGCAGGCTTTTGGCTTCGTCCAGCACCGTGTCGAGAATGCTTTTCTGCATCCGCTTGGCACGCGCTGCTTCGGGCCCTTTGCCCGCTGTGGCACCGAGGCCAAACATGCGCTCAAACACAAGCCGTGGGTCCATTTCAGGCGCCATCGGCATGGTCTCGTTCTTCCATGCCAGATTAAACTGGTAGGCACAGGAGTAGCCGGAATCACACTTGCCAGAGCTGCGCTGCCCATCGGTGCTCAGTTCCAGTGAGGGCAGCCGCGTGAGATGGCCGATCTTTTGCGCGGCGATCTGATCCACCGAGACACCGAGATGAATGTCTGCACCCGCCGTTTTCTTTGGCATGCAACCCGTGAGGAACGTGGCCGTCGCACGCGCATGGTCACCGCCTCCATTGCCATGGCTGCGGGCAAAATCCTGCATCAGGCCCGAGACCACCATGAAATCATCGCGATGCTGCTCGATCTGCTTCAACGAAGGCGAAAGCTGGTAGGCCGCGCCCTCTCCCGTGGGCATCCATTGCTCCACATTCACACCGTTGGGAATGTACATCCATGCAGCACGCATTGGCTTGGCCGCGGTTTTGGTCGCAGCAAAGGCGCGCGCGCCGAAAGATTCCAGCAACGGCAATGAAATCATCGCACCCAGTCCCCGCAAAACCTGGCGACGGCTGAGCGAATGGGCGGCGAGGGATGTTTCACGAAACTCGTTCATATACATTGTGACTACGTCAGGGGCGGCAAGAAACTTTCGTGCCAGACTAAAGCATAACAGACCAAACTGCCACGAAAGTAGTTGAAATTCCGGGACGACAAGGCCCGATTAAGCTTCCCCCACAAAACCCTCCACAAAAAACATGAAGCACACCTGCCTCCTCCTCACTTCCATCGCATCCCTTGCCCTCACCGGCTTTGCCCAGGATGCCAGCGTCGCCGTCATTGAACTCAAGCCTAGCGCCAATCCCGCGTCGCCGCTCAGCTTCGAAAAAACCGAGCTCAGCGTTACAGCCGGCCAGAAGGTGAAGCTCACGCTCAACAACACCGGCGGCGTGCTGCCACAGCCGCATAATTTCCTTCTGCTGAAGCCGGGCAAAATGGACGCCGTGGGTGCGCTCGCCAACGCCATGCTCGCCGATCCTCAGGGCATGGCGAAGAGCTACATCCCCGAAGCCGCGAAGCCCGACATCGTGGTGAACACCAAGCTCGTGCAGCCCAACCAGAGCGAGACCATTGAATTCACCGCACCTGCTGAAGCCGGTGACTATCCCTACATCTGCACCTTCCCCGGCCACTGGATGCTGATGCGCGGAGTGATGCACGTCACCAAGTAATTTCCCTTTCACCTACCTCATCCTCATGAAACGCCTCCTCATCCCCACGTTCATCGCACTGCTCTCGCTCACTTCCATCGTTCGTGGCGAGGAGGGCAAGCTCGAAGTCAACGGGCTCACCTTCAAGTTCGCCACCCCTTGGGCCGAAATTCAAAGCACTGGCATGTTCCGCGCAGGAACGCTGGCTGCTAAAGTGGAAGGTGCCGAGAAGCCCGTTGAAGCCGTGTTTTACAGCTTCCCCGGCCCTGGTGGCGGTGGCGACACCGAAGCCAACGTGAAACGCTGGCTGGGGCAGTTTGCAGGCACCCCTGAGTCAAAGCGTGAGGAACTGGATGCTGGCGGCACCAAAATCACCTTGGTGACCGCCACCGGCACCTACAATGACGGCCCCCCCATGGGAGCCAAAACGCCGCGTGAGAACTACACCCTCATCGCCGCCATTGTTCCCGCAGGAGAGTCAAACATCTTCGTGAAACTCACGGGCCCCAAAGATGCCATCACCAAGCTGGCGGAAGAGTTCAAAAAAATCGTTCTCAGCCCGTTCGCCAAGTAACTGAAAATTGAAACAACCGGTGCGTTCCCAAAAGCGGGTGGTCCTCCACCCGCTTTTTCGTGTCCATCAGCCGTAGTCGAGCGGGGCGTCCAGAGGCTTTGGCACCCAAGAGATTCAAAAAACAAAAGCGGAGTTGGCACGCACCATGCTCAAGCTGGGATCGGAGTTTAATTCCACCCACTGACTTATGCTGAAACTCAACCACACTCGAACCTGGCGCAGCATGGCAATTGCTGCGGTAGTCGCCCTCACCACACTCGCAATCAACCCCGGCAATGCCCGAGGTCAGACTGCTGAACCGGCACCCGCTGCCGCCCCCGCCCCGGCTGCCCCTCCTGCGGCAGCTCCCACCCCGGCCCCAGCAGCAGCCGCTGCCGAACCTGCCGCCGCAACCATTGAGCAACGTATTTTCGATTTGGAAAAATACGTGACCAATGGTCAGGCCGGTAAAGATGGTGACACAGTGTGGAAATCCAATATCGCAGGCCCTGGCCCAGGTCACAACGCCTGGCAGATGACCAGCACTGCGTTGGTTATTTTCATGACCCTCCCAGGTCTCGCTCTGTTCTACGGCGGCCTCGTCCGCAGGAAGAATGTTCTCTCCGTCATCGCCCAGTGCATGGGCATCGCCGGTCTGGTCACCATTCTGTGGTGGGCCTGTGGTTACAGCCTCTCCTTCGGTGCGGGCAACGCCTACATTGGCGATCTCTCGTATAAGATGCTCGAAGGCGTGTCTCCTTACGCTTCGGGTGCTGGCTACTGGTGGATTTCAGACGCCATGTGGGCCATGTTCCAGCTCAGCTTCGCCATCATCACCCCTGCGCTGATCATCGGCGCGATCGCCGAACGCATGAAGTTCATCGCGGTGCTGGTTTTCGTCACCCTCTGGATGTTCGCCGTCTATTTCCCATTTGCCCACATGGTGTGGAGCACGACGGGCCTGATGTGTGGTCCTCTCAATCCTACCGCCGCCATCAAGGCGATCGACTTCGCCGGTGGCACAGTCGTTCACATGACTTCCGGCTGGAGTGCCTTGGTTCTTTGCCTCATTCTTGGCAAGCGCAAAGGTTACGGTAAGGAGCCTATGGCACCTCACAGCATGGTGCTCTGCGCGATCGGCACAGGCATGCTCTGGGTGGGCTGGTACGGTTTCAACGCCGGTTCCGCTCTCGGTGCTGACGGCATTGCCTCCAATGCCTTCATGACCACCACGCTGGCTGCAGCCACTGCTGGTTTCGTCTGGGCTGTCACTGAATGGATCCTCAAAGGCAAGCCTTCCGTCCTCGGCTTCTGCTCCGGCATCGTTGCAGGTCTGGTCGTCATCACTCCTGCTGCAGGCTTCGTCACCGCCAACTCGGCGATGATCATGGGTGTGGCCGCTGGTATCGTTCCCTTCCTCGCTGTCGCTTACCTGAAGAACCTCCTCGGTTATGACGATGCCCTCGACACCTTTGGTGTTCACGGCGTCGGTGGCACGATGGGAGCCATCCTCACCGGCGTGTTTGCTGATGAGAAGGCAAACTCGATCGTGGGTCCCCTCAAGGAAGGTCTGCTCATGAACCAGCTCAAGGCTGTCGCTCTTACTATTGGCTGGAGCGTCGCCGCCACCTTGGTCATCACCATCATCGTGAAGATCGTCGTTGGCCTTCGCCCTGAGCCTGAAGTGGAAAGCCTGGGTCTCGACCTCGCCGAACACGGCGAAGCAGGCTACGAACATTAATCACTGCAGGACAAAGTCCTGTTAACCCAAACCGGGCTGAGCGATCAGCCCGGTTTTTTTGTGCCCTATTCTCACCACATCAGCAGCATCACTACGCACATGATCCCGTTGTTCAGCGCATGGGCCGTCATCGGCGCGATCAAGCTCTGCCGCCACAGCCGCAGAAAAGAAAAGGTGCATGCCAGCACCATGATCGCCGGCACACCAGCCCAGCCCTGCGGATGAATCACGGCAAATACAAATGCGCCGAGCACCGCACCCAGCAGGCAGCGCAGGCGTGCGGACAAGCCCGGAAACAGCAGTCCGCGAAACATGATTTCCTCCGAAATCGGTGCCCATACCACCGCCAGCAGGATCGCGCCGAACTTCGCCCAGCCATTGCTCGCAAAAACATCCACAATCGGATGCGATGGAAACTCACCCGTGAGTTTCATGATCCATGACGCCGCGATCATGCCCAGCACCAGCAGCGGCACCGACGCCAGCCAGCCCAGCACACCCACCCCCATCTCGCGCCACAGTCCCTGTCCACGATGCAGGCCCAGCGCCTCGCGCCACGGCGCACGCTGCATGCCACGCACCAGCGGCCACGTCATGCCGATGATCAGGGCGATCAATGCAGGCCCGTAACCAGCCCAGCCCGGTAATGGCACCGAAAGCAGACGCAGCAGCCAGGGCAGCAACAAAAACAGCGCCAGGAAAATCGCAAATCCCTCCAGCAGCACACCGCCCTCAGCACGGCTGCGCAGCGCCAGAGTCAGGCTCAGCTTCCCGCTGCGCCAGCGCACGATGCCCAAAATCAACACCACCAGACCGCCCACGGCGGCGAGCATCCCGAACATGCTGACGCCGATCAAAACCACTGCCGTTTTCATGCCCTGCTGTGCCACGGCCTGCCTTGCATTGTCATCCGCCGTCTGCCCACGGGCCAGATCTGCGATCCAGCCATGCCGCTGCCGCAGTTTCTTCCAAGCCTCGTCCTTCACCCTACCTCCCGTCGTCTTCATATTTTCCACCGTCGTCACGTCCTCCAGCAATCCCGCGTTTTTTGCCGCAATGGCGCCCCATTCAGCTCCAGCAGGCCAGTCATCCCTCAGCCAGCCCTTCAAAATCAGCAGCCGCAGGGCATCTTCGTCCGTGCGAGAAAATTTGGTGATGTCCTGCAGCACCGCCTGCGTGAGCGCTACATCCGATTGCTGCGCGCTCCGCAGCAGTCCCTTCACTCCCACGGTATAACGCGCCATCAGCTCCAGCATGCGGTTCGGACGCACCTCGGCGCCACCACCCGCGCTGTGAGTAGACTGCATGCGCACCACAAACACCACACAGGCAATGATCACACACACTGCCAGCACAGCCCCCAGCCTTGAATAGCGCGGAGACAGCTCAGGTTTCAATGCAGGCAGCGGCGGTGGTACAGCGGAGTCATTCATAATTGCCTCCGATCAAACATCGCCTGATCAGCAAAGGCACGCACAATTCGGTTCTCCCGCCTCGTTCAGTCTTCTCCACCATGCGAACCTCTCTCTTTCTCCTTTTCGCCGCCTCCGCCCTGGCCCAGACCCCGCGCCCAGGAGTGAACTACGACGAAGCCAAAGTCGGCAGCGATCCGCTGCCTGATTTGAAACTCACCACCGCCGATGACTGGACCCAGAAGCGCCGGCCTGAGATCCTCAAACTCTTCGAGGACCACGTCTATGGCAAAACACCCGCCGACATCGGCACCCCGAAGTTTGAAGTCACAGCGACGAAAACGGACGCGCTTGGCGGCCTCGCCACACGGAAATTCATCCACATTTCACTGCCAAACCGCCCCGCATGGCCCGGCATGGATGTGATGCTCTACACTCCCAATGCCACCAAGGCTGCGCCATGCTTCGTCGGTCTCAGCTTCGGCGGCAATCATGCCGTCAGCACCGAGGCCGATGTCCCGCTCAGCACCCGCTGGATGCGTGAGAGCAAGGAGAAGAACATCATCGATCACCACGCCACGGAAGCCACTCGCGGCACCGAAAGCAGCCGCTGGCCGCTCGAAATGATCCTCAAACGCGGCTTCGCCGTCGCCACCGCCTACTACGGCGACATTGAACCCGACCATGCCGACGGCTGGAAGGAGGGCCTCCGGGCTGCCGTCAGCAAAGAGGGAGCGAACACGGTCTGGAAAGCGGGTGAATGGGGAGCCATCGGTGCATGGTCATGGGGCCTCAGCCGCATCGCCGACTACCTGCAGACGGACCCGCAGATCGACGGCCAGCACCTCGCCGTCATCGGCCACTCACGTCTGGGCAAAACCTCCCTCTGGGCTGGCGTGCAGGACACACGCTTCGGCGTCGTCATCTCCAACGACTCCGGTGAAGGCGGTGCCGCCCTCATGCGGCGCGACTTTGGCGAAACCACCGCCATCATCACCAAGGCCTTCCCGCACTGGTTCACTCCGAATTACGCAGACTATGCCGGCAATGCCGCCGCCTGCCCGGTGGACATGCACATGCTCATCGCCCTTGCGGCACCACGCCCCATCTACATCGCCAGCGCCGCTGAAGACCACTGGGCTGATCAAAAAGGCGAGTTCCTCTCCGGCAAATTCGCCAGCCCGGTTTATGCCCTCCTCGGCAAAAAAGGCGTCGTCGTGGAGGCACAACCCGCCATCGACACACCTGTCGGTGATTTCATCGGCTACCACATCCGCACCGGCAAACACGACGTCACTGATTTCGACTGGACGCAGTACCTAAATTTTGCCACGCGGCATTGGGCGAAGTAAGAAAGCAGCAGTTCACATTGTCACTTGCCCGCATACGAAAGCCCGTGTGTCTTGAGGCAGTCTTTCTCACGCCATGCCCGCCAAAAAAGCGAAAACCAAATCCGCCGCCAAGAAGCCGTCCAAAAAACTCAGCGCTGTGCCCTATTGGATCGGCTTTGATCTCGGCGGCACGAAGATGATGGCCTCGGTGCTGGATGCAAACTACAACGTTCTCGGCTCCGCCCGCAAATCCACCAACGGCTCCGACGGTGCCGCCAAGGGCCGCAACAAAATCATCAAAGCCATCCACGAAGCGATTGCAGAGGCGGGCGTGGATCCCAAAGGACTGCAAGGCATCGGCATCGGCTGTCCCGGACTGGTGAATCCTGACAAAGGCATCCTCATTTTCGCGCCCAATCTGGGCTGGACGAACATGGCGCTGCGCAGGCTGCTGCAAAACCAGTTCAAATGCCCCATCACGGTGCTGAACGACGTCGATGCCGGAACCTATGGCGAGTACGCGCTCGGTGCTGGTAAAGGCGCGCGTTCACTGCTGGGCGTGTTTCCCGGCACGGGTGTCGGGGCGGGGTTCGTCTATAACGGCCAGCTGGTCATGGGCCGCGCCATTTCCGCCATGGAGCTGGGCAATCTGCTGCTGCCTGGCACCCACATCGGCAGCCCGGTGTTTGGCACCGTCACACTCGAAGACCTCACCAGCCGTCTCGCTCTCGCCTCGCAGGCCGGTCTGGCCTGCTATCGCGGTCAGCTTGCTGATCTCGATAAAAAAACTCAGGGTTCTCTCCGCAACATACGCAGCAAGGCTCTCGCCAACGCTTTCCGCAGCGGTGAGGACGCTGCCATGATCATGTTCCGCAACTCCATCCGCTATCTGGGCATGGGCGTCGCCACGGTCGTCAATCTGCTCGCCCCAGACCGCATCACACTCGGCGGCGGTTTGGTCGAAGAACTGCCGGACCTCTACCTGAATCTGCTCAAGGAGGAGGTCGAACACTACGCCATCCCGGAACTTGCCCGTGGGATTAAATATTCGCTGGCCAGGCTCGGCGGCCAGGCCGTGGCCACCGGTGCGGTGGCATGGATGCGAAGCACGGCAAAATAATCACGGCTGCATGCTTGATCACCAACCAATCCCATGAGTGAAGTGACTCCACCTGTCCCGCTCAATCCGCCGCCGGAACATGCCGTCATCTACGTTGGCGCGGCTTCCGTTTCGCTCGTCATTGGTCGGAAGGATGACAAAGGCCAGTTCACCCGCATCGAAAGCCTGGACCGGCCACTGCCCGTCGCGCGTGATATTTTCCGCGCCCGCAGCATCTCACGCAACACCGTCGATCAGGCGGCGGCCATTCTCCGCGATTTTCTTCAGACGATGCGTGAGTATGGCATCCCGTCTTCGCAGTTGAGAGTGTTCACCTCCAACATTCTCGCGGAAGCCGTCAATCACGAGATCTTCCTCAACCGTCTCCAGGTTCACAGCGGCGTTGCCCCCAGCCTCATCGATGACGGCAACATGACGCGCCTCGTCTATCAAATCGCCCAGCGCATGCTGTTGAAGAATCCGCTGCTCGCCAAAGGGAACACTTTTGTCTCCCACATCGGCCCTGGGAACACCCGTGCGATCTATTTCCAGCAAGGCCGCCTCGCCGCCTACAGCAACTACCGGCTGGGCATCTTCCGCGCGCGTGAGGCCATCGCCTCTCCGGATGACGAGGCCCGCCAGCAGATGGTGCATCTGGAGGAGCACATTCGTGGCGTCGTGGATCACCTCGCGCAGGATTATTCCGACGTGAAGATCGACCACCACGTTGCCATCGGTGCAGAGATTCAAAGCGTGGCTCCCCGGCTCGGCAAAGCGCGCCACGGCGCACATCGCGTGCTGGAGGATGATCTTGCTCGCCTCACTGACAAGCTGGCGCGCCTGACCCCCGATGAACTCGTGCGCGAGCTGCATGTGCACTACACAGGCGGCGAAGGCATCGTCCCGGCGCTGCAGACCAATCTCGCGCTCGCCCGTCGTTTTGGCGACGATTCGCTCTGGGTGCCCGAAGGTGACTTCCAGCTCGAACTCATGCTCGATCTGATGACCTCAGGCTCGCGCACCGCGATTTTCCAGGAGGAAGTCATGCAGGCCGCCTGTGAGATCGGCCTTCGTTACAAGACTGACCGCAAACACGCCGACCACGTCGCCAATTTTTCCCGTCAGCTCTTCCGGGAGCTGCAGCATCTGCATGGGCTGGACGTCAAATATGAACTCGTCCTGCGTGTCGCAGCCACGCTGCATGAAGTCGGCATGTTCATCAGTCCGCGTGAGCATCACAAGCACAGCCTCTACATCCTGATGCACACCGAGATCTTTGGTCTCAGTTCGCATGACCGCGTGATGGTCGCCCTGCTGGCCCGCTACCATCGCCGCTACAATCCTGAGCCAAACCACCCGTACTTCTCCGACCTCTCACGCGAAGAACGCATGATCGTCCTCAAGCTTGCTGCCCTGCTGCGTCTGGCAGACTCTTTGGACCGCAGCCATACGCAACGCATCAAATCCATCCAGCTCCGCCCCGAAGGCACCCGGCTCAACGTCATGACGCAAGGCGCGGACGACACCACGATTGAACAGATCGCCATCGATGTGAAGTGCGGCCTCTTCCGCGAAATTTACGGTTATGATATCATCCTCGCAAAATCCTGAAGCACCACTCGAACCGCCGCCATTGCGACTGACTGAGGAGCATTTCATCAACCGGGAGCTGAGCTGGCTTGCCTTCAACTCACGTGTCCTGGACGAGGCTGCGCGCACGGACCTCCCCGTGCTCGAACGCGTCAAGTTCCTCGCCATCACCGCGTCAAACCTCGATGAGTTTTTCATGGTCCGCATCGGCGGCCTGCAGTTGCTGCGAGAGCAGGGCCTGCGCGTGCGCGACAGTGCCGGCCTCACACCCACGCAGCAATGGGAGCAGGTGCACCAGCAGGCCGCCGCCTTTGTGGCTCGGCAGTATAACATCCTGCAGCAGCAGCTCGTCCCCCTGATGAACGAGAAGGGCATCCGCCGCCTCCTGAACACCGAGCTCACCCCCGCCCAGCGTACGCTGCTGCGTGAATATTTTGACGACCAGATCTTCCCCGTGCTTTCGCCCGTCGTGGCGGACGACACCAGCGCCCGCACCGCCATTCCAGCACTGAACATTGTGCTGCTCTGCACCGTGACTGGCGGTGAAACCAGCGTCACGGAAAAGCGACATGTGCTGCTGCCGCTGCCCGCCAATCTGCCACGCCATGTGCTGGTGCCTGACACCGAAGGCGGCCAGCACCTTTATGTGAACCTCGAAGACGTCGTCTCTTTGTTCATCGGCGAGTTTTTTCCCGCCGAAAAAGTCACCGCCCCCGCCCGCTTCCGCGTCAGCCGCAACACGGACATCACCGTCGATGATGAAAGCGCCTTTGACCTCGCGAGCGAGATGGAAGAGGTGCTCGAAAAGCGTCTGAAAAGCCCCGCCATCCGCATCGAAATCGAAGCCGGCGCCTCACGCGAGCACACCCGCATCATCCGCGATCTTTGCGGTGCCCGCACCGCTCAGATTTATGACATCCCCGGCGAGCTCGATCTGCGCGCCTTCTTTCAAATCGCCGGCATCTCAGGATTTGAGGAACTCAAGGTCGATCCATGGGACAGCTATCCCACCACTGCCATCACACCCGGCGAAAGCATTTTTGATGCGATCAAACGTGGGGACATCCTGCTGCATCATCCTTATGAGAGCTTTGAGCCCATCCTCGCTCTCGTCGAAGAAGCCGCAGCGGATCCGAACGTCATCGCGATCAAACAGATTCTCTACCGCACCGCCAAGAACAGCCGCATCATCTCCGCGCTCATCCGTGCCGCCCAGGCAGGCAAGCACGTCACTGTGCTCGTCGAACTGAAAGCGCGCTTCGATGAAGCCCGCAACCTCGAACGAGCGAACGATCTCATCAACGCAGGTGCGCAGATCATTTACGGCGTCGCCGGTTTGAAGACGCATGCCAAAGTCTGCCTCGTCATGCGCCGCGAATCCGGACACATGACGCGCTACATGCACTTCGGCACCGGCAACTACAATGAGGCCACCTCCAAGCTCTACACCGACATCAGCCTGCTCACCTGCCGTGCTGATTTTGGCGCTGACGCCTCCGCGTTTTTTAACACTGTCACCGGCCGCTCACGCTTCGTGCATTTCAACAAGCTCAGCATGGCCCCCTACGGCCTGCGTGAGCGCCTGCACTCGCTGATCCGCAGCGAAACCGAACGCGCCCGCCAGGGCGAAGCCGCCGAGATCATGCTCAAGATGAACGCACTCGAAGATCGCAAGATGATCGAGGCGCTCTATGAAGCCTCCCAGGCAGGCGTGAAAATCCGCCTCAATGTGCGCGGCATCTGCTGCCTGCGCCCCGGCATCAAGGGCATCAGTGAAAACATCAGTGTCATCAGCATCATCGACCGCTATTTGGAACATGCTCGCATCTTCTGGTTCCGCCAGGGCGGCAAGCCCGCCGTGTTCATCGCCAGTGCGGACTTCATGAACCGCAATCTCTCGAAGCGCGTCGAACTTCTCACCCCTGTCGAAGACCGGGAGGCGCGCAAACGCCTGCTGCGCATTCTCGAAATTCACTTCGCCGACACCGCCCGTGGCCGCATCCTAAAATCCGACGGCACCTGGCACCTGCCCCACGTCCCCGCCTCCAGAGCACGCCGCTCCCAGGACCAATTTGCCCGCGAAATGGCCAAGCGTGCGCGGCAGTCAAATGAATCACCCGACGTGCTGGTGCCGCATACGCCGAAGTGATCACCATAACGCCTTGTAAACCAGCGCCCCGACAATCCCGCCGATGATCGGGCCCACGACTGGAATCCATGCATAGCCCCAGTCGGAACTGCCTTTGCCAGGGATCGGCAGCACGAAGTGCGCGAGACGAGGACCAAGGTCGCGCGCAGGATTAATCGCATAGCCGGTAGGACCACCGAGGGACAGACCAATCGCCCCCACCAGCATGCCGACGAGTGCGGGCGCGAATCCTTTGTCAAAGCCGGAGTTTGGCACCAAGTTGGCAGGAGTCAGGATTGCCAGCAAACCGAGCACAAGCATGGCGGTGCCGATGGCCTCGCAGATTAGATTGCTCATGCTATGGCGGATCGCAGGTCCGGTGCTGAAGACGGCAAGCTTGTCGCCTTTGGATTCCGTCACCGCCCAGTGTGGCAGATAAGCCAGCCAGACAAGGACACCACCGAGAAATCCGCCAGCCACCTGTGCGGCCATGTAGCCAGGAACCAACGCCCAGTCGAATTTACCAATCGTCGCCAGCCCCAGAGTCACGGCGGGATTCAAATGGGCACCACTGATGGCGTTCGTGCAGTAAACCGCGACCGCAACCGCGAAGCCCCAGCCGGCAGTGATCACAATCCAGCCCGAGTTATTTCCCTTCGTTTGCTTCAATACCACATTCGCGACGACACCGTCGCCGAGAAGAACCAAGATCATTGTACCGAGGAGTTCTGCAAGATAGGTGGACATGGTGGTGCTAAATTGGTTGAATTTCCGCGAAGGCTATCGGGCTGCGTCAAAAAGAGCAAGAGAGAAGCGTGAACCCTGCTTTTGGATTGCCGCCGCTCGGCCAGCGATTTAGGTTTTCTGCGCATGAAATTCATCCCTACCGGACTATCTGTTTTTTTGCTCTTCACTGTCGCAGTTCTGGCCCAATCCCCGGCTGCCAGCTCCAACCCGAGCATCCCGAAAGACATTATTCGAAAGGAATATCAGATCGCCGAAAGTGGTAATCAGGTGTGGGTTTATCATCCCGCCACCATGAAGGAGGATTCCCTTCCATGCATTCTCATCGCAGCTGCTGGCACTCGCATGTTTCATGGCATGGATCTCGGCGATGGAGATGTGCCTGAACATTTGCCGTATGTGAAGGCTGGATTTGCCGTCGTGGCTTACAGTCTCAGCGGCCCGTGGCCTGCGGATCCCGTGACCGATGCTGGCGTCATCAAAGCAAGCACCTCTTTCATCCAAAGCCAGGGCGGCCTCAACGATGCCATTGCAGCTCTTCGGCTGGCCAAGGAAAAGCACCCCTTCCTCAACAACTCCCACATCTACGCGGCAGGCCATAGTTCCGCTGCTGTTGTGGCCCTGAATCTCGCTCAAAAACTGCCGCTGCTGCGCGGCTGCATCGCCTACGCACCGGCTCCAGATTTGGAGCAACGGTTCGGTGCCAAAGTGATCGCAAACCTCGATACCGGCATCCCCGGATTCCGCAGGTTCGTGGAGGAGAACTCACCCTTCCGGAACGCAGAGCAGATCCATTGCCCGGTACTGCTCTTCAATGCCCTGGACGATTCCAAAATTCCACCCGACACAATCAACGCTTATGTCGAACGCCTTCAAAAGGCAGGCAAAACCGTCAAGCATGTCGAAGTCCCCACCGGGGACCATTATGATTCCATGCTGGATGAGGGCATTCAACAAGGCATTCAGTGGATCAAAACACTGGAAGCGGCGGGTGTGAGACCTTGATTGGAAAAGTAAAGAAGCTGAGGCCGCAAACTCCGCCACAGCCCGCCTCACGATGCCGTGCCCAAAGGCGACACATAATTCAGCGCGATGGTCAGGAAGAAATTCGATATCAGCATCGTCAGCGAAGAGTACACCACAGCGCGTGTGGTGCCGAGACCAACACCGACCGCACCGTTCTCCGCCATGAGGCCCTGATGACAGCTGATCAGCGTGATGATGACGCCAAACACCAGGCCCTTGAACATGCCGATGCCTACATCCAACACCTCTGTGTGGTCCATGGTGTGCTGCCAGAACCAGGCACCCGGCACATCAAAACCATACACGATGAGCGCATGAGACGCCATCAACCCGAAGGCGATGCTTTCCGCCACGAGCAGCGGCATGGACACACACATCGCCAAGAAGCGTGGCATCACGAGAAAATCCACCGGGTGCACCCCCATGACGCGCAGGGCGTCGATCTGCTCGGTGACTTTCATCGTTCCGATGTCCGCTGCCATCGCGGCCCCCACGCGCCCGGACACCATCAACCCCGCCAGCACCGGCCCCAGCTCACGGCACAGCGCCACCGAGACAATGGCTCCCACGGTCGATTCAATTCCGAACTCCTTGAACTTCGCATAGGACTGAAAGGCAAACACCGCGCCGGTGAAGGCCCCCGTCACCACCACGACCAGCTGCGATCCATAACCAATCGCCATGATTTGGTGCGCCACCAGCTTCAGCCGCCACCTGCCGCTCTTCAATCCAATCATCAGCTCGCCCATCAATGCAGCGATCTGCCCCAGCCACGACAGCACGCCAAGAAAACTCCTGCCCACGAAGGCCAGCCAATCCGCGTGTCGCAGTGATTCCATGCCATCATGCATGCAGAATCAATGCGCGGCGTGAAGCCCGCACGTGGTGCCGATTTCGTCACGCCCTGATCTGCCTCAAAACACCGGCCATAGTGCGTGTATCATTGGTGCTTTGAAATGCCGCCGGTTTGCAGGCGTTAAAAAATCTCGCAATCAATACAGCTCTCCAGCAAAGTGGATTATCGAACCTTCAAATACTCATCCTGCTTCCTATGCAAACGATTCGCACGCTTCTCATTTTCCTGTCATCTGCCTGTGTGCTCACTGGCATCCATGCTCAAGAGAAAGTGGTGTCGGAATTGGTTCCCTTGCAGGCTGATTATGACTCGAAATCACAAGCACAAGTCATTCAGCCTTACGAAAAGTCGGTCGCTGACTTGAGTGCGAAGTATCTGGCGGCTCTTGAGAACTCGCGTGCTTCAGCACAGAAGGCAGGAAAACTGGATGAAGCGCTTGCTTACAAAGCTGAAATCGAAGTCGTCACCTCCACAAAATCCGCACCTCCCACGGATGACGCCGGCACTCAGGATGGCTTGAAAAAGCTGCGTTCAGCTTATCGTGCCGCGGTGGGGAAACTGTCTCAGGACAGAGATCGCAAGCTGCAGCCAATGAAAGATGCCTATTCCAGATTGTTGGACCCGCTGGTGGGCCGGTTGACCAAAGAAGGCAGGCTTGAGGATGCTCAGATCGTCAAAGCCAAACAGGACCGTCTCAAACCACTCCCGGCGGGCCCGCTCAAGATCGTTGGCAAATGGAACACCACGCAAAGCAACGACCTCAAGATCGAAATGACCTTCAACAAGGACTACACTTACAACTACTGGACTGATACCGGCAAATTCAGCTACAAGGGCGGAAAGTATCTTCTCGTTCACACATGGGACTGGGAGATCAGACTGACAGATGACAATACTTTCGATGGAGTATGCACCCGCGGTGAAGTCGGTGTCAAAATTCACGGCGAACGAATCCCCTGATAACGACCTGCTTTAAAGCTGGCTGGATTGCCCGCGCTACTCCACCCGCGCCACCTTCAACCTTTCATCATCCAGATCCAGGCGATACATGACCTGGTTGTAGTCGTAACGCGGCGTGGCGATGGGATTGCCGGAAAACGTTTCAGCATAGGTGCCTTGGAAGTAGATGATGCGGCCGTCCTGCTGGTCGAAAAACGCATGATGACTCGGATTGTAGAAGCTGTACTTCGGATGCGTGGCGATTTTCACCGCCTTGCCCCAAGGGCCTTCGATCTGCTTTGACTCCGCATACCAGACCTCTCCGAGATAAGAGACCCCTCCACCGTGCTGAACCGTAATCATGACCCAGCGTTCGCGGTGTTTGTTCCAATGCACGCTGCCGGCATGCAGAAACACCGGCTTGCCAGTCTGCGCATCCACCACCTGCATGCGTGCTTTCTCCGCAGGCATTTTCTTGTCGGTGATGAGACTCTCCTCATCCATCTGCGTCGTGGGTTTGAGCGCCTGCTGCCAGACATAGTCGCCATGCTCCTCTGACCACGCCAGTGACTCATAGGCGGAGGTGTTCTGCACCGAGTCATAATTCGCCTTCACACGCGTGCGGCAGAAGGGCGTGGAAAAGTAAACCCAGTCACCCTCCTCTCCTTTGACCAGCACGGCATTGCCCTGCGGATGCTGCCATTCGAATTCATCCCCCAGCACCGTGGTGCGCTGAAAGCGCCCGGTTGCTTCATTCAACTCAGCGAGCCCATGCTCCAGCCGTTTGCCCAGATCACGCCAGCGTGAGTAATGCGCCATGAGATGCTCCTTGTTCGCGGCATCCTTCACCGTGTGCATGCCAAAGAGCCATACTGCTCCCGGCTCCTCCACCGGCATCATCTTCGCCACAGCCCCGTTCTCATCAGTGATGTATTCAAAGTGGATGCCATGCTCGGGATCGAGCCCGCCTTTGTCTGACGCATCGCTCCACGCTGCCGTGGAGTGGTAGTTCCCCAGCGGATAATTGGGGCGATTCGTGTCGCCAAAAATCCAGAAGTAGCGCCCTTTCCACGGCACCACCTGCACCGAATCCTGACCCATGACATCCGCAAACAAGTTGGGGCTCGGCAAAGGGGACTCATGCCCCAGCAAGGTGCTGTCGCGGTAAATCCCCTGCCCTGTCAGCCGGCACGTGCGCTCCGCGATGTTGGTGCGCAGCACCTTCACCTCCACCGACTTTCCCGCCACGGGCGACAGCCTCACGCCCACAAAGCCAAACCCATCCTTCGGCAGCGCATACCCCGGACACTCGACGCTGAAGTACACCTGGCGGTTCATCAGCCCCGGCTCGTTGAAGGCGATCCAACCCGCGCTGTCCGTCGTCATCGCGATGTGATTGGTTGTTTTCAGCGTGATCAGCGGCACACCGCGCCCCGTGCTATCATCGATCACATGAATGCCAAAATACTCATCCGGCGCAGCACCTAAAAGCGCAGGCAGGCATGGCAAAACCAGAAGCAACCGACGTAAAGACATGCGTGTGGTTTACCATGAATGCAGCGCGCGAGGAAAGGACTAATTCGTGTCGCTTGACACCCGGTTCTCAGATGCGAAGGCGCAGAGCATGTTTTTCGACACGCACACCCACCTCGGCAGCAAACAATTCGACGGCGACCTGCCAGCCGTACTGGCACGTGCACGCGCAGCCGGCATCACACGAATGGTCGCGCCTGCAACGAATCTCGAAAACGCCCGTAAACTCCTCGCCATCGCCGAACACGAATCGGACGTACGTGTAGCGGTGGGCATACATCCCTGCGATGCGGATTCGGTCAGTGGCGACGGTTGGATCAACGAACTGCGTGAACTCGCCAGACACCCCAAAGTCTGTGCCATCGGCGAAATCGGTCTCGATTACTTTCATGCGCCACCAGAGGGCTTCACCCTTGATGACTGGAAGGCGCATCAGGCCAGGGTGCTAACCGCACAGCTCGCACTTGCGGCAGAGCTGAAGCTCAACGTGATCCTGCACAACCGCGAGAGCTGGGAGGATCTTACCACGCTGGTCCTCCCGTTCAGCGACCGGCTACGTGGCGTGTTTCACTGCTTCACCGGCACACTGGCGCAGGCGCAGCCGCTGCTGGAGCGCGGCCACCTCATTTCCTTCACCGGCATCGTCAGCTTCAAAAACGCCGGCATCATTGCCGAAACGGCACGCTTGGTGCCTGCGGGCCGTTACATGATCGAAACTGATGCGCCCTACCTCGCGCCGGTGCCGAATCGCGGCAAACGCTGCGAACCCGCCTACGTGGCAGACACCGCACGCGCCATCGCCGCCCTGCGCGGTGAGGCCGTCGAGAAAGTCGCCGCTGAGACTAGCCACACCGCACTCCATTTCTTCCACGGCTGGGATTGATCTCAGCCGAAAGCATTCCAATCTCTCTCACGTTCACTGCTATAACCATGAAACTGCTCCTAGCCGCATCCCTCCTGCTTGCCTCCGTTGCCAGCGCCGCTCAATTCGCCGTCGAAAAAACCGCCACGGGCGGTGCTATCGTAACAGTCGATGGGCAGGTCTTCGCTGAATACATCGTCGATCAGGCCAACAAGCCCTATCTCGCACCTGTCTTTGGCCCAACAGGCAAACAGATGACTCGCAACTACCCGATGAAGACCATCGACGGCGAGCAGCACGACCATCCCCACCATCGCGGCATCTGCTTTGGCAGCGAGGGCATCAACGGCATCGAGTCCTGGGCCGAAAAGCTCACCTTTGGGGATACATCCAAGACCCCTGAGCGTCTCAGCAAGCTGGGCAGCGAAAAACACCGTGAGTTCAAGACTCTCGAAGCCAAGGCGGACTCCGCCGTGCTTGTCTCCATCATCGACTACCTTGATCCTCAGGGCAAAAAATACCTCGAAGAAGAGCGCACCATGATCTTCCGCGTAGGCGAAGGCACCCGCAGCATCGAGATGAAGCAGATCCTCACGGCCACCGAAGGCCCCGTCAATTTTGAGGACAAAAAAGACGCAGGTCTCAGCATCCGCGTTCCCACTGAGATGGCTGTCGAGATGGGCAAAAATCAAAAAGGCAGCGGTCACATCATCAACAGTGAAGGCCACACCGATGCAGATGCTTGGGCCAAACGCGCAAAGTGGTGCGACTACTACGGCATCGTCGGTGGCGAGCACGTCGGCGTCGCCATGCTGAATCATCCTTCCAGCTTCCGCTTCCCCACACCGTGGCACGTCCGCACCTACGGCCTCTTCACCGCCAATCCCTTCGGCACCAAGTCGCTCGACAAGAACGCCCCTGACGGAGCCTATGAACTCAAGAAAGGTGAATACACCTTCCTGCGCCACCTCTTCTTCTTCCACATGGGTAATGAGAAGGAAGGCAAGGTCGCTGAAGCCTACGAGGCTTTCGCCAAGGAGTAGTCACACAGTTTAGAGGGAAACGTGGCAAAAAGCAGGTGCATGGCGAGGTCGTTTGGCCTTTCTTCGCCGCATGTCTTTGTCGCGCTTCCTCCTGATTCTCTGCCTCGCCGCGCCTCTTGCCGCCGCAGAATTTGATCTCGTCATTTACGGTGGCACTCCCGCTGGATTGAGCGCCGGTATCGTCGCAGCACGTGAAGGTGCATCCGTGGTTGTCATCGAGCCCACCCAATGGATTGGCGGCATGGTCACGGGCGGCCTTTGCCGCTCTGACGTCGGCAAGGAGGAAACCATCGGCGGATTTCCACGCGAGTTCTTTTCCCGGGCCGCTGCTGCGAAGCCTGAGACTCCCATGTGGTATGCGGAGCCAAGTGTGAATCTGAGCGCGTTTCAGACGATGCTGAAGGAAGCCGGCGTGAAGGTGGTCACAGCGCAGTCGCTCAAGTCGATCACGAAGGAGGGCACACGCATTACCAGCCTGACCACGAGTGACGACACGACCTACCAAGGCAAAGCCTTCATCGACGCCACCTATGAAGGCGATCTCATGGCAGCGGCAAAAGTCAGCTACATCGTCGGACGCGAGAGCACGGCACAGTATGGCGAGCCACTCGCGGGTTACCACCCGATGCCAATTCGTCCGCGTACCATCGAAGTGATGGAAAGCGACTGCCCGAGCATCGGCGGCAAAGGGCCGAGCTACATCCACGGTACACCCGCGAGCATTTCCGGGATGGATGCACAGGGCAAACCCATCTTCGGTGTCTTTCCAGATCCGAAACTTGCCCCCGGCAGTGCGGACAAGCTCACCCAGAGCTACAATTTCCGCATCTGCGTCACCCAGCGCGCCGACATCCTGGTCCCCTTTCCCAAACCCGCGAGCTACGAACCCGCAAAGTACGAACTGCTGCTGCGTCTGATCCAAGCTTTCCCGGGCATCCGCTTTGGCCGTCTGTTTCACCTCGGTAACGTTGCCAATGGCAAATACGACCTCAATGCGCAGGGCCTCTTCTCCACGGACTATCCCGGCGCAAACTTCGACTACCCCGATGGCGACGCCGCCACGCGCGCACGCATCTGGCAGGACCACACCGACTTCATCCAGGGTATGCTGTGGTTCCTCGGCCATGATGAGCGCGTGCCGCAGAGCCTGCGTGAGCAGACCAACTCCTGGGGCCTGTGCAAAGATGAGTTCGCCGACAACGGCCACTGGCCCTACGCCCTCTACGTGCGTGAAGGCCGCCGCATGATCGGTGAATACGTCATGGTGCAGAAGGACCTGCAAACCGACATCTTCAAAGACGACTCCGTCGGCATGGGCTCCTTCCTCATCGACTGCCACATCGTGCAGCGCATCCTCGCTGATGACGGCACCGTGCGTGATGAAGGCAGCTTTCAAGACACCCCCGCGCTGCCCTACCAGATTCCCTATCGCAGCCTCACACCCAAGCGCGCCGAGTGCGAAAACCTGCTCGTTCCCGTCTGCCTTTCCGCCAGCCACATCGCCTGCTGCTCACTTCGCATGGAGCCGGTGTACATGGCGCTGGGCCACGCCTCCGGCCTTGCCGCCGTCATGGCGATCAAAGCGAAGACGCCTGTGCAAAACATCGACGTGCTTGCCTTGCGGAAAAAACTGCTCGAACAAAAGGCCGTGCTCGAACTCGCTTCTCTCGCGAACATGGTCCGCTCCGCCAAGTTGCCCGGCATTGTCATGAGCGAGCAGGACGCCGAACAAACCGGCCACTGGACAGGCAGCGCCTATGGCGATCCCGTCGATGGCTCAAGCATCCATGATGCAAACACCGAGAAAGGCACCAAAAGCGTCATCTACCGCCTGAAAATCCCGGCTTCGGGCAAATACGAAGTGCGTGTCTCTTATGCCACTGCGCCCAACCGTGCCAGTAATGTGCCAGTGACCATTGAGCATGCGGAGGGCGCGCAGACGGTGCTCGTGAATCAACGCAAGGCACCTACCATCGACAAGCTCTTCGTCAGCCTTGGCACCTTCACTTTCTCGACAGACAAGCCCGCCATCATCACGATCAGCAACAAAGACACGGACGGCATCGTCGGAGCCGATGCCGTGCAGTTGATCGCGGTGAAGTGAGTTCGCGCCTCACACGCCGAACAATTCGCGAGCTTCCGCCTGTCCGGGTGCCGGACGGCCAAACTCGCTCGCCGTCACACGCGCAAGCGCCGTAAGCTGACGCCAGCGGAAGGCGGGGCGGGTGCGATGAAACTCTTCCCAAGTGGTCTGGAAATACTTCTCCGCGTGCAATGCGCCGTCTTCGCTCACGGCGTAGCGCAGAAGGGTCTTGAATACGGCTTCCGGATCCATTCCCTGCATGCCACAGCGATGCACCACACCGGCGGCATGGGATTGAAGGTTCTGCTGAATGTGTCCATCCAACTCCGCTAGCAGCTTCGCTGGGTCCGTGCCTTGGCTGATGTAGCGCTTATGTGGCAAAGGCTCCCATTCAAGGTAGTGCTGGCCGGCGGCCCCGCCACGATCATGTGCCACCTGCCACGCGCCGAGAATGAGACAGGCGAAGACATTCCGCCCTTGGCTGACCTGTGAGAGATTGCGCCATGCATGCACGGAGTCGCTCGCATGCACGCCCACGGAATCGCCATGCACGCTGCCCGGCGGCTTGCCAGGAGACTCCCACTCCGGCGGACGGCCATGATCCCTCAGCACGAGTTGATTCGCGGCCAGCGAGATTGCCTCGCCGATTTCATGCGGATCAAATCCCTCTGCCAGCGCCGCAGCCACCGCACCTGCGGCATCTTCCGGGCTGCCGCTGAAAATGGTCAGGCTCAGCTTTTCCACCACAGTGTCCTCCATGGACCGCGTACCGGGCTCACGTCCCATGAGCTTGTGTTCATCCATCAGCTTCGTCAGCGCCTTGCTGTGTTCATCCCACTCCGGCCTGCGGTATTTTTCCGAATTCAGGCAGTAGCGTAGCGACATGCGCAGCAGCGTCGTCGCATGCTCGCGCCCCACGAGATCGAGAAGATCCCAAGCGCGATACGGCAGCACGGTGCGATGCACCTCCGGATTATCCTGCACACATTCGAGCAGCGCATTGAATCCCTCGTCCGCGCTGTTTTGCATCATTGTGGCAAAGATATTTTCCGCACCCGCCGTGTCCTTGCGTCTCACTGTCTCGTGCAATTGTTCGGCAGTCGGCTTGTCCGTGCCTGCGGCCACCGGATGCAGAACTTCGTCACTGCGACCACCGTTTTCCTGCATGCGGTTGGTGTTGCGATAAAGCACCTTGAACACCGGCAGCGCCTGCTGCTGCTCCGGCATCGACCCGGACATTTTCAGCGCCGGGCTCAGGGCCATCAGCGTGTGAAAGCCGATGTAGTCCTCGCCGCCGAAGGTTCGTGCGTTTGCCAGCACACCAGCCGCCACGAGCTGTTTCAATGACACGCCGGCCTTGAGTTTCGCGGCAAGCGCAGGCTGCAGTTTCGACACAGGCGTCTCCTGCATGAAGCAGACCAGCGCCTCCATGCTGCCAAAGTTTAATGCGGCGGATGTTTCCTCCGCACCGGCGGAGCTGATGCCGAACTCAGCTGCGAGTGCGGGACCGAGGGTGGCTAGCAGCGTTCCCTTGCTCACATCGGCAAGGAACGCACGGCGGGATTGCAGTTCATTCATGATGACCTCCTGGTTGGGATTGGGCAGAGTGTCCTGATTTGCAGGAACACGGTCAATGCCCAATTTGGAGGCGTTTGAAAGATCGCTACCTGCCGACCTTCATCTCCGCAAACTCCGCCCAGCACGCCCGTGTCGGTGCCCATGAGGCGTCACCACCGCCATGAAAGGTTTCAAAGTAAAGACCATCCACGCCAAAGCTGTCCACCGTGCGCCATTCCATGTCGGTTCGTTCCACCATGAGTTTGTCATCAATCCACACACGCAATAAACCATCGCTTTTGCCCACAGCATTCATCGTCACAGCGATTCGTACTTTGACCGGAATCTCCGTGGGAAAACGAAACTCAGCAGGAAAAGCAAAGCTGTCGCCATAGTCACCCTTTTGATTTTTGTGATACACGTAAGCCTCGCCACGCCCATCTCTGCGCCACATCAGACGCGCTGAAAATCCATTCGTGCCAGTGGCCCTCCGACCACCGCTGACATTGTCCGGCCCACCACACAGTCCGGGCAGCTTGCCGCCTTTGACGAAATCGAAATCCTTGCTGAAGCGCAGCGTGTAGCTCAGCTCCGCTGCCTCATGCTTACCAAACGGCATGCGCCACCCCGCGCCGCCCTCCTCGGGACCGATCTTCCCGACGGCAAAGTTCACACGCAGCCATTTCAACGCATCGCTTTCGATAATGGCGACGCGTCCTTCGGTGATGCCACCTTCAAATTCACACCCCGGCCAGTCACTCTTCCAGCGCTTGATCGTGTAAGGTCCAGGCTGGCCCGCCAAGGTGATTGCCAATGGAAGATCGGCCGCCAGAGCGGCATGCATTGACACAAAAAGGATAAAAACCAGTACACGCATGCGGGCGGGATACCACGGCAGTGCATTTAAAACATCCAAAATCATGCCTGGTTGCCACCGCAGCAGCACATCTCAGTTGTGCGCCAGCACTCGAAAGTTTCCCCTTGGGGGGAAAACTCACTTGCACAGAGCCCAGACACGATTAAAACTCCCTCCCTTCCAACGCTGTTTGGTTTCAAACACGCCTCCGTAGCTCAGTTGGTAGAGCAGTTGACTCTTAATCAATTTGTCGTAGGTTCGAATCCTACCGGGGGCACCATCCAATGGATGGTTAGCTGGGTTTCAAAACTCGGCATTCACCACCGGACGCACGCTCTTGAACGCCTCGGCATACCTTGCCCCGCAGGCCAGACCCCGATAGCGGGCCAGCACGCTCTTGGTCTCCATGGCGGCATCCGCTTTGGCCGGATCATAGTCTTCCTTGCGCACGTAGGCCATCAGACGGCCAAGCCACTCGCTCGCAGCGGGCCATTCGCTGGAAACATCGACATAGGTGTCCGGCTCGTAGCCGATGGTATGGCCGGGTCCGTTGTCGTACCAATAGACGCGTGAGGGCGTCTTCACCTCCTCGCGCCCAAGCAGACGCGCTGGCTGATACAAAGCCGCATGGCAGATGGCGCTGGCGGCCTCGTGGTCCGGATGGCGGTCACGCGGCCAGAGCATGAAGGCGGTGTCAGGTTTGACATCGGCCACGACTTCGGCCACAGCGCGCTTGGTTTCAAGCGTCGGCTCAAAGCCCAGGCTCTTGTAAGGGAGAAAGCGCATCTCGATACCACGCTCGGCGGCAAGCTGTTTCGAGAGCTCCAGCAGGCCCTGCTCCCGGCCTTTGACCGGCGGCCAGTTCGTGTAGTCACCAATCAGGCTGAGGATGACCACTCGCTGATGTTTCTGAACCGCCCGCAGCAGCGTGCCAGGGATGCCGAAGGGACAGTCGTCATAATGTGCGCCGATGGCAAGGATGCTGCGTGTCATGAGTCAAAATGCACATTGGCCCCCATGAGAGCAAGCGACTCGGCGGTTTTGATTGCGGGGCAGTCATATCCTTCCACTTGCCGTTTTAGGGTCATTCGAAATCGCCCTCAGGCATGCCTCAATATGTTTTTCAAACTTACATCTATATTACATATCGCTCATTGCACAAATGAGTCGCAAAGATCATATTCAATAATAATTAGAGCCTCAAAAACACATCCATTGAATTTTCCATACACAACACCTTGAGTCATGATTGAAGGGCCACAACTCTTTGGATCCCTCGCCTTGGCGAGCCATCGCAATGGCTCGCCAATCAAGCTGCCGCGAGCACAGGACGAAGTGGTCATGCTGGCCTTTGATCAGCGGAACAGCCGTTTGGTGGAACTCCATATCTGCACTGGAAAAACGGCTCCAGTTCTCAGCCCCGCTGCAATTCTCAGCCCAAGTCAGCCCTTCCTCAGACGCTGGGTCAAACCAGCGAGCTTGCTGTCACGCCGCAAGTGGACCTCCTCTCGGCTTGGTGGACGCAAATCCAAGCCCGGTGGACACCGACAGGGTCGAAGCTCACGAGTTCACGCCAAGTGCCTCCACAGGTTTTACGAGCCCAAAACGACCTTGGAACAGGCGGAAGCAAGGCCGGAAATCGTGGATGAAGGCCTGCAACTCCGTACTTGCGACCTGCTGCGTAGCGCCGCAGGCGTGCGAGGTCATTCCTTCATGACGATACTCGAAGTCGGCATGGATGACGGACTTGCCTATTACGTCACCAACCTCAATGACGGTGAGTTCGTCCAGGAATATGTTCAAAGGCGCGGAGCCGTGCCCACCGTGACATCGCTGGCCTTGGTGCACCAGCTTCTCCAAGACTTGGGGAAAGCCGAGGGACAGGTGCAGCTGCATTCCACCATGAGCCTGCACCGGGTGCTGGTCACCTCCCAGGAGGAGGAGTATTTGCAGCTTCGGCTGTTTGACTACGGGCTGTCACAGCCAAGAGCCGACGCCTCCGCCCAGAACAATTCCCGCCTCGTACACGAAGCCTGCCGGTTGCTTTTTCTGCTGATGACCGGACAGGCCTATTCAGGTGGGAATCCGGACGACTTCGGCGTCATCGCCGAACTGCCAGCGAGTCTGCGTTTCACCATCAAATCGGTCCTGACCAGCCGCACGGCAGATCTTTTGATCTCAATCAAGGCTCTGCGTGACGAGGTCCGCGAGGCGATCTGTTCATACGTGACCCTGGTTCAGGCGCGCAATCCTAAGATGCTGCTGGTCGCAGACCCATCCACGCTGCCCATCTCCCACCTGCAAACTTTGTTGTTGGGAGAAATTCCACTAAAAACCCTGTTTGGCTCGAGTTTCGAGATCCAAAACCCCGAGCTTGCAGGCTGCCATCCATTCACTATTTCAGCCGTCAACGTGTCCGCTGAACAGGCCGTCACCCTTCACCTGCTGCCACCCGAACGGATCGTCCATCAGTCTGACTTCATGGCGCTTCCACCGCAGGTATGGCGGCAGGATCCCGCCAAGCAGATCAACCTCCTGCACATGATGGGTCTCTGGAAAGGTCCTGACTGGGCCTTTCTCTCCGAGGTGCATGAGCCAGGCATGTCTCTCAGCGCCCTGATGGCAAAACGCGGCGCGCTCAATCCTGGAGAAGTCATCACGCTGCTAAGACAGATCCATGCCGGTTTGGAACAGGCGTTGGAAACAGGCGTCCCTCGGGTTGACCTAGACCCGGCCAATATTCAGCTCTGTGTCGGCTATGACGGACCCGTCTTACCCCGTGATCTGGATCGTCTGCATCAGAAGCGATTGGAGGCTTGGCCAAAATTCATGGTGAAACTCCGCCTGCACAAGACGATGCGCAGCTTGTGCAAACCTCGGCTGATTAACCTGAGCCCATGGGAATACAGCCCAAATGAAGATACAGCCGGGACCGCCGCCCGTGAAGAGCGTCATCGCACCTTCATCTGCCTCGCCGCCTATCTTCTCACCGGGGAAGGTCAAATGCGGGAGATTGCCGAGTTTCCCACCAGCATGCCTGAAATGGCGGCGGGTTACCTGCATGAGTGCCTGCAACGGGCACTGAGCGGCAGCACCGTACCCTATCCGCCCGACTTCACAGAAAAGCTCTCTCATCTCCTGACCGCAGCCAGCGCCGAAATGGACTCTGTTGAGGACCCGCTTGCTTCGCAAGAAATGGAAAGTGCAGGTTTCGTCTCAGATTTTGAGGAAGACTGGACCCCGACGGATACCCCCGTGGATCACGCGAGTAAAACCCTCCTCCTTGCTCCGGTCAGCGGTGACCTGAAGTCACTCGACTTCCATCGTCCGTCTCCGCCCCAGTTCAGATTCCCATGGCTGGCCTTGGCAGCAACATTCATGCTGCTGGGAGCTATGGCCTGGATGATCTTTGGCGACTTGCCCGAAGCCAGTTCCGTGACGCTCGCCGCAGCTCCGAGTTCACTGCCACAAGAAACAGCTCCCTCGCCGGAGGAGGTCGCCGAGGCAATTCCAAAGCCAGCAGCCATTCCGCACTCTCAGCCGCTGCCCCAGCCCATCATTCACAAAATCCCTGCCGTGGTCGCAGATGTTTCGATGCCAGCGGCTTCCCAACCAGAAGACTCTGCACCGTCCATTCCAGAAAATGTCACGCGCGAGGAGAATCAACCCGCTGAAAAGAGGATGGTAGCCAGCCTACCGGAGCCTCAGGTTGCAGCGTCTGAAAATGCGGCGAGCAGCATGCCCGCACTCGAAGCTGAACCCGTTATCCGCCGCGCCATTCTCACGAATGTCGCAGCTGAGCCCCCCCCCCTTTCCAACCTCCCTCAAAAGGAGATTGCCACCAATCCCCCGGCTCCGATTCCTGCCCCGGCAATGCCGTCTGCACCTGAGCCAGTCGTAGCAGCCACCGAACCGCCGAAGCAAGTCGCTGATTTGCAGGAAGTCACCATCCGCCACGCGATCGTCATGACCCCCGAAGAAATCAACGAGACGCTACGTGCACAGACCCAAGCACGGAAGAGAACCTCCAGAAGACGGTGAGTCTTCAGAGTGCTGGTTAATGCACCCGGAACGTCTGCGGGAGAAGCTCATTCATCGGTTGCAAGCAACGGCGTGCTTCAGCACCCTCTTGAGGCGTGCGTAACCGATGCGCATCCAGTTCCAACCCGAACAGATCATTCAGTGACTGAGCTATGAAACATCACACCGCAGGAATTCCCCGGCAGCTTTGCAGACACATTTTCCTCAGTGCATTCGCTGCCATGACAGCACTGGCAGCGCCCCCGGAGCACACGGACCGTCTTGCGGCACTCAGGCAGCTTCAAATCGACGCCGGGAAAATCGTGCTCGCAGATGAAAGCATTGCCACCGCAGACAAAAACTTACCACCGCATACGGTGGTGAAGATCGTTCTCAATCCAGGCAAGGATTCCAACATCAATGTGGAAGTCTGCCTGCCTGAAGCAGCAAAATGGAACAAGCGCTTCATCGGTCTCGGCAATGGCGGCGCGGCCGGTCGCATCAATTCGGGAGGCCTCCTGGGCTACATGGCCCGTGGCTACGCCGTGGCCACCACTGACATGGGGACAGCCCCAAACTCTGATTCCGGCATTGGCAAACCAGATGTCTGGAAGGATTTCGGCTACCGCGCCACCCACCTCATGACCGTCTGCGCCAAGCAGGTCATCCAATCTTATTATGGTCGCTCACCCGAATACTCCTACTTCAACGGCGGCTCCACCGGCGGCCAACAGGCGCTTCAGGAAGCCCAGCGCTATCCCGAAGATTACGACGGCATCGTGGCCAATGTCCCCGCCCACTGCCGCACTCCACTGCATGCTTACTTCCTGTGGAACGAGCAGATCTTCCACCAATGCCCTTTCTCCAGTTCTCAGGAAGAGAACGTGATCGCCGCCGGCAACGAATACATGGCCTCCAGTGAAATCCCGCAAACCGCAGGCAAGATGGTTTCCGACCCGCGCTGCACCGATAAAGACATTGAGGCGGTGATTGCCTTGGCACGGAAGAAAGATCCAACGCTGACCGACAAGCACGCCATAGCCCTCAAAAAGCTGTTCGGCGGACCGACACACGCGATCACCGGCGAACGCATTTTCGACGGCATTCCCTTCGGCAGCTCCTTCAAGATCGCGCACGGGCACCTCTATCTTTTTCAATGGATCTTCGGGAAGGATAAAGACCTGCAAAGTCTCGATTTTGGCAAGGACATCGACACCTACACCGCAGCGCTGGGTCCCTATCTCAATGCCGAAAACCCTGACCTCACAGCTTTCGAAAAACGCGGTGGCAGACTCATCATGATCTCCGGCTCGGCCGATTCCTGCGTGCCCTACCACGCATCACTCGATTATTACGAGCGCGTCGCCGAGCACTTTGGTTCGCTGGAAAAAGCGGCGGCGTTTTGCAAATTTTACATCGTTCCCGGCATGAGCCATGGCCCCGGTCCGGGCATCAACAAACTGCCCGACATGCTCGGTCTGGTCATGAACTGGCGCGAGAAAGGCGAAGTCCCACACACCCTCAGCGCGCAGCGCATGGTGGATGGCAAAACCGAACTCGACATGCCGCTCTATCCCTACCCAGAAAAAACAAACTGGGAGTCCGGCGCATACAAGCCCGTGACCGGACCCCGTGGCGGTGTGGAGCGTGTCGCCGAACGGTTCAGACCCCAGGCTGCCGAATAATGGAACGACTTACGCCGCCACCAAATCGTAGCCGCGCCACTCCTTGACGGTGATGTCCGCAAAGCTGCCCACAGGCAGCTTCTTGCTCACGAAGACGGTGGTGTCGATGTCGGGCGCGTCCATCTCGCTGCGGGCGACGCCGGGCTCCTCAACGAGCACGCGCATTTTACGGCCCACCTGCGTGGTGTTGAAGCCTTCAATGCTGCGCTGGATGGCGCGCATGGCCTCGTTCCAGCGGGCCTTGCGGGTCATGTGGTGGATTTGATCCTCCATCTTCGCAGCACGGGTGTCTTCCTCGCGGGAGTAGTTGAAGACGCCGGCACGCTCGAACTTCGTGTCCTGGATGAACTGCAGCAGTTCGTTGAAGTCAGCCTCGGTTTCACCGGGGAAGCCCACAATGAAGGTGGTGCGGATGGCGATGCCGGGGATGCCGGTGCGGATGCGCTTGATGAGATCGCGAATATAAGCTCCATCGGTCTCGCGCTTCATGAGGCCCAGCATGCGGTCGCTGATGTGCTGGAGCGGCATGTCGATGTAACGCGCCACTTTCGGGCTCTCGGCGATGGCCTGGATGAGGTCGTCGCTCCAATGCGCGGGATGCGTGTAAAGGAGGCGGATCCAGAAGTCGCCTTCGATCTTGTTGAGCTCGCGGATCAGGGAGGACAGGGATTCGCCTTTGGTGGAATCGACCCCGCTGCGCGGCTTGGGGCGCTCCTCCGTCCACTTGTCCATGCCGAAATAAGTGGTGTCCTGGGAGATGAGATTGATCTCCTTCACCCCGCTGGCGACGAGCTGCTGCGCCTCTTTGACGATGCTTTCCTGCGTGCGGCTGCGGTGGCGTCCACGAATGCGCGGGATGATGCAGAAGGAGCAGGGATGGTTGCAGCCTTCGGCAATCTTGATGTAGGCCATGTGCTGCGGCGTCAGGCGGAAGCGCGGCGTGTCGTAATCCGGGATGTACTGCGGCTGGCGGGTCACCAGATTTTCCTGCTCGTGATCCTTGGTGCCCATGAGCTTCTGAATAATGGGGGCAACCTGCGTGATCTGATCGAGACCAATGAAGGCATCCACCTCAGGCATGAGGCCGGGAAGTTCTTTCGAAAAGCGCTGCGAGAGGCAGCCGGCGACGATGATCTTCTGCCGCGCGCGCTTTTTAGATCCCGCCCGCTGGTCCACGGCGTCATGCACCGCTCCGACGCTCTCCTTCTTGGCCATGTCGATAAACGAACAGGTGTTCACGATGAGAACATCCGCGAGGTCCGGCTCAGGCGTCATGACCATGCCAGCCTGCTGGAGGTGGCCGATCATGATTTCCGAGTCGATAAGATTTTTCGCGCAACCGAGGGAGACGAGGCCGACTTTGATCATGGGGCGCGGATGGTAGCGCCTTTGCGGCAATCGAAAAGGGGAAAGATGGCCGCCGTGAGGCAGTTTTCCCCCTCAAATTTCGCTTGTGTTCAAGAAACGAGCACCGGTGCCTGCTCAGGCGCGCGGCTGGCGGTGATCTCAAAAGCAGGTGCTTCCCCCTGCGATTTCTGCACAGCTTTGGCCAGCGCCTTGCTCAAACCGTCCAGTGAGTAGGGCTTGAGCATGATGTCCACCGGCGGTGTCCGCCCCTGGCTGAGGATGGTAAATTCGTCGGGATCGATGACAAATCCGCTGCAAACCACGACGGGCACATCGTTGCCGACAGCACGCAATTGCTTGAACGTGTCACGCCCAGAAAGTTTCGGCATATAGATGTCGAGCAGGACGGCGTCCACCTTCTCCTGGGTGCGCAGGAGGATGTCCAGCGCCTGCTGGCCGTCGCTGGCTTCCAGGACGCGGTAACCGAGGAACCCCAGCATGTTCATGGCGATGGAGCGCACAGGAGCCTCGTCATCCACGACCAGAATGGTGGTCTGACCGCCAATCGGAGCATTGATGGCGGGGCCGTTGTCGATCGGAGTCTCCTCCTCGCTCTGTTCGGCATTGGCCAAACGTGGAAGGAACACGCGGAACTCGCTGCCGCGTCCCACTTCGCTTTCGAACTCAATCCAGCCACCGTGCTCACGCACGATGTCTTGCGCGGTGGAGAGGCCGAGGCCGGTGCCCTTGCTGCCCGCCTTCGTCGTAAAGAAGGGCTCAAAAACGCGCTGACGGTGCTCTTCGGAGATGCCGTGGCCGTTGTCACGCACCACCAGCATGACGAAGTCTCCCGCCTCATTGCTCTCGGCGGTTTTCGACGGCATGCGATGGGTGACGTTTTCGACGGCGATTTCGATCACGCCTTTGTCTGCTGGCAGCGCATCCCGGGCGTTGAGGCAGAGATTGAGCATGACCTGCTCAATCTGTGTGGCGTCGCCGGTCGCGTAAGAGGCGTCCATGCCACCGCGCATTTGAATGGTGACACGCGGATCGACGCTGTGCTTGAGGAGGTTCTGCACGTCGGCCAGGAGGCGCTTGAGATTGGTGGCCTTGCGCATGGAGACACCGGTGCTGCGGCGTGAGTAGCCGAGCAGCGATTTGACGAGCTCCGCCGCACGTGTGGTGGCGTGGTTGGCGTTTTGCAGCTTGTCACGTACTCCGGCCTGATTGGAAGCCGGAGTGAGCTCGGCGAGCGTGAGATTGCCACGAATCGCCGTGAGGAGGTTGTTGAAGTCATGGGCGATGCCGCCAGCAAGCTGGCCAATGGTGCCCATTTTCTGCGATTCGCGAAGCTGGTTCTCCAGCAACCGCATTTCGGAGCGGTCTTTGACGATCCAAATGCGTCCGATCACTTCACCGGCATCGGTGCGCATCGGGCTGGAGCGCAGGGAGAACACACGGCTGTCACTGGAGACAAGCGGCGGCGTTTCATCCTGGCCTTCGAGGCTGGCGGAGGCTTTTTCGACCCAGGCGGTGATCACGGCTTTTTCTTCAAAGCGTTCGATCAGTGCTTTGAGAACGCGCGTGGCATCACGTCCGGCGACTTCTTCGACCGGCTTGCCGAGGAAATCATCCAGTTTGGCGTTTGAAGCGATGATGGAGCCTTGGGCATCCACCACGAGCACGCCCTCATCACTGGCGGCAAACAAGCCCTGAAGAGCGGTGAAGGCCTCACGCAGCAGGCGCTCTGCATTGAGCAGGCGCTGCGCCGTCTGGCAGGCATGCTGCTCGGCGGCATTAAGCGCCTGGCGCTGCTTGGCAAAGACCATGTTGATGTCACAGCGCAGCTTCCAAAAATCGGCCGGCAGCCATTCAGCGGATTGCGCGTCCGGTGGAACACCCCGCAGCACCGCCGTGGTGCCTTTCATGACAGCCGTTGTGGGTTTGAGCAGCCAGCCGGAAATCAGAAAGGCCGCCAGGAATACACCGCCGCCGAGAAGGACGCCGGTCATGCCGAAGAACCATTCGAGTGGCTGCCCCATCATACGGGTGGCTCCCATGGCCGGCAAAAAGCCGAATAGCCAGAGGGGAAGCAGGATACGGAGTCTCAGGGAGTTCATAGAGGATGAGATCGAATAGTGGGGATAGGACGGTCAGTTGACGGATCGGTTGTCAGAAGAATTGCTGCGGCTGATGATCTGGTTCATGCAGTGCTCGACGGCCGCATTGAGGTGGTTTTCCAGCCAAGTTTCGATCTCACCACGCAACGCGGTGATACCGGCATGCACCGACTGCCCGGCTTGAGGAAGCCGCTGCTCCATACGATCTAGCCGGTCATTCAAGGCGCTCGCATTCATGGCGATGCCGAATATGTCGTTGCGTAATTGATCCATTTGAGCCGGCAGGTCATGGGCCAAAGCAGCCCCCTGCGCGGATGACTGCTGGGATGTGGGTTGCGGCACTGCTGCTGTCACTGGCAGCTCAGCTGGCGTAACTGCCTCCTGCTCTTGTCCGAAAGGCTGGTCTGCTGAATTCACAGCAGCGTAATGTGGGTAATTGGGGACTGCGCGTGGCGCTGCTTCCAGCACAGGAGTTATAAAGATGCTTCCCAGAGTTCCCTGCAAAGGCTCGGTGCTGACCTGACCTGGGGCATGGTTCATCACCTTCTCTGCAGTAGCCATGGCTATGGCTGTAGCTTCCGCAGGACTTTCGGCCTCAGAGCTTTGGCGTTGTGTAGAGAATGAAAATGGTAAAGGCATGCTTGGAATCAGGCAGTCCGGGGAATTTTATCAATATTAACAATAAAATCCATAATTATTTTAAATTAATTTGAACGCGGCGTGCGCCTATCTCGTAGATTTTTGCTCACTCAAAAGGGGTCGAACATCCCCTCTAATTTTTACCTACCTTGTTGTTAACCAACGTTTTGAATAACATTAATCGAACGGTTAATGCGACATTTTTTAACACCACCACCCTAAATAGGTAAATCGCAGCCTTCTTCTTCAAAAAAAAGCGCTGCCTTGCGCGATCCACCGCCATGGCTACCCTCTCAGTCACATGGACGAACGTATCACTCAACGCTTGGAGGCACATCTGGCCAGTCAGGGACTGCGCCGCACCAAGCAGCGGGATGTCATTGTAGAGGCTGCCTTTGCCACCGATGACCACTTCAAAGCCGAAGAACTGCTGGAGAAGGCACGCAAACTCGACAGCACCGTTTCACGGGCCACCGTTTACCGTACCCTGACCCTTCTGGTCGAGTGCGGACTGCTGCGCGAAGTCGATCTGGGCCGCGACCAGACCTACTACGACCCCAATTTCCTCGACAAACCCCAGCACAATCACCTGATCTGTCTCGACTGCGATCGCGTGGTGGAGTTTGAGGATGATCACACCGCGCTGCTGCATGACTGCATCACCCGGCGGCTTGGCTTCCAGCCCAGCATGAAAAGCATGCGCATCGAAGCCCACTGCGATGAGCTTCAGCGACTGGGGAAATGCACCTACCGTGATTCCAAGCTCGCGGTAGCAGGTTAAAAAGAAATCACACCCGGCGCCAGCGCTGGAAGGTCTCAATGGCTTCGTACTCGGCCAGGCCGAGCGAATCATACAGCCGCGCATTTTCGCGATTGGTTTCCGGGGCTTCTTTTTCCAGAGAGGATAAAGCTCCGTAGCGTGACAGGGCGTTGGCCTTGCGCTCAATCTGCAGCGGGCTCATCGGAATCGCCATGTCGATCTCATGCGGCTCCAGCGGGCGCTCTTTGCCACGATAAAGCCACACGCTGCAGGAACCCGCGAACTCCTCGCCCGCACACGACTGCAAAGCCGCCACCAGCAGGCGGAAGCAAATGCCCGCCACGCTGGATGGATCGGCCGCGTCACCGGTGATGTAGATTTGATGGGGTTTGTGCTCCTGCAACAGACGCACCAGGGCCTTGTGGTCTTCTTCCGTGCTTTTGAAGCGGCGGTAACGACCCTGTTCATAAAAGGGCAGATCCACAAAAGTGACACGATCATTGGCCAGACCCACCGTGTGAGCCGCATCGCGCAATTCACCGCGCAGAATCAGCCCCTTGAGCTGCCGCAGCAGCGGCGGGTCCTCACCAAATTCACCCTTCGCTTCCAGCAGGCTCAGCGCTTCCCGCGCATAGGCCACCTGGGCCTCCCATGTGGCAGGATTCGCCGCATTGGAGGCCAGTTCGAGCAGAGTCTCGGCAAATTTATCCGCCTCGCTGTCCGGCACGCGCAGACTGCCGGAAGTCAGAGCAATCAGGCGCACGTCATGCCCCTGCTCGATGAGGCGATCCATCGTCCCGCCCATACCGGTGATGCCATCCTGCGGTTCAGGACTGAAGACGAGGCAGCGCTTCGGATACGGCCGCGCGCGCTCTGGGCGGTAGGTGTCGTCCTCATCGGGCTTGCCTCCCGGCCAGCCGGTAATGGTGTGCTGCAGCTGGTTGAAGATGCGGATGTTGAGCTGGTAGGCCGGACCTTGTTCGGAAAGCAGATCGGACAGGCCGTTCTCATTGTAGTGCTCGTCCACCAGCTTCAAAATCGGGCGCTTGATCTTGAAAGCCTGCCACACCATCGCACGGCGGGTCTCACGTGGTGTCCAGGAGGCTGGACCGACGAGCCAGGGCAGTTTGATGCGGGTGAGTTCGCGGGAGGCACCGTGGTCGATGAAGAACCGCGCATCCGGGTGATCCTGCAGGAAGGATGCTGAAATCACTTCCGTCATCGGCCCTTCGACGGCTTTGGCCACCATCACGGCTTTGTTTTCGCCCCAGGCCATAAGCACCAGCTTTTTCGCCCGCAGGATCGAACCCACCCCCATGGTGATCGCGAAATGCGGTACGTTCTGCTCCCCGCGGAAATCACTCGCGGCATCCTGACGCGTCACGCGATCCAGCGTGATGCGGCGGGTCATTGAGTCGCGACTGGAACCGGGTTCGTTAAAGCCGATGTGACCCGTCCGGCCAATGCCGAGAATCTGCAGGTCAATGCCACCGGCGGCTTCGATCTTCTCTTCATACTGGCGGCAGTGGTTGAAGACCTGATCTCCCGGCACCGTACCGCTGGGAAGGTTGATGTTCTCTTTCGGGATGTCGATATGGTCAAACAGCTGCTCAGCCATAAACATCGAGTAACTCTCAGGATGGTCGGAGCTGAGGCCGTAATACTCGTCCAGGTTGAAGGTGATGACGTTTTTGAAGCTCAGGCCTTCCTCTTTGTGCAGACGAATCAGTTCGCGGTAAAATGGCACCGGTGTCGATCCCGTCGCCATGCCCAGCACCGCAGGCTTGCCTGCCTTGTTCTTTGTTTCAATCAACAGCTTCACTTCCTGCGCCAGCGTCTTGGCCGCCTTGGCTGAGTCTGGGAAAATGACAGTCGGAACTTTCTCGTAGGCTTCGGCGGGAGGACGAATGGACATGGTATTGGGTTGGGGGTACCCGAAGAGACAGAAAATTGCCACGCACGCAACCCGCTTTCGCGTAACTGCCGCCTCGTTAGGCAGAGCCTAATGCATTCGCATGGCATGCCGAAAGACGTGTAATTCATTCTTCATGTCTGCACTCAAGGCCTCCGTTTATTTCCTTGAAGTCCACCTTTTCCAGAAGAATCAACGGTCCTAACTTTCCCCTTTGCCCCCACATGAGAATCGACTACGCCCAAATCGAGCCGGAGCTGACCTCCCGCTTTCGACAACTGACTCGTGATCTTGCCCAGACCGCCATTTCACCCACCCTGCGGGCACTGGTCGAACTCCGGGTCTCGCAGATGAATCGTTGTGCCTACTGCATTCAAGTTCACCAGGCAGAAGCACGACACCTTGGAGAAGATCAGGCGCGCATCGAGCAACTTCCGGAGTGGCGGGCATCCACGTTATTCACACCTCAGGAACAGGCAGCGCTGGCTTGGGCCGAGGCGCTGACTCACACAACCACCCTCCATGAGGATGAGCAGGAATACGCGCAGCTCACCGCCCTGTTCTCCGAGCAGGAGATAGTCGCCCTGGGCATGGCGATCTCGCTGGCGAATTTCTGGAACCGCATGGCTGGCGGCTTCCGCAAATAAGCTGTGCGGACTCGCCGCCGAGCTTACTCCAGATCCAGCTCGGGCTTGAAATCCGAAGCGTGGTACGAGCTGCGCACCAGCGGCGCGCTAGCCACATGGCGGAAGCCCTTTTTCAGAGCGATCTGCTTGTAGTTCTCAAACGTGTCTGGGTGGATGTATTCGATCACCGGCAGATGCTGCGCTGAAGGGCGCAAATACTGGCCCAGAGTCAGCACGGTGACGTCATGCTCGCGCAGATCGTCCATCGCCTGAAACAGCTCCGTCTCCGTCTCGCCCAGGCCGAGCATGAGACCGCTCTTCGTGGCGCACTTGGTGCCAAGCTCTTCCGCCATCGCCTTCGCACGCTTCAGCACATGCAGGCTGCGGTGATACTGCGCCCGGCTGCGCACCAGCGGCGTCAGGCGCTCCACGGTTTCGAGGTTGTGATTGAAAATATGAGGCTTCGCCCTCATGACGACTTCCAGCGCGTCGTCCTTGCCATTGAAATCCGGCACAAGAATCTCAATCGTGATCGTCGGCACAGCTGCGCGCACGGCTTCAATCGTGCGGGCAAAGTGATCTGCACCGCCGTCCTTCATGTCATCACGCGCCACAGCGGTGATGACGACGTGGTTCAGGCCCATGCGCTTCGTCGCCTCAGCCACGCGCTGCGGTTCATCGGCTTCCAGAGCAAAGGGTTTGGCCGTTTTGACCGCGCAAAAGCCGCAGGCACGGGTGCAGCGGTCTCCGGCGATCATGAACGTCGCCGAGCCCTGGCTCCAGCACTCCCAGCGGTTCGGGCATTGCGCCTCTTCGCACACGGTGTGCAGCTTCAAATCGGTGATCAGGCCCTTCGTGCTCCAAAACTTCGGGTCACGCGGCAGCGTCACGCGGATCCAGTCCGGTTTTTTGTCGCGATGCAGGGCGGGGTCGATCTTGGGGGTCATGGGCGGGGGGATGAATGGCCCAAATGGGGGCGATTGCAACGCGTTTGGACATCCATACGCAGCGCGATAGAGTCAGGATCATGCTGCCCACCCTTTTTTGCCGTTTGCCCCTCCTGGCTGCGCTGGTCTGCACCAGTTTCGCCGCCGAACCCTCTCAAATGCCGGATGGCAACGTCTCCTCCCGCTCCTTCGTCGATCAGGCTCAGATCATCAGCAACTACCATAAGGAGCTTTACGCGCATCAGTCCTCCCTGCGCATCGTTCAGGGCATCGGCTACGCGGTCTATCAGTGCAATGAGTCCACCCCGGAGGAAAACAAGGCCGGGCAAGTCGCCCGCATGGCCGTCTTCAACGTCCTCAATCCCACCGCCACGGCGAAATGGATCAATATCGCCAAAGCAGGCGATTCCTCCGGCGGCATCACCCTCGGCGGGACCTTCGTTTCAGCGCCCATGATCCATGCGCTGGGAGAGGAAACCCTCCGCATCTTCTTCACCGGCCGCCAGGAAGGCGATCCCGTCTCTGCCTATCGTGCCTTCTACCGCGACTACCACATCGCCACAGCAACGCTTTCCGAACTCCATCCCCTCCGCTGCACCATCGCCAAGCAGCCTGATAAGGTGCTCGACCTCACCCAGGCCGCCCTGCAGAGCCATCTCGACCACCTCTTCGGCGCTGGCACCGGCGCCTCCTTTTCCAAAGGCATCAGCACCGCCTGCGACTTCATCGAATTCGACGGCCAACTGTACAGCACCATCCAGATCAAAAATTCCCAGGACGGCCAGACCCGCCTCCTCACCAACATCCTCATGCGCAGCGCCGACCAAGGCGCGACTTGGGAGCTTCTCGGTGCCCCGGATCCCCGCCTGCTGACCAACGAAGTCAAAATCCTCGCCGAACCCGTCATCACTCAGGACAAAACCCACGTCTATTTGCACCTGCGCTCCAACGTCATCGAAACCGGCTACATGCTCTGCAAAGCCGCGAAGACCGACCTTTACCACTTCGACGCCCCCGTCACCAAATGGACCTACGGCATCGGCCGCCCCACCCTCTGCGACTTTGGCAAGCCCATCGGCCTCGTCGCCTTGTTCACCGCCCCCAGCGTCCAGATGGGCGGAGCCACCGTCACGCGCAACAAGTGCGACGTTGTTCAGATCGGTGACCGCTGCCAAACCTACACCAAGGCCTTTTCCATCGTCGATTACAACGCCGTGAACACCCCCTTCATGCACCTCTACCGCGATGAAGTTTACGTCACCTACACCACCGGCCGCCGCAGACTTCATCCGAAATTCGGCACCTCGGAAGTCGTCTTCAGCAAACTGCGTCGGGAGTTCTTTGTGCAGAGAGAGTGAGGGAGGTTCCGGTTGGCTCACTTACGCAACACATCCGATCTAGATCAAAACCAGCAGAACTATAATCCTGCATTCAAATTTCTCGTCTTCTGGTACTCTGTCAGCCATTCGCACAACGTAGATGCAAATTCTTGCGCCTTTTTTGATGAGTCTTTAACACTCCATGCAGATCCTCGGAAGTCGTACGCGATCTCGACATGCACCCCCTTAACGCCAGCTATCCTCGTGTAGATTGTGACATCAAATGGCCTTGATCCATGGAAGCTCCCATGAAATTGCGCCTTACCTTCTACGGCACCATGCTGCACAGAATCAGGGTCAAGTATGAAACCTTTACCATTCAGATACTTGTAAAGATCCTTGCAGCCAGCGGCGGGGAAACCGCCGTACCCATCCTTTCCTGAAGTGTGTTTTAGAAAAGCCGAAGAAAACAAACTCCAGACCAGGACAATACAAAAGCCAGTGGTGATACTAGAGCCGATGGTAAAACTGGATTTGAATGTTCTCATAAGGCTGAGTTTGAAGAAAGTTCACAAATCGACCGGTTTATCAACGGCTTTTCTCGCCTCTAGATGAGTTGCTTGATGGAATGACATTCGGCATTTTGCTTTACGCACCAAAGGTCGCCTCAGGCGAAGACGGACATGATCCTCCCCTGTTAGGCAGGCCACTGACCGTCGCATGAAAATCAATGCGCGCGCTTGCGCGTCAGCATGATCTCATTGCCTTCAGTATCTACGCACATCGCAAGATGCGGCGGTTCGCCATTCTCAGGCTGCGGTTCACGTGTGAGCTGGCCACCTGCGGCGACAATTTCATGCGCGCCTTCGATCACATCCGGCACCTGAAAGCTGAGCCCGGTCCAGGTGCGATTTCCCTCACCTCCGCCATGGATGCCGATGATCCCGTCACAGATGGACACCTCGCTGATGATGTCGTTCTGCTTGAGGATCGTGCCGCCAAAGACGGTGGCATAGAAATTCACCGCGCGGTTCATGTCCGCAGCCCAGATGACGTATTTGAGTCGTTCTACTTTCATGCGGCCTCCGTGCCACACTCTGCGCCCTGAAGACAGCAAATCCTGCAATCCGCCGCATTCAGTTTCCAAACAACGCCCGCTGCTTGGGCGGAGCGGGATTCGTGTTCGCCTTCGCCGGATTGCCGCCGATGCGCTGCGCTTCCTGCAGTTCCTTTTTCGTGGGTGGCTTGCGCTCGTCTTTGTTGCCACCACCAAAGATGCGCGGGTGCCATTTGGTGTCGCCAATGGTGCCGGAGCCCTTGTAGGCCAGCAACTGAGTCACGGGAAACAGCAGGATGCCCAGTCCACGCATGCGCACCTCTGCGTTGAAGTCAATATCATCGCGGATGAAGTCCGCGTTGCCGCGGCTGAAAATACGAAAGGCGCTGGATTCAACCTCGACATTCTCAGTAACGATGAAACCGTCCGACACCTCAAAGGTGCAGTCCGCTTTCTTGGCCACATTGTAGCCCTTGATCGGTGAAGGGAGAAATGCCCCGATGACGGGTGTCAGCGGCCCGAGCACGGGCAGGGCGAGCAGGTTGCCATTGACGATGATCAGCGCTCCCCCGCCCTTCAGCGCCTTCCAGTCGTTCATGCGACCCGTGAATTTGAAATGCCCGCTGATGTCGCCGATGCTTTCATTGCCCGGCGAGTACACCTGCGCAAAACGCTGAAAGCTGAGGTCGCTCATGCGCAGCTCGCCGTCATAGGTGCTCGGCTCGCGGTTGTCGTTCAAGGTGCCCTTCAAAGTCATGCCGCCCCCGAGCACATCCGCGGCGATGTCAATCCGCGCGATCCCCTCCCTGTTGTGCACATCGGCCCGGACTTCCTCAAACGGCAGCCTGCGGCCAAACACGTCGTACGGAAAACGTCCGGCCCGCACCTCAACGTCATAGCCCCGCACTCCTTGGGCCAGATTCACCGCACCCTTCGCGTTCAGACTGTCACCAAACAGGCGGCCGTTGATATCAAAATTCAACATGCTCCCGATGATGTTCACGCCGCCATTGGGCGCATTGATCGGGTAATCCTCATTCCACAGCACATAGTGCGCGCTCCCCCCCGGGTTTTTGAAGACCACCTTGTAGTTGTTGAACTGCGGATTGTTCTTGTAGCCGATCGTGCCGTTGGCGGTCACATCCGTGCCGGCGGAAAAGCGGTAGAGCGCGATCTGATCCGCCACCTTAGGGGCAAACGCGCGCACGATGCCCGCCGCATCCGCGACCGTATGCACATTGACGAGCCGCAGCCACTTCGCGTCATCATCATCATTCACAAACACCAGTTCCGCCTCTGCCGGACCATCCGGACGCTGCACCCGTACATTCGCATAGTTTTGGATGTCCCCGAACAGCGCCAGATCCAGCTCGGCAGAATCAAACGGCACCCCCTTGTAGCTGAAATGGCGCAGCACACCGTGGCCGGAACTGGGGCAGTCGTGCAGATTGGTCGTGGGCCCGGCACAGGCCAGATGCACGTCAATGTCCGACGTTTCATCGAAGCCAAAGCGCTGGATGATCTCGCGCGTTTTCGGCCCGGGTATGAAAGGCAGAAAGATGTTGGGGTCCATGCGCACCACCAGATTGACTTTAAAGCCCTGCGTGCGGTGCTTCATCACGTCCACTGCCAGGGTACCGGTCTTGTGCTTCAGCAGCGCATCACGCACAAAGATGCCTTCAGGGGTGGCTCCAAGAGTCAGGCTGAGTGAATTAAAAACCTCCCCGCGACTGCCAAACCGCCCGCAGTCCAGCCTGCCGGTCACCTCGGCGGGCAAAAAGTCCTCGGGCTTTCCTTTTTTCAAAAAGATGCTGCCTTCCAGCGCCAGTTGCGGTGCTTCATAAAACACCACCTCTCGCAGTTGCTCGCTGCTGAAAAACGCCTGCGCCAGGCCCGGCAAGTCGGCGCTCGATGTCATCCGGAAGCGCAGGTGATCCTCACCCATGCGCCAGGTGGCGGTGGCCTCCAGCGTGCCCAGATGATCCACCAAATGCAGCCGCTTCAAATCAACAAACCCGCCATCGTACTCCGCCTCCGCCACGAGTTCCTTCCAGACATAATCTTCAAACTCCAGGCCGTCCGCCTGGAACAGCAGCTCCGCCTTGAGCTCCTGCGGCCGGTCCAGCGCGCCGGAGACCTTCACACTTAGCGTGGGCACATGCGGCGCACGAAACCGTGCCAGCCAGTCCAGCCCATGTTGAATCTGCACCCGATGCTCCCGCATGGCGGCCAGTCGCTCCTGCGCACTCAGTCCCGGTTCGTCTGGATTCGACTGCGGCAGTTCCAGCACGCCGCTGATCAAAATGCGCAGCCCGTCGGACAGCAGCCCTTCTGCATGGCGGATGTCCAGTTGCCGCTCTTCCAGCAAGGCTCGCGCGCTGAGATCCTTCAGCTCGATCATCGTCAGTTCGGGGTGCTCCGGGTCCACCGGCAGCGCCATGCTCGCGTGAAGCAGCTCCAGTCCGTCAATCTTGACCCTGCCCTCGATCAGGCTGCCAAAATCGACATCCAGGTTCAACCGGTCCACCGACGCCACGATATGCTCTTTGCTCGCGTCATTGAACACCTTCACACCGCGAGCCACCAGCCCGCCAAACGGATTCACCGTCAGACGCTCAAAATTCAGATGCACCCCATGCTGCGCCAGTTCGCCGGTGACAAATCCATGCCAGCGCTCATGAAAGGACGTCGTGTTCAAATACACGCCTCCCGCCAGCACAAAACTGGCGACAAGAAACAGCAGAAGACGGCGCAGAAAACGAAGCATGAGCTTACAAAGTTACCCAAGCTCTCCGAACTTCACAAGCTCTGGATAAACAACCGTCAACCATCGTCACCAACTGTAAACGACCGCCAACTTCCCCTACCGATACTGCTCCGGTCTGCCGACGGGAAAAAGTCCCAAGGGCGCAATCTGACTGGCTCGCAGTTTTTCCGGCCCGATGCTCGGTGCATCAGCGGCAAGAAACACCGCCAGTTGAATCAATCCCGTCCGCCCCTGCGGGCTGGTGTCAAACAACACCGCATCGCCTTCCACCCTCTTAAACAGCAGCGGGCCCTGTGCCGCATGATCCAGCACCAGCGTACCTTTTGGCTCCACGCGCAGACTGCCACGCCCGAGTGAGGCGGTGCGCCCTGTCTGGGTATCTTTGCCATCAACACCCACGCCAAGTTCCAGCGGCATCGGCGTACGGTTTTTCAACACGATGCGATAGGCCTGATTGGGCAGCCCGGCCACAAACAGAATGCCGCCGCAAAGGTGCGATTCCAGCCACTTGCCCGACGCCACATCCTGCACTCCGAGGTCCACCGTACCATCTCCCATGCGTGCAAGCCCGCGCTGTGTTTCCGGCACATCGCCCTGGCGCTCCACCATGTGTCTGACCTGCTCAGGCGCGGCGTACACCACGCGGGCCACCATGTGGGGCGTCGTCGTTGTTTGTGAGGCACGGGCCGGAAAGCCCTGGTGAAAAAGATTCGGGTCCTGCTGCCAGGCAGGCCGTAGCGGAGCGATGCTGCTGCCGCACGATGCCAGCAGGCCGGTGCCTGCTGCTGCCACTGCTTTGATCCATGCCATTGTCCTGCCTGCGTTACCTGAAGTCATTCTGAATGCGCTGTTGTCTTGATTTGAAAAGTAACACGCACCAGACCCGACACTTCTTCCACCGAACGACGCACCTCACAGCCCATGAGACGCTCAATCATTTCGCATTCGAGTTCATCCACGATGCCGTAGCGCGCCGCCAGCTCCCGCAGCGGCCGGTGATGCTCCACCAGAAGAAGACGGCCCTGCGCATCGGTCTCGCAGGCACACATGCAGCCATCCGCACTGCGCAGCCGCGCCAGCAGCCGGGCACGCTCCTCCAGAGTCGTGGCTTTGGCCAGCTTGGCACCCCATGCCTCCCCCTTGGACTGGAAATAGGTAAACAGCAGCTTCGGCGGAGCGCTTTCGCCAAAGACCTTCTCCGCCGTCGTCAGCAGATCCAGCGTCAGGGTCGGCCCACTGCCAGGGAAAAGCGCGTCCGCTTTGGACGTGAGCCGATACAGTTTTTCGGGCCGTCCTGCCGCCTTGGCCCGTCGCCAGGTGTCCAGAAACCCGGCTTTTTCCAGTTCCACACAGTGCTGCTTCACCCCCATGTAGCTCATCTTCATCGCCGTACACAGCTCCGTCACCGTCATGCCCGTGGAATGCTTCAGGCGCTGGACAATGTCCAGCACTGGCGAGTGCAGCATTTCTCGGAGCAGGGTTAGCATGGCGTATTGGCGGTTAGCCTAGCGCCAATGCCCGTCTCGCGCAATACTGCGTCCAGCCTTCAACTGATCAGCAGCAGGCGCGGCAGCTGTCCGGGCAGCGTCGCCGGAGCACGGTGAATGCACGGCGGCACCGGACTCTCAGGATATTCGGTGGCGATGCGCCAGAGGTGGCCAAGGCCAAAGGAAAACGGCCGGGCAGCCGGCAGGGGCTTGTAATGCAGATCCAGGTAATTTTCGTTCAAGTAGTCGCGAAAGCCTTCTCCATCCTCGCCGCCATAGAGCTGCAGCAGCTCAGCACGAACAGCAGGCACGTCCACCCGCCGCATCGCCTCCTCATTGCGCAGACCTTCGGAGGCAGCCCCGAAGTAGGTGCAGAGGTATGTGTCCGCCTCCACGGTGGCACTGTCCACATGCCATGACTGCACATCCGTGCGCAGCAGTTCGCTTTCGATCTCGTTCACGTAGCCATGGATGCAGTCGAGACTCGGCAGCAAATCGCTAGCACGCAACAACGCTAGGTCTTGCAGCAGCACCTCGCGCGCCACCTGGCCCGCGCCGCTCAGTTCCAGCGCCAGCAGCCGCTCCTCATCGATGCTCGTGATCCCCTTCCCCACTTCCAGCTTCTCCACGATCTCGCCGAAATCACCCAACAGGGTGCGCTGCCAGCACAAGGCATTGATGCCATCGCGCAACGGCGTCATGACCAGTTCCTCAAAGCTGCCCACCACTCTGATGCGTGGGTCCTCTTGGGGTGGAGTGAACGTGGAAGCAGCCAGAGTCATCGTCTTTGTACAAAAGCGCTCTATCCCGCCACCACATGCCGCGCCTGCCGGCTTCCGGCAGTGCTGCGCTTCGACGACTCACGCTCCACAGGCTGCGTCCCGCTCAGGCGCAGGGACTCGCGGCCCGGCACCCGGTTCCAGTCCTGCATCATGGTGGCCGCAGCGATGTCCAGCGGCACACCACACGCACCTGTCAGGTGGTCAAACAGCGACTGCGCCAGCACCGGCAGCGCGATCTGGTGCGTACGACGCAGCTTCGTGTAAAGGCTGTCGGCAAAGGCCATGAAGGCTTGGAAAGGTGAATCCCCCTGCTGCCATAGCAGCGCCAGTACGGCGGTGAAGTTCCCGCTGTTCGCCACCAGATCCCAGTAGCGGGCAAAGCGCCGCATGCGCTGCATCTCCACAAAAGGAATGTCACGGTTCTCCAGCATCTCGTAGGGCGGCACGGGCGAGTATTTCATCTGAAACTCCGCATCATGCCGCACGATCGGCGTGCCACGCAGCCGCTTGAGGATGCCCACCTGAATCTCCTGCGGCCCCATCTTCACCAGCCGGTCAAAGCCACGCCCAAAGCTCGCCACGTCCTCTCCCGGCAACCCCACGATGAGGTCTGCGTGCACATGGATGCCGGTTTGATCACGCAGAAACCGCAGGTTGTCCTCCAGCCGCGTCAGATTCTGCCGCCGGCTGATGCTCTTCGATGTCGCTTCATCAAAGGTTTGAATGCCCACCTCAAACTGCACGGCGCCTGCGGGAAACTCACGGATGATGTCGCGCAGTTGCTCCGGCAGCCGGTCCGGCACCATCTCAAAGTGCAGGAACATCCCATCACGCCAGCGATCCAGGAAAAAGCGCAGGATCGCCATGCTCGTCGGCAGGTGCAGATTGAAGGTGCGGTCCACAAACTTGAACGTCAGCGCCCCACGATCCAGCAGCCCCTGCATCGCCTTTAAAAACGCCTCAATCGCAATCGCCCGCACCGGCACATCGAGTGAGGATAGGCAAAACTCACAGGTGAACGGGCATCCACGCGAGGCCTCCACGTAGAGGATGCGATGCGCCAGATCCGCGTCTGTGTAGAGATCATAGGGCAGAGCCACACGATCCAGCGTCGGCAGTCCGGCGGGCATCACCTTCGGCAAAGCCGTCTGCGCGGACGCATCTTCTCCCAGCAGCACGCCACAGACTTCGGCAAACTTCAGGTCAGCTTCCCCCGTGATCACATGGTCCGCGAGCGCCACGATGGCCTGCCCTTCCCACTCATACGAAACCTCCGGCCCGCCGAGCACGATGCGGATCTCCGGGCGCAACCGCCGCAGCATCCCCAGCACCTCCGTCGTCTGCACCACATTCCAGATGTACACCCCAAAGCCCACAATACGCGGCTCCAGCGCCAGCACCGCCTCCACGATTTCCAACGGCGCCTGATTGATCTGAAATTCCGCGATGCAGGCCCGCTCCCGCAGCGGCCCCAAATTCGCCAGCAGGTAGCGCAGCCCGAAAGAGCTGTGGATGTATTTGGCGTTGAGCGTGGCAAGAACGATGTCGGGCATCGCTCGGAGTGTGGCTGAGTTGTCGGCCTGCGGCAAACGCCTTTGCACCTCCATCCGGGGACTTTGGAGCCCGACCCCATCCAGCGCAGGCCTGCGTCCCGATGCAAGGAATGCACCCAAACTGCCGCAAGGGACGTTTGACATTCGAACCCACCCGCGCCTAACCTCCGCGCCCACCGATCCCGCAGTACATGCAAGACACCTCCCCGCTGCCTGAGAAGGAATTCCGCTCCTTCGCTCCAGGTTATTGGTCCGACAAGAACGTCGCTCCCGCCGACTGGAACAGCTCCACCTGGCAGCTCAAAAATCGGATCACGACGCTTAAACAGCTCGAAGAACACCTCACGCTGACGGAGGAGGAACGCTCAGGCGTGCTGCTCTCCGGCAACAAGCTGGCGATGGCCATCACGCCGCATTATTTCAATCTCATCGATCCCGAAGATCCGGGCTGCCCGATCCGCCGGCAGGTGATCCCGCGCATTGAGGAGACGTGGGAGGACCCCGAAGAAATGAGCGACCCATGCGGCGAAGACAGCCACATGCCGGTGCCTGGGCTGGTACACCGCTACCCGGACCGCGTCCTGTTTCTGGTGACCGACCGCTGCGCCAGCTACTGCCGCTACTGCACCCGCAGCCGCGTCGTTTCCGGCGTGGGTGAAAAGGAACTTCACACCGAGTTTGAGGCCGCATTCCGCTACCTGGAGAAGCATACAGAAGTACGCGATGTGCTTCTCTCCGGCGGCGATCCCCTGCTCTTCTCAGACGCCAAGCTCGACGCCCTGCTCACGCGCCTGCGCGCCATCAAGCACATCGAATTCATCCGCATCGGCAGCCGCGTGCCCATCTTCGTACCGCAGCGCATCACGCCCGAACTTTGCAAGATGCTGCAAAAGCACCACCCGCTGTGGCTGAGCATTCACACCAACCATCCGCGTGAACTCACCACCGAAGTGCGCGACGCATTGGCCCTCCTCGCCAATCACGGCGTCCCCCTCGGCAATCAAAGCGTCCTCCTGCGCGGCGTGAACGACAACGCCGACGTCATGAAGTCCCTCGTGCACAAGCTGCTCATGTGCCGCGTGCGCCCATATTACCTCTATCAGTGCGACTTGATCCAGGGCAGCTCTCACCTACGCACCAGCGTGGCTGATGGCATCGACATCATCGAACAACTCCGCGGCCACACCACCGGTTACGCGGTGCCCCAGTTCGTCATCGACGCCCCCGGCGGAGGCGGCAAAGTCCCCCTCAATCCCGACTACGTTCTGGTCCGTGACGAACAACGCGTCGTCATCCGCAACTACGAAGGCAAAACGTTTGAGTATCCCGAGCCGGCACTGGTGCGGCGGTGAAAGCTCTTCAAGGACTGCGTATTCAGGAACAACAACATCATTTTGCCCGCTGACCCCGTGGGCTCATTTCTCCTCCCCGCTTAACCGCCAGATTTGGGAACGGTGTTTGAGGAGCCTTGGCTGTCTTGGAACTTTATCGCAAAGAGGTCGGCGTCAGACATGACAAACCTGAGCTTGATCACCGTGCCTTTCAGCCTGCCCACATCGCTCTCTTTCTTCCAGGTCACCACGCGGCCGATGTGATCACCGTAGATGGGATCACACTCATCGAGCGAGAAGCCAGGAACGGGCTTGCCCTGCGCATCCTGAATTTCCACCTGCATCTGTCCTGCCGCACTCGTCGCATAGTTGATCGTCAGCTCATTGCCGTCGAAAGTCAGCGGCCGCGTGATGAACTCGCCGCCCTCCAGCGGGGCGTTCACCGAAACAAAACCATCCAGCCGAAGGGTGTAGCGCCTGCCGTTGGTGAGGAACATAGACAGCTCCGTGTCCCCGGTCTGATGAATGCCGATGGCTGCGTAGTTGGCGCGGTTTGCCCAGCCCTCCTTGCTCAGTCCAGGGCGGATCAGGCTCTGCGTGAAGAGGCGGTCATTGGCCTCGCCACCGCGCGTGCTCATGAAGAGGATGTCCGTCGCCGCTCCACGTTTCTCCATGAAACGTGTGGGCAGGGCCAGATAAAGGTGCGGAGCCCTAAAGTAGGGCTGCGTGCATGCCGTGTAGAGATGCTCGCCCGGCAGATTCGCCTTCATCTCCACGAAGGGTGTCCAGTGGATGAAATCCAGCGAGGTGGTACGGGCGATGCCGCGCAATCCGCCGATGAAGCGGCGGAAGTAGCAGACGTAGCATTGCTCAGCCTCGCTCCAGAAGGCGTAGTTCTGCGAATCGAAGTACTTGCCCCAAGCCTCCGGAATCACCGGCTCGTCGCGCAGTCTTTTCCAGTGGATGCCATCGGGTGAAACAAAGGCCTTCAGGCCGCCGGGGCCACGCTTCTCACGCACAGCCTGCTGATGTGGTTGATAGGCCAGCCCGCCCAGCGCCTTGTATTTTTCATCTGCGGGCACACCGGGCCGGGTGTCGATAAAGGGGGTGAAATTGTGATTCACCATGAACTCGTTCATGAGAATGATATTCCCTTCGGGGAAGGCGGCATGCTCATGCAGGCCCAGCTTCGGCAGTGTCCAGTGGATGCCGTCCGCACTCTCAGCATAGAGAGTCACTTCGCCATCGTGATAGGCTTCGATGCCCTGTGTTTTCCACGTCACCTTGGGGTCTTTGTCACCCCGGTAGTAAAATTGAAACTTGTCCGCCGCCCGCAGCACCGTTGCGTAATTCCCATGCGGGCGTGGCTGCGGCACCGGCGGCATGAGCTGCGGCTCATGCAGCTTGAGCACGGTGTTTTTCAGCTCCCCCACCAGCAGGCGGTCCACAAACAGCTCTCGTCGTGACCCGATCGCGACAGCATCGTCCGCGCCTGCTACGCCATCCCCCCAGGACAGCACTCCGGTCATGGAGGAAAGAACGATAAGCAGCCACGACTGGCGGTGAATGAAAGAGGGGAGATTCATGAGTAAAAATTGAGGCCGCATCCGTCACAGCCCCCGGTGTAGCCGGTGATTGCTATCGGTGCTGCGGACAGAAACGGACAATGACCTGCGGAATCTTGAGCAAAAGGCCCAGCAACTGGTAAAATCGTCTTACCTCTCGATGAATCCCACGGAACCCTTACCTCGGATCGAAGCACCCGCCGCACTCAGCGCTCCCATATCGCTCATCGTGCAGGCCGTCCGATGGTTGCGCCAGTCCCTGGCAGACCAAGTCTGGCAAGAACACCTTCCGGGTGAACGCTCGCTTTGCGAGCAGGTCGGGGTCAGTCGGCCGACACTGCGGCTGGCGTTGGAGCAGATCGAGCGAGATGGGCTCATCGAAGTCGCCCACGGCAGGCGGCGGCGCATCATCGCCCACGCCTTCAAGGTCGGGCCTGCGGCTCCCGGGAAAAAGCGCATCTGCATGCTTCTACCGGAACTCGGCCCGGCGCGCCTTCCCTTTCAGAGCGGCATCTATGAGGCCATGCGGCAGAGACTGGACAAAGCCGGACTCCGCATTGAAACCCACGTCAGCGCCGCCTGCGGCAGCCCCCGTCCTGAACGAGCGCTGGAAAAACTCGTCGCGCAGAACCCGGCGGAGGCCTGGCTGCTCGTCCATACTTCTCCGCGCACCCACCATTGGTTCGCGCGCAACCGCATTCCCTGCGTGGTCTCAGGTTCGTGTGTGGCTGCCACCTCCCTGCCGTCCGTAGATATCGACCACGGGGCAGCCTGCTGTCATGCGGTCGGCGTGCTCGTTCGGGCCGGTCGCCGCCAGATCGCATTGCTCACACCCCGTGGTTCGCGTCCCGGTGACGTGGAAAGCGAGCTCGAATTTCAGTCGGCCATCACCGCCCAAGGCGGAGGCCTGCGTTCCGTCATCCTCCGCCATGACGATTCGGTGCCTGGGCTGCTAAGCGTCATGGACACGGCGTTTCTGCACCGGAACTCGGCCGACGCCATGATCGTCGCCCGTCCATCCTACGCACTTCTAGCTCTGACCTATTTGCAGAAAATGGGCACTCGCATTCCGAAAGATGTCGCTCTCATTGCCCGCACGGACGATCCCATGCTCGACTTTGCCACCCCACGCATCTCCTGCTACCGCGCCGACGCAGAGGTCTTCGGCCATCAACTCGCCAACGCTCTGCTAGCCGTGGTGGCAGGCGGCTTCGGCTCGCAGCGCACCACCCGCCAGCTTCCCGTTTTCATGCGCGGGGAAACCGTGGATGAGCGGTGCTGCGATTAAGCTTCTCTAGACTGCGGAAACCGCAGACAATCACGCTGCCAGAGGAAGAATCCGACCGGCCAGGCCGCCAACAAGAGCAAGCGGCCCCCAGTGGATTTCAAGGCACGAAACTGCGGCGCAAAACCAACACCGCTCAGGAAGGCAAAACGGCTGTACTGCGCAGCAGCGCGCAGCAGCCGCAGCGGGGCGGTGAAAAACCAGCCGCTTTCAAGATTGAGCACCATCTTGAACATGAGGCGATGACCTTCGGCATTGGTTCGAGGACTGGCGGGGCCATGAACCAGCGAGGGCGCATCCATCCAGTAGATGCGCAGTTCCTCGTTGATATGGCGGGTCTGATAATGCTTTGACACCTGGCACCAGATGTAGGACTCAGGGATGAAGTTGCCGTGGACATCCTCAGGATAGGGATATTGGCGGAGCACATCGACACGAAGGAAACCCCACTTTTCTCCGCGCACCTTGTAACGGTACTCGAGTTCAGCAGCCGAGCAGTCGAGAGGGTCAGATGGAAAACGTGAGCCGACGAGCTGGCCATTTTGATCCCGGCAGAGGGCCGTGACGCCGGAAAAGGATTCGCGCATGGTCGCAGGAATATTTTCCCAGTGATGCTGCAGGCTTGCGAGCGCCTCCGGCACACAGCCGTCGTCGGAATCGAGCTTGATGCTGAACTGGCCCTGCGCTTCTCGCAGCGCGAGATTATGTACATGATGCGCACCTCGGTGCGGCTCCCGCAGGTAGCGCACAGAAAAGGTGGCTTCGCTTTGGTAACGGGCCATCAAAGCGGGGGTGTCGTCGGTCGAGCCGTCATCGATAACCAGCCATTCGAAATCGCGGCTGGTCTGCGCCTGCAGACTGTCAAACACACGATGCAGCGTGTGTGCGCGATTGAAAGTGGGCGTAAAAACCGTGAAGAGCGGCATGGGACGATGACTGAACCAAACCCTAAAGACTTAAGACTGAGGAACAAGCCGAAAGCTAATACCGCACAATTTCACGCAATCACCACACACCCACCTTCAATAAGCGTTGTCCCGCTTGAAGAAAGTAAAGAGCATGATCTGGAGATCCAGCCAGAGGCTCCAGTTTTCCAAGTACCAGAGATCGCACTGAATGCGCTCGCCAAGGTCAGTGTCACCCCGAAGGCCATTCACCTGGGCCCAGCCGGTCATGCCTGGTTTTGAGTGATGCCGTGCATTGTAGTGCGGTATTTGATGTTTGAAGCCGGCAATGAGTTCAGGACGCTCCGGGCGCGGTCCGACGAGGCTCATCTCCCCCTTCAGCACATTCCAGAACTGAGGCAGTTCATCGATGTTCCATCTGCGCATGAAGGCCCCCACCTTGAGACGACGAGGATCGTCTTTGACGCACCATTGCGCGCCGTTGGCAGACTCAGCATTCACCTTCATGGATCGAATCTTGATGATGTCGAAGGGCACACCATTAAAGCCCCAGCGGCGCTGATGGTAGAACACCGCCCCCCGTGATTCCAACCAGACCACCGTGCTAAAAAATGCAATGATTGGAGCGCTCAGTACGAGCCCAATCGTGGCACCCACGACATCCACAATGCGCTTGGACATGACATTGAGAGTGTCATCCAAAGGCAGACGCGTGACCCCCAGCACCGGAGTCCCGGCAATCGTTTCAAGGGTGAGACCGGAAACAAAGACTCTGAAATACGAGGGTATGACCTTGAACTGAATCATTTCACGCTCACATAGATTGGCGAGGGTGATCATCTGTTCGCGTGGGCCATGCAAGTCCGCGACGACGACCATGTCCACGGCATGGGTGCTGACCAAATGCTCCACTTCGTAAACATCCCCAAGGCAGGGTACAACTTCGTCCGCAGGGCAGCCATCCTCAGTATTTCCCGTCCTGACCCAGCCCATGATGTCAAAGGAACCGGTCTGGTCTCTCTTCATGGTCTTCCACAAGGCCACCGCCTCGGCATTCCATCCGACAAACAAAGTGCGCTGCTGCAAAGCCTCAATGCGGCCCGGTGCGCGCAGGCACGAAACGAAAAGCGTGCGCCACCCCAGAAGAAGAAGCAGCGCGGTGGCCCCATTGAGCATCACATAGACACGGGAGATGCTGGGTTCCAGTTTCAATGCGAGGGTGATGGCAAGGAACCCGGCCGTCCAGACGAGCACTCCCTTGGCAATCTTGGAAGACACCCAGCGAGTGCGCAGCAGCACATTCTTGTGATAAATGTCCTGCCAGCCCAGCACCAAGATGAGCGACAGACTCCCTAATGCCATATGGCCGCCATACTGACGAAACGACATGAAGTCGAAATTTCCAAATTCACGCATGAAGGTGTGGAATCGAAGCCAAAAAGCCAGATAAGCCGCCAAGATCCCCATCACCAAGTCGCCCAGCACGCTGACGAGCACCCAAAAGTGAGGGGACAACTGCTCATTTTCCCGCCATGCACGCCGCGCTTCAAGTGCCTGCAAAGCCGCACCTGAGCTCAGGAGGTTGGTATTGGATGAGTTGGTTGCTTGCATGGCGTATAAATCTAGTGACTACCTAAATTATACTCAATACATATTTAGGCGCAACCAAATACTATGATAATTATCTTACATTTGGAAATAGAATCTCTTCAGCATTTCATTTTTGATAAATTTGGGACCTAACATGCCGTTTCCCACCACTCAGAAGGTAATTTTCAGACCTGCTACCAAACCTCGTCCCGGCAAAGGCACCCGATCCTTGAGGACGGAGGTGTGCTCACGTGCATCTTCATTGGTCAGGTTCATGCCTTTGACATAAAAATCGAGGGTGGTGGGGCCCTGCACGATGCGGTAGGTCAGGGTCAGATTGACCAGAAAGTAGCTGTTGGTCCTGGCCTCGTTCATCGCCAACTGGCTTTGGGGTGCGGCGTAGATGCCTTCGAGACGAGCGCCGAAGGGTCCGTGCTCCATGCTCAAGGTGCTGGACAGGTGGAAGGGCGGGATGCGGGGCAGAGACAGGCCCGTTTTGGTGTCGCGGGCGCGCACCACGTCGGCACGCAGTTGGAGGTGCAGGTTGTTCTGGTGCTCGGGGGGCTCGGAGGTGATGGGATGCAGGAGGTGGAAGGTGGCCTCCAGCTCGGAACCGATGAATTCGGCGTTCGTGGCCTGATAAATCATCTCGTTGTAGCTCTCACCACCGACCACGTGGACGATTCCGGTCGGGAACTGACCGATGAAGTTGGTGAAGCGATTGTAGTAACCGCCGATGCTGCCCGTGACCCAGCCGATGCGTTTCCTCACATTGAGATCAAAGCCCACTGATTTCTCCTGCTGGAGATTGGGGTTGCCGATTTCGAATGCGCCAGTGGCGGCATGGGTGCCGTTGGCAAACAGCTCTTGATATGTGGGTGCACGCTCTGCGCGGTTGATGGTGAAGGCCACGGCGTACTCATCATTCGGAGTGAAGACAATGCCCACCGAGCCGCTCAGATTGTCAAATGTCCGTGCCAGTGCCGGGCCAAAGGCGGCGCTGTTTAGCGACTCCACTGAGATGTGGTCGTAGCGACCACCAAACTGGAAACTGAGCGGCCCACGACTGATGTCTTCATACAGAAACAGCGCGTTCGCCTGCGTGATGGTCGATGGCAGAAAAGCTTCGCTCCCGGAACTGCTGAACTCGCTGCGGTCCGACTGAAAGCCGACCACGCCTTCCATCCCGGCGATTTTTTCATGTTTCACCTCTACTCGGGCATCGTAACCGTTGTTTTTGAACAAAGTAGAAGGCTCGCCGCTGTCGAACTCGGTGTGCTGGTACCTGGAGCCTGCGAGCTTGTAGCTGATTTCTTTGATGCGTGGCAGGGGCTTGTAGAAAGCACCGCGCACATCCAGACGCTGCTGGTGCATGTCGATGACGATATTCTCCTCGGCGGGAGAGCCGTAGTTGGTGTGGAATTCGGTCCAGGCGAAGCCGACGAAGCCTTTGTCCCAGATGTAGCTCAGACCGCTGGTCACGCCTTCGGAGCGGAGATTGCTGTTGGGCATGATCTTGCGGGTTTCGGTCTCGCCTGGGGGGAGCGGATTGAGAGTCTGCTCGTTGGTGGTGCGAGCGTTGCCAGGGATGCGGAAGTCCTCGGCGGCACGGGTAAAGGACTCAACATGAAAGGCTAACCCTTTGTATCCGCCTTCGATCATGACGCTGGAGAGGTAGCCGTTGTCAACGGAGCTGTAGCGGCCGTTCAGTGCCCCACGGATGGTGCCGTCGATTTTCTCATCCACGATGCGGCCGTCGATTGAGTTGACGACACCGCCGATGGCGTTCGAACCGTAGAGCAGAGTTGCAGGACCGCGCACCACCTCCACTGACTTCAGGTTGGAGGTGTCAAAGCTCACGGCGTGATCCACGCTGGTGGCGGAGGCGTCGATGGTGTTGAGGCCGTTTTGCAGGATGCGAACGCGGTCGCCATCCAAACCGCGGATGATGGGGCGACTGGAGGCGGGGCCGAAGTAGGAACTGCTGACGCCGGGCATGCGGGCGAGGGTTTGGCCGAGGCTGGGTTCAATGGCGAGAGTCAGGTTTTGGCCGCTGAGTACGGAGGCTGATTGGGCCTGCTGGAAGAGCGGACGGTCTAGAGGAGCTGTAATTACCATCTCATCCATAGGGATTTCCTCCTCAAAGCTGGCGGGTTGGCGGACAGCTTGCTGAATTCTTGTGTCGGATTCAGCAAAAAGTGCCCCGCATGAAGTGAGTGCGAGGAGCAAGGGGAGGCGGAGACGGCTCGGGTAAGTGCAAGTGGTTTGCATGATTGGCCGAGATATATGCAAAATGATTGCACTTGCAAATCATTTGTATTTTCAATTATCCATGGCCTAGTTTCTTGCATGAAGCATTTCATCCGATCCCTCTGCTTTCTGGCCGCTGCTCTTCCGACCTTTGCCGCCACCAAGGTGGCCACGCTGCATCCCATCCTGGCCGATCTCGCTCGGCAGGTCGGTGGTGCGAATGTGGAGGTGGTTGAGATTTTGAAGCCTGGGGCGGACGTGCATCATTTTGAGCCGGCACCGAAGGACTTGGCGGAGATGCGTGGGGCGAAGTTGCTGCTGGCTTCGGGCAAGGGACTGGAGAGCTTTCTTGATAAGCTGCGGGACAGTCTTGGTGCGGGGGTGAAGCTGGTGGAAGTGGGTGAGAAGATTCCTTCCATTCCTTTTGTGGAGCATGAGCATCATCATGAGGGCGAGAAGGAGGCTGACAAAGATCATGATGAGCATCAGCATGGTTCCGAGGATCCGCATTGGTGGCACAGTGCTGAGAACATGAAGCGTGCGGCACGTATTGTGGCGGATGAGTTGAGTGCTGTTGATCCTGCGAATGCGGCGGCTTATGCAGCAGGTGCGAAGGTGGCGAGCAAGCGCTTTGGGGAGCTGAAGAGCTGGGCGCAGAAGGAGATTGCGAAGATTGATCGCAAGGATCGTCTGCTTGTGACTGCGCATGCGGCGTTTGGTTATTTCTGCAAGGAGTACGGTTTTGAGCCGCTTTCGGTGCTGAGCATTGGGCGCAGTGATGACTCGTCATCGAAGCATATTGCTGAGACGATTGAGGAGATTCGGGAGCATGGAATCAAGGCGATCTTTCCGGAGGATCAGGCGAATCCGAAGGTGCTGGCGGAGATTGCGCGCAGCACGGGGGTGAAGGTGGGTGAGCCGCTGATTGCTGATGGTACAGCCAAGGTGGCGCATACTTTTGAAACGATGCTGGCACACAATGTCCGTTCCATCGTTGCGGCTCTGACTCCTGCCCCCGCCCCTGCTCCTGTGAAATAAGTCATGCGTGGTTTTCCGCCCATTCAGATCTTTCTGCTCGCCCTCACGTTCATCGTGCTGGCGATCCCGCTGAGCCATCTCACTGGGACGGTGAGTCATGCGAAGGCTGCTCCGGTGAAGATTGAGGAATCGCCGAGTGTGAAGAGCTTGCTGAGGCTGCGCTATGCGCACAAGCCGGTGACGCTGAGTCTCAAGATCGCCGACAAGGAGGTGATCACTGATATCGGAGCCTCCCCCATCGAGTTGCAGACCACCCTGCCCGCCCCCGAAGACGGTGTGGATGTTTTTTTGAGCGCCACCTGGGCTGAGGGAACGCCGGATACTTCGATCACGTTGGAGCTTGAGCCTGATGGTCTTGCCTCACGCAGTGAGACACGCTGGTCCGCGAACGGCAACCTGGATGAGGTCATCACCTTTGAATGGAAATGAGCGCAGCCCACTCCCATGACCATAGCAAGGAACACGTCTGCTGGGGCGGAGGTTGCGAGCATACGCAGCATCATCGGCTGGAAGTCGTGGATCTCAGCGTGCAGTACCAGGAAGTGCGGGCGCTGGAGAAGATCAACTTCGCGACGGAATGCGGTCGGAGCATGGCTCTCATCGGGCCCAATGGTGCGGGTAAGAGTACGCTGTTGAAATCACTCGCGGGACTCATTCCCGGCGGTGGTGGCAAGATCCTCTGGCGTGGTAAACCGTTGACGCGGAGCAGCCATGAGATCGCCTATCTGCCGCAGCGGGGGGATGTGGACTGGAATTTTCCCATCACGGTACGTGGCTTGGTGGAGATGGGGCGCTATCCGAACCTTGGATGGTGGCGGCAGTATTCGCGGCATGATGCGGAGATCGTCGAGCGTGCGTTGAAGAGCATGGAGTTGTGCGATCTGGAGGATCGCCAGATCAGTGCGCTTTCTGGCGGGCAGCAGCAACGGGCGTTCATCGCCCGTGCGCTGGCGCAGGAGGCGCATGTGCTGCTGCTGGATGAGCCTTTTACGGGGCTGGACAAACCGGCGCAGGAGAACCTGAGCCGGTTGTTTAAAGAGCTGACGGCTGAGGGGCGGCTGCTGATTGCGAGCCATCATGATTTGCAGACGGTGAGCGGCAATTTTGATGATGTGCTGCTGATTCGCCGGCATCAGGTGGCGTTTGGGCCGGTGGCTGAGGTGTTTACGCCGGGGAACATTGCGAGTGCGTATGAGAGCGGAGAAGCGCGCAGCCCTGCGAACTGAATGAGCGTATGAAGAGACTGAATCCATTCATTGCACCGCAGAGATTCGGAGAACGCGGAGATCTGAATTTGAAGAGATTGAACCCATTACACCGCGAGAGTTTATACACATCGAAAACAAGTCTGTGTCTCAGACATGAAATTCACCCCAGAGGCACGATGAACGCAGAGTTCTGAACTGATTCTGGCTGCCAATCTCTTTGTTTATCTCAGTCTTTCCTTATGGCTACTTTCACTGATTTTCTTGCTGAACCGATCGCCAAGCGCACGCTGATGGCGTGTTTGATGATTGGTTTTGCCAATGGGTTTGTGAGTGCGTTTGTGGTGCTGCGGAAGGATGCGCTCAAGATTGGGACGTTGTCGCATTCGCTGCTGCCGGGGATTGCGCTGGCGGTGTTGATTGGTGGGCTAACACAGTGGAGTGCGCTGGCGGGGGCGATTTTTGCGGCGCTGATTGTGGGGCTGGGGTCGATCTTTTTGTCGCGGACTTCGCGGCTGGATCAGGACACGGCGATGGGTGTGCTGTACACGACGGCCTTTGCGGGTGGGGTGCTGATTTTGAAGAATTTGGATATGCGGCAGAAGCTGGATGAGTGGCTGTTTGGCAGCATCGTGGGCATGGCGGATTCGGATTTGTGGATCGCGTTTGGGATCAGTGCGATTGCGGTGATCACGCTGACGGCGCTGCAGAGGCCGCTGCTCATCTATCTGTTTGAGCCGAACATTGCGGCGAGTCTGGGTGTGCCGGTGCGGCTCTTAAACTATGCGACGTTTGCAGTGACCATTTTGGTGCTGATTTCATCGCTGCAGGCGGTGGGTTGTATTCTGAGCGTCGGGCTCATGGTGGCTCCTGCGGCGACGGTTTATCTGCTGACGAACAATGCGCGGACGTTGTTTTGGGGTGGGGGGATTATTGGCGCGGTGGGATCGGTGGCGGCGTTCTTTCTTTCGTATCCGCTGGGGTGGAGTGTGAGCGCGACGATCATTGTGGTGCTCGGGGTGTTCTTTGTGATCGCGTATGTTTTCAGTCCGAAGTATGGGCTGTTTAGCAGGAGGAGAGGGGTGGCGTAGGGGGGATGTTGTCTGCGGAGATTCACTTAACAAAATGCAAAAGGAATTTCGCATGCGAGTGCGCACCACTTAAGCTATAGCCCTCTATTCACAATAGGCACGCAATCCCGATTTGTGGGGAGCCGACCACCCCTGAAGTTTTTTTTCACTTCCCCATGCTCCCTCATTAGCGTTAATGGATCCCACACATCCGGGCACAGACTACAAAAATTGTAAGGCAGCTCTATTTTTAACCGCACACTGACTATGGACCAGCAGATGAAAGTCCTCAGAGTTTTTATAGCCTCCCCTGGAGACTTGACAGACGAGAGAAAAGCCATGCGGGAAGTGATAGAAGAAATTAATGCGATTTATTCAAAAGAAGCTGATTGGCGCATTGAGCTTTTGGGTTGGGAAGATACTATGCCAGGAGCAGGGCGCCCACAGGAGCTAATTAACGTAGATTTACGAAAGGCGGATTTGTTTATCGGATGCCTGTGGCAAAGATGGGGTTCGACATCTGGCAACGGCAGCAAAACTGGGTTCGAAGAAGAATTTGATCTCGCTCTAGAAAGGCGGGATGAAACCGGATCGCCTGAGATGTGGATGTTCTTCAGGGAGGTTGATCCAGTGAGGCGGAACGATCCCGGAGAGCAGTTGCAGAAGGTGCTCGATTTCCGCTCACGCGAGATCGCTCAGAAGCGTCTTCTATTTCGAGAATTCGGCAATGTTGATGACTGGCGAAAAAAACTTTTTGAATTGTTTTCAAGGCATCTGTTAAAGTTAGCACTTTCTCGCCCTCCTCTGGAAAAAGAGATCCAGAGTACTGGCATATCACAGAGAGAAGTTGCTCCAAAAGACGACGTTACCCCCCCACCCCATCCAGAGGAAGCAGTTGATCCGTCTGCTAAGTCACTCGCTTCGGTTCTCCATACAGCGACAGAAAAAGTCCGTCGTGGTAAGCTTGCAGTATTCGGGAGAGAAGATGCACTCGACTCGGCGATGACCGTGCGGTTATTAATTTTTGCTGCATCAAATTATGATTGGAACTCGCAACATATCCACCTTGGAATACACGAGATAAATCAAGCGTATCTCCATAAAAACACAATTGAACTAACAAGTTTAGAGCGCCTTTTTTTGATCCGAACGGTTTTATTAGACGATACTTTATTGAAACCTGGTTGGTATTGGGCGCACAAATGGACATTAAAAAATGAACTCTGGATGGCATGGTTCGCCACAATGGACTCGGAGGAAGCGATGCGACGAGCAATTGTTGATCTGGCTACGAAAGCTGAGATACAGATTAAAAAACTGTTAAAAAAGTCTAACACTGTTGAGCTCTTGTTATCTGACTCCGGTATCTCAGTGCGAAAAGCCACCTTGCAACATCTGGGATTATTAGGAGATCTTACAGACTTAGCCTTTATAGAAAAGCTATTAAAAGATGAGGATAAAGATTTACGCTCTCTTGCGGAAAGAACCCACCTCGCAATTCGCATGCGAAGTAACTTAGATTCGACAGTCAATGAAATTATAAAATTATCCGTATCTATTGAAGAAGACACTGCCCAATTTATTTTACTTAAAGCGTCTGAGCTGAGCGACCCCACTCTAGAAGCAGCATTAACCTGTCACAGTGAAGCGTTGAGGGCTATCGCCTCGAGTGAATTGTTAAAAAGGAAAAAGGTCACACTTCCAATGATTGCGCTGATGTGCTCGGATGATGTAAAAGCTGTAAAGGAATGTGGATGGCTTGCTCGAGTTCATAACGGAGATGCAATAGCTACTTCCGATGTTCAAAGCGCACTAAAGAATTATGAGGCATTTTATTTGAGCAAAACACCATTTTGGAACAAAGGTGATTCCAACAAAGTGATTTCAGCGTACTTTGATCGATTAGGTGCAGACCAGCTTTGGGAACTAGCTCAAATACTAGACGAAAACAGTCGTCTCGCCATTTTGGCTATTGGCAGGCGATTTTTTGAAACCAATGGTGAGGACCTTAGAAAGGTGATGCTTGATAATTTTAGCGGGTGGTTGGAGAACGCAAAAAGAAAATATAGTGCATCTAGCTACGTGCAGACTTTGCTGGGTGGAAATAACCAAGAGAATGCATTAAGGACTGTCAGAGTTGCTGGCCTGAGAGTATTAGCGAAGCGCTCGGAAAAGAGAGATCGTGCGATTTTTCTTAACTTTCTATCGGTCGATTACACCGACTTTCTTCAAACAGAAACGTGTCTTTATGGTCTTTCGCTAACAGGAACAGCTGATGATCGATTAAAGATTATATCATTTGTTTCTTCAGCGATGCCATCGATTCAAGTCGCCGCTACTAGAGCCTATTTAGCCCTGTCTCCATCACAAGTGCCTGCCTTCATGGATCTTCTCAGCACTGCTACGCCTCATGTAATATGGGTCATTGTAGAGACTGCACTTTTAAGAAGGGACTATTCACTGTTCCCTCTTCTCAAAGATTTATTAGTAAATAAAGATCAAAGTATTCGTCGATTAGTATGTTATTATGCTGCCAATGCGTTAAAAAGAAAACAAATAGAAAAGGAGCTTATTGCTTACAAACATCGGAGTTCGTACTTTTATAATGTTGTAACAATTTTTGATCGGCTACTTTATGCTTCACCTGTCTTTAGGAAGTTATTTGCCCGCGAGGAAAAGAAATTTTTTGACGACTTTGCGACGGGTTCTTCAGCTCCCGAGATCTTTGGCTGATAAACGAATCGTTAACCGGCTCCTTCTGGGATCGGGGATGAGAAAGCGGTTGTATGCGGAGCGGGGAGATTGCGGAGCGCCGCACAGGGGACTGAGCGGACCACTTAGCTGGCGCATGCGCGACGCCCCGTGAATGTGGCACCGCTACGCGGTTCCGCGTTGGGAGAGATTTGTTGGCATGCGATTTCCGTGGGTTGGCCGCGTGGCTACGGTTGTGGCAGCCCTACGGGCTTTGGGAGCCTGAGTGCAGTTGCGGAGCATCATGATGCGATTGAGACATAGGGGGCGAAGTAGGACAGGCGCGCTTTGTCTATCCCGATACTCAGCGCTGGCGAGTGAGCCTTGGCCGACAGACAGGAGTGTCTGTCGTACTTGGCCGGAGCTTTTATGGGTGAGGCCGGGCTTTGAAATGGGTCAGGAATTCTTGGTGGCTGATCTCTTGGGAGGGGTCTTGATCCATTTCTGACTCGCGTTGATTCAGGACCGCCTCAATGTAGCCGTCTTCAAGTTCATGCGGAGGACGGCCGACGGACTTCCACAGGCCTGCAGCTATCCGGCAACGATCTCCGGGAGTTAGCTGCATGGCGGCATCCATGATGGATTCATAGGTGGCGGTCATGAGGTAATATGGGTGCAGCCTCTGGCTGGGGCAAGCCTGAGTGGAGGATGGAGTTCAACGCCAACACGAAAGGACAAAAAGGACCGAAGGGACTGAAAGGACGGAGAATTCCAGGGCGGGCGGGGGTTGACGTGCAAGCCTGGTAGTGGGCCGTCGTGGGTCGTGGGTCTGGGGAGAACTGAGATCTGCGGCGGAGGTTCGTTGCAGACGCTGCTGGTGGGCGCGGTGTGAGAAGAAAGCGCTGGTTTTGCTTTCCGGATTGGGCGCTGGATTTCCAGGGGTGGCGCTCGCTGCGCGAGCTTACCCCTGGCTACCGGCTGTGATTTGCCTTCGGCTGTCTTCGCTTCGCTACGGCTCTCCGGGATCCCGACCCAGTTCCACAGGAACTGGGCAACTTTTCCGGACCAGTTGCGGCGCAACTGGTCTACTTGGCGGGGAGGATTTGGACGGCATCCAGGTGCACGTTGCCGCCGGCGTTGGCGGTGCGGAAGATGACGGCGGATTCTTCGCCGGCGGTGAATTTGTAGGTGCCGAGGGTGTAGGCGCCCTGGGGGTCTTTGGGGGCTTTGGTTTGATCGACGGTCACCGTCTTTTCGCCGTCGGCGGTGAGGAGGGTGATGGGGGCGGTCTTGGCGCGGTTTTCGTGGGGCTGGAAGTAGATGCGGACTTCGTAGCTGCCGGTTTGTTTGACGCTGAAGGCGAAGCGGGCGCTGGCGTCTTTGTCGGAGCCGTAGCTGTAGTGCTTGCCGACGTAGGGCTTGAGGCCTTCGCCGTGGGCCCATTTGCCGGTGAGCTCGGCTTCGGTGTCGTCGATGACGAGGCCTTCGAGTTTCTTGGGGTCGATGCTGCCTTCGGAGGTGCCGGGTGGGGGGAGATCGGGGAGTTTTTTGGCGTTGGCGGGGAGGTAGAGGGCGCCTTCGAGGGTGTCGCGGCGCATGGCTCCGGGCTGGTTCATGAGGTCTTTGAGGATGTCGAGGTACTGGTCATAGACGCCACGGGGGGAGGTGTGGTGGCGGACGCAGATCCAGGCGGCTTTGCCGACGACTTCGCCCATCATGCCGCAGGTGCGCATGACGCGGGTGGAGCCGAGGGCGTGGCGCTCGACACTGATGGTGCGGCCGGCCATGAAGAGATTGCCGATGTCTTTGCTGTAGAAGCAGCGGTAGGGGACGGGGTAGCCGTTGTTGCGGTCGGTGTGCTTGCCGAATTCGGCGCGGCTGATGAAGGGATTGTCGGGGAAGTTTTTGGCGTACTGCTCTTTGGGGTAATGGAGGTCTTGGTCCCAGGTGGTGGGGACGCAGCCGTCGGGATGGATGATGCCTTTGACCATGTCTTCACCATTGAGGATCATGTCGCCGACGATGCGGCGGGATTCGCGGGGGCCGCCGATGTAGGCGAGCCAGGTGAGGTCGAAGTCGGCGTATTTGTCGGCCTTGAGGGTCTTCAATGCGGAGACGGCTCCGTAGACGGCGCGGAAGTTGTGGTCGCGGATGAGTTCGAGGTCGTTGATGGGGTGCTTGTCGAAGCCGCTTTCCCAGAACCACTCGCCGTGGACGTAGTCTTCGGGGTCGGGGACGGGGGTGTAGCCGAGGTCGTAGCCGGTCATGTTGGCGGCGTTCTTTTTGCCGACGGGTGCGAGGGCGCGGGGCTCGGGGAAGTCTTCGAGGGTGAGGGGGAGTGCCCAGGGGGTCTGGGGCCAGGTGACGGGCTTTTTGAGGTTTTGCATGACCCACATGTTGCTCATGCCCATGCGGCCTTTTTCTTCCATCATGAACTCGGCACCTGCGAGTGCGCCGACGCTGCCGTGGCCGGTGCAGTCGACGAAGAACTTGCCGACGAAGCGGGTTTCCTTGCCGGTCTTGGTGTCGAGGCCGATGACGCTGCGGATGTTCTTTTTGTCGGCGCTCATTTCGACGCCGTAGACGTGGGTGTTGAGGTGGAGGGAGATGGTTTTCTCTGCGTTGACGGTGTCTTCCTTGAGCTTGTCGTTGAACTCCTGGGGATTGGCGGCGGGGCTGTTGCTGGCGCGGTCGGCGAACTCTTCGACGATCTCGCCGAGGTGGGGATAGAGGCCGCGACGGGTGCCGCCCATGGCCCAGACCTGGATTTCGCTGGAGCCGTTGCCGCCGAGGACGGGGCGGTTTTGGATGAAGGCGACTTTGAGGCCCTGGCGTGCGCCGGAGATGGCGGCACCCATGCCGGAGTAGCCGCCGCCGATGACGACGAGGTCGAACTCGCTGGTTTCGGGGGCTTTGTCTGGGAGACCGAGGAGCTGGCGGCGGAGTTTGTTGGTGGCGGCGAGGTCGTTGGGCGGGGTGAAGCTGTCGTCTTTGGCGAGGATGAGGGCGTCGATGCGGCCGTCGAAGCCGGTGAGGTCGTGGAGGGCGAGGGTGGTTTTGCCGTTGCCGGAGATTTTGACGGGGGCTGATTTTTCCCACTGCCAGTCTTTGCCGGTGGTGCCGAATTCGTGGTCGAGCTTGGTGCCGTTGACGGTGATCTCGAAGCGGCCGGGGGTGCCTTTGGCGTCCCAGGGGCCGACCCAGTTTTTGGTGCGGGCCCAGAGGGTGTAGGTGCCGACGGGGAGGTCAATCTCGGTGGAGGCGTCTTTGACGGGCTTGCCCATGCCGTGGGCCATGAGGTAGGGGGAGCCCATGGCATCGATGAACTGTGTGTCGAGCACCCAGCCACCGGGGGTGGAGAAGGATTCGGCTTCGATCCAGAGCGGCTGGGCGCTGGCGGAGCCGAGGGCGAGGAGGGTGGCGAGGAGGACGGATTTCATGGTTGGGGTTGTTTTAAACGAGGACGGGGGGGGAAAGCAATCATGGGTTGTTTGTTACGGTAACGGTCTGGGGCATTTATGATTTACGATTTATGATTTATGATTTCGGGAAGGGGGGAGTGGGTGGTGGGCCAAAGGGACGGAAAGGACGGAAAGGACGGAAAGGACGGAAAGGACAGAAAGGACAGAAAGGAC
>DLGZ01000004.1:5719-104850 GCA_002482965.1 Verrucomicrobiaceae bacterium UBA7681 | reverse complement strand
AAGGACAGAAAGGACAGAAAGGACAGAAGGGGCCGAGGGGACGGGGAGAGATGGGAATAAAAAACGCGGTGCTTCTGGGAGGAAGCACCGCGTGGGAGGTGGTTTGCGAGGCCGGAGGGGACGGGGTCGGAGACCCCGGCACCTTGTTTAGTCGGATTTGAGGGAGGCCATGTCGATGGAGAAGCGGTATTTGACGTCGCTTTTGAGGAGGCGGTCGTAGGCTTCGTTGATCTGCTGGATGGGGATGATTTCGACGTCGGAGGTGATGTTGTGGGTGCCGCAGAAGTCGAGCATTTCCTGGGTTTCGGCGATGCCGCCGATGAGGGATCCGGCGAGTTTTTTGCGACCGAAGAGGAGGCCGAAGGCGGAGACTGGGAGGGGCTTGTCGGGAGCGCCGACGAGGGTGAGGGTGCCGTCGATTTTGAGGAGGTTGAGGTAGGCGTTGATGTCGTGATCGGCGGAGACGGTGTCGAGGATGAAGTCGAAGGTGCCGGTGTGCTTTTGCATGTCGCTGGCGTCGCTGGAGATGATGACTTCATCAGCGCCGAGGGCGAGGGCGGAGTCTTTCTTGTTGGGCGAGGTGGAGAGGACGACAGTGTGGGCACCGAAGGCATGGGAGAACTTGACGCCCATGTGACCGAGGCCGCCGAGGCCGATGACGCCGACTTTTTTGCCTTTGAGATCGCCCCAGCGGCGCATGGGTGAGTAGGTGGTGATGCCTGCGCAGAGCAAGGGGGCGACGCCGGCGAGGCTGAGATTTCCGGGGACGCTGAGGACGAAGTGCTCGTTTACGACGATGCTGCTGGAGTAGCCGCCGTAGGTGACGGGGGCTGTGCCGTGTTTGTCGGGGGAATTGTAGGTGAAGGTGGAGTGCGGGCAGAACTGCTCGAGGTTGGCCTGGCACTGGGGGCATGTTTGATCGGAGTCGACGAGGCAGCCGACGCCGACGATGTCGCCGCGTTTGTATTTGGTAACGGCGGAGCCGACCTGGGTGACGCGGCCCACGATTTCATGACCGGGGACGCAGGGATAGGTGGTGGGCATGGCGCTCCATTCATTGCGGACCTGATGGAGGTCTGAGTGGCAGACGCCGCAGAAGAGGATTTCGATTTCGACGTCGCGGTCGGTGGGGTCGCGGCGTGGGATTTGAGCGGAGGCGAGCGGGGAGGTGGCGCTGGAGGCGGCGTAGGATTTGGCGTTGGGCATGATGGGAGCGGGTTAGGTGTTGGGGGGAGTGGCTTGATATTGGGCGTCGGTGACGTGTTCGAGCCAGTCGACGACCTTGCCGTCGAGGCTTTCCTGGATGGCGATGTGTGTCAGTGAGGTGGTGGGCGAGGCGCCGTGCCAGTGTTTTTCGCCGGGGGGGAACCACACGACATCTCCGGGATGGATTTCTTCGATGGGGCCGCCGAGGCGCTGTACGCGGCCGGAGCCGGAGGTGACGATCAAGGTCTGGCCGAGCGGGTGGGTGTGCCATGCGGTGCGGGCGCCGGGCTCGAAGGTGACGCTGGCGCCGGCGACTCGGGCTGGGGAGGCAGCTTGAAAAAGGGGGTCGATGCGAACGGTGCCGGTGAACCAGTCGGGAGGACCTTTGCCGGAGGGTTTTGAGCCGTTGCGTTGGATGTCCATGGTGAGATTGCGGGGAATACGTTTGTGAGGGGCCATGCGTCCGGTTTATTTGTTCGGACTTTGAGTCTGTGTAGAGTGGGGGATGGCACGGCCTTCTTTGAACGACATCGCCCTGAAGCTTGGGATTTCCAAGATGACGGTCTCGCGTGCGCTGCGCGGTGGGAAGCATGTGGAGGCGGCTTTGAGGGAGAGGATTGTGCAGACGGCGGAGCAGATGGGGTACCGGCCTGATCCTGAGATCGCGAAGCTGATGACGCACATGCGACGTGCGCGGACTGTCGCGTCTCCGCGCACGCTGGCTTTTGTGTGGGCGGAGCGGAGTTCGCAGGAGATCGAGCACTCCTCGTGGTCGCAGCAGTTGGTGCTGGGGGCGCAGCGGCAGGCGGGGAAGCTGGGTTTTCAACTGGAGGAATTTCACCTGGCGGCACGGGGGATGACGGCACGTAGGCTGTCTGACATTCTGGAAGCGCGGGGGATTCCGGGGTTCATCCTTTCGCCGCTGGTGTCGCGGAGCCGGGGGCATGTGTCGATGGCGTGGGAAAAATTCAGCAGTGTGGTGATCGGCCTGGGCTATGCGCGGCCGCAGTTGCACCGGGTGCATCACCATCACTACTTGGGAATGATGACGGCGCTGCGGATGCTGAAGAAGCAGGGATATAAGCGCATTGGGTTTTACTGTGGCAGCACGATCAATGAGCGGATGTTTCGTGCGTGGTCGGCGAGCTTTCTGGCGCATCATCCGCTGACGCAGCCCGGAGCGCTGCTGGCGCTGCGCAAGTCACTCAGCCGCAATGATTTCCTGGAGTGGCTGCGTGCGGCCAAACCGGACGTGGTCATCGACGGCGGGCATCTGGTGAAAGACTGGCTGGGTCCCCTGCCCCCATCCCGCAGGCCGGATTATGTGTCGCTGGGCTGGCGGGCGGACATGCCTGAAGTGCCGGGCATCGACCAGCAGGCAGATGTCCTCGGCGCGGCGGCGGTGGATCTGCTGGTGACGCAGTACCAGCAGAATGAACGAGGGATCCCTGAGTCGCCGAGGATTGTGATGACCGAAGGAGTGTGGCGGGGGAGCTCGAACAGAGGCTGAGGCCCCTGTTAAATTGGTTTTTTCTTAATTATAGAATTTAATTTTTTAGGCTTTTTCTTTACTTTGTGTAGCACTCACCCTTTCGAATACACGCCAGCACTGGTGTCAGGGGTGGGGGCTAAAACCCCCTATCGAGGGTATATGAATAGGCCGAAGGCTGTGGCTTTGTATGGTCAAGAATGGAATTACTGCATATCGCTTCCCAGAAATCCCTCATTTATGCCGGCCTAGCGGCCAGCCTCCTCTTTAGCGGTTGCCATCATAAGGAGGCTGAGCATGAGGAGCATGAAGAGAAGGCTCAGATGATCCTGACCACCCCCATCAAGCGGGATACGCTCGTCACGCGAGAATATGTGTGCCAGATTCGTTCATGCCGCAACATTGAGCTCCGCGCGGTGGAACGTGGCTACCTGCAGTCCGTCTTTGTGAAAGAAGGCCAGCTCGTCAAGGAGGGAGATCCTATGTTCAAGATCCTGCCGCTGGTTTACCAGGCGGAGCTGACAAGCGCTGAGGCCGAGGCCCAGGTTTCCAAGGTTGAATATGAAAACACCAAGAGATTGACGGACAGCAAGGTGGTGTCCGACAAAGAGCTGGCCATTTCCAAGGCCAAATGGGAGCAAAAGGTGGCAGTGGTGAACCTCGCGCAGGCGCACCTCGGATTCACCAACATCAATGCGCCTTTTTCAGGGCTGATGGACCGACTGCGTCTGCGGAATGGCAGCCTGGTGGATGAGGGGGATCTGCTGACCACGCTGTCCGACAACAGCGAGATGTGGGTCTATTTCAACGTGCCTGAGGCGGAGTACCTGGATTACATGTCTGAAGTTCAACCGGAAGAGAGAAAGAAGGTCGAACTGGTGATGGCCAACAACAAGATTTTCAACCAGCCAGGAAGAGTCAACGTCATCGAGGCCGAGTTTAACAACCAAACCGGCACCATTCCATTCCGTGCGGATTTCGCGAACCCAGACCGCCTGCTCAGGCATGGAGAGACAGGCAACATTCGCATGAACAAAATGGTGAAGGGTGCGTTGCTGGTGCCACAGAAAGCGACGTTTGAGATTCTGGACCATCACTATGTGTTCATCGTGGGAAAGGATGACATCCTAACTCAACAGCGCATCCATATCAGCGAGGAACTGGAGGATGTTTTCATCGTCAGCGAAGGATTGACAGAGAAGGACAAGATCGTTCTCGAAGGAATGCGCCAAGCCAAAAGCGGCGAGAAAGCAGTGTATGTATTCAAGAAGCCTGAAGAGGCTTTCAAGGACATGAAACTGCATGCTGAATAATCAGAGAATTTGACCCATGTTTACGAAGATTCTGCACCGGCCAGCGCTGGCCATTGTTATCTCACTGATCATCTTGTTCCTTGGGGGGCTTTCGATGATCACCCTGCCAATTTCCCAGTTCCCTGATGTGGCGCCGGTGGCGGTCATGGTCACGCTGGACTACCCGGGAGCGAGCGCGAAAGTGCTGGAAGAGTCCTGTTTGATTCCATTGGAACGTTCGATCAACGGGGTGCCCAACATGAAGTACATGACCTCTGACGCGACGAGCGCGGGTGAGGCAACGATCCAGGTGATCTTCCATATGGGGACTGATCCGAACCAGGCGACGGTGAACGTGATGAACCGCGTGAACCAGGTGATGAGCCGTCTTCCCCCACTGGTGCAACGCGAGGGTGTCATCGTGAACAACCTGACGCCGAACATGCTGATGTATGTGAACCTTTTCAGCACGGATAAAAATGCGGACATGCAGTTCCTGTTCAACTACGGCTACATCTATCTCATCCCCGAGCTGAGCCGTATTCGAGGTGTGGGTCTGGCCAAAATTCTGGGTACACGACAGTACGCGATGCGCATCTGGCTGAAGCCGGACCGCATGCGAGCCTACAACGTTTCGACGGAGTCGGTGATGCATTCACTTTCGGAGCAGAGCTTGATCGGGTCGCCAGGACGAATCGGGCGAGCGGACAGCAAAACTTCCCAGGCGCTGGAGTACGTGCTGACCTATGTCGGAAGATACAACACCGTCGAACAGTATGAAAACGTCATCCTGCGAGCCACGGAAGACGGTGAACTGCTGCGCCTGAAGGACGTGGCATCGGTGGAACTGGGGAGTGAGTTCTACGATCTGTATTCAGACCTCGACGGGCTGCCCTCCGCAGCCATCGTGATCAAGCAGAGCTTTGGGAGCAACGCGAACGAAGTTATCAAGGAGATCAAGGCGAAGCTGGTGGAGATCAAGGAGAAGACGTTTCCTTCAGGGATGGACTACAAGATCAGCTACGATGTGGCCAACTTCCTTGATGCCTCCATTGAGAAGGTGCTGCATACGCTGATCGAGGCCTTCATTTTGGTGGCGCTGGTGGTGTTTGTTTTCCTCGGTGACTGGCGCTCCACGCTCATCCCGACCCTGGCTGTGCCAGTCTCGCTGATCGGAGCCTTCTTCCTCATGCAGATGTTTGGGGTGACGATCAACCTGATCACGCTCTTCGCGCTGGTGCTGGCGATCGGCATCGTGGTGGACGACCCCATCGTGGTGGTGGAGGCGGTGCATGCGAAAATGCATGGGACGAACATCTCTCCCTACAAGGCGACGCAGATGGTGCTGCATGAAATCGCCGGCGCGGTTATCGCCATTACGCTGGTGATGACAGCGGTGTTCGTGCCTGTGACGTTCATGACCGGCCCGGTGGGGGTCTTTTACCGGCAGTTCTCCATCACCATGGCGGTGGCCATCGTGCTCTCCGGGGTCATGGCGCTGACGCTGACGCCGGTGCTGTGCGCGATGATTTTGAAAAAGTCCGAGCATGGCCCTGACCACGGTCACGAAGACGGACACAAGAAGCGCAAATGGCGCGGGCCGATCGCATTGCTGCTGGCCGCCTTCAATCATGTGTTTGAAAAGGTGACGGATATTTATGTCGCCATACTCAGGCGGATCGTCCACCTGCGGCTGGTGACGTTCGGAGTGCTGGGGATGGCCGGTGCGGCGATTTACTTCATCAACGAAAAACTGCCCGCGGGCTTCATTCCAGCGGAGGATCAGGGAATGATCTACGCGATTCTGCAGACGCCACCGGGATCGACTTTGGAACGCACCTCAGCCAAGTCCACCGAGCTGCAGCAACTCGCCAAGACCATTGAAGGTGTCGAATCTGTGTCATCGCTGGCGGGCTACGAAGTGCTGACGGAGGGTCGCGGATCGAACGCCGGCACGTGTCTGATCAATCTGGAAAACTGGGATGAGCGCAAACTGACCGCACCGCAGATCATCGCGGAACTGGAAGAAAAATGCAAAGCCATCTCGGGAGTCACGATCGAGTTCTACGAACCACCAGCGGTTCCCGGCTACGGTGCTGCGGGTGGTTTCTCGCTCCGATTGCTGGACAAGACCAACACGGGTGACTATGACAAGCTGCAGGTGGTGAACGATGAGTTCATGGCGGCGCTCGGAGAGCGCAAAGAGCTGCGCGGCCTGTTCACTTTCTTCAGCGCCAACTATCCCCAGATCGAGCTGGTCATCGACAACAAGGTGGCGATGCAAAAGGGGGTCTCGATTGGCAAGGCGATGGACAACCTTTCCGTCATGATCGGGAGTACGTATGAACAGGGCTTCATCAAGTTTGGCCAGTTCTTCAAGCTCTATGTGCAGGCACATCCGGACTACCGAAAACTGCCGAAGGATCTCAAGGACCTGTATGTGGCCAATGAAAAAGGTGAGATGGTACCGTATTCAGCCTTCATGAGCCTGAAGCCGAAGCTGGGCTTGAATGAAATCACCCGATACAATGCCTACCCGGCACCGTCCATCCAGGGTGCGCCTGCCGCAGGATTCAGCAGTGGCGACGCCATCAAAGCGATCCAGGAAGTGGCGAAGAAAACCCTGCCGCGTGGCTTTGACATCGGCTGGGCCGGGCTCTCGTTTGACGAAGTGGGGCGTGGCAATGAGGCCATGTATATCTTCATCGTGGTGCTGCTGTTCGTTTACATGGTGCTGGTGGGACAGTACGAAAGCTTCACTCTGCCGCTGGCGGTGATCCTCTCCCTGCCGGTGGGTGTGATGGGTTCCTTTGCGATGCTGAAAGCGATGGGGCTGGACAACGACATTTATGCGCAGGTGGGCATCATCATGCTGGTGGGTCTGCTGGGTAAGAATGCCATTCTGATTGTGGAGTTCGCCTCGCAACGGCATCATGAAGGGCTGTCCATCCTTGAGGCGGCCATTGAAGGCGCGAAGGTGCGTTTCCGCCCGATTTTGATGACGTCCTTCGCCTTCATCGCGGGGATGATTCCCCTGCTCCGGGCTTCGGGAGCGGGCGCGATCGCCAACAAGACCATTGGTGCATCGGCGGCCGGTGGGATGTTGTTGGGAACGGTTATCGGTCTGCTGGTTGTTCCTGGACTTTACTATATTTTCGGTACGATCTCTGCTCGTGGAAAGCTTCTCCCAGATGAAGACGATACACCGCTGAGTGAACTCGGAGAGTACGGACATCATGAACATGCAAAACCTGAAGAACAAGCTCCTAGCATTTAATTTCGTTTGTGTAGTCGTCATGGTACAGGGGTGCTCGTCAGTGCTCCGTCGTGACTCTTTGCCATCGAGCGATCCGCCGCTGCCTGCCAACTTTCCGGACACGGCAGGCACGAAGAACTCCGCCATGATCGGATGGAGGGAGTATTTCAAGGATCCAAACCTGACGTCCCTCATCAGCACCGCGCTGAGCAACAATCAGGAATTGAACATCCTGCTGCAGGAGATCGAGGCGTCCAAAAGCGAGGTGCGTGCGCGCAAGGGGGCTATTTTCCCATTCGTCACAGCAGGCACCACTGCCGGGCTGGATAAAGTCGGGCGGCACACAGCGGCCGGAGCTGCGGAAGACAATACCGCCAACGAAATCGCCACGGGAGTCCCCATTCCCACGAACATGCCGAACTTCGGCTTCTCGGCGGACTTTGACTGGGAAGTGGACATCTGGAGAAAACTGCGCAACGAGCGGGATGCCGCGATCCTGCGCTACCTGGGCACCCAGGAAGGGCGGAACTTCATGATCACGAACATCGTCTCTGAGATCGCCGAGACCTACTATGACTTGGTGGCGTTTGACAACCAGTTGTCCACCCTGAAGCGGATGATTGAGATTCAAAAGAATGCACTGGAGGCAGTGAAGCTGCAGAAGGCGAATGCCAGGGTCACGGAGCTCGCTGTGCGCCGATTTGAGGCGGAAGTGCTCAAGAACCAAAGCCATATGTTCCAAGTTCAGCAGCAGATCACGGTGACCGAGAACAAGCTGAACTACCTGGCTGGTCGCTACCCCCAGCATGTGAAGCGCAAGTCTGATGGTTTCGAGCAACTCATGCTTCCCCGCATCTATACCGGACTGCCGGCCGAATTGCTGCGGAACCGCCCGGACGTGCGTCGTGCGGAACTGGAACTGGCGGCGACCGGACTGGATGTGAAGGCTGCGGCGGCCAGATTCTACCCTTCGCTCAGCATCTCGAGCGCCCTCGGATTGCAGTCCTTCTCGCTGGCGTCCGCGTTTACCACGCCGGCTTCGCTGGTTTATGGTGTTGCTGGCAACGTGATGGCCCCCTTGATCAACCGGAGTGCGATCAAGGCGGCATTCCTCGGCGCGAGTGCGCGCCAGATCGGAGCGATCTACAGCTACCAGCAGACGGTGCTTAAAGCCTACGTCGAGACGGTGAACCAACTCGCGCAGATCAAAAACTACGGTCGAAGCTACGACCTCAAGGCCCAGCAGGTGGCGGCTCTGAACGACTCCATCAACATCGCTGGCCAGCTCTTCTTCAATGCCCGTGCGGAATATACGGAAGTGCTCTTCACCCAGCGTGATGCGCTGGAGTCCAAGATTGATTTGATCGAGCTGAAGCAGGAGCAGCTGACTGCGTATGTGAAAGCCTACAAGGCGCTGGGCGGCGGTTACAATCGCGCGGCTGGCGGATCAGGAAACTCCACGAAAATGGCGGTGCCTAAAGTGGTGGGTGAGCTGCGCGGAGGCAGCTAGAGTGGAGATGGTTTGATCAGCGCTTTGCTCAGCAGCGTGCATCCAATGCGATAAACGAAATTCGTTTTCATCTGGAAGCCCACAAAGCTGATTCCTTCCAAGGGAGGCCTGGGTTCTGGCGGCGGCGGACTGGGGACAGTCCGCCCTACCTATGCCGTTGTCCCAGCGCTTCGGCACTGCGCACATAAAACGCGAAGGCTCTTGTTTTGGCGGGCGGGATGGCTTTGATCGTGGTCCCACCATGAAACCACGCCTTCTCCTTGCCGCACTCGCCCTGGCTGTCTCGATTCCTGCTTTTGCTGATGACTTTGTGTCACTCTTCGACGGCAAAACACTGACGGGCTGGAGGAACCCGTATGAGTGGGGGCAGATCGACATTGTGGATGGTGAGATCCATCTCACGGGGGAGAAGAAGTTCTTCGTGGTGACCGAGAAGACGTACGGTGACTTCATTTTTGAAGGGGATATTCTTCTGCCTGCGGGCCAGGCGAACAGTGGGTTTATGTTCCGTGCGCATGTGGAGAAGAACAAGGTCTTTGGTTATCAGGCTGAAGTGGATGGGGATGCGAACCGCAAGTGGAGCGGTGGCTTGTATGATGAAGGGCGCCGCATGTGGTTTGCGAGTCCGATCAAGGGCGACAAGGAAAGCGAAGCGGCTTTCCGCGCGCGTGCGGGTGATGCGTTCAAGCGCAATGAGTGGAACACGTACCGCATTGAGTGCCGTGGCAAAAGTTTGAAGATTTTCGTGAACGGGGTACTGACCACGGAGGTGGAGGATGACAAGGATGCGAGCGGGGTGATCGCCATTCAGCACCACGGGGAGAAGGGGCAGACGTATAAGTTTCGGAACCTGCGGATTCAGGAGTTGAAGTAGGGGGCGGGGCGACCGGATGGAGCTCTCGGCGACATGCGGTTTCGAAGTTGCTGAGACGTTCGATTTTGCCGCAAAGGGGCAGAGATGCAGAGGGAGCAGAGAATGAATCTCATCTCTGCCGTCTTTGCCTCTTTGTCTTTCTAATGCGAACTGAAGACCGCATGCGTGCTCAATCGGAATTGAGTTTTGCGAACTGCTAGGAGTGCGTCGTGGGTGAAGCGGCGCGTTCCTTGTTCCGCAGGAACAAGGCTACTTTGCTTCGCTTGGGCGGTGGCTGACATGACCCAACCATGGAGAGCTACAGGCCCATCATCGCGTCCAGCACGCGGCGGCAAAGCTCGGAGACGATTTTGCCGTCGGTGTAGTGATTGACCATGAGGGCGTAGCTGTATTCTTCGCCTGATTTGGTTTTGGCGTAGCCGGTGAAGGTGCGGATGCCGGACATGGCACCGATTTTCCAGGTGAGGCCGTTTTCGGAAAGCAGCGAGGCTTTGTAGGCGGCGCCCTGGGGACCGGTGCCGGCGAGGAACTGCAGGCGGGCGAGGTCGAGCGGGCGAATGAAATCGGCGCGGGAGAGGCCGCTGCCGTCTTCCATGCGGAGGCCAGCGAATTCGAGGCCGCGGGTTTTCCAATGTTCGCGGATCACTTCCGCGGAGGGTTTGCCAGCCTTCAGGCCGAGCATGCGGAAAACGCATTCCGTTTCTTGGTTGTCGGAGACTTTGTGGATGCTTTTGATGATGTCGAGCAGCGGCGGGGAGTCGTGTTTCAGCAAGGTGTGTGTGGCGGGAGCGGTGCTGGGGGTGGGAGTGGGGGCGGGGGTAGGTCTTGGGCTTTTGGCGTTGGCGCTGCCGGCACTTGGGCTGCCCACCTGAATGCCAGCGGCCTGGAGGGCGACGCGGAAATGGTGTGCGGCAAAACGGGCGGGATCTGGCACGGCACCACGGGCCTGGAATTTTTCGGCACCCAAGGGCACAGTGCCGCGCAGGTGGATGGCGGTGGTGTTTTCGCCGCCGTGAATCATAATGCCGTCGCCAGAATCAGCGGGGCCGGTGGTGACTTCGTTTTTCCATTTGGCGTCGGGGACTTCGAGATTGATACCGAGGAGTTCGGCGGGAGAACCCACCTCCGGGCCGGCGCGGAACATGATGATGTAGCGATTGTGGTTGAGGTTGAGGCCTGCAACGCCGCTGCCGTAGCCATTGCCGATGTCGCCCCAATTCCAGAAGTCGCCGTAGAGGCTGCCGCTGAAAAAGCTGGCGTCAGCACGAATGACGCCGGTGATGCGAACGAGGCCGCGCTGTTTTAAATCGGCGGCCCAGGCTTTGAGATCGTCGAGCTTCAGCATGGGATCGCCGCCGCCGACGATGACGAGATCGCCTCTGATAACACCCTCCTGGATGGGGGCGGTTGATTTGAGTTCGGTGGTGAAATGGAAGTCCGGTCCGAGGATTTCCAGCGCGGTGGCGGTGGTGAGGGTTTTGAAGCTGGAGGCCGGAATGAAGGCGCTGCCGGCGTTTTCATCCATGGTGACATCGCCTTTGCTGTCGATGAGGCAGAAGCCGATGGCGGTGCCGGTGAGGACGGGATTTGCGCGGGCCTCCTGCAGCAAGGTGGCGACCGCATTGGGGGGAGTGGGAGGGACTTCTTGAGGCGGACTTTTTTCTGCGGGTGTGGTGACGGGGAGTGGGACGGAAGGGACGATGGCAGGAGGGGCCACCTGAGCAGGCAGGGGAACGGAGGTCACGGAAGGTGCCGCGTGAGAGCCGGCATCACGCCGCAGAAAGAGCGCTGCTGCCAGTGCAGAGGCGAGCAGGAGGATGACGATGTTTTTTAACATGGGCTGAGTGTAACCTGAAACGCGGCAGCGCCAAGCGAGGTGCTGTGAAATGGAGCATGGGAAGGTGGCGCCTTGTTTCGAGCCTGTTCTTGACTTGCCGGATCGTCAGCGGGGACTAACCTGAACGCCATGTTGGAACTGAACCCTGAAAAATGGACGATGCAGGGAATCCTGTGGGGGTTTTTTGTGTTCGGAGCGCTGATTGCTGGCTCCGGACTGATATGGACCGCAAGCACGGCGTGGTTTCTTTACAGTTCTGAAAAAACGACCGGAGTGATTGTGGATGTGGTCGGCATTATGAGCACGCGGAGCCCGAGTGAATCGCCGCAGGCGAAGCAGGTGATGAGCTATTACCCGGTGGTGGAGTTCCGTGATTCCAGGGGAGTTGTGCAGCAGTCCAAATCATCGCGAGCGGCGCGCTCGGATCACTACAAGCGAGGTGATGAAGTGGGGGTTTATTACGATCCTAAAGATCCTGCGCAGGCATTCATCCAGGACACGTGGATCCTGTGGTTCAGCCCAGGAGTGATTTTGGGCGGAGGGCTGATCTGGTTGCTGGCGGTGTGGGGCATGCTGATTTTCAGCAAACGATTTGATGCGGGCTTTGCCCAAGGCAAAGCGAGGTTTTACAGCCAAGTGGCGGCCTCAGACCCCGCGAAACGCGACAACGATTCTTCCAGCCTATGAAACCTGAAAAAGTGAAGTTTATGCTGATGGCGGCCGACATGAAGCGCGCGGTGAGTTTTTACCGCGATGTGATCGGCCTGGAGGAGATCTTTGTGAGCGATTTTTGGACGGAGCTGCGGTTTGGGGATGCGATCATCGCGCTGCATGGCGGGCATGATGGATCGCGGAATCCGACGGGGCTGAGTTTTCAGTATGAGGATGTGCTGGCGATGGCGGAGACGATTGCGGGAGCGGGGGCGAAGATTTTGCAGTCGCCGCAGCAGCGGGATGGGGAGCCGATTTTGCTGGGGGTGTTTCGGGATGCGGAGGGGAATGAGGTGTTTATGACGCAGTATGTGGGGTGAGAGGAATGGCGAATGCGGAATGAATGAGGTGGCCGGGGAGGGATTGGACACTCTGCGGTGCGGGCATTGACTTTCGGCTGTTTTTTTTGGCGCTTGAGAAGGTTGGCCAACATGAAGATGACGAAGAGAGTCGGGGTCAGGAGACCCCGACGCCTTGGGGGGGGCGAATTCGGCGTTCGGGGGGCTTCCCGGCGTTGCATGGGGCGGCGGGTGCGTATTATATCCGCCCCCCACTTATGCTAACGTCCTTCATCCCCACGCTTGATGCCCTCCCGGCGCGTAAAACGCCGCTGATGGAGCGGTTTGCGGCGCTGCTGGAGCCGAAGGGTCCGGCGCAGATCGAGGCGATGGCGAAGGAGTCGCGAATGATCACGCGGCGGAATTTTGGGCGGACGATGCGGCTGTTTGCGCCGCTGTATGTTTCCAATGAGTGCGTGAACAACTGCAGCTACTGCGGATTTTCGCGCGATAACAATGCGATCCTGCGGGTGACGCTGACGGTGGAGCAGGTGGTGACTGAGGCGAAGCATCTGGTGGCGCAGGGTTTCCGGAACATTCTGCTGGTGGCGGGGGAGCATCCGAAATTCGTGAGCGATGGTTATCTGGAGGAGTGCATCCGGGCTATTCGCGAGTTTGTGCCGACGATTGGCATCGAGGTCGGACCGATGGAGGACCCGGAGTATGAGCGCATGGTGAAGGCGGGTGCGGAGGGGCTGGTGGTGTATCAGGAGACGTATGATCGCGGCCTTTATAAGGACATGCACACGGCGGGGCCGAAGAAGGATTTCGACTGGAGGCTGGCGTGCCCGGAGCGTGGGTATGCGGGTGGATTTCGTCGCATTGGCATTGGGGCGCTGTTTGGCCTGAGTGACTGGAGGCTGGAGGCGCTACGGCTGGCGGCGCATCTGGAGCATCTTTACAAGCACTGCTGGAAGGCGAGCTTTACCGTGGCGTTTCCGAGGCTGCGGCCGGCGGCGGGGGGCTTTACGCCGATGACGGATTTTCCGGACTGGGCGCTGGTGCAGACGATCTGTGCGTTTCGGCTGACGTTTCCTGAGGTGGGGATTATTTTAAGCACGCGTGAGTCTGCGCCGCTGCGTGATGCGCTGGCTCCGCTGGGCATCACGGTGATGAGCGCGGGGAGTCACACGGAACCGGGGGGCTATACGGGTGCTGGGAATGATGACCTGCATCACACGGTGCGTGGGAAGCGGGTGGAGGTGGCTGAGAAGGCGGAGACGAATCGTGCCGAAGGGCAGTTTGGCATCGCGGATCAGAGGTCGCCGCAGAGTGTGGCGGAGATGCTGAGGTTGCAGGGGCTTGACCCGGTGTGGAAGGATTGGGATGCGTCGATCCTGGCTGCGTGAACCCCTATTTTGATATGAAGATTACTTTGAACGGAGAGAAGCGTGAACTGGATGGACCGCAGACGGTGGGGGCGCTGCTGGAGAGCATTGGACTCGGTAGCAAGCCGGTGGTGGTGGAGCAGAATCAGGTGGCGCTGCTGCCGAGGGAGATTGATGGGGCGACGGTGAATGATGGGGACGTGATCGAGGTGGTGCAGATCACGGCGGGGGGGTAGAGCGGGAATGACGGAGGAACTGTCGTTGATGTACTAGGGGCTTGGAGCGAATGTGTTATTCTTCTATGAAATTATGAACACAAGACTCGCCTTGTTGATGCTGAGTTTCGTCATGGCCTCCTGTGATGTTAAAGAACAGGCTGCCACGAATGACCAAGTGGTGGGAAGCTACGTTGGCAAACTTCCTTCCGGGCAAATCGAACTTTGGCAGTTGGATGCTGACGGTGCCTTTACCCAAAAGTTTTTCAGCGATGAGGCAAAATTTCTGGCGAACAAGCCTGAACACCTTTTCACCAGCACATGGCGAATCGGAAATCAAAGACTGGTCATCGCACAAACTGTTGAGCACTTTGATTTGCACCCACCCTTTCAAGTGAAAAAGCCAGAGACTATAAGCTGGAACTCTCCGATTTTGTGGATGTCGTCAGGTTTTGGTTCCGATGTGCCCATCATTGTGATGTCGGAAGATGAAGGGGTCATTTTTCAACGAGGCAAGGGACAAAGGAATGAAATCAGAGTGTTTGGCTGGGGACAATAAAAGTGAATCCACCTTATGGGATGCCAGATTGAGCATCGAACTTTGTGAGTCTCTGTGAGTCTCTGTGAGTCTTGCAGTGAAGCGGGGCGATAGGATCGAGGACGAGTTCGAGTAGGAGGACGAGGACGATTTTGGACTAGCGGGAGACGCCTGCGTACCCATTTCCGCTGGAGCAGAGGCGGAAGAGGTGATTGCAGACTTCGTGGGCGGAGAGGACGCCGGTGCGGGGGAGTGAATCGAAGTCGCCGATGAGGACGGGCCAGTCGGCGCGGTCTTCGGGGATGCGGCCGTGGGAGCCTTTGACGAGGGTGGCGTCGAGGGGGATGACGTCCATGAGCATGCGCTGGCCGAGGGCTTTTTTGGCGAGCTTGCCGGCGATCTTGGCCTTGGGCCACTTGATGGTGGGATCGAGGAAGAGCTCGGCGGGGTCGTAGCCGCATTTGCGGTGGATATCGACGCAGCGGGCGAAGTCGGGGGCTTTGCGGTCGTCCTGCCAGTAGTAGTAGGTGAACCAGCTTTTGGCGTCGGCGACGGCAATGAGATCTCCGCTGCGTTCGTGATTGAGACCGAAGAGGTGTTTTTCCATTTTGCCGAGGACCTGGGCGACGCCGGGGGTGGCTTCGAGGGTGCTGCGGACGTTGGCGAGGATGCTGGGATCGTTGACGTAGATGTGGGCCACTTGGTGGTCGGCGATGGCGAAGGCTTTGGAGCCGCCGAGGTCGAGGGTTTCGCGGCCGAGTTCGTCTTTGATGTTGAGCCAGCCTTTCTCTCGGAAGACGCGGTTCAGGTGGACGGGCTGGTCGACGTTGGTGATGCCGTATTCGGAGAGGAGGACGACTTTGATGTTCCGCGTTTCGTAGAAGCGGATGAGATCGCCGACGACGTTGTCGATCTGGCGGAGGTCGAAGCGGATTTTCTCCATGTCGATGCCGACGCGCTGGAGGTTGTAGTCGAGGTGGGGGAGGTAAACGAGGGAGAGGCCGGGCCAGTGCTTTTCCTCGATCCACTTGGCGCTTTCCGCGATCCAGATGGAGGATTTGATGTCGGAGCCGGGGCCCCAGAAGTGGCGGAAGGGAAAGGGGCCGAGGTCTTTTTTGATGCGATCCCGCAGGGGCATCGGGTGCGTGTGGATGTCGAAGACTTTGCGGCCATCGGCAGGGTACAGCGGACGCGGGGTGATGGAGATGTCCGCGGTGGAGTACATGTTGAACCACCAGAAGAGCTTGGCGCAGGTGAACTGGGGATCGACGCGGCGGAGGGCCTCCCAGAGTTTTTCGCCGTGCATGAGCTGCTCGGGCTGCTTCCAGAAGCGGTGCTCGGCGTAGTCGCGGTCATACCAGCCGTTGGCGACGACGCCGTGATCGCGGGCGAGTCTGCCGGTGAGGTAGGTGGCCTGGGCGGTGCAGGTGACGGCGGGGAGGACGGGCTCGATGAGGGTGGAGCGATTGCGTTCGATGAAGGCACGGATCGCGGGGGTGTGCTCGCCGATGAGCCGGGTGGTGAGGCCGACGACGTTCAGGATGGCGGTGCGCTGCATTATCGCGGAGTTCTAAGTTTCAGGTTTAAAATTTCAAGTTGTCGCTGAAGACGAAACGGCGCTCAGCAGAAACTTGGAACCTGGAACTTTAATAAAGCATCGCGGCGACGACGTAAGCGATTTTGCAGATGCAGTGGAGGGACTGATCCTGGACGAAAGTGGTTTTGTTTTCGCACTTGGCCAGATCGATGAGCCAGTGCAGGACGAATTCGATGAGGCAGAGGATGAAACAGCCGGTGATGGCCCAGACTGCGGCGGCGTGGAGCAAACAATGGGCGGTCATGCACCAAGGCCAGATCTGCACCGGGCGGGTGGGATCCTGTTTGAAGAGGAGCAGGTGCCGATTTTTGCAGGTGGAGAGGAATTCGCCCTGCAGCGGGTAGTCCATCAGCGCATGGCCGGCGAGCAGCAGAAAAATGACCTGGATGGCTTCCAGCCAAGAGTGCGGAGGAAATGGCAGCAGGCCAGACATGAGGAAGTTTTCCATCGTGAAAGGCGGAGTGCAACGCACGAATCATTCATGCGCAAAACAATCCGCCTCACTTCCATGACTTAGGCGCTGTAGAAAGCGGCGATCTTCTCATTCACCGCGCGGAGACGATGGGAAATGGTGCGGCCGACACCGATGAGCAGCCATGCGGCGGCGCGGGGGTATTCGTTGATGTAGCTTTCGAGGGTCCCGCCGTCGATGCGCCAGACTTGGGAAAATTCGACAGCGGTGACGCTGGCGCTGGCGACATTGGGGTCGAGCAGGTTGATTTCACCAATCGTTTCGCCTTTTTGGATGGAGCCGAGGAGGACCTTGTGGCCGCCACGCATGGCGGTGGCGTGGAACTTGCCGGAGACGACGAAGAAGAGGCTGTTTTGCTGCTGACCTTCTTCGATCAAATGCTGACCGGGCTGCACCGGGAGGAATTCGCCGTAGCCGCTGAGAATGTCGCGGTCTTCGTCGCCAAGAGGTTCGAGGATGCCTTGGGCCGGTAGTTTGGGAGACGAGAGGGAGCTCATGGGAATCAGTTAGGGTGAATTAAGCAGTCTTTTTTAAGCGGAGAAGCCCGGAATGGCAAGCACGGTGAGCAAGAAGACGCCGAATCAACCCCGAAACTATGAAATTGTTACATTCGTCTAAAACCGGGGTGCTGGGGCATTTTTGCCGATAGCCGATCATTCGTATGAACGTAGTATGTACGTCCTAGATTTTGCTGGATTTCTAAGGGCATCGGGTCAAAATCGCCACCCTCACTTCAACCAGCCAACCTGACCCTATTCCATGTCCGACTCTTCCTCCTCCAAATGCTGCGGCAGCCTCAGTTACGATTTCGCTCATCTTCTGCTCCGTCTTTGGGTCGGCATGCGTCTGTTCATGGCTGGCCTCGACAAATTTCGCTGGGGCAACGGACCGACGGTGAGCTTTGGGCTGGACAATTATGCGAAGAAGACCGGCCCTCTCGCCAAGCTGATGGCTGACAACAGCTTCATGCCTGAGTGGGCGTGCAATGCTTTCGCCGCCACCATTGGCTACATTCTTATTCCTGTCGGCATCTGGGTCGCGATTGGCATTTTCACTGAGTTCGGACTTCTCGCTGCCGGCCTGGTGTTTCTCTCCCTGGGTCTGGGACTTGCGGCCCTGCCGGATGACACGGAAATCGTCAGCAACATCGGTCTTTCCATTCTCATTGTGGCAGCCGCACTCGTGACCGCGAAGGCGAAAACCTTCTCGATCGACGGACTCCTTGCCCGCAAGAAGGCATAACCACGACTTCGCGTCGGCTTTGGCAGTGAACCCACTCGCCCATATGCACCTATGAATTCCCAGCCCCTTCCCTCCTCCCCAGCGCCGCTGTCCCGTTTCATGGACCGTCGCGGCTTCCTCCGCACCAGTGCTCTGACGAGCAGCGGAATCTACCTCGCCACCAGCAAGAACGCGGTCGCACAGGCGACCGAAAAAGGCCGCACGATCAAGTGCGCGCTTGTTGGTTGCGGTGCTCAGGGCAATGCCCTGCGCGTGGCCTCCAAAGACGTGCCCGGCATCCAGTGGGTGGCGATGTGCGACATCTGGAAATTCTCCATCGCGAAGACTCGCGGTGGCTTCCTGGGTGAAAACAAGGCTCAAGTCGAAGGCGACATCAAGGTCTATGAAGACATCAACGAGATGCTGGACAAGGAGCCGTCGATTGAGGCAGTGTTCATCGCCACGCCTGACTTCATGCACGCTCCGTATTCGCGCCTGTGCCTGGAAAAGGGCAAGCACGTGTATTGCGAGAAGATGATGAGCAACACGATCGAGGGTGCACGCGACATGGTGCGCGCCGGCAAGGCGAACCCCGGGATCTTCCAGATCGGCCATCAGCGCCATTCCAATCCGCGCTACATCAACCTGCGCGACAATGTGATCAAGCCCGGCAAGATGCTGGGCCGGATCACGCACGCGTATGCGCAGTGGAATCGTGGTGTGTCCGGCAGCGCCCCGCAGGGGGCGGTGAAGGGCTATGACATCTCCCAGGAAGTGCTGACCAAACATGGCTACAACAGCCTGGAAGAGTACCGCAACTGGCGCTTCTTCTCCAAGTATGGTGCAGGCCCGCTGTCCGACTTGGGCGCGCATCAGATCGACATGTTCAACTGGATGTATGAGTCCACTCCGGTCTCGGTCATCGCCTCCGGCGGCGTGGACTACTTCGATGGAACGGAAGGCCGCCCGAAATTCGAGCTGCCAGACAACATGATGTGCATCTACGAATTCAAGACGGCAGCTGGAGCGCTGCGCGCCTACTATCAGGTGCTGACCACCACGGGTTCCCAGGGTGCGTATGAAAAGCACATGGGAGTCGGCGGCACGGCCATCATCTCCGAACTCGACACGAATGGCAACCAGCTCTACGCCGAACCCGGCCAGGACTGGGAAGCATTCGCCCTGGGTGACAATCCTCCGATCATGAAGGCGGCTGACAAGGCCAAGAACAAGTTCTGGGAACAGCCGCGTGACTGGGAAAAGCCCAAGCCTCCGTCCTACGGTGCCGTCAGCGTGGCAGACGTGCGCGAGAGCAAGGCACTGGCGCAATGGGAACTGGCCAGAAAACTCAAGGTCAAACCACATACGCCGCACGTGGCGAACTTCATCGAGGCGGTGCAGATGAAAGATCCTGCGCACCTTACCTGCAACGTCGAAGCCGCCTTCAGGTCCTGCGTCACTGTGCTCAAGGCCTATGAGGCCAAGGAGGCAGGTGGCAAATACATCTTCAAGCCCGAAGACTTCCAGGCCTGATCGGCCTTGGAAACACAAAACTCACTTAACATTCAGCCAAGTTCCCCATGAAAAACACCCTCCACATCCTCACGGGCCTCGCGCTCGTCCTTACCCTTGCCTCATGCGGCAAGAAAGAAGAAACGAAAGCCGACGCCCCAGCCGCTGCTCCTGCTGGTGATCTTGTCGAGATCGCACTCGAGTTCCCGAAGCCCATGTTCATCGGCACGCCGGTGCCTGCTGAGCTGCCGAACCTTGAGAAGGCCGATCCCAGCAAGGTGATCAAGTCCATCATGGTCCCGAAAGGCACCACCAACCTTGCCAAAGGCAAGACGGTGACCAGTTCTGACACTGCGCCAATCATTGGTGAACTCAGCCTTGTGACCGACGGTGATGCCGACGGTGCTGATGGCTCCTTCGTTGAACTGATGCCCGGCAAACAGTGGGTGCAGATCGACCTCGGTGCGGAGTCGAACCTCTACAAGATCGCCATGTGGCACTACCACAAGCAGGCTCAGGCCTACATTGACGTGGAAGTGCAGGTCTCTGACGATGCTGAGTTCAAGACGGGTGTCACCACCCTGTTTAACTCCGACCACGACGACACCTCCGGAATGGGCAAGGGCAGCGATCCAGCCTACGTGGAAACCAACCATGGCCGCGTCATCGATGCCAAGGGCATCAAGGCCCGCTATGTGCGCCTTTGGAGCAATGGCAACACGAGCAACGACATGAACCACTACTGTGAAGTTCAGGTCTATGGCACGCCTGCGAAGTAAGGACTGCGAGAATTGATTGAATTAGAACCGCCGTGCAGGGTTTCTGCACGGCGGTTTTTTTGTGTTGTGGGATGGCGTGGGACTCCTGAACTGTGAACAGCGAACAGGTGGTACACCTGCAAGTTCCGTGGGGAACGAAGCGGTAGGATCGAGGACGAGTTCGAGTAGGAGGACGAGGACGATTCAGAGAGCGGCGGACGGTGAGGTGATCACAGGTCCACAACCTTGGGGGCTTTGGCCTGGGCGGCCTGCCATTCTTCATAACGTTCGAGTTCGCGCTGTACGAGTTTCAAACAGAAGGCGACGACGGTGGCATCGTCGAGATAGCCGACGCCGATGAGGACGTCGGGGACGACGTCTGCGGGGTTGAGGACGTAGAGAAGCGCCAGCGACACTGCGCTGATGGCCCAGTAGGGGATCTCGCGGTAGGTGCCGGCCCAGTAGTCCTTCACCATGCTGAGCATGATTTTCGCCTGTTCGAAGACCTGTTTGAGCTTGGGCAGTTTGTTCTCGATGTCCTGGGCGCGCTGGTTGACCTTGGCAATGTCCAGATCGTGGTCGCCATTCGAGGGAGTGCTCATAGGGGGAAAATAGCCATCCGGTTCGGTGAAGTCCAGTTGGCAATGAGGGCGGCATGGGGGGATGTCAGGGGTTAAGCTTGAACAGGCCAAGACAAGCGCGGCGTCCCGTCAGAAGGACAAAAAGGACAGAAACGACGCAAAGGACACACCAGGCCATGACAGCCGGATGGTTTGCTGTTGCTCATGAGTAAGCCCTGATGGGATGTGAGGATTTTGCTACGCGAGCGAGTTTGACAGGCCTGCCACGGCCCGAATCATCCAGGCCACATGCCCGCTGAAAACGCCCCACCCGCCGCCACCGAGCCGATTGATTCTTTGACCCGTGAACTCATCGAGTGCGGGCGGGATTTTCACCGGCGTGGCTGGTCGCTGGGAACGAGCAGCAATTACAGTGCGGTGATTGAGCGTGAGCCGCTGACGCTGCTGATGACTGGCAGCGGTTTTGATAAAGGACGACTGGAGCCGGACCAGTTTGTGATGGTGGATGAAGAGGCGCGGGCACTGGATGAAAGCTTTCCAAAGCCCTCAGCGGAAGCGCTGCTGCATACGGTGCTGGCGAAGCATGGTGCGGGGGCGGTGCTGCATACGCACTCCGTGGCGGCGACGGTCTTGAGCGAGCACTTTCTGAAGGACGGGGGGCTGCGGATTGCCGGATATGAAATGCTGAAAGGGATTGCTGGCATCTCCACGCATGAGTCCGAAGCCTGGATCGAGATTTACCCGAACACGCAGGACATTGCTGCGCTGGCGACGGTGATTGATGCAAGGCTGCGAGATCCTGCGAGCGCGCTGCGGCATGGTTTCCTGATGGCAGGCCACGGTCTTTATACCTGGGGAGAGAGCATCGACGCCGCACGGCGGCAGGTCGAGGTGCTGGAGTTTCTTTTCGAAGTCGTCACACAGAAGCGATTGCTCTTTGGCGCGTTTTGAGGCGCAATCACCCATGGCCCACATCCGCATTCCCTCCGCAGACCGTGTCATTCACGATGCGGACAGCATCCGTCATTTTCTCCTGTCGTATGGCATTCATTACGATCGCTGGCCGGTGGCGGGGCGCATCGACCGCGATGCCTCGCAGGAAGAAATCCTGGCGGCGTATGCTTCCGAGGTGGAAGCACTGAAGCAGAGCGGCGGCTACATCACCGCTGATGTCGTGAACGTGACCCCTGATGTGCCCGGACTGCAGGAGATGCTCAGCAAGTTTAACCAGGAGCACCGCCATGCCGAGGATGAGGTGCGCTTCATTCTCAAAGGACGAGGCATTTTTTACATCAATCCCGAAAATGGGGATCCAGTCTTCTCCATCGAGATCGAAGCAGGCGATCTGATCAACGTCCCCGCAGGTACCAAGCACTGGTTTGATCTGTGCGCCGACCGCACCATCCGTGCGATCCGCCTGTTTCGCGAAAAGGCCGGCTGGACGCCGGAGTACACGGGTGACGCGATTGCCAGCGGTTATCAGCCACTGTGTTTCGGCCCAACCCCTATTGCGACCAAAGGCTTCCGCCTTGAGCAGGCTGCGGCCATCGCCGCATGATCACGTTTGGGGGCAAACTGATCCTGCTGGACATTGAAGGCACTGTGTCGCCACTGGCGTTTGTGCAAGACGTGATGTTTCCGTATGCGCGGCAGCGCGCAGGAGTTTACCTTGCCATGCATTGGGGGGCGGAGGTGATTTCACAACTTGCACGCGATGCGGGTGTGCCTGCCTTTCTTTCTCCAGCGGAGGCTGAAGCTGCTGTGCATCGATTGATGGAGGCGGACGCTAAGGTGACTGGTTTGAAGCAGCTTCAGGGGATGATCTGGGAGGAGGGCTTCCGCAATGGCGAGCTGTGCAGCCGAGTTTTTGACGATGTGCCGCAGGCATTGGCTGACTGGTTTCGCGAGGGGCGCGAAATCCGCATCTACTCCTCTGGGAGTGTGCATGCACAGAAGCTTTTCTTTGCGCACACCAAGCGTGGTGATCTCACGACGCATTTCTCCGGCTACTATGATACCACGACGGGGTCCAAACGTGAGACTGCCAGCTATTTGGCCATTGCGGCGGATTGCGTCCTGCCAGCGGATCAAATTCTCTTTGTCAGTGATGTTGTGGAGGAATTGAATGCGGCGCGAAATGCGGGCATGTTCACCGCACTGGCGGTGCGCCCCGGCAACTCACCTGCCCCGCCGAACGATCACGCTGCCATCACTTCCTTTTCAGAAATCTCCCTCGCATGAATATTCACGGCAAGCCGCACCGCTCCATCGAAGCGGATCACGCCACGCAGAGTGCGCGCATTATTGATCAAACCTTTCTGCCGCATCAGGTGGAGTGGCGCGAGCTGCGGACGATGGAAGACGCCGCTGAGGCCATCCAGGTCATGCGTGTGCGTGGTGCGCCGCTGATTGGTGCGACGGCTGCGTTTGGTTTGTTCTTTGCGCTGAGGGAAGATGCCACGGATGCTGCGCTGCAACGGGCCTATGAAGTTCTGCATGCGACGCGCCCCACGGCGATCAATTTGCGCTGGGCGCTGGACCGGGTGAGGCGTGTGGTAATGCCGCTTGAGGTGGAACAGCGTGCTGCCGCCGCGTGGGACGAAGCGCTGGCGATTTGCGAGCATGATGTGGAGACGAATCATGCCATTGGGCGGCATGGGCTGGAATTGTTTCGGGCCATTCAGGCGAAGAAGGCAGATCCTGCTGCGACGCTGAATGTGATGACGCACTGCAATGCGGGCTGGCTGGCGACGGTGGACTGGGGCACGGCGATTTCGCCGATCTATCAGGCGCATGATGCGAGCATGAACGTGCATGTGTGGGTGAGTGAGACGCGGCCACGTGGCCAGGGGGCGTCGCTGACGGCGTTTGAACTCAAGGAGCATGGCGTGCCGCACACATTGATCGTGGATAACAATGCCGGGCACTTGTTGCAGCGCGGGATGGTGGATGTGGTGATCGTCGGCACGGACCGCGTCACGGCGCAGGGTGATGTGGCGAACAAGATCGGTACTTACCTGAAAGCGCTGGCGGCCAAGGCGCATGATGTGCCGTTTTACGTGGCGACGCCTGTGAGCACCATTGACTGGACGATCACGGATGGCATTCGCGACATTCCCATCGAACAGCGCAGCGCGCGGGAGGTGACGCACATGCCGGGACTGAATGCAGCGGGAGTGCGTGAAGAAGTGTTGATCGCCCCGGCCGGAACTCAGGCACGGAACGATGGATTTGATGTGACTCCCGCGTCTTTCGTCACCGCGCTGGTGACAGAATACGGGGCTTTTCCGGCCACCGCTGATGCATTGCAGAAGTTGCACCCTGTGATTTGAGCCATGGCTCGTCATTATTTTTGTAATATTTTCGACGGTATTCGGCGGTGGTTTGTCAATGCATCGAGTCATTTTCAACACACCCGAAAAATACCCTTATGAATCGTTTCCTTACCACTGTTTTGACAGGATGGGCGCTGCTCACCGGAACACCGAATGTTCTGGCACAACAATCTGCCACCGCCTCGCGCGCCATCATCGTCTTTGATGCCTCGGGCAGCATGTACGGACAGGTGCCGGGTGGGGTGAAGATCGACATCGCGAAGAAGGTGGTGAGCGACATCGTGGGCTCCATTGCTCCGGGCATGGAGCTGGGCCTCATGGCCTACGGACATCGCAAGAAAGGCGACTGTGAGGACATTGAACTGCTGGTGCCACCGCAGCCCGGAAGTTCGGCAGCGATCTTGAAAGCGGTGGCCGCTTTGGAACCGAAAGGCAAGACGCCGCTGACAGCGGCTGTGATCCAGGCTGCCAAGTATTTGAAATTTGAGGAGGTGAAGGTGTCCGTGATCCTGGTCAGCGATGGCGTGGAGACTTGTCACAATGATCCGTGCATGGCCGCGGAGGAGCTGGAGCGGCTCGGCATCGACTTCACCTGCCATGTGATCGGTTTCGATCTCAAACCGGGCGAGTCCTCAGGGCTCGAGTGTCTTGCAAAGAAAACTGGCGGGATGTACCTCACGGCCAAGGACGCTGCGTCGCTGAAGTCTTCGCTCGAAACTGCCATGAAGCAGGTGGCAAAGCCGGTGACAACGCTGGTCATTGAAGCCAAAAAATCTTCCGGTGGCGCTCTGATTGAAGGAGCGACATTCCAGGTGTTTGCGGAAGGTGGCGGTGAAAACGCCATCGCGACGGGCAGCGGCGGCCGCTGGAGCACCGAGCTGCCGAAAGCGGGCAAATATACCCTCAGCGCCAAGTTGAACGGCAAAGTCGTCGAACTCGAGGCGACGGTGAAGGAGGGCGACACCGTGACCAAAGAAGTGGTGTTTGCAGAGAGCGGCATCAAGGCTGTCGCTTACGCCAAGGAAGGTGGCACGGCTTTTGAAAAAGATGTGTCCTGGGATCTCTACGGCCCTGCGGATGCGGAAGGTCAGCGCGAAACCATTGCCACCAGTTATGAAGCCAAACCTTTCCTCAAGGTGGCTGCCGGCAAGTATCTGCTGAAGGCCACACGCGGCGACGCCAGCGCCAGCGTGGAGGTCACGGTGAAGGATGGAGCACCGCAGGAAGTGAAGGTCGTCCTGGGCAGCGGCAACCTCAAGCTGAGCGCCATCAGCGCGGAGGGACAGGCAGCCATTTCCAAAGACATCAGCTGGGACATTTTCTCTCCACCCGACGCCGAGGGCCAGCGCAAGAAGCTCGGCAACAGCTACGATGCGCAGCCCATGTTCACCCTGCCCTCTGGGCCGTGCCTGGTCGTAGCCGAATACGGCAGCGCCAAGGGACAGCAAGAGGTCGAAGTCAAAGCGGGAGAGACGCAGAACATTGTCATCCTGCTTGGCAGCGGTAAATTGAAGCTTTCCGTCATCATGGAAGAAGGCGGCAAACCGGTGGCTGACGGAGTGAACTGGGATGTCTTTGGGGAAGCCGATGCCGAGGGGAATCGCCCCAAGGTGGCCTACAGCTACGATGCGCAGCCCACACTTTCGCTGCCCGCAGGCAAGTTTCAGGTCGAAGTCGTCGTGGGCAATGCGAAGGGCAAAGTGATGGTGGAGATCAAGGCTGGAGCCATGCTGGAAAAGGTGGTTTCTCTCGGCGCAGGCCGCATCAAACTTTCCGCACTTGCCGTAGAAGGAGCGGAACCACTTTCCAGTGATGTCACCTGGGAGGTTTTTGGCGCCGCCGATTCCGAAGGCAACCGGGAAAAGGCAGGCTACAGCTATGATGCCGTGCCCACGCTCAGCCTGCCTGCTGGGAAATACCTCGTGCAGCTCGATTGGGGCAGCGCCAAGGGAAAACAGGAAGTCGAAGTCCTCGCTGGCAAGCTCACTGAAATCCCGGTCATCATCAACGCTGGTTCATTGACCGTGAGCGCCCTCATGGCCGAAGGAGCCGAAGCTGCGCCTGGAGACATCAACTGGGATGTGTTGGGCGAAGCCAATGCTGAAGGTGAACGGCCCAAGACGACCTACAGCTACGATGCGCAGCCTAAATTTCACCTTACTGCAGGCAAGTACCTCATCGTGGCGACACGTGGTGCGGCTGCGGCTCAGATGGAAGTGGAAGTGCAGGCGGGCAAGATGATCACCAAGGCTCTGACTTTGAATGCCGGAACCTTGAAAGTCAGTTCCAGCACGCCTGGCAGTTGGGAGATTTTTGGCCCGAAGGATGGCGAAGGGAATCGAAAAAAACTGACTTACTCGTATGATGCGGATTCCAAGTTCTTCATTCCTGCAGGCACAGTGCTGGTGGTGCGCAGCGAGGGCGACAAAAAGGCCGAAAAGGAAGTCGAAATCAAAGCGAATGTCCTGAGTGAGTTGAATCTTGACGCTAAATAGTTATCTTATTACCCTCTATTGCTTATTACGGCTTGTAAAAAGCTTCAAAGCATAGACGCTTTAGTCCCAAACTATGAAAATCACCCCACTCATTCTGATCGGGCTGCTCGCTGGCAGCATCACCTCTTGCGAGAAAACCCCGGAGAGCGCCAAGGCCTCCGAAGACACGAAAAAAGCCACCGAAGCGATCAAGGAAGCCATCGATTCCAACGCCGAAGCTGCCGCCAAGGCATTGGAAGTTGAAAAAGTTGCCGCTGAAAAGAAGGCAGCTGAGATGAAGGAAGCCGCTGAGAAGAAAGCCGCTGAACTCAAGGAAGCTGCAGAGAAGAAAGCTGCTGAAGCAGCCAAGGCTATTGAAGAAGCCGCCGCGAAGGCGAAGGCAGCGCTGACTCCGGCTCCTGCTGCAGCACCAGAAGCCCCAGCGGCTCCTGCTCCTGCTCCTGCTCCTGCTCCTGCTCCTGCGGCTCCGCCGGAAGCGCCTGCGGTGCCTAAATGATCAACTGATTCTCACTGCCTAGTGAATCACGTGAGAGCGTCAGGAGATTTCTCCTGACGCTTTTTCATGCCAAGATCACACTGCCTGCGGGACTTCAAAACCTGGGCGATATTCGCGGGTGAGGAGCGCGAGTGCTTCTGGTGTCGCGGTGTCGCCGATGAAGGTTTCTTTGGTGCTGTCGATTTCCAGCATGGGCCCCATCTTGATGCTTAGCGTGGAGGCATCGAGTTCGTTTTTGATGAGGTGCTCGTGGAAGTCGGCGATGACGTCGTTCCATGGCTGGAAGTCTTTGACGGCGGCTTCGGCTTGTTCGCGGTTGTATTTTTGACCGAGGCGGAAGGAGTTGTTGGCGAGATGGCACCAGGCGCTGGAGAAGTGGATTTTTTCGACTTCGGCTTTGAGGTCTTCCTGCTTACGACTGCGAATGGCGTCGATGAAGTTTGCCGCATGGCTTTTGCCGCCATCTCCTTTGAAGATGTGGAGTTTCTTGCCTTCGGCATCAAAGGCGGTGCCGCCGCCACGGCTGCCGGTGTAGTAGCCGCCTTCGCATTCGATGATGAGGAAAGCACCGGTGCGGCGGCGCAGGTAGACGTCCGGGGCCTTGATGCCCTTTTGGCGTGGCAGGTTGTGGAAATCGACGATGACGGGAATGCTGCCGGTCTCCATGTAGGCGAAGTGTGTGTTGGGCGATTCGCCGGCGTCATCCCATGCGAAGCGGCCACCGCCGGCGATGACACGCTTTGGCAGCGGCACTTTATCGCGGAAGACGACGTTGCGCAGGTCATCGAGGATATGCGGGCCCCAGTTGCCCATCTCGCCGTTGCCGGTGTTCCAGTTCCAATGCCAGTCGTAGTGGAATTTTTCGCGGTAGATGGGCTCGTCTTTTGCAGGGCCGAGCCAGAGGTCGTAGTCCACCGTTGTGGGCGGGGTGAGAGGCTGTGCGAGTTTGCCTATGGAGGCGCGCATGCTGTAGTGATTGCAGCGCACGTATTTGATTTTCCCCATGGATCCTTCATCGAGGAAGGTTTTGATTTCATCCTGCAGCGGATCGCTGCGCTGCTGCGTGCCACCCTGCACGATGCGGTTGTACTTGCGTGCGGCTTCGACGAGTTTGCGGCCTTCCCAGATGTTGTGGGAGACGGGCTTTTCGACATAGACGTCTTTGCCAGCCTGCATGGCCCAGATGGAGGCGAGGACGTGCCAGTGATTGCCGGTGGAGACAACTACGGCGTCGATGGTCTTGTCCTCCATGACCTTGCGCAGGTCCTGAGTGGTCTTGGCATTTGGGTAAACTTTTTTGGCCCGGTCCAGGGCCGCCGTGTCCGGATCGCACAGGTAGGCGATTTCTACGCCGGGGACTTTGGCCATGCGGCTGGCATTGCCCATGCCTTGTCCACCGAGGCCGATGGAGGCAATGCGAATGGTTTCATTCGCACCCAGCACACGGCTGGCTGACAGAGCGGTGAAGGCGAGGGCAGACTGGGAGATGAAGGAACGGCGTGAAGTCATGGCTGGAGCTGGTTGGGTGCAGTTCTCTCAGAATGACCACCTGCACGCAATCCTTTCTTTAAACTTGGTGCCACCTCATAAATCGTCGCCTGCGTCCATGATGATCAGATTGAGTGCGGGGGCGCTCGGTGATCTTCGCTGTGGCGCGGGGAAGAGCGAGGGGGCTTGCGGAGTGCTGCGGAATAAATTCCGCGCTCCAAAAAAAAGAGGCCGCTTTGCAGCGGCCTCTTCGTGGTTTTGAGTATTGGAAGGTGAGGCTTAGCCTACGTCTTCAGCAGGAGCAGGGGCGGCGTCGCCAGCGGCGGCGGCAGCGTCCTTGTCTTTCATGGCGGCCTTGCGGCTCATCTTGATGCGGCCCTTGTCGTCGATGCCAATGCACTTGGCGGAGACGATGTCGCCGGTCTTGACGACGTCTTCGGTGCGGTTGACGCGGAAGTCGGCGAGTTCGCTGATGTGGATGAGGCCGTCCTTCTTGCCACCGAGGTTCATGAAGGCACCGAAGTTTGTGGTGCTGACGACTTTGCCTGTGTAGATCTTGCCGACTTCGATTTCCTGGGAGGTGCCGCTGATCATTTCGACTGCGCGCTCGAGGCTTTCCTTGCGGGAAGCATAGATGTAAACGGTGCCGTCGTCTTCGATGCTGATTTCAGCGCCGGACTCAGCCTGGATGGCCTTGATGTTCTTGCCGCCAGGACCGATGAGCTCACCGATCTTGTCAGGGTTGATCTTGACGATCTCGATGCGAGGAGCATACGGGCTGAGGGGCTTCACTTCAGCGATGGCCTGAGCCATGGCGAAGAGAACCTGGGTGCGGCCTTCCTTGGCCTTGACGATGGCTTCTTCGAGGATGCTCAGAGGGAGACCAGCGAGCTTGAGGTCAAGCTGGTAGCCGGTGACGCCTTCGGAGGTGCCGCAAAGCTTGAAGTCCATGTCGCCGAAGTGATCTTCGCTGCCGATGATGTCGAGCATCGTGAGGTAGCGTGTCATGGTGTCGCCTTCGAACTCGGAGACGAGACCGACGCTGATACCACCGACGGGGCGAGTGAGAGGAACGCCTGCGTCAAGGAGGGCCATGACGCCGGAGCAAACGGAGGCCATGGAGGTGGAGCCGTTGGACTCCATGACTTCGCTGCTCACGCGGATGGCGTAAGGGAAGACTTCCTTGGCTGGGATGACTGGCTCGATGGAGCGCTCAGCGAGGGCACCGTGACCGATTTCACGACGATTCTGACCACCGAAGCGGCCGGTTTCACCGACGGAGAACGGAGGGAAGTTGTAATGAAGGATGAAGCGCTTGGAGTCTGGGCCACCTGCGTAGGTGTCCATTTCCTGAGCTTCGTCAGCTGGAGCGAGGGTAGCGATGGAGAGAGCCATCGTTTCGCCACGGGTGAAGCTGGCGGAACCGTGAGTGCGGGGAAGCACGGAGGCTTCGCCGGAAAGCTGGCGGAGCTGGTCGATGCCACGGCCATCGCAACGGCTCTTCTTGTCGAGGATGGAGATGCGGAAGGCTTTCTTCTGGAGGTAGTCGAAGGCCTGGCTGACTTCGAAGCCGGTGGCTTCTGGGAACTTGGCCTTGATGGCTTCAGCGACTTCGTCCTTGAGAGCGCCGACGGCTTTGCCGCGAGCCACTTTGGAAGGGGTGTAGAGAGCGCCTTCGATGCGATCGCCAGCAACTGCGTAGGCGATTTCGAGGAGTTCGTCTTTCACGAGCATGAGAGGAACTTCGCGCTTGGCCTTACCGGCAAGCTTGGTGAGTTCTTCCTGAGCGACGACGATCTTGGCGACTTCGGTTTGTGCGAAGTAGAGGGCTTTGACGAATTCCGCTTCTGGGATTTCGTTGGCGGCGCCTTCGATCATGACGACTTCGGTTTTGTTGCCGACGTAGACGAGGTCCAGGTCGCTTTCGAGGCGCTGGCTCTGGGTCGGGTTCACGACGAACTCACCATTGATGCGGCCGATACGGACGGCACCGACTGGACCTGCGAAGGGGATGTCCGAGACGCAGAGAGCGGCGGACGCGCCGTTCATAGCGCAGATATCCGGATCGTTTTCGCCGTCAGCGCTGAGGAGGATGGCGACGACCTGGGTGTCGTAGTAGTAGCCTTTCGGGAACAACGGACGCAATGGGCGGTCCGTCATGCGGCAGGTGAGGATTTCCTTTTCCGTAGGGCGACCTTCGCGCTTGAAGTAACCGCCAGGGAAGCGGCCTGCTGCGGAGGCTTTTTCCTTGTACTCAACGGAGAGGGGGAAGAAGTCCTGGCCGTCTTTGACTTTCGTCGCGGAGACAGCGGTAACGAGGATGATGGTGTCGCCGAGACGCACGGTAACAGCGCCGTCAGCAAGCTTGGCAAACTTGCCGGTTTCGATTTCGAGGGTACCAGCACCGAGCTGGATTTTTTGTGTATGAATGGCCATAGGTTGGCTTGTGTTGTTTGTTTGGTTTGGGTGAAAATAGATTCCAGGCTTCGGCCCGGCGTTGGTACGGCAATGCGTACCATGCAGCATGAACATCGGCTTTGCCGACATGCGTGTAGAAGCCTGCTACAGAAAAAAGGGGCGATGCACGTGGCATCACCCCTCGTAAAATTCTGTTAGCGGCGGAGACTGAGGCTCTTGAGCAGCTTCTGGTAGCGCTCGTTGGCGGTCAGCTTGAGGTAGTCAAGCAGCTTGCGACGACGTGCGACCATCTGAAGGAGGCCGCGACGTGTGGAGTGATCTTTCTGATGCTTGCCAAGGTGCTGCGTCAGATCGTTGATTCGCTTCGTCAAGAGGGCCACCTGGACATCGGAACTGCCAGTGTCTTTTTCGTGGATCTTGAAGGAGGTGAAATCGGTGGTGGTTGCTTCGCTCATGGTTCGTTTGAATGGCCGGACAACTTGTCAGGCGTTGTGTGCTCTAGGATGTGGGGTCGCGAAGGAACCATAAAGTCTCTTTTTGGCAAGAGGAAGTTTGGGGAGTTTGCGATTGTTGGCCGTGTTTTTTTGGAGGCGGGAGGGTGGTGAATTTATGGGAGAACCCAGCCATGAGCTGCGGTGGCAGGCTGCACTTTCAAGAAAAACGCACGATTTGCGGGGAGTGGGAGCGTGGCGCTAACGTTCAGGAGGGAAGCGCTGCCTTTTGCCGTCCAGTAGGCGGTGGGAGCACGATTGAGCAGCCAGAAGGTGTCATAAGTGGTGGCTCCCGCCACGCTGTCGGCCTGCCAGAGCAGAAGCTGGTCGGCGCTGGTCATGCTGGTGGAGGCGGTGAAGCCCGCCTCAGCGGTCAGGCCGAGGCCCTGCGGGGTGGCGTCCATGGGCCAGGGCATGGCCAGAAGGTTTTGCCCTGCATTCAAGGATTTGCGCCAAGGGCCCACACGCACATGGCCCGTGAGGGTGGCCGACTTGGACTGGGTGACGGCTTTGACCATGAGACCGGTGCCGGGAGGGATGATTTTTGCGTTCTGGGAGAGCTGCGCGGTGTCGTCGGCGGAGACCCACTGGCGGACGCCGGAACGTGCGGAGAGCCAATGGGTATGCCATGCACCGTTCTCATAGAAGAGCACCTGATCGGCGGCTTCTGCCACCGCTGCGGCCTGAAACACTTCCACTGGGAAAGCCTGCGCCAGCGTCACATGCGGACGCAGCACCACACGAGCACCCATCAAGTCTTCCGGCAGCGTTTGGAGCGTGCTGAGCGGTGAAGCGGAAACCAGCGTGGCGACGCCCGCTGTGAAGCTGGCGATTTCAAAACGATGGCCGGCCTGTGAGCCGTCCAGCACTTCGAGATAGCAGGCAGTGGCGGCATCGACGTGAACCGACTGCGCATTTGCGAGGATGAGCGCGGACGAACCGGACAACTGCTCGATGTAACCGGCATACAACGGTGCATTTACAAGGGAGATGCCTGCTGTCTGCGAACCAGCGGTGAAAGTGAAGCGCTGCCAGGCCTGAGGTGTGGTGACGGCGCTGGTGCCGTCGCGGTACGTCACGCGCAGGCGCAGGATGCCACGCTGCTTGTCCTGACCACTCAGACTGCTGATGCCGCTCCAGGTGAGCTGTTCCATGTCACCGCTCAGAGGTGAAGGTGTGGGTGCCAGCATCAATGATGTCCAGGTGCGGAGATCGGTCGAGCTTTCCAGGAGGAAAGAAACTCCGGTGATGCTGCGAGGATGGTTGAGATGCGCATCCACGCGTCCATCGCTCGTGGTGGTCAGCCACCAGCCGCCATCGAAGCTGCCGTCATTGCCAAGAGCGTATTCGATGAGGTCACTGACGCCATCACCATCCAGATCTGCATCCGCAACGGGCTGTGTTGAGGTGGATGAAAGGGAGGTGGTCTGAATGTCGGGGGGGGAAGAGGCCAGAACATTTTTGACGACGGTGGCTGCTGGCGGCGTGGGGGCGGCCTGGATGATCTGCACATTGTCGAAGGTGGAAACACCGAGGTCGTCAGGAGAAGAAGACGTGACCGCCAGACCGATGCGGACGACGTTTGCGAGCCCGGTCAATGTCGTGCTGTCGATCAATGTCCAGGCATTGCCAGTGGCCGAAGCATAGGAGGTCAGAGTGTCGCCCGTGCGCACGATGCGGACCCAGTTGTTGGGAGGGGTATTCACTGCTGGCCCGCCGGCATAGTCGGCAGGTGCATTGACCGTGGAACGCCAGACCATGCCGAAGCCGTTGTTTTCCACCGCAGGCGTGGTGAAGGCGAGGACGTGGCGAGCGCCTGCGGTGAGGCCTTCACGGATCATGACGCCAGTTTTGGCCCAAGGGTGCGTGTTGCTCTGACTGGTGATGCGCGCGCGGATCTCGCCATTGCCGGTGAGCTGCGTGCTGGCGTAGTGGAAACCATCTGCGGCGAAGAAGATTTCCTCCCCTGCCCCGCTCAGCGTGTAGGTGTCCGTGGTGCTGTTGTAGGCGGTACTGCCTGCGAGCTGAACGGTGCCGACATCTTGTCCCTGCAAGGCGATCACCACTGGTGGCGTGTAGGTGACGCTCACGGTATTCGAAGCCGTGTTGCCTACTGCACCCGCATTCTGCGCCGCATTGGCAGGCAGTGTCGCCGTGACCACACCGGTGGCTGTGGGAGTCAGCGTCACGCTGTAGCTGGTGCCAGAGCCGGTGAGATTGGACGCTGTGGCATTCGTCACCACGAAGTCATTGAGGGCAAGTCCGGTGACCGCCTGGCTAAACAGCGCTTGAACGGTGAACGGCCCTGCTTCGGTCGAAGATGCCGCGCCAAGGGTCACTGCCGGAGCCACCACTGCCTGCGCACCGGCGATCTGCACGTTGTCAAAGGTGGACGTGGCCAGAGCGGAAGGAGAGGAGGATGTGACCGCTAGGCCGACATACACGGTGTTTGAGAGACCAGTCAGCGTGGCCGTGCTCATGAGCGTCCAGGCATTGCCATTGGCGGAAGCGTAAGCGCTGATGGTGGTGCCGCTGCGGACCAGGCGCACCCAGTTGTTCGGAGCTGCATTCAAGGCAGGACCACCCGCGTAATTTGTGGCCGCATTGGCCGTCGGACGCCAGACCATGCCAAAGCCGTTGTTCTCTCCGGCAGGCGTAGTGAAGGCCATGACATGCCGTGCGCCGGCAGTGAGCGCCTCACGCATCATGACGCCAGTTTTGGACCAGGGATTGGTGTTGGTCTGGCTGGTGACACGCGCGCGGATTTCGCCATCGCCCGTGAGTTGAGTCAGCGCGAAGTGGAAGCCGTCCGCCGTGCCGTAGATGTCGCTGCCCGAACCTTTCACGGTGTAAACGCCGCTGCTGAAGGTGGTGCTGCCAGCGACCAAGGGTTCGCCCACGTCCTGGCCTACAAGCGCCACGGTGGCAGGCACCGTGTAAGTCACAGAGACCACATTGGAAGCGGTGCTGCTGGTGGCTGCTGCATTTTGTGCTGCACCTGCTGGCAGACTTACGGTCACCACACCCGAAGCCACGGGTGTCAAAGTGATGCTGTAGGTTGCGCCGCTGCCGCTGAGGTTGGACGCCGTGGCATTGTTCACGATAAAATCAGACAGTGTCAGACCCGTGACGATCTGGCTGAACTGCACCTGCGCCGTGAAAGGGCCGGTCTCGATGCCGGAGGCCGTGCTGAGTGTGACGGAAGGAGCCACGGCGGACTGCGCGCCGATGACCTGCACGTTGTCGAATTCAGCGGTGGTCGTCAAACTGCTGTCGGCAGCGGTCGCGGCCAGTCCGACGTACACCTGTGCGGAAAGATTGGTCAGGGTGGTGGTGCTCACGAGCGCCCAGGTGCTGCCATTGGCGGAGGCATAACCGGTGAGCACATTGCCTTCACGCACGAGACGCACCCAGTTGTCCGGAGCGGTGCTCATGGCAGGGCCACCAGCATAACCGGTGGTGGCATTGGCGGTGAGGCGCGACACCATGCCGAAGCCATTGCCTGCGTCTGGAGGAGTGATGAACATCATGGCGTGGCGTGAGCCTGCAGCGAGGGTCTCGCGAACCATGACGCCTGCCTTGGCCCAAGGGTTGGTATTGGTGAAGCTGCGCACGCGGGCGCGCACTTCGCCATTGCCATTGAGGACGACCTGCTCAAAGCGGAAGCCGTCTTCCGTGGTGTAGATGTCCTGGCCTGAGGCGACCAGCGTATGAACGCCTGTGCTGATGTTGATGCTGGTGGAACCCGCAAGGAAGCCAGTGCCGATGTCCTGGCTCACAAAGGCGGGGCCGCTGGCTGCCGGTGTGTAGGTGCGTGTGAGGATGTTGGAGGCAAGGTTTGTCACCGCGTCTGCATCCTGCGCCTGAGCTGCGGCGATGCTGATGGTGACATTGGCCGTGGGGGTGATGGTGAAGCTGTAACTCGCACCCGAGCCGGTGAGAGCACTGGCTGTGCCGCCGGTCACGCTGATGTCTGTCAGGGTGAATCCTGTCACGGGATGACTGAAAGTGGCGGTGACGCCAAAGGGAGCGCTCAGGGAAGCTGGGGCTGTGGTGGCGAGTTCCACCGTGACTGGCAGCGGTGCTGTGGCGGGTGCGTTGTCGATCTGCTGGAGATAGGCGACTAGGTTGGCGAGGTCGGTGGTATTTAATGTCACGCCTTGGTGCGCGGTGACGGCATCTGCGAGTGTGGCAGCAGAACCATCATGCAGATAGGGGGCGGTGGCCCAGAGGCCGCGCATGGTGGGGACATCGAAGCCGGTGAGCGTGCCATTGAGGCGTTTGCCGCTGATGGGCTGTTTGATGGTGCCGACATCGCGGAAGACATTGAGCGCGCTGTTGGTGAAACCCGCGCCGCTGTGGCATGAAGCGCAGTTTTGCTGGCGGAAGATGCGCTCGCCAGCCAATGCAGCGGAGGTCATGGAGCCGTCCGTGTTGCGATTCGGGCTGCTGGATTCTGTGGTCAACGAAGTGACATAAGCAGACAGCGCATCGAGGTCGGCGCTCACACCGGCCTTGGAATCACCCAGCGGTTGGCTGCGGGTGCCGGTGTTGAACTGAGCATCTGTCATGAGTCCGGTGCCGCCGGAAAAGACGCGGATCTGTCCTTCGAAATCGTGGACCTCGTCGAAGTTGCCGGTCCAGTGCAGCGCGCCATGTGCGCCGTGGCCGCGCAGGGTGATGGAGTTGCGCAGGCCTTCGCCGGTGCCGGTGAAATCCCAGGTGCGGCCGTCATGACCGCCGTCGTTGTGACAGGAGGCGCAGGAAATGTATTCCTGGAGGGCGAGACGTACGTCTGCTGCATCATAGAAGAGCTGCTTGCCCTTGAGCACTGTGGCGCTGAGTTTTTCGGTGGTGACGGTGTTCACCACACCCAGTGTGACAGGTGTTGCGCTGCCGCCCTGGATGAGGCTGCTGACGTCGTGCACGCTGACGGTGCGGCTCATGAAGTTATGCACGAAAAGGGTGCGGCCATCCGGTGACAGCGCGAGACCTTGAGGAGCGAGCCCGGCATCGAAGCGGGTGACCACGGTCTTGTTCCATGCGTCCACCACGGCGATGGCGCGGCTGCTTTCCAAGGCCACGAAGATGTAGATGCCCCAAGGGTCAAACGCTGCTGCGCTGGGCATGCCGGCGTTGTCGAAGTCCACACGGCCCGCGTAGTCTTCTGCCTGCGTGGTGAGATTGATGCGACTGGCGATGGCGCGCAGCGACTGATCATGATTGAGGCCCTCGCCATTGCGCAAGGAACCGCGCTTGATGTTGTCCTGCTTGGAGGGCACCCAGGCGGAAAGGCCGTCGGGAGAGATGGCCGTTGCGCCGAGGTAGTTTGGGAGGCCGTGAGCGGAGGTGGGGGTGTCTGCCTGCTCGCTGTGCTGCAGGAGGATGGTGCGCTCAATCGCCAGTGTGGAGGCGGTGACAACGAGTACTTCGCCACCACGTCCGGTGGTGTTTGGCGCAGCGGTGTTTTCGCCGGGGAGTGGAGGCGTGATGAAGCGGCTGACATAGACGCGTGCGCCATCCGCACTGACGGAAACGTGACGCGCATGCTGGCCTGCATTGAGCGTGGCAATCTGTGCGCCGGTGCTTGGATTGAGCTTCAGCAAACGTCCGCTGCCTTCGAGAGCCACGTAGGCGGCAGTGCCATTCGGATCAAAGGCGATGCCAAAGGGGCGAGAGCCGCGTGGCAGGGTGAGCGTGCTGGCCACGGCATAGGTGGTGCCGTTGAGGATGGTGATGGTGGAGCTTTCGGCATTGGTGACCCAGACGCGACCGTCTGGTGCGAGGGCGAGGCTGCGTGGTGCGGTGCCGACGCTGGTTTCGGCGAGCTTGGCGCGAGTGACGGCATCGAGCACGGTCACGCTATCGGTGTCCGGATTGACGAGCCACACGCGGTCGTTGCCAGTGGTGCGGTCTTCGAAGATGAGGCTGGAGGAAACGGCAGGCTTCTTGGCGGTGAGCGGCGCATAAACGGCCTGGAAGAAGGTGCTGGTGACGACCGCGCCGGAATCATCCGTAGCTGTCACGACCACGGTGTAGCGCCCTGGATTGGCGAAGGTGTGGCTGATGCTGGCACTGCTGCTGTAGGCGGTCTGAGGGGTGCCATCCCCAAAGTTCCAGCGGAAGCGTGGGTTCGCGCCGCCTGCGCTGGCGGCGGTCATGGTCACAGCAGCCCCTGAGCCCGCCGGGGCGGACTGCGACTGCTGCACGGTCAGGGCATTGCTGATTACCCAGGTAAAGGATGTCGTTGCAGGAGTTGTGTTACCATCGGTCACGCTGACGGTCACAGGGAAGCTGCCTGCGGCGGTCGGCGTGCCGCTGATGATGCCGGAGGCGGCATTGATGGAGAGGCCGGTGGGAAGACCGGCAGCGCTGAAAGCCAGCGTGTCCTGATTTGCGTCAGTGGCTTGGATGCTCAGCGAGGTCGCTTGATTGATGACGCTGCTGCGTGCGCCGGGATTGGTCACGACGGGTGGTGTGGGAGAGGCGAAGGCATTGACATTGACCTGCCAAGCGAGGACTTCGTGCGTGTTGGCGGAGCCGCCTGTCGCGCCGGTGAAACCCAGCCATGCGCTGGGACCAACGATGCTGGCGAGCTTCAGAGCGGTCTGGGTGAGAATAGGCGAGGCGGGCTTGGTGGTGCTGACGCCTTGAGCGATATAAATGCGCAGCGTGTCGGACGGACCGTCGTAGTCCACCCACAAGGTGTGACTGGCTCCATTCTCCATGTCAAAGGTGGGCGTCGCTGTGCTCAGGTGCGGTGAGACGACGCCATTGGTGAGGATGCCGAGGTGATTGGCATTGGGATCGGTGCCGCCGGCGTAAGTGTCGAGCTCGATGGCGAGGCTTTTCAAAATGCCTTCATAAGCTTCCCCGCCACCTGCTGCACCGAGTGCCGTGGCGGCGCTTCCTTGCAGAACGAATGTCATGCCGTCCGCGCCATCTCCGCTGCCATTCATGCGGAAGACGAAGCGGCTGGAGAAGGAGGTGCCTTCGGAGACTGGAACGGGTGCGGTGAGGAAGGCAGAGCCTGCTTGATTGCCGGTGTTTGGGGTGAGCACGAGCACGCCATTGCTCACGCTGGTGCTGCCATTGAGCTGCAGGCCGGCGGCTGAGGTGAAGGTGGTGAAGTTTTGGCTCAGGTTCGGCGGTGTGATGGTCCAGGTGAAGGTGGCGCTGGCGGTGGTGATGCCGTCGGTCACAGTGACACGAGAACTGCTGAAGGTGCCGGTGACGGTAGGTGTGCCGCTGATGACTCCGGTGCTGGCATTGATGGCAAGGCCGGTGGGCAAGCCGGTGGCGGTGTAGGTCACTGAGCCATTGCCAGGAGCCACGCCATACACCGCCAATGTTGCGGGTGCGTTCACCGCACTGAACTGGCTGCCGGGATTTGCCACGGTGACGCTTTGCGCCGGATCGACCTGAATGACTTTCGCGACTGAGTAGGCTCCATTGGCCGTGACGCCAAAGAGCATCCAGTAGCCTGGAGTCATCACGCTAAGATTGGCATGGCCCTGCACGACGTAAACGCCGGGAGAGGTCTCAGTGAATGGGAGACTGAGGTAGCGCAGATCGGTATTCATCGAGTGGGTTTGCGATGACATCTTGATGAAGCTGAACTTGGTGATGCCGGGCGTGGCCTGCACGGCAAAGGTGGTGCCAATGCCGATGTAGGAGGGGGTCTGATTGATCACCGGGCGTGTGGCAAGGCTGCCATCTGCATTGTAGAGCATCGGCGGAGTGAAGAGCTGGCCATCACGGTGGTCCGCGCTGTTGCCCGAAAGACCGCCGCCGCCGGACCACACGCGACCATCTGGCAGCAGCAGCGCGAGGGAATGGTAATTGCGCGGCACACTCATCGGTGCGAGCTGACGCCACTGGCGCGTGGTGGGATTCCACAGTTCGGGAATCAGCACGGAGCCGGTGTCATTGAACTTCAAGCCGGAGGTGTTGCCGCCGATGACGAGCACCTCGCCAGTGGGAAGGATGACGGAATTGGCAAACTGGCGGGTGAAGGACATGGAGGGCGCGCTGGCCAGCACGGGAGTGCCGGTGCGGATGTCGATGGTGAATGCCAGGTTGGTGCTCGTGCCCGTGGAACTGTCGCTAGCGTTGGGGGTGGTGCTTGCTGAACCGCCTGCCACCAAGATGCGGCCTTCGTCATACAGGGCAAAGCTGCCTTCCTTGGGGTAGTGCGCTCCGGGCACATTGACACCGGAATAGGTCAAGCTGCCGGTGCCTGTGGCCGTGAGCCAGTTCATCTGGTCTGTGGGGCCGCCGTGAAACAGACGGCCATCGGGTGCGACAACAATGAGTGGATGCCAGCGCGTGACGTAGCCTGGCAAAGCCACCTGCGGGGCCCAGTTGATGCTGCTCAAACGCGCCCATCCGCCAGCAGCGGACCAGCGTTCTGCGGTATTGGTGCCGCCGTCTCCCGTCACGGTGAAGACACTGCCGTCCGTCAAAGCCACGCTGGTATTGTACCAGCGGCCATCATTCATGTTTGGCAGCGCGGTCCACTGATTGGTGCGCCAGTCGAACACGCTGCTGAGCTTGGTGGTGTTGCGTCCGCCGTTGATGACCACCCGGCCGTCTGGAAGCATGGAGGTACCACCGCAGAACATGTCGTGGCGTGTGTTGTTGATCTCGGTGAAGACGCCGGTGGCTGGATTCCACACGGCGGCGTAAGTAAACTCTGCGCCGACCGGGAAGGTGGTGCGCTGGTTTGAGGCAAAGGTCAGCAAGCGGCCGTCCGGCAGGGTGGCGGCAGTCACGGGAATGTGAGGCGTCCAGGAGATGACGCTGCCCCATTCGCCCTGAGAAATGCGATTCGTCAGCACCGTGGCAGCGGGAGCCAGAAGGGTAAAGGCGGGAGCCAGAGCCTGGGCTTCGGCAGAAAGCTGATCATTCAGACCGTGATCATCTTCACCCGCGCGAAGAGAGAAAAGGCTCGAACTTGAGATGAGCAGGAAAAGGGCAGAGCGCGCTAGGGAGCGAAAAAGTGAAGGTGTCACCGCCTGCTTTTTTACTTTTGTTGGAATATTCATAAGTCCGAGACGCATATTTTAGAACAATTATCGAAAACAGCGGCTTTTTAAAGCACAATTTACTGTTTTCTATAATTTTGATATTGGCGCGTCCAACCCACTGATTTTCAAGGAACGGCTTCATTCCCCCAGCCCGCCGCTTGCCACTCCCGCCTTTCTCATCCATAGACCCAGCCCTTTTATGTCACGCACGTACAACCTCGCAGTCCTCCCCGGAGACGGCATCGGCCCTGAAGTCATGGCCGAGGCGCTCAAAGTCCTCGACGCCGTCGCCGCCCGCTCCAGCCTCCAGTTCAACTACAACCACCAGCTTGTCGGTGGTGCTGCGATTGATGCCGTGGGCAAGGCTCTGCCGGCTGAAACTATCGCTGCCTGTGAAGCCAGCGATGCGATTCTCTTTGGCTCTGTCGGCGGTCCGAAATGGGAAAAGCTGCCGCCCAATGAGCAGCCTGAGCGCGGTGCGCTGCTGCCGCTGCGCAAGCACTTTGGCCTTTTTGCCAATCTGCGCCCGGGCATCTGCTACCCTGCCCTGACGTCTTCTTCCCCAATCCGCGCGGATCTTGTGGAAGGCGGTTTTGATGTGCTTTGCGTGCGGGAACTGACGGGTGGCATGTATTTTGGCCAGCCGAAGAGCCGCACGACGCTGCCGGATGGCGACATCGAGGTCATCGATACGATGGTTTATAAGAAGAGTGAGATCGTGCGCATCGGCCATGTGGCCTTCAAAGCCGCGCAACTCCGCAGCAAGCACGTGACGAGCGTGGACAAGGCCAACGTGCTGACCAATTCCGTGCTATGGCGCGAAACGATGGTCGAAGTGGCGAAGGAATACCCGGATGTAACGCTGGCCCACCTCTATGTGGACAATGCGGCGATGCAGCTGATCAAGGCTCCGCGGAGCTTTGACGTGCTGGTGACGGAGAACCTCTTTGGTGACATTCTCAGCGATGAAATGGCGATGATCGCTGGTTCGCTGGGCATGCTGGCGAGCGCCAGCCTGGGCAAGCCGAAGGGTGATGGCCTTTACTTCGGCCTGTTCGAGCCTTCCGGCGGCACTGCCCCGGACATTGCTGGCATGGGTATCGCGAATCCTATTGCGCAGATTCTTTCTGTGGCGCTGTTGCTGCGTTTTGCGCTTGGCCTTGAAGCTGAGGCTGCGAGTATTGAGGCTGCTGTTAAGAAGGTCATCGACAGCGGTTTGCGGACTGGTGATATTTTCAGCGGTGCTCCTGGCACTAAGAAGGTGAACACGAAGGAGATTAGCGAGGCGATTATCGCGGCGCTGTAAATCTCAGCTATTTGTATCAAAAAAAACGCACCGGACGACTCATCGTCGCCGGTGCGTTTTTTGTTTTCGGAGAACAGTGTGTCTCGGCAACGATGAACACTCAGCCGTTCACCACATTCACCGGCGTGCCTGCGATGAAGGCTTTCAGGTTTGCGGCGGTGGAGTCGATGAGGCGGATGCGGGATTCGCGGCTGGCCCAGGCGACGTGGGGGGTGATGAGGCAGTTTTTGGCGGTGAGGAGTGGGTTGTCGGCTTTGGCGGGTTCGACGGAGAGGACGTCGAGTCCGGCGCCGGCGATGCGGCCTTCATTGAGGGCTTTGGCGAGGGCGGATTCATCAACGAGGGGACCGCGACCGGTGTTGATGATCATGGCTTCGGGTTTCATCAGAGCGAGGGTGCGTTCGCCGACGAGGTGCTTGGTGGCATCGGTGAGCGGGCAGTGCAGGCTGATGACGCCGGACTGGCGGAAGATGTCATCGATTTCAGCGGCTTCGACGCCAGCGGGTGGCGGCTCTTTCCAGGTGCGCTTGGAGGCGAGGACCTTCATGCCGAAGGCGACGGCAATGCGCGCGACGGCGCTACCGATCTCGCCGTAGCCGATGATGCCGAGGGTGCGGCCGGAGAGCTCGATGATGGGGTGATCGTAGTAGCAGAAGTCGGGGCATTTGACCCAGCCGCCTTCCTCCACGCTCTTGGCTGAGTGGCCGACGTGGTTGGTCATTTCCAGCAGGAGGGCGATGACGTGCTGAGCGACGGCGGGGGTGCTGTAGCCGGGGACGTTTGTCACCACGATGCCGTGCTCTTTGGCGGCGACGACATCGACGATATTGAAGCCGGTGGCGGTGACGCCGATGTATTTCAAAGCGGGGAGTGCTGCGATGATTTCGCGGGTCAGGGGGGCTTTGTTGGTGATGACGATCTCGGCGTCTGCGCAGCGGGCGACGGTTTGATCCAGCGGGGTACGTGGATGAACGTCACAGGCAGCGATGGCTTCGAGGGGCTGCCAGGAGAGGTCGCCGGGATTTGCGGTGTGGGCGTCGAGAAGAACGATTTTCATGGGTGCGTGAGTCTATGCCGACGATTCGGCGGCGCTCCACTCAAATCCGCCGCAGGAGGATGCCGCCCAACAGCATGCCCAAGGCACTCCATGCGAACCAGTGGCCGATGGGCTGCAACTGCTTGGCTGGCGCGAGTCCGGCGATGATGGTGGCGGTGTCGTATTTGGGCAGCGCAGCCAGGCTTTCCGGCGTCTTGCCATTGAGGCGGTATTCGGCGGGATAGGGTGAGTGGTAGTGCTTTACTTCGAGCTTGTCGTGATCGCGGTCATGCATGCGCAGGCTGAGGTGCTTGCGAGTGCCGATGGGGATGCGTGCCTCGTAGCGGCCGAGGCCGGTTTCGCGGATGGTGATGTCCTGGGTGTTGCCGCTTTCATCGAGGGACTGCGCATTCCAATGGATGCCGGAGATAGGTGCGCCATCGTCGCCACGGCGCTCGATTTTCATGATCCATGCGCCGTCGCGGATTTCGCCGCGTGACTCCATGCCTTCCACATCTGCCTTGCGCAGTGCTCCGCGCAATACTTGGGCCCAGAAGCGGCCGCAGCCGTCCCAGGCGAGCCATTCGCCGCCCCAGACTTCGGTGAGATCTCCGGTGTAGGCTAGACCGATGCCGAGGCCGAAGCGGCCCACGGCGAGAAGAGGATCGCCATTTTCTGCGCCGAGGAGCACCTGGGCTGCGGGTTTGGCTTCCGTCATGACGTAGCCGAGCACAACGGGAAGGCCTTCGGATTCGTAGCCTGCGAGCATGGGATGCTCGGTGATGCCGATGTGGGTGAAGACGCCTTCCTGCACGGCGCTCTTGGAGGCCTGCGTGGTCTCCTTGGTGAAGATCTGCGGGAGGGTGGCGGGATCGTTGCTTTCGTAATAGCGGCCTTTGCCGGCTTCGGCGATTTGTTGGAGCAATTCGCGTGCTGAGCCTTCGCCAAGGCCCACGGTGGAAACCGTCATACCACTATCTACCATCTGCTGCACGAGGCCCATGTGATCCGCCTCCTGAGTCTGACCATCGGTGAGGCAGATCATGTGCTTTACCTTGGCGGTGGTGCGCTCCAGCATGTCCTTCGCTGCCACCATGCCGGTGTACATGAAGGTGCCGCCGCCTTCGGCGATGGAGTCGATGGCGGCCTGGATGGTGCCCTGCTGTGAGGCGGGGGTCATCTCGCAGACGATTTGTGCCTGATCATCAAAAGCCACCACGGCGATCTGATCCTGCGGGCCGAGGAGCTCTGCAGCGCTCTTGGCGGCTTGGCGGGCCATTTGTATCGGCAGGCCGGACATGGAGCCGCTTTTGTCGATGACCAAGGCCATGGCGAGTGAGGGTTTCTCTTTTTCCTTTTCGAAGCGTGAGACGAGTGGCAGGATTTCTTCGACCGGGGATTTGTAGTAGCCGCCGAGACCGAAGCTGTTCTCGCTGCCGGTCATCACGAGGCCGCCGCCGAAGTCGGAGACGTAGCTGCGCAGCAGGGCCATCTGGCGCGGGGTCATGTCGGTGGCGGACATGTTTGCGAGCATGATGGCGTCAAAGGACAGCATGTCTTCCATGCCTTCGGGCAGGCCGCGTTTGCCGCGAAGATCGACATCGAAGTCCTGCTCCTTCAGGGCGCGGATAAAGGGGCGCATTTTTTTCTCGTCCTGATGGAGGACGAGGATGCGGGGTTTGCCACGGACGGTGATGGTGGTGGTGGCTTGATTGTTGATGGGGAAGTGATCACGCTCGGGGATGATCTCGGCGCTCCACACGCTGGGGCCGGGGGTGGTCATCTCGGTGTCGAACCAGACTTTGGCGTCTTCGCCGGGTTTCAATGCGACGGTTTTTTCCTGCACTGCGACGCCTTTGTTCAGGAGGCGGACGCGGGAATTCATGGGCTGATTTGCGATCACGCGGGCGGTGAGGCGCAGGACTTCACCATGGAATGCGAAGGGTGAAGTGCTTTCCAGGCTCACGAGTGCGGCTTCGGGTTCGCTCAGGGTTTTGAGGGGGGCGAATTTCACATCCACGCCTTCGTGGCGCAGTTGTTCGAGTGCTGCGTCCACGCCGTTCTCTGTGTCGATGCCATCGCTGAAGATGATGAGGCGTTTGGCTTTGCCTGCTGGAAATGCGAGGCGGGCAGCGAGCAATGAATCACCGAGGCGGGTGTGGGAACGGAAGGCATCGTCTGCGACGCCTTTGGTCCAGTCGTCTAGCATCTTGGTGAAGTCTGGGAGCTTTTTGTCGCGCAGGCCGTTGGCCATGGCGAAGAGGGAATGGGTGTCTTGTGGGCGCAGGGCTTTTACGCCGGCCTCGACTTGTTTGAGAGCGTCTTTGGCGGATTCGAGGTCGATGGACTGCGAGACGTCCACGAGGAAGACGACGTGTGCTTCGTCGGACTCTTCGCCGGCGTAGGGCTGACATAGAGCGAGAGCGAGGAGCACTACGCCGAGCACGCGGAGGATGAATGAGGTGATCTTGAGGCCTGAAGGGCGGTCCACCAAGGAGCGCCAGTAGCCCCAGCATGCGCCGAAGAGCAGGAGGAGCCAGAGGAGTGGGGTGAAGGTGGTGAAGCTCATGCTTTATTCACCCCCATCATGAAAAGATGATCTGCGTCAGGATGGCGGATTGGGACCAGATCAATCGGCACCATTTGGCCATCGGGCATGTTGATGAAATTCCCCGGATGTGCATCGAAGGCAGCGAGGTCATCGCTGATACGATACCAATCATTCGACCGGGTCTTCACAAACCCTTCGGCCGTCATGTATGCATCGATCTGCTCCTGTGTAGGATGGTCACCCTCGATGAAGGTTTGAGAGATCACCAAGACTATGCGGCCCCGCTCGTCTTCGAATGTTGCTTCAATGAGCACATCGTCGCCGAAGACCTTGTTGTGCAAGGCCATTCGAGTCAGGTATTCAAAAGGCAGGGCGTCCGTATTGCCGAGTCCTCCGCTGCCATAGAAAGCTGTGCGGCCAAACTGATTTGGGTAGGTGTATTTGTAAATCCGGCTGAAGTCTGCGTGCTTCCATGTCCGGTGTTCACGGCCAAACGCCACCTGAGTGGAATTTAACCGGTCACGCCACTCACAAGGTGAGCCGAAAGGGAAATGGTCCCCGGCTTGTCGAGAGGATTCAACGAGTGCCTGCGTCTGAACTCGGCGTAGAGTTTCGCGTTCTCCGGATGGTTCCGCTCCATCTGGGAGAGAAACTCCAGATAGGTAAGCTTGCGCTGATTCAAGCGCACTTTGCGGAGAGCGTCCGGACCTGTAACCATGAGGCAGACTGTGCTCTGTTCCTGGCTGAATGTCAAACTCGGCACTCATCCGACCTTCCTCCTGTCGTAAAGGATGGACTCACCGACGAGGACGCCGAGGGCGAGGACGAGGAGCCAGTGGCTGGGGGCTTCACCGCTGGCGATGGGTTTGAGGCTTTCTTTGAGCGTGTCGTTTTTTAGCAGGCTTTCTTCGGGCGAGACGAGTGAGGCGGCGAAGGTCCATGAGTCGGTCTCGTGGAAACCGGAGGTCAGCATGGGGCCATAGGGAGTGGGATCGGCGCGACCGGGGACGCGTGCGCTGGAGCCGGTGGGCAGCGTGGCGGGCGGCATGTCTTCGCGATGGGTGAGATGCGCTGCGGCGTTGTGGATGAGGACGGGGAACCAGGCGCTGAGATAGAACTGAGCGGCGAGGGGATCGAGATTCACGACGCAGACGGTCTGGGCTCCCTGACGCATGAGATAGATCAATGGGGGGCCGGATTCGTCAGCAACGAGCACGACTGCGCCGGTGGGGGCGGTGATTTGGCGGGCACCGGCGAAGGTCATGGTTTCGGCGTCCAGGTAGCGTAGCAGAGGGTGATCTTTTGCGAGGACCTTGGGGACGGGTGCGGCGATTTCGTCGCCAACTTTGGACCACACGGATGATTCGCCGGATGGTTGAAACACGACGGTGCTGATGTCGGCAGGCACTTTGCCTTTGCTGAGCATGAGCTGGGCGGACTTGGTATCAGGAGCGAGGGAGAGGAGTTGATCGCTGCGCTCAAAGGCGCTCACGGCATTTTGGAAGAAGAAGGGATCGTCTGCGAGCACGCCGACGGGGACGGGCTGGCGGGGTGGGACGTAGAGGTAGGCGGTGTTGTCGCTTTCCAGCGCATCGTCCAGACCGAGGGTGGCCGTCCAGCGTCCGCTGGGCGCGTCATCGAGAGTGAGGGTGACGGCGGGATTCTCTCCGGGAAGCAAGGTCACGGGGATGATTTTTAGCAGTTTGTTGGAATCGACATGCATGAGCGTGATGTCGGTTTTCACGGGTTCGGTGAAGGAGGAGACGGGCAGGATGAAGAGGCCGAGACGGGCGGGGCCGCCGGGTACGCTGCGGAGGTCTGCGCGGGCGATGCCGATGTTTTTTGCGGTGTCAGTGATGCGCAGCACTTCGACGTTGGGAAGGCGATCGGGGGCATCGAGGCAGCCGTCGGTGATGAGAAGGACGCGGGTGTCCTTCATCCATTCGTCACCGGGTTGGAGTGCGCGAAGGGCCTCGACGCGGGAGGGCAGTTCGGTGGGCTGAATGCTATTCACCGCTTCCAGCAGGGCTTTGCGATGGCGCGTGGGATGTTCGAGCATGCGGGTGACTTCCGCAAAGGAGGCGACGGCGGCGCGCTGGGTGCCGTTCATGCCGGCGATGAGATCGCGGGCGCGCTGCTTGGCTTTCTCCAGGCGCGTGGTGGTGCCGTCTTTGGCTGACATTGAGGCAGAGTGATCCACGACGATGAGGAGGTCTTTGCGCTCATCACCGGCGAAGTCCGGCTCCGCCAAGGCGAAGGCGATGGCTGCAAAGGCGAGCGCCATGAGCAGGAGGGAGAACACATCTCGCAGGCGCTTGAACAGAGCGGAGGCTTTCTTCTCGGTGAAAATCTTCTGCCAGAGGAAGAAGGCGGTGACCGGCTTTTTACGCGGACGGACTTTGAGAAAATAGATGGCCGCGAGCGGTGCGAGCGCAGCCAAGGTCCAGAGGAATGCGGGAGCGAGGAGACTCATGTGACGAGGCCTCCGCGACGAAGCAAATCTGTGATGACGGCTTCAAACGACACGTCGGTGTTGGTGGAGAGGAAGCCGAGGCCGCGTTTGGCGCAGGTCTGCTTCAGGCCGAGATTCCATTCGGCCATGGCGTCTTCGTAGAGTTTTGCTTCACGTGGCGAGATGGTCACGCGCTCGCTTTTTCCGGTCTCGACGCATTCGAGGGTGACGTCCCCTTTCCACTCACAGCGGAGGTCGTTGTCGTCGAGTGTCTGCAGGCAGAAGACTTCATGCTTGTGCCATTGGAGACGGCTCAGGCCTTCTTCGAAGCCCCCGGGGAGCAGGAAATCGGAGATGACGCAGATGAGGCCTTTGCGGCGGTGGCGGGCCTCAAACTCGCGGGCGCAGGCGCTGAGGTCGGTGTTGCCGCCGAAGGTTTGTGCGGCCTCCAGGGAGCGAAGAAATGGGATGACTTGATTGCGGCCGCGGGCGGGCTCAATCAGCGGCTGCAGGCGATCTGCGAGGCCATAGACGGCGAGACGATCGAGGGTGTTGAGCGCGATGTATCCTAGAGCGGCGGCGAGCTGCTTGGCGTAGGCGTGCTTGGAGGCCATGGAGGGGCTGCAATCGATGAGGAGGTAGATGGTGGCGTCTTCCTCCAGCTCGAAGAGCTTGATGAGCAGGGACTCGAACTTGGCGTAAACGCGCCAGTCGATGCTGCGGTAGTCATCGCCGAGCGAGTACTGCGCGTAATCGGCGAAGGTGATGCCCGAGCCTTTTTTCGTGCTGCGACGATCCGACTGCAACGAGCCGCCCAAGATCTTGCGTGCAAGCAAGTAGAGCGATTCGAGGCGGCGGATGAAGGCTGGATCGGTGAGCGTCATGCCTTCACCTTTTCGATCACATCGGCGATGACTTCGTCGGTCTTCACGCCTTCGGCCTCGCCTTCGAAGGAGAGCAGAATGCGATGACGGAGGGCGGGAGTGGCGGCTTTGGCAATGTCTTCACGGGCGACGTGGTAACGGCCATCGAGCAAAGCGCGCACGCGAGCTGCGGCGAGGATGGTCTGCGCACCGCGTGGTGAAGAGCCGTGGCGGACGTATTTTTTGACGCGCTCCGTGGCGTTCACATCGGTGGGATGGGTGGCGCGCACGATTTTGACGAGGTAGTCCTGCACGCTTGCCTCGACCGGGACTTCGCGCACGACCTGACCCATTTGAAGGATGTCATCGCCGGTGGCGACGGCGTTGATCTCGGGAGAGGTTTTGCCGCCGGTGCGGTTGAGGATTTCGATGAAGTCATCGTGGCTGGGTACGGGCACGTAGAGCTTGAAGAAGAAGCGGTCGAGCTGAGCTTCGGGAAGCGGGTAGGTGCCGTCCTGCTCGATGGGGTTCTGCGTGGCGAGAACGAAGAAGGGCGAGCCGAGATTGTGCGAGGTGCCGGCGACGGTGACGCGTTTTTCCTGCATGGTTTCGAGGAGCGCGGACTGAGTCTTGGGAGTGGCGCGGTTGATTTCGTCCGCGAGGAGCACGTTGCAGAAGACGGGGCCCTGCTGGAACTCGAAGACTTTCTGCCCGGCGCGCTCGACGAGAATCTGTGTGCCTACGATGTCGGCGGGAAGAAGGTCGGGCGTGAACTGGATGCGCTGGAACTTGAGGTGCAGGGCCTTGGCCAAGGTGTTTACCAGAGCGGTCTTGCCGAGGCCGGGGACGCCTTCGAGCAGGACGTGGCCACCGCAGATGACGGCGCTGAGCACCTGCTCAATGATGTCTTGCTGCCCGACGATGAATTTGGCGACTTCTGCGCGGAGTTTTTCGAAAGTTTCTTTGAAGTGTGCAACGGCGGCGGGAGTTTCGGGCATGAGATTAGAATGTGGTGAGTGAATGTGACCTACTTCACTTGGCGGCTGGGGCGGCTGTTTCGTTGCCGACTTGCTGGATGCCTTTGAAGTATTCTTTGACGCCTTCTTTGACTTCGGCGGGCACGTCTTCGCGTTGGATGAAGCTTTCGACCTGACGCTGGAAGGCTTTTTCCTGTACCGTGGCGGTGCGGGTGGCGCGGCCGGTGCCGCTGTCAGCGGACTCAATGCTGGTGTTGCTGGGGCCGCTGCCTTTCTGGCCGGTGAGTTGGTCGCGGTTGCCGTTGTCCAGTGTGGCGTCGCTTTCAGCGCGACGGCTTTCGACGGTGCCTGAACCGGCTTTTTTGCCTCCGGGTTTGGTGCCCAGGCACTGGCTGAGGCTCTGGCCTTGCTTGTCGCACATGAAGCCCTGGCATTTGCCCGCGCACTGGCTGAGCGATTGCAGCTTCTTCATCATGTCGCGCTTGGCGGAGGACTGGCACATGCTCTGAGAAAGGTTCTGCAGAGCTTGATTGGCCTGATTTTGGCAGGCCTGACACTCGCTGGGATTTTGATTGGGATTCTGCTGCTGTTGCTGGAGTTGTTGTTCCAAATTCTGCACGGACTGCTCCAGCGCGGTCATCTGCTGGTCCATGCTCTGCTGACCTTGTTGTCCCTGCTGGCCTTGGGATTGCTGCTGGTTCTGGCCGCTTTGCTTTGCGTTCTGGTTTTGGCTGGACTGCGACTGATTGCCTTTGCCTTGATTGCCCTGCTGGCCGGTGCGCTGTTGAAAGTTGCGAGCAGCAGAAGCCATGCGCTGGGAGGCGGACTTGAGTTTGGCGAGTTCCTTTTGGGCTTCGTCGGGCTTGCGGACGTCGGCTTGCAATTTCATCTGGCGCAGCTGCTCGGCGGCGTGGCGGTAGCTTTGTTCTTCGAGAGATTTAGAGATGGGCTTGAGCTCGGCGGTCTGTTTCATTTCCTGAGCGGCTTTGGCGAGGAGTTGCTCGGTTTCACGCTGGCTGAGTTTTTGTGCGGCTTCGGTGATTTTGCGCTCAAGCTCGGCGTACTGACGCATCGCTGCTTTGCGGTCTTTGGTTTCGCGCAGTTCTTTGACCCACTGGCGCCATTCGTCGGGATGAAGGAGCTCTTTTTCATCATCGCTGGCGGATTTGAGGAGTTCCTCGACTTCCTTTTCCAGCTCCTTGTTGATCTCGTCGCTCTTGTTCAGTGTCTCTGTTTCCAAGGCGAGGCGTTCGAGGACAATAGGCGAATCTTTTTTGAAGCCCATGACGAAGCAGGCCATCAGCAGCACGCCGGAGAGGGTGAGCATGCGCCGCGGCCACTGCACTGGAATGCTGCGTGGTGAGAGCGACTGCACGCGCACGGCGGTGGCTTCTGCCTGAAGTGCGATGAATTCACCTTCGCGGTGATCGGCACTGAAACCCAGGTGTGAACTGATGGCGTCTTTTAAATCGAAATGATCATCGGCGATGCGTGCGGCTTTGCGTTGCGAAGCCCGACCGAACAGCCAGGCTGCGAGCGCCATGACGGGCAAGGCGACTGCGGCGGCAATGTAACCACTCGGAGGCACGGCGTAACCGCGCAGGACCCAAACCAGGCACCACATGCAAAGCGCGGAGCCGATGACGAGAAGAGAGACGCAGAATGCCCGGACGAGCCAGGCGAGATCTAGACGTGCTTTGACAGCTGACAGAAACGCGAGGATTCGATCGTGAGCAGGCATGGTGTGCGGAATTGCTGAGGGTTTTACCAGAGAGAGACGTTTGGGACAAGACTTTGCTTGGGTTACTTGGAAAGACGTGTGAGGGCGGCCTCGATGGTTTTTTTAACACCGGGCCCCAAGCGCTTCTCGTCGAGCGATTTAAGCACTTGCAGCGCTTCGGGCTTTTTGCCGGTGCGTTCGAGGATTTCGGCCTGCTTCACGGCGTATCCGGCGGCGAGGCCGTAGTCCTTTTCGTTTTCTTTGCGGGCCTGCTCAAAGGCCAGCGCAAACAGCGGTGCGGCGGCTTCGTTTTTTCCGTTCGCGGCCAGCAGGTCGGCGGCCTCGCTGGCGGTGCGGCCCAGGCGAGGCAGAGCGGCGGCAATTTGTGCCGCCACGGGAGCGAACTCGTCGGGTTTGAAGACGGTGCCTTTTTGGACGATGTCGTTGATGAGATTGGGAATGCCCGGACCGGCGGCGGGGTACTTTGCGGCACACCATTCATCCCTGACCACGGCGGTGACGAGCTGGGCGCGCTGCTCCGGGGTGAGGCGCATCTTTTTCTGTGTGCCCGCGAGCACGCGAATGTAATCCCACATCTCCCAGCGTTCCTGCACGCGTTTTTTGAGGTCGCGACGATCAGCCTCGTTCAAGCCTTTGCGCCATGATTCAAAGATGGCGGGCTCGTTGAGGACGAGGTGGATCAGCCATTTCTGAGTCACGCAATCGGCCACGTGCATTTCCCGCAGATCGGCGGGAGTTTTGGCGATTACATAATCAAGGAAGGGTAAAACAGCGCGAACATCGGGCTCGCGCCCGGCCTCGGACTCTCGGGACCAGAACCAGTTGGCGACCCATGTAGGCCCCCAGCCGGTTTCTTTGACAGCGGAGCGCTGGTAGTAGCTCTGGCTGTAGCGGGCGGCCAGCGCGCGGTCATAGGCGGCGATGTTTGGCTGCACGTCTCCATGCGCAGCCTTCCAGCCGAGTGAGAACTGCAGGGGCTTGAGCTGACGCCAGTGCTCCCAGGTTTCATCGATGGCGGCAAGCGCCTCAATGTTGGTTTTGGCGGCAACTTCATCGACCGCGTCGCGGATCATGTCTGCGGCATCGTAGAAGTTGCAGATGATCTCGACGCAGTCTTTGCGCATCTCTTCATCGATGAACTTGGTCTCCTTGAATCGTTTGGCGAGGTCTTTGAAACGATCTTCGCGGTTCTTGAAGCCGGGGATGGCGGCTTGATCGGGCTTGGGGGGATCTTTGATGTAAGAGACGTAGATCTCTCCCAGCAAAGCCAGACCGGGGTCGCCACAAGCGGCTTTGAAGGCAGGCAGGTTTTCGACGATCTCTTTGCTCCATAGCAGTTCTTTCTGCGGGTCCATCAGGAAGCCGCGCCACTCGGCCTTGAAATGCTCTGCTGCGAGCTGTGGCTGACTGCCGAGCAGGAGGCTGACGATGCCGGACTGCTCGTTGCTAAAAGTGTGATGGTGCTGGCGCAGCATGGTGCGCATCCAGTCATCATTGCCTGCACGGGCAGTCATGCGCAACATGCTATTGGTGACCCAGTCGCAGGGCTGGTATTTGCTCAGTCCGCCATTGGCGAGACGTGCCAGCCATGCATCCCAATGTTCCTGAGCGGCGGCCTGCCACGCCGCATCCACAGGCAGAAGATTGAAGGCGCGGATGATCCAGGCGTATTGATAACCGTGGATGCAGTACTTCTGCTGCATGGAAACCAGTGCGGCGGCAGCGCCCAGTTTCGCGCACTCGGGATCGATGGCGTCACGCGCCCAGTAGGAGAGAAAATGCACGAGGGCCTGACGCACCTGGACATTAGCTCTGTCAGCACGCAGCAAGGTGCGGAGGTGCTCCCACACGGGTGGCATGCCGCCCAGTTCTTCGATGGCTTTCTGAGTGGCGACATTCTGACGCGCCTGCGTATCCGTGCCGAGGAAGAAGCGGCCCGCGTAATCTAGCTCACGCCCCAAAGCTGCCTGTGGGTGGGTCGCAGGCATCTTGGCGGCATACTTCATGGCGGGCACGCGCAGGCTCTGGGGCAGCTTGAAATAGAAGTCATAGAACGCCAGAGGCAGAAGCGTGTGGGGTGTGTCCTGCATGACCTCTGCGGTGCGCTTCAGCATGGCGTCAATGCCACGACCCATGGAAGCAGCGCCGCCGTTGTTGCGCCAGATTTCGATCAATGCCTGACCATAGCCGCTGTTTGCCGCCCAGCCGTCTGGAGACAGATTTCCGGTGGTGTCCTCGTGACAGAGGCGCATGACAAAAGCCATCGTTTCCGGCTTGGGCCAATCCTTCTTCAATTCATCCAGAATGTTGGAGCGGGTCAGCCATGCATTGCCGCCCATGTAGTTATCCCATGAAGTGTTGTGGGCTTTGTCCTCCATCATGTCACTGGCATGGAGAAAAAGTTTTTGAGCCTTGTCGAGGTCTCCCGGGATGAGGGATTTCAGCATCGCTTTGAGCTTGTCTGCGTAACTGCTGGCATCTGAATGGACATCCTCGGTGCGCACAGCGGCAATCCAGCGGTCGATCTCGTCCATCGCTTTTTTGCGTTCTACGCCGAGGAGCGGATCGAGCACTTTCACCAAGGCAGGGTCAGCACCGGCGGGCTGGTTGAGCGCGGGGATCTGCAATTTGATGAGCGCCATGAAGGCGGGACCGCTCTTTTCTGGAAGCTTCGCCACATCTGCCGCACGGCGTTTTAGAAGCGCGGAGAGCGGGCCGCCGGGCGCATCTTGAAGCAGTGCCTCACACAGTTCCAAGCCGAAGGTGCGCGGCTTCAGCGCCGCGAGTCTGGAGCGCAGTTCCTGCATGGTGTCACGGCTCTCGCGCACTTTTTTGATGAACTCCACCTGCATGCAGTTCGGATCCTCCGGCAGGACCATCTGCTCCGCCGACTCCATCCAGCCGAGCGCCCCGAGTGCGGCAAAGGCATGCTCGGATGATTTCATGACTGCGGCCATACTGGAGCTGTTGTTGCGCGACCAGTTGGGATGGTCCGTGGCACCGACGAGCGAGGCCATCTGCAGACCTGCGCCAAAAGTCGCGGGCTTGCGAATCAGATTGTTGATGACCCGCAGCAAGGTGTAGGCGGAGGAACTGCTCATGGATCCGCCATTTCCGTAGTACGCATTGATTGTGCTCCGCATGGCCTTGTCCCAAGCGGTCTGGTCGCTGCCGAGCGTTCCGGAAATAAGACGGGTCAGGAATGGCAGCATTCCAGATTCAGGACGCATCTGCTGGCGCAAGGCGAGATAGTGGGTAACGGCGTATCCTTCGCCATAACCACTGGCTTGCTTCATGCCGGTGGAGAGCATTTCATCCAGCGGAAGACCTTCGATCCCGCGCTCTTCCCAGCGGTCGATGAGCCACATCAGATTTTGATCACCTGCATAGCTCGAACTGCTGCGTCCACTGGTGGTGGTGAGGAAGGTTTTGGCATTTTGAACGAAAGCCTCGGGCTTGCAGGACCAGACGTTCAACTGGGCGCGCAAAATGCTCTGCTGCGTGCTGTCCAGAGCTGCGGCGGCCAGAGGCATGATTTCCTGCTCGATACGCTCCAGTTGGTTTTCCTTCCAGGCTTTCCAGATGAGAAACTCGCCCGGGGTGGGAGCCCATAGGCTGATCACCTCCTGCGAAGAGTAAAACCGACGGGTCGCAGCGGGTCCACGCTGCGCGCGGGGGGCAGTCTTGGCCGATTCCAGCAACTGACGCGCGGTGGCGGCGAGCGCGTCGGTATTTTGCCCGTCTTGGATCACCAGACAGGCCAACCGGCGGAAGCCTTCTTCTGCCAGAGAGGGATGCTTCATCATGGCCTGGCACATTTGGTCATGCACTTCACGGCGCCTTTTTGCCTGAGGAGACGTCGCTGGCAGGAATAAATCTTCCCCATCCCGCTGAGACGGTCCCAGCCGTGCATACAAATAGGCCAGCCGGGGTTGAGACTGATACGTTTGATTCGCGATGGTGCAAGGGAGGTCGATCATCCATTCCAGGCCTTTCACGCCTGAGCCAGAAGGTGCGGACTCCAGCATCACTGCCAGCGCGGTGAAAATGCTCATGCGGGCCTCGAACGGCATCGCATCATCCTCACGCAGCAATTCGGAGATCTGGCTGCCCACGTTGCTCTGCTGGTAGGCGGAGAGCGGAACATCCGCCATCATCTTCACCGCACGCGCGGGGTCAGCCGAGGCGGTCAGTGCGCACAAATGAAGACGCGCCTCGAAGTGATTCGGGTTCATCTCCACAACTGCTTCCAGCACTTTGGTGGCCTTGGTTTTTTGATCGATGAGCATCAAGAACTGCGCCTGCTCGAACAATTTCGTCACCGTGGCATTCTCTCCGGGATCAAAGACCGCCTGGATTTTTTCAGGGATGCCCTTCCTGCCTGCGAGGCGCATGATCTCCCTGGCGCGGCTGGCTGCGTAGCTTTGATTGCCGCTGCCGGCCATCGTCAGCGTACGTCGCAACTGAGTGACGGCCTCCTTCACGATGGCATTTTCATCTTTGCCTGCGACCAGCGTTTGCAGTTTTTTTGTATCAATGCCGGAACTGCTGACATAGCTGGAGGTGCGCTGAGTCACTGACGGAGCGATCGTGGCGATGCGGGCCCACTGCTCGGCTTCGTCACTCAAGTAGAGGGTCTTCATGGCGGCGACGAGTTCGTCCTTCTGCGCTGAAGTCACGCGTGCGCTGCGCAGGCGGCGCAGGGACATCTGCGCGGGCTCCAGCAGCGGGCTGCCGGCCTGAGGCTTCAGCTTTATCACCGCATGGGCCAGCGCGGCGTCAAAAGCAGGACGGACGCTGGCAGGAATGTTCATGGTGGAGGCGCGAATGAGCAAGTCGGCCGCGCGGTCGTATTCGTCCTCAATGCTGAACCATGAGGCGGCGAGCAGCAGATCATCCACGGAAGGATTCGGTGCGGAGATGAGCAGGGTGACTTCGCGCGTCACGCGCTCACGGTAGCCGACCTTGTAAGACAGCAGGGCACGCAAGGCAGGAGACTTGATGCCCTCAATGAAGGGCTGTAAGCCTGCGTAAGCCTCTGGTTCCGGCTCCAGCTTGTCAAGCTCACGCGGATTGTAGATGTCCTTGCGTCCGAAGTAGAGCTCCAGGGTACTGGGAAGCATGGTGCCGCCAGGGAAAGGCAGGCGGGTGATCATGTCTCCAGCGGGGGCCTGGCTGCGACGGTTGAACTGTGCGGTGTATTTTACCCACGACTGACGTGTGGGCTCATGCTCCGTCCAGAGCCGCACCTCGCGCTCCAGAAGGGCGACGAACTCTTGCCAAGCCTTTAGACTGCGGCAGGCGTTGGCCGCACTGGGAAATCCTGTGGTGTACACTTTGACCGGTGCGTCAGGCGCTGTCACGTCAAGCTGACGCAGCGTCAGCGCCAAAATGCGGTGGCACAGCGGTTCGGGCAGCACATTGGGGAATGAGTCCTCCCGCATGCGCTGGCCTGCGCCGATCAGGGCGCCGAGGTAATAAACTTGAACTCCTGTTTTCAGCAGGCTTTCCTGAGACATTTTTTCAAGTACATCCAACGTCGCTTCGAGCATGGGTGCGCCATGTTCGCTGTCAGCCATCACTGCGTGTCTGGCCGCGAGGACCATCAACTGAGGATATTTCAATTTAAAGCGGTCGAAGGCGCGTGAGGCGACATTGAAGGAGATATTGTTTGCCCTGCCGATGAAATAAGCCAGCAAGGCGTCATCATCAGGATGCTTATCCAACGCGTCCGGGCTGATGTTCAGTTGAAAGTACTGGTCAAGGTCGAATGCATCGAGGTAACGCGCCCCTGGCACGGCAGAGCTTGCGGCCTCCGCAATCCATGCGGCTTTTTTCTCCGGCCGCTCTCCCTTTAGCAGAGTCACCAGATGAGCCACAGTCATCGAGTGCAGGGTGCTCAGACCTGTGGGGACAATCACCGCCTTGCTGGCGCTCTGGGCTGAGAAGCGGATCGACGTCGGACGATAGTTGTAGGCCTGGTAGCTGCTGCCACCAAAGGGAAGCAAGTCTGCAAAGCCCTTCGGGAACTGCTTCATCAACTCTTCCTGATACTCCGCCCTGCTGCCGGCGGTCTTTGCCGCAGATGTGACGGCTGGCAGCTCCTGATCCTGTCCCATGAGCCGGATGAACACGGGAATTGCGGCGTCCTCCTTGCCATCCTCCTCCAACGCGACGGCCTGCAGATACCCGAGGCGGTAGTCCTCCGGAAAGCGACGCAGCAGAGGCTCCAGAAAGTTCGTCACCCGCTTCCAGTCCTGCTGCGCCGACATGCTTTTTGCCAGGGTGAGCGCGTCATCGGCATCCATCTGCGTGCCACCGGCCAGTTCGTAGAGCATGCGGTAGCCGGTGTTTGCATCACCGTATTCGATTTCAATCGACGCGATCATCTGCTGCACACGATTGCCTTTGGAGCGGCCGGCTACACGTTGCAGTTCCTCGACGGCACGCTTCCACTGGCCCATGTCCAGGTCCATGCGTGCGATCTGCATGGTCAGGTTCGCATCATCGGGGCGCAGACGCAGTGCCTCGCGCAGCGCGCGCTCCTGCTCGGTGGTGCTGCCTGACACACGATAGATTTCCGCCAGGGCCAGCCAAGGAGTGGCGTCTGCACGATTGGTGCGCTGACGTTCGAGAAATTTTTCCGTGAGCGCTTTCAACTGGCCACGGTCACTGGCGACGCGCGCGAGGGTGCCGACCCAGCGCATTTTGGCATCCGGCTTGTCCTCTTTCTCAAAGAGAGCGAGGTAAACCTGTTCAGCGTCACTCATCTGGCCTTGTTCGATGTAGGCGGAGGCCAGTGCGTCGGCCACCGATTCATCGTCTTCAAATTTTCGTACTGCCGCCTGCAGCCCTTTCAAAGCTTCGCGGCCTTTGCCATTGAGCTGCAGAAGCTTGGACTCGCGCAGCCAGGGAGAAGCCGAGCCGGGAGAAAGTGTCTTCCATTCCGCCACCCATTTCAGGGCCTGATCTGCTTTTCCCGAACGTTCGGTCAGATCCACGAGGCGCTGGATGTTGGTCGAATTTCTGCCCTGCGGCATGGCGATGAGTTTTTCCGCCTCTTCCATTGCGCGCAACCAGTCCTGACGGGATTCCATCAGCTTGAGCAGCCGCGTCTGCGCTGCCAGTGCGTGTTCAGGCGGAATCTCGCGCAGGGTTTTCTCCGCGCCGATGTGGTCTTGTATTTCTTCGAAGAGAGTGGCGAGCAGAATGCGCTCCTGCACGGTGGGTGTGCTCTTTTGCAAAGAGGCCAGGGTTTCGGCAAACTTTGGCTCATCTGCCGTCAGACAGGCCACGGCCTGCCGCAGTGCATCATCCAGAAAGCTGATGTCTGAGGTAGCGCGCACTCGTGCCAGGGCCCATGGAATGGCCTCCACGGGTTTCCTAGCGCTGAGTGCAGAGTTGATCAGCAGACCGAGAAAGCGTTCACCGCCTGCAAATTCGGGCTGGCGTGTCTGCAAAATTTCCAAAGCGGTCTCCGATTCAAGGCGCGTCATCAGTGCCTGGCCCACGGCCATCACCTGAGGCAGATCGCCGTTCTTTGCGAGATCACGCCAGATGGCCAATGCCGTGTCACGTTTGCCACTGCGGTGGAGGTAATGTGCCTGAGCCTCCTTGGCGGCATTGCTTTCAGGAAAAGCCGCGACCATGCGCTGGTAGGAGAGGACGGCCTCTTCATCACGCTCCCAGCTTTCATAAAGCCGTGCGACGCGGAGGTGATCAAACTCTGCGGAGTCTTTCGCGGCCAAATATTTTTCCAATGTGGCCTTGGCAGCCGCTTTGTCTTTCGCCCGCTCTTGCAGTGTGGCCAGACGGATGAGGAGTTCGCGATCATCGGGGGACTGCTCCAGCAGGACGTTTGTTTGTGCGATGGCCTCTTTGAACTTCTCAAAGCGAGCCAGCAGATCGAGGTAACTCTCCCGCAACTCCCGCTGGCCAGGTGTTTTTTGCAGCAGTGCTGCGTAGATGGCGAGCGCCTTGTCTTTCTCGCCGAGTTCCGCGAGGACACGTGCGCGCTGCCGATCCAAAGCGGTGCGCTGGGGATGGGCGGCCTGCAGCTTTTCCAGCTCCTTCACCAGTCCGCTCAGGTTTTCGTCGCGACGAAACACAGCTTCGATTTGAGCCAGCACCTCGCCCTCGATCCAGGTGCTCTGGCCGGTGTCTGCCAGGGTTGCGCCCAGAAGGGCCAGTGCGGCTTCTTTCTTGGTGGCACGCAGTTGGATCTCCGCCAGGCGCAACTGCCGCGCGGTCCTGGCATAGGCATCTTTGGTCCTGGCGATGAGCGCGAGCATCTGTGTCTCGGCCTCGGCATACAGACCTTCATCGAGCTGAAGTTCGACCACTTCTTCTACCAGATCTTCGTCATCCGCGTTCGCCTTCACCAGATCCCGCCAAGCCTGCAATGCTGCGTCTGGCTTGCCCGTGCGCAGCAGCCAGCGGCCACGCAGTTGGCCGATCTCGCGGGTCAGCTCTCCAACAGCGCCGCCTTTTTCGGCGGAAGCGAGCGATTTCAAGGCGGCTTCGAAATTCATCATCCGCGCCTCCAGTTTGGCGCGTTGAAGCCATGCACGTGAGTTTGCCGTGTCACGTTCCAACGCCGCCGTGTAGGCTTTCAAGGCTTCGGCCTCATTGCCACGCTGATCGTGAAACATCGCCAGCACGAGCAGATCGGCGGAGGTGCTGGTGCGCTGGCTCAAAAATTCTGCGAGTGAGTCCGCCGTGCCAGTTTCCATCCACGCTGAGTAGAACCTGTCATAGACCAGGCCGGCCTGGGGGCGCTTTAGAAGCATCTGGTGATATTTTTCCACCTCGGGGCTCGGCGGCTGCGCCGTCTGTCCGAAACATGCCATGGCCGAGATGAGAAAAAGAAACCGGATTTGCATAAAAGAAATTTACCATCCCTTTTACCAAATCACCTATGCCGACAGCAAGACAGAACCACAGCCAATCGAGATTCATGCAAGACAGGACATGCATTCCGCGCATACTCGACCTCCCAACCTCATCCGCCGTCATGCGTCCCCTTCTCATCTCCCTGCTTTCAATCGCCTGTCTGTTTGCCGTCGCCGCCCCGAACGAGGAGGTGAAACCGCTCAAGGTTCTCATGATCACCGGCGGCTGCTGCCACGACTATGAAAACCAGAAGCTCATCCTCAGCGAGGGCCTGAGCGCGCGGGCGAATGTGGAGTTCACCATTGTGCATGAAGAAGGGCCGGAAGGCAAAAAGGACAAAAACCACAAGATCTCGGTCTATGAAAAGGACAACTGGGCCGACGGCTATGACGTGGTCCTGCACAACGAATGCTTTGGAGCGATCGAGGACGTGGCCTTTGTAGAACGCATCGCCAAGGCGCACCATGACGGCGTGCCGGCGGTGATGCTGCACTGCTCCACTCACAGTTACCGCGCGGCCAAGACGGATGAATGGCGCAAGTGCGTGGGCCAGACCTCGATGAGCCACGAGAAGAACCGCGATTTGAATGTGAAGAACATCGCGGAGGGGCACCCGGTCATGAAAGGCTTCCCTGCGGAATGGCTGGACGCCAAAGATGAACTCTACAAAAACGAAAAACTCTGGGAGCACTTCGTACCGCTGGCCAAGGCGTATGGCGAGGACACGAAGATGGACCACAACGTCATCTGGGTGAATGAATACGGCAAAGCCAAGGTCTTCGGTACCACGCTGGGCCATGGCAATGAAACGATGCAGTCCCCCGTTTATCTCGACCTCGTCGCCCGCGGGCTGCTCTGGGCCTGCGGTAAGCTGGGCGAAGACGGCAAACCGCTGCCGGGCTACGAAGCGAAGCAGAAGTAGCTGAACTAAGCCTGCAATACCTGGGCCAGGGTCTGGAGCAGGGTTTCGGCGGAGTAGGGTTTCGGGATGAAGTGTTTCACACCGGCCCCCATTGCCTTGGCCACCATGTCTTTGACGCCCAGACCGCTGGCGGCGATGATGCGCACCTGCGGATTCATGCGCATGAGCACCTGGATGGTTGCCAGACCATCCATGACGGGCATCATCATGTCGGTGAGCACGACGGCTATTTCTTCCTGATGGGCGGTAAACAAGGTCGAGGCCTCGACGCCATCTGAGGCGAGCAAGACGCGGTAGTCGAAGGCTTCGAGCGTCTGCTTGATGATCTGCCTGACCGTGATTTCATCATCCACCACCAGCACCAGCTCACCATTTCCACGCGGCAGCACGACCTCGGGAGATTGTACGGCGGGGGCACTCTGAGAACCGTCCGCTGGCAGGTAAAGCTGAAACTGGGTGCCGTTGCCCGACTCACTGTTCACATGCAGGAAACCGTGATGACCTTTGATGATGGCGAGCGTGGTGGAGAGACCCAGCCCGGTGCCTTTGCCCAGCTCTTTCGTCGTAAAAAATGGCTCAAAGATGCGCTCCAGCACTTCGGGGGGCATGCCGGTGCCGCTGTCTTCCACCTTGATCAGCACATGAGGTCCGGGCCGGGCCTCGGTGCTGATCGCGGAGCAGTTCTCATCCAGCATCACGTTGCTGGCAGCGAGGTTCAAGATGCCACCCGTAGGCATGGCGTCACGTGCGTTGACACAGAGATTGAGCAAGACCTGATGCAGCTGGGTGGGGTCTCCCTGCACGACCCACAAGCCAGGCTGGATATTGCAGCGCACCTGGATGCTCTTGAGGAAGGTTTCGTTGGCGATCTTTTCGATCTCCTTGAGCAGGTGGCCCACCTGCACTGCCACCTGCCGCCCTTCAACCCCTCTGGCAAACGAAAGCACCTGCTTCACCATGTCCGCCCCGCGTTTGGCGCTTCCTTCGATGGTGGAGAGAATGTCGAGGCGCAGCGCATCCTTCTCCTGCAGCTTCAGCAGTTCGATGGACATCATGATGGGAGCGAGCACGTTGTTAAGATCGTGCGCTATGCCACCGGCCAGCGTGCCGATGCTTTCCATGCGCTGAGAGCGCAGCAGCTGAGCCTCGAACTGTTTGCTCTCGGTGATGTCTTCCGCCGTGCCGACGATGCGCAGCACGACGCCGTGTGAATCGCGCACGGGAAAGGCGCGGTCATGAATCCACCGCAGAGTGCCGTCAGTACGCTGAATGCGGTACCTCTCGTCATATTCGCCCCGCGACCGTTTGGTCGCAGCCGCGAGTTCCAGACGCTCCCGGTCATCGGGATGCACTGACTCCAGCCAGCTGAGAGGATCTGCATAGAGGCTGGCACAGGTGCGGTGCCATATTTTCTCATAGGCCGGACTGACGTAGATCATTTCGCTGCCGCCGGGATCCGTCATCCAGAACACTTCCTCGATGGTTTCGGCAAACTGGCGGAACCGCTTCTCGCTCTCGCGCAGGGAAGTCTCCGCCTGCCTGCGCTCCACGCCTTCCAGCGCCAGGGACACCAGATTGGACATCGCCAGGGCAAAGGTCTTCTCATCCGCTGTCCATTCCCGCAGCGTGCGGACATGCTCAAGACAGAGCACACCGGTGCGAACTCCGCCCACAATGATTGGCACATCCAGAATGGACCGGATGCCATGGGGACGCAGGTAGTCCTGATCGAACGCGCAGGTGCTCGGATCGGTGACGGCGTCATCCGCAATGATCATCCCCAGCTCTGCCAGTGCGCGAAAGTAGGCCGGATAGGTGGCTGCGGAAAGTTCCATGCCCGATGAATGCCGCCCCTCCTCCCACTCAAACAAATCCACACAGTTGATGGCAGAACGGTCACTGTTGTAACGCCAGATGCTGACGCGGGAAACGTTCAGGGTCTGGGCGGCGCCCTCGGCGATTTTTCGCAGCAGCAGCAAGGCATCCTCACCATCCCCCGCCCAATGGCGAGTCAGTTCGATCAAGGTCTTGCGCTGCCTGATGAACCGCTTGTCGGCTTCGCGCAGTTCCACTTCACGCCGGCTGATGTCGAGCGCAAAACCGATGTCTATGGCCAGTTCGTCAAGCAAGGCCATCTCATCAGCATCAAAGAACTCCGCGGCATCAGCATACAGGTTGAAGACACCGACGGTTTTGTCCCCCGATTTCAACGGCAGCGAAGCCATCGATAGATAATTTCTGCACAAGGCCTGGGCACGCCAGGTGACGGCTTCCGGATCACGCTCAATGTCATTGCAAATCGAGTGTTCGCCGAACTCCAGAGCACGCGCAGTCATGGCGCAGCCAGGGCCTGACGGCGTCCCGCTGATGATGGCCTCGAGTGTGCCCAACGTTCCCTCCGCTGCACCCACGTGAGCGGCGATTTGGAGCCGTCCCGTATCGGCATCCAGCAGACCAATCCAGGCCATGCCAAAGAGTCCTTTTTCAACCGCTATCCGGCAGGCAGAGGTCAGCATTGCCTCCGCGTTCTTCTCGCGCACGATGGTCTCATTGATGCCGCTCAACATGGCATAAAGCCGGTTGAGCTGCTGGATGCGCTGATCCGCTTTTTTGCGCCCGGTGATATCCTCCATCTGTGAGACAAAGAAGGCGGGGGCACCTTGTTCATCGTTCACCAACGAAACGCTGAGAAGCACCCACACCACACCGCCGCGCCGGTGGAGATAACGCTTTTCCATCTGATACGTTTTGATCTCGTGGCGGAGCATTTTCTGCACATTGACGAGATCAATATCGAGGTCGTCCGCGTGGGTGATGTCCTGAAAGGAGGCGGCAAGCAATTCGGGTTCGGTGTAGCCGACGACTTCACACAACACCCGATTGACCCGCAGGAAGCGACCATCGGGCGCGACGAGCGCCTTGCCGATGGGGGCATTCTCAAAGGCTGCGGCGAAGGTGGCTTCGCTTTCACGAAGCGCCTCCTCCGCCCGTTTGCGTTCAGTGATGTCTTGTACCGTGCCAAAACAGCATGCGGATTTGCCCTGATCATCAAAGCGTATCTCCACTTTCACCAGGACGTGCGTAATCTGCCCGTCCGCACGCTGCACACGATATTCAAATGGAGCAAGGACGGAGCCAGGCTTTGAGGCAGTCAGCTGTGCATGGTAGGCGTCATGCCCGGCGCGGTCATCCGGGTGAACCATCTCCCGCAACCGGTCGTAGTTGAGCACTACCGACTTTGGCTGCAGCCCAAAGATCCGATAGAGTTCGTCCGACCATTTGATGCCGCCATCCGCAACCGTGTATTCCCAGCTGCCAATGTGGCTGATCGCCTGAGCACGCCCAAGATCGGCGCTTACCTGGGACAGAGCCGCCGCCGAATGTTTACGGCCGGTGATGTCCACTAAAGTCGCCACTGCATGTGGCGCGCCTTGGAATTCGATGGTTTCCATGCTGGCAATGACATGGAGTATTGCACCATCGCGCGACCGCAACGCGAGTTCCATGTCGTGGATAGAACGATTTTCATCCAGAGTCCTGCGGAGCAAAGTGGTTACTTCCGTATCAACCACCGCCAGATCAACCATGGAGCTGTCCACTGCTTCCTCACGCGTCCATCCCAGGAGGCGGGAGAAGGCATCATTGATCTCGACGATTTGTTGATCACGCATGCGGACGATGACCAAAGCGACCGGACTGCTGCGAAACGCCTTGATCAAACGTGTTTCCCCCTCACGAAGCATCTCTGAGGCCTGCTTGCTTGCGGTGATGTCTTCGGTGAACATGATGATGCCGCCAATCGAATCATCTGCCTGCCGCCATGGCTGAATCTCCCAGCGAATCCAGACCATCCTGCCATCCTCCCGAAGAAACGATTCTTCCTCGCACTTTTCGACTTCGCCATTCAGACAGCGCTGATGGATTGCAAGCCAGTGAGGCGGAACTTCAGGAAAGACCTCGTAATGGCTGCGTCCCACAATGGACTGATCACCCAGGCGGTAGTCCACCATCCAGCGGCGGCTGACGACCAGATACTTCATGTCACGATCCAGCATGGCGATGGCCGCAGGACTGTGCAGTGTGTAGAGCCGCAACTGCTCCTCACGCTCCCTCAAGGTCTGGGTGCGCTTTTTCACCTGCCTGGTCAGAAACCAATTCCAGCCGACGAGCAACGCCAGCAGCGTCGCGCTGCCGAGTGCACCGTAGCCGAGATAGCGCAGGTATCGGGTGCTGTTCAAATTCTGCCCAAACCATTTCTTGTCGATCCGGGTAAACTCCGTCTTTCCCACATCGGCGAACCCTTTCTCAATGAGCTGCAACAGGCTGACATTCCCTTTGCGGACCGCACGGTGAAACTCCCCGATGGTGATCGGCTCCGTCATCCTAAACTCTGCCTCCAGGCCCTGCTTGTGGAGGAAGTAAAGAGCCGGTGGCTTGTCCACGACAAAGACGTTCACTTTACGCTCATTGGCAGCGGTGATGATGGCTTCGTAGTTTTTGTAGAGCAGCAGTGGCCCAATGCCATTGGCCTGAAGGTGCTGTTCAATCGCATCTCCCGCTTTGACCGCCACAGGGAACCCCTTCAGCGATGCCACGTCGGTGATGCCTGAAATCGTGGTGCGAAAAAAGATGGGGACTTGGAGAGTGGCGTAAGGCCGCGAAAAATCCAGATAGAGGGCGCGTTCTGCGGTCTCGAAAACGGTGTCTATCACATCAAACTCACCTGCTTTCATCCGCTGCAGGGCCTCGCCCCAGTCCATGGCGTGAATCTCGGCGGTGACTCCCGTCATTTTTTCCCAGGCTTGCCATTGATCGATGACTATGCCCTGCAAGGTCCCGGCACTGTCTCTAAAAACGTAGGGGGGGTAATTGTCATCGGTCACCACGCTGATCTTTCGCGGTGGCGCGGGCTGCTGCCCCGGGGCAATCGTGCAAATGCAGGCGAGCAAAAAGCCAACGATGAACCCGCGTAAACCGCGTTTGGGAGCGCTGGTGTTCTTGATGACAAGGCAGCTCCGCCACCCGCCAACCCATGTCTGTGATTGATTGCGTCCAGAGGTCAGGCACTTCGCTTGTCTTATCGCACAAGCCTCATCTAAATTGACTGCCATAGAGGACGTTTTCAACATGCTGCGCCTAGGTCAGAGCGTGTAAAAGTTCATGAACCCAAAATTACCTCATCAAAGCGATGGAGTCTAACGCTTTGACCATCAAAGCGATGTAGATTTCAGGCGCTTGTTACTGGCGTGAAACGCTGCCCTTATCATTCAGCACTGCATCCAGCGTCTTGAGCAAGGTTTCCGCCGTGTAAGGCTTCGGGATGAAGTTTCTAACGCCTGTATTGGCAGCTTTTTCTTCCATGCCTGCAGCATTCATCCCACTGGCAGCAATGATGCAGATTTCCGGATTCATCCGCATCAGCACCTGAATCGTCGCCGGACCGTCCATCACCGGCATCATCATGTCGGTGAGCACTAACGCGACTTCAGAGCGATGCTTGGAATACAGGGAGACGGCCTCGGCGCCATCGGCGGCAAGCAAAACACGGTAGCCAAAGGTTTCCAGGGTTTGCTTGGTGATTTGCTGCACAGCCGCCTCATCATCGACCACCAGGATCAGTTCACCGGCACCACGTGGCAGGTCGCCTGAAACCACCGCTTCAACTTCCACATGTTCGGATATGTGCGCCGGCAGATAGATGTGAAACGTAGTGCCTGTTCCAAGTTCACTTTCCACCCGCAGGAAGCCATGATGGCTTTTGACAATGGCCATGACCGAGGACAGCCCAAGACCTGTGCCTTTCCCCAGTTCTTTCGTGGTGAAAAAGGGTTCGAAAATGCGTTCGATCACCTCAGGCGGCATGCCGGTGCCATTGTCCTCCACTTGAAGATGGAGATACTGCCCGGGATTGGCGCCGACAATCATTGACGCGCATTGTCCATCCATCACGAGGTTCGTGGCGGAGAGTTTCAACTGACCGCCGTTGGGCATGGCATCACGTGCATTCACACAAAGATTGAGCAGCACCTGGTGAATCTGCGTGGGATCACCCTGCACGACCCACAGGGGCGCCGAAATATCACAGCGAACCTGGATGCTTTTCAAAAAGGTCTCGTTGATGATTTTTTCGATCTCTTTAATCAAGTGACCGACTTGCACCGCGAGCTGCCGCCCTTCCACGCCACGGGCAAACGAGAGTACTTGTTTCACCAGATCCGCCCCGCGTCTGGCGCTGCCTTCGATGGTGGCGAGAATCTCCTGCTTTTGCACACTACTTTCCTGCAGTTTTAACAGCTCGATGGACATCATGATGGGGGCCAGCACATTGTTGAGATCATGCGCAATGCCACCCGCCAGCGTGCCAATGCTCTCCATGCGCTGCGAACGTAGAAACTGCTGCTCCAGCTTCTTGCGTTCGGTGATGTCGGTGTTGATGGAAAGGATGGACTGTGGACGACCTTGGGCATCTTTGATCAGGGTCCAGCGCGATTCCACAATCACCAGCCGTCCTTGATTGTCGTACTGCTGCATTTCACCAGCCCACTCTCCCTGAGTCATGACGGCTTTCATCACGGCAAGAAACTGCACCGGATCGCGATTGAGCAGTTCCATCTGCGAATGATCCAGCACCTCGCCGGCCGGCCAGCCATAAAGCCGCTCCGCACTGCGGTTCCAATAAAGGATGCGGTGATCTTCCGGCTTGCACACGATGATGGCGTCACGGGCCTTGTCCAACAGGGAGGCCTGCTCGCGAATTTTATCTTCGTCCATCTTGCGCTGGGTGATGTCACGCATGATACACTGCAGACGGCCGTCAGGAAGAATCGTTGACCCCACTTCAGCGGGAAACAGGGAGCCGTCTTTGCGGCGGTACATCCACTCACTCCGCACCACTTCGCCTTCACCCAACTGTGTGACCTCGGGCAAAATCCGCACCATTTCACCGGGTGCAACGATATCGACAAAACTCATCCGTCCGAGTTCCTCACGCGTGTAACCCAACAACTGGCAGACGGCCGCGTTGGCTTCCAGCAGACGCCCGGCGGCATTCGAAACAAGGATGCCGTCTGAGGCTGATTCAATGAGCGTGCGGAACTCGGACTCGTTCGCCAGCAGCGCCAGTTCAGCCTGCTTCCGCATCGTGATGTCTTCGGAAAAGATGATGATGCCGCCGATTGCGCCGTCCGCCCGGTGCCATGGCCTGATTTCCCAACGGATCCAGTCGATGGAGCCATCCGCACGGACGAACTTTTCGTCCTCATTTTTTTCGACGGCACCCGCCAGGCAGCGGCGATGGATATCGATCCAGTGAGGTGGCATTTCGGGAAAGACCGCATAGTGACTGCGCCCGACTACCTGTATTTCGCCCAACCGGTAGTCCTCCATCCAGCGCGGACTGACCACCAGATATTTCATGTCATGATCCAGCATGGCAATGGCCGCCGGACTGTGTTTGAAACAGAGGCGCAGCTGCTCCTCACGCTCCTGCAATGCGCGCGTGCGCATCCTGACCTGTCCTGCCAGGATCCAGTTCAGGCTGAGCAGCAGTGTCACCAATGAGACTCCCGCGAGGGCGGCATATCCCAGGCTGCGCAGATAAGGGTGTTCATCCAAAGTCTGCCCAAACCATTTGTTTTTGATCCCGGCCAGCTCCTTGACGCCCACGTCTTCAAACCCTTTTTCAACCAGTTCCAGCAGCTTCGTGCTGCCTTTGCGAACCGCGCGATGAAACTCGCCAATGCTGACGGGGTCAGACATTCTGAATTCGGCCCCAATGCCCAGCTTGTGCAGGAAATATTGAGCTGGCGGCTTGTCCATGACGAAGATGTTCAACTTATGCTCACTGGCCGCTGTGATGATGGCCTCGTAGTTGTTGTACAACATCATTGGGGTGATGGAGTTTTCCTGCAGAAGCTTGACCGCCGTGTCTCCCAGCCTGGCGGCGACTGGAAATCCCCGCAGAGAAGACAGGTTGTTAATGCCCGCGACTGAGGAACGGAAGAAGATGGAGACTTCGATGGTGGTGTACGGCTTCCCGAAATCCAGATAAGCAGTGCGCTCGGGAGTTTTAAACATCGCGTCGATGACATCAAACTCACCCTCTTTCATCCTGCGTACCGCATCGTTCCAGTCCATGCCGTGAATTTCAGCAGTGACTCCGGTTCGCTTTTCCCAAACACGCCATTGATCAATGATAATGCCCTGCAATTTTCCCTCATTGTCTCTAAAGACATAAGGAGGAAAATTGTCATCTGTAACCACGCTGATGGTATGAGGGGGCGCTGATTCCTGCCCCGACACATCCAGAGAGACGAGAAGGAATGACAAAAGCATGAGGATGAAACTCCTGTGACAGCGACGGCCTACAGCCGCCCCTGATGCACCGGGAGGAATCAATCGCCTCAGCCGTGATGTCGGATCCGCCCGCTGTGCCATGCGGCATAAGGGAAACAAACTGGGAATGTTGAAAAGAGCTTCAATCATGCTTCAAACTGGAGTCAGTCGTGGAGGCACCGTCATCCATGGTATGGCAATGAATTTCGTTTCATCCGCTTACAGGGAGATGGCAGGCTGCATGTTCAGCACGGTGTGAATCATTCTCAGCAATGTTTCCGCCGTGTAGGGTTTGGGGATGAAGTTTTTGACGCCCGCGCTGGTGGCCTTGAGCACCATGTCTTTCACGCTCAGGCCGCTGGCGGCGATGATGCGTACTGCAGGATCCATGCGCATCAGCACCTGAATTGTCGCCGGCCCGTCCATGACCGGCATCATCATGTCTGTCAGCACCACCGAGATTTTCTCCTTGTGAGTGGCATACAAGGAGGATGCCTCGACACCGTCAGCCGCCGGCAGCACGCGGTAGCCAAATGATTCCAAGGTCTGCCCAGTGATGTGCCGCACGGGTTCCTCGTCATCAATCAGGAGCACGAGTTCGCCATTGCCACGCGGCACCTCAGTCTGAACAGGGAGAGGAAGGCTCACGCCTTCCGCCATCTGCGCCGGCAGATACACCTGGAACTTGGAGCCCTTGTCCATTTCACTGGAAGCACGGATGAAACCTTGATGGCTTTTGATGATGGCCAGTGCAGAGGAAAGCCCCAGCCCGGTGCCTTTACCGAGATCCTTGGTCGTGAAAAACGGTTCAAAAATGCGGTCCATCACCTCCGGGGACATGCCTGTGCCGGAATCTTCCAGCTCGACGAGGAGATAGGGCCCGGGCTTTGCCCCGGGAATCATCGCCGCGCATTGCTCATCCAGCAGATGATTGCTGGCGCTGAGGTTCAAAGTGCCGCCATTGGGCATGGCATCGCGTGCATTGACACACAGATTGAGCAGCATCTGATGTATCTGCGTAGCATCTCCTTGAACGATCCATAGATTTACCGGGATGTCACTGCAGACCCGGATGTTCTTGAGGAAAGTTTCATTGGCGATTTTTTCAATGCCTTTGAGGAGATGACCGGCCTGCACCTCAACGCGCTGCCCCTCAACGCCCCGTGAAAACGAAAGCACCTGGCGGACCATGTCCGCCCCGCGCCGGGCGCTGTTTTCGATGGTGGCCAGCACACCTAGCCGCATCGCATCCTGCTCGTGGATCTTCAGGAGTTCGATTGACATCATAATCGGAGTCAGCGCATTGTTGAGATCATGCGCGATGCCGCCGGCCAGCGTGCCGAGGCTCTCCATCCGTTGGGTGCGCAGCATCTGCTCCTCGAATTTTTTGCGCTCGGTAATGTCGGTGTTGATCACTAAAATGCTGCGTGGCTGGCCAGCGGTATCACGCAGCAGGGTCCATCGTCCTTCCACCACCAAATTGCGGCCGTCTTTGCCCACCTGCTGCAATTCCCCGTCCCATTCCCCGGTTTGGATGACTTTATCATAGGCCTGCTGGAAAAACTCGGTGCTTTTGTCCTTAATATTATCTGATACCAGACGTCCGATGGCATCCGCCGCAGTCCAGCCATAGAGCCGTTCAGCACTCTTGTTGCAGTAGGTGATGCGGTGATCGAGCCCGCAGACCAGGATGACATCCCGGGAGAGGTCCAGCAGCGATGCCTTTTCGTGTGCGATCATCTGGGATGCCTCCAGCTCCTGCGTGCGCTGCTTCACCCGTTCTTCGAGGTCTCGCAGATGAGATTTGGACTCCAGCAGCAGCCGCGATTTTTCCGTGAGTGAAATGGCGAGCTGCAGCACTTCGATGATGTCGAAGGGCTTCTTCAAAATGAGCATGCGATCACGGGGCTTGATCTGCTCCTGAACGTCGCTCCAGCAGCAGTCCGCATAGGCGGTGCAGATCACGATCTGCATGTCGGGGCAGACCTGCCAGATCTGCCGTGTGGTCTCGATGCCGTCCCAGCCGGGAGGCATACGGACATCGACAAAGGCCATGGCATAGGGCCGGCCCTCTTCGAGCGCACGTTTGACCATCTGCAGGCCTTCCTCACCTTGGGATGCGGTATCAATGGTGAAGGTCTGCGTCTGCTTCACCGTACCAAACAGCGCCGCTTCGGCAGCCTCCAGTTCGTTGCCAGTGGCATTGGCAGGGGACAGGATTTTGCGAAAGTCATCATGAATGGATCGATTGTCGTCGATGACAAGAATGCGCCGGTTAAGGGGTGTCATGGAGGTGTGCGTCATGTTTGGATGAATCAAAGTTGGATTAATTCTCCAAAGGCAGGGTGAGTGTGAAAGTCGCGCCGAGGCCGGGGCCATCACTGTGCGCATTCAAAGTTCCGCCGAGTTCCTTGGCGGCGAGCGCCCCGCTGTGGAGGCCGAAGCCGTGGCCTTGTTTTTTGGTGGTGAAGCCGTGGGAAAAAATCCGAGTGAGGTTTTCCGCAGGAATGCCGACGCCATTGTCCATCACGGCAATCTCAATGCACCCCTCCTGGTTTTGCGTGACACGCACGGACATGCGCCGGTCGCCGTCACAGTTGTCCAGCGCATGTTTGGCATTGCTCAGGAGATTCACGAGAATCTGCATCACCTTATGACGGTCCGTTTTCATCTGCGGCACGGCGGCGATTTCACGCGATACATTGACCTCGTGCCGGCTGAAGCTGGCGGCGTTGATGCGGATGCTGTCCTCGACCAGATCCTCCACGGAGAGAGATTCCACCACTCCGGTGCCACGTGCGTAGCTCTGCTGCATCGCCACGATCTCCTTGATGTGATCGATGTTTTTCTTGAGCATTTCCATCTCCTCCAAAATTCCCTGCTGAGGCTCCGCGAGATGTACCGCGAGCTTGAGCAGGTAGCCCGGCAGCATCTTCCCGCGCGGATCCGTGGTGAGGAAAGCTGGCAGATCCTCCGAGTGCTCCTGAAGCATATCCGCCACGTTTTTAAGACTGCCGATCCTGAATTCCCGCACCTTGCTGGTCGCGAGCTCAGCCGAGACACCGACGCTGTTGAGCACGTTGCCGACATTGTGCAGCACGCTGGTGGCCACCTCGGCCATGCCTGCGAGGCGGGAGGTTTCGAGCAGTTCCGCCTGCGTCTTGTTCAGTTCCGCCGTGCGTTCCACCACCTGCCGTTCGATTTCGAAATGGCTGCCTTCGAGAGTGGCGCGGCGCAGCGAGATCTCGGACATTTCCTGCAGCATCCTGCGGATGGCGACGAAGAGAATGACGTCTTCAAAGAACACCCAGCCGGCATGCTCCATCCAGCGCCACGAGCTGGCGGTCAGCACTCCGAAGACGGACTGCGGCCAGAACAGGCCGCGAAGCAGATGATCTGCCGCAACCACCACGGTAGCTGTCACCAACACACGCCAGTCACGGTAAAAGGCGAGAAATGCCAGGGAGCCAAAAATGTGGAAGTGCGTTTCAATGCGGCCCCCAGTCAGGTGAATCAGCAGCGCGGAGGTCAGCACCTGGGCAACTGCGGTGACATGGCGGGTGATGACCTGTCCGGGACACTGCCAGGCCAGCCACACCGGCAAGCCGCTGATCGCGCCGCCTAGCAGAATCGCAGCCCAGACGTGAACGTGCACCTGACTCGCGTCCCCGATCCAGGTCAGGGGAGAAATCCACAAGGCAGCCGCGATGCCCGCCAGCCATTGGACGATCATCAGCCGGGCAAACAGCTGGTCTGTGTGGCGGTGCAAGTCATTCTCGGCGGCACTAAACAGCGCCGCCGCACGTTGTTGCAGAGCCGAGTCCGGCTGTAACGGTGGGAGAGTAACCGTGTCATCGACAAGCGGGCCATCCTGCTGGTGCAGCCCCTTGGCGGTCCTCCGCAGCAAAGCGGGGGCTTGTTTCAAAGGGTTGTCCTGTGGCAGGGTGTTCGCGGCTACGGCTGACATGCGGTGCATTTTTCTTGGGTTCTTTTCCATCCCAGCGCACAGCCGAAAACGGGTGCGCTGGCGGCATGGGTGATTTTTTGCTTCAATAAACTCTCGATGAAGTCACGGCCGGGATTGTCCCCGGAATGGCCGCGGGCAAGGGTGATGCCCCCGTGGAACATCAGGCCGCCGCTGGCAGCATAGAGCAGCGTCTGACCCGAGGTGACGGCCTGAAAGAGGCGGGCTTCTTCGCCCCCATGATCCACATCAACCTGCACGCCTGGTATGGCTGCGGCAGTGCGCCACAGGTCGGTTTTCACCCAGTCCTCGGCCATGCCTTCAGGCTGGATGAACCACACCTGCGCGCTGAACAATCCCTGGCAGTGCGCCATGAGCTGTTCCAGTTCGCCAAGGGTCGCGCGCGAGCAGGGGCAGCGCGGATGGAGGAACATCACCAGACTGGACTGACCAGGAGCACGATGGGCCCGGCTGGTTGCCGGCCATTGCGCCGACGGGGTGCCAGCGTCACCAGCGGTCTGGGAATACTGCGCCATCAGCAAGCTTCCCGTAAGTACCACCAGGAGCCAGATCACGGCAATGGTACTGATTTTCAATGCGGAAGAGCCAATGCCATTTGCCCCCGTCACCTGGTCAGGTGAGGGCGGCGAATGAAGCGAATCCGGCGATATGGGGCTGATCACCCACAAACATAAGAGGCCGAAACAAAGCCCCCCAACTAAGCCATGCTTTATTTAATAGGGCCGAACCGCTTAGTGGCACAGCCATTCCAGCTCTGTTTTTATTGATCGAGGTCCAACGGTATATCACCGTTCTCTGTATTCTTTCTGGACTCCGGAGCGCGCACGGCCCTGGCACCGTTGAAGCTTTCGCTATGGGAATGCTTGTAACCGGCCGGATCCAAGGTCTGCCAGAGCCGGTCCCTTCTTTCGCTGGAACAGCCAGTCAGGAGGAGTGCAGCCAGCATGCCCGGCAGCAGAAACTGGCGCTGAAAACAAAGGGCGGAAAGTGGTTGGGGGATTTTCATCGGTAGATGGGGAGAGGTTATTTTTGTCCGTAATACGCGCCCGGTCCGTGTTTGCGCAAATGATGCTTTTCCAGGATGTGACCGGGGATCGAGCCCATGGTGGGATTCAAGGTGGCAGCACCGAGGGCCATCTGCGCGCACATTTCAAGGGCGATGCTGTTTTTCAGCGAATCCATCGCGCTTTTGCCGAAGGTGAAGGGCGCGTGATGGAGCTGCAAGACGGCGGGCATTTCGAGCGGGCTGAGGTTCAGCTCGCGCAGGCGCTCGACGATGGCGACGCCGGTGAAATGTTCATAATCCTCGTCCACTTCTTCAGGTGTGAGCGCACGCACCAGTGGAACGGTGCCGTGAAAGTGGTCTGCGTGCGTGGTGCCGAAGCAGGGAATCTCGCGACCAGCCTGCGCAAACATGGTGGCATGCAGGCTGTGAGTGTGAGTGATGCCGCCGATCTCGGGAAATTCACGGTAGAGCACGAGATGCGTCTTGGTGTCGGAGGAGGGCCGGAGATTGCCCTCCACGACCCGGCCATCCAGGTCGAGAACGACGATGTCGGCGGGCTTGAGTTGCAAATAATCCACGCCGCTCGGTTTGATGGCCCACAAACCGGAGGCGCGGTCAATGCCGCTGACGTTGCCCCAGGTCAGGCGCACGAGGCCGCTGGGTTCCAGGGCACGGTTGGCTTCACAGACTTGTTCGCGGAGTTCTTGGAGGGTCATCGAAGCCATGAAAGCCCAAACGTCTTACAATTCCAGCAACATAAACCGGCCTGCGGAGCGTTAATACATTGATCCTTGAAGGTTGACGTGGGGAACGCCCCCGTTGACCAGTACCGCTTACACACATGCCAGACTCCGTCGCCCCCCCTGCTGTTCCTGATCAGGAAGCCATCGCCAAAGCCTCCCTCTGGGTGGCTCCGCTCCGAACCGAAATCGCCCGCGTGCTGATCGGCCAGACCGCTTTGGTGGACCGACTGCTGGTGGCGCTGCTGACCAACGGCCACGTGCTGCTCGAAGGTGTGCCGGGCATCGCCAAGACGCTGGCCGTGCGCACGCTGTCAGGAGCGTTGAAAGCCAAGTTTCAGCGCATTCAGTTCACCCCCGACCTGCTGCCCGCGGATGTCATCGGCACCATGGTGTACCACCCGAAAGACGGCACTTTCACCCCCCGTCTGGGACCGATTTTTGCCAATCTGGTGCTGGCAGATGAAATCAACCGCGCTCCGGCCAAGGTGCAAAGCGCCCTGCTGGAAGCCATGCAGGAGCGGCAGGTCACCATTGGAGAACACACGCACAAACTGCCCGACCCCTTCATGGTGCTGGCGACGCAGAACCCGATCGACCAGGAGGGTACTTACACGCTGCCCGAAGCCCAGCTTGACCGCTTCCTGCTCAAAGTCCGCGTCACTTACCCGACACCCGTCGAAGAACGCATGGTTCTCGATGCGATGGCCACTTCGGCACCGAAACTGGATGTGAGCCAGGTCACCGATGTCACGGCCATCAGCGCCAGCCGTGCGGTGGTGAATGACTTGTTCATGGATGAAAAGATCCGCGATTACATCGTCGCCCTGATTCATGCGACGCGGCACCCTGAGGCGCTGGCGCCGCATCTGAAGCTGCTCATCCGCTGCGGTGCCTCGCCGCGCGGCACGATCAATCTGGCGCTGGCGGCCAAGGCTCTGGCCTTCCTCAACGGCCGCAACTACGTCATTCCGCAGGATATTAAAGACCTCGCGCCAGACATCCTGCGCCACCGCATTCTGCTTTCTTATGAAGCCGAGGCGGAAGGAGTGACCACGGATGATGTGGTCAAGACGCTCCTCGACAAGCTGCCAGTTCCTTAACACTGCCCACACCGTGAACCGGGAAACTGAGCAGAACGACAACGACGCCAGACTCACGCGCATCCTCAAGCGCGTGCGGCGCATCGAACTGCTAACGCGCGGCATGGTGAAGGAGATGCTAGGCGGCCAGTATCACTCCCGCTTCAAGGGCCAGGGCATCGAGTTTGATGATTTTCGCGAGTACCAGCCGGGTGACGACGTGCGCTTCATCGACTGGAACGTCACCGCGCGCATGAATGATCCGTTTGTGCGCAAGTATGTCGAGGAACGCGAGCTGACGGTGATGATCTGCGTGGATGTGAGCGGCTCCGGTGATTACGGAAGCCAGGAAGACTCAAAGCGCGAGCGAGCGGCGGAGATTGCGGCGGTGTTCGCCTTCAGCGCCGTGCAAAACCAGGACAAGGTGGGGCTCATGCTCTTTTCCGACGGCATCGAACACTACCTGCCTGCACGCAAAGGGGCAGCCCATGCGTTGCGCATCCTGCGTGATATTTTAAACATCGAACCGAAGCGGCACGGCACGGACCTCAAGCCCGCGCTCGACCTTGCTCTCGAACGCATCGCCCATCATGCGCTGGTGATCGTGGTTTCGGATTTTATCACGCCAGATCAAAGCTGGGAGAAAAGCATGCGGGCGGTTGCAGCCAAACATGATGTGATAGCGGCGCAGATCCTGGACCCGCGTGAAATCACCCTGCCAGACGCAGGCCGCGTCTGTCTGGAAGACCCGGAGACCGGGGAGCAATTTCTCGTCAACACCTCCCATCCGGCGGTACGCGAGCAGTATGAACAACGCGTGATGGAACGACAGGACGCACTGGTGCACCTGCTGCGCCGCTGCGGTGTGGAGCGCATCACCGTGCGCACTGATGAAGACTATGCGCCTGCCCTGAAAGCGTATTTCCGTTCCCGCAAAAGGAGGAAACGTGGATGAAGCCCACTCTGTTCGTCATGCAAATCCTGCTGGCGCAGTTCCAGGGGCCGGAACCGCTGCCGCATCCTGAACTGCCACCGCCAGACAGCGTACAACTGCCGCCCCCGTGGTGGATTCCCTGGGCGGCCCTGCTGCTGCTGTGTCTCTTGATTTCCCTCATCGTCTGGCTGCTGGTCCGTCCGAAAGAGACACCATCAGCGCCGCTGCGGCAGCCGTGGAGTGCGGCCTTTCGTGCGTTGAATGATCTGCGCACACGCATTCAATCCATCCCGCCGCAGGACATGAGTCATAAGATTTCGCAGATCCTGCGGCGCTACCTGCAGGAGCGCTACTCCGTGCCAGCGCCAGCCCGAACGACACGCGAATTGTTCGAGGGTAAAATGGACCTGAAGCCCGGCATGCCGGTGCCGCGTTCCCAGGGCATGTGGCGCGAACGGTTTGAGCCGGTGGCGCATCTGTGTGATGACATCTCGTTCATGCCAGCTCCGCGTACGGAGGAGGAATCGACCATGCTCATTGATCAGGCGATCGCACGCATGCAGGAGGAGAAACCATGACGATCCCGGGCCTTCCTGAAATTCAAATTTTGCACCCACTGTGGCTGGCGCTGCTGCCTCTGGTGCCGCTGATGGGCCTGTTGCGAGGTGCACGTGGCAAACGGGCGGCGATCAAATTCCCCACCGCATCCCTGCTGCGTGATCTGGGCAGGCCGGCGCGCAACAGCCTCGGGGGCTTTGTGTTTGGACTCATTCTGATCAGCCTGACCTTCGGCATTCTGGCGCTGTCACGACCGCAGAAAATCCTGTCCTACGAAGAGGAAAAAGCCGAGGGCATCAGCATCATGCTGACGGTGGACGTCTCGCTGTCGATGCTGATCGAAGACTTCTACATCGGCGGGCAGCCCGTGAACCGCCTCACGGCGGCCAAGCGAGTGATGGCGGACTTCATCAAAGGCCGCCGCAGCGACAAAATCGGCATTGTGGCCTTTGCCGGTGAAACCTACCTCCCCTGCCCGCTCACGCTCGACCGCGACTGGCTGATCAACAATCTCGACCGCGTGCAAACCCAACGCGTGGGTGATGGCACCGCCATCGGGTCCGGCATCGCGTCCGCCGCCAACCGCATGCGTCGTGAAAAATCACCGAGCAAAGTCATCGTGCTGCTGACGGATGGCGCGAACAATTCCGGCCGCCTCAGCCCGCAGGACGCGGCGAAGCTGGCCGCCACTCTCGGCATCAAGATCTACACCATTGCCATCGGCACACCGGGCATTCACAGCATCCCCGATCCCAGACGCGGCACATTCACCCCGGTCGGACAGCAGTTGTTTGATGAAGGAACGCTCAAAGAAGTCGCAGCCATTGGCAGCGGGCAGTTCTACATGGCGCAAAATCTCAGCTCACTCAGCGATGTGTTTGGCACCATCGACAAGCTGGAAAAAACCAAGATCGAACATCACAAGATCATCGAAACCGAAGAACTGTTCCCCTGGCCGCTGGCTGTTTCCGCCATCGCGTTGTTTCTTGCGCTGCTGCTGTCGTTGACCGTTCTGCACTCGGCCCCTGAGCCTGTCGCCACCTGATTGTCATGAGCTTTGCCCACCTACACCTGCTCTGGTTCCTGCTGATCATTCCCGCGCTGGTGGGACTGAAGCTGCTGGTGGATGCGCATGGTTCCAAGGCAGAACGTCTGTTCACGGCGGCGCGTCTGCGGCCAGCACTCGTCATGGGCCGCTCCCTGTGGCGCTCATGGTTTGTGTATGTTTTGTACATCATGGCCATGGCGTGCATTATCGTTGCCGTCGCCCAGCCGAGATGGGGCGAGCAAAAGCTCGAGATTCCTGACAAGGGGCGCAACATTTTCATCGCCATCGACACCTCGCGTTCCATGCTGGCGCGGGATGTGCCTCCGGACCGTCTCACGCGAGCACGCCTGGCTGCGCATGACCTTGTTGTGGAGCTCAGTGCAGAGCGTGTCGGCCTGATGGCCTTTGCCGGCCGTGCCTACCTCCAGGCACCACTCACGACCGACCATGACGCCATCATTGAGTCGTTGCTGGCCTTCGACCACACGATCATCGAATGGGGGGGGAGTAATCTGGCCGATCTGCTGGATGTGACCCTGCGTGCCATCAAAAGCCTGCCAAAGAGCAATTACGCGCTGGTCATTTTTAGCGACGGCGGGGATGCCGACGCCAACCTGGCCTCCTACATCCAGCGCCTTTCAGCAGCGGGTGTCGTTGTCGTCACCGTGGGTGTCGGAACCGAGACCGGCACGCTCATTCCAAATCCTGAGGTGGAAGGTGATTACATCCGAGACGAGGCCGGCAATGTGGTGCGGTCACAGCTGCAAAGCGGCGTGCTAAAGCAGCTCGCATCCGGCACAGGCGGGCGCTTCCTCAAACTTGATACCCAGCCACTCAACCGCCAGTCCATCCAGCCCGTGCTCGATCGCCTGACCGAGCAGGAGTCTGCCAACCGGCAGACTTCGAAGCCGATTGAGCGCTTTGCCTGGCCCCTTGGTCTGGGTATATTACTGCTCATGCTTGCCTGGATCATCAGCGCCCTGCCCCGTCCTGCCGCACGCCCGGTCGTGCTGGCACTGGCTGTGGCCACCTTTGCGTCTGCGCCTTCTGCGCAGGCCGCGGGTCCGTCAGACCTGCTGGCATTCATGTTTCAATCCAGCGGCCCCACGCCTGATGATGCGCTCAAAGCACTCAAGGACGGAGATTTTAAAAAAGCCCGTGACCTCTACGGAGTGCTGCTGGAACGAGAGGACTTCGATGCGCATTCCCGCAATGAACTCTTCTACGGTCTGGCCACTGCTGAGCATGATCTCACCAACTACGATGGCAGCGTCAAGAACTTCAGCGAAGCACTCCACACGCAGGACAAGTCGCTGCGTGCACGCGCCCATCGCGGCCTCGGCCAGACGCTCTATGATCAAGGCGTGCGCGGCCTGCAGCAGCAGCCGAAGATCACCCTCCAACGCTGGACCGACGCGCTGCGTCATCTGGATGCAGCGCTGGAACTTGACCCCGAGAACAAGGATCTACGCGAGAACCGCAGTCACGTGGACAAAATGCGCGCCCAACTGCGCGAGATGATCAAGCAGATGGAGGAAAAACAGGGCAAAAAAGGTGACAAAGGCCAGAAGGGGCAGAAAGGCGACAAGGGCGAAGGCCAGGAAGGTGAAGAAGGCGACGAGGGAGACGCTGGCAAGCAAGGCAGCGACCCGGATGGTCAAGCTGAACCCAAGGAGCCAAAAGAAGGCAAAGGCGAAAAGAAGGAAGCGGATGACGGCATCGGCGGCAAGGATGCCAAAGAACTGCCCGAAGGACGGCTCCAGGCCGCTGGCGGTGAACCAGGCGAAAAAGAAGGCCAGAAGGGTGAAGAAGGGCAGAAACCTGGCGGGGACGAGAGTAAAAAAACGGCCAAAGGCACGCCCTCCGATCAACGCAATCCACGGACCGGCTTTACTCCCGGCGAGGCCGAAGGCTACCTCCGTCAATACATGGATGAGATCACTGCACCGCTGACCAACCGCTACCACACCCCGCCGCCGAACAAGAAAGACTGGTGAGCTGCATGCGCCGGCAGTGACGAAGCCAGAAGGACGAACGAAATTCCCAAGCTCGAATGATTCAAAGCCTCCATCTCACCTCAAGCCAGACACGGCCCGCAGTCATGGCCGGTCCCTGGACTATCAGTCCTCAATCCAGCTTGCTGCAGGCGCTGCTGTTTCTGACATTTCTTATCACCAGCGCCTCCGCAGCCACGGTGCGTGCTTATATCCAGCCAGACCACGCACACACCGGCCAGGAGGTCAGTTATGTCATCAGCATACAAAACGGCAGCCTGCAAAGCGAGCCGCAACTGCGACTTCCTGTGCAAGTCCGCATGAGTTCCTCACTCGCCACCCGGCAGAAAATCGATATTCAAGGCGCCCAGCAGACCATCTCCTCGCAGTTCGTCTGGGGTGTCACCAGCACCGAACCCGGCGAGTTTGTCATTCCGCCGCAGGAGGTGCTCGTGAATGGAGAGATTCTCAAAACCAACGAGGTCCGCCTCATCGTCAGTGAATCTCCAACCACCGCTCCCACTGCAGCCGAAGATGCCAGCATACCGCTGTTTCAGATCGAAGTCGGCAAGACAGAGGTCTATCAGGGCGAGGTGGTTCCCATCAGTGCCAGCCTATACGTACCGCGCGGCAGTGTGATGCTGCGCCGTGTCGGCCTGATCGAAGTGAACAAAAGTGATTTTGCCATCGCCCGCTTTCCCCAGCAGGCCGACCAGAACCCGCAGCGCATCAATGAGATCGACTACATGGTCATCACCTATCGCAGCACGCTCTCAGCACTCCACGCGGGCGATCTGAAAGTGGGCCCCGCGACTTGTGAGCTGTTGTACGAGGTTTATGACGAAACCACCCAGAGGCAGATGAACCGCGGCCTGCCTTTTGGCATGATCATGGGCGGCGTGGAGCCACGCAAACAGGTGGTCAAAAGCCAGGAGGTGAAGATCAAAGTGCTGCCGCTTCCGGCCGAGGGCAAACCCGCAAACTTCAGCGGTGCCGTTGGTGATTTCAGCATCAGCGCCACCGCCACCCCCAATGAGCTCAGTGTGGGTGATCCGCTGGCCGTGGACATTACCATCGACGGTTCGGGCAATTTCGAAGCGCTCAATGCACCCGGACTCATGCCGCCTGAAGGTTGGAAGGCCTACCCGCCGAGGCGCTACAATGTGGACGGCCCGATCGATCCCAACCTCACGCCCACCCTGCAGCGCCGCATCGGTTATTCGATGATCTTTGTGCCGGAAAAAGTGCACACCGAACTGCCACCGTTTGAGCTGAGCTACTTCAGCCCTACGCAGAAGAAATACATCGCAGCACGCACCCCGCCGATTGCGATGCGGATCAAGCCCGGCACGGTGGTGGCCGCTGCCGTGGGTGTGGAAAGCAGTGGCGGAGTGGAGTCCCCCAAGCCGCCACCCGTGCAGCAGCCCAAGCCGCAGATCAGCGACATCCTGATGAAGATTCCGGCCAAGGCACAGTGGCTGAGCACCGCCGCTGTCAACGCACCTCTCACCACCAGCACACGTTTTTGGGCCATTCAGTCGATTCCAGCGGCCCTTGTGATTCTGGCAACCCTGTTCACGTGGTTTCGCCGCCGGCGCGCAGAAGCAACGAGCGGACTGCGGGGTGAACTGCAGCAGTTGTGGCATGGTCTGGAGGAGAGCAATCTCGCGGATCGTGATTTCCTCCAGCGCGCCGCCCACTTCATCCACCGCAGCCAGCCGGGTGGAGTGAAGGACGAGGAACTGCAGCAGATCATCAGCCGTTATGAGACCCAAAGTTTCACTGCAGCGCCATCCCCAGGACAAGAGCTTGGCGCAGGAGAGCGCAGCCGCATCCTGTCCACATTGGCACCGCTGCTGAAACGCACTGCCATTTGCATCGCCACGCTGGCCATGCTCTCACTCAATGCAGGTGCCGCAGATGCTTCCCCTGACGAACTTTATCAGCAGGCACGCGAGGCCCTGGAAAAAGGCAAGTTCACGCAGGCGCAATACCTCGGCGAATCACTCACCAAGCAGGAGCCGCCCGCCTTGAGTTCTGCGGTCTTCACCCTCATAGCGAACGCTCGCTACCGGCAGGAGGACATGGGGCGTGCAGCCCTGTGGTACCAGCGTGCGCAGTTGCTGGATCCCTTGAATCCCGAAGTGCGGCAGAATCTGCGGCACCTTGATGGAAAGCTGCGATTCTTTCGCTTTGGCGAGGACTCTCCGCTGGCTGAGTGGAGCCTGCTGCTGAACAAAAACACCTGGGTCATCGCCGCATCCGCAGGGGTGTGGCTTATTTTACTGGCGCTTATGCGCTGGATTCTTGCTGCTTCGCAGAAAGGCAGCAGCGGTGCCTATGCACTGATTTTCAGCATCCTTGGCCTGCTTCTTTTCATTCCTTCTGCCACTTTCGCCGCCATCCGGCCCGTGCCAGGAGACCGGGTGAAGGATGTGATGGTCGTCACTGCACGTGAAGTCAGCGCCTACACATCCGCCACGGTCACTTCCGGCAGTGTCATCGCCCTCCCCCCCGGCAGCCAGGTGCGGTTGCTCGAAAAACGCGGAGCTTGGAGCTATGTCGAAGTTCCCAGCGGTGACGAACACGTGCGTGGCTGGGTCGAATCCGCCACGTACACACCGTTGTGGCCGTGGGATATGGGGCTGCTGCCGTAAGCCACCAAAGAAGAGAGTGCGAGCTTGCTGCTACAGTGCCGCATGGCTCCAAACAGGAACTGCCCGGAAAGCAGATGCCAAGAATTTCACCAAAAAAAAGGCGGTGCCTTGCGACACCGCCTCAAAGAGGAGAGCTAAACTCAGTCTCCGCCTAGAACTTGTAACCAAAGCGCACCTGACCGTAGTGGGCCTGCATGTCCTGACGGAAGAACTGGCCCTGGTAGTTGAGCAGCAGGTTGAACCGGTCGTTAAACTGGAAGTTCACGCCGGCACCGGCCACCATGTAGTCTTGGCCGGGGGTTTGATTGCCGCCGGAGGCGCTGAAAGGGGCGTTGATCAAGGCAACACTGGTGCCGTTGTTCTTGAGATTCTGCCGCTCATAGCCCAAAAGCACCTGCGGCGTGATGAAGGCCCAGTCGGTCTGAATCTTCTTCGAAGCGCTCCAGCCCACACGGGTGACGAGGGATTCGTAACTCTGCTCGCCGTAGCGTAGCGCGGCGAGACCACCGCCAGTTTCACTGTATTCGTCCACACTGCCATGCAGGTAATCGATGCCGGCATAAGGACCAGTGACCAAGGTATTGTTTTGAAAGCGGAAGTTCCAGCCGGTGTTGTATTGAACTGAGTTGGTGTAAGTGCGTGTGGTACCAAAGGCCATGGGGAAGCCGAAGCCGGGATTACGCCGGGAATCGAGCTGGTAAGTGCCAAAGCTATAGAGCAGGCTGCTCCAGAAATTTTTGCGCACAAATGAGACGTAGGCGGAGAGGGCGGGGCCTTCGAGGTGCAGACTGCCGAGACCGCCGGTGTAGCTCTGGTCACTGGTGAGGAAGGAGGTCGCGAAACCCACTGCAAGGCCGCGGCTTAGATGGCGGCTGATGCCAATGCTGGGAGCCCAGGCATCCACCTCCACGCCAGCCTGGCCGCTGATGGCGTTGAGCTTGACGTTGCCGTAATTCACCGCGGTAAAAACCTCCCACTGGCGGGAACGCATGACCTTCTTGGCGATGGGGCTGTCTGGGCCGTCTCCCTGACCGACAACGACGCCGTCATCCAAGGAGGCGGCAAGGCTGTCGCTGGCGGCTTCCTCGCCGTCACCGGCGCGAAGATTGAAAAGATGGTTGTTGATGTCGTTGGTGACGGTGCTGCCCGCATTGATGAGCATCTGCCCTTCGGCATTGGCCATCGGCAGACCGGACATCTCTGCAGAGAGCTGTGCAGGCGCAGGACCTGCAACGTACTCAGGGATGGTGAAGGAATAAGCGACAGACAGGTCTCCACTGCTGTTTTGAACGGAACTGACCACCACCACAAAGGTGTTCCCATTGGCAACTTCGAAGCTAAAAGTTTGGCCTGCACCCGAGGATCCAGGATTTCCCAAGTGATTGTCCGTGATGGCAGCAGGATTGAACACGCCCAGATAACTCGCGATGAATGCACTGACGGACCAGCCGTCATTCAAGACCACGGAGTATAGCTGTGTGGCACCGGTGTTATTGGTAAAGTTGTAGGCGTCATAGGCAAAGTTTCCCGAGCTAAAGGCAGATGCCGCAGCTGGACTGCCGAGCGTTGAGCTTACTGGAGTTCCCGAACGAAAAAGCCGAGGGGACTGAGTGGGGTCAGTGCCCTCCAGAATGCCATCAATGGTCACAGCGGCCTGGCTGGTGCCAGCCAAAGACAGCAGGGAGATCAGCCAAACGGCCTGCAGGCAGGCTTTGGAGCGCCGAAGAAGCGCTAATGGGGAAATAGGGGGTTTTTCACTAAAGGGAGGAGTGTGTGAGAGGGCGGGGTGCTTCATTGGCTTCGAGGTGAATGCTAATAATATAGATTATTTTTAACTTTTACAAAAATTTTCTCTAAATTGGATACAAACTTACAATTAGTCATTTACGAGATGCAAGATTGAGTCTGCGACAGGAAATGGAAACAAGCGCCCCATGTCCATCGACTTGAAGCACTCACCACCCACCTGACATTTATAGCGTTTAACGCTACTTTCTTAGTTGGCAAGCAATACCAATGCCATCAGTCTAAACTTTAGATGACTGCCACCAAGATGACGTCCTTGTCCCCAAAAAATCAGGAATAACAGATCATTGGCCTGCTGATTTTCATTCCACCTGCCACTTTCGCCGCCATCCGGCCCGCGCCAGGAGACCGAGTGAAAGATGTGATGGTTGTCACGGCACGCGAGGTCTTGGCCTATACAGCCGCAACGCTCACATTCGGCAGCGTCCTCGACAGAAGCATCCCACCGGCAGCCAGGTGCGTTTGCTGGAAAAACGCGGAGCCTGGAGCTATATTCGAAATCCCAACGCGAAATGAGCACGTGCGAGGATGGATCGAATCCGCCACGTATACGCCGCTGTGGCCGTGGGGTGTGATGCTCTTGCCTTGAGTCAATCCGTGCGGAAAGCCCGGAGAGAGTTCAAGCCTGGTGCATCGAGACAATTCATGGGCTGCCTCTGCCAAGTAGCGCGCAGTCTGGAGCGCTGCGAGATGAGTATTCATCTCACATGAAACTATTCGTTCGCGCTTTGACCGGAGTCGTCTTCGCAACGGTCTTCACAAGTCCGGCCCGAGCGGTGGTGACAACCTTCTTTGACGGGGCGCAGATTGCCACGCTGGTGAGTTCGGGCAGCACTTCGGACACCATCAGCAGCGAGGGTTATCTCTTTACCTACACCCGAGACAAGCTCTTCACCGGCGGCCTTGGCCCCGACCCCATCGGACGAACCGTTCATGTCCCCTGGCCAACGGGGGTCGAGGCGCAGGGGATCACGACCGGGCCAAATGCTGGCATTGGAGCCCAGATCACCATCAGCCGCGTGGACGGAGAGGTATTCAATCTGACCTCGTTCACCGCAAAACTTCTGGCGAACACCGCCGGGGCCGGGGGCAGCATCGAAATCATGCCCCTGAGCAATGGCGAAGACATGCTGCCTAACCCCGTGGCCTTTGATGCCAGCGGGTATTACGGCGCCTCCTTTTCATACAATCAGTCCGTGCCGTATCAGAACACCCTGAACAGCACGGTACTGCTCAAAAACGCCGACACGTACGTGCTCAAGCTCTACGTGGACTGGGCATTGACCGCACTGACACTGGACGGACCGCCCGTTCTCCCTACGCCCGAGCCCTCGCGCACGCTCCTGCTTGCGTTCGGGATCGCTGGGATCTTGATTCGGCGCGCACGCCGAAGCGGTGCTTGAATGTGATCCGTCATCCGTGCCAAGCCTCTTGTGTGGCCCCGAGACGGATGTGACTTTGATTCAGAAGGAACTCACGCACCACCGCCAACCATGTTGGGGCGGGAACCACCGCCTGAGTTGCCTCGGCTGCCCGCTTCACGGTCAAGTACGAGCAGGCTGGCTGCGTCATCACCGGCAAGTTTGAGGCGGTCGAGCATGTCACGCACGGTCTTCTCCTCTTCCATCTGCTCATTGAGGAACCAGAGCAGCAGATTCTTCGAAGCGTGGTCTTTGACCTGCTCTGCAACCTCATACAAATCATTGATCTGCTGGGTGACCTTCTCTTCCTGCTTCAGGCTGTATTGAAAGGCATCCATCGTGGATTTGTAGTCCATCTTCGGCTTGGCAATCGGCTGCAGCTCCACTTTGGCATCACGATCCACGAGATACTGGTAGAATTTCAGCGCATGCATGGTCTCCTCGCGGCTCTGGGCGAACATCCACTGCGCAAAGCCGGCATACGGCGTCTGTTCAAACCATCCTGCCATGGCGAGGTACACATAGCTGGAGGACATTTCGTTGTTGATCTGCTCGTTGAGCAGCTTGGTGAGTTTGGGATTGAGTGTCATGGTGTGTGTTCAGGTTAAGAGATTGTAGGTAGATTGAACCAGCAATGGAAACGCTACGCAAGGGCGGGAGGTTGATTTTTTACACGGAGAAACGTAAGACTGAGACGTAACGCCATCCGTACGGATGAATCGCTTTTCTTTGAGCCGCTATGCGCCACGATAAAGCAAACCGCGATGCCCTCAGACACCGCAATCCCTCATCAGCATCATCCGCAGGTCGTGCGGCGAAATTTCATCTGCCACTGCCTGGAAGGCGGGTTGTATATGGGCGGGGTGGCGTTTCTCCAGCCGGAAACGGTGATGCCCAAGATGGTGGAGCAGCTGGGTGGACGCGCTGCAATCATCGCGATCATGCCCGCTATCCTGCCGGCGGCGTTTGCCATGGCAGGACTGTTTGTGTCACCGTTGGTGGAACGACTCACGAAGTTCAAACCGTGGGTGATGAGCTTTGGTCTGCTGCAAAGGCTGCCCTACCTCATCACCGGGCTGCTGCTGTGGTTCTGGCAGGATGCCGGCCCGTGGCTGCTGCCGGTGGTGGTGCTGACGCCGGTGGTCTCTGGACTCATTGGCGGCGTAGGCGTGGTGGCCTGGATGGAAATGGTCACGCGCATGGTGCCGGAGCGTGTCCGTGCTGCAGGCTGGGCCGCGCGCTACATCACGCAGGCGTGCATCGGCATGGTGGCCGGAGCGGTGATCCACCAGGTGCTGACCCATGCGCCGGGACAGCGCGGCTACGCGGTGCTGCACCTGATCACGTTTGGCTTTTTGCTTCTGTCCTGGCTGTCCCAGTCGTTCATGCGCGAGCTGCCGGCGGCACGTCATTATCACCCACCTCACTACCACAATTACTGGAGCTATCTGCGCAGTCTGCCGGGCCTGCTGGGCAAGCAGCCGCAGCTTCTCAAGCTGATCGCCGCGCGTTTCACCGGCATGGGTTATTTGATGGTTGTTTCATTTCTCACGCTGCATGCGCTGCACACCACAGGCAGACCGGAGGCGGATGAAGGCAGTTTCGTTTCCTTCCAGAACATTGGCACCATTCTTGGCAGCATGCTCGCGGCCTGGCTGGGCTATCACAAAGGTGGCAGGGTGCTGCTGATTCTCTCGCGCCTCATCTGCATCGCCATGTGCATCTGGGCCAGCCTGACGCATTCATTTGTCGGCTTCACCGCCGCTTACTTCATCCTCGGCTTCGGTTTGTTCCTTGATCGGGTGGGCGATCTGACGCTCACAGCGGAACTCTGCCCGCCGGAACGCCGCTCGACACTGCAAGCCATTCTCGGCTTCTGCAATGTGTGGTCGCTGATGCTCGCCACAAGCCTGGGCGGCGTGATTTACTCGCTCAGCGGTTCATTTTACCTCGTCGCCTGCCTCGCGGCGGTGATGTCGGTCATTTCCATCCTGATTCTGAGCGGCATTCCCGAGCCGCGTGGGCAACGCTGAGCCCGACGATCACTCCGAGCATTCGATCACTGCCCGCATGGAGACTTGTCTTTGGGGATTGGTTTCGGTGGGATCAGGCCCGAATTCCTCGATCTGCTGCTGCCGCAGTTCCGCCAGCTCTTTGTGAACTGTGGCCACGATCACGCGCCCCTTTTCGTTCACCTCTTCGGCCATGCGCTGGCCGAGCTCATGCGAATGCCCAAAGATGGCATGCAGCATGACGATCACGTATTCAAACGTGTGGAGATCGTCATCCAGCAGGATGACATGCCAGGGAGGCTCCAGCGCTGGCGGTGCTGTCTGCGGCTGCACACGGGGCTGGTGCGGAGCCACGCGGGGCTGCCGCGGTCTCACCGGAGCGGTCGTGCAGCGGATGTCAGCAAGGGAAATCATTGCACTCACTATGCCTCAGACTGGCCTTCTCTCAAGCTCCCACCACTCACCACGCGCCTGCGGCTGCGTTTTAGTCCGCCAGATTTGTGCTGGGGGCGGTGACTGCTTGCCGGACGGCATGGATGCATGGCAGAGTTTGAGCCATGAATCCTTCCATCTGCCGCACTTTCAGCACGATCTGTTTCCAGGCGGGCATGCTCTCTGTCATCCTTTCTGTCTGGAGCTGGTGGTTTTTTAATGGTGAGACCCCCGAACAGGCGGCGCACGCCGAGCGCCTGGGCATTTTCATCGGACTGTGGGCTCCCACGCTGCTGATCCTCTCCAACCGTTTCGACCGCTATGCCGACAAGGCCAAAGAACTCCCCGGCTTGAAGAGTGGCGAAACAGCCGACGAAGTCTGATCGGATTCACATCGGCTCGCGACCGGTGGCTTCGACATACTGCTGGCGCAGGCCCTGGTAAGCCTGCTGCCATTCATCCACCACGCGTTGCAGTTCCATCACCTGCTTTTCCAGCGTGGAGATACGCGACTGCTGCATGGCATCTCCCATGCCGCTTTTTTCATCTGAGCGCCCGGTGCCGATAAGGGTCGTGGCGGCGCTGCGTATATGATGCGGGCTGGCCTGGAACCACGACAGATCCGCCAGCCGTGATTCCTTGTTGTCGAGGCAGTTGATGATCGTCACACTTTCATCGATTTCGCCGGTGGCCATGAACTCTTGGATCGTCGCCACGTTGGTCGGGCCGTAGAGGTAATTGTCCGGCATCTGCACGAGGAGGTCCATCTGCAGTTCCGCGATCATCGGCGCACGCTGCCAGCTCATGCGATTGTCGCTGGAGATCTTGTCGAGCGGAGAAATCTTGGCGTCGGCCGCCCAGCCGCGCAGGGTTTCGAGATCTTTGGCTTCATAAACTTCCTTGTCCGAGGCTTTAAGCAGATACCAAGTGTGCATGGGGAGAGATAATCAAATTCCACGGCCTGCGCCAAGCCCAAAGTGCAATGAGCGAAGTAAATAAAACGCAGGGCATTGACGCTGCATTTTCGCAAGGCAACCTCCGCTGGTTTCGTTTAAACGCGCTCCCTATGACCCGACTGCTTTTCGCCATTCTTCTCGCCGCTGCCTCTGCCCGGGGCGCCGAGCCCGCTGTCTTTTCGCTCAAAACGATGACTGCGCAGATGAAATATGACACCGCCGAAATGCTCGTGCAGCCAGGCCAGCCCGTGAAAATCACCTTTGAAAATGGAGATGACCTGCCGCACAACCTGGTCTTCTGCCTGCCGGGCACTGACACCGCCGCCATGGCGATGAAGCAGATGGAAAAGCCGGAGGATGCCCTGAAGCGCAACTGGCTGCCCGACGATCCGCGCATCTGGGCACACTCCAAGATGCTCAACCCGCATGAAAAAGAGGTGCTCAGCTTCTCCGCCCCTGAAAAAGCTGGCAGCTACCCTTATGTCTGTACTTTCCCCGGCCATGCGCTCACCATGCGCGGCGTGCTGAAAGTGGCACCGGTGGGAGACACGCTGCATGACCTGCAGTTTGCCCTCTACCTCGGCAACTGGCAGCAGCTCCCAGATTTCTCCAAGCTCAAACCGCACCGTGAAGGCAAGATCGACGACAACCTCCTTCAGGTGAAGCTGGACGACTACAAGAACGAGTTCGGCGTGGTCTTCACCGGCAAGCTCATCGCTCCCAAGAAAGGCTCCTATCGCTTTTATCTCTCCAGCGATGATGGCTCGCGCATCCTGATCGACGGCAAGGAAATCCTCGCCTACGACGGCATTCATCCTTCGGGTGACATCAAGGAAGCAGGGCTCACACTCGAAAAGGGTGAGCATGTGTTTCGCCTCGAATATTTCCAAGGCGGCGGGCAGATCGAACTCTATGCGGCATGGAAGGGCGCGGACACTCAGATCACACCGCTGTCAACTTGGCTGCATCCGAAGTGGCAGGGCGGCACCAAGAAGCAGAAGGAGTTCGATCCCATCCCGCTGGTAGTGAAGGACGAAGCGGTGATCTATCGCAACTTCATTCAAGGCGCGGGCAATCGTGGCATTGGCGTCGGCTATCCCGGCGGAGTGAACATTGCCTGGAGTGCTGAGAGCATGAATCTGGCTCTCATTTGGCGCGGTGCCTTCATGGATGCATCAAGGCATTGGAATTCACGTGGAGGTGGCCACGAAAAGCCACTCGGGTACGATGTGCTGATGCCCACCGGAGAGGTCACACCCGCATTCTTAGTCACTGACAAACCTGAGGCGGAATGGCCGAAGTGGGACAAGGCCAAACGCTATGAAGGCTTTCACTGGCTGGGCTACTCGCTGGACGCCAAACGCAGTCCCACCTTCCGCTATGCGTGGCAGGGTGCCGAGATTGAGGAGTCATTTGCCGTCGAAGGCAACGGCAACAAGCCCGATGGAAACTCGAAACTGATCCGCACGATCAAGGTCGCCGGGAAAGTACCCGCGAACGCCTGGTATCGCATCGGCAGCGGGTCATTTGAGAGCAAGGACGGCAGTTTTTTCAGCAAAGGGCCGATCCCCTTCCGCATCACCGTCAGCGACGCCCAGCTCGCCGGCCAGAATCTCGTGATTCCTGCGAAGCGGGGCACGATGACCATCACCTACCAGTGGGCCCAGTAATCTTTCGCCACGCACTGCCATGAAACGCATTCTCTTTCTTTCCCTGCTCTGCTCACCTCTTTTTGCCGCTGATCCGGTCGAGGCTGATTTCTACAAGATCACCACTTATGCCACCCCGAAGGAGACCGCCCTGGAGGTCGGCTCCATCGACCTGATGCCTGATGGCAAGCTCGCCCTCGGCACCCGCCGTGGTGAAATCTGGGTCGTCAGCGGCGCTGGCAGCAGCGATACCTCAAACGTGAGCTACAAGCTCTTCGCATCCGGCCTGCATGAGGTGCTCGGCATTGCGTACAATCCGAAGGACAAGAACCTCTATGCGACCACGCGCTATGAGATCACCCGCCTCATAGACACCGATCACGATGGGCGTGCCGATGTCTTTGAAAACGTGAACGACAGCTGGGGTGTCTCCGGCGACTACCACGAGTACGCCATTGGCAGTCGTTTTGACAAAGCGGGCGATCTTTGGGTGACGCTCTGCCTGACAGGTTCCTTCAGCAGCGCGGTGCCGTTTCGCGGCTGGGCGCTGCGCATCAAACCGGACGGCACCATGGTTCCCACCTGCTCAGGCATCCGCAGCCCTGGAGGCATCGGTTTCGATGCGGATGGCGAAGTCTATTACTGCGATAATCAAGGTCCGTGGCACGGCGCCTGCACGCTGCAGCATCTCGTTCCTGGCACCTTCCAAGGCCATCCGGGTGGCAATGTCTGGTATGATCTTGCCCCGAACATGGGCCCGCGCCCGATCGATCCGATCCCGGAAGCCTTTCAAGGCGACAAAGGCCGCAAAGACAAACGCGAGGGAGGAGATCCCGACCGCATGGTGACGGAGCGCGAACGCATCAAACAGCTCCTGCCGCCCGCCGTATATCTCGTGCACGGCAAGATCGGCAACTCCGCCAGCGCCATCATCTGCGACCTGAGCGCAGGCAAGTTTGGCCCTTTCAGCAAGCAGCTCTTTGTGGCAGATCAAAGCCACAGCAATCTCAGTCGTGTCTATCTTGAAACTGTGAACGGCATCAAGCAGGGGGTCGTCATTCCCTTCCGCAGCGGCTTTGCCAGCGGCATCATCGGTGGACGCATGGATGAAGAAGGCCGTGTCTTCGTCGGCGGCAGTGACCGCGGCTGGGGCGCACGCGGTGGGAAACCCTTCTGTTTTGAGAAATGCGAATGGACCGGCAAGACACCTTTTGAGGTGCATGAGATGCACGCCAAGCCGGATGGCTTCGAGGTCACCTTCACGCAGCCTGTTGATACCGCCGCCGCAGGTGATGTGAAGAGCTACAGCATGCGCGAGTTCACCTATGCGTATCGCGAACAGTACGGTGGCGATGAAGTTTCAGAAATCCTGCCCAAGATCACTGCCGCGACAGTGGCTGCAGACGGTAAATCCGTGCGCCTGACGATCTCACCGCTCACCAAAGGCCACATTCATGAACTGCATCTGGATGGTGTGCGAAGCGCTGAGAAACTTCCGCTGCTGCACAAGGTGGGCTATTACACGCTAAACGAGATTCCGGCGAAGTAACGGAACAGAGGCAACTACTGCATCGCTTTTGCCTTGGGTACATCCGTGAGCTTCATGGATGACTCGGGCGCCAGTTCCGCACGCCGCACTTCAACGATGGGGATGCTGCGGGTTTGCAGCGGCAGTTCCGCACGCATTACCTGCTCTCCTGCCATTGGCTGGGGTGGAGCCGCATCCGGCACCACAGCGCGGCGTACCTCCATCTGCTCTTCGGCGGCAGCCACGACCTGAGGAGCGGTGTAGTTTTTCACCGCAGCCGTAATCATCGCTGCGCGAGCGGGTGCAAGATCCATCGCTGTTTCTACAATTCTGCGCACCTGCCCGGGTTCGGCGTTCACGGCATCAATCGCTGCTGTCACGATATCACCGGCGCAGGATTCATGGATGACCAGTGCCTCCTCAAGCCGCATCACCATTTTGTCAGGCTCCATCCGGATCGAGTTAAACAACTCCCCGCATAGGGTCTCGCAGGTGATCTGAGGCGAGGTCGATTTCACTGGCTGGGCCAGTCCTAGTGAGGACACTAGGAGAAGCAGGCAGCAAAATACGGAAATCAAACGCATGGGGTTGAAGGGGCTGTATGATTGACGGATCCAAAAGGGCTTCCTTCAAATCATCTTTTTGTAAATCTCAGTGTTTTTTATGTGTCGGATTCAGCAATTCCACTCCAGCACCACGATGTGTTCGGATGAATTGTTCTGGCCCGACGCGGTTCAGGGGCGTGTTAGCATATCCCTGGCCAGGATTCACATAAGGGCCGAGGCGCACTTCGAAATGCAGGTGTGCCAAATAGGCACCTTCTGCCGTGCCCACGGTGCCGATCTGGTCGCCGCGCTGCACATTCTGCCCGGCCTCCACTCGGATTGACTCCAAATGGGCATACATCGTCTGGATCACGGGGCCGAGGTCGTCACTGTCTGGCAGGCGATGCGCGATGAGGATCATCTTGCCCCAGCCAGGGCCGGGACTTCCCGCGTAAACTACGCGTCCGGCGGCTGCCGAGTAAACGGCATCGCCGAGATCTGAGTTTCCGCCGCCGATGCCGTTCAAGTCATCACCGAGATGTCGTGCGATGCGAAAAGGCCGCGCATTGTAGGTGAGCGCGCCGTGTTCAGAACCCATGGGCATGTCAAACCGGGTCGCTAGGGGCAGAGTTGCCACTTCGAGAGGAGTCAGTCGAATGAAGGCTGGATCCAGGGGCTTGGTGATCACATGGGTGACATTCCGTTGTTGCCAAATCACGATGGCCACCGCCGCCATGAGGACGAGGGGCATGAATCGCAGCACTTTCTTCATAGGGGAAACTCGGCAGTTGCCAGAGCGTTGCAAAGGGAACGTGCCGACCTTAATAGTCACATCTCTGTGAACATGATCTCCCCTACCTCGTTCGGCGCACCGAAAGTTTCCGTCTTCAGCGGCCAAGCCAGCTATGATGATGTCGATGCGCTGCGCCAGCAGATCGAGACGGCCATTGATGCGCTGGAACTTGCGGCGGATTTCATCACGCCTGGTGATCGTGTGGTGATCAAGCCGAACTGGGTGAAGGAGCACAATGCGAGCAAGCCGGAGGATGAAGGCGGCTGGCTCACTATCATCACGCATCCCGCAGTGGTGCGCGAGGTGGCGCGCTGGGCCGCGCGCAAGCTTCAGGGGCATGGCTCCGTGACGCTGTGTGATGCGCCGCAGAGTGATTCGTCTTTTGCCACGATCCGACGTTTGCACCGGCTGGATGATCTCATCACGGACCTCACGAAGGAGTTTTCGGGGATCGCTTTTCTGCTGTTCGACATGCGGTGTGAGGAGTGGACGATTGATGACGGGGTCACCATCGCAAAACGGGAACTGCCGAGCGATCCCTCAGGTGCGGTGGACATTCACCTTGATGGGGACAGCGAATTCCTTGGCCATCCGGGTCTTGGCAAGCTTTACGGAGCTTCCTTTGATTTCGCCACGACCAACCGCCAGCACACGGATCCGCATCACGAATACCGCATCTGCCGTACGCCGATGAATGCGGATGTGCTGATCAATGTGCCGAAGCTCAAGACGCACAAGAAAGTGGGTCTCACCGTGGCGCTGAAAAATCTGGTGGGCACCACGCCTCGGACGAACTGGCTGCCGCGCCACACTGAGGGCACGCCGGCTGAAGGTGGGGATCAATTTGCCGAGTCCACGGCCAAGCGTGCGCTCGAAGGAACGCTGATGCGCACCGCTAAGAAGATTCTGTTTGGCCGCTTCTTTCTCTCCAAGCTTTTCGTGCCTCTGAAAAAACTGGGGCGCGTCGTTTTTGGTGATACCAAGGAAGTCGTGCGCTCCGGCAACTGGCATGGCAACAACACGGCCTGGCGCATGATCCTGGATCTGCACAAGTGCTTCTTCTACTTCGACGGACGTGGGGTGCGGCGGGACAAGCCGCTGCGTTATCTGACCATCGTGGATGGCATCATTGGGGGCGATGGCGACGGGCCCATGTCCTGTGATCCTGTGGCCAGCGGTGTCATTATCGCCGGGACGCATCCGGTGGCGGTTGATTGCGTCAGCGCGCAGCTCATGGGGCTCAATTGGAAAAAGACGCGGCTGCTGAATGATGCTTTTGCCATCCAACGACTCCCAATCACTGGCTTCGCGCCTGCAGATATCACCGTCGCGTCAAACAAGCCGGAATGGACTGGGCCGTTTGAGGAGATGAAGGACTGTTTCGAGTTCCGCTGCCATTTTGGCTGGTCCGGGCATTTGGAGAGTGATGAGAGGCTGGGGAAGCTGGGGAAGCTGGGGAAGCTGGGGAAGAAAGCCTGAGATCTAAGACAGGCCAAGGGGATCAAGATGATCCCCCTCCTGTCAGAATTCACTCGAAGTGCATCTGGCCGATGTCTGAACGGCGTTGCAGGCCATCAAAGGTGATCTTGGTGCTTTCGGCATATGCCTTTTCCCGCGCTTCGACACGGGTTGCGCCCTGAGCCACGACGGCGAGGACACGGCCGCCGTTGGTTTCAAACTGGCCACTGGCATTTTGTTTGGTACCGCAGTGATATACGCGGGCACCGCTGACGGATTCGAGACCGGAGATGACATCGCCGTTGCGTGATGAGGCGGGGTAACCGGCGCTGGCGCTGATGAGGCAGATGCTCCAGCCGGGGGCGAATTGAATGAGGTCGGGCTGCAGATTGCCCTTGGCTGCTTCAAAGGCGTAGGTGGCGAAATCACCGCGCAGCATTGGAAGAACGGCTTCGGCTTCAGGATCGCCGAAGCGGCAGTTGTACTCGATGACCTGCGGGCCGTTGGGCGTGAGCATGAGGCCGAAGTAGAGGAAGCCGCGATACTTCAGGCCGTCCTTCAAGATGCCCTGCACCGTGGGTTGCACGATCTCGCGCTCGATGCGCTGCATGAGCTCCGGTTCTGCCAGTTCCAGCGAGGCCACGGCGCCCATGCCGCCGGTGTTGGGTCCTTGGTCGTTGTCGCGGATGCGTTTGTAGTCGCGGGCGGGCATGAGGATCTGATACTTGTCATCGCACACGGAGACGAAGATGGAGATTTCGGGGCCGGTGAGGCATTTTTCCACGAGCAGATCGCCCGCGCCAAAGCAGCGTTTTTCCATCACGTCATCGACGAAGGCTTCTGCTTCATCCTGAGCGGTGCAGACTGCCACGCCCTTGCCTGCGGCGAGGCCATCGAACTTGAGCACGATCGGGAGTTCTGTGAGGGCGGCCTTGGCTTCCGCCGCGTTGGTGCAGATCGCGAAATCTGCCGTTGGGATGCCGTGACGCTGCAAAAACTTCTTCGCGAAGGTCTTCGACGCCTCAAGCTGGGCGATCTCCTTGCGCGGACCCCAGCATGGGATGCCCGCCTCGGCGCAGAGGTTTGACAGGCCGCTGTCCTTCACGAGCAGCGCCTCTTCGCCCGCCACGCAGAGGTCGATGCCATTTTGTGTCATCCAGGTGATCAGTTCGGGCAATCCGGCCACATCCACCCGCGTCGCCAGTGTCGCGATGGCATCGCTGCCAGGGTACACGAAGAGTTCATGCTTTTGCGGGGATTCGCTGAGTGCGGTGATGAGCGCGTGTTCACGGCCGCCTTTGCCAGTAACGAGGATTTTCATGGGCCGGGATGCTTAGCGTGCGGGTGGAACAGCGCAAGCAGCCTGTCGAGCTCTAAGAAGCGGCGTTGTGGGCCGTTGCAGCAGCATGAAATACTGCCTGCTGCCCTGCGTCCTCCTGCTGGCCTGTACTCCTGAGGAGAAAACCAAGCGGGGAGGGGCACCGGACGTGATCAACGCCACGATCCAGCAAACTGCGGATCATCTTGATGCCGCGCTGATGCATGATTACCGCCTCATTGCTGACAAACGCCTGACGTATCACCACACACCTGCCCTGCCGGCACTGCCACCCATGGCAGACGACGCCACATTTCTTCGGCGCGCCTGCATTGATCTCGCGGGAAGGCTGCCGCGCCCGGATGAGGTGCGCACTTTTATCGCGGACACCTCCCCCGGGAAACGCGCCAGACTTACGGACGCACTCACTCGCGAACCCGGTGGTGCCGAAGTGCGGTTTCGCATGCTGGCAGAGGCATTTCGTGTGACCGACAACGATTACAAAACAATTCCCTGGCTTCGGCAGGCGGCAGCGGAAGACCGCCCATATGCCGAAATCGTTGCCGCCATGATTGGAAGCTGGCTGAAGCCTACGAATGACGAAGGCAACGTCATGCGCAGCAGCGTGGAGACGGCCTATACGGTGCTGGGTGAAGATCTCTACTGTGCCATGTGCCACGACCATCCTTTCAACGACTTTACCGAGCATGGCTGCTATGCCTTTGCCGCCTGCTTCACAGGCCAAAAGGAAATGCGTCTGCCACTCGACTACAAATACCCCAATGGCAAACCAGGGGAAGTGATCCAAGCCGATATCCTGCACCATTCTAATCACTATTGGCCGCGCATCCGCGACGATCAGGACAAACTCATGCAGGTCGTCCATTGGATCACCGAGGAGGATCAGAGCAAGCGTTTCGCCCTTGTTGCATCGCTTCGAGTGTGGAGCGGCCTGTTTGGCATGCCCGGGGAGGAGGTGGACATCACCGTGGGTGGGGTGGATCCTGCGCCCCCGTGGCACGGCATCAAGAGCGCGGACAATCCCAATCTCTACCATCGGAGCTGCATCGACGGATCGCCGCGCGGAGCCGCCACCTGGATCGACCTAGACACGAATCATCCCGATGATTTTTCACAAGCCACCAAGCTGCTGATCGAGGAGTTTCTGCGATGCGGTGGCCGTATTGGTGAATTCCAGCGCATCCTGGCACGTACGGAGGCCTACAGCCGATCCGGCATCGACTACAATTTCAAGTGGAGAGACTGCTACCTCGCGCCTGCACCGCAGATCCGACGCCTCCCTTCCGAGGTGATCTGGAAAACACTCACCGCAGAATCTGACGCCCAACTGCGCCAAGTCCCGGAACCCGAGCATCCTCTGTGCATGCTGGGCCGCGGCACGCGCGAATGGACGGATGAAAGCCGCACACCGCTCTCACATGAACTGGTGCGCTTCATGATGAATGACAAACTCATCGATCAAGCGATTGCGAAAGCTGGTGATGCCGAGGGAATGTTTCTGACACTGCTGGGGCGTGAGCCCACCGAAAACGAGCGGGCGGCCATCTTGCGCACAGCGGCTTCAAACCAAGATGTTGCCTGGGCCCTGCTAAACACGAAGGAGTTCTTGTTCAGGCCGTGATCAATC
>DLGZ01000004.1:0-5652 GCA_002482965.1 Verrucomicrobiaceae bacterium UBA7681 | reverse complement strand
TCTTTGCCGATCTTGAGATCGCCCATGACGTAGGTGTAGTCGTAGATGTTGGTGATGTCCTTGCCGCCAAGTTTGATGATGATATCGCCGGCTTTGACGCCTGCTTTGGCAGCGGGGCCGATGGGGGAGACGCCGCTGAGTTTGACGCCTTTGATGTCGCCCTGGGCGTAGTCGGGGATGGTGCCGAGGTAGGCGCGGAGGCCGGTGCGGACGCCCTGATTTTTCGGCGCCTCCATGGCGATGTATTCGGGGGCGGGATCGGTGGTGGCGATGCCTCGGGCGATGAGGCCCATGAGCTTGGCGATCTTGGAGGCGTTGACGTAGTCGATCTTGTCTGCGGTATCGCTGGGCATGTGATAGTCGGCGTGAGAGCCGGTGAAGGCGTTCAGCGAGGGGATGCCTTTCAGGTAGAATGCGGTGCTGTCCGTGGGCAGGTGGGCGTCATTCTGCGTGGTGATGGGCAGGCCGATGGGGGCGTTGCGCTTTTCGATTTCCTTCGCCCATAGCGAGCTGCTGCCGAGGCCTTGAAGCACGAGGGTCTTTTGAAAGCGGCCGATCATGTCCATGTTCAGGCAGGCGGCAAACATGCCGGTGAGTTTTGCATTGGGATCGCCCTTGATCATTTTGGCATAGGCTTCGACGAAGTGATTGCTGCCAAGCAGGCCGAGTTCCTCACCGCTCCATGCAGCGAAAATGATGTCGCGCTTGAGCGTGAGCTTGGCCTGCTTTTTCAAGTCGGCCAGCCACTGGGCGATTTCCATGACGCCCGAGGTGCCGGAGGCGTTGTCATCGGCACCGTGGTGGATTTTGTTCACTTCATCGCCTTTGGCGCGGGAGTTTGAGCCGCCGCTGCTGCCGAGGTGATCCACATGAGCGCAGACGATGAGGGGAGCGACGTGGGGATCGGGCTTGTCGCCGTAAGGCAGGACGCCGAGCACGTTGCGGCCTTTTTTCTTTTCCTGCTGGATGACGATGTTCGCGGCAAGCGTGAGCCCTTTGCAGTCGATGCCGCCCATGAGATCGCCGTTGTCGAGCTTGTCCTGAAGTTCCTTGAGGGTCTTGCCGGCGCTGGCGAGGAGTTTGTCGCCGAGGGCGTCGGTGATGCTGATGGCGGCGATGCCGCTGGTGGCGAGCGAGGCATCAAACGCGAGGGGTGCGAGCTGCTGGACCACTTTGGAATTGGGGCCGCTGACGACGATCAAGCCGCGTGCGCCTTTCTGCCGTGCTATGAGGGCCTTGTAGCGCAGGCTGGCGTAGCTGCTGAGTTCATTGCGGCGTTCCTGCGTGATGCCTTCGGGCACGTAGCGGAAGACGAGCACCCATTTGTCCTTCACATCGAGGTGTGCGTAGCTGCTGTAGGTCTCGATCTTTTTGCCGTCGTTACCGGTGGCCGTCTCGGGTGTTTCGATGCCGTAACCGGCGAAGACGATGGCTGCGGATTTGACTTCGCCGTTTTGGGAGAAGGAGAGGGGTTTCCAGTCTTGGTCAACGGTCAGGGACTGGTCAAGGAGGGTCAAGGAGTTGCCCTGGCCGAGGGCGACGCCGGCGGTGAAGTCGAAGTTGTCGAAGTAGGTGTCGTCATCGCCAAAGGGGGAGAGGCCGATTTTTTGGAAAACGTCTGCCACATACTGGGTGGCGAGTTTTTCACCTTCGGTGCCGGTGAGGCGACCGCCGAGGGCATCACTGGCAAGGTAGGTGACTTGCTGCTTCATGTCTTCGGGACGGATTTCGGCGGCGGTGGCGGCGAAGTCGGGTTCTGGAGTCTTGGAGACAGCCGCATTCGGATCGGTCTTGAGGCCGAGAGAGGTGAGTGCGTGATCGTGGTTCCAGTCGGCGAGATAAATCTGCGAGGCTCCCCCTGCCCCGCGGCCGCTGGTCCAGGAGAGTTTTTTGCCATCTGGAGAGAAGACGGGGAGGCCATCGAAACCGTCCGTGGTGGTCACGCGCACGGGGTCGTGATTTCCTGCGGCATCGACGATGTAGAGTTCGAAGTTGGCGAAGCCTTGGAGGTTGGTGGTGAAGATCAGGTATTCGCCGCTGGGGTGGAAGTAGGGGGCCCAGCTCATGGCACCGAGCTTGGTGATGGGTTTTTGATCACTGCCATCGGCGTTCATGGTCCAGACCTCGGCGACGTCACCCTTCGGGGTGAAGCGGCGCCAGCAGATGCGTTTGCCATCGGCGCTGAAGAAGGGGCCGCCATCGTAGCCGGGGGCTTCGGTGAGGCGCTTCAAGTTCGAGCCGTCGGCATCGGCGGTGTAGATCTCCATGAAGTACTGTTTGTCGATTTTCAGGCGTTCCTCGTCCTCCTTGCTGAGTTTGGTCTCATAGGCCTGGCGATTGCTGGCGAAGACGATTTTTTGGCCATCGGGTGAGTAGTCGCCCTCGGCATCGTAGCCGCGTGTGTGGGTGAGATTTTTGAGGGACTTGTCCACAAGGGAGTATTCCCAGATGTCGTAGTGCTCGTCGTAGTCCCATGAGTAGCGGCGCACCTTGGAGTTCTTGCGTTCTTCGTATTCGGCGGCTTGCAGTTTTTTCGATTCCGGATCAACGTGGGTGGAGGCGAACAGCACGCGCTTGCCGTCGGGATGGATCCACGCGCAAGTCGTCTTGCCCATGCCGGGTGAAATGCGCTCCTGGTCTCCCGTTTCGAGGTCCATGAGATAGATTTGATAAAACGGGTTCCCCTCTTCGCGCTCGGACTGGAAGATCATCTTCGTGCCGTCGGCGTTGAAGTAGCCCTCCCCCGAGCGTTTGCCCTCAAAGGTGAGCTGGCGGGGGGCGGTGATGAAATCTGCCTCGGTCTGGGCGAAGACGGCGGTGGAGAGGAAAAGGAAGGCGAGAAGGCGCATGGTTGTGAGAAAGAACATACGTTCGCCGGGGATGTTTGCAGAAACTTTGCGCATGCATCCGGCTGCAAACCGAGTTTGATCTTGCCCGACCTTTTTTCCAACCATGCGCACACTCCCCCTGCTCGCTCTATTTTCCCTGCTTGTTTCCGCCGCCTCTGCTGAACCGGTGTCTCTGTTTGATGGCAAGACGCTCAATGGCTGGGACGGTGAAACGACGAAAGTCTGGCGAGTGGAGGACGGGGCGATCGTGGGCGGTTCGCTGGAGGGGAATCCGCAGAATGAATTCCTGACTTCGAAGAAGGTGTATCGGAATTTCATCCTGCGGCTGGAATACAAGCTGGAAGGCACGGAGGGCTTTGTGAATGGTGGCGTGCAGTTTCGAAGCGTGCGCATCCCGCAGCCGCCGAATGAGATGAGCGGGTATCAGGCGGACATCGGCGCTGGTTATTCGGGCTGCCTCTATGATGAATCACGGCGGAAGAAGATGCTGCTGCAGCCGGCGAAGGAGCTGATCGAGAAAGCGGAGAAGCCGGGCGAGTGGAACACGTATGAGATTCGCGCTGAGGAGCAGCGCATTCAGTTATTTGTGAACAAGGTGCGCACGGTTGATTACACGGAGCGTGAACCGGGGATCGATTTGAAGGGGCTCATCGCTTTGCAAATCCATGGCAAGTGCAAGGCGCAGATCTCTTACCGCAACATCACCATTGAGGCCCTGCCGGATGCGATGGTGCCGGAGGAGAAGGATGTGCTGAATCGCTTTGGCAATCCGGGTGCTGCGGTGGCGAAACATGCGCCGTTTAAGGATGGCAAGTTCGCGCTGGAGCAGGATGAGGTGATCGTGATGGCAGGCCAGGAGAATCTGGTGCGTGAGCAGAAAGCGGGTAATTTTGAAGCGGTGTTTGGAACGGCTTATGCAGCCAAGCAGCCGCGGTTTCGCTCGATGGCCTGGGAGGGGGACACGGTGTATGAGCAGTGGCGGGATTTGAATTTCGGCGACTGGAAGGCGCAGCTCGATGCGGCGGGTGCGAGCATCGTGATCGCACAATTTGGGCAGACGGAATCGTTTGATGGCGTGAAGCGGCTTGCGGAGTTCAAGTCGGCCTATCATCGGCTACTGGACCAGTTTAGCGGCCAAACTGCGCGCTTCGTGCTGGTGTCGCCGATGCCGTTTGAATGGGCTACGGCATCGCATGCGCCGGACCTCCTGCAGAGGAATGCGGATGTGAAGGCCTATGCCGAGGCGGTGCGCGAGGTGGCGAAGCAGCGTGGCGCGGTCTTTGTCGATCTATTCACACCGTTGTCGGTTCCGGCGGCAAAGGCACGCCTCACCGACGACGGGCTGCATCTGAATGCGGAGGGATTGCGCGTGGTGGCTCAGATGATATCGCAGCAGCTTGGGGCTTCTTCGAGCGACGCGGATGATCTCACTGCGCTGAAGGCGGCGATTGTGGAAAAGAACCGGCTGTGGTTTGACTGTTGGCGTCCGGCGAACTGGTCGTTTGTGTATGGCGACCGCGTAACACAGATGTTTGGCAAGCCTGCGCAGGATGCGCCGTCGCTGCGGGAGAGCTTTGAAGAGCGGAAGCCGCTTGTGGCCAAACTGGACGCACGCATTCATGCGCTGGCGAAGGGCGAGAAGGTACAGGATGAGCCGAAGACGGAAGCACCTGTGATCACGGAAACGGTGCTCACGGCGGAGCAACAGATGGCCTCCTTCACGGTGGCGGAGGGTTATGAGATGAATCTTTTCGCGTCAGAGGCGGAAGGGGTGGCGAAGCCGACACAGTTCTCCTGGGATGAACGCGGCCGCCTGTATGTGGCGTGCTCGCCGACGTATCCGCAGACACGGCTGGGCATCAAGCCGTCTGACTTTATCCTTGTGCTGGAAGACACCGATGGCGATGGCAAGGCGGACAAATCCACGCGCTTTGCGGAAGGTTTGACGATGGTGCAGGGAGTGGAGGTGGGCGCGGGTGGCGTGTATGTCTGTGACTTCGACCAGATCGTGCATCTCAAGGACAGCGACGGTGACGGCAAGGCGGATGTGAAGACGGTGCTGTTTGCGGGCTTTGGCATCGGGGACACGCATCAACTGGCGAATTCGATCTGCCATGGTCCTGATGGCGCGCTGTGGTTCACGCAGGGGCTGCATGCGTTTTCACGGGTGGAAACGGCCTGGGGACTGGCCAAGCTGGAAAAAGCGGGCGTGTGGAAACTGAACGCGCGCACGCAGAAGATGGATGCTTACTTCAACGGAGGCAAGGCGGGGCACAACTGCTGGGGCGTGGCGTTTGATGACTACAATCAGATCTTCCACAAGAGCGGCGACCGTCCGGTGGGCTACTACAGCGTGCCGGGACTGGTGGCGCTGGCTGATCCTGATGAGTACCATCCGACCGGGGCCTTGTTTGACTCGAATCCGAAGACAAACAGCCTGGAATTCATCGGCACGAAAGCGCTGCCGGACGACATTCAGGGCTGTGCGCTGATCGGCGGCTACTTTGGCAATGTGGTGGAACTGCATCGCCTTGAGGATGATGGATCTGGATTTAAGAGCACGCAGTTGCCGAAGCTGGTGACATCAAGCGACACGTCGTTTCGTCCGGTGGATGTGAGCATCGGGCCGGATGGCGCGATGTATTTGTGCGACTGGTTCAATCCGGTGATCGGCCACTATCAGGCGAGCTATGCAGACCCGCGCCGTGACCGCTCGCATGGTCGCATCTGGCGCATCACGGCGAAAGGTCGTGAACCGGTCAAGCAGCCGAAGCTGGCAGAGATGAAACCGGCGGAACTGCTG
>DLGZ01000034.1 GCA_002482965.1 Verrucomicrobiaceae bacterium UBA7681 | reverse complement strand
CTTCATGTTCATCGTCGGCGGGGTCTTCATCGCCTACGGCATCATCTGGGGCAAAAGCCCGCCCGGGCCCGCTGCGGCCAAAGCCTGATTTTTCGCCATCCGGGCATCCAAAAGGCGGAGATTGAGGCGTTAGGCAGGTGGTAACCAGCGGCACTGCATCGGCGTGCATTTTGTTCCTTGTGCGGAGGCTGCTACCGTTCCAATGCCTAGCGAATGCTTCTCGGCTACTACATGCACGACTTCAGCCCCTTCGTGATCCGCTTCACGGACAGTGTCAAAATCCACTGGTATGGCCTGGCCTACGTGCTGGGATTTTACCTGACCTACCGAGTGATGCGCTTTCTCGCACAGAAGGGACTCTCCGAGATCAAGCCGGAGGCGGTGGCGGACTTCATCACGATGGTGGCTGTCTTCGGGCTCGTGCTGGGCGGGCGGCTAGGCTACTTGCTGCTGTACAATTTTGACGAGTTCATTCATGCGCCCTGGATTGTCTTTATGCTATGGCAGGGCGGCATGGCCGCCCACGGCGGCATCGCAGGAACGACGCTGTTTTGCGGCTGGTATGCGTGGAAGCACAAAATCTCCTGGGCGGGCATCGGCGACTCCATCGTCTGCGGCGCGCCGCTGGGAATCTTCCTCGGACGTATCGCGAACTTCATCAATGGGGAGCTGTTTGGCCGAGTGACCGCCATGCCGTGGGCTATGAAGTTTCCCACCGAGCTGCAGCATGAAGACTTCGTCAAGCAGGGCGGAGATCCGGCCTTGGCATATGAGGTCCATCAGCGCGGCCTGCAGAACAGCCCGGACATCATTGCCTACTTTGAGAAGTATCGTGGCGGGCGTGCCGAACTGGAGACGATCCTGCATCCGCGCCATCCCTCCCAGCTTTATGAGGCTCTCGGCGAAGGGCTGCTGCTGAGTGCCGTCCTGATCTTCATCCGCCTGCGCTTTCCACGGCTGCGCCAGGGCATCATCGCCGGGCTGTTCTTCATCCTGTACGCCATCGCCCGCATCGCGCTGGAGTATGTGCGGCAGCCGGACAGCGGCTCCGCGATGATCATGGGCCTGACCAAGGGGCAGTTTTTCTCCACCTTCATGTTCATCGTTGGCGGGGTGTTCATCGCCTACGGCATCATCTGGGGCAAAAGCCCGCCCGGACCTGCGGCAGTCGCGGCTCCGGTGCCTGAGAAAAGCTGATGCGGCTGCAGCAGGCTGATTTTTTAGCTTTCCCATACAAAAGCCAAACCTTGCGGCGTTAGGGTGGGCGTATACAGCTAAGTATGGAATCCGCCTTCGATTGGAAACAAACTTTTGACCAGCTCGCCCCGCAGCTGGTGCTGTATGCGCGTCAACTCGTGGATGCCAAGGCGGATGCCGAAGACGTCGTGCAGCAGGCCTTTGTGCGCTGGTGGCGGCGCTTTCCCGAGGGGGACGCCGCCCACATCCCCCTGCTCTATGCTGCGGTACGCACCATTGCCCTCGATCAGCGTCGCTCCGACCACCGCCGGGTGAACCGTGAGGCGAAGTCTGACATCGCCGTGGCGGGGGAAAATACGCCCGCCTTTGATCCCAAGCCCGAGCAAAAGGAGACTGCCGCCATCGTCGAAAAAGCCCTGCAATCCCTGCCGCAGGATCAACGCGAAGTCGTCACGCTCAAGCTCTGGGGCGATCTCACCTTCAACGAAATCGCCGCCATGACCGGGGGCTCGATCAACACCATCGCCGGTCGCTACCGCTACGCCCTGCAGGCACTGCACAAGAAGCTCGCGCACCTGCGTGGCGATCTCCTCGGTGAATCCAATTCTCCCGCCATCAACATCCTACCCTTCACTTCTCCTAGAGAGGCCATGTCATGAACAACGAACTGAACGACAACCAACTCGAAAATCTGCTGCGTGGACTCCCGCCGGCAGCAGCCTCCCACAGCCTGGTGCAACGAGTCGATGAAGAGCTGAAGCTCGACATGAGCTGGCTGAGCACCAGCCGTAGCAAACCTCAGCGCCAGCCGCGCTGGCTCATGTCCGCAGGCTGGGCCGCCATGGGAGCTGCCGCTGCCATCGCCGTGATGAGCTATCTGCCGCAGCAGACGAGCCCGCAGGGACTCGCCGTCACATCGCCCGCCTCACATTCCGTGCAGACGGCCTCCACCATTCGTGAGTGGGATGACTCACAAGACCGCGGCATCCACCACGGCCGCAGCCAGATGGATCAGGCGCGCACCCTCGTCGTCTCCCGCGAGCTCGGGACGTGGGTGGATCCCCGCTACGGCGCGCAGCTGACCATGGAAATCCCCAGCCAGCGGCAGCTCTTGATGCCCGTCTCCTACAAGTAAAAGCAAGCAGGGCTCCAACCAGCCGCAGCTCACTTTTCCAACCATGAAACTCCCCCGCGCACTTCTCATCGCCTGCCTCGGTGCAGCACCGCTGTGTGCCCAGCAGGTGGAGCAGAAAACCGACAGACAACCCCCGACCGATCTACCCGGCCGCCGCCATGCGAATGCACTGCCTCAACCGGAGCAGAAGCCGGTGGCCTACATCGGCGTTCTCACGCGTGAGGTGCCGACGGAACTCCGCGCGCAGTTCTCCCTGGCGGACGGCTTTGGCCTGCTGGTGGAAGAAGTGATTCCAGACTCTCCCGCCAAGGCGGCCGGATTAAAAGTGTACGATGTGCTGGTGAAGTTCGAAGATCAGCAACTCGTGAACATGGAGCAGCTCATGGCTCTGGTGCGGGCGAAAAAGGTGGGTGACATGGTGCAACTGACGGTCATTACCGGCGGCAAGGAAACCCAGGTGGCGATCACGCTGGGCGAGCACCGCATTGAGGCCCATGAACATCCGCAGCATCGCGGCTTCCAGAATCAGGGCAATGCCATGCAGGAGCACATGGAACGCCTTCAGCAACTTCATCACCTGCAGCAGGAAATGCGTGAGTATCAGGAGCGCGTTCAGCAGTGGTCCAAGGGCGGCAGCAAAGGCCCCATGCCGGAAGCACCCATGTTCAGGCTGCCCGGTCACGGTGAGAATCAGCCATCCCGTGAGGGAGGCCGCCACCGCACGGGACACCAGCCGCAAACTGGCATCTCCATTCCGCCTGGAACCGATCTGGAGCGGTTCAAGTCCTCCCAGTCCCAATCCGCTGCGACTGTGACCCAGCGGGATGACTCCGGTGAGTACACTTTCAAGAACGAAAACGGCAAGAAGACCTTCACCGTCCGTCCGAAGAATGGTCAGGAGAAGTCCTGGCCCATCAACACCGACGCTGAACGCCAGGCCCTGCCGCAGGAGTTTCGCGACAAGCTGCGTCTGATGGATAACCAGGGCAGCAGCCCCCGCATTGAGATCAATCCCGGACCAGATGGGAATGTGCCCGGTAATCCTGCGCCTGCGGGTGGTGGCAACGCCCCTGCCCTGCCGCCGGTGAAGGCGCAGACGACTTCGGCGTAGAGGGTTAGGATGACGCCCCTTTGGAGTGCGGCTGCGCAACGCTGAAAGGGTGAAGCTGCCGCTTTCGAACGTCTCGTGGCAGGCGTGTGATGACTGGCTGGAGAAGAACTGCTGGCTGCCTCTTTCGAGTATTTCCTGGTATCCGTGAGCTGGCCGGCCTGCGAAAGCGGTAGCTTCGTTCGTTCCTCACTGCGCGACCGCAGTCCATAGGGGGAGCATGGCTCGTCATAGCCATGAAAAAAAACGGCGATAGCTCGCTGAGCCATCGCCGCCTTTTTTAAATCAAACGAACCTCACAAGCCTCGATGGCTTGCCGGTTCCTATCCCTTACTTCGCTGCCAGCGCTTCTTTGATCGCAGCAGTGACTTCCGGGGAATCCGGCTGAACTTTGGGCTCAAAGCGCTTGAGGATCGTGCCGTCTTTGCCGACGAGGAACTTGCCGAAGTTCCATTTCACATCGCCTGGAAACGGGGAGGTCGGGCCGCTGAGCACCTGATAGAGCGGGGCTTTGTCTGCGCCCTTCACGACGACCTTGTCGAACATTGGGAAGGTCACCTTGTACTTCAGGGAGCAGAACTCTTTGATCTGCTCGTTGCTGCCGGGCTCCTGGCCACCGAAGTCGTTGCAGGGAAAGCCGAGCACGGCCAGGCCATCCTTTTTGAACTCCTGGTTCAGCGCTTCGAGCTGCTTGTACTGCGGTGTGTTGCCGCACTTCGAGGCGACGTTCACGATCAGCATCACCTTGCCCTGATAGGCCTTCAAAGAGGTGTCTTTGCCGTCGATGTCCTTCAGCGGCACATCGTAAACGGATTTGGGGGCATCAGCCGCGCTAAGAGCGACGGCGAAAAGGAGGGTGGAGGCGAGGGTAAGCAATTTCATGGGACGACACCAACGCGCCAACCTTCGCTCCTCTTTGCAACAATCGCTTCCCCGCGCAGAACATCACCTCCCCAGCACCAGTGTGGCGAGCGGCGGAAGATCGACGACGATGCTCCAGGGCTGGCCCTGCCAGGGGGTCTGCTGGGCCTGGAAGCCTGCTCCGGCGCTGACGCCGCTGCCGGCGTAGTTGGGGGCGTCGCTGTTGAGGAGTTCGCGGTAGGTGCCGGCATCTGACACGCCGACGCGGTAGCCTGGGCGGGTCACGGGGGTGGCGTTGATGAGGACGGTCACTTTGTCGCCATCGGGCGCGGAGCGGGTGAAGGCGAAGATGCTGTTGTCGGCATCGTTGGCGTCGAGCCAGTGGAAGCCGCCGGGCTCGTGGTCCTTGGCGTAGAGCGCGGGGCGGGTGGTGTAGAGGTGGTTGAGGTCTTTGACGAGCTTTTGCAGACCGCTGTGCTCTTCGCCAAGGAAGAGATGCCAGTCGAGGCTGCTGTCATGCCGCCACTCATTCCACTGGCCGAATTCACAGCCCATGAAGAGGAGCTTTTTGCCGGGGTGCATCCACATCCAGGAGAGGAACATGCGGAGGTTGGCGAATTTCTGCCAGCGGTCGCCGGGCATCTTGTTGATGAGGGAGCCTTTGCCGTGGACGACTTCATCGTGGCTGAGCACGAGGACGAAGTTCTCATCAAAGGCATAGATCATGGCGAAGGTGGCCTCGCCATGGTGGTACTTCCGGTGCACGGGGTCCTCGGCCATGTAGTGCAGGCTGTCGTTCATCCAGCCCATGTTCCATTTGAAGCCGAAGCCGAGGCCGCCGGTGCTGACGGGCTTGGAGACGCCGGGCCATGCGGTGCTTTCTTCGGCGATGATGGTGGCGCCGGGGTGCTTGGCGTAGCAGACGGAGTTCAGCTCGCGCATGAAGGCGATGGCTTCCAGGTTTTCACGACCGCCGAGGTGGTTCGGAATCCACTGACCGGGCTCGCGTGAATAGTCGAGGTAAAGCATTGATGCCACAGCATCTACGCGCAGGCCATCGATGTGGAAATACTCCAGCCAGTAGAGGGCATTGGAGATGAGGAAGTTCTTCACCTCATGGCGGCCGTAATTGAAGATGAGGGTGCCCCAGTCCTGGTGCTCGCCGAGGCGTGGGTCGGCATGCTCATACAAGGCGGTGCCGTCGAACTTGGCGAGGCCGTGGGAGTCTTTCGGGAAGTGGCCGGGCACCCAGTCAAGGATGACGCCGATGCCGGCCTGATGGCAGCGGTCGATGAATTCGCGAAACTCGTCGGGATTGCCAAAGCGGCTGGTCGGCGCGAAGTAGCCGGTGACCTGATAGCCCCAGGAGCCGTCAAAGGGGTGCTCGGCGATGCCCATGATCTCGATGTGCGTGAAGCCGAGGTTTTTGACGTAGGGGATCAAATCGTCCGCGAGCTCCTTGTAGGACAGCCAGCGGTTGCCCTCACTTTCCTTGCGCTTCCAGGAGCCGAGATGGACCTCGTAGGCGCTCATGGGGGAGTGGTAGAGATCGCACTTGGCGCGTTTCTGCATCCATTCATTGTCGGACCAGCGGTAGCGCTCCATGTTGAAGACGAGGCTGGAGGTCTGCGTGCCATGCTGGGCAAAGACGGCGTAGGGATCGCTCTTCAGGCACATGTGGCCGTGGGCATCCATCACCTCAAACTTGTAGTGCGTCAGCTCGGTGATGCCGGGGATGAAGATCTCCCAGATGCCGGCTTCGATGCGGTTGCGCATCACGTTCATGCGGCCATCCCAGCGGTTCCAGTCGCCGACGACGGAGACGCGCTGGGCATTCGGGGCCCACACGGCAAACTGGCAGCCGGCGATGCCATGCACGGTTTTCAGCCGTGCGCCCAGCACCTCCCAGAGGCGCTGATGGGTGCCTTCGCGGAAGTAGTACATGTCCTGCTCTCCGAGCTGCAGGCCAAAGGAGTAGGGGTCGCTGTTGCGGGTGCTCTCGCCCTCAAACGGGGTCACTTCGAGCTCGTAGAGGCCTTGCGGGGTGACGGCTTCAAAGTAGCCGTCCTTGTGCAGCTTTTTGGCCACCACGCGTTCATTGCCAACGATGACCGCCACTTCCTTCGCATAGGGCTGCACGGTGCGCACCACCTGCTTCCCTGCCCCTGCTTCATGTGCCCCTAGGAAGGCGAACACATTTTGATGTCGTGCAGCCAGCACGGCTTCGATTTCAGCTTTGTTGGAATATTGACTCATCAAACTCACTCATGGAGCCATTCGACCAGAAAGCAACGGCTCTAGCATCTCCTGTACGATTCGTGACCATGACAGCCGCACCATCATCTGCCGCTGCGACTGCCGGGTCTGGACGGCGGCGTTTGCCTTGATCTTGCGTGCGAGCCCCTTGGGCGAGGCGGTGAGCTTGAAAAAGGTGGCTCCCACCGCCACCTCGCGATGCGCGGGAATGTGTGAGCAGAACACCGGGACACCGTGCAGGGCGCCTTCGATCAAAGGCAGGCCGTAGCCTTCCACCGTGCTGGGCAGAAACAGCAGATCCGCCATGTGGTAGAGGCTGCGCACGTCGTTGTCGGTCAAAGTGGATTTTTCACCCAGAAAGAGCACGCGGCTGGTCACGCCGAGCTCTTTGGCCAGGTGCTTCAATTCACGGAAGTACTTCATGCCATCGGCCTGATGCGGATCCGGGGCTGCGGTGACGATGTAGAGCGCGTTCGGTAGCTCCGCGAGCACTCGCAGGCCAAGCTCGATGTTCTTCCGCCGCACAAAGCGCGTGGGCTGCAGCAGCACGAGGCCCGCGTGTTCGAGATTCAGCTCGCGCACGCGCTCGGTGAGGCCCAGAACGGCGTTGGCATCACACCCATTCGGGATGACGTGGACGGGCTGCTGCACGATCTGGGCGTACTCCAGCCGCCGGAACTCTGAAACCGCCACATGCACGGCCAGTGGCACCTGCTCAGACCAGCGCACGTCATGCACCCAGTTGATCCAGCGGATGTCGGGGCGGGAGCGCGTGAGCTCGATGAGCTTCTTTGTCCAGACGAGGTCAAAGGGCATGGTGAAGACATTGTGGACGATGACAGCGTCCCACTGCGCCATGTGCCATTCCGCCTTGGTGAGGATTTCCACCTCATGCCCCTGAAGGCGCAGCGCCGCAGCCTGCTCGCCGATCACACGTTCCACGCCCCCGATGACGGGAGGTTTTGAGTAATGAAGAATGGCAATGAGCATGGCCTGTAAAGAAGCAAGCCTTGGCTGCGTTAGCAAATGCGGGTGTATTTATACGGTCTGCAGGCCAAGGCGCGCGGAATTGATTCCGCCTTGGCCTTCGTAGCCTTGGCGAAGAAGGCAGCACTCCGCCACACCCCGAACCCCGCGTTTGACCAACTCCTCCACGCACGTCCCAGCACCAGCGTGTTTGCGTTGCTTAAAGCACAGCCCCACCCTTCGCAGGCACGCAATCTGCTGCGGAATCAATTCCGCGCCCCAAATACCCTTGTGCGCCATGCATGACGTTTTTCCAATTCATCCCAGCAAAATGAGTACTCATGACCCTTGACACACCTCGGTAGTTTAACCTATCACTTCGATTCCATGAAAATGACGACTCACTCTGCCTGGATTGTTTTGACTCTCGCTCTGATCGCCTTCATGCCGGCACAGGCCAAAGACGATGTGGTGCGCCTCTCCTACCCTTCCAAGGTCGAGGCCTCGAAGGGCAAGGAGCGCGAGAAGCTTTTCTCTCCCTGGATGACGGGTGAATCCATGCGCAGTTTTATCGATGACAAGCGGACCAAGGGCGAGCAGATCGTCTTCGTTGAGTACAACAACACGAATGGGCAATCGCGCGGTATTTTTGCCAAACTTAAGCTAACCGGCCCGTTCTCCCGCTATTCCTTCACCAACGAAGCCGCCATGGAGGAAAAGCTCAACAACGAGATCAAGGCCGGACTCCTGCCTGCCTTCATCTCCCGCAACGTCAGCGGCGCCTACAGCATGCTGTTCGTCTCGCCTGGGGACATGCCAGCCGTGCGCGCGGAGCTCACGAAACTGGGCGTCGGTGAGCCGAGACTGAAGAAGTGAGCGTGCTGGACTGCCGCTGAACGAATGGCTCATATTCTCACAAACCATGAAAATGTCCCCACTCATCGCCTGGCTGGCCAGCTTTCTGATTCTGGCCGCCTTGACCCCGGCGCAGGCCAAAGACGAACTGCGGGTGGTCTACCCTTCCAAAGTGGAGTCTTCCAAGGGCAAGGAGCGGGAGAAGCTATTTTCCAAGTGGATGACCGGTCAGGACGCCGTGGTTCTTAACGAGCAGATGTATAAGAAGGGCCAGCAACTGGTTTACTTCGAGTACAACGGCGCAACCAACCAATGGCGCACCCTCCATTCCAGCAAGATTCAATTGAAAGGAAGGTACTCCTGGCGGGCTTTCATTGATGAAAAGGAGATGGAAGTCGAGCTGAACAACGAAGTAAAACTCGGCCGCCAGCCTGCTTTTATCGTTCGTGACAATGGGGCCTATGCCACGATGTTCGTCTCGCCGGAGGATCTGGATACCGTGCGCTCAGAGCTCAAGACGCTGGGTGTGAGTGAGCCGAAGCTGAAGAAGTGAGGGCGCTGGGGGTTTGGGTGGAAAGCTCGCTGGTCACGGATGGCAAACCCGCCACTTAAGACACGCGCCAGCGTTTTGGAGTGCGGTCGCGCAGATG
>DLGZ01000086.1:1682-23237 GCA_002482965.1 Verrucomicrobiaceae bacterium UBA7681 | reverse complement strand
GGGTGTAGCTGACCGGGGTGGTGGGGGAGCTGAGGCGGTGTGGGGAGGGGATGAGGAGGGTCTGGCCGACGTGGACTTCTTCTTCGGTCATGCGATTGAGCTGCTGGATCTCGCCGACGCTGACGCGGTGGGTGGTGGCGATGCGCCAGAGGGTGTCGCCAGGACGGGCGATGTAGGTGGTGTGTGCGGCGAGGTCGGTGCCGCCATCGTAGCGGGTGGTGCTTTTGCCGCCGCGCTTGATGCTGCTGACATCGCGCTCGAGTTCGCCGATGCGGATGTTTTGGACCTTGTCGTTTTCACGGACTCGGGTGACCTGGGCGGTGAGATCGCCGGTGGGGCCGTAGACTTTAGGGGGTGGTGGGGGGCCTGCGGCGGGCTTTTTTGCAGCGGTGGTTTTGGTGCTGGATTTGCTGCTGGTGGCGGGCTTGTGAGTGGAAGTTTTTGATGTCGAGGCTTTGGGCGGCATGCCGTATCCCGGAGGGTAGGTGTAGCCGGGAGGTGGGGGATAGGTGCCGGGGTATTGAGGACGGCCGACGGGAGCCTGGATGGCTGCGGCGGATTGCCGGGTGGCTCTTGTGGAAGGCTGCTGGAGTCCTGCGCCGGGGGCTGGATAGCCCGGAGGGGCGGGCTGCCTGTAGGTGTTGGAGACCTGTGCCGAGAGGGGCAGGGCGAATAGGATTCCCCAGGAAAGCGCGAGTGATGTCAGCACATGGGATGCAGGGCAAGGCGTCTTCATATGGCTATTGTAGAAAATTTGATTGTTAATTCAAACAAATATTTTATATTTCCGAATATATTTTTTGAAATTTTATCCGTTCATCACCCTGAGCCTGCAAACGGTGGTCGCTTTTTCGGCCCTCGCGGGGAGTGCTTTATCGCTGGTGTGGCTGGAGGGGCGGCAGGCGGCGGCGCCTCTGCCGAGTCAGCGGATGTGGAATGAGGGGGCGCCGCTGGTGGTGGTGGATGCGGGGCATGGGGGGCATGATGGCGGTGCGGTGGCGAACGGGGTGATTGAAAAAAATATGAGCCTGGACATCGCCAAGCGGGTGACGAAGGAGCTGGAGGCTGCGGGGGTGCGGGTGGTGATGACGCGGAGCGGTGACCGTTTTTTGTCGCTGGATGAGCGTGCGGCGCTGGCGGGGACGCATGGGGCGGCGGCCTTTGTGAGTGTGCACCTCAATACCGAGGGAGCGGGCAGCGAGGCGGAGGGGATTGAGACGTATTTTGCGGAAAGCCAGCCTTTGTCTGCACGGCAGCGGATGCCTGCCGGAGCGACTCAGGGGCAAGGAGCGGGGGGCAGTGCTGAATTTGCGGGTACGGTGCAGCGGTTGGTCTGCGGTGCGACGAAAGCGGTGGATCGTGGGATCAAGGCACGGGATTATGCGGTGGTGGCGCGGGCGGTGTGTCCGGCGGTGCTGGTGGAGTGCGGGTTCATCACGAACGAGAGGGAGTCGGCGCGGCTGAAGGAGGCGGGGTATCGGGACCGGGTGGCTGAGGGAATTGCGCGCGGGGTGGTGCTTTTTTTACAGACGCAGCAGGGCAAGGGGCCGGTGATTGCTGCGGTGGTGAAATGAGATCGAGGCTGGCGCAGGATACGGAGGGGGATTTTGGCTTGAGGCTTTTAAGGTGGAGCGGTGTGCTGGGATCGAGGAGGAGGAGGTGGTGTGCGGCTTTTATTTGCAGGCTGACTCCATTTTTCCAGAACCGGCTAAAGCCGGGACTGCTATGCGAGGAGGCTGGCGCAGAGAGCGGAGGGGGAGTGTGGCTTGGTGGGTAAGGTGGAGTGGGGGTGCTAGGATCGAGGACGAGGACGAAGGGGGGCTTACTGTGGGTGGGCTTTTTGGAACTCTTTGACGAGGCGCTGGGCGGCGGCGATTTGGTCGGGGGTGAGGGTTTTTTGGAGGGCTTGGGAGGAGTCGATGGCGGCTGGTTCTTTTTGGGCGGCGGCGAGGAGGTACCAGTGGAGGGCGGTGACGGGGTCTTTGGGGACGCCGGTGCCGTCGCGGTAGGCGTCGCCGAGGGCGTTTTGGGAGTAGGGTTCGTCCTGCTGGGCGGCTTTGCGGTACCAGTCGATGGAAGCGGCGAGGTCTTTGGCGATGCCGAAGCCATCCATGTAGCAGTCGCCGAGGCGGCCCTGGGCGAGGGCTGAGCCTTGGGCGGCGGCTTTGAGGTACCACTGCACGGCCTGGGGGGGATCTTCGGGGATGTGGGTGCCGAGGTAGAGGGCTTCGCCGACTTCAAACTGGGCGCGGGCGTTGCCTTGATCGGCGGCGAGGCGGAACCAGGAGAAGGCTTGCTTGGGGTCTTTTTCGACGCCTTCTCCGTCCATGTAGTACAGTCCCAGCCTGCACTGGGAGAGGGCGAGGCCCTGCTCGGCGGCGAGGCGGGTCCAGCGGGCGCTTTCTTTGAGGTCGATGGCTACGCCGTCGCCATTGGCGTAGCATTGGCCGAGGGTGTCTTGAGCGACGCGGTAGCCCTGCTGGGCGGCTTTGAGGAGCCACTGGATGGCGGCGGCTTCGTCTGCGGCGACGCCTTGGCCGAGGTGATAGTTTTGGGCGAGGTTGAACTGGGCGGGTGCGTAGCCTTTTTCGGCGGCTTTGCGAAACCAGTCGAAAGCCTGCGGGTAGTCGTGCGGTACGCCTTTGCCGCTGGAGTAGTCTCTGCCGAGACAGTACTGGGAGTAGGTGTGGCCCTGCTCGGCGGCTTTGCGATACCATTTGATGGCTTCTGCCGGGTCTGCGGGGGTGTCTTTGCCGTCATGGTAGATATTGCCGAGGATGTATTGAGAGGAGGTGTGGCCCTGAACGGCGGCTTTGCGCAGCCAAGCGATGGAGTCGGCGCCGTTATTGCTGAAGTAGCGACCCATGGAGTACTGGGCGGGGGCGTAGTCCTGGTCTGCGGCTTTGCGGGTCCAAGCGGTGGCTTGCACGGGGTCCTTGGTGAGGGCGGTGCCGTAGCCGTTTTTATAGAAGTCGCCGAGTTCAAACTGGGCGACTGCGAGGTTTTGATCTGCGGCTTTGCGCAGCCATTGGACGCCTGCGGCGGGGTCTTCGGGGGTGCCTTTGGCTTTGAAGCAGCACTTGGCGGTGCGGTACTGGGCACGTGAATGCCCCTGCGCGGCGGCTTTGAGATTCCACTTGTAGAATTCGACGTCTTCCAGGGCGTAGTTTTGGGCGAGGGTGTAGAGGGCGTGGGCATCGCCCTGCTGCGCGGCGGTGAGGGTCCACTTTTCGGCGGCGACGGGATCGGGGGTGTAGTGGGGGCCGTCGAGATACTGGGGGTCGGAGGCACCGAGCTCGGTGGCCTCGCGGGACCAGCGCGCGGCGGTGGCGGTGTTTTGAGGGACGCCCTTTCCCTGCGCGTAGAGCTGGCCGAGGGCGTGGAGGGAGTTGGCGTCTCCCAGTTCTGCGCCTAAGCGGAACCAGAAGGCGGCGGTGGCGGGGTCTTGGGCGACGCCGTCTCCCTGCAGGTAGCAGAGGCCGAGGCGGTAACTGGCTGCTGCATGGCCGCGATCGGCAGCGCGGCGGAAATAGGCGGCGGCGGTGGCGGGGTCTTTTTCCACGGCGTCGCCCTGCTGGTAGAAGAGGCCGAGCTGGTACTGCGCACCATCGCGGCGGAGGCCATCGGTGCTGGGAGACTCTGCGGCCTTGAGAAACCATTCGAGCGCGGAGGCGGTGTTTTTTGCCAGGCCCTGTCCCTGAAGGTAGCGCATGGCGAGCCAGTACTGGGCGTGGGAATCATTCAGCTCGGCGGCTTTGCGGAGCCAGTCGATGGAAGCGGACTGGTCGATGTCGGTGCCGCGGCCCTGCCAGCAGGCGACGCTCATGTAGAACTGAGCAAAAGCTTCGCCCTGCCTGGCGGATCTGCGGAACCACTCGACAGCGACTTCCGGGTCTGCGGGGACGCCCTGGCCATTCCAGTAACTGTAGCCCAAACGGTACTGGGCGTAGGGGTAGCCCTGGTCTGCGGCCTTGCGAAACCACTGCATGCCTGTCTCTGCATCCAATGGCACGCCTTCGCCTCTGACGTAGGCGAGGCCCAGGCGGTTTTGCGCATAGGCGTCGTCCTGGTCTGCGGCTTTGCGGAACCACGCGGCGGCCTTGGTGAGGTCCTTGGCCACGCCGATGCCATTCACATAACAGATGCCGAGCCGGAACTGGGCAGTGGGGAGGTTTTGCTGCGCTGCGAGCTGGAACCAGCGGAAGGCGGCGGCAGGGTCTTTTTCCACGCCGCGGCCATCGCGATAGTGCTGGCCGAGGGCGGTCTGCGCGTAGGGTTCGTTTTTGGCGGCGGCTTTGCGGTACCACCTCAGGGCTTCGGGGAGGTCCTGCTGCACGCCCTCGCCTGTGGCATAGGCATTGCCGAGGCCGTACATGCCGAGGGGGTGGCCCTGATCGGAGGCGCGGAGGAACCACTTGAGTGCTTCATCGGGGTCTTTGGTGACGTAGCGGCCTATGGAATAAGCGAGCCCAAATTCGGCCTGCGATTTGGCATCGCCCTGGTCTGCGGCTTTGTTGAGCCACTGCATGGCGACAAGGGGGTTCTTCTTGACGCCATCACCTTTCAAGTAGGCGCTCGATGCTGCTTTCTGGGCCTCGAGGTGGCCTTGATTGGCGGCTTTGCGGAACCATTGAACGGCTTCTGCGGGGGCTTGTTTGAGGCCTTTGCCATCGTGGAGGTGCTGACCGAGGGCGAACTGAGCGGCGGCATCGCCTTTCTCGGCGAGGTCGCGGAGTTCAGAAAGGGGAGTGGTGGCGGTGATGGCTGCGGGCGCGGGTGACTGAGCCGGCGATGGCCGCGTGGTGAGGAGGCAGACGAGGGACGCGGTTAAGGCGAGAACCTGCAAGGCATGGGAGGTGTTCATGGAGCCGAGGCAGGGAGCGAAGCAGAAAAGAAACGCGGTGTCACGCGTGGAGTTTGGGGAGAGGGGGCGAGCTATTGCACCGATGCAGACCGGGCCTGTCTCAGGCAGGCTCGTTGAGGAGGCATGTCCAGCGGCGGATTATACTGCCGCGCATTACCAATCTTCAAAAGTGCGCCTGCTCCAAATGAAGTTTGGGATGCGCGGCATTTTCAACTGAGAGCGGATCGTTTGCGCGGGCGCTGAAAGGAGGGAGCTTGAGGAAAGGGGGGGGCGCGGCGTGGCGGCAGGCGGTGCTGGGACGAAGGATTCTACGGACGCGCACAACGCGTCCCTACCAGCCCTGGGGCTGCGGCGGGGGCTGCGCGGATGGCAGCATGAGAAGACCTCCTTGAAGTTATGGGGCAGCTTTGCCAACCGGTCTGCGGCGGCGGGTGGCCATGGTGGCGAGAGCCAGGAAGAGAAGGAGAGCGCGTGAGGGTTCTGGGGCGTCAGAGATGAGAAGGATGCCGGTGGTGTAGATCTGGCTGAGGTCCCATTGAAGACTGCCGCCGAGCGTGGGGAGATCAAAGGAGGCGAAGGTTCCGGTGACGGGTGAGGTGAGGTCGGTCCAATCAAAGAGTTTCCATTGATCATTGGCGGTGAATCCGGTGAGGCTGTTGGGATTGGAGACTTTGAGGATCGTACCGGTGCCAAGAGTGAAGGTTCCGCTCACTGCGAGGATGTCGGCTGCGCTGGCATTGAGGGTGTTGTTTTGGCCGACGCCTGAAAAGAGATCGAGGACGAGGGTGGAATTTTGATCGAGACTCAGGGTGCCGGTACCGGAGGTGACGATCTGCAGGATGCCTGCGCTGGTGGCGGAGGGGATGCCGACGCTGAGTGTGCCGCCTACGATGGAGATGGATTTGTCTGCGGCGGCGGCGATGCGTCCGTTACCGCCGAGGGTGGCACCTGCAGAGACGTCCACTGCGCCGGTGCCGGTGGCGGAGCCGGTCATGGTGGAATTTCCGACGAGGAGTGTGCCTGCTGAAACGGTGGTGCCGCCGGTGTAGGTGCTGGGGCCGGTGATGATCCAGGTGCCGGTGCCGATCTTGGCGAGTTTTACGCCGGGGGCGGAGGGAGCGGAGGTGGCATTTCCCATGCCGGCGATGGAGTTGTCGCCGGTGTTGGTTCCAGCCAGGGTGAGGGTGCGCTGGGCGGTGTTGGCGCCGCTGGTGGTGAAGGCGGTGGTGAACTTGACGGTTCCTGTGCCGATGTTCTCGATGATGCCGTTGACGAAGGTGGTGTTGGTGACGGTGCCACTGGCGGCGATATTGACGACGCGGTTGGTGACGGAATCGGTGGTGCCCGTGTAGCGGAGGGTGGCAGTCACGGTGCTGCCGGCGGAGGCTCCAACTCCGGCGGCGAGATCGATGATGGAGCTTGCGGCGTTAAAATCTCCGGTGCCCAAGGAGCTGGCGGAGCCGGTGTTGGCGAGCTTTTGGACTTCGAGGAAGTCTTGGTTGATGGTGGTCTTTCCCGCATAGGTGTTGACGGAGCCGAGCTGGAGGGTGCCGGAATTGATAGTGAGGGTCAGGTTGTTTTCATACTGGCCGGTACCACCAATGATGCCGTTGCGAAAGTCACGCACGACGCCGGATTTGTGAAGGGTGAAGCCTGACAAGGTGGAGGATCCGCCGACGACGGAGTTGGTGGTGCCGGTGCCTTCAATGCTCAGGCCGCCCCAAAGATTGACGTTGGAGGTGCCGCTACCGATGACGAGCTTGGCACTGGAGGTGCCCGTGCCGAGGATGAAGTCGCCAGCGGAATACACGGGATAAAGCAGCGTGGTGCCCCCAGCGAGCGTGGAGACGTACTGCATGGTTCCTTCCTGAATGCGTGTTGCGCTGGTGTAATAAGCAGAGAGGAAGGGGCCCTGATTGTAGATGACGTTAGCCTCCATGATGACGGTGCCCAGGCCGGACTTGACGACGGTGGTTGCTGCCGGTGAGGCCGCTGCACTGTTGGTGATTCTGGAACTGATGCGCAGGGCACCCTGGGTGTTGTTTTGGATGATGACGAATTCGGAAGCTCCCGAGGGGGCGCGCAATGCGCCGATGGAGATGAGGATGTCGTTTGCCCCCACGTCGGGAGTGACAAGGATGCCGCCAGTCGTCAAATAGCTGGTCCCGCCGGTGGTGTCCGACAAAGTGAGGAGGGCTCCGGTGTCGGTGTTGAACCGAAGGCTGGACACGGCGGTGTTCGCACTGATGCTGGCGCTGGCGGTGATGTCGGCATTGCCGCTGACGCTGCTGGTGGTGTAGCCGCCGCTGATGGTGGACAAGCCGACGATGTTTTTCGCAGCGCCTGCGGTGGCTGCCCAGTCGTTCAATCCGACCGTGGCATAGGCGACACCGCCTGTGCCCGTGAGCAGCGCGTCCACCGTGCCACTGGTCGCGGCAAAGCCTGCGAGCGCAGTACTGTCAAACTGCACAATGGCTCCCGAAACGCGGGTGATTGTGGCAAAGGTGGTGTTGAGGCTGGTGGCTCCGTTTTGCACGGCCGACAGGCTGAACTTGCCGGCGCTGGTGAAGTTCAGAGAAGTGAAGGCCTGGGTGTTGACGGTGGCGGCCTTGCCGGTGACGCGAAAGGTGGTGCCATTGCTCATGTTCAGCACGTTGCCGGCGGTGGTGTTGGCAAAGAGAATATTCGTGGCCGGTGCGGCAGCACCGCTGAAGTTCAGGGCGAGCGTTCCATTGGAGACGGTGGCGATGCCATTCGAACTTCTATTGCTGATGGTGAGCGTGCCTGTCCCCTCTTTAATCAGAATGGGGGTGGTGCCGGTGATGGTGCCGGTGATCTCGATGTTGCCAGCGCCGGAGAAATACACGGCGATGCTGGTGGTCTGGGCGGCAATGCCGCCGCTCAAGGTTAGGAGTCCGAGGTCCGAAGCAATGCGCGTGGATGACTGGGCGCGGAGGATGCCGGAGATGTTGTTGTTGTCGCTCAGGCTGCGAATGGCCCCATCGAAGGAGATGCCGTGGCCGTTGATCTGAAAGTTCTCCGCCAGCGTGATACCGCCGGAGATATTCAGGGAGGCACCGGTCATGATTTTTGTCAGGCTGGTGGAAACCACGCCCAGCGCGCTGTTGTTGCGCACTTCCAGGATGCCGCTGTTGACAAGCACATTGCCGGAGAAGTCATTGGCCCCGGTGAGGATCGTGCGGCCGGTGCCATTGAGGATCAAGGTGGTGGCACCGGTGCCGTTGTTCTTGATCAGCGAGTTGATGGTGAGATTGGAAGTGGAGGAGAGATTGGTCAGGTAGAGCTCTCCGGCCACATTGGTGGACGTGCCGCCAGCCATTAAAACGCTGGTGTCTCCCAATGTGCCGACTGTGAAGTCTTGAGCGCCTTTGATTACCTGGATGCCGCCGAGCGTGGCCAATCGGAGGGTGTTTCCGTTGCCGATGTCCAGAGTGCGTGCGCTGCTGGCATCTGTCATGGAAACGGTGGCGATATTGGTGGTGCCGGAAGAAGTGACTGCGCCGGTGGAGGTGGCGGAGACACGCAAGTTGGACGTTGCGGTATATCCTGGCAGCAAGCCAATGGCGGTGCCTGTCACGTAGTCGAGGTTTCCGGTGTAGAGAGAGACTGTACCGCCGACAAGGGCGGCCCAACTGGCATTGATACCATCTCCTGCAATGTAGGTGGCCCAGGGACCCATGAATGTGTCGGACGATGCGCCGTATGTGGCGGTGATGCTGCCGCTAGCAGGCCCCCTGATGGAAAGGGCGGTGTAGGCAGTGCGGGTGATCGCACCGAGATTAAGATTTGCGGTGCCTCTGACATCCGAAATGACTTCGACTCCGGTGCTGCCCTGCTGAAGGATGAGTCCTGAAAAGGTCTGGCTGTTGGTCTCGCCCAAGGCGCCAATCATTTTCAAGGTAGTCGTGGAGGCCGTGCCACCGACGAGGGTCAGCGTATTGGCCGTGACGCCGTTGTAGAAGATGTTGTTATCCGGAGCGGAGGCCGAGGCGAAATTTAAAACATTCACTCCGCCTTCACCGATGTCGCTGGTGCTGAGCAGACTCGTCAAGGTGCCAAAAGTGGTGGTGCCTGTGTAATTGTTGGTTCCTCCGTAAGTCATCGTGACTAAAGCGGTGGAATTGGCGGCGATCGTGGCGCTGCGTTGGAAACTTTTGCTGCCGCCGGTCGTCTCGGTGATGTTGGCGTTGATGGTGGTGGCAACAACGTTGACGCTGGTATGAAACCGAGCCGTGGCACTGAGGGTGATGGTGGCGGCACTGGTGAAGGTGTTGCCGGAGCTGTCCAAACGGATGGCCGGTACGGTGGTGCCTGCGATGGTGGTGGCGGTCGTGAAACTGGCGTTGGCCACGCTGAAATAAATCGTGGAACCGCTTTCCACGACGATGCTCGACAGGCCTGTGATGTTCGCGGGCTTGAGAACCGCAAAGATGCCGCCTCCTGCGACGGTGCTTTTGAGTGTGAGGGTGCCGGTCAGATTGGTGTTGATGCCCGCCAGATCAAAGAAAGCCGCCAGAGTGCCGTCAGACTTGTTCACCGTGAGGTTGTTAGCGACGACGGGCACGTTAAACTTCACATAGTTGCCGCTGCTGTTGGTGGCGTTGGTCGCAATATTGATGGTGGCACCGCTGCCGAGATTGACTGACCCGGTGCCCGAGAATTGAAAGGGGGCCCCGGTGAGCGTGCCATTCAGCGGCAGAAAATTCATGCCGGCCACGCTGATGGCTTCGTTGACGGTGATGATGGCACCCAGGGTGGAGTTCAGAGAACCAAACTGGGCAATCGCGGTCGGATCCCAGGCCTGGTTTGCTGGCGTGCCGGCGGCATTGTACCAATTGGTGTTGGTGTTAAGATTCGTCCAGGTCCCGGCGACGTTGTCGATGACTCCCAGGGTGGACGGCGTGCCGTCCCAGGTGAGGAGTGTGGGGTCTGCGTGAACGGAAGTGCCGGGGCAAAGCCACAAGCACAGGGCTAAAAACAAAGAACGAAAAAGATGACGCATAAGAGAAACCGGGGGTGTTTTCTCTCCAAGCAGAAAAGCAGCCCATGAGCGGCCTCTGGGACCGATTGAGCACAATAATACTATGATGCGGCACCATCGATTTCAGCGTGATCTCCCGTGTTCATCGGTCGCTGATTCAGCCTTCCTGGCTCCTTATGCGCGGTCACCATGGAATAAGACCCTAGGTCAATGCATTCATGCTGCGGGATCAACTTGATCGAGATGGTCTGCCCAGGACCAGTTGCTGCGAAGCCATGTTTGTCATTCGATTGCGCAAGTTTCAACAAGGGAGTAAATCACCGGGTCTTGTCCGCCTCACACGCCATTCCTGTCTCGAAGACACGCCGCGCGCTTTATGCGCTTGGGATTTTTGCGCTGGCTTCGGCGGCTTTTTACGGGGTGTTTTCTGCTGTGGAGTATCCGTGGAACTGGAGCGGGGTGTGGCAATATCGGCAGCAGTTTTTCTATGGGTGGCTGACGACGATGGGGCTGTCGCTGGTAGCGATGGTGGTCAGCATAGCGTTTGGTTTTTTGCTGATGCTGGGGAGGCGTGCGCGGTGGCTGCCGGTGCGGATGGGATGCGGGAGTGTGGTCGAAGTGGTGCGTGGATCGCCGTTGCTGGTGCAGCTGCTCATTGGCCATTACATCATCGCGCAGGCGCTGAGCATCGATCAGCCGCTCTTTACGGGGATCATTTTGCTGGGCTGCTTTGAGGGGGCGTATCTGGCGGAGATTTTTCGGGGTGCTGTGGAAAGCATCAGTGCTTCGCAGCTTGAGGCGGCGCGTGCGGTTGGGTTTAGCAAGGCGCAAACGTACCGGTTTGTGATCATTCCGCAGGCGCTGCGACGTGCGCTGCCAGGTACGACGGGGCAGCTGGTTTCGCTGATCAAGGACTCGTCGCTGCTTTCGGCTATCGGCATCGAGGAACTGGTGCAGAAGGTCAAGATCATGGGCGCAGCCAACTTTGCGCATTTGGAGGGCTATCTGCCGCTGGCGCTGGCCTACCTTGTGGTCACGATACCGCTTTCAAATCTGGCGCGTCGTTTGGAAGGGAGGTTTGCGTATGAAACTTGAAACGTGTGCGGTGACGAAGCGGTATGGAGCGCATGCAGCGCTGGATGGGGCCTCTTTTGCCACGGGGGATGAGGCGCGCGTGATCGCGCTGCTGGGGCCTTCGGGTGGTGGCAAGTCCACGCTGCTGCGCGTGCTGGGCAGTCTGCTGGTGCCGGATGATGGGCATGTGAGCATCGACGCGCGCACGCTGCCGCATGATGAAGACGGGGCTTTGAAGGAGCGGCGTGGGAATGGTTTTGTCTTTCAGGGGTACAATCTTTTTCCCCATCTCACGGCGTTGCAAAACATCGCACTGCCGCTGCGGGAAGTGCATGGGATGAGCGAAACGCTGGCGACGCAGCGTGCGCTGGAGTTGCTGCATCGACTCGGGCTGACAGGGCATGAGAACAAACGGCCGAGCCAGCTTTCGGGGGGGCAGCAGCAGCGTGCCGCCATCGCGAGGGCACTGGCACCGAAACCAAAGTTGCTGCTGCTGGACGAACCAACTTCCGCGCTGGATCCGGTGATGACGGGCGAGGTGCTGGATGTGATACGAGAACTGGCCGAGGCGGGACAAAGCATCATTCTGGCCACGCATGAGATCAGCTTTGCGCGCAAGGTGGCGGACTGGGTGGTCTTCCTCGCTGCGGGGAAGGTGGAAGAGTCTGCGGCGGCGGGGGATTTTTTTGTGAAGCCGGAGACGGAGCTGGCGCAGCGGTATTTGGAGGGGCTGTCGAAGTACCGGTGATCGAGAGGAATGTGAAAGAGGATACGCGCAGGGAGGGAGTCAGAAGCGATCTGATGGTATGAAATCAATCTGCTGCATCCTTGCCTTGTTCCTTGTATCCGTGAGCGCTCTTTCCAGCTGCAAGAAAGGTCCGGCAGAAAAGATCGGAGACAAGATTGATGACGCCACAGATTCACGCCCTGCTGAAGGCATTCGTGATGCTGTGGAGGACGCAACAGGCAAGTAATTCTGACTTGGCGCGCGCGTTTCGGCGAATGCGATGGGTGGAGCGGAGGTTTGTGTCACCGCTACGCGGTCCCACTGGATTCCACAATCATGGGCGTTGCTGTTCCGTGGGCTGGCGCCCACGGCTACGGTTGTGCCAGCGCTACGCGCTTTCGGCGACGAGAGCGCTCTAGTTGTTGAGCGTTGAAGCCGAGGTGGGGTCGGGGGTGGTGGCGGGGGGCTGGTCGCCGTTTTTGACGACTTCAACGAGGCGCTTGATGCCATCGCGGGCCATCTCGCTGAGGGGGTGCATGCTCTTGGCTTTCAAATACCAGGCGAGGGCGGAGCCGACCTGCTGCTTTTCTTCCTGCTGGCGGGCGTTTTCAATGGCGGTGACGAATTCACTGGCCTTCACACCGAGGTCTGCGCGCATTTTGCTGAGCATGGGATCGTCGGGGTAGAGTTTGGATTCCATCTCCACTTTTTCCCATGCTGCGGGAGGGCTGCTGGCGGCCATTTCCTTGGCACCACCGAGGACGAGCTCCAGCCGGCCCATGTCCTTGAGGACTTTTTCGAGCTGCTGCTTGCGGGTGAGGTCATCGGCGACGGCAGCGATGAAGGGGGCCTGGTTTTCGAAGATCTGGCGGTAGTTGCGCTGGCTGAGGAGGCGGTCGAACTCCATGAGCGCCTGGGACTTCATGTCGGTGGACTGCATCATGTGCTCGCTGAGCTGGGTGACGCGGGGGTTGGTGGGCCAGATTTCTGCGGCGGCCCGCATCTCCTTCTCCACGGTCACGGCATCCTTGCTGCCCATGGCGGCATTGGCGTTGTTCACATGGAGATTGCTCATGGTTTTGGCGGTCTGAATCGCGGCGAGCGGCTTGGCGTATTCAAAGTCGTCGGAGGAGGCGCGGAGTTCCGTGACGACGACTTCGGCGCTGGAATAGTCCTTCATTTCCAGGAAGGAGAGCAGCTTGTTTTTCTTGCGCACGAAATCGAGCACTTTGGTCTTTTCAGACATGGGCAGGCGGCGGACGCGGGGCAGGTATTCGCCGATGGCATAGGCTTCGAGCAGGCGGTTGCTGGCGCTGTCCACGTCCCGGCGGGCGACGAGATTTTCGAAGGAGACGAGAGATTCATCGACGCTGCGGATGGCTTCGAGGGAGAGGCCGTCGATCATGCTGACGGTGGGAGGTACGCCGAAGCTGCTGGAGAGGAGCTTTTGCACGTCGCTATCTTTTTCGAGCTGGAGGATGCTTTCGCCGTCGCGGAAGAGATTGGGGTAGAAGCGGCAGGCGATGACGGCGTGCTCAAAGCGGCGCTGCATGAACATCTGAATGATGAGGGCCTGGAACTGAATCTTGCTGGTGACTTCAGAGAGGCCCATGGCGGCCTCGTTCAATTTCGTGCGGGCTTCGATTTCAGCGATGCCTTTGATGTAGCCGGAGGTGCGGCCGACGGTGGCGCTGTTGGTCTGCTGCGCCTGCGCATTGGTTTGCGTAGCGCCGTTTTTGGAGGCGGGGCCGCTGTTTTTGGTCAGGGGGGTGCTGCTCATGCCCATTTCCGCGTTCCATTCGAGCTGCTTGCGGCGATCCATCATGGCGTTGTTGGCGAGCTTGCGTTCGTTGACGCGTTTTTGAGCGGTCCACACATCCCAGATGGCGTTGGCGACGGCATTGCAGAGGCCGCCGTCGATTCTGGCTGCGCCGGCTTCTGGCAGGAGGGCGAAGGCTTTCACGACTTCCGGCCCACGGGCCTGCATCTTGGTGACAGGATCGGGCGCCTGCTTGTGCGTGGGGGCGAGCAGTTCCATGATCTGGGCCATGAGGTCACGGTAGGCCTGGTCTTCCGGGCCGTTGGCCTCGGGCGTGGTGAGATAGGTCTCAAACCGGGAGCGCATGAGGCGGTTGTTGGTCACATTCCAGAGCTTGCCGTTGAAAGCGACGTTCTCTGAACCGGGATCCGCCATGGGCATGTTGTTGAGCCCGGTCTGGGTGTCCGTCTGCCGGTCAGCGGCGGAGCCGGGCACCATGTTGTAATTGTTGTTGGAAGTGGTGTTGGCCGGGGGGGCACCGGTGCTGCCGGGGAGGACCTGGGCGCTGGCTGGAGACAGCCCGGCGAGGACAAGGGCGAAAGTAAGGTGCTTCATGACGGTGTGAGTTTATGCTTTGATGAGTTCGAGCACTTTGAGCACGCCGGTTTCCAAGACGCGTACTTTGAAGATGTAACGTTGGCGGCGCTGAATATTGGCACCTTTGTAATCCGGCGGGACCCAGACAGGAACGAAAGTATGGCCTGAACCGTCGCTGATCTGCAAGCTGAAAAGGCGGCCATCGGCGCTGCGCCAGTTGTCGAGCCGGTCATCCACGACGCCTTCGACCTTGTATTCGTTGCCGCTGAGAGCGGTGGCATTTTCCATGAACTCACTGGCGCTGAGCTCTGTGGTGCCGGTCATAGGATCGGATGTGCGATTCATCAAAAAAAAGCCACCGCCGCCGACAAAGGCGAGAATAGCGATCAATCCCAGCCAGTGGTTGGGGCGGACTCCAGATTGGGCGCGGCGTGACATGTGAGGATCAGGAAGATTTGGGTGGTGAGATAAGTGAAAGGCAGGCTAAAAATCGACGACAATCGCTGGCTGTCCAATCCAAGATGACGCAGGTTGGCATGCATGGGGGACTCTGTCAGAACCAATATCCGCACTTATCGCGATTCGTTTCAAGGAATCGGATGCGGTGCTGGCTGCATGCTGCATTTGGTTTTAATGGGCTTTCTCGGGCTGGCAGTGCTGGTGTGGTGCATCAAAAATCGTGCCTGGGAGCTGAGCGTGACGTTGGAGATGCCGGCGGAGAAAAAAACCGAGCCGGAAGTGGAAAAGCCGGCCCCGTAAGGTTTTTAAGCGGGCGACAAGGTGGGGATCATGGTGCGTCAGGGTGAGAGGCGCTGCTGCCGAGGATGTGCACGGGAGTGCCAACCTGGGAATGCTCCCAGATCACCTGCTGTGGCTCGGCGGGAGTGCGGATGCAGCCTTTGCTGGAGAGTTCCCCCGGCTTGAACTCGCCCTGATGAATGCCGACGCCGGGCCAAGTCAGGCGCAGCCAGTGTGGCATTTCATAGCCTTCGTACTGGGTGCCCGGTGGCTGCGGGCCGCGATGCTCCCAAGCGCGCCACACCACCACCTCATGGGTTTCTGGCTTCACAAACTTGCCGTAGCGGTTGGAAAATTTCGTTGGCAGCTTTTCGAGCACTTTGAAATCGCCGGTGGGCGTGGGCGAGGTGTTCCGCCCCGAGGAAATTTGTGTCACCACGACGGCCACCTTGTCTGCATTGAGCAAACGCATTTCCTGCGTGCTGAGGTCGATTTCGATGCTTGCCGCGGCCGGATTCAGGGCGGCAGCCAGGGCTGTGTCGATGTGATAGTGCGGTTTTGGAAGTGCTGACGGCGGTGGTTTGCGCTGCAGCAGTGTGCAGGCGGGCAGGAGAGCTAGGGCCAGCAGAGCAAGCAGTCGCAGGGGTGAATGCATGCCCTCAATTCTCGTCGCTTTCGGTAATGTCAAAAAATTTCCCCGCGACGCCCCATGCCAAGTCCGTGCGAGGCAGAATGCCTTCACCGCCGATGTAGTAGCGGCTGAGGATGATGTAGTTGTCACGGTACACTCCGGTGCTGGTGCCGGCGGAGAAGATGGAGGCGACCTTCAAGCTCAATGAGCCGGCAATGCCGTGCTTTTGCTGCATGTAGGTGCGGAACTCAGACTCGTTGGGATTGGTGAAAGCAAGAACAACGGTCAACGAGATGAGCAGGAAGAGGGCGAGTCTCATGGCTTGGGTGTGGCTGGAGTGGTGGTTGGCTGACTGGCGGGGGGAGTGGTTTTGGCTTCCACCCGTTTTAACTCAAACGAACCGGGTGTGTTGCCTGGAACTTCGATCCATTCGCCGGTGTCGGCCTGCTCGCTGCGGAGGTGCCACTGCTCCTCCTCGATCTCAAAGAGCGGGCGGTTGGACTCCTTGGCTTTTTTGCGCATGAGCAGCATGCGATCCTCATTTTCGGCGGCGACGGCTTTTTTCACCTCCGCGCCCCAGTTGCCGGAGGGTACCTCACGGATCTGCAGGAGGCCGCGATGATCTTCGCTGACGAGCTGGTTGTTTTTCAAGGTCTGGATTTCCTGCATGCGGTTGCGCATGCGATCTGTGGCCTCGCTGGCGTTTTTGAGAGACTCCTTGTCCTGGGGTTCGTCGCCCCGGTACTGGTAAACATCCAGCCGCATGTTGAGGTTCACTTCGAGAGGTTTCGGCGTGGTGATGGGCACCTCGGGCAGTTTGCAGGCGGCCAATGCGGCGGCGGCGGAGCAGAGGATGAGTCGTTTAGCGTGCCAATGCATCAGTGGTCTCGGGTTTGCGTGGTTCCTCTTTCCAGCGGTGATCATAGACGTTCACATCAAACTTGCGCGAGCCTTTTGGGCCGGAGAACCGCAGGTGCCCGCGGCCCTCACGTCCGTAGAAGCGTGCTTTGCCATCAATGTTCTCATACTCGAAGTCACGCAGTGTTTCCAGTCCGATGCGGGTTATTTGATCTCCGATGGTGCCTGTCAGGGCCTTGGGCAGGGATTTGATCAGGTCATTGAGAGCGGCGATGCTGAACCGGCCATGGGAGTTATTTTTGAATTCTGCATCGCCCTGATACAGTTCGTTCTTGTTCCCGGTGGCGATCACCTTGCCCTGCACCTTGCCGTCGATCAGAAAGTACTCTGGAAACAACGTGGTCGTGATCGGCTGCAGATCTACATCTGTGCCGGCGAGCCAGCCGTCCCAGGTGAAGGTCTCGTCCAGGTAGATGTCGAACGCGCCGTTCACATAACCGCCGTAGGCCGAACTGCCGAACACGCCGTAGATGCCATGGACATCGTAAGTCACGCTTAGGTGGGCGTTTTCGAAGTGGAGCTGCTTCCAGCGCAGTTGCTGAACGGTGAACGTCTCGGTCAGATTGTTGCTCCGGTCTTTCAAGGGCAGATTGAAATGCACCAGCCCTTTCATGCCAATGAACTCGAGCTTCAGATCTTTGAGCGTGTAATTGTCCGTCGGAATGTTGAATTGAGCGTCGAGCTGGCCGCTTTCCAGTTTCGAGGTGAAACTGAAGGGAAACGGGCGGCTGATGCCTGCCAGAGGCACGCCTTTTGGCGCGATGATCAGCTTGCCGTCGATCACGGCGAGGGTGTCCACCTGCCAGCCCGGGGCGGTGGGTTTTGGCGGCTCGGGTGGTCCAAAGCTTGCATCGGGTACGGGAGCTTCGCCCTTCATGGATTTGCGATAGTTTTCCACATACCAGAACAGATCTTCGCCCACATAGAGCACGGGGGAGACGATTTCGACGCGGTCGATTCGGCGGTGCAGCAGGCCGTCGAGAGTGTAGTTCACATGAATGACATCCATTTCAGCCACGGTGCGCAGCGCTTCATGCGGGGAGGGGATGCGCAGGCGTGTGAGCTGGATGGTCTGGGGTTCTACATTCTCCGCCAGGCCGTCCAGATCGAGAGGGGTCTCGTTTGCGGTGAGGTTCACATCAAAACGGACCGGTGGCAGGCCTGGCGCGATGCTGACCAGCGTCACGCCCAGCTTACCCACTTCGAATTTCCCTGCGGTCCAACGTGCTGTCGTGGCATCCACTTTTTGCTCAACCACGGCGGCATCACCGCTGAACAAAGTCATGAGTGGATCTCCCACTGCGACGTGACCTTGTGTGATCTTCAATGATTCCAGACGCTGAGTGCGCCACATCTCCGGGAGCGCTGCCTGCACTTCTACATCCGCGAAAGTCAGCACCGGCAAGGCTGAGCGTTTGGGAATGCTCATCTGTGCGGACTGAATGCGCAGATGCTGCTTCGACTGCTCTGTCGTGATCGCGAAGTGAATCGAAGACTCGAGGCGTTCCGCGAGTTGCATGGTGATGTCGAGTTCGGCATCGGTCACTGTCAGCGAGCCAAACTGCAGTTGCTTCCACCAGGGCAGGGCAGGTTTGAGCGATGTTTTCACCGGGGGTGTTTCGAGCTTGTCAAACCATGGCCCGTTTTCTGGAGTGAATGCCAAATGAGGGGCCGACAGCACGAGTGAGTCCACCTGCCACAACTCACGCAACTTGTCGGGCACCACCTCCAGTGCGGCTGACTTTGCCTGAACAAACGGGGGTGGCTGGACGCTGGCGTCTTTTGGATTCCAACGCAGGGAAACATCTGCCAGTGTCAGTTTTTGCTTCACCGCTGAGCGTAGTCCCTCTGAGGAAATGTCCAGAGCCTCCAAGCTTGTGCTCCATGCGAGTTGACCCGCCACGGGGCTCAGTTTCGTGGGGGACAGTTTTAGTGTGCCGTCCTTCACTTGCAGTGCATCGATCTTTGCCTGCCAGGCGGAGGTTTGCTTGGATTCGCTTTTAGGCAGCAGGGCGGTTTCGAGTTCGCGTGTCCACTCGATGACTGGCTTTTGAAGCAGGCCACGTTCCACGTGCCAGAGGCCGTTTAAATCCTGGGACGCTTTCAGGTCGATGGAGGCGGCTGTGATCTGCCCTTCGCCGGTCAGGGGCTGCAGGTGCAGATTTTTCAAATGCACTTCATGTGTGCCGCCTGCGATCAAGCCGGCGTTTGAGAGTCTGATGTCGCGCCCGTCCCAATCAAACTGCAGGCCACCGCGCAACGGAGGCAGTTTTGCCCTGAGCGCGGGGCTGAGCTCCTGCAGCCATGCCAGATCGAAATGGCCGTCTTGCAGCGAAGCTTTTTTGATGTCGATCTCGGTCCCGCGCATTTCCGTTTCGACATGAAGGCTGCTGAACACGGGCTGGCCGCGCCACTCCGCCTGCTGCAGGTCTGTGATCACGGTTTTGAAGGAAGGGGATTTGCTGCCGCCGACTTCCAAGTCCTGCACTTTTTGCGTGATGATGACACTGGCTAGAGGCTGCCAGTTATCGTCGCGGACCACGAACTTCGTGGGGGTGAGATCAATCAGGTCCAGCCGCCAGCGAAAGGATGATGCTGCTGCTGCCGGGTTGCCGGGTTGGGGTGGAGAGGGAGTGAGCCACGACAGAGGGACATCCACCACCGCATCATCCACTTTGAGACCGCCGAAATTTCCCTGGTAGAGCTGGCCCCAGTGGGGACGCCATTCCAAATGGCCGACGCTTGAAATGTGTTTTGAGCTGGGGAGGTGGAGGGTGCTGACTTCACGCACGTGCAGGGCGCCGTCCTGCCAGTCGAGGGAGACGACTTCGACCTGCATGTCACCGAGAAAGAGGCGCAGCAGCCTGTTTGCGAGGGGGACGCGTTGGTGCCAGGCCCAGCCGACGAGGATGGTCAGGAGGATGAGGCCCGTGAGTCCGAGACGCCAAGTCCAACGCCAGAAGCGGCGGAGTTTGGACGTGGGGATGGGGGAAGTCACTCAGCCAGAGTAACATGAAGTCGTGGGTGTGGCACGATGTGATTTCCAAGGGGGTTGCGGTAGACCCGGGAGATTGAGTGGCTTGCTTGCGGTGATGCTGCGGACTAAAGTCCACACTCCATGCGCGTCTTGCTGGTCATTCTCTATTTGCTGGTGGCGACGTGTCTGCACGCGCATTCGGTGCATACCTCGACTGCGGAGGCGGAATTCAATGCGGAGACAAAGAAGCTGGAGGTGAGTCTCACGGTTTTTGTGAGCGATCTGGAACTGGCGCTGGTGCGGCAGAGCGAGCGGGAGATGCGCATGGACAAGACGCCTGCGGCGGAGTTTGATGCGCAGATTCAGGCTTATTTGGCCAAGAACTTTGTGGTGACGGATGCTGCAGGGAAGGCGGCGAAGATGGAGTGGGTGGGAAGGGAGATGGATGAGGCGAGCGCGAAGAGCGGGGATCCGGCGGTGGTGTTGTTTTTTGAGGTGGAGGTGCCGGAGGGGTTAGGAGGGGCGACGGTGAGGAATGCGGTGTTTTTGGATTTGTTTAAGGATCAGATCAACCTGCTGCTTCTGCGAGATGGTGATCAGAAGGCCGAGATGCGTTTTACAAGTGAGGACCCATCTAAGCAGCTAAGAGTGCGTGAGATATCACATTAAAAATGTGATCCCAAAAAACGGCGGCATCGTGGCTCTGTCATGGAGTCGAAGGAGCGTGCGGCGGGACGCGTTGTGAACGCTGCTGGTGGGCGTGATGTGCGGCGAGACGCTGGATTTGCTTCCCGGATTCTGGTGGCGATAACCCAGGGAAGCGCTCGCTAAAGCTCGGCATCCCTGGGCTATATTACGGAAGGCCGTTGGCCTTCAAGGCAGGCATGGGGTGGAGATCATGCTCTGGGGACGTTGCAGGGTGTGCCATCAATGATGCGTTGGCCTTCAAGGCTGGAATAGCCCGAAGTTCACTGGCCGAACATAGCATCCATAATCACCCGAAGAACGGGGCGAGGATGTTGCGGGCGACTTTGATGGCTTGCATGCGGCCTTCGAGGGTTTTGCCGAAGGTGTCGTCTTCGACTTCGATGCAGAGGGGGCCGGTGTAGCCGATGCGCATGAGCTCGGCCATGAAGGCGGGCCAGTTGATGTCGCCGTAGCCGGGGATGCGGGGCTGGTGCCACTGGAGGGGGAAGTCGAAGCGGCCGACTTCGTTGAGGGCGGCGCGGTTGATTTTGACGTCTTTGGCGTGGACGTGGAAGAGCTTGGATTTGAACTCGGCGAGGGGGCTGAGCGGGTCCATGTCTTGCAGGATGAAGTGGGAGGGGTCGTAGTTGAGGCCGAAGCTGGGGGAGTCGATGTCGTTGAAGGCGCGGCGCCAGATGGCGGGGGTGGTCATGAGGTTTTTGCCAGCGGGCCATTCGTCGCGAGTGAAGGACATGGGGCAGTTTTCGATGCCAATTTTTACGCCATGGTCTTCGGCGTATTTGATGATGGGCTGCCAGGTTTTGAGGAAGCGGGGCCAGTTTTCATCGACGGTTTTGGTCCAGTCGCGACCGACGAAGCCGGTGACGAGGCCGACGCCGAGCTTGGGGGCGGCGGCGATGACTTTTTTGAAATGGGAGACGCCTGCGCGGGAGACAGCGGAGTCGGGATCGAGCATGTTGGGGTAGTAGCCGAGGGCGCTGATGCTGACGCCCTGATCCTCACAGTGGCCGAGGATTTCCTGGGCTTTGGTCTTTGTGAGAGAGGTGACGTCGATGTGGGTGACGCCGGCGTATTTGCGCTCGGCTTTGCCGACGGGCCAGCACATGACCTCAACGGTGGAGAAGCCTTCGTGGCGGGCGAAGTTGAGGACGTTGTCGAAGGTGAGTTCGGGGAGGATGGCGGTGACGAAGCCGAATTTCATGAGGGGAGGGGGGCAAGAGGTGGTCAAGAGTCGTGGGGTTCGATGTCTTGACAACCTTGACTTGTTTTACGGCGGGGCGGCGGTGATGACCGATCGAGGGTGTGGGTTGTTGGTGGGCCGGGGTGTTGGCGGCACGCTTGTGGACGGGCGGGCTGTCGCCACACCCATCCCACGAATGACTTGTGGCCCCTCACCCGTCCTCTCCTCCAAGGGCGTCTTGGGCGGTGCCATAGCATCGACGGGGAGAGGGGATTCGCTTTGGGGCCTCACAATGTTCTGAGCCAAGGGAGGCTATTGGAATTTCGAAACGCTCTGACCCATTTGGGAACGAGTCTCTTTGCTGTTCGGTCATGAGTGGT
>DLGZ01000086.1:878-1625 GCA_002482965.1 Verrucomicrobiaceae bacterium UBA7681 | reverse complement strand
TGTGTTACTTGGCTTCGGCAGAGATGTCTTTTTTGCCTTCGAGGACTTTGTCCACGAGGCCGTATTCGGCGGCCTGGGCGGCGGACATGTAATTGTCGCGGTCGGCGTCACGCTCGATTTGTTCGACGGACTTGCCGGTGTGGTGGGCGAGGATGCGGTTGAGGCGCTTTTTGAGGCCGAACATGTATTCGACGGTACGCTCGACGTCGCTGGCGGTGCCGCGTGCGCCGCCGGAGACCTGATGGATCATGATGTCGGAGTTTGGCAGGGCGTAGCGCTTGCCTTTGGTGCCTGCGGCGAGGAGGACGGCGCCCATGGAGGCGACGAGGCCGATGCTGTAGGTGCAGACGTCACAGGTGAGGAACTGCATGGTGTCATAGATGGCGAGGCCAGCGGTGACGCTGCCGCCGGGGCTGTTGACGTAGATGTTGATGTCCTTCTTCGGGTCCTGCATCTGGAGGAAGAGGAGCTGGGCGATGATGATGGAGGCCATGGTGTCATTGACCTCGCCGCCGAGGAAGATGATGCGGTCCTTCAGCAGACGGGAGTAGATGTCATAGGCGCGCTCGCCACGGCCTTCGGATTCGATGACGGTGGGGACCATGTAGCTGGACTTGGGCGCGATGGAGGTGGGAAAATCGGAGGGAAAGTCGGAGTATAGGCTGGGGGTCATGGCGGGAATGAAGAGGTGGGGGGGATGGTTGTCAACGATGGCGGAGAAAAGCTGGATGCTGGATGCTGGATGCT
>DLGZ01000086.1:0-774 GCA_002482965.1 Verrucomicrobiaceae bacterium UBA7681 | reverse complement strand
ATGCTGGATGCTGGATGCTGGATCATGCCGGGGGGGATGATGCGAGTTTAAGGCCGATGATGCCGGAGATGATGAGCAGGAGGCATACGAGTCGTGCGGCGGTGCGGGGTTCATCAAAGATGAAGATGCCGACCAGGGCGGTGCCGATGGCGCCGATGCCGGTCCAGATGGCGTATGAGGTGCCGAGGGGGAGGGTGCGCAGTGCGAGGGAGAGGAAGAAGAAGCTGGCGATCATGAGGGCCACGGTGATGAGGCTGGGCCAGAGCCGCGTCCAGCCGGCGGTTTGTTTCAGGCCGATGGCCCAGGCGATTTCGAGCAGTCCGGCGATGATGAGATGAAACCAGGGCATGGTGGAAACAAGACTACGCTGCGACGCTCATGTTGGGCGTGCTTTTAGCTCTGCCACTGATGACGGCAAGCCTGGCTGATGTGGGTGCCGCCTGCGGTAAGATGGAGGCTCTGGAGGATATTTTTGCCGCACGCTGTTTGCGGCGGGCGATGACATCGTCGCGCTTGGTGCGGACGGAGGCGGCGTCTGCCATGCGGCCTTGAGCGAGGACTTCTTTTTCCAAAGCAATGAGGACTTCGATGTAGCGGTCGTAGAGCGGCAGGGAGGAGGCGTCCTTTTGCTGTGCGTATTTTTTTTCCGCGGCGCGGTAGGCGTTGCGCAGATTCACCACGGACCTGTGCAGACTGGAGGGGTCGATGGAAGGCATGAACTTGTGCGTGGTGAAACGCTGCTTTTCTTCGCGCAGGGCGAGTGCTTCATCCAGC
>DLGZ01000044.1:8332-22070 GCA_002482965.1 Verrucomicrobiaceae bacterium UBA7681 | reverse complement strand
AGATGCACGGCGCAAGCCTGCATCGAAGCTACCGCTTTCGGGCGTCTCGTGGCGTGCGGGAGGTGAGCGGCTGGCGAGGGAGCGCTGGCTGCTATGTTCGGGTATTCTGTGGTATTTTTTTTGCCGTCCGGCCTGCGAAAGCGGTAGCTTCGTTCGTTCCTCACTGCGCAACCGCAGTCCATATCGGAGGCGGAGGGTTGCGCGTGTGGCGGGGCGCTTTCCAGAGCCGTTTAAAAAACGGCGCTCCATCCTCACACAAACCACTCGGCTTCCATCTGCAGGCGGCACCATTCGCGGTGCTCGTTGTTGAAGAAGTGCTCGCTGTAGGCGATGTGGTTCAGCGTTTGATTCACGCTGGAGGCGCCGGCGCTGCCACGGGCGATGTAGTCGTCGATGGCCATGGCTTTGGCACGGAAGAGATTGCGGCTGCGCGGGGCCTCAAAGGCGGCGAGCCAGGCGCGAAAGCCGAAGCCGATGACGGGCAGCACGGCTGCCAGGGCGATGGCGAGGATCTCTGTGGTCAGCTCATTGTCGTGATGCTCGGCATGCGCTCCGAACACGGAGTGCAGGCCGTGAAAGAGGACGATGGCGACGCTGGCTCCGAAGATCCACAGGCCGAGTTTGATGTCCACAATCCATGAGCGGCTGTGGGCTTTGGTGGACTGGTGCTCGAAGTAATGGCGCTGAAATTCGAGGCGCTCGATGCGGTAGAAGATGGAGAGGGCCTGCAAATCTGGCAGCGGCACGGCACAGGCGACGGCGCCCGGCAGTTCCGGATGCAGGGTCTCTTTTTCCTGCGCCCAGTGGTGCGCGGACTTGGTGCTCATGGCCTCCAGCGCGGCGACTTCTTTTTTGAGGCGGAGCTTCCAGGCTTCGAAGTCGGACCAGAGCTCGGGCCAGGAGAGCGCGGTGAATTTCAAAATGCGCAGGCGCTCGGCACACTGGCGGTGCGCGAGCCAGCCGTGGTGCAGGTGGAAAAAGATGCCGCCGATGACTGCGAGTGCGGCGACGACGACGGAGAAGGTCTCCATCAGGCCAAGCAGCATGGTATTGGACCGATAGGTGAGCTGGACGATGGCGAAGACGATGCCGGCGATGCCGGGCCAGATGGCGATGGCGGCGGTGCGGTGGTGCCATTTTTGCTTTTTGAGCGCGGCGGCGTCTTCCTTCTTCCAGACGGGGAAGACGGTGGCCTGCAGCGCCTGCATGGCGGCGCGGGCGCGCTGGAGCTGCGGGAGGTTTTTTTCCAGCCAGTCGATCTCGGGCTGGTCATCCATGTCAAAGGTCCATGAGCGCGGGCCGCCGCTGCGTGCATCGGTGGCGGACGCATTCAAATAAGTCTCCCACGCGGCGAGCGCCTGGGTGCCTTCGACGGTGAAGATGCCGTCGCCAGTTTCGATGCGATGGCCGAGCTTGAGGATGGTCTTGAGGGTGCCGACGGCGGTGTGGCGGTCGAACTCCTTTTCGGAGTCGGGCAGCTCATCGTAGGGCACGAGGCAGGGGTGCTCTTTTTTAACGTCATCGCGCTGCGGCCCGTAGCTCCACCCTTGGGCGATGCGTTCCTTGGCCCAGAGTTCATGGATGTTTTCCGCGAGCTGCTCGGTGACCTCCGAGAGCTGATCTGTGAGCACCACATTCGCGGTGTCGAGGGGTGCGGGGGTGTAGGGGCTGGCAGACATGCGTGCTGGCGGCCCCATGCTAGGGCGCGGTCGAAGATGAACGACAGCGCGGCGGATTGGCAAGCGGATTCCTCCGAATCTGGAGGCGTGTGGAGTGGTGGAGGCTGGAGCGCGTGAGCGGGCGCAGCCTCACACGAGGTGCTGCTTGATCCATTGGATGGCGGGGTGGTCTGGGTGTTGACGGACCCAGCCCCGTGATCTTGGGGCGCGGCAGGCCATTGTAGGGTTTCACCCCATGGTGATCGCAGCGGAGACATGGCAGCGTCCAAGGGTAAACAACGGGGCCCGCACCACCCGCGATCCGCCAATACGTTTCCGTGCCTGCCCCCTCTTCACCCTCATTTCCTGCAGATCACCCCCACACACAACCACACCTCAACTGATACTACCATGAAACCATATATCCTCCTGGCCCTCGCCCCTTTTCTCCTGATCGCGTGTGACGCACGGGTCAACACCGCAGCCCCCGGTCCGGACAAAGTGATCGAGAAAAACACCACCATCGTCACCCCGGCAGCGGAAAAGACGGTGGAAAAAACCACCGTCGTCACTCCCACCGCCGAGAAGACCACCACGACCACCACCGAAACCAAGAAATAAACCACCCACCTCTATGAAAAAACACACTCTCTTTTACAGCTGCCTTGCTGCAGCCGCCTTCACGACACTCTCCAGCTGTGACTCAATGGACGACGAACATCGCCACGCGCCGCCCACCACGACCACCACCACCACGGAAGAGACGACAACGAGGCGGATGCCCATGTCCCAACTCCCAGTGACGACCACGACAGAGACCACCACACTCCGCTCGTATTAGCCGCAGTTCGTCGCTTGGGCCGGGATGTCTCCTCTGGAGAGATTCCGGCCCTTTGTCTGCCCTGGTGGGTGGCTTCCGCGATGCTGAGGTGGTGGGCGATCAGGGCTGAGACTGAGCCGTTGCGGATGTCGTAGTGACGGCAGAAGGCGTTCAGACATCGAGCGCCTTGAAATTTGAAGGGGGATGAATGGAGGCTCGGTCAAAGGCGCTGCACCGCAACGGATTCACTCCTGCCGTTTCAACTCGTTGGCCGTGAGCCGGGGCTGGACGAGGGTGCCGTGGGGAGTCCATTCCTGCTTGGCGAGATCGATGGCGAAGCTGAGCGTGCCGGTGTGCTGCGCAGTGCCAGTGACAAGGGTGCCGGTGCATTGCTGCGGAGTGCAGCGGACGTTGTGCAACTGCGAGGCGGCGGCGGCGGCATCGAGCCCGGCTTTTTGGAAGAGCTGCAGACGCTGCTGATCCAGCGCCGTGAAATCGCAGATGATGAATTTCCGATCTGACAGGCGCAGGATCAAGAGCGAGAAATTGGCCCGATCTGTCTGGATGGCCAGGGCGAGGTAGGATTCGTCGTCGCTCCAGTGCGGGGTCATGCGCCCATCCGGCGCACTGATGGAAAACGGCAGGTGGTTCTTTTCCTCCAGCACCAGAGTCTGCCGGGTCTCCGCCTCCCCTTCCCTTTCCTCCACCGGCGTGATCGCGCCCGGCAGCGGGGCGGAATCACCGAGGCGCAGGTGGAGCTTGCCGCTGGGGGAGCTCATCGCCGCGTCTTGATGCGCGGGCGATTCGGCGGCGGCGAGGTGGAGGGTTAGCGCGAGGAGGAGGGTGGGGAGAGTCGCTTTCATGGCGTTCAAGCCGCGACCAACTGCGGCGCGCTTTGCGGGCGTGCTTCCATACGGACGTAGCGCTTGAAGAGTTCCCCAGCGAGGTTCTCTGCGTCTGTGGTGATGAGGGTTCTCACCTCGCCGAAGCGCAAGGTGGATTCCCGGGGGCGCACGGCTTCGAGAAAGGCGAACTGGCAGGTCTTGGGATCGCGAATCATCGCTTTCACACGCTGCATCTCCTGCTGCATGGCTGCGATTCCTGCTGCAAACGCTTGTTCGTTTTGAGCAGGAAAGAGCGCCTTGATGCGGTCGGTCATCTTATCCTCCATGATGAAATCAAACCAGCAGGGCTGCAGGCAGTTCACCACCACGCCCACGTTCACAAACTCCCCCGTCTCCGGGTAGGGCAGGAAGCGGAGCACAGCGTAGTTGCAGGCGGCTTGGGGTGGGTTCATGGCAGTTTCCAAAAAGTGTCCGGCTCTGTGAAGGGCAGGCTCAGCACGGAGGATACACGATTTATGTCCAGTTGCACGGGCAGAGTGTCGTCTCCGTGCAGGTGCAGCCACTGCGGAGGGAGCTCGGCAAAAAGGTCCGGCAGACGTTCCTGTGCCGTATGCAGCGGTGCAAAAGACCTAGCACTTTTTTGGCATCCTTTTCTTGCTGGGTGGAGGCTTGGAACAGGCGGCTACTGCGGCAAAATTTTGCAGCATGCCTCGTTTCTCGATGCCGGTTTTTCAGGCTTTCGCGCGCCAAAAAATCAGCCCCATGGAAACAACTGAACCCAAAGCAAACAATGCAATCGCCAGCGGCTGAAGAGGGAGCGCACTCACTTTCACGAGACCAGCCTTTCCAGATTTTCCAGCCTCGATCGTTTCGGGTTTGTAGTGGTTGATCCAATAAAAATCGGAGTCGCTTTGGCTGCCTGGGCGTTTTAGCGGGAACTGAAGCAGCCCTGCGCCACCTAGAGTATCGCTTTCCGCGATTTGCCTCCCGTCTAATACGTTGGTGGCTCGCGCAGGAACGATCCGGCAGTATTTTTGCATTTGATAGGCCAAGTCAACGTAGCTGATCACTGGGAGAACGACAACAGCAACAGCGAGAATAAGTGACACCTGATTTCGATAGGCTGGTGGCACCTTCATGGCCCCAAGGGATGACGGCAAACGAAGCATTCTATCGTTCTCATTTTTGGCGTGTCGTTGATATAGCCAATAAAGGAGATGGATTGCCAGGATAGCGCAGGGGAGGATTATCGTTGTGCCATAAAATAGCAGTTCCATCATCTGGCATTCCCCGAAAAACGGGAGTGTCATTTTTTTTACATTGAAGCTGCGTGCCTGCACATTGATCGAAATGGCCAGGTAAACAGTGGGGATGCATAAAGCCCAGACGAGCGCTGCAAAAAAGCCCAGACTCGGATCTGACGCTTTCTGACTTTGTTTTGAACTTTGCGTGATTTTTTTTCTCATGGGAGGAAGACTATCCAGCTTCGCAAGTGGGCAGTAGGAACTCGTTTTTTCCAAGGATAAAATAGCGGGATTTTTGCAACAGGGGGCTCTAAAAAATCGGCGCGTGAATGCCCGGCATGTCCGTTCGAATGTCTCTGCGCGCACTACTTTCAGTTAATGCTCTTGGGACTTCGGCAATTTCGATGACTGGCACTCCAATGGGCGAAGCTCCGCTGGACAACTCGAGAAGAATAGCCATTGCCAACCATCCGGCCACCCATTCGCAGCAGAGCGAGCGCTGTCCCGCATAAGCCCCTTTGACGTAGCAGGTGTTAAAATGGTTCACCTGGCAGATGAAGGGCCGCGTCATCCCCTGCTCTGAGCGACCCAGAACTGAGGTGATTGTGGCAGGGGAATTCATGGGGTTACGCAGGCCTGAGCATGCACTCAGTGGCGTGTAGCATGGTAGGCACCTCATAAAGGCATCGCAATAAATTCGCGCCTTCATTTTCAAATGACCTAGCATCTGTTCACGAAACGGCCCGTGTTCACGTAACCGTGAACACCATGGCTTTCATGAACACACTGCTTTCCTCTCGGCCACTACCGGCCTCCGTGAGCTGGCTCCAATAAACCGCAAGCGATGGATTTCCGATCAGACAGGCGCAGGATCAAGAGCGAGAAATTGGCCCCGATCTGTCTGGATGGCGAGGGCGAGGTACGCTTCGTCGCCGCTCCAGTACAGGGTGATGCGGCCAGCGGGGGCGATCTTTTTCGGAGAGCAGCAGCGTCTGCTTGTCTGAGTCTGGCTCGCCACGAGCCAGAGTTCAGCTATTGCCCTCACAGACAAACCATTGTAATTCAGCATTCCAAGTCGGGGCATTTTGAATTTTCCCTGGCATTTTCTGAAGCTTTGGGACCTTTTTTTTGGGGGGGGGGGCGAAGATGCCCACCAGATTAAACCAGAGTTGCACAAAGGTTGATCTGTGGCACACTTTGGCACACAAACACCCCATGCCAGCCGTAGCCACCCATCGCCGATCTGACCGTCTTGTTGCCCGCGTTACGCCGGAAGACAAGGCTCTTTTGGAGCGTGCCGCAGGGCTGGAGGGCTGTTCCGTTGCGGTTTTCGTCGTTTCACATGTTCGAGCGGCGGCCGAGGAAGTTGTTCAGCGCCATAATGTTGTCCGGCTGAACCAAGCTGAGTCGCAGCGTTTTGTGAAAGCTCTCACTGCCCCTCTCAAGCAACCCACCAAGCGGATGCGAGACGCGCTGGCTCTCCATCAGGCATCGGTCACCGAGCGTTGACCAACGCAGCCGCCTGTTTCATTGGCAGAAACATTCTGTCGGAAGTCAGCGATTGAAAACCAAAACTGGCATAAAACTGCCGGGCTTTTTCATCCTTCGGATCCGTGACGACCGCCCAGGATGCCACCTCTTGAGAAGCTGCAACCGAACGACGCAGCATGCTGGCCATCAAGAGTTCGCCAATATTTTGCCCCTTGAATCGAATATCGCGAGCAAGCCTGCCAAGCAGCGTCGAAGGAAGTTCTTCGTAACGCGGCAGCTTTTTGGTAAGAGCCTCCGGCAAAGCTGTACGAATCACCGTCGCCGCAGAAAGTGTGTAGTAACCCGCTATCATTCCAGGATCAGACTTCGGCACGATGACAAAGCACGCTGACGTTCCGGCATCCATCTCCTTACGCGCCCGCGTGCGCAGGAAATCATTCAGTGCAGGGACTCCACAATCGAACTCGTCCCGGCGATGGATCGCAGGGTTGAGGGCTTCGATGATGAAAGCTGGCTTCTGGGGTGTCATGGGAAATTTTTCATTCTAGTCTCTTGGCCATCAAAACCAAAGAAATTCCAAGTGTTTCACCCACGGTTTACACAAAGCCCGAGAATACTCACTGGTGAATGAGAAGCGCTTCAAAATCTCTGGATCGATGAGTGGGCCATCTTCACTCCAGAAGGTGGGGTGAATCGGTGTTTCTCCCTGGCGATGATGAAGATCATCCCCTGCCCTGCCCTGTTTCACTTCCCCGGCTGCTGCAGTTGCTTGGCCAGTCGCTCCCCCATCTGCGCGAAGCCTTGGTCATTGGGATGCACGGCGACGGCGTCAAACAAGGCGGGGTCGTGGTCGATGAGGGCGGGGCCTTCGATGAGGTGGAGGTTTTTGTCTTTGCGGGCGAGGACGATTTCGCGGGCGACCTGGCGGTAGGCTTCGAGGTCGAGGGTGGCGGTCTTGGGGGACCAGGAGGGCGGGACCCAGAGGGGGGTGAGGTAGTAAATGGGGACGGTGGGCTGCACGGCGCGGAGGGCATCGAAAAAGCCGTTCATGTTTTTGCGGTAGCGCTCGGCGGGGCCGCCGCCCTGCCAGTCGTTGACGCCCATGAGGACGGTGATGACGTCGGCTTTGAGGTTTTTGAGGATGTGGGCGTCGGAGACGTTGGAGGCGCGGCCGCCGAGGCCGAGATTGATGAGCTGCCAGCCCATCTTTTGAGCTACCAGATACGGGTAGGTTTTGTCGATGGCGCTGGCGGTGAAGCCGTGGGTGATGGAGTCGCCATAGGCGATATAACGCAGCGCGGGTGGCGCGGGCGGGGCCTCCATGCGCGCGCCTGCGGGGCTGACTTCGATGCCTTCGAAATCGACGGAGTCGCCGTAGGGGAGGATGATTTCGAAATCGTGAAAGACGGGGGGAGCGCCGAGTTCGCCGACTTTGATGGGTACTTCGACTTCTTCGGGGGTGCGCTTGGCCTGGGCCTGCTGGGTGCGGAAGGTCCAGGTGGGCTGGGTGGCGCCGTCGATGAGGTAGAGGCCCTGGCTGTTGCGGGCGCTGGTGGAGATGTGGAGTTCGCTGAAGCGGAGGCGGGCGGTGACGTGGACGGCATCTGTGCGGAAGCGGATGCGGGTGCCGGGATTGTCCCAGCGGTAGCCTTTGCCGGGGATGTCGAACACGCGGTCAAAGCGGGCGAGCTTGCTGGCGGGGGCGTCTGGAGAGGGCACGAACTCCATGTGCACGTAGCCGGAGTAGCCGATGCTGGTATGTTCTGCTGGGATGAAGCGGTTTGCCACCGTTTCGGCCTGCACCGCCCACGGGGCACTGAGGAGGCTGAGGGAGAGGAGGAGGAAGCGGCTGCGAAGGAGAGGGCGCAGGCGGGTGCGGATGTGGAGGGCGCGCTGCTGCTGGGCCAGTGGCGGGGTGGTGTGCATGGGCGTGGAGGGTGGGCGGCGTGTGAGTGGCGTCAATGGGGAGCGGAGTGCGGAGTGCGGAATGCGGAGTCTTGGATCTGGTTTTTATACCACGCTCAATTGTAAACAGGTCTGATCTTATCTCGGTGCTGGGAGGTTTGGATGGGAGCGGCGCGGTGGGTAAACGCGGAGCGTTGAGGGATCGGGACGATCCCCCTCCTCCAAGGCATGCGCGCGACAAAGCTCTGGCGGAGAGGGACCATCCTGGTCCCTCAGCGTTCCGCTGGGTCTGGCGTCCTTATATCACCAGCCGCCGAAAGGAGCTCTTGTTTAGCTTCGGGCGCTGAATGGCATGGGCAGGCTTGTTTGATACCCAGATCTAAAGAAAGAATGCAGCTGTCTCTGTCAGGTGATCTGAGTGAAAGACAGATCCGTTTTCAATCCATCGTGATATTAGTAACCGGCTCTGGCGTCGCCTGCGGCGGAGCGAACGACACAGCGCACGTTTTCCGGCCTAACACGCAGGATTGCCCTGCGGAGTGGCTGGGACGTTCGACCAGAGCCGACAAAATGTCGGCGCTCCCAGTGGGGGAGCTCCTGGTCGTGCGCTCGCTGCTGCGGGGCTACCTGGCGGGGCGGGCGCGGGGGCCGTTGAGGAGGCGGCCGAGCCAGGTGTAGCGGACGGTGCGGTCGTAGAGGAAGAGGAGGACGATGAGATTGATCAGCACGTTGAGGGTGAATTTGAGCCCGCAGTTCACGCCCCAGGGGAGCATGACTTTTTGCAGCCAGAGGACGAGGGGGTAGTGGGCGAGGTAGAGCCAGTAGGAGGCATCGGCGAGGTAGCGGATGCGGGGGCTGTGGGTGCCTGCATGACGCAGGAACCAGCCGGTGACGGCGAGGGCGCCGGCCCAGGCGTAGAGCGCGGAGGCGGCGATGATGAGGGCTTTGAGCCAGAGGGGATGCGGCTGGCCGGGCGTGGTGTAGAGCATGTAGCCGATGCCGAAGGTGGGAAACGCGACGATGGCGATGAGGAGGTAGCTCTTGTAGCTGCGCGCGAGGTCTGGCAGGTGATGGGCGCGGCGATGGAGCCACCAGCCGAGGAGGAAGAAGCTGCCGTAGTAGAGGATGGCGCGCAGGGGCGGGGTGAGGCTGCCGCCTTTGTCGTGCACGAGGCCGACATCGTGGTGGGCCCACATGCAGAGCATGCTGAGGGGGACGAGCGCGAGGATGCGCCAGGGGCGGGCGAGGAGCCCGTCAAAGGCGGCATCGAGCGCGCGCATGCCGCGCGTGTGCGGTGTGCGGTGTGCGCGTGCAAGCCCAGAGGATGAGGCTGGCGGCGGCGCAGTGGATGAGGAGCATCTGGAGAAACCACAGGTGGCCGGGCCGGATGAAGAGCACGGGCCAAGCGCCGGCGGCGAGGGGGAGCTGCTGCGTGGCCCACAGGCTGATCCCACTGGAGAGGGGCACGAGGGTGAGCATGCCGAGGAGAAAGGGCAGGCCGATGCGCTGGGCGCGCTGCCGGATGAAGCCCTGCAGCCCGGACCGCCCCCAGAGGAGGCATGAAAAGAAACCTGAGAGGAGGAAGAAGAGATGGCTGCGAAAGCCGCCGATGAGGCCGACCATCAGGGTGAGGCCAAAGCTGCGGCTGGTGTCGGCAATGGGCCAGGAATTCACAAAGCTGACATAGGCCAGGGCGGCATGCTGAGTGATGACGGTGAGCATGACGAGGGCGCGCAGATTGTCCAAAGCATGGATGCGATGGCTGAGAGCGCCCTTGGGCGGGATCGTGGCTGGGATCGTGGTTGTCAGGCGCGAGGTGGGTTGCGTCAGGGAGAAACTCTAAACGGTGTGCGGAGCAATGCGAACCGAAGCGCAGCGGTGGTGGCGGAGGGAAAAAGGGACGGCTGCGAGGTGCCTGAAAGGTGGCGCTGCGCCTGGGGGGGGGCTGCTTGGGCGCGGTCTCGGGGCACCCCCTGCATCTGTGGGGGTTTTCGGGTGGGGGAGTGGGGGACATTGTGGAGGCCTCATGAAATCCACACTCTTGTCTGTCATTCTTTTCACCACTGCACTGCCTGCCAGCGCGGAACTCATCATCACGTATGCGGAGAATCCGGGGGCGAATCTGACGTCTCTGGCAGACACCAATCTCTTCACCTTTAACGGCCTGCGGACGGGTGTGAACAAGAATGTGTCCTGGAGCGGGGTGGGGAAGTTTGATCAGCTCTACATCAAAAGAACGGATGTCTATGGCGGTGCGGTGGATGCAACGAATCTGAAGGGCTCGAACTACTCGCTGCAGGGCGCTGGCACGGAGGTGCTGAGCAGCACGCTGACGCTGGACAAGGACTCATCCTACTTTGGCATGTGGTGGTCGGCGGGAGACCCGAACAACGTGCTGAATTTTTATGAGGGATCGCAGCTGGTGGGATCTTTCAGCACGGCGAGCCTGCTGGACCTGCTGCCGAGTGACTACTACGGCAATCCGAAGGACCGCACGATGAACTCGAACGAGGCCTATGCTTTCATCAATTTCTACGGTGATGCGAAGACGGCGTGGGACAAGATCGTGCTGACCAACAACAACTCCTCGGGCTTTGAGTCGGACAACTACACGACGCGCGTGACGGCATGGAACCCGCTGGTGGATGGAGTGCTGCCGGGGGTGCCGGTGGCGCTGGTGAGCGGAAAGACGACGACGAAGGTGACGAAGGAATCGCTGGCGGGGACGAGCTGGAGCCTGGGAGCGTCTGCGGTGGGTGCGGCACCTGGGGCGCCAGCACCGCCGGTGACGCTGCTGGCGGCGTTTGCGGGGGTGCTCGTGCTGCGCCAGGTGCGGGCGCGGCGGCAGAAGGCGGCGTGAATTTTCGCTGTGTGTTTTTTGGCATCTACCACTTCCTACCCGTTCCTACTGCTTCATGACTTTTCGCTATTCCTCTTCCAGTCTTCGCACGGGCTTTGCGGCTGCGGTGGTGGCGGGTGCGGTGCACCTGGCGCAGTCGCGGGATGTGGTGGTGGACTTCACGCGGCCGCTGGTGCTGGGGGCGCTGCGGTGGTTTGGCACTGAGGCGGTGGATTGTGGTGAGAATCTGCAGGTGGGAAAGCTGCTGGTGCCGTGGACGCGGGACTGCGCGGGGATCAATCTGCTCTTCATCCTGCTGGCGCTGGCGGTGTGGGTGAACCGCAAGGAGGCCCGCGCGTGGCGCTTCTGGCTGTGCATGGTGGGCATGGTGCCTGCGGCGGCGCTGGCGAATGTGCTGCGTGTGCTGACGCTGCTGGTGTATCGCACCGTGGCGTATCCGGGAGTGGAGAGTCCGCAGACGCATTACTTCATCGGCTTTATCTGGCTGGTGCCGTTCATCACGCTGATCACGCCGCGGGACAAGCGCCCGCTGGCGGCGGGGCTGATGGAGACGCTGCATGCGGCAGCGGTGGTGGCGCTGCTGGCCCCGCTGGCGGGGACGCCGAATGCGCTGCTGCTGACGCTGGCGGCGGTGGTGGCGCTGGCGCAGTGCCGTGTGCGCGATGACGCGGCGCGCACGATTTTTTGGCCGCTGGCGGCATGGGTGGCTGCGGGCGCGGGGATCGCGGTGGTGGGCATGGAGTCTTTCTGGCTGCCGTGGCTGCTGCTGTGCCCGCTGCTGGTGCAGGCGCGGTGGGTTTTCAGCGTGCCGGGTCTGGCCTGCATCGCATGCACGCACTCGGTGGTGGTGATGCAGCCGTGGTCCTGGGCCGTGGCGGCGGTGGGTGTGGCCTGGGTGTGGTTTTATGGCGAGGGTCGGGAGCCTGCGGCTGCGAATGACAATGCGGCTGCGAGTGAGCCAGAAAATAGGTCTTATAGGACCAATACGACCTATGGAAGTGCCGCTGCGGATACTGAGGCCGCTGCGCATGCTGATGCTGATGCTGATGCCACCGCGCATGCTGCTGCAGTGCGCGAAAGGCCCTGGCGCATGCGCTGGGCGGTACTAGCGGCTTTTTATGCCTGCCTCACGTTGCCTTTTTTGGCGTCCACGCTGCTGGCGATCGGCCAGAAGAGCTGGGAGCCGCCTGCGGGCATGGTGGCACGGTGCATGGCGCCGAACTGCTTTGAGGTGCGTCTGCAGGGGCAGCCGAAGGAGATCGGCCTGGCTTGCTACAGCTCAGCCAGTCGCGACCGGCACCACACGCTGGAGGTGTGCCTGAAGTATCGTGGCATTGAGCTGAGCAGCGTGGAAGGCTGCCCGGAGGTGATGACGGATGGCACGCACTGGTTTCGTGAATTCTTCGTGCAGGACGGGCATCTGCTGGCGGACTACCCCGCCTATGTGCGGAGCAGCTTCTACCCCTGGAGAGACCCGGGGGTGCATTTGATTTTTGTCTCGGCGAATGAGGCGCAACGTCCCGCTGAATTCAGCGCGGCCTGCGCGGCTCTGGCGCAGCAGTTTTTCGAGGAGTGCCACGATGGGAAGGATGCGCGGCTGGCTGAAAGGTTTGAACAGGAACACGAGTGAGGCCTTGCCGAAAGGCGGAGTCATCGGCTTTGAAAGCTCAAAAGCACGGCATGCAATGGCCTGATTGTTGAAGCCTGTCTGACAGTGTTCACGGGTCGCCCTAAGGCTGTGGCGAAGAATGGAACGAGCCTTGAAGCGATGATGAACGCGTGATAAAAAATCTTGGCCGCCGGGTCACCTTCTTTAGGATGCACCGACCAATGAACCCAAGCCGCCCCGCCCCTGCCGGGCAGGTCTTCAGCCCCACCAAGCCCCCTCCCATGAGCACCGCCCGCAAGACACTCCACCTCATTGGCATGCTGCTCCTCGCGCACGGCAGCACAGGACTGCCGGCGCAGGATAAGGCGGACAAACGTGAGAAGGAAAAGCAGGCGCTCGCCGAGGCCAAGCGTCAGGCGGGCAGCAGCGATGTGGGAGACAGGCTCCAGTCTGTGTTCGCCCAGGGCTATGATTTCGTGGACTATGAGCTGCTCTACCAATTGATGAGTGACCCCGATCTTCAGGTGAAGTCGTTCGCGATCACCCAGTTGCCGGTGATTCTTCTCCTGACGCCATTTCCGCCGCCACCGCTCCCCGTCGCGACGGCCCAAAAGATCACCGTGCAGATTGAGAAGGAATTGACCCAGGAGCGCATCGATGCGGCTTTTGCGCCCGGCCCCTTCAATGAGCACCCCGCTGCCGTGGTGCTGCATTCCATCGTGACCTTGAGTTATTTGCACCAGCACTATTATTATTCTGGATCCTTTGACGAGCACGTTCGCTGGCAGAGGCGTGTGGCACTGCCTGTGAGCATCGCCATGATCAGCCGGAACTACCCGTCCCCCGCTGCGCTGGATGAACTGCTGAACAGCACCCTGGGCGACGTGCTCAATGCCGTCAGCGACCCCGCCGCCCTCACCGAACTGCTGGCCGTGGCGATGAAGAATCTGGACGACCCCAAACTCCCGTGGAACCGGCAGCTTGAGACGCTGCACGCACTCTGGCACCACAGCCTGCTGGGTCAAAAGCACCCGCTGAATTTCATGCTGGTGGCACAGCTCAGCCCGCGGCTGGAGACGCTGAAACCCCGCTTCCTAAGCGGCCTGCCACAGGTGCCCAGCATGCAGTATGCAGCGGATATGATGACTGAGATCACCGCCGCCGTCCTGGCTGCCCGCCAAAATTTCACCCCGCCACCCGCCAGCGCGGCGGGGAAATGACGGCCTCCCACCAGATCGTACTCGCTACCAGAATCGACCATGGGATACCAAGGTAACCGCTGTCTCTTCCGCCTCCTGGCTACCGC
>DLGZ01000044.1:4380-8219 GCA_002482965.1 Verrucomicrobiaceae bacterium UBA7681 | reverse complement strand
ACGCCGGGCGCGCAGCACGGGGAGGCCGAGGGAGAGGATGAGGATGGGGATGATGTAGCCGCTTTTGAGGGCGTGGATGAGGTCAGCATCGCCATGGCCTTCGAGATAGAAGAACCCGTAAGCGGCGATCAACCAACTGAGCATGAAGAGGACGGCGGAGACGAGCACGGGGAGGATCCTGACGCGGACGCCGAAGAGACGGCAGAGGAGGCTGAAGGTGAACGGCACGAGGATGAGAAGGAGAAAGTACGTGAGTTTCTGGGTGTACATTTGCCTGACGAGTGAAGTCTCGGCGTCATCGCTCAAGATGATCCAGCGACCGAAGGCGGCTTTGAGAAGGCTTTCCACGACGACATGCCCGGCGATGGAGTACAAAAGGAGCGCGGCGGCAAAGGCCGCAGGGCTCTTCACGCGGGTGACGCTGAGGACCCAGAGGATGAAGGCAAGGACGCCAGCGGGGACGGCCCAGTGGAATTGCGAAATCCAGTCGAGCGAGGCCCAGCCGGTGCGCAGTTCCAGCTCAGCACGCCAGCCGATGCCAGCGAGGAGGGCGATGATCCATAGAGTGATGCGCGGATGCCTGTTGCGGCCCGGAGGGCTGTCGCTCAGCGATCCTGTGAGGGGCGGCGTTCTGGTGGCGGGGGCGGCATGGGGGTTCACCGCTGGCGGGATTTCCTCAGGTTTTTGTGACGGCATGAGGATGAAGTTTTAACCGTGATGGCGCAGCGGGGGCAAGATGAATGTGCGTGAGTGACGCATGAGAATGGAAACCTCAGGGGCGCCATTCCTGACTGGCTTGTTGTTTGACCATTCATCAACTTGCGGGCATGAACGAACCCTTGGCTCGCTTTGATGTCATAACTCAACCCATGATCCGACCGGAGAAACAGACTGCATGAACAAGCCGAAGCTACTGCATGGGATCGTGGCTCTGATGGCGCTGACTCTATGCGGCGTCAGTTGCGCCATGCTGCATGACATCGGCGGCAGTCAGAAACGACTGGAGGCGGCCTTGAATCAGGAGGGCTGGAAGCTCACGCATATCCTGCTGGTGGATCAGTATCTGGACACCGAAGGGACGATGGTGGTGGAGGCGGCCATGCACTGCCCGGCTTGGGCGGGGCAGTTGCGATTTCGCATGCTGGGAAGCCGCGTGACGGTGCAAGACATGCGCGAAAACAAGATCGTAGGCGAAAAGGAGAAACGTCAGCTTGTGCCGGGATCACCGCAAGCGCTGCACTTGGCCAAGGCTTTGACTGAGTTCATCCCGCAGCACCACGGACGTGATGCCGTCAATGCAACGTTGTTGAAGGAGGTTCTTTGCGGGAGCCGCAAAGTGGCTGACCGCGAATGGTGGAAATCATGGGTGAAGAGGCCCGGGGGCTGATCTTCCGCCGCCGGCTTGTCCTCAGAGCAGGCGGGGATCGAACGAGAAGGGCTGGGGCTTGCCGATGACGATCTTTTTGAAGTCGGGGTGCGCGGGATTGAGCAGGTAGTTGGACTCTCCGGGGATGATGACGCTGGGCAGTTCTAGAACGGCGGAGCGGGCCTGTGCGGACCAGAGATCGCCCAGCGCGCGCGTGGAGGGCGGGGCTGGCGAGTCGCGCCAGCCGGGGGGCAAGGCGGGGGCTTTCTCCACGAGTGCGGCATCGAATTCGACGGGGATGACGGCATACGTGAAGATCACCGGCGGATTGAGATGCACGAGGGATTCCAGTGCGGCCAGCGCCTGGGTGCTGCTGGTGTAAACGAGGCTCACGCCGGCGGAGTTCCAGCGGCCGCCATAGAGCCGCGCGCCTTCGCCACTGAAGGCGGTGGCGGCATGCTTTGCCTTCACGATGCGCCAGGCCTGCAGCTTCATGAATAGATGCCGTATTCAATGCGGCCGAGGAGATCTTCGACTTCACGGGCACCGACTTCTGTCTCGGCGTATTCCAGGGGCACCGCACCACCCAGCCCACGCTGCGCTGAGGTGAGCCACGCCCGCGCATTCACGGGGGATTCCATCACTTCAACGGCCTTGCCCATGAGCCGGGCGAAACGAACAACGCGGTCTGATTCCGCTGGGTCCAGCCTGCCTGCCGCCATCCGCCGATGCAGGGTGGCCTTGGAGATGCCCAGCATGGGCACGAGCCTTTCCATGGAGACGTCCAGGCTGCTGCGGAGGTCATCCAACTCCCGGACGGGCAGCCCGATCTTGAGAGATTGGATGAGCATGGCCGTGGTGTATTCCCAGGGCACACGCTTGTCCGAGGCTCCATGAGCCAGGTAAGCCACAATGCCGCCGCCCGCCTTCCGGGTGTCTGCACCGCTGAGGTAGCCGAGGGGAACTTCTTGAACGAGCGTGCTGTCCTTTTTCATTTGAGTCATTTAATAGACTCATTTGAGACATTGTCAAGACCGCAATTTGGGAGACGCGCACTGAATGCCCCCCCCCTCCGCCCGAGAGCGGGGCGGCCTAGCTATGGGCCTGCACGAGGCAGCAGGAAGGCTTTGCCCCCCTGCCCTGCCGCCTCATGTGAGCAAGTTCTCGATTCAGCAATGTCCCGCGCCTGGCACCTGACGGTGGGCGGTCCAAGCATACATCTGACATCCCCATGAGCCTGTAGATGCAGAATTTAGAGAAGAACTGCATGCAGAATATTTTCTGCGCATAATACATTCCGTTAAGAACTTCCCGAGCACCGCCACCGCATTGAAATATTTTCCATTCTAGATGAAAGTGAATTTCCCGGATGAAACCTAGGCGGCGTCTTCGCAAATAAGACGGCACTCTGGAGGAAAGATGCGGTGGGATGGCAGGTTCAGAGGGCGGAGTTTTTGGAAGGGGAAGAGTGCAGAGGAAAGCAGCCCGCGCTGGGACGAAGGATTCTACGGACGCGCACAACGCGTCCCTACCAGCTCTTCGCGCATGCGAAGCTTCAGGAATGGTAGGGAACCGCTGTGCGGGTCCGTGATTTCGGGTCTGTCGCGTCTCAGGCGCACAAAAAGCTGCGCCGTCCTTGGCGCGGTGAGCAGCAGGCCTTTTTTTCCCGATGGCATGGCACTCCTTTGATTTCCAAAGACACCGCCTAGAACAGAGTCATTACATCTATATTTTTGCCGCTAAATTTACAGGGTTCACTTTTCAACAAGTGCATGGCTCCGCCTTCTTCACTTCAATAAGCAAAGTCAGCCATTTAATAACTAGGTTATTAGAGCAATCCCCTGCGCATCTCTTATCAATAAGAGACATGGATCTGCTTCCGCCATTTGATAGGTTTACATAAAACTCAACTTAACACCCCAATATCAGGGTTTTTTTTTGAGGGCGCGATTGGTACTCTGCAATTCGCAGCGTCATCCTTTCGCAAACTGCGACTGCCCAGCGATTCACAAGCTTCACCGGCAGTAAAATCGTGTTTAAAAGACCGCCCAAAGTCTCCAGTGCCATCCCTAACTGGATGGACAATGGCTCCAGCAAGTGCCTTACCAACGCTGCAATCAGCATTGCAAGGCCTACCAATGCCGCAGTTAGTATTGAAGGACTATCCATGATAACTCACCTCGTGGTGTGGACTATAATCTTCTCTGAGATCGATTGAATGGAAAAAGAACATTTGTTTCGAGTCTCTAAGTTGCAAGTTTTAATTTGCTCAACTTTTGAATGTCACATTTCTGATTCGCGTTGCAACCGCTTCCCGCGCTGAAAATAATTTGCAGGCACTCTTTTTTAGCGGTTCGCAAAATTCATTTCCGTTTAGCGGGCTGCCTCTTGATCGAAAATCATGGGCTTCCTTCTTCGCTAAAGCTACGCAGGACACGTCGACGGCGGCTGGCTGAGGACAGCCAGCCCTACC
>DLGZ01000044.1:0-4342 GCA_002482965.1 Verrucomicrobiaceae bacterium UBA7681 | reverse complement strand
AGCCGCCGCCGAGCGTCTCCACGCGCCGCTTTCCGGAAATCAGTTTTGGAAAACGCCATATCCCTTCGCCACCGGCCCGCTGCCCCCCCCCCGGCCTAGAGGCTGCAGACGTAGAGGGTCTGCTTGCCGAGGCCTTTGAGATCGGCCGGGCCATGGCGTTTGATGCGGGTGCCTGAATAGTCGAGGGGGCCGTCGGGGGTGCTGCGGTGGGCGGGGATGAGCTGATCGAGAAACCCTTCGGTCATGCTGCCGAGGGAGCAGGCGGCGCGTTCGTTTTCGGGGGTGGCGGGCTCGATGACTTTGCTGACGAAGTCGCAGGCGCGGCAGGTGATGACGACGTCTCTGCCGAAGGCTTCAAAGCGCAGGGAGCCGCCCGTGGGGACGAAGATGCGGCCCCAGTGCATGCCAAAGCGGATGGTGAGGGCTTCGAGGCTTTGCATTTCGTCAGGGTATTTCAAGACGAAGTCCCGGGCCTCTTGCGCAAGCTGCTGGCAGGTACGGAAGGCGGAGGCGGCGACTTCGGCGGTGTCGTTGAGGAAGTGCTGGAGGTCGAAGTGGGCGATGAGGCCGTCTCCGGTGAAGGACCAGGCGGAGCCTTTGCCGGCATGGATGACGCGGCACATGTCGCTGACGAGTTTTTCCAGCCGCTTGGCCCCCTGTTCGAGGGAGCCTTTGGCGGTGAGGCATGCGGTGGAGTTGCCGATGTCAAAGACGATGATGGCGCCTTCGGAGAGCTGGGCGGGCTGCTCTGGCTGCTGCAAGGTGGCGCATTCCTTGGAGGCGTGCTGGATCCAGCGCCGGGTGCGGCCGATGGCGCGGGCGGCTTCGTGGATGTCTGCGCAGGCTTCCATCTCGACGGCGATGATGCCGGAGAAATGGGGGTGGGGCTGCTGGGTGAGCTCGACGGCGAGCTTGAGCCAGGGGGCGAAGTCGGTGTAGAAGTGGTAGGTGCCGGGGGTGAGGTCTGAGGCGTGGGAGCGGGCGTGGTCGGAGATGTGCATGTGCCCGATGAGTTTCTTCATGCGGGGCTCCTGCAACTGGGCGAGCTGGAGCTCTGCGCCGCTGTGCGTGGCGTCCCCGTCGGTGAGCATCATGTGGGCGACGTCGATGTTGAGGAGGACCTGGGAGGCGACTTCGGAGTCTGCGGTGGTGAGCTCCTGATGCAGGGCTATGAAGGCGGCGACGTTGTTGAGGAGGAAGCAGACGCCGGGCTCGATCTCCATGCAGAGCTTGGGCAGGCGGCCGAGGGTGGTGGCGGGGCCAAACAGTTCTCTGGCTTCGGGGGCGGTGAAGACTTCGCAGAGGCTCTGGACGAGGACGCTGCGGCGCTGCTTGATGGCTTCTTCGGGGTTCTGCGGGGTCTCTTCGTGGTCGGGCAGGGCGGAGCCGCCGACGATCTCGACGCGGTGGCAGCCGAGCTTCATGGCGAGGTAGAGGCTGTTGCGGACGGCTTTGACGGAGGACTCGCGCCGGTGCCTGACGGGGGAGGCTCCGGTGGGGGTATCGGTGCCGGGGGCATTGATGGAGGGCCAGTAGGTGGCCAGGGCGGTGAAGCGGGGCCGCGGGCCAATGAGGCGGCCCTGGTAGTGCTGGGCGAGGTATTGGGTGAGGGCGGCGGCGATGCGGTCTAGCTGCCCGGGGGTGAGGTGGGCGACGAATTCGAGGGGGGACTCAGTTTCGGGGTTCTGCATCCCTGCGGCGGCGGCGTACCAGGCGAGGTCGGCGGGGTGAAGGAAGTAGAGGTCGTGAAAGAGGATCTGCTGGTCCAGGGCGTGGCGCAGCGCGGGGAGGTCCCGCTTTTTCCAGTCGATCAAGGGGGGGACAAACCAGGAGCTGATGAGGCTGACCTGCGGAAGGGTGGAGGGGACTTGAGTGGGCGCGGGGAGGGACATGAGGAATCCTTATTGATTGAAGTCCACGAGCACCCAGCTCTGGCTTTTGAAGCTCCAGTGGAGGACGCCTTCCTGGAGCTCTGAGGCATGGGCGGGCACGCGGTGCAGGCCGGCATTGCCAAAGACGAGCACGGGCGGGGGCGGATTGGTGGTGGGGCTGGAGCGCAGGCTGTGGGTCTCCAAGGGGTGCCAGACTTCGGCGACCCAGAAGCAGGAATTGTGGGGGAGGCGGTCTCTGAGCACGAGATCGAGGCCGGGGCGTTGGAGGAGCTCTTCGCGCCCCATGAAACGGGTGACGTAGCGCCAGTCGGTCTTGTGGCTGAGCCATTTGCGCCGCCATTTGGGGCAGAGCTTGGCGGCGGTGTAATAGTCCATGAGCAGGGCGGCGGCGGCACCTTGCCGATTGGTGAGGCTGAACATGTGCAGGTGGGCGCGGCGGGTGACGACGCGCATGTCCACACTCAGGGCGCTGGGGCCGACGACGAGGAAATTGATGCCGGGCGTCTGCTGCTCTGCGGGGAGGTCGATGGTGGCGTTCCAGGCGGCTTCGAGGAGGGTGTGGGCCTGGGTTTCGAAGAAGGGGCCTTTGATGACGTCATGGCCGATGAATTCTCCGGGGAGCTCGGCGCGGTCTTCGCGCTCCTCCCAGCAGGTGGGGCTGGTGAGCTGGGACTGGCAATGCAGGAGGCGCATGCCGAAGACGAGCTGGGCGTGGGGCAGCGCGGCCTGGGTGCTGGCCAGGAGGCGGTGGTTCACCATCATGACCACGGGGAGGCCGTTGGCGAGGACGTCGGTGAGGCAGCGCCAGGCGGCGCCGATGGCGGCATTTTTGTCATCGTAGTTTTCCTCGGAAAAATGCGCCACGAAGCCGCCGGCGGAGCAGCTGGACATGACTTCGAGTGCTTCGGTGAGCTGGGCACCGCCGCCGTCTGCGTAGGGGCCGTCGGTGTGGACGGCGCCCACATGCTTGAGCAAGGGCCAGTGGGCGTCATTGGGCTGGCGTGCCTGGTGCTTCTTGCAGCGGAGCATCCACACGTAGGCGTCAAATTCGCGCTGGCTGATGGGGCGGCAGCCGAAGCGGCTCATGACGAGGTGGAGGGCCTGGCTGATGGCGAGGTGGACGCAGGTGGAGGTGCGCCCCTCATGCCGGTGCGGGGCCATGTACACGGCGCTCTTGAAGGGGAGTACGCCCATGCGCGCGGAGGAGGAGTTGGTCATGATGAGGTGGTACCTCGGCCGGTGCATGTGCGGCGGGCTGGTGACCTCCGCCTCCACGACGTGCTCGTAGCCGCTGTCTTCCTCAGAATCGGAATCCGCATCCGCATCGGCGTCTGCATTGGCATCCGCATCTGCGTCGGCGTCGGCATCTGCATGAACGGTCGCCCCCGTGGAATCCGCCGCGGCGTCTGCGCTCGCATCCTGGGCCTGGTGGTCATCAGGCCGCAGGGCGACGAAGCCGAGGTACCGGCCCGCCTGGGGCTCGCTTCTGCCGGGGCTGCAGCGCTCTTCGAAGACATGGACGCGTACCGCGAAGCGGCTGGGCTCCACGGCGCCGGACTGGGTGGCGACGTGCTCATCACGCCAGGAGGCGCTGGGGGCGAAGTGCCGCTGGCCAAAGATGATCTGCGTGCGGAAGGCGCCTTTGAAGAGGCGCTTGACCTCATCGACGACTTTGCCGTTGGAGTTCGGCCCATAATACTCTTCCAAGCTGGCCCCCTTGGGATAACTAGGCGGCCCTACTTCGGGCGTGGGATGATGTAAATAACACTTGTAGGGGTCTGCATGTGAATAAAGCTCCATATTTCGCACGTATCGAAGCCATAGTACGCGCTTTAAGCAAGACTTTCTGCAACGACCTGCACATTGCTGCGATGGAACGGCAGGCTTGGGCCCGCGCCTGGATGGGCCATGTCAGCATGCTGCGTGTGGCATGACATGGCAGCCTGTGGTTCTTTGCCAGCCGGTGACTTCACGTGTGCCACGAGACGCTCGAAAGCGTCAGCTCCCGCAGCCGCACTCCAAAGACGCCTCGCATGCCCACGCCTCCGATATGGACTGCGGTCGCGCAGCGAGGAAAAGCTTGTCCTCCGTAGCTTTAGCGAAGGGGGAAACGCAGCTACCGCTTTCGCAGGCCGGTCTGCAAACGCATGCCAGAACATACTCGAGCGCGGGAGCCTGTACTCCTTCGCCAACCGGTCACCTCACGCATGCCACGAGACGCTCGAAAGCGGNNCCGCACTCCAAATAGCCTCGCATGCCCACGCCTCCGATATGGACTGCGGTCGCGCAGATGCACGAGCGCAGCTACCGCTTTCGCTGGCCGGTCTGCAAACGCATGCCAGAACATACTCGAGCGCGGGATCCTGTGCACCTTCGCCAGCCCGTCACCTCACGCATGCCACGAGACGCTCGAAAGCGGTAGCTCCGATGCAGGCTTGCGCCGTGCATCT
>DLGZ01000043.1:21108-29095 GCA_002482965.1 Verrucomicrobiaceae bacterium UBA7681 | reverse complement strand
GATGCGCGTGCCCAAAAAAATGCGTGTGGCCAGCGCCAGATTGTCCAGCGGCATGCCGCGATCCCGCTGGTAGTAGCCGACAGCACCATTCTCCCACGCCTTGCCCTGTGCGCTGACGAGTTCGCGCACCAGCTGATCATAAGGTTTGTTCGTGCGCACGCTGTCTTTGATAAATTCGACATACGACATGCCAGTGACGCGTCCCGCATCGCCGTTGTAGGTGCCCTTGCTCAGCACCCGCAGCAGGTCGGCATAAAAGTGAAACTGGTGCATCGTGTAGCCTTCGCTGCCCAGCAGTCGGTCGATCAACTGCGCACGCTTGTCCGGCTGCTTGTCATTGAGAAACGTCATCGTCTCCTCATGCGTCGGAATGCGCCCCACGAGATCAAGATGGATGCGGCGGACGAAAATCTCATCACTGGCAGGCCTGTTGCCTTGCAGCGAGTGCTTTTGCCAGTCTTGCGCAAGCAGATCATCAATCTGCTGCGCGGCCATGCGCATCTCATTCGCCCATGCTGGAGCAATTCCGATGGCGAGAACGAGAAGGAGGATGACCCGGTTCATGGGCAGAGAACGCAGGAGTGGCACCCCGGCTTTCCGACTCTCCACGACTCAGGTCAAGGTTTCACCTCATATACCGCCACACCATGAGACGGCAGCTTGAGCGCCAGTGCATCCTTTTTGAAATGCAGACTGGCATGCCCGTCCGCAAGGTCATGCGCTTCAGCATTCGCCGCGCCTGGCCGGTGCATCTCAGCTCAAAGCTTCACCCCGCTCATCGGGTAATGCGTCACCGCATCCCACGCCAGCTCTTGCAGCAGCGCATTCAGCTCCGCCGCCTGCGGGACATCTTTCAAAGCCGCTGGCACCGGCAGGCCCACCGGAGTGCGCTGATAGATCGCCGCGAAGTGGCAGTAAGTCACCAGCACAGACAGCGCTGGCATCGGGTGGCCGAGATCGTCCTTGAACAAATCCGCCTGCTTCGCAATGCCCGGCGCTTTGCCTTCGACCACACGCTCGCGCAGGGCAAACACCGCATCACCCACAGGCACAATATGCACCGCCTCATTGCCAGCCGCCGTGTTGAGCGCGGTCACCTGCGCTTCGAGCTGCTTGAGCCATTGCCCGCGTTGCAGATCCTGCAGCTTTCTCAGGCTCTCCACAGTGGCGTCATTGCGCATGATGTTGCGGAAATCGCCCGTCAGGTTGCCGTCACGTGCCGGCCAGGATGCCTGCACCAGCACTCGCAGCTTCGGATTCTTCTCCAGCCCCAGCTTGGTGAAGTGGTCGATGCCTTCGTCCGGCAGCAGCATGTGCGGTGAGACGGTGAGCACATCCACACTGCCTTCGCGCAGCACCGTCTTCGCGAGATTTTTCTCATCCGGCACCTCCCAGTGCTGCAGCGTGCGCGAGCCGCCGATCATCTGTCGCCCGGCGTCCTGATAGCCGATACCCGCCGCCTCGGTCATCTTCGGCAGCATCGTTGCGGTGAAAATCATGAAGCTGTGAGCACACACAAACACCCGGGGTCCAGGCGGCAAACCCAACGACGTTGGTGTGGTAAACTCGTCAGGCTTGCTGGTGTTCGCACCCTTCGATTTGGATTTCGCGGCCAGCAGCGCCTTCAGCTCCGGGTGCGCCTCCAGATACTTCAGCGCCTCATCCACCGAGAGGCTGCCATCCTTGTCCACATCCGCGTCAGGGTAGAGCTTCAGCGCCTGCGCCAGCCGTGCCTCAAGCCCGCCCTTTTTTGCGGCGGTGGTGACGACTTGCCCAGCCAGCCACGTGGCCCCCGCAATGAAGGAGACGACAAGCAAGATGCGAATGGAGGATTTCATGGTCGAAGGCAGTGGCGGTTAAGACGTGGCAATTTCTTGATTATATCAGCGGCTCATTTGAAGAAAAACCCCGGCTCCACCTTCCTATGAGAGCATTAACCAAAAGAACGTGCTGAAATTTTTGCCATTGGAAAAGTCTTTGCTTCACCGCCAGCCTTGCCATTCTGCGCGCTTCCATCTCGCATGCATCCGGACATCTCCCCCATCGCCGCCGATCTCGGCATCGCGCCCGAGCACCTCATTCTCCACGGCCGCCACATGGCCAAGGTCAGCCTCAAAGCCCTGCACAATAAACCGCAGCGTGGAAAACTGATCCTGGTCTCCGCCATCACGCCGACACCGGCGGGCGAGGGCAAAACGACCGTCTCCATCGGCCTCTCGCAGGGCTTGAAAAAGATCGGGCAAAGCGTGGCCCTCGCGCTGCGCCAGCCATCCATGGGCCCTGTCTTTGGCCGCAAAGGCGGCGCCACCGGCGGCGGCAAAAGCACCGTCCTGCCCGCGCATTCGATCAATCTGCACTTCACCGGCGACTTCCATGCCATCACCTGCGCGCACAACCTGCTCTCCGCCGTGATCGACAATCAGCTCTTCCTCGGCGAGGCGCGTCTCTCACCGGACCGCGTGCTGTGGAAACGTGTCATGGACATGAACGACCGCGCCCTGCGCAGCGTCCGCACCTCTGTAGGCAAGCCGACAGAGCGCGCCTCGGGCTTCGACATCACCGCTGCCTCCGAGATCATGGCCATCATGTGCCTCGCCGAGTCACTTCCTGATTTGCGCCATCGTCTCGAACGCATCGTCGTCGGTTTCACCTCCGAGGGCGATCCAGTTTACGCCAAGGAATTCCGCATCACCGGAGCCCTGCTCGCGCTGCTGCGCGAAGCTCTGCCGCCCAATCTGGTTCAAAGCGTCGAAGGCGTCCCCGCCTTCCTGCACGGCGGCCCGTTTGCCAACATCGCCCACGGCTGCAATTCCGTTCTAGCCACGCGCATGGCGCTCGCCCATGCCGACTTCGCGGTCACCGAAGCCGGATTCGCCTTCGATCTCGGCGGTGAAAAATTCATGCACATCAAGTGCCGTCAAAGCGGCCTCGCGCCTGCGGCCATCGTCATCGTCGCCACCGTGCGTGCCCTCAAGATGCATGGCGGTGCACCGTTGGACCAGCTCACCCAGACAGACACCGCAGCCCTCAGCCGAGGCTTGGAAAATCTCGCCGCACATCTCGACAGCGCCGCGCAGTTTCAGCGCCCCGTCATCGTTGCGATCAATCAGTTCACCAACGACCACCCCGACGAACTCGCCCTGGTGCATGAGTTCTGCAAGTCACGTGGCGTTCCCAGCGCCACCGCCAATGTCTTCGGGGAAGGGGGGGCTGGCGCAGTCGAACTCGCCGAAAAAGTGCTCGCTGCAGTCACTCAGGAAGTCCCGCCACTGCCCTTTCTCTATCAGCCAGACGACAGCGTCGAAACCAAGCTCACCGCCATCGCCACCAAGATCTACGGTGCCGACGGCGTGCTGCTCACCGATGAAGCACGGGCCAAGCTGGCGCTGCTTTCCCGCAGCGGCTTCGACAAACTCCCGCTCTGCATGGCCAAGACGCAGGACTCGCTCTCTGACGATGCGAAAAAGCGCGGCCGTCCGCGCGGCTTCACCATCACCGTGCGCGATTTTGAAATCGCCAACGGCGCGGGATTCCTCGTTGCACTGACCGGCACCATGATGCGCATGCCCGCGCTGCCAAAGGTGCCCGCTGCCGAGCGCATCCAGGTCACGGATGACGGCGTTATGAGTGGCATCTAGCGATGTCTTGCCGTTACAGGGCGCACGCTCTAGCTTTGCACTGCGCATGATTTTGGCCCGCACGTTTATCATTGGTTTTCCGTTGCTCGTTGCAGCGGTGGCTGGCTGGTCCGTGCATGAGTCCAGACTCAGCCGCATGAATCGTTCTGACGGTGTCGTGGTGATGCTGTCGCAGAAAGCGCCGGTTCTAAATCCCTTTCTTCCGGCCACCGAGGTTGAGCAGGAAATCTCGGATCTGGTGCATGAGCCGCTGATCCGCCTGGGGGCCGATGGCACCCTGCAGCCCGGACTCGCGGAGTTTTGGCGCTGGACGCAGGACGTCACCTGCTGGTTTGCGGATGAAGCGGCGGCCAAGCATGCGCAGGACCTGCTTCATGCCCAGATCGGTGAAAACAACCGCTGGACCGAGTGGCATCTCGATTCGGTCCGGGTCTTGAAAAACCGGCTGCTGCTGAGTTTCAACGAGCCCAATGCCGAAGGCGTCCGGCAGGCATTTGAAATCGTCGCTGGGCTGGACCTCAAACCCGTCGTGTACTGGCGCATCGAGCGCCGCACCCCGTTGCGCCAGTCGTGGGCCCGCTTCATGGCAGGATCCGCGCAGGCGGGGCAGATTCAGCGCGTGTGGTTCAATGGGGCAAACGCCTGTGAAATCGTGGTGGCTGGGGATTCGCAGCGCCTGCTCGAAGACCTGCATCGCTTCATGGACATCAGCAGGGATGAACCGGCCTCCATCAATCCTCTGGCTGAAGTCGGTGCCTTGAGCGAGCCCGTGCTTGATCTCGACATCCGCCCCGGCCACCACTGGCATGATGGGACCCCTGTCACGGCAGAAGATGCCAAAGCGACCCTCGAATTCCTGCGCACCAACGACTGGCCTCTGCCGAATCGTGAAGCCCTCAGCAATATCCAGACGCTGGAGTCACAGAACAAAGGCACCCGTCTCCATGTGTCGTTCCGCCGGCGTCAGGGCACGGCGCTCTGCGTGTTTGTGAATCTGCCCATGCTCCCCGCTGAGTGGCTGCGTGCTCATCCAGCAGTCCAGGAGTCTGATTTTGCGCACCATGCACCGCCGGGGGCGGGAACCTACAGCATCGCCTCCCGGGATCCCCGTTCGCTGCTGCTCGCACCGTTCAAGAAGGAAAAGGCGATGCCGGGTTTCTTGTTTAACTTTTCCGCCTCGCCGTTGATGACCCAGATTGGCATGCGCACCCATGCAGTCGATCTCGTTTGGCCCGCGACGGATCGCACCCAGCTGGAGCGGATGCGTTTCACCCCGCCGCGGCAGCGCCTGGTCGTGCTATGGAACACTCGCCATGACCTTTTGCAGCACGAGCGCTGCCGTGAGGCGTTCGCACTGGCCACGGACACGGATGAACTCATCCGCTCACTGCCGGGACGTCTCGGTCACGCGGATGCCAGTCTGTTCGCTCCAGACTTGTGGTTCAGCACCCGCGCAAAGAGCCAGCCGTTTCAGTTGGAGCAGGCGCGAAAAATGCTCGCCAAGGCCGGCTGGCCGCTTGATGACAAAGGGATAGCCCGCAGTCCGGAGCGTTCGTTCCGATTCACCTTGCTCGTACCCGGCGGCGACGCCCTGCACACACGCACGGCGGAGCTCCTCGTCGCGCAGTGGCGCAAGCTTGGAGCCGAGGTGAAAATTGAGCTCGCCCCTGACGCCCAGTCTCTCGCCCAGCGCCTGCACGAGCACCGGTTTGACGCCGTGCTGCTGGACCAGCGTTTCGAAGTTTCATGGGACCAGCTCCCCTGGTGGCACTCTTCGCAGGCCAAAACGGGGGGCAGCAATTTCTGCGGAATTTCTGATCCGCAGACCGATCTCATTCTCGAAGCCCTTTCTGCGGAATATGATCCCGAGCAGGTGCCAAAGCGAGTGCGGGAGCTGGAGTCCCGGCTGCTCCCCATGCATCCCATGCTCACCTTGTTCACCACGCATGACGAGGCTGCAGCCATGCCGACCTTGCATGAGCATGGCTCCACGGGCGGCCCCGTCTCCGCCTGGACGCTGAAAAATCTCACGGCCCCACCGAAGTACTCGCAGCCTGCTCCGGCCCTCAAACTCCAGCTGCGCTCCCGTGATGAAGAGCAGGATGTCCAGCGGCCAAAAGCGCCGGCGGATCCCTTCAGCAAACTCCAAATGCGTGTTCCGGAATGACGAGCCTGCCGCCCTTCTCATTGCCGCCTCGGTGGCTCCCATTGCGCCTGCTGCTTGGCGGCATCACCGCCGCAGGGCTGCTGCTGCTCATTCGGCATCACGACTGGAATGTAAAAACCTCCATTCCAGGTTTCCCAGTGCGTTGTGGCTCCAGCTTGATCGTGCTCATCCTGGGGCTGCTGCTGGCGCTGTGCCTCGGAGTCATCGTGGGGCTGCGCGCCCGTCAGATGGGTCCGCGCACAGAAAAATTCGTCGCTTTGCTGGGCCGTGCGTTGGCCTGTGTGCCGGTGGTCGTCCTCGCATGGGGCTTCATCAGCGGCTGGATTGGCCGCCTTGGCTGGCCACTCGAATCCCTCATGCCCGCTCAGTTTCCAGACAGTCATGGGGCGCCCTTCGCCCATGCACTCTGGGATTTTCTGGCCCCGGCGCTGATTCTGGCCCTGCCGCTGTGTGGCGAAATGATTCACGCGGTCATCGTGGATGGCAGGGAGACGCTGGACCTCGATTTCTCACTGCGCGCACGTGGTGTTCCCACATCATCGCGGCTTTGGCTCCATCATCTCCGTCAGCTCCTGCCATTGCTGCGCGTGCGTCTGCAGTCACTGTGCCTCATCGCGCCGGTTTATCTCATCATCATCGAAGACGCGCTGCATTTCATCGGCTGGGGGGACTGGATGGCACAAAGCCTCCGCGCCGGTGACGCCCCCGCCATCGCCCTCGGATTCGCCAGCGGCGGAGCCATGCTTGCCCTCCTGTCCGCGTTTCTGAAGCTGCTGCCCGGCAGGCTGAAATCCGCCAAGGGCTTTGTCGCCACGCTCGCCTGGCAGCCATGGCTGCTCTGGGCGCTCGGAGCACTCTCGCTGCTTCCCTCCTCATTCATCGCATGGATCATCCTCTGGATCGCCGTGCTCGTCTCAGGCAGCGCTGCTTGGCATCAGGCATGGAACCAAATCGAGGCAGCCCTGCCCATCGATGCCGCCCGGATCTGCGGCGCTACGGATTCCATGATCTGGCGCAATCACATCTCGGCCGTCCTGTTCCGCATGCTCACCGCCTGGCTGTTCTCGGTATTGGCGCAGACACTCCTCTGCATGGCCGCCGCCTGTGCCTTGCTGCCCCGGCTGATCGAAGCCTTAAGTGGACCATTCGCCAAAGTTTACCGCCCGCTGGCGATCGCCTCGGCACAGGACGCCGCGCAGACCCTGGCAGATCCCACCGCACTCCTGCAATCCGGCGGCGTCATCGCGCTTGCCGCCTTGTGTTTGCTCCAAGTCAGCCGCATCGTACAACCTCGTCTTTCCTGAGCCCCATGTCCGCCGAAGCCACCTCCCCCCAAGACATCCCGCTCCTCTGCATCCGCGATTTGCAGATCGAATTCAGCCGTCACGACGCCGAGCCCGTGAAAGCCGTCAAGGGCATCAGCCTCGAACTCAAGCGCGGCGAATCCATCGCCCTCGTCGGTGAAAGCGGCAGCGGCAAAAGCGCCACCGCCCTCTCCTTTGCCCGCCTCCTCCCCGAGCCGCCCGCCAAAATCACCGCACGGCAGATGTCGCTGAACGGCCACGAAATTCTGGAAATGAACGAGCGCGAGCTGCGCGCCATCCGTGGCAAAGAGATCGCCTACATCTTCCAGGAACCGACCACCTCCCTCAATCCCGTCCTCACCATCCGCACGCAGATCGCCGAAGCCCTTGCCCTTCATCGCCCCGATGTCAGCAAAGCCGGCCGCGATGACGAGATCGTCAAGTGGCTCGACAAAGTCGGCATCGTCGACTCCCGCAAGCGCCTCCACGCCTACGCCCACGAACTCAGCGGCGGCATGCAGCAGCGCGTCATGATCGCCATGGCCCTCTGCACCCAGCCCAAGCTCCTCATCGCCGACGAGCCCACCACCGCGCTCGATGTCACCATTCAAAAGCAGATCATGGACCTCCTCGCCCAGCTCCGCCGTGATCTCGACATGTCCATCATCCTCATCACCCACAATCTCGGCATCATCCGCAGCGTCGTGGACCGCGTCGCCGTCATGTTCCGGGGCGAGATCGTCGAAACCGGCCCCGTCGATGAAGTCTTGCGCAATCCCCAGCACCCCTACACCAAGGCCCTCCTCGCCTGCGTCCCCCGCATGGGCCCAAAACAGCCCCGCCTGAAGGCCATCGACTACGCCGAGCTGGACGCATAA
>DLGZ01000043.1:0-21079 GCA_002482965.1 Verrucomicrobiaceae bacterium UBA7681 | reverse complement strand
AGGACGGAGGCCATCGCACATTCATCTCCCCCTCGACGACCGCATCCACCCATTCCTCGAAAGGTAGTCACATGCGGTAGAGGCAGCTTTTCAAACGCGGCCTAGGCAAGCTCTGCGATGATCCGGATCGTAAAGGGAAAGCTTGCCCCAACAATTGCCATTGCACCTCGCCACCCGCTCATGCTAGCCTCCTCAGCATGAAAGCCTGGCTCATCCTCCTTGCGGTGGCGTTGCCACTCAGCGCGCAGGTGGTTCTGCCAGCCACCGGCAAGAAGTTCGATACCCGCACCATCAACGGCAGCGGCGGCAACACCGGAGTCAGCGTCAACAACACCGCCCAGCCCGCGCCGCCCACCAAGACCAAGCTCACCTCCTACTTCCTGCTCGGAGATCCACGCCAGTGGAAAAGCACCGACGGCAAATCCCTCCTCGGCGCCATCATCATCTTTGAGGACGCCGTCATCGAATTCGACGCCGCCAATCCCGCCGCCGCCCGCGAAGCCGCCCAAAAAGCCCCGCCTCCCAAGATGCCCGACAAACCCACCCTCATCCGCGAGGGAAAAATTCGCGTGCTGGTGAACCAAAAACCCGTCGAAGTGCCGCTCGAACGTCTCAGCGAAGCAGACCGCAAGTACGTCGAGGATTTGAACGCACGGCTCCCCAAGTGATCTCAGTCAAAGTCAGCATCCATCCAAACCAAGCCTGCATCCATGAACCCAGCACTCACCTCCCTGATCCTCCTCCTTGCTGCGGCCTTCCTGCCCGCCTGCAGCGCATTAACCGAAAAGTCGCCGCCCAAAACCGAGCGCGAAATGGAAGCCGAAGCCCGCGACAAGAGCACCGTCCCCGACAACCTCCGCGATCCCCGCCCAGACATGCCCCCCGTCGGCCCCCTCTCCATGCCCATGCGCTGATCCCGCAGGAGAATGTGATTGCGGCCTGAAGGGCCGCCGGACTCAGCCCAGGGCGCAGCGCAGCAAGCCCTGGGTCACGCATGACGCCACCCTCCCACCGAAGGTCGCGCCCTGAAGGGGCGCGGGAGATCATTCGCAAATCCCAGGCCTCCTCCACGTGAATGCGCGGGCCTTTCAGCCCCCGCGCTCTGCGGCAGCGTGAGGGGAATAAGTGGCCCCCCGCCAGTCAGCCCCTCCCGCGTCAACCAAGACGCACCTCCCCATTTGCAAACCGCCCGCTTTCCCCCATCTTGCCCGCCCCTTATGCCCGAACTCGACAAGACCTACACACCTGCGGAAGTCGAAGCCCGCTGGTATCAGCGCTGGCTGGACGACAAATGCTTTGAAGCCGACCCCGCTCGCGTGAGCGCCACCCGCCCGGCCTACTCCATCGTCATCCCCCCGCCAAACGTCACTGGCGTCCTGCACATGGGCCACGTCCTGAACAACACCATCCAGGACATCCTCTCCCGCCGCGCCCGCATGCTCGGCAAGGAAGTCCTCTGGCTCCCCGGCACCGACCACGCCGGCATCGCCACCCAAAACGTCGTCGAAAAGACCCTCAAAAAGCAGGGTGCCATCAAGCACCGCGATGACCTCGGCCGCGAAAAGCTCGTGGAAAAAATCTGGGAGTGGAAGGAAAAGCACGGCGACATCATCATCGACCAGCTCAAAAAAATGGGCTGCTCCTGCGACTGGTCACGCCAGCGCTTCACCTTCGATGACGACTACAACGCCTGCGTCATGCGCGTCTTCGTCGATCTCTACAAAAAAGGCCTCATCTACCGTGGCAAGCGCATGGTCAACTGGTGCCCCTCCTCCCTCACCGCCCTCAGCGATGAAGAAGTCATCCCCACCGCGCAGAGCGGTTTCATGTACTACTTCAAAGTCCAGGTCGTCGAGCAGCCAGACACCTGGCTCACCATCGCCACCACCCGTCCCGAAACCATCCCCGGCGACACCGCCGTCGCCGTGAATCCCAAGGACGAGCGCTACGCCCATCTCATCGGCAAGCACATCCGCCGCCCGCTCCCTCTCGAAAACCAAGCCTCCATCCCCATCGTCGGCGATGACCACGTCGATTTCGAATTCGGCACCGGCGTCCTCAAAGTCACCCCTGCACACGACAAGGCCGACTTCGAAATCGGCCAGCGTCACAAGCTGGAAGTCATCGACGTCCTGCACCCCAACGCCATCCTCAACGACCTCGCCGGCAAGGACCTCGCTGGCCTGGACCGCTTCGAAGGCCGCAAAAAAGCCGTCGAACTCCTCAAGGAAATGGAAGTCCTCGTCAAAGAGGAGCCCCATCAAAACAACGTCGGCTTCTCCGAACGCGCCGGCGTCCCCATCGAGCCACGCCTCAGCGAGCAGTGGTTCCTCAAATACCCCAGCGTCAAAGAATCCCAGGACGTCGTCGCCAATGGCGAAATGAAGTTCCACCCCGACCGCTGGGCCAAAACCTACGACCACTGGCTCACCGGCATCCAAGACTGGTGCATCAGCCGCCAGGTCTGGTGGGGCCACCGCATTCCGGTCTGGTACAAAAAAGGATCCGACCGATCCGCCTTATCCGACGGAACCGTTCACTGCGGTACCGAACCACCCTCCGATCCCGAAAACTGGGAGCAAGACCCCGACGTCCTAGACACCTGGTTCTCCTCCTGGCTCTGGCCCTTCGCCACCATGGGCTGGACCGGCGACAAAGCCAAGGACGCCGCCAATCCCACCCTCCGCGCCTTCTACCCCACCACCGATCTCGTCACCGGCCCGGACATCATCTTCTTCTGGGTCGCCCGCATGATCATGGCCGGCTTCGAGTGGATGGGCGAGCTCCCCTTCAAAAACGTCTATTTCACCGGCATCATCCGCGACAAACAAGGTCGCAAAATGTCGAAGTCCCTCGGCAACTCCCCCGACCCCCTCGACCTCATCTCCCGCTACAGCGCCGATGCCCTCCGCTTCGGCATCATGCGCAGCGCCCCGCTTGGCCAGGACATCCGTTACGACGAGCAAAACGTCGAACTCGGCCGCAACTTCTGCACCAAGCTCTGGAACGCCGCCCGCTTCCGCCAGATGCAGGGTGGCGAAACCGAGACCGAGATCAGCGCCACGCTCCTCAGCAGCGACGACAAGTGGATCCTCCTCCGCCTCAACACCGCCATCGCCGAAGTCACCGCCGCCCTCGAAGACTACCGCTTCAGCGATGCCACCTCCACCCTCTACCGCTTCTTCTGGAGCGAGTACTGCGACTGGTACATCGAAGCCTCCAAGGCCACCCTCCAAGGCACCGACGACAAACGCAAGGCCAACACCCTCGCCGTCATCGACTTCGTCCTCAGCAACACCCTGCGCCTCTTCCATCCCTTCATGCCCTTCATCACCGAAGAGCTCTGGCACGGCATGGCCTTCAACGCCGATCTCCCCGCAGATCAAGGCGGCAACAGCATCATGGTCGCCAAATGGCCCAAGCCGCTCGATGCCGACGAACTCGCCCACTTCGGCATCCTCCCCGAAGACGAAAAGACCGCCAACGACAAATACGAAGCCGTCAATCTCGGCCGTAACCTGAAGAGCACCTTCAACATCAACAAGCGCGTCCGCTTCGTCCTCAAGCCCGCTCAGGAACTCCCCACCCACGAGATCGAAGTCCTCCGCATCCTCCTCAACGCCGAGCCTCTCGATGTCGATGCCGCCTTCGCCCCCACTCAAGGCACCCCCAGCGCCCTCACCCCGCTAGGCACCCTCTTCCTCCCCCTCGATGGCCTCATCGACGTCGAAGCCGAGCGCGCCCGCATCGGCAAAGAAGTCGCCAAGGTCGAATCCGAACTCGAAAAAGTCACCGCCAAACTCGCCGACGAAAAGTTCACCTCCAAGGTCCCGCAAAAAGTGCTCGACGAGCACCAGCAGCGCAAAACCGACTGGCAGGAAAAACTCGCCAAGCTCAAAGAAATGATCTCCGCCCTCGGCTGATTCTATTTCCAGAAAGCTCGCGTGGAGACGATCTGCAGCTTGAGGACAAGCCGCTCTACCATCTCGCGCCGGGCGCTCGTATGCCCAGCGCAGGTAGGGCGGGGCTGTCCTCAGCCCGCCGTCGTCGGAGCCCATCATTTCCTTGGGAAAAATCGGTATCGTGACTTACCACAGAGAAATGAATTTTGCTGAACGCCAAGACTCACCCTCAGAGCCTGTCGCATCTGAGGGCAGGGGAGCAACCAGCCATCACTTCCCAGCATCCCCCCATCAAACTTTCAGCTTGTAGGCACATCCAGTGCTCCGCCATGCTCCAGCGCCTCAAACACACACACTCTCCACTCACTCACCCACACCCTCCATGCTCAAACTCCTCAATCTCTCCTTCCTCCCAAAATCCCCAGCCGCAGGCCTCCTCATCCTCCGTCTCTCCGTCGGCCTCTCCATGCTCCTCCTCCACGGCCGCTTAAAGATCCTGAACTTCTCCGCCACGGCAGAAAAATTCCCCGCACTGTTTGGCATGTCCTCCAGTGTAAACGCAGGCCTCGCCGTCTTCGCCGAAGTCGTTTGCTCAGCACTGATCATCCTTGGCCTGTTCACCCGTTTTGCAGCCCTCATGCTGGCCATCACCATGGCCACCGCCTTCTTCATGGTCCACAAAGCCACCCTCGTGGGCGCTGGTTCCGGCGAGCTCGCCCTGGTCTACCTCTTCGCCTACGTCACCCTCCTCTTCACCGGCGCCGGCAAGTTCTCCGCCGACCGCGCCTAACACGCTCCAAATCCCACCGGCCCGGCAGCGCAATCTGCCGGGCCTTTTTGTTGTAGGATGGGTGTCGCGACAGCCCGCCCGTCCATCAGCGCATGGCAACACCCCTGACACACAGCCACCCAAAGCAGGTCTGTTGAGCGTAATGACACTACAAATGCACTCGCATCGCGGAACGCTGCGATGCACACGACCTCACGCCTCCGGCCAATTTGCAATGCTCAGTTTTCAGTTCCCAGTTTACAATTCCCCTCATCCGCCCACCGCGCCCCACTCCCGCCACCCATCTTCTCTTGCATTCCCCGTCAAGCGGTGAACCATCCGCGCCATATGGCGAAAGTGACTCTCGGCCTGGTTCAAAGCCGGGCATTCTCAAGCAAAGACGAAAGCGTGCAGCAGCATGAACGGCTCATCCGTGATGCCGCAGCCCGTGGCGCGCAGATCATCTGCCTGCAGGAATTGTTCAACACCCCCTACTTCTGCATCACGCAGGACACCGAACTGTTCAATCTCGCCGAGGCCGTCCCCGGCCCCACCACCGACAGACTCGCCCCCCTCGCCAAGGAACTCGGCGTCGTCATCATCGTCCCCCTCTTCGAAAAACGCGCCCCCGGCCTCTACCACAACACCGCCGCCGTCATCGATGCCGACGGCACCGTGCTCGGCAAGTACCGCAAGATGCACATCCCGCAGGATCCCGGCTTCGAAGAAAAATTCTACTTCACCCCCGGAGACCTCGGCTACCGCGTCTGGGACACCAAATTCGGTCGCATCGGCGTCCTCATCTGCTGGGACCAGTGGTACCCCGAGGCCGCCCGCCTCACCGCACTCATGGGCGCGGAGATCCTCTTCTACCCCACCGCCATCGGTTGGCTCCCCAGTGAAAAGGCCGCCCTCGGCGCCGCCCAGCACTGCGCCTGGGAGACCGTCCAGCGCGGCCATGCCGTGGCCAACGGCTGCTACCTCGCCGCCGTGAACCGCGTCGGCACCGAACAGCAGAGCGAATTCTGGGGCCAGAGCTTTGTTGCAAATCCTTATGGAGAAATCGTTGCAAAGGCCTCCGTGAGCGATGAAGAGATTTTGATCGTGCCGTGTGACCTGTCTGCGGTGGAAGATTTTCGCCGCATCTGGCCTTTTTTCCGTGATCGCCGCATTGACACCTACGCTCCCCTGACCAAACGCTACATCGATGAGTAAAGCCTCCTATCCCCAAAACTACCGTCTGCCCGCCGAATTCGAGCCGCAGGAGGCAATCTGGCTGTCCTGGCCTTCCAACAAGGAAAGCTGCCCCAAGACTTACCACAAGTTGCAGGACAAGTTCGGCGAGATCGCCAGCGTCATCTCCCGCTACGAGCGCGTGCGCATCAATGCCCCGATGCTCAGCCACATGAACATCCGCCTCAGCATCGCCGACAACGAAGGCGATCTCAGCCAGGTGGACATCTACGAGAACAACACCAACGACGTCTGGTGCCGTGACCACGGACCGATCTTCATCAAGCACAACGAAACCGGCCAGGTCGCCGTCACCGACTGGGAATTCAATGCCTGGGGCGGCAAGTTCCCACCATGGGATCTCGACAACGCCATCCCTGAGAAAGCGGCCGCCGCCCTCAAGATGGAACGTTTCACCTCGAAGATGATCCTCGAAGGCGGAGCCATCGAAACCAACGGCAAAGGCACCCTCCTCACCACCGAGGCCGTCCTGCTCAATCCCAACCGCCATGGCGGCAAGCCCGGCAACAAGGCCGAAGTTGAAAAAGAACTCAAGGCCATGCTCGGTGTCAAAGACATCGTCTGGTTCAAAAAAGGCATCGAAGGCGACGACACCGACGGCCACATTGACGACATCGTGCGCTTCATCCGTGAAGACGCCGTCATCTGCATGGTCGAGCCCCGTGACTCCGACCCGAACCACAAGGTGCTCAAGGAAATCCGCGAGCGTCTCGATGACGTCAAAGCTCCCGATGGCGGCAAGCTTGAGATCATCGAAATCGAAATGCCCCAGGCCATCGAAATGAAAGACTGGCGTCTCAGCCGTCTCCCGGCCAGCTACGCGAACTTCATGATCATGAACAACGCCGTCATCCTCCCACTCTTTGGTCACAAGAAGAAGGACGCCGCAGCCGAAGACAAGATCTCTGAGTGTTTCCCAGGTCGCGAAATCATCTCCATGATGGCCAAGGATCTCGTCACTGAAGGTGGCGCGTTCCATTGCATCGGCATGCATCAGCCGAAGTAAGATACGCAGCAGACAGGCCTTAAATATTCAGCGCCTCAAAACAGTGGCGCTGAATATCCATAGCCAATAAAAAGCGCGTAAATAAAGCCTGCGATTTCACTAAACACTTACTTGGGGGGATGTTTTCCTCAGGGTACGTTCGTGGATCTATGATGGCTCTACGAAATCGGGATGTCTCCATCCTATGCCAGGTGACAGGTGGACTCTCAGCGCTTCTGCTGCTGGCTGCCTGCGCCCTGCCTGACGAGGCATTTAAAAACTACTCGGCCGCCACCAAGGTCAGTCAATGGAATGGCGTGCTGGATGCCGTCGGCGGTGCCAGTGTGAAACGTGCTGAGAGCGCAGGCAATGCACCGCTCTACAATGGCGCGGCGTCCATGAATGTGCCCACCCACTCGGGCTCCATCAATGACATCGCCCGCTTGTTTGCCGGCATGGACTCCTCCTACAGCCAGACCGCAGCAGTGACCGCGCACAAGCAGCGCATGGACAGCCTTTGGGCGACTCACCAGAACGTCCGCCGCGGTGCCTTGCAGTCCTGGGCCAGTGAAGAGATTAGCGACATCAAGAGCGCGAACGCCATGTTCTACCCCTTCAGCGGGCCAGACTTCCTTTTTGCCAGCGCTCTCTTCCCCTCAGCAGAGACCTATGTCCTCTGCGGTCTGGAGCCTGCGGAGCCGCTTCCCCGGCTGAGTGATCTCTCCCAGACGGAGATCGACTCCGGCCTCACCGGTCTGCACAATGCCGTCGGGAACATCATGCAGAACGGCTACTTCATCACCACGGAGATGCGCAGCAATCTGCAAGCCACCCGCTTTCGCGGCGTGCTGCCGCTGCTCATGGCCTTCATGGCACGCACAGGCCACACCGTGGACTCCGTCGATACCGTGCGTCTGGATGGCGCGGGAAATGTCACCCTGTCCGGTTCCTCAGGAAACACCGGCCTCATGCTTCGTTGCCGCAGTGGTATGGGTGCCTCCAAACGCGTCTTTTACTTCCGCCAGGACCTTTCCAATGCCGGTGTGAGCGCAGACGGGCCGTTCCTCACTTTCGTTTCCCGTCTGGGTCGAGTCCCCGCCTTCCTGAAAAGCGCCTCCTACCTCATGCACGAAAGCGGTTTCACCAGCATCCGCGACTACCTGCTGCGTCACAGCAGCGCCATCGTGCAGGATCCCTCCGGCATCCCTTATCGTGATTTCTCCCGCTATGGGTGGAACCTCTGGCTCTACGGCAACTATCGCGGCACCCTGGAAATCTTCGCAGGCTGCCAGCAGCCGGATTTGGTCGCCGCCTACTCCTCCGGACGCTACCCGGTGAAGCCCCTGAATTTCGGCATCGGCTACCTCATGAACCCCCAAATGACCTCCCTCATGGTCGGCCGTCCAGGCCGGTGAAATCGGAAAGGCAGACTTTTGGTTGACGCCACTCTGTCCTCGGCTAGTATCGCGACCCCAATTTTCCCTCCGAACTCATCATGGCTAAAATCTGTCAAATCACCGGCGTCGGCGTCACTCGCGGCCACCACATCCATCGCAGCGGTAAAGCCAAGAAAGAAGGCGGTATCGGTCGTCACATCACCAAGCGCGTGAAGCGCTGCATCCTGCCGAACCTTCGCAAAAAGCGCATCTTCGTTCCTGAACTCAACACGTTCATCGAAGTGAAGCTCACCGCCCGCGCCCTCAAGACCGTTGACAAGAACGGCGCTTACAACACCCTGAAAGCAGCCGGCCTGATCTAATCAGCCGCTTTTAACTTTCCCCCATCGGCGGATCTGGCAACAGATCCGCCTTTTTCGTGCCCTCCTACGTAGGATGGGGTGTGGCGACAGCCCGCCCGTCTCTGGACGCGTCGCAAGCCTCCTCCGCGATAAAATGACCCGCTGGGCGTCTCATGCGTACGACTCACATGGTGATCGCATTGCCCCCTCATAGTCCATTCTGCCCCCTGACATCTGATGGACTCCACAATCATCTTCGACCTCGCGTTCATCGCATTATTTTACTGGATGGCGTTCCGGGCGCTGATCACGGGGTGCATCCGGTTGAACCTTGGAGTCTTCTCCCTCGCTGAAAAAGCCTGGGCCTATTGGGGCTTCGTGTCCCTCTACCTGCTGCTCGGCGTGTTGCTGATGTTTAAGGCAGTATTCAAGATGCTAACGGCTGCAGTTTGACCCAAGTGAATCTGCCACACACGAAGGGCGCTCAGTTAAGACAGGTTGTCTTTGGTTCATGCCGCTAGGCACTCCGGCGCTTTCTTGCTGGAAGACCTTTCTCTTCCACCAATCCGCTCCGCGCCCACACCAGCTCCAACGGAGCTGCGTAATTCAGCCCAGGGTCAGCCGAGCCTCAGCGAGGCGACCCTGGGTATGGCGATTCACGACTGGGAAGCAAATCCAGCATATCGCCACACCCCGCGCTCACCAGCAGCGTTTGCCATGAACTCCGCCGCGCGGAGGGCGTGCCGCCAGCTCAAAAACTCACGAACTCCTGCGTTAACTTAACGCCAATTCTGTCAGGCACATCGGCTCGCCACGCTCACATCACACCTAGGAAGAGCCACACCCCACTCTCCAAGCCCACTCTAACGATGATGCCCGGAAATCGTCGTGCTCCCCGGAATCCCCACACCCGGAACCACGCCCGGGTTCGGCCCACTGAAGAAAGTCGGCGTGTTGATGTTCGTGTTCGTGTAACCCAGCGTGGGGCTGTAGTTGACGTTAGGAAAACCGTAAAACGTATTGCCATTTCCCTGCGGCACATACACGCCACCCGAGCCTGCGCCGATCGTGGTCCTGCTGGGACTCCAGCCGCGCGAACGCGACATCCCGTGCCCATGGTGGCCTCCGCCGTAATACGCCCCGATCTGGCCCAGTCCCAGCACCGGTGCCAGGCTCTGCATGTACCCACCATTTGGCTGCTGCACATAAACCACCGGCTGTTGTGCCGCGTATTTGGCTTGGGCGGCGATCATCGCCTCCGCCAGTTTGGCCTCGCGCTCACGCCTCGCCTGCTCGGCCTCCTTGCGTGCCTCGGCACGCTCTTTGTCATACGCATCCGCTTTGACGGCATCATAGCCCAGCGCATTGCGCATCGGTTCAGACAGATCTGCAAACAGTACCCTCGCCACCCCCTTGCTGTGGGAGAACGCGACACCGTCAGGGTCACGTTTCATGATCTTGCACCGTACATAGGTTTTGCCTTGCGCAGTCTCAATCGTGGTCGGCTCAGAGCCAGTCGCCGCAACCGCGAGTCCCAATTGAATAGTGACAATCAAAAGTGAGAACGTTTTCATATATTTGTGGATTTGACTCCATAATGTCACTTTTACCAGCACTTATTGCTTCATATGACCGAAGCAACAACTCAATGGTGATGATGCATCCCACCAAAACCGCCCCCGCCAATACCGATGCGGATGCCATGGCCCACATTCCATTGACCGAACACCGTGGGGCGACAGCCGCCTCCATAATAGCCGCCGTAGCTCGGGTAGCTCCCATACGAGTACCCGCCATAAGGGTAGCCATAGCTGATCCCCAAATAATTTCCGCCCGAATAATACCCGCTGCCAGAGTAGCCAAACGGGTAGCCAAAGCTCGAGTAGCTGCCTCCACTGTAAGCCCGGCCTCCCACGGCCGGACCTGTGATCGGGGTGCCCACCCACGAAGGCGTTTGCAGATCAGCCACCGCTGCAGACGTGGCCGCGAGGCGGCTGGCGCTCGCCAGATAGCTGGCCTCGGCCATCCTCGCCTCCATCAGTCGTTCCTGCATCGCAATCTCCCGCAGCTTCTGCTGCTCCTGCTCGGCTTTGCGCAAAGCCGCCTGTTGCTTTTGATAGTCGGCCTCTGCCTTCGGATCGTAGCGGAATTGACTGCGCAGATTCTCAGGAAGCTCTGCAAAGGGGATCTTGGACGCCCCATTTCGGTGCGAGAAAGTCACCCCGTCCGGATAGACGTGCACGACCTGACACTCATAGAAGGACTTGCCTTTAAGTGTCGTGATCGTGCCGTAATTCTTCGGCGCGGCACCAGCCGGAAGCACACTGAGCAGCAGGGCGGCGAGCAAAACAGATCGTTTCATGAGTAACCTCCATAGGGGAATGTTCAAATATGACAACGAAAGCAGGGCCTTCGTTGCATCTAAATTAAACGTCAAAACTCAAAAAACATTCAGCCGTGGCTCAAACCATCGGGAAGCTCAGCCAGAACGCGAAGCACTCACTCAGGAGTGATGATGCACGCCACTAACCGCCGCCACCGATACTGATGAGGACGCCATGGCCGGGATTACACTGGCCACTGACCGTGGGGTGGTAGACGTGTCCAGAATAGCCTCCGTAGCTCGTGTGTCCCCCATACGAGTAGCCGCAATAAGGGCGGATAATGTTGATCCCCGAAGAGTAGCCGCCGGAATAATAACTGCTGCCAGAGTAGCCAAGGCGCGAGTAGCTGCCTCGACTTCGACTGGAAGACAGACTTACCACGGGCCGGCTGGAGATCGGGCCGCCCCCCCGCGAAGGCATTGGCAGACTAGCCACCGCTGAAGACGTGGCCGCGAGTCGGCTGGCCTGGGCCAGATTCGCTTCCTGCGTCGCAATCTCCCGCAGTTTCTGCCGCTCCTGCGCAGCTATGCGCAGCACAGCCTGTTGCTTTTGATATTCGGCCTCCGCCTTCGGATCGTAATGGAATTGACTGCGCAGGCTCTCTGGAAGCTCTGCAAAGGGGATTTTGACCGCACCATCCCGGTGCGCGAAGGTCACCCCATCGGGATAGAGGTGCATGTACTGACACTCGTAATAAGACTTGCCGTACCGTGTTGTGATCGTGCCGTAACCCTTCGGGGCGGCACCAGCCGGAATCACGCTGAGCAGCAGGGCGGCGAGGAGTATAGAGCGTTTCATGAGTAACCTGCTTAGGTGTGTGATCAAATATGACAACGAAAGCCGGACCCTCGTTGCATCCAAATAAACGTCAAAAACTCAAAAAACATTCAGCCGTGGCTCAAACCATCGGGCAGCTCAGCCAGAATGTCGTCGTATTGTTCTCGGAGGCCACTCCCAGTTGCACGTTCATTTGATGGCTCAGCATCGCGGCAATCGTCAGCCCCAGGCCGAGGTGATTGCTGTTCTTGGAACCATGGAACGGACGGAAAACCTCCTGAATCTTCTCCGGGGCGATCTGCGATCCCGTGTTGCTCACCAGAATGTCCACCCGCCGCTGCTCAGCCGGTGTGATCGTTCCCGGTCCGCAAATCTTCAGCGCGCAGCGGCCACCGCCCTTGGCGGCAGCTTCCGCAGCGTTCTTCAGCAGCTCAGTGAGGATGTCTTTGAACTTCGTCGGATCCACCAGGATCGGCGGCAGCCCTGCCTGCACATCCGCTTCAAGTTGCACACCCTCCTTCTGAAACGGCTCCATCACCGCGCCTTCGATGACTGGCAGGTATTCATTCAAACCGAGTGACTGCGGGGTGATTTTCGCACAGCCGCCGGCGGAGCGAATGCGCTCGCTCAGATTGGTCACACCCAGGGAGGCTTCGCGGATGTGCTGCATGTTTTCGCTCACCCCCGGATCAAGGTCGTCTGACATCAAAATCAGGCTGCTGAACCCCTGGATCACTGCCAGCAGATTGTTCAGTTTGTGCGTCAGACCTCTCAGCAGTTCCTGGTGGAAGCCTTCGCTGTGTTCTTGGCCGAGATTGAGAGTCGTAGGGAAATAAAACTGCATGACGAGAGTGTGCTTGGACGCCGCAGTAATGCAGTCGGGCGGCAGCGGTGTAAACGCGAATTTGGCGACTTCTTCAGTGCGGGGTGACTAAAAACTGGCATCCGCAGCGGCATCACGCCAATGTCGCACTCCATGGCTCTCCTCGAAGTACGACACCTCACCAAGCGCTGGCCCACCGGGCGGCTCGCGCTCGATGACGTCGGCTTTGAACTGCGCGAAGGAGAAATCCTCGGCCTCCTCGGTCACAACGGTGCCGGAAAAAGCACCATCATGGGCATCACCCTCGGCATGGTGCGCCCGGACGCCGGCGAGGTCCGCATCGGCGGCCGCAGCGTGCAGCAAAATCGCGGCGCAGCCCTCCAGCAGATCGGTGCCATCTACGAAGCCGCCGTGTTTTACGATTACCTCAGCGGCTGGCAAAACCTCCGCGTCCTCTGCTCCCTCTCCGGCTGGTGGGACGAGGCCGAGGTCAAACGCGTCGTGCAAATGGTCAATCTCACCCGCGCCATCCAGCAAAAAACCGCCACCTACAGCCACGGCATGCGCCAGCGCCTCGCCCTCGCCCAGGCCCTCCTGCCGCAGCCCAAGATCCTCCTCCTCGACGAGCCCACCGACGGCCTCGATCCCGAAGGCATCCGCGAATTCCGCGAGCTCATCCTCCACCTCCGCAAGCACCACGGCATGACCATCATGCTCAATTCCCACCTCCTCGGCGAAGTCGAGCAGATGTGTGATCGCTGCGTCATCCTCAAGGACGGCAAAAAAGTCTTCGAAGGCCCGCTACCCTCCCAGGAAAAATCCCGCCGCATGTTCCAGCTCGAAACCAGCGACCTCGGCCTCGCCCGCGAAGTGCTCGACCGAGTCGGTGCCACCATGGACAAACACGGCATCGTCGAAGTTCCCCCCACCATGGAGCCCCACGAACTCGTCGCCGCCCTCGTGAATGGCAAAGTCCAGGTCAACACCTGGCAGTCGCATCGCGCCACCCTCGAAGACCTCTACATGGGCCTCTCCTCCCGCTCATGACCCTCTTCCTCCAGCAGTGGTATGGCGAGCTCCTGAAGCTCTTTGCACGCAAGCGCACCTACATCGGCTTCGGCGTCTTCTCCGTCCTGCAGGTCGTCATCCTCGTCATGCTCAAGACCATGGGCTTCGAAAAATGGATGGCCAAGGTCATCGCTCCCCAGACCGATTCATTCGAGTACTACATCTCCGGTCTCACCCTCGCCTTCATCGTGGTGAAGCTCGCCGTCTTCATTCTCGGCGGCATCTACCTCACCCTCGTCGCCGGAGACATCGTCGCCAAAGAGGCCGAAGATGGCCACCTGCGCCTCCTGCTCGCCCGCCCCGTCAGCCGCTTTCGCCTCCTGCTCCTGAAGTATCTCACCGCCAGCACTTATGCAGTGCTTCTCATCCTCTTTTTGTTTTTCGTCGCCTTCCTTCTCGGCATTGCCATGAAGGGCCTTGGCGGTGGTTTCTTCGCCTTCGCCCCGGAAATCAATGTCGTTGCCTTCTACGATTGGGGCCCCGGCATCCAGCGCTACCTGCTCGCAGGTCTCATGCTCGGTCTCGGCATGACGACCATCAGCAGCATCGCCTTTTTCCTCTCCTGCTTCCCCATCAAACCCGCCGCCGCCACCATCGGCGCCCTGTCTTACGCCCTGGTAGACATGATCCTCCGCGAAAGCCGTTTCATGGAAAGCCGCGAGTACCTTCTTTTGACCAAACACATCGGCGTCTGGGCCCGGGTTCTCGCTGAAACCATCGACTGGCCCATCATCGCGCGCAGCTATGCAGTGCTTTTTGCCGTAAACGTTACGCTCTTTACCCTGGGCTACGCCGTATTTGAATCAAGAGACTTAAAATCATGAACGTCATCAACAACATTCGCCAGCTTCGTTCCTGGAGCACCATCAACAAAGGCGCGCGCTGCGTCTTCGTTCCTACCATGGGCGCTTTGCATGATGGCCATGCAGCGCTCATCCGCGCCGCGCGCGAGATCGCTGGCCAGGCCGGAAACGTGGCCGTCAGCATCTTCGTCAATCCGCTGCAGTTCGGCCCCGGCGAAGATTACAGCAAATACCCCCGCACCCTCATCGAAGACCTCAGCCTCTGCCGTGACAACGGCGCAGACATGATCTTCGCACCCAAGGCCGAGGATCTTTATCCCCCGGACCGCAGCATCGTCCTGCATGAGACCAGCCTCTCTCAGTTGCTCTGCGGTGCCAGCCGCCCCGGCCATTTCGAAGGCGTCTGCGCCATCGTCGCCAAACTGTTCAATCTCGTGCAGTGCGACGACGCCGTCTTCGGCAAAAAAGACTACCAGCAGTTCGCCATCATCCGCCGTCTCGTGCGCGATCTCGACTTCAACGTCGTGCTCCATGGCATCGAAACCGTCCGCGAAGCAGACGGCCTCGCCATGAGCAGCCGCAATCGCTACCTGAATCCCGAAGAGCGTCAGGAGGCCCCCTCACTCCGCACCGCCCTCCTCGCCGCACGAGATGCCTGGAAAAACGGCGCGCGTGATCCCGATGTCCTGCGACGCCTCATCACCCAGATGATCCAGGAGAAGGCCCCCTCCAGCCGCATCGACTACGTCGCCGTCGCGGATGCCACCACCCTGCAGCCCGTCTCCGCCACCACCGAACTCGTCGTCATTGCCGTTGCCGTCTTTTTCGGCACCACCCGTCTCATCGACAACATCGAGCTGAAGTAAGCGGCACATTCCTGTCCCTTCCCGTCCGTCGGTCCTCCACCCTCCATGCCCGAATCCCATTCCAGTCACAGCGCCGAAGGTTACGACCTCGAAGTCGTCCGCAGCGTCTGGAATCTCGCGCAGGTCATTCCTGGCAACGATCCCGAAGTCTGGCGCAAAGACGAATTCGGTGCCTGGATTCACCGCACCGACTACCGCAATCGCCACTCCGACTTCGGCTGGGAGATCGCCGACTACGGCTACAGCCGCCGCAGCATGGGCCTCGCCTCCCTCCGCCCCATGCAGTGGCTCAATTACCTCGACTTCATGGTCGCCGCCCGCAATCAAGCCGTCGTCACCGCCGACGGCCTCCGCAACGCCCGCCGCCTCCTCTAAGCTCGCAGTTCGCTTCGAGCCGCCCGTCTGCTCTGAGTACGTTGTTCGGGCTTTAGCCCGCCCGGATCTGAGTTCAGGATAAACGTGTCCCGAATATCCGTCACGAGCACCCAAGTCGCCTGTCCGTCTGTGGGATGGGTGTGGCGACAGCCCGCCCGTCTCCGAGCGTGCCGCAAACACACCTCGTTCCAATAGCCCCAAAGAAAGCTCTCCGGGCCTCTTTCCTCCAGCTTTCAAAAGATACGGCGGAGAGTGTTTCCTCATGCGTTTTCCAGAAAACGCTGGAGCGCCATCATCCAACACTTTGCTCCGCCACGCACCTGCTCCAACGGAGCTGCGTAATTGAGCCCAGGGTCAGCCGAGCCTCAGCGAGGCGACCCTGGGTAGGGCAAAACCACCCGGCAAGCAAATCCAGCACTTCGCCGCACCCAGCGTTCACCAGCAGCGTCTGCAACCAGTTCCGCCACGCATTGGCTCTGGCCAATCCAAGACTGCCAAAGCCGCTCTCCCTCTCCCCGCCCCTGATACACGCTGACAAGAAATATTTCCTTCGGGGAGAGGGTCGGGGTGAGGGGAAGACGGACACCTTCCGCCAACGTGAGGTGATCCGCTCCCCCTCCAGATCCCGAAAGTCCGCCCCCCGCGCCTCGTTCATAGAGAAGCATGCTCCGTCTCGCCCTCATCACGCTGCTCACCACGGCCACCCTCCACGCCGCCAGCACCGACTTCGCCAAGGACGTCTACCCCGTCCTCCAGCGCGCCTGCTTCGAATGCCACGGCCCCGAGCACCGCAAAGCCGACCTCCGCCTCGACACCGCCTCCCCCAAGCACCTCAAAATCGGCACCGATCTCCTCCGCCGCGTCGCCCTGCCCAAGGAAAACAAAGACGCCATGCCCAAACGCGGCGACCGCCTCACCACCGCCGAGATCGACCACCTCCGCGACTGGATCAAAGCCGGTGCCCCATGGCCCGACAAACTCGAAACCCTCCAGCACTGGAGCTACCTCCCCCCTCAGCGCCCCTCTCTACCCACCGTCAAAAACCAGTCCTGGCCCAAGAACGAAATCGACCGCTTCATCCTCGCCAAACTCGAAGCCGCCCAGATCCAGCCATCTCCCCCCGCCTCTCCCGAAATCCTCATCCGCCGCCTCACCCTCGATCTCACCGGCCTCCCCCCCACTCCCGCCGATGTCGATGCCTTCCTCAAAGAGCACTCCCAGGATCCTGCATCCAGCATCGAGCATCTAGCCACCCGCCTTCTCGCCTCAGATCAATTCGGCGTCCGCTGGGCCCGCCCCTGGCTCGATCTCGCCCGCTACGCAGACTCCCACGGCTTCCAGCGCGATGACCTCCGCCAAGTCTGGGCCTGGCGCGACTGGGTCGTGAACGCCCTCAATGCCAACATGCCCTTCGACCAGTTCACCCTCGAACAAATCGCCGGCGACCTCCTCCCCAACGCCACGCCCGAGCAAATCATCGCCACCGGCTTTCATCGCTGCACCCCCACCAACGTCGAAGCCGGCACTGAGCCCGAAGAAAGCCGCATCAATCAAGTCATCGACCGCGTCAACACCACCGGCGCCGTTTGGCTCGGCACCACCCTCGAGTGCGCCCAGTGCCACAACCACAAATACGACCCCATCAGCCAGCGCGACTACTACTCACTCCTCGCCTACTACAACAACACCGAGAAAGAGGCCGAGCGCACCAGCCCCACCACCCCCGGCTCCATTCAGTTCCAAGGCTCGCCCTATAAAATCAACGACCCCGGTGGCGAGGCACAGCGCGCGCAGCTCGCTGCCCAGATGAAAACCCTCAATGCGCAGCTCGCGTCTCGTCAAAAACAGCTCGCCACTCCCGGTGCTCCCGCCGCATCTCCCTCCGCCAAAATCGCTTCATCAAACGCCGTCAAAGCCCTCAAACCCACCGCCTTCATCACCGAGAGCGATGCCGAGTCCGAACTCCAGCCCGACGGCAGCGTCCTCCTCACCGGTCCCGCCCCCGACAAAGACACCTACACCTTCGAAACCGAACTCACCGCCGGAGAGCTCAGCGGCCTCATGCTAGACACCCTCACCCACGCCTCCATTCCCGGCGATGGGCCGGGCAGGGGAGGGGTCAATCGTCCCAATTTCGTCCTCCACTCCTTCGACTGCACCCTCACCACCCCCGACGGCAAAACGCAGCCGCTGACCTTCAAGACCGCCTACGCCGACTACTCGCAAAAAGGCTACGAAGTCACCACCCTCGTCACCAAGACCGGCAAATCCGCCTGGGCCATCGGCCAGCGCTTCCACGAACCCCACTGGGCCGCCTTTGAACTCCCGCAGCCCATGTCCGTCACCGCTGGCACCAAGCTCAGCATTCACATGGCGCAAAATTTCGGCAACGCCCTCGTCATCGGCTGCCTTCGCATCTCCAGCATCACAGGCAATGTCGCCGCCTGCCTGCCCGATGTGCCAGAGCCTTCCCCCGTCGTCGCTCAAAAGGGCCGCAAAGGCAAAGCCGCTCCCGCACCCGTTTCCAAAGACCCGGCACTCGCCAAACTCGAAAAGCAGAAAGTCGCGCTGCAAAAGCAGATCACTGCCCTCGCCGCCCCCACCACCGAGATCATGCGCGAGCTCCCCCAGCCGCGCATGAGCGCCATTTTCAAACGCGGCGTTTACACCGATCCCACCGACCCCGTCGCCGCCGCCGTCCCCGCCATCTTCAACACCCCGCTCAGCGGCCCGCCCAACCGCATCACCCTCGCCAAATGGCTCGTCAGTCGCGAAAATCCCCTCGTCGCCCGCGTCACCGTCAACCGCTGGTGGGCCGAGCTCTTCGGCACAGGCATCGTCTCCACCCTCGAAGACTTCGGCATCAAAGGCGCACCCCCCACCCACCCCGAACTCCTCGACTGGCTCGCCACCGAGTTCGCGGACAACGGCTGGGATATGAAACACATCCTCAAGAAAATCGTCCTCAGCGCCACCTACCAACAGAGCAGCTCGATTTATGATTTACGATTTACGATTGATGATTTGGGCAAAGCCACACCGCCTCCGCCCTCGTCTCCGGAAATCAAAAATCATAAATCAAAAATCATAAATCCCCCCTCTCTAAACCCCGCCATCTCTCTCGATCCTCAAAACACCCTCCTCTGGCACGGCCCTCGTTTCCGCCTCGATGCCGAAGCCATCCGCGACAACGCCCTGTCCATCGCCGGCCTCCTCAATCTCAAGCAAGGCGGCACTCCCATCCGCCCACCTCAGCCCGACGGCCTCTGGCAAAAAGTCGGCGGCCAGCAGTACAATTACGTCGTCAGCCCCGGCACCGAGCAGTACCGCCGCGGCCTCTACGTCGTTCTCAAGCGCGGCTCCCCCTATCCCAGCTTCATGAATTTCGACGCCAGCGCCCGCATGGCCTGCGTCGTCCGCCGCTCCCGCAGCAACACCCCCTTGCAAGCCCTCACCCTCCTCAACGACCCCGTTTACGTCGGAGCCACCCAGGCCTTCGCCAAACGCATCGTCGCCGAATCCCCCAGCACCGACCTCGACTCCCGCCTCCAGCACGCCTTCCGACTCGCCCTGGCACGCACACCCAAACCCCAGGAACTCACCGTCCTCAAAACCCTCTGGGAAACCCAGTTCGAAACCGCCAAAGCAGACCCCAAGGCCACCCAGGAACTCAGCGCAGGCTCTCCCTTGCCCCCAAACCTCCCCCCAGCCGAATTCGCCGCCTGGTACGCCGTCGCCAGCGCCATCCTCAACCTCGACGAATGCATCACCAAAGGCTGACGCCAACGCTTGCGCCTAAACAACGGCCAAACATCCCTCCGTCATGGCATACGGCGTCCTTTCTGTCCCTTCCGTCCTTTTTGTCCTTTTTGTCCTTTCATAGGCTCCCGTAGCCGCACTCCCCAATTCTCCGCATGGCCGCTCGCCCATATGGACTGCGGTTGCGCAGCGAGGAACGAGCGCAGCTACCGCTTTCGACGGCCTCCCTGACTCCCGCGCACCAAAAAATCCTCGAATGCGGCAGCCGGTAATCCTTCGCCAGCCGTCCACCTCCCGCGCATCACAAAACATTCGAAAGCCGCTCCTCTCGTAAATCAGTTTCGGAAAATGCCACAAGCCCTCAGGCCCGACCCACCTTTCGCCAAAAATCGTCTGGTGATGGCGTTCTTTGTGCGACTACCTTGCCGCTGCAATGCTTCCCAATGCACCGAAATCCTGCTCCCACTGCTCCTCGGACGAGGCGCAGCCAGCCGCTGCTGTGAAGGAAGTCCTCCCACCAGCCGCCTACATCTGCCCCATGTGCGAGGGCGTCCGTTCTGACAAACCCGGCGCCTGTCCGCAGTGCGGCATGGCCTTGGAAAAGAACCCGCTCGCACACCGCAACGAGCCCGAATGCTGCGGCGACGGCGGTGACGATGAAGTGCGCGATCTTTGGTCCCGCGTGCGCTGGAGCACCGCCATGACCGCCCCGGTCGTCCTCCTTTCCATGGGCATGGACCTGCCCGTCATACGCGACATCCCCCACGAAGCCTCCGGCTGGATGCAGTTCGTCTGGGCCACCCCCGTCGTGTTCTGGGTCGGCTGGCCCCTGCTCGTGCGCTTTGCCAATTCACTGCGCACCCTGCGCTTCAACATGTTCACCCTCATCGGCCTCGGCGTGCTCGCGGCATGGGTGTACAGCACCGTGGCACTCGTCGCCCCACACTGGCTGCCCCACACGGCCACCCACGGCGGCATGGTGCTCTACTTTGAAAGCGCCGCCGTCATCACCGTACTCGTCCTGCTCGGCCAGCTTCTCGAACTCCGCGCCCGCAAGGCCACCGGCTCCGCCATTCGCGCCTTGATGAATCTCGCGCCAAAATCCGCACTGCTGATTCGCGATGGCGAGGAAATCGACACCCCGGTAGACGAAATCCAAATCGGCGACGTCCTCCGCATCAAACCCGGCGCACGCATTCCCGTCGATGGAGTCGTGACCGAAGGCAGCTCGACCGTGGACGAATCCATGCTCACCGGCGAATCCATGCCTCAGAAAAAAGCCGCCGATGCAGCCGTGACCGGCGGCACCGTGAATGGCAGCGGCACCTTCCTCATGCGTGCAGAACGCGTCGGTGCCAACACCCTCCTGAGTCAGATCGTAGCCATGACCGCCAAGGCCCAGGCCAGTCGCGCCCCAGTGCAGCGCCTCGCAGACCGCGTCTCCGCCTGGTTCGTGCCCGCCGTCGTCGGCGTGGCAGTCCTGACCTTCCTCCTCTGGTGGCAGTTTGGCCCCCAGCCCTCCTTCGCCTTCGCCGTCGTCAATGCCGTCGCTGTTCTCATCATCGCCTGCCCCTGC
>DLGZ01000065.1:267985-276461 GCA_002482965.1 Verrucomicrobiaceae bacterium UBA7681 | reverse complement strand
CAGTCCCGTTGGGACTGGTGTAAAACGGAGGGGATGACGAAAGACAGCGGCAACAGCCAAGGACATTCCTCGACATATGAGTGATGCCGCAAGGAAAGACCTCTAGATGGATTTTATATCCCCGATGACTTACCAAAGCTGAAGTAAGATGGGCCTCTTGCACGTGTGCCTGGGGTGATGAGAGAGCGCTGGTCGACGGGCAGGTGTGCCCATCGTATTTCTGCGTTGGAAGACTTGAGCGCCGATGGGATTGCGTTTTTTTACGATGCTTCAGGGCGGACTACTTGTCGTCCTGCCAGAGGATGCGCGCGGCGTAGACGCTGTTGTCAGCGCCGTACTTGTTGTCGGGTTTGATGACGATGTCGGGCCCGTTTTTCTGCATCCACTCGGCGACGGTGACCCAGGTTTCGTTTTCACTGACTTCGCATACGCCGAAGTTTCCGAGGCGTGCGCCGCGCTCGGGCACGAGGATGCGTTCGGTTTCGCGCTTTACGGTGAGGGTGGCTTTGTCCACCTCTGCCATAAACACCGGCGCGCGATGGCGGAAGACGTGATCGTTGTTGGCACCTCTGCGGGTGTAAACGAGATAGAGGTGGTCCTTGTGGGTGACCCAGTGCTGCTGGGTGTTGTAGTTGCCGAGATCGCTGCCGTCAGTCCAATTCCAGCGTTTGGGTTCGCTGAAGTGCAGGCCGTCATCACTGACACACACATAGCCTGCGGTGTCGTTGCGCAGGGTCAGATAGAATTTCCCGGCGCAGCGGATCAATGAGGGCTCATAGACGCCGCGTCCGGATTCCAGCGCCAGATCATTGCCTTGTTCGGCATACCGCAGGGTGCTGCCATCAAAGCTGCAGCGCAGCACGGTGACACGGTAGTATTTGTCGCCTTTGGCCTTGAAGTAGATGGGCAGCAGGATGTCGCCGTTTTCCAGATCCACGCGCTGCACGCTGCCTGCGCCCGCGTTGAAAAACTTTGGGCCTTGCGGCATCGGCATCTCCGTCCACGGTGACCACGTGGCCTGCTGCGGATCATAGACGGAGAAGCAAGTTTCGCGGGGGCGTTCGTGAATGACCTTGTTGTCGGAATAACGGACGGTGTGGCCGATACCGAGGAGTTTGCCTGACTTTGCATGATACTTCGGTGTGAAGTCACAGGCTGCGACGATGACGCCTTCCGGCTCTTCGCGCCGGCCCAGAGTTGCCGTGTGCTCGACGGGCTTGGTCCACGTCTGGCCGAGGTCGGGGGTGCTGAGGTGGTTCAACGCATAAAAGACATCGCTGCCGGTGAGCAGGAGTTTCTGCATGGTCAGCACGACCTGCGGAGGACTGGCGGGGATCGCGCCTGCACGGGGATGGACCCAGCACATTTTGCCATCGTAGCCCTGGGTGATCGTTTCGAGCTTTAGTTCGTAAGGCTCGGCGGCGTGGAGCGCGGAGGCAACTAGGAGGGAGGGAATGAGCAGACGAATCATGCTCACATCAACGCGACGCAAAGGCAGGGTTGTTCGATTTTTGCGTATCCCACAGCAGCTTCATGGCGATGACGCCGAGCCATGGGGCGAGGCCTGCGGCGGCCATGCCGAGATCGAAGGACTTGGTCTCGTCAATCAGGCGACCGAAGAGCTTGTGCATGGGCGATGACACCGCCCATACCCAGGTGCTGAGCAAGCCTGTGAGGCGTCCCACATGCCGGTCTGAAAGTTCCTGCACAAAGCTGTAATAGCACGGGAACAAGGCCAGCGCACCGGCACCGACGACGAGGATTGCGCCCATGAGCGGCCAGCCTTTGGGCAGCCAGAGCAGCAGCACGCTGAACGACGTCATGAAACAAGCGCCGGCATACACCCAACGCCGTGCGCCGTGTGCGGAGAGGGTGAACCGCCGCACGAGCCAGAGTGAGATGATCCCTGCGGCAATGCAGCCGATGTCTGTGCCGATGTAGTAGGCGGAATTGAACGCCAGTGCTTCTGTCTCTGAGTAACCGCGCCCTTCCTGCATGAACTTCGGCAGCCAGACGCGGAAGAGGTGCCAGCAGGTCTGGGCACCGAAGATCAAAATGGCCAGCGCCCAGAAGCGGCCTCCCAGCAGAATGTCCATCAGGCTTTCGCGCTTTGAAGGATCATCTTCGACCACCACATCCAGATCGCTTTTGCGCATCGACACGAACCACAGCACCACCCATAGCAGGCCGATATAGCCGATGGCCTCAAACGCCAGCCGCCAGCTTGAAAGCTCATCGGTCATCAGCCAGATCATCAGTGGCGGCGTCACCACAGCGCCGATGGACGCGCCGCTTTGCAGCACGCTGTTGCCCATGGTGCGATCCTTTGGCTGCAGCAGTGCAAAGGTGGTCTTCAACGCACAGGGCCAGTGCCCCGCCTCAAAGAAACCCAGCAGCACGCGGCACGTCAGCAGCGGCCAGTAGCCTTCTGTCTGCGCCGAGGCAATGCCCATGAGCGACCAGCCGCTGAGCACCACGGGATAGAGCCAGTAAATGCGAAACCGGTCCGCCAAAAATCCGAATACGAGCGATCCCACGGCAAAGGCCCAGCCAAAGGCCAGCTCCATGTCGCCATACTGCTCCTGCGAGAGTTGGAACTCCTTCGTTACACGCGTCGCGGCATTCGCCAGCGTCTGGCGATCCATGTAGTTGATCGTCGTCGCCAGCAGCAGGAGGCCGCAGAGATACCATTTATAGAGGGAGGAGCGGGGAGTGGGCATGAGGTCAGGGCTGTTGAGTTTCCTCTTTCATGGGTGGTCCGTGCTTCAGATGGAACCAGTATTTTTGGCGCAGATTTTTCACCGGAAGCGGTCCCCAATAACGGGAATCTGAGCTGTTGTCCGAATTATCGCCCAGCATAAAGACATGATCCTCTGGCACGGTGACACTGCTGCCAGAGGCCAGTTTCATCAATGGCAGGTAGGTGATTCCATTCGCATCAAAATACTCACTCACGGGCCGGTCATTGACATTCAAAATGCTGCCTTTGAACTCCAAGCGGTCACCCGGCAGGCCGATGAGGCGTTTGATGTAAATGACAGGCGGGGAATGGTTCATGTAGGGCGACTTGATGCCTTCGGTGGTGAAGGTCACCACATCGCCACGATGTGGCAGATCGCCCAGCATGGAGAAGCGTTCGGCGACGATTTGATCCCCCTTGTTTAGGAACGCCGCCATGGCGTTGGTGGGAATCGAATAGGTCTTCAGCATTCCCATTGTCCCTAGCACAACCCAGACCACAAAAAGGACTGCCGCGAGGACACTTGCCATGAGGGCGAGAGTTTTAAACCCGTTCTTCATCTCATCCTTCCCAGCTTTTTCCATCCCATGCAATCACGCGCTCCAGCAGTTTCACGACTGATTCGCTGAAGCACTGGAAGAGCACCTCGCCTTTTTCGGCAGTGGCGGAGCGGGGATCGCCGACGTGGCCGGGCTCGCTGCGGTCGGGCATGATCCAGCCGCGGGAGGCTGGTTCGAAGGGGTTGCCGAAAGGAACTTCATGGGTCTTGGTGAGATCGCCGACGAGTTCGGGGCGGAGGTGCAGCACCATGCTGGTCTCCCATTCGCAGGCGTGGCCCATGACGCGTTGCTGGATGGAAGGATCACGGGTCCATGGCTCAGCGCCCAGACTCCAGTAAGTGGCGAAGAGGAGCAGGAGATCGCTGCGGTCACGGTATTTCTGCCGGGTCTCAAACACGGCCTGTTTGCCGGGGATGTCGTTGCCGCCGTGGCCGTTGAGGAAGACGAGGCGCTTGAAGCCGTGGGCGATGAAGTTTTCCATCAGGCCGTTGAGCAGATCGAGATAGAGCCGGGGCTCTGCGGACAAGGTGCCGGGGAAGTCCATGTGATGGTGCGAATTTCCGAGCCACGTCAGAGGTGCGATCAAAATGCGCTCTCCCAGCGCAGCTTCGGTGCGGGCGATGAGTTCGTTGGTCAGCATGCTGTCGGTGAAGACGGGCATGTGGCGTCCGTGCTGCTCCAAGGCTGCGACGGGAAAGATGACGGGGGTGTTTTTGTCGAGAGAGGCCACAGCGGGCCAGGTAAGATCAGCCAAGAGCATCCAACTAGAACGCCGATGACGATTCGTTTTTTGATGAACTTGCATCTTTGTTCCGCGCTGGAATCCTATCTGATGAAATTCTGGCCTCGTCTCCTGGTTTGCGGAACACTCATTCTGGAGCTGGCAGCCTGCGGGACCCTACGCCCGAATACTGGCGCCATTCCTATCGTGGGTTTTGTCAGTCAGGAATCCATCGCACACGCCTGCCGCCAGCACACCGTCCACCGCCGAGGCACGGCTGGATTTGAAATGCTGCCGGATGGTCGTGACTCATACCTCGCACGACTGGCCATGATTGAGGCAGCGCAGCACACGCTGGACCTGCAATACTACATCTGGAATGATGATGTGGTCGGCACCACGTTCGCCGACCGCCTGCTGGCAGCAGCCGACCGTGGTGTGAAAGTCCGACTGCTGCTGGATCTCACGAACGAGGCCCAGGTGGAGGTGAGTTCCGCTGCGCTGGCGGCGCACCCCAACATCCAGGTGGCCTTCTTCAATCCGCTGACGGATCTGAAGGGCATTTTTGCCGGGAATCCCATCCCAGTGATCGGCGAGATCGACCGCATGCAAAGCCGCATGCACAACAAGGTCATGATCGCGGATGGCACGATTGTCATGGGCGGCGGGCGAAATCTGGGAGACACCTATTTTGGCATCCATCGAAAGCACAACATGCGGGATTTGGATTTCATCGCTGCGGGGCCGGTGGTGGATGCCTCGGCCAAGTCTTTTGAACTGTATTGGCGATCACCCCTGACGCGATTGGGCGATCAGACAAAAATCACCGACCGTGAACGCGAAAAGCTGCGAGATCTGCGCAAGCACGTCTTGCGCAAGAAGCGCGCACTGGCAGCAAAAAGTGGACGCCCCTACCCTCTTGCGCTTAGCCGGGCAGAGTCCCTGGGTGTCTTGCACCAACTCGTGAACCGCATGATCTGGGCTGAGTACGACTTTGTGGCAGACCCGCCGGAGCGCATGATGCGTCAGGGACAAGTGGCCTCACCAGTATCGCAAAAAATTGAAGGTGCCGTGCGCGAGGCCAGATCCGAGGTGGTGATGCATGCCGCTTATTTCATTCCCCAGAACGATACGCTGGAGCTGCTACGAGCGGCCACTGCGCGCGGTGTACATGTGCAGGTGCTGACCAATTCCCTGGCTTCCATCGACGGAGTGGCCGCGATGGCGGGGATCGTCAACCGTCGCGAAGGCGTGCTCGACTGCGGGGTCAGCTACTTTGAACTCAATTCGCATGCGGCCGATCGCAAAGACTACATCCATGTGCGCAGACTCACACCACTGGGCATGCATACGAAAGGGTTCGTCGTTGATGACCGCCTGTCGTTCATCGGCTCCTTCAACATGGATCCCCGCTCCAAATACATCAACACAGAGACGGGCGTGATCATCCATAGCTCGGCATTTGCCGCGCGCTTGAAATCGTATTTGATGAAGGGTTTGCAGGCCGAGAACAGCTGGCACGTCACGCGTGCGGCCAACGGCTCCCTTCTCTGGACAGGTCAGCTACCTAATGGCAGTCGCTCAGTGCGGCGCATCGAGCCCGATGCATCGCTGTTTCGCCGACTGAGCTGCTGGTTCTACCGCTGCCTGCCCTGGGAAGATTTTCTCTAGCAGCGCCTCAGCGTATTTCCTCGACCTTGATGGTGTGGGTGACGGGTTTGATGAACTTGCGGACGTTGGCGTCCTGCTTGGCATGCTCATCGGCGAGCTTCTTCTTCAGTTTCGTCAGAGCCACGGCCACTTTGGGATCTTCCGCGGCTTCGGCGGCGATCACGCGCATGTGTGTGACCAGGTTTTTGATCAGGATTGTTTCATAGCTTTCCTTCTGGGTGATGGCGTTGGTCAAGGCGGCGAAGTCGTTGTCGAAGGGTGTCTTGGTGAACTCGGCGGCGAGATTGACGCCTGCTTCGAGCTGTTCGCGGCTGAATTCCTTGCTCTGGCTGCCCCAGGTGACCTTGGACTTGGCGCTGCCGAGGTTCACCACTTTCAATGTGAAGCGGTTGAGGTCCTGATTGAAGCTGGTGAATGAGAGGATGCTGCGATTGCTGCCTGCGGATGTTGGATCGGCGTCGAACACGAAGGGCCATTTTGTGCTTTCCAGCGTCACGCTGCCGTTTTGACCGCCTTTGACTGCATGACCATTGCTGGCGGTGGTGGTGCCTTTCACATCGACTGTGATTGTGCCGATCTCGCCGTCAAAGCCCAGTGCTTTCAAGAAGGCCTGTGCCATCAAGAGCTGGCCTGCGGGTGCGGGATGGAAGCCGTCGCCGCCGAAGGGGCCGTATTCTTTGCCGAGGGCCGCCTTCGATTTGGTGAGGGCGCTGATCATCGTGTCATACACGTTGGCAAAGGGCTGCTTGTTTTCTTCAGCGAGCTTCTTGGCGATGTCACGCAGGTGCGCGAGGTTGCCGTTGTAGTCCTGGCCGCTGACGGTGGGTCTTTTGAAGTAATCCGGGTCCACTCCACCGGGAGAGCCGATGGCCATGGCCTTTACGCCGACTTTTTTCAGACCGTCGATGACAGCACGCATGTTTTTCTCATACTCAGCGCCAATCTCGGGTGCGTAGAGCTTGTAGCTGCCGTCGTTCATGCCGTAGCAGGTGGTGGCGACATTGGGATTGAAGACCGCGAGATCGTTTTCGAGGCGCGCTGCGAAGCCGCCGGCGCGTTCACCGCTCCAGCCGAACTGGAACACCTTGATGTCGCTGCGACCGGTGCAGGCGAGCAGGTAGGTTTCGATGTATTTGGAATAAATTTTCTGCTCCGTGATGCTGTCACCGATCACGGCGACACGGGCGTTTGGCGGCAGGATAGATTCAGCACGCAGGCTGACGGCGGCGAGGAGGATGGAAAGAAGCGGGAGGATGCGCATGGTGGTTGAAAAGAGAGGTGTTCATACCTCCGAAAAAGGAGGGTTCTGGCAAGGAATTGTTATCTCAGCATGGTTTCCGTCTGCGCGAGGACATCGCCAAAGGGGATGCGATCCAGCAGGCCGTAGGACTCATGACGGCCGAGGCGCGCACGGGTGGTAGCGGGGCTGGTGAGGCCGCAGAGGAAGCGGGCGAGCTGACGAGAGTTGTTCAGCGCGGCGTGGCGTTCATCAATCAATTCACGGATGGCCGCGACGTGCTGAACAGTGATGGGCGGCGGCTCGGATTGGGGGATTGCGCGTGGGGATTCGTCGGTGCTGCCTTTTTCGTGTTCTTTACAGCTGGTGCAGGTGCCGCAGTCGGCGGACATTTCTTCACCGAAGTAGTGCAGGAGCCAGCGGGTGAGGCAGCCGCGATGCTGGGCTAGATTGAGGACTTCGCCGAGGCGCTCGACATCGCGACGTTCGCGCTCGGCAAAGAGCTGCTGCATCTTTTTCGTGATCTCCTTGGGATCGCGGCGGTGTGCGTCTTCGGCGAGGCGATATTTTTGGCGGCTGCCGCTGGGCTTGAGTTCGATGTCGCCGGATTCCTGCAGATAGGTCAGGGCTTTGAGTACGCGATCACGCGGTTCGTTGAGTTCGGTGGCGGCTTCGTCGGGATTGAGCGTGATCCACTTGGTGCCGCGTTTGCCGCATTGAAACAAACGGCGCAGGAATGCCTGACGCTCGGGTTTGTGGCCGGAAAGGATGCGCTGCTCGGGCTGGATGAAGCGGAACTGATAGCTGGCGTAAAAGGAGCCGAGCGGACGCAGGATGCCGTCGAGTTCGAGATTGGTGATGACTGTTTCGATGACCAGCGGGCGAATGTCCGTGGCGTGGGCGAGATCGTACATCGAGATATCGAACTCTGCGCCTTGCAGCAGCAGATGATCGAGGAGCTGGCGAATGGCCTGGGGCGTGGGTGTGTCGCCAAAGGTGAAGTTTTCCAGCACGATGCAGTCGTCCGCACAGGCGAGGAGTTCGCAGACGGAGACCTTGCCATCGCGCCCTGCGCGGCCTGTTTCCTGCGAGTAGTTTTCGAGGGTCTTTGGCAGGTTGTAATGATACACGGCGCGGATGTCCGCTTTGTCGATGCCCATGCCGAAGGCGATGGTGGCGACGATGACATCGGTCTGGCCGTTCATGAAGGCATCCTGCGCGGCGTGCCGGTGCTCATCCGGCAAGCCGGCGTGGTAGGCCAGGGCGTTCACGCCATTTTTCTGCAAATGCGTGGCGACGTGCTCGGCGGTGTTTTGCAGCGTGACGTAAACGATGGAGGGCACCTTGCGCTTCAGCAGCAGCTTGGTGAGAACGGGGAGGCGCTGCTGTGCGGTGCAGGGCGTGATGCGAAAGTGCAGATTCGCACGCAGGAAGGAGGTCTGCACGTGGTCTGCTTGCTCGATGGCAAAGGCCTTGCGAATATCCGCGGCGACCGATGGCGTGGCGGTGGCGGTGAGGGCGAGGACGGGCTTGATGCCGAGCTCCTT
>DLGZ01000065.1:172164-267856 GCA_002482965.1 Verrucomicrobiaceae bacterium UBA7681 | reverse complement strand
CGCTCGACGAAGTTTTCATTCATGAGCCGCTCCGGGGCGATGTAGAGGAGCTTCAGCGTGCCGTTGCGCATGTCGTCAAAGACTTGTGCGGCTTCATCTGCAGAGAGTGATGAGTCCAAGCGTGCTGCGGCAATGCCGCGTGCGCGGAGTGCCTGGACCTGGTCTTTCATCAGCGCAATCAATGGCGAGATGACCAGCGTGACGCCGTCCATGAGCAGCGCGGGAAGTTGGTAGCAGAGGGATTTGCCAGCGCTGGTGGGGAAGAGCGCCAGCGCGCTTCTTCCTGCGAGGAGGGCTTCCATCACCTGCTCCTGACCGGCACGAAAGGCCTTGTGGCCGAAATGCTGTTTCAGGGTGGCGTGGAGGTCATGAGGCATGCTGCACTCATGGCACATGCGGGCTTCAGCATGCAATGCAAACCTTGCGGTTGCGTTTTCTCACGACCAAGGAGCAGTAACCGGCAGATGGGAACGCTTGTTTTATCGATGACTGAAGAGGACGAGCGTGGGGCGCCTTGTGGGCATCCACTGCCCTTCCGATGAACGGCTAAAATAACATCGTGAATTCAAAAGTTCATCGCAAAAGCCACATTTTTGTCGGAGATACTGTTGCTGATAAAGCACGTTATTGCCGATAACTCACCTACTGAGACTACCTTCACATCCTATGCGCAAACATTTCGACCTTCTAATACTGCTAATGGGGGTCGTTTCGGTCATGGGTTGTGCCAACTCACAAACGGCTCAAACAGCTCATAGGGGAGTTTACCCCTGCGCTTTATACACGGAAGCGCTTGTGAAGCAGGGAGCGCATGGACGGCTGATATTGCGCATCCAGGTTGCAGATGATGGCAGGGTGACCAGCGTTAAGTGCGAGCAGAGTTCAGGATTCAGCGCTCTGGACGAATATGCTGTGGCATGGGTACAGAAGAACTGGCACTGGCCACCAGGCAAGGTCGGCAGTTACAGGGTTCCAATGGAGTTTAGGCTGCGCTGAAGATGCGCCCTGAGGTCAAAGCTCGCCGATCAAGGCGGGAGCGAATGTCACTCGGCTCAGGGCCTGCATCGTGGATCGAGGTTGAAGAAACAAATCAACGCGACAGCGCGAGTGCGTGCGACAGGCCTGAGCGCGACGTCGCTTTCGCAAGCCGGATGGCAGGGTAGGACGCAAGGACGCTCAACACCCCGCGAAAGCGGTAGCTCCGATGCAGGCTTGCGCCCTGCATCTTCGCGACCGCACTCCAAGACGCTATCTCGCTCGCGTGAGTGCGAGACCAAACGGTGCCTTATGCTTCAGTGACGGCCAAACCTGCCATGGAACTCTCCATGGCATCCCAATCGGGATCGTGAGAATAGACCTGCTCAGTCGGCAAAAGGGTCAAGAATTCGCCGGTCAATGGTCGTATGACGACTTGCTTGACCTTTGGACGAATCCTTGACGCGGCTTCGCCGCCTTACTTGCTGTGCGTGTCGCAGTGTTCCGATTCGGGTTCGGTTTCTTCGACGATGGCTTTGTCCTTGAGGAACTCCATGGCTTCCTGCAGGAGGAGGTCGCCGCGGACGTTGTCGATGAGGCCGTTTTTCTGGGCTTCGGCCATGAACTTCTTGGCGGGCATCTTCTGACGCTCGGCGATCTGGGCAAGGGCCATGGCGATCTTCTGGCCGGGAACTTCGAGGGCTTCCTTCTTCGCGATCTGCTCAAGGATGAAGCTGACTTTGACGTTCTGGCGGGCCTGATTGGTGGCGCTGTTGAGGATCTCGTCCTGCTGCTTCATGAGCTCTTCTTCTCCGATGCCCTGCTGCATGGCGCGCTGAGCGATTTCGTTGGTGCGGCGCTGGGCTTCGCGGTTCACGACTTCCTGAGGGAGTTCGAACTCCACCTTTTCGAAGAGGTGGGCGATGACCTGATTGGACTTTGCGGCATCGCGGGCCTGCTCGCGGCGGCGACGGATGGCGTCACGCACTTCATCGCGGAGGGTTTCGAGGGTCATTTCATCACCGCCGACTTTCTTGATGAGTTCTTCGGTGAGTTCTGGGACGGCCTTGTTCTTCACGCCGTGGCATTTCGCAGCCAATGCGATGGTCTTGCCGCGCAGGGCTTCGAAGTTGAAATCGTCTGCGATGGTGATGTTCAGCGTGCGCTCGTCATCTTTGGCGATGCCGACGAGGCCTGCGTAGAAGCCGGGGAGGAAATCGTCTTCGTCGGCGAGGAGGAACCAGTTTTCCTTCATCTCCTTGAGATGAGCGGGAGCGTCTGGCATGGCTTCGGCGAGCGGCTGGCCATCAAGGCTGCCGGTGACGCTGAGCACAACGACATCACCGACGGCGGCAACACGTGGCACGTCTTCATAGGTGGCCTGGTTTTCACGGAGGTGGAGGAGATCGTGGTCCACATCTGCGTCGGTGACTTCGATGCGGGGGAGCTTGACCGGGATGCCGGTGTACTCGGGAAGCTCAAACTTCGGCGCGAGGCTCATCTCAATGGTGAAGCTGAAGCTCTTGTCGGTGTCGTGATACATCTTGTCGTTCACGGCGAGGACGTTGAGGAGTTCGAGGCCTTCACTCTTCACGGCCTGACGCAGGCCTTCGCTGATGAGCTTCTTTTCGAGTTCGTCCTTCACTTCGTTTTCGTAGCGCTTGGCGACGATGCTCTTCGGCGTTTTGCCGGGGCGATAGCCGGGCAGGCGAACCATGCCGGCGAAGTAGGTGATGATTCCGTCACGTTCTTTGCCGACCTGGTCGGAGGGAACGCGGACGTGGGCGACGGCGCGGCAGTTGGGCTGATGTTCGACGTTGATGTTCATGAGAAAGCGATTAGGGGCGAAGTGTTAGTCCATCGCAACAACCGGGCGGTGGGAACCGCGTCCGGGCCGGAGGGGCGCGCATGATAGACAGTTTGACGGTTTTGACAAACAGAGAACGACATCCCCGAATTTAGCCTTCATGCGTATTTTTCAAAGATTTGAGGTCTGGCTGCTGCTGATCGCAGGCGGAATCGCCATTTGGTGGTCGTTTGAACCGGCCCCAAACCTGGCCGAAAACGGTCCTGGAGCCGAAATGAGCGCCGATTCCCCCCTGCAACTGCGCCGTTGCACGCTGGAGCGTGATTTTGGCAATGCCCGGCTGGATCTGGAAGTGCGCTACAAGAATGCCAGCCCCCGACCACTCTCGATGCAGGCACCGGACGTGCGGCTGCTCAATGCAGCGGGCAAGGAGGTGCCGCCTTTTATTCTCCCGGTGGAACGTCCGCCGAGCATCGAAGCCCAGACCACGGGGGACGTGCGACTGCGGTTTTGGCTGGAAAAAATGGATCTCAGCGGGGCACTGACCCTGGAAATCCGCGGGCAGAAGCTGGAAGTCAAAAATGGTACGCCGCTGGATTTGGAGAAGCTGGAGAATGGCAAGCCGAAGGTATGGACGAGTGCGGACTGGAAGCAGTGACGAATCTCAGGCCTGCAAAATAACCCAGGTGGCGCCCCAGGAGCCGCTGGTTTCATCGGCGGGCCAGATGAACTGCTGTACTTCGGGCAGTTTCGCGAGCAACTGATGCACGCCGGTTCTGAGGGTGCCGCTGCCTTTGCCGTGAATGATGCGGACGCGGAGGATGCCGAGTTTGCGGCATTCGGCGAAGTATTCGGGCAGGAGGCTGCCGATTTCATTCGGGCGGAAGGTGTGCAGATCGAGCTCCGGGCCGATGGGATGCTCCACCACGTCGGGGATCGAGTCGTCAGCGTCTGTGGGCATGTTGGAAGGTGATTCGATAGAGCCTTGAGTCCAGTGACAATCGTATCTGTGCACAGTGCTTGTGATCTGTGCTGTGACGTCTAGCTTGGGCCAAGCGTTTCCAAGGAGTTTCTTTTGCTTTCCCAACTACGATCCTGGTTCCAGCAACTGCGTGATTTCTCACGTCAGGGCAAGACGTGGTTGCAAACCGTGGCCGCCGAAAGTGAGCTCGACCCTTTTCCGCTGAGACAGACGCTGAAGGGTTACGACAAGGGGATGTTCAAGGCGGACTTCAGGAGCGGGCTGGATGGTGCGCTGCTGGCCATCCCGCAGGGGATGGCGTTTGCCGTGGTGGCCGGGCTGCCGCTGGCCTATGGCATTACGTGCTCGGCGGTGGCGTGTGTGGTCGGCGCGCTGCTGATGAGCTCACGGCATTCCATCTATGGACCGACGAATGCGACGGCGTTCATGGTGTCGTCCTATTTCGCCGCCTTTCCCAATCTGAATCAACTGGCCTCGATGCCGATGCTGGTGTTTCTCGTGGGTGCGCTGCTGATTTTCGGCGCGTATTTCCGCGTGGCGGACATGGCTCGGTTCATCAGCCGGGCGGTGGTGGTGGCGTATCTCACGGGTGCAGCCTTGCAGATGTTTGCGCATCAGCTCCCGGTGGCGCTGGGGCAGCAGATCGCCGCGCCTCCCGGCAAACCCGTGGCGCGAACGCTGGTCTCCGATCTGCATGAGGTGCTGGGCCATCTGCAGACCATTCACTGGCCGAGTGCGCTGATCTGCGTGCTGGCCATTGGCTGCTACTACGGTCTCAGGCGTTTCGGCAAACGCTTTCCGGCGCTGACGATCACACTCATCCTGATGTCCCTCCTGGCCATGGTGATGAACAAAGGGGGACTGCAGGTCGCGACTTATTCAGACCTGTCATTCTCCTGGCGCACGCTGCTGCCACCGTTTCCGGACTTCACCAGCGGCAAGGCTTCGGCGCAGTTCAGCCAGCTCTTTGGGCTGGCGCTTTCACTCGCGTTTGTCTCCATGATGGAAAACTCGGCGATGGCACGCACGCTGGCCAGCCGGTCAGGACATAGCGTGGATGCCAACCAGGACATGCTCAGCCTTGGTGTGGCGAATCTGGCCTGCTCGTATCTCAGCGGCATGCCCGCGTCCCACTCACTGACGCGTTCGCTGGCGGCGTATGAGAGCGGGGCGGTGTCGCCCGTGTCCGCCATTGTCGGCGGTGTGGTGTGTCTGGTGGCGGCGCTGACGATCGGCCCGCTGGTGGCGTTTGTGCCCAAGGCCGCGCTGGCAGCGATGGTGATCTGTGTGGCCATGGCGCTCATCAACAAGCGGCAAATCCACATCTCCCTGCGCGCCACGGGGGCAGATGCGGTGGTGTTTCTCACGACCTTCACCGCCACGCTGCTGGTGCCGCTGCATGTGGCGATCTTCACTGGCGTGGGTCTCTCGATCATCCTCTATCTGCACAAGGCCAGCCATCCTTCGCTGGTGGAATATGAATTCAATGAGGAAGGCAATCTGGCGGAAGCACGCCAGGGCGGGCGCCAGCATCCGGCCATCTCCATCGTGCATGTGGAGGGTGATTTGTTTTTTGCCTCCGCCGACCTGTTCCGCACACAGATCCAGGCCTCCTGCACCGACCCCAATCTGCGGATTGTCATCCTGCGGCTCAAGAATGCACGCCATCTGGATGCCACCTGTGCGATGGCGATTGAAGAACTGGTGCGCACGCTGCGTGCCGACGGGCGTGACCTCATTGTCAGCGGCGTGTCGAAGGATCTGTACCGTGTACTGAAGGGGGCGGGCATGGTGGAGGTGATCACCAAGGACAATCTCTTCCCCGCCAGTCCGTCCAATCCCAATCTTTCCACCCGAAATGCTTTGCGACGTGCGCAGGAGATTCTGGGTATCAAAGACGCCGACGTGCGTATCTACTACGATCCCTCCAAATCCCCCAAGTCCTAGCTTTCTCATGAAATGGTCCTTTCGTCTCTTCACCTTTGCAGGCACGGAAGTTCGTGTTCATGTCACATTCTTCCTGCTGCTACTGTTTGTTGCCAGCCAGAGTTTCCTCAGCGGGCAGGGCGTTCCCGCAGCGCTGGAAGCGACGCTGTTCATCACAATTATGTTTTTCTGCGTGGTGCTGCATGAATTTGGCCATGTGCTGGCCGCGCGGGGCTACGGCATCCGAACGCCGGACATCACGCTGCTGCCCATCGGTGGTGTGGCGCGGCTGGAGCGCATGCCACGCAAGCCTTCGCAGGAGCTGGTGGTGGCGATCAGCGGCCCGCTGGTCAATGTGATCATCGCAGCAGCCATCTATCTGGGTCTTGGCATCAGCACCGCACTCAATCCTGACTACAACTTTCTCAAAACGGGCGCCTTCTTCGAGAAGCTCATGGTGTGGAATGTCTTCATGGTGGTGTTCAATCTGATCCCCGCTTTTCCCATGGACGGCGGTCGCGTGCTGCGCGCGGCCTTTGCTATGTTCATGGAATACGGTGCCGCGACACGCCGTGCTGCGGCGATCGGGCAGGGCATCGCGATGATGGTGGCCATCTACCTGCTGCTGAACCACACGTTTCAGCCCATGCTGCTGCTCATCTGCTTCTTCATTTTCATGGCGGCAGGTCAGGAGGCCGCCATGGTCACCCAGCAGGAGGTCACGCGAAATCTGCACGTGCGTGATGCCATGCTGACCGATTTTCGCAGCCTGCCACCCGAGGCCACGCTGCGTGATGGTGTGACACTGCTGCTCGCCGGTGCCCAGCAGGATTTCCCGGTGCTCGACAGCCATGGCGGCATGCAGGGCATGCTGACGCGACATGATCTGATCTCGGCACTCGCGGAAAAGGGCCCTGGTCATTCCGTGGTGGATGTGATGCGCCCCTGCCCTGCATCGACTCAGCCCGCCAGCGAACTGACCCAGGCGCTCGAAACTTTGACCGCCAGCGATTGCCCGGCCATCCCGGTCCTTGATCCCAGCAGCGGCGAACTCGTCGGCCTGCTTACCAGCGAAAACGTTGGTGAGGCACTCATGGTGCGTGCGGCGTTGATGAAACTGCACGCCTAAGCTGCGCCCTCTGCCTGCGGCAGATGCACGGCAGGGAGCGGTGCGACGATGTTCACGGGCCAGGGGGAAAACTTCTCGTAGATGCCGGCGCCGAGTTCTTTGCTGCTGGCGTAGCCGCGTCGGAACATTTCGAGCTTGGCGTCGATGTTGTCGACGTGGTGAAGGGCCACGGCTTCAGGCGTCTTGGGCAGCACGGGGGAGCCGAACTCATGGGTGCCGTGATGCGCCGCGATGAGATGAAGCAGATGGAGGCGCACGATTTCTGAAGCGGGCTCCAAGGCGGTCCATTCGGCAGCCGCAGGGTCGTCTAGAAGATCCCGCCACAGTTTGTTCACCAGTTCCAGACCCAGTGGTATGTGGCCCAGCATTTCGGCGGTGAGATTGTAGGGCATGGTGAAGCCGGACTCTGCATAGGCATTCTCCCAGAGTTTGCCGCAGTCGTGAAACAGAACGCCCGCGATCATCAGATCACGGTTCAACTGGGGATAGAGGCCCGCAAGCGCCACCGCGCAGCGCATCATCTGCGCGACGTGCTCCACCAGACCGCCACGGCGGGCATGATGGTTTTTGCGGGCTGCGCCGGTGCGGCGGAAGCGCTCGCCGTAGCGTTCAAGAAACACTAGGCAGAGCTTCAGGAGACGTGGGTCACGCATGGACTCGATGAAGGCGGTGATGTCGGCGTAATCGACCTGCTGGCGTGCGGCGAGATCGGGATCTCCGAGCAGCAGGGTGCTGGTTTCATCTTCGGCGAGGACGCGCATCTGCACCTGGCGTGGTTCGAGACCGTATTTGCCTTCCACCCACTGTCCGGCGAGCTGGATGAAGGCGTTGCGCGCTAATCTGGCGGCGTCTTGGAACAAGGGATTGTTGTCAAAGACACGCCAGATGAACGAATCGGCGGCATCAACGATTTTCACCTCAAAGAACGGGCTGCCGGAGCTGGTGGCTTTTTCGATGCGAGATTCGACCTGCAAATGCAGGCGATAAGGCTGCGGTGTTTGATTCGCGACCTGTCGCAGTTGGGTGATTGTGATGAGGTCGAGGTCTTCAGCCGTGGCGTCTTGCATGCCGGCAGATTGGCTGCGGACCACATACGGCGTCAAGAACGAAGCAGGCGCGCCTGTTCATCGTGCTACATGACCGGCTGCCCGATCTCGCGCCACGGCCCCTGCTTGAGCACGATGTCCGGTACGAGGGACTGCCAGTTGAGATCGCGGGCATTGATCATGTTGCGCACTTCGGCGCTGGTGTGGAAGAGGAAGCGCTGGTTGGGCTCTTCCAAGGCACGGACGCTTTTGGTTTCGATCAGGTAGCGTAGGAGATGCTTTTGCTCCGGAGTGACAAGGGAGTCGTTTACACCGAGAATCTGGCCGTTCATCGGATTGCCCATGGGATAGACATAAACACGGACCTGGTTTTTGAAGAGCCGCCCAAAGGCTTCGAGCAGGCCGCCTTCGAGATCGGTACACCAGCGTTCATTGAACAGCTCCTGGAACAAGGGCAGGCCGAGCACGATGCCGATGGGGCACTGCGTATGGCGCGCGAGGTAGCTGCTGACGCGGTGGAACTCCGGATAGTTCGAAATGAGCACGTTTTTGCCAAGCGCCTGCAGGACGTCTGCACGTGCGAGGAATTCGGTGTCCGGCACCTCGGCTCCGCTGGCGAGGAGATTGTGCATGGTGATTTCGAGAATCTCAATGTTGTCACGGGCTTCATCACCAAAATCTGCCTGAAACGCGGCCTGACCGCGCTCGATCATGTCGAGGTTGAGCTTGGTGATGGGATCAAAGCTGCCGCGCTTGAGGAAGACCGGCTTTTTGTAAAGCACATCGGAAGCCTGCCAGATTTCGCCATCGGCGCCGAACAGAGCGGCGTCGGCGAGACCGAGACGGACGAGTTTCAGTGCGACGAGGCGGTCCTGAAATTCCGACGCGGCAAAGGCGGGGCCGGTGAAGTCGATCATGTCAATCTCGACGGATTTACGAGTGATGTCGTCGAGCAGGCTCTGGAGAAAAGAGGACAGGTCCTCCCGCAGATGAAAGGCGGCGTAGATGAGATTCACGCCGAGTTTTCCAAGGGCATCTGCCTGGAGTGCGTTGGAGTCGTCCATGAGACGCACGTGCATCTGGATTTCGTTGCCCGGGCCGCCGGGTTCGGTCTGGAAACGCAGGCCGATCCAGCCATGGCATTCCTCTTTGGTGTCGCGATAGGAGCGGGCACGCACGGTGTCCGCCAGCGTGAAGAAGGTGGTGGTGGTGCCGCGTTTGGCGTTAAGGCGCTGGATGAGCATGGGATACTCATGCTCCAGCATGGCGCACATGCGCTGGCGGGAGACGTAGCGGGAACATTTGCCGTAGATCTCGTCGCTGATGGTCATGTCATAGGCGGACATGGTCTTGGCGACGGTGCCGGACGCGCCGCCGGCACGGAAGAACCAATTGGCGATTTCCTGACCGGCACCTATTTCAGCAAAGGTGCCGTAGATGGTGTGGGCGAGATTGATTTTGAGCGCTTTCTCATGCGTGCCTGGGCGGTCGTTAACAGAATTCATGTGATGGTTTATGATGCGCATGCCTGACGGCGATGCACGAAGCATTTGAAGGCAGTTCCGGCTCCGTCGGAGTCGGTGAGCCAGGCGGGGGCAGCGTGTGAGTGCAGAAATTCTGCCAGGGTCTGTTGCGCAGCCTGTGAGAGGCCCAGTTCAAGCAGCCAGGCGGCGTAGTCGGTGAAGTTAATGTCAGCAGTGATGTCCTGGCGGCCTGGATTGGCATAGATGTCGGCTCCGGTGAGTCTTTGGTGCAAGAGATAAGCACGCAGCGTGCCGTGTGGGCGCCGATGGTAGAGCCGGGGGAATTCGTCGCCGTAGTCGATGGTGAGCATGGCACCGCTGAGCCAATGCGGTGTCCATTGGTGCAGCCAGTCGCGGATGCTGTGGTGTAGCTCACAGCGCTGGCGATCTGCGAAGGCGGTGTGACGCAGCGCGCTGTAGTGGGCTGGGTCTAGAGCCTGCGGGTGCAGCTGCTCCGGCAGCCAGACTTCAAGCCAGCGCTGCGCAGCGGCGTCCCACTGCACGAGCGTGGCGGGGAAGGCGTCGAGGAGTTCGTTGTGGTAGATGTGCGCGTGGCCTTGCGCAGCGGCGAGTGCGGATTCGAGATCGGCGTGCCACGTCACCTTGGCTCCCAGTTTCTTTTGCTGCTCCTGCCGCAACACGGGGGAGGTCTCGACGATGTGAAAGGTGAAACGGCGGCGCTGCCACCAGCCAAGGGACTTGCGGACGGTTTGCATGAGTGCGCCATCGCCTGCGCCGACTTCAATGATGTGGCGAACCTGCGGCTGAAGGCGTGATTCTGCTTTGAGCCAGGCTGCGATGGCGTGGCCGAGGGATGGAGAGAGGGTGGCGGAGGTGGAGAAGTCTCCGCCTCTGCCGACCGTCTTGATGTGCCTTGAGTAGTAGCCGCGTTCGGGATCGAACAGAGCGCGGGCCATGAAGGCGGAGAAGGGTTCAGAAACTGCGGATGATTTCATCGGCGATGATTTCCAAGCCTTCGCGCACGATGTGCTCGGGCTGCGAGTAGGTGAGGCGCAGGCACTCATGCGGATGACGCCACTCTTTCTCCAGACCGAAGGCGAAGTAGTGCCCGGGGATGACGAGCACTTTGCGCTCTTTGAGCCGGCGATAAAGTTCTGCGGCAGGGATGGGCAGGCCATTGATCCAGAGCCAGAGGAAGAAGGCCCCCTCCTGCGCATGCAGGGCCCACGGGACACGATCTCCCAATGCGGATGCGAGAACGGATTTGGCGAAGTCGGAGCGTTCGCGGTAGAAGGGGCGAATGACCGAGGGGCCGAGCCTGACGAGGGTGTCGTCTTTGAGCAGGGGCATGAGGAGCGCCTGGCCGAGATTGCCATTCGCGAGTGAGACGATGGCGTTCATGTTCGACAGCGCTTTCACGATGTGCGGATCGGCGACGATCATGGCGGTGCGCACGCCGGGCAGGCCGACTTTGCTCATGCTGATGCTGAAGATCATGCCCGGCTGCCATTTGGGCTGGAAGCTGTTGTGGATGACGCCGGGAAAGGGATGGCCGTAGGCGTTGTCGATGATGAGCGGGATGCCGTGCGCGTCTGCCAGTGCGTGAAGGCTGTCGAACTCATTTTGCGTGAGCACGTTGCCGGTGGGATTGGTGGGGCAGGAGACACACATCGCAGCGATGTCGGGTGTGATGCGCAACTGATCGAAATCGACGTGGTATTTGATCTCGTGTGGAGCGGTCTCGACGATGCGTGGCAGACAGGCGGTGAACTGGCCGGGGCTGAGCGCCTGATTGGCGTAGCCGATGTATTCAGGCAGCAGAGGGAACAGGATGCGGCGCTGGGTCGTGCCCGCCTGACCGGCGAGAAGATTGAAGAGGAGGAAGAACGCGGACTGCGAGCTGGGCATGACCGCGATGTTTTCGCGAGTGACATTCCAGCCGCATTCGCGGTTGAGAAAGGTGGCGAAGGCTTCACGGAAGAGCGGATTGCCACCGGGAGGATCGTAGTTGAGCAGCGTGCGGTCGATGCTGCCGTCGTCGAGCATGGCGTGCATGCGATCGCGCCAGAGCTGCTGCACCTCAGGGATGGCGGCGGGCTGGCCGCCGCCGAGCATGCGCATGTCCGGATGGGTGGTGAGCGCGGCGCCGCAATCATCCATGAGTTCCTGGATGCCGCTGGGGCCGGCAAGGCGCTGGCCGATGTCTGAGAAGGTTGGTTGCATCAAGTGGCGACCGAGGTCTGCACCCAGTCGCGGATATTGAAACTTGGCGCAGCTTTTTCAATCTGCCAGCGGCCGTCTGCATTTAGTCTAACACTGCCGAGCCAGCGATGATGCCATTCCTCGGGAGGAATCATGCTGAGCTGGCGCCCGCCTGCGACTTCGTAGAGGTGATAGACTTCACCACAGACGGGTTCGAAGCCGAAGCGGCTTTCGTAGATGAGCTTGTTCCAGTTGAACGCGTCGATGACCTCCATGTAGCGCTCCTGGATTTCGACCATCTCCTGCTGGAGCACGCGCTCGACCCGGGAGACGCCACGGGATTTGAAGCTGGTGAGATCCTGCGGGATGATTTTGGCAGCGAGGCGTGAAACTGGATACGGCAGGTAGTTGCCGCGAGGCTCAGGGGCTTGCAGAGCAGCATCGATAGGGTCCAAAGCAGGGGCGTTTTCTTTCATAAATGGGTCTGCGGGTGCACGAGATGCAACGGTGCTTTGATTTGAAAAGTCACCACGGGGGTTTAGATTGCGGCATGAAGAACGCCTCAAAAGCCATGCTGGCTGCACTGCTCTGCGGGCTGCTGGCCTCCTGCGCCAGCAGAACCATGGACAGCATTCCAACGCTGGCAGAACTGAATGCGTATGAAAAGACAGTCCGCGCCAGATATCAGGTCATGTACGATGAACTTGAGAGAAAGCGCGCCAGCGGTGCGCTGAGCAAAGCTGACTATGCGGAAGAAAAGCACCGGCTGGATTCCAAGGTCGCTGAGGACGTCAACAATGCGGCATGGAACAAACACTATCTCGCCGAGTCAGAGCGCAAATCTGATGGTGTGCCCACTCCCGATAATCCGGTGGCTTTGGGCGCTGCGTCCTCAGTGGGCGGGGGATTTTACATGCCCTCCTATCAAAATTACGGCGCGGTGACAGGCATGGGAGGTTCGGCTGGCATGGGCAGCATGCGATCTGCCAATGAGCAGATCGGCCAATCCAAGAGCATCCGCAATGACGCCATGTCAGCCGGGGGCACTTACCTTTCTGCGCCGCCGCCAGGCTCCGTTTACGATCAAGATGTGAATCGTTAAAAACGACGCCTCCTTTCCTGGCTTCTGACATCGCGACAGATGCACTAAATTAAAACGATAAAGCCCTGTGAGGAGTGATCCCCACAGGGCTTTTGGCGGCGGATTGCTCCGCCACATTGACCTCCCTAGGAGGTCAATGCGTTACTTCTTTTTCGCGGCCTTTTTAGCGGCTTTCTTAGCAGGAGCAGCCTTTTTGACGGCTTTCTTTGCGGGCGCCTTTTTGGCGGCTTTCTTTGCAGCTTTCTTAGCCATGGTGTTTATCCTCTTTTTGTTGTTGGTTGCGTTGTTGCTTTGTTTTGCCACGGGTGCGCTTTTGGCGCCTCCACGGACACTTTTTCCTGCGGCAGCCGGAGCGGCGGCACGCTTTTCTTCGATGGCGGCCTGCGCTGCGGCAAGGCGTGCAACCGGGACTCGGAAAGGACTGCAACTCACATACGTGAGGCCTGCACGATGGCAGAATTTGACGCTCTCAGGATCGCCGCCGTGTTCACCGCAAATGCCGAGCTTGATGTCGGGCTTGGTTTTGCGGCCTTTTTCGATGGCAATATGGATGAGCTGGCCAACACCGGTTTGATCCAGCGTAGCAAAGGGGTTCTTCTTGAAGACTTCGTTCTCCGTGTAAGGCATCAGGAAGCTGCCCATGTCATCACGGCTGATGCCAAGCGCAGTCTGCGTGAGGTCATTGGTGCCGAAGCTGAAGAACTGGGCTGTCTCGGCGATTTCATCAGCCGTGAGTGCTCCACGCGGCACCTCAATCATGGTGCCGACAAGATAGTCGAGCTTAATTTTTTTCTCAGCCATCACTTCTTTTGCTACCTTATGCACGATTTCCACCTGCAGGTCGAGTTCTTTCTTGAACCCAACAAGAGGAATCATCACTTCAGGTTTCACCTTGATCTTCAGTTTCGCCACATCTGCAGCGGCTTCGAAGATGGCGCGAGCCTGCATCTCGGTGATCTCAGGATAGGCGATGCCAAGACGGCAGCCGCGATGTCCGAGCATCGGATTGAACTCATGCAGAGCAGCAATACGGGCGATGACTTTCTCAACCGGCACGCCCATTTTCTTGGCGAGTTCAGTCTGTGCTTTTTCATCATGCGGCACGAACTCGTGAAGCGGAGGATCAAGCAGACGGATGGTGGCAGGAAGTCCTTTGAGTTCCTTGAAGATGCCGGTGAAGTCATCACGCTGATATGGCAGCAGCTTGGCGAGCGCTTTTTTGCGATCAGCCACGTTGTCAGCCAGAATCATTTCACGCACGGCGTCAATGCGGTCACCTTCAAAGAACATGTGTTCTGTGCGGGTGAGGCCGATGCCCTGAGCACCGAAAGCAATGGCGTTCTGCGTCTGCTCCGGATTGTCAGCGTTGGTGCGAACCTGCATGCGCGTGGACTTGGCGCACCAGATCATGAGCTGCTGGAAGCTCTTGAATTTTTCGGTGGCCTGAGCGGCCTTGTCGCCACTGATCATGCCGGTGATGATTTCGGAAGGAGCGGTCTTCAGCTCGCCACCGTAAACAATACCGCTGGTGCCGTCGATGGAGAGGAAGTCACCTTCGCTGAAGGTCTGGCCTGAAACAGAAACGGTTTTCTTGTCGTAGTCGATGATCAGAGCGGCTGCACCGCAGATGCAAACCTTGCCCATCTGACGGGCGACGAGAGCGGCGTGGGAAGAAACACCACCGCGTGCGGTGAGGATGCCTTCTGCAGCGATCATGCCGCGAAGATCTTCGGGGCTGGTTTCGTTGCGGACGAGCAGAACCTTCTCACCTCTTGCTTCGGCAAGAACTGCGCGGTCGGCATTGAGGTAGATTTTACCGGAGGCGGCACCTGGGCCGGCTGGAAGGCCGGTGGCAATGGCCTTGGCCTTCTTGACGTCTGCGACGTCGAAGATAGGAGCGAGGAGCTGTTCGAGCTGATCGGCAGGATTGCGCAGCACGGCGGTTTCCCAGTCGATGAGCTTTTCCTTGACCATGTCGATGGAGAACTTCAGAGCGGCGGCGGCGGTGCGCTTGCCGTTGCGGGTCTGCAGCATGAACAGCTTGCCTTCCTGAATGGTGAACTCGATGTCCTGCACATCCTTGAAGTGCTTCTCGAGTTTCTGGCGGACCACCAGCAGTTCTGCATAGGACTTCGGCATCTGCTTCTTGAGCTCGATCACAGGCTCAGGAGTGCGAACGCCGGCGACGACGTCTTCACCCTGGGCATTGATGAGGAACTCACCGTAGAATTCATTGGCACCGTTGGCAGGATTGCGGGTGAAGGCCACGCCGGAACCGGAGGTTGGGCCGGTGTTGCCGAAGACCATGGCCTGCACGTTGACGGCAGTGCCCCACTCAGCAGGGATGTTGTATTTGCGGCGATACACGATCGCGCGGTCATTCATCCAGCTGCCGAAGACGGCGCCGGCTGCGCCACGAAGCTGATCCCATGGATCGCTCGGGAAAGTTTTGCCGGTGCGGTCTTTGACGAGCTGCTTGAAGCGCTTCACCAGTTCTTTCTGGTCATCAGCGGTCAGATCGCTGTCCACGATGTCCTTGTGATAGACTTCATGCTTGAAGGTTTCGATGATGACTTCAAAGGGCTCATGGTCTTCACCTTCGAGCTTCTGGACGCCGAGCACGACGTCACCATACATCTGGACGAAGCGGCGGTAGCAGTCCCAGGCGAAGCGTTCGTTGTTCGTGGCGGCCGACAGCGAGAGGACGGTCTGATCATTCAGGCCGAGATTAAGGATGGTGTCCATCATGCCGGGCATGGAGTCACGCGCACCGGAGCGCACGGCAACAAGCAGAGGGAAGCCTTTGGCGTCACCGAACTTGTAGCCCATGATTTTTTCCATGCCTTTGACGGCAGCTTCCATCTGCGACTGCAAAGAGGAAGGATAGGTTTTCTTGTTCTCGTAAAAGTAGGTGCAGACATCAGTGCTGATGGTGAACCCGGGAGGCACTGGAAGGCCGATGCGGCTCATCTCGGCGAGATTGGCACCCTTGCCACCCAGCAATGCTTTCATGGAACCATCACCGTCTGATTTTCCCGGTCCGAAAAAATAGACGTACTTCTTTTTGTCTGCGCTGCCTTTGGATGCTGTCTTTGCCATAAGTAATTTGCAGATCGTCAATGCGATCCGTGGTTGTTGTGTATGTTCTGTGGGGTTTGAAGCGCGGATTTAAATCGTTGCCGTATATGATGCAAGCATTAGTTGACAACCAAAGCCCGCGGTGATGGTGGCGCATCAAGGCCCCCAATGGCCAAGATTCAACGTGCTGGCAGCCGTCGAAGTTGGCGCTTGTTCATGACAAGTATTGACGTGGCAACGCAAAAACGATTAAATGCTGCAGCGGAACGACGACTGTTTTGTTGAACCCCTTTCGTTCCTGGCAACCGCCAAACACAAACCCAATCGAAGATCATGAAAATCAAACCTCGTTCCAACTCTTACCTCCGACCGGGCTTTACGCTCATCGAACTGCTGGTGGTAATCACCATCATTGGTGTCCTTGCAAGCCTGGTTATATCCCAAGCCAACAAGCTGATGGCAGATGGGAGAAAGCTGCAGGTGCAGACCGTCCTTAAAGATCTGCGCCTGGCCATCTCAAGCTATCAGGTCGATTACAACCGCTATCCGGTGAATCCCAGCCTGCTCAGCGCCGCATCCTCCGGCGAGGACATTCCAGCTTTGCCGACGGATGAGAACACCGGCATCGTCGGCGCTCTGACGACACTGACAACAGCCTCAGGTGGCGGGTCAGGTGGTGGCAGTTCTGGCAGCGTCAGTTTGAACCCCAAGAACATCAAGTTCATCGACCTACCGATCGCCAAGAATGGCAAGTTTGGCCTGGTCAACGCCCAACCGCCCTACCGGTTGGTCGATCTCTGGGGCACCGTTTATTATGTACTGCTTGATACCAATGGCGATCTGCAGGTGGCCAATCCAGATTTGGGCAACTCAGATCCCAAGATTTCTGCAAACGCCATCAGCCCTCCGCCAAAGATGCTTCCTCTGGAAGTCGGCGCTTACAGCTGGGGCCAGGACTTGAAGCAGCAGACGCCGGATGACGTTGTGTCCTGGCGGTCCAAGTAAGAACCTGAGATCAGTCTCACCAAGAGGCGCAGCGGCAAAAACCGCTGCGCTTTTTTATGCCTTGATCAGACGCGCTGCGCGAGAAGTTCGCCCGCCTTGGCCGGATCGACTTTCTCATAGAAGTCGTCCTCGATCATGCAGACCGGGCCAAAACCGCAGCTCGCAAGACACTCGGCAAATTCAATGCTGTACTTGCCGTCGGCGCTCACGGCGATGGGATGATGATGATCGGTGTGCGAACGGTCGATGTTGCCAGCTTTGCAGAGGGCATCCATCAGCTCATAGCTCCCAGCCATGGCACATGAGAGGGTGCGGCACACACGGATGTGGTACCTGCCGGGAGCGGCTTGACGGAAGCCGGGATAAAAGGTGACCACTTCGAGCACCTGAATCGGCTCCAGAGCGAGCTTGGCTGCCACCCAGTTCACGGCCTCATCATTGATGAAGCGGAAATGTTCCTGCACCAAATGCAGCAGAGGGAGGACGGCGCTGCGTTTGGAAACGGGATAATGCGAGATCGCCTCGTCCATGCGTTTTTCCAATTCGGCTGGAACTTCAAAGGCCATGCGGGGAGTGTCTCGGATGAAAAGGTTGGGATGAAATCAGCGGTCACATTCGCCCATGACGAAGTCCAGGCTGCCAAGCACAGCAGGAATGTCGCTGAGCATGTGGCCGGGGATCAGCTTGGAGATGATGCTGAGATTGAGGAAGGAGGGGGCGCGGATTTTCAAGCGGTGAGGGACGCCGCCGCCGGTGCTGTTGATGTAGAAGCCGAGCTCGCCCTTGGGATTCTCAGCGGCGAAATAAACTTCTCCGGCAGGAGCATCAATGCCCTGAGTGGAGATGATGAAGTGGTGGATGAGCTCCTCCATCTTCATCAGCACTTTTTCTTTCTTGGGCAGGAGCCCCTTGGCGTCAGCGACATTGATCGGGCCTGCGGGCAAAGTGGCGAACACCTGCCTGAGGATGCGGACGCTCTGACGCATCTCTTCCATGCGCACGAGATAACGGTCATAGCAGTCGCCCTTGGTGCCGATGGGCACGTCGAACTCGTACTTGTCGTAATCGAGATAAGGATGCGCCTTGCGCAGGTCATGTTCGACACCTGAGCCGCGCAGATTTGGTCCGGTGAGACCGTAGCCGATGGCATCTTCTTTGGAGATCACTCCGATGTCCTGCGTGCGGTCAATGAAGATACGATTGCGTGAGAGCAGCTTGTCGATCTCATCGATCACGGGCTCCAGTTGATCGAGGAAGGCTTTCACAGCACCGACAAAGCCATTCGGCAGATCGCGGATCTGCCCACCCACGCGGGTGTAGCTGGTGGTGAAGCGCGCGCCGGTGAGCTGCTCACAGAGATTGTAGATCTTTTCGCGCTCGGTGAAGGTGTAGAGGAAGACGGTCATGGCGCCGACATCCATGGCAAACACCCCGACTCCGAGCATGTGGGCGGAAATGCGGGCCAGCTCACAGCAGATCACGCGGATGGCGCGGCCACGCTCCGGCACTTCCCAGCCCATGAGCTTTTCCACGGCAAGGGCATAGGCCACGTTGTTTGCCAGAGGTGCAAGATAGTCCAGCCGGTCCGTGTAAGGCACGAACTGGTTGTAGTGCATGTTCTCGGCGATTTTTTCGTCGCCGCGATGCAGGAACCCGACATCGGGATCGCACTTGGTGATGATTTCGCCGTCGAGTTCCAGAATCAGCCGCAGCACCCCGTGGGTGGCTGGATGGCTGGGGCCCATGTTGAGCACCAGCTTCTCTCCGACGATGTCCGTCGTGGCTTCTTCCACGGCTTCGAGCTGCCGGGCCGCTTTGGCGGCGGTATCCGGGGCCTCGTATTCTCGGGTGACAGTGGGCATGAAAAGCAGGGGTCTGGTAGCGTGCGTGAGGGGTATCTATCTACGCTGCCCAAAGAGCGGCAAGGCGATTTTGTGAAAAATTTCACAAGCGCGCTTAAACCAGGCTCAAAAACACCCCTCCTTGCACCCTTATATAAAGGTGCAGGAAGTTGCCCTCGGGCCAGGTCTGGGAGACATTGAGCCCGAGATGCGATACGGCCCACGCCTCAAACGACGCCTGCTTTTCCCAGTGTATGCCGGGATGTGGCTGGCCGTGGCCGGGTGGGGTCTGGCCGAGACTGCACCACCCGCAGACGGCATTTTGGATGATACCCGGGCGCTCACCGCCGAAACCCACCGCTTGCTCGCGGCGGAGCTCAAACAGTTATCGCAGGATTTGAAATGCGCTGTGTGGATCAATGCCACGAGTTTCATGCCTGCGGGGATCACGGTGCGCAGACAGGCCCAGATCACCCGACGTGAATGGAGCGGGACGCAGCCGGCCGTGCTGATGGCCTATGACCGTGCCAGCAACAGCAGCGCGATGTCCTTTGCCCCCGATTTCTGGGAGCGCTACCCGGCGGCCGAGCTGGTGGAGATCATGCAGGAGACACGCCGCATCCAGTCCGACACCAAACTCACCCTCGATGAACGGCTCGCCCTGGCCACGCGCTACTGGATCGACCGGCTGCGCAGCATGGAAAGCGTGCGGCTGAAACAGTCGCTGTGGCTGCAACGAGGCGAAAAGAAGTTTGCCGTGGCCGTTCCTGCATTGCTCGCTGGAGGTGCTGTGGTCGCCGCCTTGCTCGGGTTCATTTCACGGCGGCGCAGTGCCCGCGCAGGACGTCGTTTTCTTTTGCCCGAGGTGCAGGTGGGCATGCGCTTCGGTGCGGCCTGCGGTGGGGGCGTGACGTCTGAGATCAAAACGAATGCGGGGGCCCAATGACGGGGCGTCAGTCGTCCTCTGTCTGCGGCTCGTCTCCCTCTGCCTCGATCTTGATGCCCATGTCCTCCAGCTTCTTGTCGAGATCGACGACGTACTTCCAGGGCAGCTTTTTGCGCTGATACTTGCGGAACAGCAGGTCGCGCAGCTCCAGCCAGCGCTCCGGCGGGGGAATTTCCAAGGGCATCCATTCCTCCCCATCGGGATGCGCGACGCGAAACAGCCACTCACGCGAGTTCCAATAGGCGCGGATGTATTGTTTGCGGCCGTCTTCGAGACGTTCATGCCATTCGTGGATTTGGTTTTTGGTCATTGAGAGCCCGCAGGATGCGCTAGTATTGCTTCCATGCAAGCCGCCAGCCCCGGCAGTTCCCCTGCCCTGCCGAAACTCCTGCTCTATCTTCTCGCCGTCATGTTCGGGGGGGCGCTGCTGTCCGTGCCTCTTTTTCACCTCGGCAAGGCCGCCCATGGCTGGCTCTCGACCTCATCGCTGCATGACGTCGGTCTGGTGAAGTGGTTGCTGGCAGAAATCGAGCGGGCGCAGTTCACGCGCTACTTCAACCGTGCGGTGCTTGTTTGCGCGATCGTCTTCATCTGGCCTTTCATGCGCTGGGTGCGGCTGGAGCGCACGCTGCTGCCGGCCTGGCGTCCGTTCAGCAAGGGGCTCAAGCAATGGGCCACCGGCTTTGTCCTGGCCGCTGGTCTGCTGCTCGCGCTCGGGTTCCTCTTTCTCAAGAGCGGGGCGTATCAACTGCGCCCCGACGCGCGCTGGTTGAAGCTGGGGGAGCCCATCACCGCCGCACTGGGGGCCGGCATCGTGGAGGAGTTTTTCTTCCGTGGCCTGCTGCTCGGCCTGCTGCTGCGGACCATGAAGGAGACGAAAGCCCTGCTCGCGCTCACCTTCGTCTTCGCTTTGGTGCATTTTCTCAAACCGCCGGAAGGCTGGCAGATCAGCGATGCCGCCGTCACCTGGAGCAGTGGGTTTCTCATGCTGAGGCAGATCGCCGCCGGCTTTGGCGATGTACACTTTCTCCTCGCGGAATTTGCCACGCTTTTCGCCGTCGGCTGGGTGCTGGCCAAAATGCGCATGCAAACGGGGGCGTTGTGGGCGGGCATGGGGCTGCATGGCGGCTGGGTCTTTGGTCTGAAATACTTCAGCGCCCTCACCACCTACGCCGGCGACTGGCTGCCCTGGATCGGTGCCAACTTGAAGGTCGGACTCATGCCGCTATGCACCGTGCTGCTCACAGGATGGATCGCCGCGCGTCTGCTGCGTCCGCGATAATTCATTTGCAGCATGAACATCCGCACGGAATCATGCGTGCATGCAACTCCCTGCCGGAGTGGCGGAATTGGTAGACGCGCCAGACTTAGGATCTGGTTGGGAAACTAGTGCAGGTTCGAGTCCTGTCTCCGGCACTTGCGAAGGGGAAATGACGAATTTTGAGTGGAGTTAAGAAACCCCGCAAAAATGTACCTTGGCCACTTCTTGGCCACTTTTGCGGAGCAACATCCCCAGCCAGTTTATTGGCTGGGCACTCCATGCAGACATCTCAGCCTCTGGCCTGCCCACAGGGCGAGCTGCAATTTGCCGAACTTCCGCGTTATAGAAATTTGAGAGGTCGGGCTTTATCCCCGGCATTTTCATCTCCCCACCATGCCCCGGCGAACCCATTATTCGCCCTGCATCAATCGGGTCATCGTCTGCGCTTTGTATCATGAAGGTCGGCGGCTACGCCGTCCCATGACGCGACTGGTCAACGATCTGCTCACCTCATCCCTGCAACACACGCAGGGATGGAGCATCGCTGCCACGCAGATGAGCGTCCCGGCTCAGGGCCGCATTCAGGAGGCTGGCACCACACGCTAGCCACACCACGTCGTCACAGCATCCCACTTCACCCACCCGGTTCTCTCGCAAGAGGGGCCGGGTGTTTTGTTGTCGGGCCATGTGGCGGCTTCTTCATCCACCCAAGCACACCCACCCCACATCAGGAGACACACCACCATGGCCATCAAACTCAGCGCCAACTACAGCAAAAAACTCGGCCTGCCCCAATACAGCAGCCACAGCTTCAGCGCCTCCGTTGAAGTCGAGCTCAGTGACATCACCCAGGTCGAAGCCGAAGTGCAGAAGCTTTACCAGCTCTTGCAGCAGTCCGTCGATCAGGAAATCCAGCACCCCGGCTACGTCCCGACGGCCAATACCAACGGCAACGGGCATGCAGCGCCACAGACAAATGGACGCAGCTACCCGGCCAACGGCAACAATCGTTCCGCTCCACCGCCCGTCACGGATCGCTGGAACTGCACCGATGGCCAGCGCGGGTTCATCCTGCGCATCGTCAGCGAGAACGCCAGCATCACCAAACAGGTGGCGGAGGATCTGTCCCAGCAGCTCTTCGGCATCGGCGTCAAGCAGCTCAACAAGATGCAGGCATCTCAGTTGATTGAGGACCTGCTCGTCAAAGCCGGCAAACCCGCTCCACGCCAGACCCGCTGGCAGCAACAACCCACCGCCCAAGCCGCATGAACACGCCCGCTGCCTCACCTCCAGAGCGCAGCGAGCAGGACATCATCACCGCATTGCAGGCAACGGTGTCAGCTTCACGGCTGTCGCTGTTCCTGCAATGCCGGTTGAAGTTCTACTTCCGCTACGTGCTCAAGCTCAAGAAACCCAAAACAGCCTCGCTCCATCTCGGCAATGCGGTTCACGCCGTGTTGAAGGCCTGGAACAAGGCACGCTGGGTGCAGCAACCGCTTTCGCTCAAGGTGGTCCATGAGACCTACCAAACAGCTTGGGCGGACAACACCGAAGGATCAGTGGAATGGGAACCCGGGGAGGAAGAAGCCGACAAAACCACAGGCTGGCGTCTGCTCGACACCTACCTGCGCGAAAGTCATGTCCCCGCAGAAATCAAACCTGACGCCGTAGAAGTCCCGGTGGATGCCGATCTACAGCGGCATGGGCTGCCCCGTCTCATCGGTATTCTTGATCTGGTGCAGCAACGCCAGATCATTGACTATAAGACCAGCGCCACGACCCCCAACGCGGACAAGGTCGCACACTCCACTGAGATCCAGACCAGCAGCTACGCCATCCTGTACCGCCACAACACCGGCGAACAGGAAGCAGGCATGCAGCTTCATCACCTGGTCAAACTCAAGAACCCCAAGGTGGTCATCACCACACTGCCAGCCATGAGCCCTCTGCAGCAGACTCGGCTGTTCCGGCAAATGGAAGCCTACCTGGAAGGATTGCAGCGTCGTGACTTCATCCCTTCGCCTGGGATGCACTGCTCAAGCTGCGAGTACTTTAGTGAATGCCGCCGCTGGCATTAAACCCTGCTGCAGGTCGGCGCTCACCATGAGCGCTGGCCTGCGGCCCATCCCCACACCCACAATGAAAAATCTCATCCTCATCACCAGCCTCCTGATGCTGTTCACGCCTAACATGAGCGCAGGCTGGTTCTTCGACGATCCGCCTCCTGACCTCGGACCGGAATACCGGGCCAAGATCATCAGACTGGAAGATCGCATCTCGGAACAACACGCCGCCACCACGCGCTGGGAGATTGCCACCGGCACTCTCGCCGTGGGCTGCGTGCTGTTGTTTGTCATCGGAACCGCCCTCGGGGCTAAAACACGCCAACATTATGATGGAACAACCAGAATGGGACGAACAGTCCCCAACGCTACCCCGGCAGCTCCCAACGGTGCCCGCCACCACCTGGGCGAAGCAGGCCCGCCAGATCGTCATTCGACGCTGGCAGCCTGAACCGCTCAGTGAACCCGTCATTGACGATGCCCTGCCTCATCTCAGCGCCATTGAGCGCTCTGCTGAGGTGATCAGCTTCACCTGCCGTCGGTTTGAATACTGGCTCTCACCACAGGGAACCCTGCGGGAGTGGCTCAAGTTCAACCTGCGTCTTGCTCTCGGACTTGCGGTGCCCGCCTTGCTGGTGGCCCCCCTGGTCACGTTGGCTTTGAACCAGTTCAACCTGTGGATCGACGTCATCAGCAAGACGACCTCCAACGTTGTCCTGGTGCCGCTCTCGGTGCTGCTGGTTGTCGGACTCATTGCGGGATTGGTCTCCATCGGAAAATCAATCCTCTCAATGCGCATTCGTCATCAACAACGCCGAGATCCCTACAACTACTGACGCTCAGCACACGTCCCCCACTCCAAACCCAGAGCCGGATGATCGCAGGATCGTCCGGCTCTTTTCATTTCAAGAAAGGAACGCACCTCATGGAAAGCATCACTTTGTATTTTCGCGAAGGACCCTCCGACAAAGTGTACCAAGCCAGCATCTCACCCAAGGATGATGGTTATCACGTATACTTCGCTTATGGCCGTCGCGGTTCCACACTCAGCACAGGCAGCAAAACGCAGACGCCGGTCGAATATCCGATTGCCAAAGACATCTACGACAAACTCGTCCGGGAAAAGATGGCGAAGGGCTACAAGCCTGGAACCGACGCTGCTCCCACTACGCGACCGGACTCTCCCAACAAACACACCGGCATTCAGTGCCAGCTCCTCAATCCCATCAACGAACAGCAGCTCGATCAATTTCTGCTCAATCCAGACTACTGGATGCAGGAGAAGCTCGATGGCCGTCGGCTGCTCATCAAAAAAGACGGCGACCAAATCACAGGCATTAACCGCCTGGGATTCCCCACCGCCGTTCCTGAAGAGATCGCACGCAACGCGGCCAAATACCCGCGCAGCTTCCTGATCGACGGTGAAGCGGTAGGAGACACCTTCCACTCCTTCGACCTGCTCACCATCGGCCCGGAGGACATGCGTTTTCTGGCCTTCTCGGTGCGCTATCTGCGGATGCGCGACATGCTCAACTCCTTTGATCATCCCCATATCCGGGAGGTGCGGGTATTCTTCCCCGCTCAAACGGCTGGCTGGTTCCAGCAGTTTAAAAGCGAGGGGAAAGAAGGCGTTGTGTTCAAACACAAGGACGCGCCTTACACCCCCGGTCGCCCCAACAGCGGAGGCGACCAGCTCAAATACAAGTTCCACGAAACCGCCTCGTTCATCGTCACCAAGGTGAATGATAAACGGAGCGTCTCGTTGATCCTGTTCGAGGGCGACAAGGTGCGCCCTGCTGGCAATGTAACCATCCCACCCAACCATGAAGTTCCTGCACCGGGAGCCGTGGTGGAGTGCCGCTACCTGTACGCGTTCAAGGAATCCGGCAGCATTTACCAGCCGGTTTACCTTGGCTCGCGCACCGACATTCGCGCCGCCGAATGCATCACAGCCCAGCTCAAATACAAAACTGAAGCTGCGGACTAGTTCCATAACAAAACCCACGCTCAAGCTCATGTGCCTCCACCGGTGCATGGGCTTGTTTGCGTACAAATCGAAAAATCATTCCTCATGAAGAACATTTTCCATTTCATCAGACTGGCAGCCTGTGCGCTGCTCGTCCTCACAGGCACAGCCTGCCCTCGCTCCTCTTCGCAGCCAGCCATCAAGGAACTGCGACAGGAATTCATCATTGTCGTTCCGCAAACCAACATCCCGCCGGAGCAACCATTGCATCCGGGCGATCAACCTCAACCGCCACACCCATGAACCCCATCACTCTTCCCATTGCGGAATTGAAACCCGCTCTCGCAGGACTTGGCAAAGTGATCAATCCACGATCCACTTTGCCCATTCTGCAGTACGTTAAAGTCGAGCGTACGGCCGATGGTTGGATTGCTCTCACGAGCACCGATCTTGACCGCTTCGTCACCGTTCGTCTCGAACAACCCGCCACAGGACCTGCCATGACGGTATTTGTCCCCCATGACCAACTCGTTCAGCTCACCAAGAACTGTGACCGCAACGAGAGTCTGCTCATTGATACCACGCCGGGCGGACCCGTCATCAAATTCGCCCTGGCTGACAACCTCGGTGAATCCAAGGTGAAACTCATCCCACTTGCGGAATTCCCTATGACCCCGCGCTTTCCTGGTGAGGCCATCCCGCTGCCGCCCGAACTGCGCCGCTCCATCCACGAAGCGATGGACTGTGCCAGTATCGACAGCACGCGGTATGTTCTCAACGGCACATTCATCGACGCCAGCAACCCGAAGGCCCATTACATCGTTGGCACCGACGGCAAGCATCTGTACAGCGCAAACTCCTTTGCGCTGCCGTTGAAGCACTCCGTTATCATTCCGAACACCAAGTTCCTCGGTTGGAAGGAATTTAATAACGACGGCGAATGGCAGCTCAAGGCGGACGACAAAACCGTCCAGATCAGCAGCCGACGCTGGCGGTTCATCAGCAAGCAGATCGAAGGGAACTATCCCAACTGGCGACAAACCATCCCGAACCCAGACGACGCCAAGACCCATATCACGCTCGACTCGGCAAAACTGGAAGCGCTCTCCAAGCTCATCCAGCGCATGCCTTGTCACGATCCGGAGAAGTTCCAGACCATCGGCTTGGAATGTAAAGAGGGGCAATTGCTGCTCCTCGGTAAAGAGAACGGCAATGAGCCTTGGACACGAGTTCCTGTGCCCGATGCCAAAGTGGAAGGCCTGGAAGCACTGATCTTCCTGCCCCGACGCTTACTCATCAAGGCTCTCGATTACGGTCTCAGCACCATCAGCATCATCAGCATCATCGATCAAATCGCCCCGCTGCGTTTCCACAACAAGGGCAGGCAGATGATCGTGATGCCTCTTCGACCTGATGGAGCCAACACCCAGCCCTCAGCAAACCAACAACCCGCTCCGGTGAACATGCCTCCATCCCGGCCTGTTCATCCGCCAGCACCACCACCCAAACCAATGATCACGAACCCCACCTCCGAAGGAACTGCAGCCAACGAACCCAAAAGCCCGACGGAAGAAGCCATCGACATAACCTTGCTCATCAGAGACAAGCTCAATGAAGGTTTCAGCCTGCTGCGCGACCTTTCCTTGAAGCTGAAGGCCATCAACCGTGACCAGAAGGCCAGTGCCCGCGAAATGCAGTCTGTCCGTTCCACGCTCAGGTCCATCCAAGGCCTGAAGATCTGATCCCACCCAAACCCCAAGGAGCCAGACGTGCCTTCATCGGTGTGTCTGGCTCTTGTCGTTTCATGAAACGCATCTCGTCCATTGTCTTCGACAAACACGAGCGACTCAGGCGAGCCACCATCATCACTCCGCTTGGCACCATCAAGGTCGAGTGGAGGGATGTGGCAGGTGATCGTTACTGGACCAGCTCTGGTGAGCTTACGGCCCGGTTGCTCGCAGTTCCTGTCATTGAAAGAATCGAACGTCTCTTTTCCTGACGTCTTCAACCCCAAACCACAACACCATCATGATTGCTCATCTCGAACCTGAAGCCCCCACATTCATCCAACGTTCCCATCCCAATCTCATCCTCCACTGTGGCGCTCGTGCCGCTGAGCGGCAGGAAATAGTTGCAGTTCCCACCCCACGCCCCACGGAAAGCTGGAGTCCCATCCCCCACATCGAACTGGTGAAACAGGTGGAAGGCACCCTCCGTAGCAACGGCCTTGTTGTCGGCACTCAGGCCCACAGCCTCACACACGATGGCATGCGCTACTTCGGCCTCATGGAAATCCAGCGTCGTGAACACGACAAGGATTACTGCTGGGTGCTCGGGTTGCGCAACAGCCACGACAAAACGTTCCCCGCCGGCATCGTGGCTGGATCAACGGTATTTTGCTGCGACAATCTCGCCTTTTACGGCGAGGTAAAACTCGCCCGCAAGCACACCAGGTTCATTGTACGTGATCTGCCCGGTCTCGTTCAGAGTGCCGTGGGCAAACTGATGGAGCGCTGGCACCATCAGGATAGCCGCATCGCGAGCTACAAGCTCGCAGACCTCGACGACCGCACGGCCCACGATCTCGTGGTTCGTGCTCTGGATGTCGGTGTCTGTCCCAACCGTCACATTCCTCTGGTTCTGCATGAATGGCGCCAGCCACGCCATGAGGCCTTCCAGCCTCGGAACGTCTGGAGCCTCTTCAATGCGTTCACCGAGACGCTGAAGGGCAACCTCATCGAACTCCCGAAACGTACCGAGGCACTGCACGGCCTCTTCGACACCCATGTTGGACTTTCGGCATGAAAAAAGCAGGCTCGAAGATGGCGGCAAGCCATCTTCGAGTTCTCTTTTTAGCTATCACTCGTTCATCTCAAAGCTTCCAGCATTTGCCGAAGCTCCTCTTTCACACGTCGCTTCAGCTCGGACGGCTCCAGTACTTGAGCTGGTGCCCGTGGCAGAGCCCAGCGGGTGATCTCTTCTAGGCCGACTGATTCGGCGCAGAACTTGCGTCACAAAGAATTCCGGCCCGATCTCACCCGCATTCGTGCCAGGAGTGAAATATCTCGATGGGCGTGGCCGCATCATCCTTATTCCATGGAAATAGACGCTGGTGGACCGTGCGATGTAGTCTGTCCGTTTGATGATTCAAAGGCGAAGTCTCCAAGACTTCAACATTTGCGGGACTGCCGAGTTGGCGGTGCCGCACGGCATCCGCCAACACGGGCGGCAAATCTCGGGCGATGGTGTGGCCACCACGCACATAGCCGATCATGAACGCCTCCTCCATTGCCCAGGCATAATCGCCGATGATGAATCGCTCGATGCCCGTGCAATCTTTTCCCACCGCGCAATAATGCCCCGTGAGACTATGCTGGCGATCCACTGGCTTGCACTCGGCGAAGACCGCATCCTGGCACTGATCCCAATCCACGCGATGCTCCCGGCGCAGTTTGAAAACCAGATCAGGCTTCTTGCTGATTTTGACGCCATCAAAGTTCACCACCTCGCTGCCGCGTGAGACAGACCGGAAAAAATGATGATCAAAGGCTTCCACCTCTCCCTTGTTCCAAACCCGATTTTCCAGCGTATTTTCCAGTCTTTCGGTAATCTGATTCTCACCCGCTATGGCCAAAGCATAGCCGTCCGCACGGATCATCTCAAAAGCACGGGACACGGCCTGATGAATCGCGAAGGCTAGGCGGAGGCCGATTCGATCATGTGGCACCCGGTAACGGGGTGGCGGTCTGGAAAAAACAAGAGGCATCATGGACGGCTCGGCAGGGGAAAGTTCTTGTCCAAGTGCTCCCCGGCCAGATGAAGCGCGCAGAGCCGCGCTCGACTGCGAGTCCAGAAACGGCGTTGATTCAGCAGCCCCATCACTAGGCCACCACTTGGCACCGGCATGACCACCCTGCTTGCTGAGGTTTCAGAAGCGACGCGCATCAGCTTCGCAATGAACGCCGGTGTAGGCTCGAAAGTATCTCCTTCGAGCAGAACGGTCACAAACCGCCACGGCGGATTCCATTCGCCGTTTTTTTGATCCACCGCTTGGACTCGCACCTTCTGTTTCACGATCTTGAACAAAGGCTGCAAGGCGCGCCCAAGGCAGGAAGCAAACGAGGATAGTGCATTACTGTCTGGCGGCTGTGCGGCAAGCCCACGCGTTTTCTGATAGGGGCCATTATGCTCGACGGTCTCGTGGACCACCTCAGCATCAGAGGCAGACAACCCAAAGAGACCACATACAAAATTGTCCACGGACTTCCAGTTGATCGTGCTGCGAGCGTCGATTAATGATGCAAGTTCCAAGGCTTTGTTGCGATCATCATCTGTGAGTTCTTCGAGGATGGGGAAGGGAAACGAATCAACATCCTCCTTGGTTATGATTCGGTGCTTTGCACCGATGTAGGCGCTACGCATGTAGCAGTAATGCCGAAACAACTCGCTATGAACGATGACGTGAATTATCGCAGTCAACAGTTTGCCGTCTTTGCGGCAAGCGGCAGAATAGCCATAATGATACTGGTCAAAACAGACATCTTCATGTAGCTCCCTGTAGGCTTTGGGGGTGTCTCTGCCTTCCCTTGGCGTGCGTGCCACCAGTACAAGCGGGTGCTTGTAGTTCTCTTGTTGCCGAGGGCATTCCAGCGGTGCTTTTCCATAGGTCTCCTCGTAGGTGGATAATTTCCTTTTCTTATCGAAAAGCGTTTCATCCGTCGGCACCACAAACACGGATAAACCCAGCAGCCAATCAGGCGGTGGCTTGTTGCGTGATTTGAAGCCGAATCCTTGGCAGCTTTGCAGTTTGCCGCTCCAGAATGATCCAACCGTTTGTCTGGTTCGAGCTTGCTCGATTTTCTCCATTACCTCCACATCCAGCATCGTGCCCATTGCCAGAGCTTTGAGCAGCCAGCCACGATGGATGACTGATCGCACCGGAACAGGATAGGCGGCCTGATAATCCAGCCGAAAATCGCCTCTGCTGCTAAATGAGTTCTCACGCACGGGCGTCAGCAAATTGAAAGCCGCATGTTCAATGTCGGGTTTTGTGTTCCTTGCCCACAAAAGAAGCCAAGGTTCATCAATTGTTTCCCAAACGGCCGTTTTCTCTAAATCCGAACCGTTCAGAATACCGGTTACCATGACAGTTTTGAAAATTGCGTCTCGTGCAGCTTTGCTAATTTTCGATTGGCTTAGGATAAGCCTCGCATCCAACGCATAGGCTATCACCCCGCCGGGCTTGGCCCATTCCGTCGCCCGCCAGATAAATGGCACGTCGGGAACACCGCCCGGACTCTCATATGAGGCAGCCTCCACATTCAGTCCAGACGCTAACAGAACCCTCCTCCCGATGGCGGTGAAAATACGATCTGTGTCTTTCCGCCTTTTCTTGTCATCAGGTGTGCCAGCTTTATCTCCCTGCTTCAAAGTATCGCGTGTCCATGGCGGATTGCCGATCACGGCATCAAACTGACCGTCAAAGGATTTGTCCACATCATCCCCCAGACTGCCCAGCACAAAGCCGCGCTTGCGTTCAGCACCGTCCTTGGGTGCAAAGTTGAATAGCACAAGGTTCTTGAGAGCAGCGGGTGCGTGCAATTCGGACAAGGGTTTGGTGATCTCATTCAGTTCGATGGCGGTGACGTAGAGGCCGAGAGCAGCGAGGCGCAAGGCGGGTTCACTGACATCGAAACCGCAGAGCTGCTTATAGAGCACTTCATGGATGACTGCTTTGCCGGGGCGCTTCGCATCATCACCTTGCTCCTTGCGATCCTTTTCCCAGCGCCGGCGTACGATCTCGCGAAAGGCCAGCACGAGGAACACGCCCGCTCCGCACGCGGGATCGAGCACTTTGGCCCGATGCGGCTCATCCAAGCCGGCCAATGCCTGATCCACCAGCAGCTTCGCTAGATTCTTTGGCGTGTAATGAACGCTGTCTGCACGGGCGGCGTCCGAATCCCACTGGTGGCTAAAAGACTCATACACCTGACTGAGCACGCCCACAGGTATGTGGCGGAAGTTCAGATCCGTCCAGTCCACAGCTCCTGGCAACATCATCTGCACATGGTTTTTTGAGACAGCCTCGTAGCCTTTCAGGATTGCTTCCAGATGAAGAAATACCGCGCCATCCGTCAATTTTTCCGCCTCTTGATACGCTTGGAGATAAAGCTCCTTCCGCTCGCGTGTTGGTGTCTGCTTTGTGATCGCCTCCACCAGAGGCAGCAGGTCGCCATTGAACGTCTCATCCAGCCAGACGGAGATTTGAGCAGCACTTTCCGCCGATGAGAAAATTCCCTGAAGCCCTCCGCTGCGTAGCGGAGAGGGCAGATCATCCACATCAACGATACGGCGATCCATAAGAAAGCGGAAAAACAACGCCCTGCCCGTCATGGAGAGAACCGTCAGCCCATCCAATGGTCCCTCACCCTCCTCTCCCGCCAGAGCGAGTGAGGCATTCGACATCAGTCGGTGAATCTCTGAAAATACGGGGTCGGCCTCCGTCATGCGCCCTTCGATGACCCTGCTGCCGGAGGCCAATTCTTGAAACAAAAAAGGCGCGCGCTCATCCCTGACTTGCACCACATCAAAGCGCCCGGATAGCAGTTCTTTTCGGTCCAAATTCAGTGGATACAGGGTCAGATCTCCAGGCCGCGACACGGCAAGAACAGCGTGCTCCCCACGATTGGCGAGTAGCTGTTGCAAATCCTGCAACTGCTGTGGCAAAGGCGCACTGGCAGTGCCATCCAGAAAATAAAGGACCGCCCGGCCCTGAAACTCCGCCACCGCCTGTGGCAGCGGCGTGGCCCCGGACAAGTCACGCTCCGGCAGCAAGTCGAGGTATTGGATATGCTCCGGCTTCATCTCCTTGCGTCGCAAGGGGATGAGCTTCGGGCAACCAAAGCGTCGCGCCAGAGTATTCAGACGATCCAAGGCTGCATCACTGAGGGCGGCGGCTGGCATGGCTCAGAAACGTCGAATGGTTCCCACCAGAATGCCTGCGAGGCGACAGCTTCGCGCCGCCTCCGAAGAAACGACACGATCCGGGAAAGCCGGATTCTCTGCCTTCAATCGCAGTCCCCTGGAGGTGCGATAGAGACGCTTAAGCGTGGCTTCTTCATCCACCACTACGGCGGCGATCTGCCCGTTTTCAAAATCAGGCTGTGCGGCGAGAATGGCAAGATCGCCCTCGAAGATACCCGCCCCAGTCATGCTGTCGCCCTGCACTTTCAGAGCAAACAGCTTCCGTCCACGAAAAAGCTGCCTTGGCAGTTCCAAATGGTCCTCCACGTTCTCCAATGCAAAAATGGGATGGCCTGCCGCGATCCGTCCCAGCAGAGGAACCGTCACCATGTCTGTCCTTCCGGGCCTGCCCGCACGCCGCACGAGCAATTGGATTGAGCGCGGCGAGTTCGGGGACCACGCGACGTAGCCTTTCTTTGCCAGAGCTTTGAGATGGTCGCTCGCCGCGTTCGGACTCTTGAAGCCAAAATGATCACAAATCTCCTGCAAGATGGGCGCAAAACTCCGCTCTTTAACGAAGTCCTCGATAAAACCGAGAACTTCCTCCTGGCGTTTAGTCATTGCATTTTTATCCCGCATTTTTGCGGATCCTACTGTAACCATTTACAGTATTCAAGTCTCGCCGCTCGGTCAGGCAACATTTTTTATCTCCAGTCTTGATTTGGCTTGGCCGCGCAGTCATGTGCTCGGATGAGGGAGCAAGTCGAAGAAGGGAAAGCGGACAATATCGCCTGAGGTGCGCGAGAAAATCGCAGAGGCAAAGAGAGCACTATGCGAAATCTCAACAAAGCTGCGAGTGCTTTAAAAAGGCGCATTCTGATTGAGCCCGATGGCACGTCGGTTGCGAAAAATATCGCCGTTGCCTTAAAGGGTGTGCCGACTACGATACCACAGAATTTTTAACTCTGGCAAGGCTCAAGGCTGCACACCTACCCAACAGACCACAAAAGGCAACCTGATCAATGCACATCTCAAAGCTCTCCCTCGTAAACTATCGCAATTTCAGGAATACGAAATTGGTGTTCAACAAGGGAATTAACACCATTATCGGCGAAAACGGCTCGGGAAAAACGAACATCTTTCGTGCGCTTCGACTGCTACTGGATGAAAACATGCGGCGTTCGGCTGTTCGACTGGAACAGGGCGACTTCTGCCGTGCCTTGGGTGAATGGAGAGGCCACTGGATCATTATCAGCATTGAGTTCGATGAGATCTCGGCCGATGAATCGGTACAGTCCCTATTCCTGCACGGGACCGCAGATGTTAGCGGTGCCTCAATCGAGCGCGCCACATACAATCTGATCTTTCGGCCCAAGGCGGAGATCAGGGCAGCACTGTCGAGAACTGAGGACGGCGACCACGACGCTCTGGACGGCATTCGACAAGCCATCACGATTGCAGATTATGAGCCAGTTATCACAGGAAGAAGCTCTGCCGATTTCAACGATGACGCAGTATATAAGGCACTGGTGGGTGATTTTGAAACTGCGGTCCCCAGCAGGGAGCTTGAGAATCCGATTCTCGGCGCTCGCGTTCCAGCGGGATTCTCGATTTTCCAGGAGATCTGTTTTACATATATTCAGGCACTGCGGGACGTGGTAGCGGAATTCCACAACAACAGGACGAATCCTCTTTTGACATTGCTTAAAAGCAAGAGCGGAGCAATCGACCCGGCGGCGCTAGTGCCCATTACAACCATGGTCCGGGAACTGAATGCTTCCATCGAGAGTCTTCAGGACGTGCGGACGCTCCAATCCGATATTGCCGACACCATAAGAGGAACTGCCGGTGAGACATATTCGCCAGCGGCACTTTCTATCAAATCCGACCTCTCCAATGATGCAGACAAGCTCTTCCAATCGCTGAAACTCTACGTTGGAGAGGCTGATGACGGGCACGAAGGCGGAATCAATGATCTGAGTCTCGGTGGTGCAAATTTGATTTTCTTGACCTTGAAGCTCCTGGAATTCAAATACCAGCAAACCAAGCAATCATTCGCAAATTTCCTCATCATCGAGGAGCCCGAGGCGCACATCCACACGCACATTCAGAAAACGCTTTTCGACAAGCTCAACTTCGCGAATACACAGATCATATACTCTACGCATTCCACTCAGATCTCCGAAGTGAGCAATGTTCGCAATATGAACATTCTCGGAAGACAGTCCCCAGTCTGCGAGGCATATCAGCCTTCGACTGGCCTGACAGACGGTCAGATCAATGTTACACAGAGATACCTGGACGCAGTGCGAAGCAATCTGCTGTTTGCCAAAAGCGTCATTTTAATAGAAGGAGATGCTGAGGAAATCCTGATCCCCATCCTTGTAAAGAAAGTGCTCGGCATCAGCCTGGATGAGCTGGGGATCAGTTTGATCAACATACGCAGCACGGGTTTCCAGAATGTTGCTGTTCTGTTTCATGATGACAGGATCAGGAAAAGGTGCGCAGTCGTTACTGACCTTGATACCGCAATAATTGACACCACTCCGAACGTCAGAGATTCGGACGAAATCAAGAAACTCAAAGCCAAATGCCTGGCTTCCCAACAAAGCGGTATTCGGAGAAAATTTGCGCTTGAAACATTTGCGCAGGGGAATTCTTGGATCGGACTCACCTTCGCGCATCACACTTTTGAGGTGGACTTCATCGCGGCTGGCAATGCCGCAAAGGTTGTCAGTGTGCTTGGCGAGGTGTATGCCGATGCAGCAACCATTGTCGGCGCAAGGACGCAACTAGAATCCCAGGATGTAACACAGTATGGTCGCCGGGCACTGACGATTGCCGAAAACAAGGGCAAGGGCTGGTTTGCCTTGCTGTTAAGCAGAATGATAGACTATCGGACTACCATTCCGGACTACATTTTGGATGCAATATTTTTCGCCAAGCCGCTTCTTACGGACCGAGTGTGGGTCAATATTTTGAGTTACCGGGTGGAAAAGATCGTCCAGAACCAGCAACTTACCGCAGCCGAAATCAATGCGTACAAAGAGACCATTGATGATTTTAGCTATGGTCTAATTGACTTTGTTCAGTTGAGGAATCAAACGCTTGCCGCTTTTCCCTCTGACGTTATCAACCCAATCATGGATCGTTTTTAGAAATGTTCGTCTGGACCGAAGATCAGCTCGATCCTGAGCAGGATGCCGCCGTCAGGAGCGACGGCAATGTCTTCCTTATTGCGTGTCCCGGCAGCGGCAAAACGCGGACCCTGACTTACAAGATCGCGTATGAGCTGTCGTGTCTTACCAGTGACAAGAAACGCATAGTGGGAATTACCTACACCCATCGCGCTGCTGACGAGATCCACGAACGCATTGATCTTCTCGGCGTGGATGCATCACAACTGTGGATTGGAACAATTCACTCATTCTGCCTGGAGTGGATTTTAAAACCATACGGAATCTACCACGAAAAATTAAAAAATGGCTTCAGGGTCATTAATTCCTATTCTTCTGAACAGCTAATAACTGATCTTTGCAGCCAATATACGAATCCCCGCATCCAGTTCCGCGATTGCGAATTCTATTACACGGAAACAGGTATTAAATATGCCTGCACGAACAGCTGGAGATTGGACAGTGTGAAGCAGGTGTTGAGCGATTACTTAAAGATTCTGTCTGACAATGGGCAGATCGATTTCGAGTTGATGCTCTATTATGCATATCAGCTGATTCAAGAACAGCCCTTGATGAGCATGATTCTGGGGAAGATATTTTCTAAGGTCTTGGTTGACGAATATCAGGATACCAAGTCGATCCAGTACTCAATCATTGCGGCAATTGTCAAAGCCAGCCAAGGCGAGTCGACTATTTTTGTCGTCGGCGATCCAAACCAGTCGATTTACGGTTCGCTTGGGGGCTACCCGATACCCGTCGCCGATTTCGAAAGAATGGCAGACATCACTATCAATGAGATGGAACTTTCAAAGAACTACAGGTCGTCAGAGCGCGTCGTAGATTATTTTAGCGAATTCAATGTGTTCGATACGACGATCGAATCTGCCTCGCCACATCGAGACTATCCGAGCAAGATTTCCTTCATCGACACAGTTCAGCTGGATGCGCTTCATGAGGAGATCGTCAGATTGGTGCGTTACAATATTGAGGTCGTTGGCATAGCACCTCATGAAGTATGCATCCTGGCACCCTGGTGGGTTTCATTGGCAAGCATGACGCGTCAACTGGTGACGCGTCTGCCCGAATATGATTTCGATGGCCCCGGGCTCATTCCTTTCGGCAGGGATCTGGATAATTTCTGGTACAAAATGTGTCGACTGGCGCTCACAACAGCATCGCCAGCGATGTTCATTCGCCGAAAGCGCTGGGCTAATGAAATTCTAGTTGACCTGGCGGCCTCCGGATTTTCCACTGACGGCTTAACATCGAAAATGTTGCTTCGCCATTGCAACAGTATCAAAATCGAAGAGGAAGATGGATTGGCATATTTAGAGGCCTTTTTTCACCAGCTATGCCTGCAGCTTGGTTGCAACATAGAAATGAATGCCATGCTGAAGGAGCATCATGCAGCTTTTTTCGAGAGTGCCCGCAGCAGGATCGAGAGGTTGACCAGTGATGGAGCTGGCTTCATCGGCGAATTGAGCAATTTCCGAAAAGTGTTTGGAAACCGGGGCGGGATTACCGTCTCGACGATTCACGGAATCAAAGGCGACGAGTATGATGCCGTGATTTCGTATGCTCTGCTGGAAGGCATGGTGCCACATTTTACAGACGGTCAGGACAGTGCGAAAAAGCTGCTCTATGTGGTCTGTTCAAGGGCCAGGAAAAATCTTCATCTGATCTCTGAGCGGCGGCTAGATAACAGGGGCGTGGAGAGACAGACAACCATCTCCCTTGCAAACCACCGTTTCGATTACGATGTGATCGCTGAGGTGACCGAATCGTGTGCAGCTTGATTCCTGCCGCTCCCACTTTGCCGAAGGCATCCTGGTCGAGCCCTGGGCGATGATTAAACAATCGCCAGCGCTGAAGTAGCTAGTATTCACCGCTCCCGCCTCCACCGCCTGATCCGGGAACGTACCGGCTGAGTATGCGCGGGAGTGCATTGATATTGAAGAACGACACATTTTGGCTACGCAAAAAGTCGAATTGAGGATGCGCACCGAGGGAATCCACTCCTGATGGCGGAGTCAGCCACCCTTGCTTATTGGACTCGTAACAGAGAAGCCAATGCCTCCCGAATAGTTCCGATGGTTCGGCAAATGCCTGAAGTCGAGGAAAGGACGCCTCATTCCAAAAGTCATAGCTGGACATGCTCAACGCCATCAGTGCTACGGGAGAATCATCGCAAGTATCGATGGCGGACACCACAGATTCAGACATGCTGATGCCAAGGCACCGCATCATCCATAGTGCCCAAAGCGCTTCGCTGGCTTGTCCCAAGGGCAATCGTTCAAGGATGGTTTGTTCAAGGCAAACGGTCCAAAGTGGAATGTCCACGGCCAAGCCTTGGTTCGACTGATAGTAAAATATTTGATCACAAACCTGAGGCAGGCACGCTGGTTCACAACGAGCACATTGGCTGAGAAGATATTGGAAAATCTGCCAGTTGTCGGGAGCTAGATCCACAGCGTTAAGTCGTGGAATGGCATACTTGAAAATTGTTTCGTCTGGGGCACCCCTTGCCAGAGCAAAAACGTTGTCGAAATAGGCGGTGAGATCTGTCCGCTGTCCCTTGGTGCCAGCGTCTCTAAAGACGAAAGTTCTGAGACGTGAGGTCCACAACGGTTCGATTGGGTGCGGCAATTCGATGATTTGTGTCTTTGTCGGATTGAGTGCTAATTCAAATTTACTCAAAATAGATTGTAAGGTGCTTACGACCACCTCAGCTTCGGAGCGCTTGTTGGTTACAAACTCATAATCATCGATAAAGCGAATCCCCCGCAAGCCGGGAATAGTTTGATTAAGCTCTTCGTCGACTGCGGCCAGAACACACTCGGCGAGCAACAAAGAGGTGTCTGGTCCAATGGGTATACCCACCGTCTGCTGATCGTTCATATTGCGTGTATTGGTATCCAATCTATCAGACCAAATTGTATTGAGAATATTTGTTGCCTTTGCCTGTTTGACCACATTCTTCCCTTCGATTGCCCATGGAATCGAGTGGGTGTAAACTGAGGGGTAGAATCGGTTGATGTCAGCGTGAATAAGAAAACGCCCTGAGGCCCTTAATTCTGCCCGGCGCATCGTTCTAGCTGTGAAATCATGAGATCCCGTGATTGCCCTCTCTGCTCCCGTGTCCACAGGCTTCGTTAGCGAAAATGGAGAGCGGTGGGCGCTTTGCTGCAACGCCGCCCAATGTTGAACAATGAACGAACACTGGCGCGAGTAATGAACTGGATTCGGAATTCCAAGATGTCTCCGAAGACCGCCGCTGCGGACCATGTTGTGAACACACATTTCCGCGTATCGAGGCGAGCCGGCTACGGTTGATATTTGGGCGACCAATCCATCGTTTGGCCCAGTCACCGCATTAGCGAATGAGGCGGTGGAAAAACTGGGAGGCAATTCTCTGGCGAAATATCCAGACGCTAGAAGATTTTGGAGAGTTGGCATGACGTGGTGATTCAGCCGAACAAGTTTGGTAGCACGTTGCCCCCGGCATTCTTCGGCGCACTCTTGTTGGAATTATTTTGGCTCGTTTTATCGTGTAGGCCGGTTCCGGGGTCTCTCGGCATAGCGCAGATGGTTGAAGGCAAGGAACTGAGTGGAATCACACATGATACATGGGACCCATCTGGTGCATCTGTATCACAGGCCTTGACGTCCTGAACGACTTGGGAGCGGTTGCGGAGTATGACGATCTGAATGGGCTCGGGAAGGGCGATCATGCGGTGCATGCGCATGAAAGAGGTTTCATTGCCCTCCGGCAAGGAATAAGGAGTAATACGCGGGGGCCACTGCTTGGGCCGAAAGTTGAGAGAAGGGATGGAGGAGCCATGCAGCTTGAGAATGGTAAAGACGACTCAGGCGTCGTTCACAAGGCGCAAACAAGCTTCGCTCTTGGACAGGTTCCGCAGGAAAATGTCAGTCAAGACGACCAGGCTCCATCAGTCCCTCAGGCTGGCTCCTCACAAGGCCGGCAAATTGGCACGCGTCTCATCCCGCCCGTATTGCATGAATGGCGCGAGCCTCGTCATGATGCGTTTGAGGGACGGAACGTGTGGAGCTTGTTCAATGCTTTCACCGGATCGTTTAAGGGCAACCTCACCGAACTCCCTCGCCGCACGGAAGCCCTCCACGGCCTGCTCGACAATCATGTTGGCTTGTCGGCATGATTGAGAAAGGCGAAGAGAGGTTCGGCGCAAGTCGGGTCTCTTTTTTAGCTATCCCGAGGCAGAACGCGCTTCGGTTCGGTCATGCAACCCGGTGTTCGTTAGCATTGGCAACTGAGGTGCATGGATTGCTCTCATCAACATCGCCAAGTCCTGCTGCCTACCAAGATCACACTTGACCATTCCCGCTCATCTGCGATTTTCGGTATCTCTTCGTCAATGAAACGCTTCTGGCAAATCACCGCACTCATCCTGCTGGCTCTCATGGTGCCTGCCTCGATTTGCTGTTGGGTTCCAGAAAGCACCTGCAAGTCTTGTGAATGCCAAGGCGAGCCAGCTCATCATGAAGATGGCGGGGAGTCACAAAACACCTGTCCCAGCGACACCATTGCTCACAGCCAGGTGCCTGCAGTGATAATGATGCCGGAAATGCAGATGGTAGAGCTGCTTGATTTGCTGGCGGCGATGTTTCACCGGAATGAAAGCTCGACAGCCCTTTCTGGTTCTGTCAGCGAAATGACCACCGCACCAATTGAGCTACGAACGACGTGGATCTTTGTGAGCCGTGCGGCATTACCAGCGCGCGCTCCTTCGGAATTGGCCTGATTATTTTCCGTGTGCAACACCGCCGTATGGGGTGGTGAATGAATGCGCCGGATTGATGCACACCCGCAGATGGTGGCATCCACACAGCCTCACGCCGGGGCTTCTTCATGCCTGTCCTTTGCAACCCGATCCCGTTTCATCATGCGTACGATTCTCATTTCATCCCTGCTTTATGCAGTCCTTTCATCGCTTACAGCAGCGGAGCAGCCCGTGCCCAAAAGTATTGAGCACCTGGTTTCCATTACACTTACGGCCAACCCGGAAATCCGCTTTTATGAAGCGGAAATTGTCAAGGCACGGGCCAACGGCAGCACGGCGGGCAAGCAGTCAAATCCCACGCTCGAACTCCAATACGGTAGAAACAAACTCATCGCGCCGGGAGCTAGCTCTGACGGGCTGGCCTTTTCAGCCAGCCTTGCGCAGCCTATCGAATGGCCGGGGCGGCTTGGTCTGCGCAAGGCCATCGCTAATCGTGACATCGCGCTCGCAGAGCTGGGCTTGGATCGTTTTCGTTTCCATCTCGCCTCACGCGTGCGTGTGCTTGGCTGCACGCTGGCGGCGCAACAGGAGATCGCCACTGCCGCGAGCGAAGTTGCAGCCCGTTACGCCTCATTGCGGGAGGTCATGGTGCAGCGGGAGCCTGCGGGTATCGCGCCTCAGTTGGAGATCATGACCATTGAGGCTGCGGCACTCGTAGCCGAGTCACGTGCGGCCACGGCTGCGGTAGCGGTGCAGAAAGCGTTGCTCGAACTCAATCAGCTCATGGGCCGCCGGGCAGATTCACCGCTGGTGGTCAAAAGGGCTGCGCTTGAAATGAAGGCAGCGCCTGTGCTCGAAACATTACTGCTCACATCCATGCGCAATCATTATGACCTGCGAATCCGCCGTGCGGAGCTGGAGCAGCAGGGCTTCAAGGTCGAACTTGCCAAGAATGAGCGGTATCCAGCGATTACAGTCGGCCCTTTTTTCCAGCAACAAAATGCCCCAGCACTGGAAAACCAGTCGATAATCGGCATCGGTGTCTCCTTTCCTCTGCCTATCTGGAAGAACGGCAGGGCGGAGGTAACTGCCGCCGAGGCCCGGCAAATGCAGGCGCAGGCCAGCCTCAGCGCCATGCAGCGAGATGTGGAACGGCAGGTCACGGAGTCACTGCTTCTTTTCAAAACCCAGCAGACACGCCTCGCTCTCTGGAAAAGCGACACCGTTGCCAGGTTCAGCGCGGCGGCAGCACTTGCGGACAGGCACTACCGACTCGGGGCCGTGCCGATGGGCACCTTCGTCGAGCTTCAGGACAAGTATCTCGCCGCTGTGGAGTCCGTCACTGAAACCCAGGTCCAGGCGCTCGAAGCCGCGCTCATGCTGGAGTCTCTGACAGGCGCTCCCGGCAGCCTCATCACTCTCACCGCATCCAAACCATGAACATGAAACTGCTCCTTTTTGTCCTGCTCATTCCCGCCGCCACGGTGCTAACCAGTTGCGGTGACTCTCATGCCACACTTTCCCCTGGTCATGCTGAAGCTGATGAACACGGCCCGGAAAACGGGGCTCAATTCAAAGAAGGTAAAGGCGTGGCCCTCACCGATCTGATGGCCAAGTCCATCGGCCTGCAAACCGCCGATGTGACGGAGGAAAAAATCGCCCCGTACTTCACCATCAGCGTGCAGGCCATGCAGCATGGCACCGAGGCTGTGGGATGGCTCACGCAAGCACAAGCGGCCAAGGTACAGCCCGGCCTGGCAGTGAGTTTGGATTCTCTCCAGGCCATTGTGCTGAGCGTGGAAAAGACGCCCTATCCCGCACTCGGAGACTTTGAAGTCCGGTTACAAACCAGAGTGTCCATTGAGGCGGGCATCGCCATGCAGGCCACCTTTCGTTTCCCGGCGGGCGATGCCGTCACCTCCATTCCGAAGTCTGCCCTGCTCACCACCGCCGAGGGCACATTTGTGTATGCAAAGAACGACAGTTTCTACCTGCGCACTCCGGTCAAAGTCGGTGCGATGAGCGACCAGCTTGTCGAGATCACCGACGGCCTCTATGCAGGCGACGAGGTTGTCATCAAGCCGGTGATGTCGCTTTGGATGGCAGAGTTGCAGGTGCTTCGCGGTGGGAAAGCCTGCACCTGTGGTCACTGATTTCATCCGACTACTGTCATGCTCTCCCCTGTTCTCGACTTTTTCATGCGGCAGCGTTCTGCGGCCATTCTCGGCACCCTGATTCTGATTGGAGTGGGCGGTTGGTCCGCGTTGAACCTCCCGATTGACGCAGTGCCGGACATCACCAATCCTCAGGTTCAGATCAACACCGCCGTGCCTGCCCTGGCACCGGAGGAGGTGGAGAAGCTCGTCAGCTTTCCCATCGAAAGCGAAATGGCTGGCCTGCCAGACATGGTGGAACTGCGCTCGCTCTCCAAGTTCGGCCTCTCGCAGGTGACGATGATCTTCAAAGACGGCACCGACATCTACCGCACGCGGCAGATGGTCACAGAGCGATTGCAAACGGTCGTCAAAGAACTGCCTCCCGGGCTGGCGGTGAAGCTCGCTCCTATCTCCACCGGCCTCGGGGAAATCTTTTACTACACGCTCGACTATGCGCCGGACGCCGTGGGAAAACCCGCCACGCGGGAGGCGCAGCTCATGGAACTGCGGCAGATCCACGAGTACACCGTCAAGCCCATGCTGCGCAGCACCCCAGGCGTGGCGGAGGTGAACGCGAGCGGCGGCTATGTGAAGCAGATTGTCATCCAGCCCGATCCGTCACGACTGGCCGCCACAGGTCTGACCCTTGACGCTCTTGCGGAAATCGTTGCGCAAAACACCCAGAACGCTGGAGGAGGTTACGTCGAGATTGGCGGCGAACAGCTCATCGTCCGTGCCCCAAGCCGTGTCACCACATCTGCAGAGATCGCTGATCTGCCTCTCAAGTTCGCCGGAGCGGTGAAACCCATTCTTTTGCACGAGGTTGCCACCGTCGCCATTGGCAGCGCCTTTCGCAACGGGGCCAGCACGCATGAGGGAGAGGAAGCTCTGGTGAGCGCCTCGATTATGCTCGCCGGAGCCAACACCCGTCTCGTCGCTAACGCCGTTCGCGAGAAACTGGCAGACATTCAGAGCAAGCTGCCGCCCGGCCTTGTCATCCGTCCCGTTTATGACCGCAGTGATCTAGTAGGTCGCACCATTCACACCGTGGAAAAAAACCTCACCGAGGGCGCGCTGCTCGTCGTCGTGGTGCTCTTCGCGCTGCTGGGAAATTTTCGTGCCGCTTTCATCGTCGCTCTGGTCATCCCGCTGTCCATGCTCTTTGCCATGATGGGCATGGTGGAACTGGGTTTGTCAGGAAATCTCATGTCACTCGGTGCCGTTGACTTTGGCCTCATCATCGACGGAGCCGTTGTCATGGTCGAAAATATCGTGCGCCATCTGGGCGAAAAGCAGCACACCCTTGGTCGCCGCCTCACCGCTACCGAACGCAACGAGGAAGTGCTCAAATCCGCCAAGGAGGTCGCCAGTCCGATGTTCTTCGGCGTTCTCATTATCACCGTCGTCTATCTGCCGATTCTCGCCCTCCAGGGCATCGAGGGGAAGATGTTCAAGCCAATGGCTATCGTAGTCATGTTGGCACTCGGTGGTTCGCTCATGCTCGCACTTTCACTGATGCCGGTGCTGTGCTCCTTCCTCTTGGGTGGAAAAATCTTGGAAAAGGACAACTGGCTCGTCACCCTCACCAAGCGCCTCTACACGCCACTGCTCGCCTTTGGCCTGCGCTATCGCTGGCTCGTGGTCGTTCCAATGATCGGGTTGTTCGTATGGTCGCTCGTATTGTTTTCGCGTCTGGGCGCTGAGTTCATCCCACAACTCGACGAGGGCGACTTCACCTTTCAATTCATCCGCAGCTCCAGCGCAGGACTCTCTGCCTCCCTGGACTTGCAAAAGCAAAGCGAATCCATCCTGCGCCGGGAATTTCCCGAGGTGCGCGATGTGTTCTCCCGTATCGGCACTGCCGAAGTTGCCACCGATCCGATGGGGCCGAACGTCTCCGACACCTATGTAATGCTCAAACCGCACGACCAGTGGCGCAAAGAAAACGATCACCCCATCACCAAAGAACACCTTGGCGAACTGATGCGCAAAGCACTGCTCGATCAGGTTCCCGGCCAGAATATTCTCGTCTCCCAACCCATCCAGATGCGTTTCAACGAGATCATGGCCGGTGCTCGTGCCGACTTGCTGTGCAAAATCTTCGGCGAAAACTACGACGACTTGGAACGCCTCGCAGGCGAAGTTACCGCTGTGCTTAAGAGCCTGCCGGGCGGCAGCGAGACGGCGTTCGACTCCATCGGCAAGGTGCCGATGATCGAAATTCAGCCCGACCGCGAAGCCCTTCGCAAGTTCAATGTCCACGCAGATGATCTGAACCGTCTCGTTGAAGCCGCACTCGCTGGTTCCGAAGTCGGCAAACTCATCGAGGGGAATCGCCGCACTCCCATCGTGGTGCGCCTGGCAGAAGACCGCCGCGCCGACCTAGTCGCCATGGAGCGCCTGCCCCTGCGCACCGAGGACGGCGGACTTCTTGCGCTCCGTCAGGTGGCGAAGATCGTGCTGGTTGATCGCGTCAACCAGATCGCCCGAGAGAACACCCAGCGCCGCGTCAGCGTGCTCATCAACGTGCGAGGACGCGACACAGAAGGCTTCGTCGAAGAAGCCACACGATTGATTCGTGAGAAGGTGAAATTTCCCGCAGGTTATTACTTCGAGTTCGGCGGCCAGTTCAAGAATCTTCAGGAGGCCAAAGCCCGACTCATGATTGTGGTCCCCCTTGCGCTAGCCCTCATTTTCGTGCTCATCTTTCTGAGCTTCGGCTCCTTCCGTCAGGCCGCGCTCATCTTTCTCTGCGTGCCGCTCGCCGTCACAGGCGGCATCTTCGCCCTGTATCTGCGTGGCATGCCCTTTACCATCAGTGCCGCCGTCGGTTTTGTCGCATTGAGCGGCATCGCCGTCTTGAACGGCATCATGCTCATTAGCTTCATCAATCAACTGCGCCGCGAAGGCCGTGAACTGCGTGAAGCGGTCGTCGAAGGCACGCTCACCCGTCTGCGCCCCAAGCTCATGACCGCCCTTGTCGCCTCGCTAGGCTTCCTGCCGATGGCGCTTGCCACCGGCGCAGGCGCAGAAGTCCAGAGCCCCATCGCGACCGTGGTCATCGGCGGCATCGTTACCTCCACTTTCCTCACTCTGCTCGTCGTGCCCTTGCTCTACGAGTGGATCGAATGGAAAACCCAACGCCAAACCACAAGCACATTATGAAATTATTGACCCACCTCATCCTCCTCCTTGTCCTCGCAACCGGCTCTGTCTTTGCCGATGCGAAAGTCAAAGCCGGGCCGCGCAAAGGCCTCCTGCTTGATCTCGGCGGCAGACAGGCCGAATTTTATGTCGAGAAAGACCGTGGCATCAGCATTGCTGTCTATGACAGCGCGATGAAAGCCCAACCCGCCACCACCGAGGTCTTCACCGCCACCGCTGAAGCGCCAGACGGCAAAACCAAGATCGCCTTCGAGGTGAAGGACGGCAAGCTCGTCTCCACCACCAAACTTCCCGAAGGCGAAGGCTATCAAATCGTCCTGCAAGCCAAAGCCACGCCCGAGGCAAAACCGAAGAACTTCCGCATCAAGCTCCAGCTTTATATCTGTGAGAAATGCGGGAACCCCGAGTATGCCTGCATCTGCGATGAATAAATAATACAGCTGAAAAACGTCTGATTTCAGTCGGCTGGAATCAGGAGTTATAAAAAATAACATTGAACAAATTCAACTCTGCTCCCATCATACCGCTTTCATGCCACACCTCCGTAAACGCATCTTTGCTTCATTGGCCGTTCTGGCCGTGATGTGTGCGCAGGTGTTTGGGATGCAGCGCGGGTTTGTCTGCGAGCATAATGGCACGCGGGTCGAGACGGCTGCGGAGCACTGCCATCATGAGGAGGAAATAGGAAAGATAGGCTTTGTTTCCTGCTCTGAGGACTCGCACAAGGATGACGGTGAGCACGAGGACACAGAGCATCATGCACCTTTGACTGTGGATTTGCAGGCCGGCACAGCAGGTCTGACAGCCGTTTACATCCCGATTTTTGTGGCTGTGCTGGTAGCGGAGAAACCCGTTCATGATTGGGTGCTGATTCAGGCGCTCACCGACCATGAAATGATGATGACGCCCCTGGATACCGGGGGAGAGAGTCCGCCGCCTGCGGCTTTGCAGGTGGCACGTTGCATGGTGATTTTGGTTTGAGAGAAGTCTGCGCCGCCGTCCACGACTGACGGCTGAGGCGCTTTGATTTCCTTCCCTTGCTAAGGGCATGGCATGTCCACGCCAGCAAACTCAAACCACCACCTTGTCTATGTTTCGTTCATCCCTTTTGTGCACATCCTTGATGCTGGTGGCCGCCTCGTCGGCCCCGGCCCTTACACTTTCGCTTGCCGACATCGGCATGCAGGTCCGCGCCGCGCATCCCACTCTCAAAGCCGCCCGACTTGCTGTGGCGGAGGCACGCGGACGCCAGCTCGGTGCTGGCAGGCTGTCGAACCCCGAATTTGGCTATGGCTTCCAAAATCAGAGCAACGTCAGTCCGCAAACCGGTATCTTCTCAATTGATCAGGCTTTTCCGATCACACGCAGACTCAGTTTAGAAAAGAAGCTCACTTCCCAACTGGTGGGGGCTGCGGAACTGGAAGTGAGAGATGCTGAGCGCCGTTTCATCGCCGAAGCGCAAAGCCTTGCCGTGCAGCTGATGTCGCTCACCCAGCAGCGTGCATTGCGACGGCAGCAGACCGCTCTGGCATCGAAGCTTTCCGACTTCGTTCGCGGGCGTGCAAAAGTCGGTGAAATTTCTGCGCTTGATGCCGCCCAAGCGCAAGTCGATGCACAACGGCTCTTGCTGGAAACACGGAAGCTGGAGACCACCACGGTCAGCCTGTTGGGACAGCTCAAGCCCATGCTAGGTTTGCAGCCGACGGATGCGCTGAACTTCTCCGGCGATCTTCCACCTCTTGCCGTCCCTGGCATGGGCGCAGGCTGGATGCAGCGTGCCGACTATCAACTTGCCCAGACCAAAATCGCGGCGGCATTGACGAACACGAATCTCGCCAAGGCGCGCCGCATGCAGGATGTGACTGTTGGACTGTTTGCTTCGCGTGAAATGCAGGATGTCACGCCGACTCATCGCGAGCGCACAGGATTCCTGGGCTTTCGCATTTCCATCCCGCTGCCATTCTGGAACCGCAACCAAGGCGAGATCGCCGAAAAAACAGCGAGTGCAGAGCGTGCATGGCTGGAAAGAGAGGCGCTGGGCAAGCAAATCATCAGCGAAGCCGAAACGGCCCGCCGCGAGATGCAGGCCAATGCCGATCTGGCCCATGAAACGCGGGACAAACTGCTGCCCCTCGTCGTCGAGCAGACCGACAAGCTCGAAAAAGCCTACGAGCAGGGTCAGACCAACTTGCTGACCATCCTGCGTGCGCGTGAACAACGTCTGCAACTCGAAGCCGCCGCGCTGGATGCCGTGCGTGATTTCCACCTGGCTCGCATCCGCTACGAAGCCGCCACCGGCAAGCATGCACCCGCTGTTCCGGCCACCTCTTCCACACCCACGAAACGCTGATCGCTCCGCCATATCTCCCTCTGATCTACATTATGAAACGACCCCTTTCACGCCTGTTACTATGCCTCGCCCTGTCAGGCATGGTCCACGCCGAAAATGATACGAAACGCGCCGCCAACACGGTGGTGTTGGATGAAACCGGAGTGAAAAATCTCCGCATCGAAACCGTCGAGGTCGAAGAGACCGATTTCGAGGCCACCATTTTTTCGCTGGGACGCATCGAAGCCATTCCGAGCAAGGTGGCTGCCGTGAGCAGTCGTATTTCTGGGCGTATTGTGGAATTGAAGATCGCCCCTGGCGACATGGTGAAGAAAGACGACGAAGTGGCGAAAATCGAGAGCCGCCAGCCTGGTGATCCACCACCTGTGATTCCGCTCAAAGCTCCGCTGAGTGGTTTGGTGACGCGTGTTGACGCACGATTGGGCGATCCGCTGGACCCGGAAAAGGCGCTGCTTGAAATCACGGATCTCAGCGAGGTCTATGCCGTGGCCCGTGTGCCAGAACATCAGGCCGGGCGGATGAAACCGGGTACGGAGGCGCACATCAAAGTGGCCGCGCTGCCCAATGAAAAGTTCAAGGGTGAACTGCTACGCTTTGGCACCAGTGCGGACAAAGAGAGCGGCACGATTGACGCCATCTTCCGTCTCACCAATCCCGGCGAGCTGCTGCGTGCGGGCATGCGCGCGGAGTTCTCCATCGTGATGAGCAAGCGCAGCAGTGTGGTGAGCGTTCCGCGTGCCGCCCTACAGGGCGAGTCGAGCAACCGCTTTGTCTATGTGAAGGACTTCGATCTGCCGAATGCCTTTGTGAAAACGCAGGTGCAGGTGGGCGAGATCAACGACCGCTTTGTCGAAATCACCAGCGGCCTGCTGCCTGCGGATGAAGTCGTGACGCGCGGTGCCTATTCGCTATCCTTTGCCGGAGCCAGCAGCGTCTCGCTGAAAGAGGCGCTGGATGCGGCGCACGGTCACGAGCATGCGGAAGACGGCTCTGAGCTGACACCGGAGAAGAAGGCCGAGATGGAGGCGAAAAAGGGCGGTGTGGCAGGCAGCCATGCGCACGCGGAAGAAGGAGTCAGTTCCATGTGGATGTATGCCAGCATCGTTCTCTTGATTTTGCTGCTGCTGTCACTGTTCGTCAAAAAAGGCCGTGTCTCGCCTGCCGAGGAAGAAGCTGGTGCGGAGAAACCCCTCAAGAAGGAGGCGCATTAGCCATGCTCAACAAATTAATCCACTGGTCACTCGCGAATCGGGCGGTCATTCTGGGTGTCTCTCTCATCCTTATGGTGATGGGCCTGCGCACGGCCACGGAACTGCCGGTGGAGGTGCTGCCGGACCTGACGAAGCCGACGGTGATCATCCTCACGGAATCCCCCGGCCTTGCACCGGAGGAAGTGGAAATGCGCGTCACGCAGCCGATGGAAAGCGCACTCATGGGCGTGGCGGGCCTCACGCGCCTGCGCTCGAATTCCGATGTGTCGCTTTCACTGGTCTATGCGGAGTTCGGCTGGGACACGGACATCTACAAGGCGCGCATGCTGGTGCAGGAGCGCCTGCAGAGTGTGCGCGGCCAGCTGCCGCCGGGCGTGCAGCCGTTCATGACGCCGGTGGCATCGCTGATGGGCGAAATTTTGCTGGTCGGCGTGCGCTCGACTATAAAGGAAGGCGAACCCGGATATATTCCGCCGCGCGAAGTGCGCTCTTTAGCGGATTGGACCATCAAGCGGCGTCTGCAGAGCATCTCCGGCATCGCCGAAATCCTCAACATGGGCGGCGGCGTGAAGCAGATCGAAATTCAGCCCGATCCTTACAAGATGCAGGCCAATGGTATCAGCTACGAGGAGTTGGAACGCGCGGCCACTGAAGCGGCGAACACGACGACCGGCGGCTTTCTCAACACCGGCCCCACCGAGATCATGGTGCGCAATCTGGCAATGACCGTTGAGCTGAATGACATCGCGCGTACGATCATCAAAAAAATTAACGACCGCCCCATTTCCATCGGAGATGTCGCCAACGTCGTCTGGGGCATCGAGCCCATGCGCGGAGACGCCACTGTGAGCCAGGCCCCGGAAAAGTCGCCGACCTATGGCGTCATCATGTCCATCACCAAGGCTCCCGGTTTCGATACGCGAAAGCTCACGGAGCAAATCAAGGCAGCCCTCGAAGAACTTCAAAGCACCTTTCCCAAAGGTGTGGAGACCACATTGCTGTTTCAGCAGAAAGATTTCATTGATCATGCCATCGGCAATCTCGCTGATGCCATCAGGGACGGAGCCATCATGGTCACCATCGTATTGTTCCTTTTTCTGCTGAACTTCCGCACCACCTTCATCACCCTGATGGCGATGCCGTTGTCCTTCGGCATTGCCATGCTGGTCTTCAAGTGGTTCGGCATCTCCGTGAATTCCATGACCCTCGGCGGCCTCGCTGTCGCCATCGGCATGGTCGTGGATGATGCGATTGTCGATGTGGAAAATGTGTTCCGGCGTCTGCGGGAGAATGCTGCTCTGCCAAACCCACATCCACGTTTGAAGGTGATCGCCAAAGCCTCGGGCGAAGTGCGAAATTCCATTCTTTATGCCACCATCCTGATCATCCTCGTCTTCCTGCCGCTGCTCGGTTTGAATGGAGTGGAGGGCAAATTGTTCGCCCCCATTGCCATTGCCACGATCATCTCAATGATCGCCTCCTTCATCGTCTCCCTTACGGTCATACCAGTGCTGTGTTCGTTGCTGCTGAACCCGGCCGCAGGACATGAGCACAAAGATGGCTTCATAACCCGCCACATGAAGAGGCTGCTGGAAAAAACGCTGCTGCGTTTCGCCTTAGATCAGCCGGTCATTGTTCTCACCATCGCAGTGGTGCTGCTGGTCGGAGTGTTTTCACTCTATCCAAAAATGAACAAAGACTTCCTGCCCAAGTTTCAGGAGGAAACCGCGCTCGTTGCAGCCACCACTGCGCCGGGAACCTCGCTAGAGGAGATGAACAAGATCTCCGATGTTCTAGAGCAGCAGATCCTCTCAGTGCCTGAGGTTCGCAAGGTGGGGCGGCGCTTGGGCCGTGCGGAGCGTGGCGATCATGTGGTGCCCGTCTCCACCGCCGAATTCGATGTGGATTTCCGAGAGCTTGAGGGTGAAAACCAAAGCAAAGGACGGACCCGCAAGGAAATCCTTGATGACATTAACAAGAAAATCAAAAGTGTTCCCGGTGTCTTCGCCGTCGTGAGCGGACCGCTCGCGGACCGCATTGGCCATATGATGAGCGGTGTCTCCGCACCGGTTGCAGTGAAGATTTTCGGTCCCGATCTCGACAAGCTGCGTCAGCTTGGCATCGAGATTCAGACGATTGCGAAAAGCATCCCAGGTTTCGAGGACTGCAAACTCGACCAGACATCTTCCATACCGCAGCTTCGCGTCGAGGCGGATCGTGACCGGGCTAAAGCCTACGGCATCGCCCCCGGCAAACTGAATGACCAGCTTTCCAGCCTCATAGGTGGTAAATCAGTGGCTGAACTGCGCGAAGGGCAGCGACGTGTCAATCTAGTCATGCGTCTGCCTGCCGAGTGGCGGGATTCACCGGATAAAATTGCCGAACTGCCGATCGAGATGCAAGACGATGACAAGGGGCAACACGTTCAACGCATCCCCTTATCGCTGGTTGCTGATGTGCGCGAAGCCAAGGGGCCAAATGTGATCTTCCGGGAGAACAGCCAGCGCCGTTTTGCCCTCGCCATCAAACCTACTGTGCGTGACGTGTCGAACCTTGTCGTGCGGCTGCGTGACGAAGTCACCGCGAAGGTGAAGCTGCCAGAGGGCTACTTCATCACCTTCGAAGGCGAATTCCAAGCACAGAAGGAAGCCACCCAGCGCATTGCGGTCTTCTCTTCCATCATTTTTGTCGCTGTCTTCCTCATGCTCTATGGCTACTTCCGCAGTGCCTCGCTTGCATTGCAGGTGCTGGTGAACATTCCGCTCGCCCTCATGGGAGGTCTGGCCTTCACCTATTTCAAGCTGAACAACATCAGCATCGCCACGCTGGTCGGTTTCATCGCCGTCGGTGGTGTGGCGGCGCGAAATGGCATCATGATGATCAGTCATTACCTGCACCTCATGACACATGAGGGAGAAGGCTTCACACGCAAGATGGTCATCCGTGGCACGCTGGAGCGACTGGTGCCGGTTCTCATGACGGCTCTCTCCGCTGGCATCGGCCTCATCCCGCTCGTCCTCGCGGCGGATCAGCCGGGGAAAGAAATCCTCCATCCCGTGGCAGTCGTCATCGTTGGCGGGCTCATCTCCTCCACCTTCCTCGATATGGCGATCACGCCCGCAATGTTTTGGCTGATCGGCCGCAAGGCCGCCGCTCAGGCCATCGAAAGCGAAGCGCCTGCATCTCACTGAATTTCCAAGGTGATCAGGTCTCCAAACCTGCGTCGCCAAGGCAAAACCAAACCAAACCAAACCGCAACATCAACATGAAAAAGCTGCTCACCACTACCCTGCTCACCCTTGCGCTCGCTTTCACCGCCAGCGCCGCTGACAAAGACAAGCATGACCACGAAAACAAGGCCGGCCCCACTGGCGGCAGGCTCATCACCGAAGTCGAACCCCACGTCGAGTTCTTCGTGAATAAAGACAAAAAGGTCGAAATTCGTTTCATCAATGACGAGATGAAAGTCGTCGCCCCTGGCGCGCAGGTCATCAGCGTCACTGTTGGGGACCGCTCCGCTCCAACCAAGCTGAGCTTCACCAAAGACGGAGACAAGCTAGTTTCCGACAAAACCGTTCCTGAAGGCAATGACCTCCCCACCGTCGTGCAGATCCGCGAAAAGGCAGGCGCAAAGGCCGTCAATGAAAAGTTCAATCTCAACCTCGATCAGTGCCCCACCTGCAAGAACAAGGAGTACGCCTGCACCTGCGCGCATGGCGATGAGAAAGAGGAGAAAAAGAAGTAACCTTCAGCACCGCACACCGCAGTGCCGTCCGCTCGGTGGACGGCGCTGCTGGTTCCCCCGCACATGAATCCATTGACTAAACTGGGCCTCCTATTCTCTCTCGCCGCCCTGTGGCTGCCAGCCACCGTCGAGGCATTTGGATCTTCGAACTGTCGTCCATCCAACGTCGGAGTTTTCCGCACACGGGGAACCTCCATGACCGGCGTGGTGCAAAGTGTCAACCATAACACACGATGGATCACTTTCGTCGAGGATGGGGGTCCCGTACGCCAGTTCGTTTACTCATCATGGGCCAGATTCTGGCACGGTGAGGTCGAAACCTCTCCTTCCCACTTGCAACCCGGCATGAGAATCCACGTCAACCTGCGCATTCCATTTTTTGGTCCAGATAATGTCAACCAGATCGGGTTGCTTGATTTGCCATGGCAAAAGCGCGGAAAGCCAGCAAAAAATCCGTGAGTGAAGAACCGACATCCCCCGCATTAGGTTCCAGCCAATTAATGGGCATGTTTTCTGCTGACCGGTTGTGCCCGTGTCCGCGTTTAGTAACTGGCAGCAGGGTTTCTTCGTCTGCTAAGCCTTCCCCCCTCGCTCGGAGCGACTAGGTGCGCGTGGCACAACGCCCCTTTAACCTACTGATTCTATAAAGTCGCAACCGCTCGTCACGCCAGACCGTGTCACACCGATATGAACACTCAAAACACTCCCTCCCCTGTATCCAATGCACTCGAGCACGGGCATGACCACAGCAAGGCCGCACCTGAAAACATTGCGCTCAATCCCGATGCAAAAGGTGACCAAGAGACCACCCTTCGCATCACCGGCATGGACTGTGCCGATGAAGTCGCGGCGCTGGAACAGGTGCTGCGTCCGCTCAAGGGAGTGCGCGACGTGCGCGTGAATTTGATGGGCGGTAAAGTCACACTCTCGCACGAAGCGAGCGTCACAGCTGCGCAGTTGATCAGCACCATCGCAACCACCGGCATGAAGGCAACGCCCGATGGTGAAGACACCGCTGACCTGGAAGGCGCAAAACGAATGCGCCAGATCGCAGTCAGCATTTCAGGTTTAAGCCTTGGCCTCGGCATGCTCGTCGAGTGGCTGAAGTTCGGGCCGGAGTGGATTGCAGATGTTGCGTATGCCATCGCCATCATCGCAGGCGGCTGGTTTACCGTACCCAAGGCGTGGCGTGCGTTGCAACGGCGCGCTTTAGACATGAACGTTCTTATGACCGTTGCAGTTGCGGGAGCGCTGTTAATTCAACAATGGTCGGAAGGTGCAGCGGTGACATTCCTGTTTGCGCTCTCAGAATTGCTCGAAGCCTTCAGTCTAGCCCGTGCACGCAAGGCTGTTCAGGCGCTCATGCAACTCACGCCGGAAACCGCCCTGCTTAAAGACGGCGAGACGTTTCGTGAAGTGCCCGTCGCCGAGGTTGCCGTGGGTGCAACCATTGCGGTAAAGTCTGGAGCGCGCATTCCACTCGATGGCGAAGTCTTGAAAGGAAACTCCGCCGTCAATCAAGCTCCCATCACCGGGGAGTCGATGCCGGTGGAGAAGAAGCCCGGCGATGGTGTGTTCGCTGGCACCATCAATGGCTCCGGGTCACTCGAAGTCCGCACCACCAAAGCCAGCACAGACAGCACCATAGCCAAGATCATTCATCTCGTGGAGGAGGCGCAGTCGCAAAAAGCTCCGTCTCAACGCTTCGTCGATGTCTTTGCCCGCTACTACACACCCGCCGTCATGGTCGCTGCCGTGCTCGTCATGCTCCTGCCGCCGTTGTTTTTCGGCGGTGTATGGCTCACCTGGTTCTATCGCGGCCTTGTGCTGCTCGTGATCGCCTGCCCATGCGCATTGGTCATTTCGACGCCTGTGTCCGTCGTATCGGGTCTCACTGCAATGGCGCGGCGTGGTGTGCTTATCAAGGGCGGTGCCGTGCTGGAAGCGGTCGGCAAACTCAAAGCCCTGTGCGTGGACAAAACTGGCACCATAACAGAAGGCAAACCTCGCGTTATTAAAGTCATCACGGTCAACTCCAAGGATGAAACGGAGATCATCCGCATTGCCGCTGCCATCGACACACACTCTGAGCATCCGCTGGCGCAGGCCGTCGTGACGTATGCGAACGACAAGAAGGTCCAGTTCCCGCGCAGCGAAAACTACCAGTCCCTCGACGGACGCGGAGCCGAGGCCGACCTCGACGGACATCGCTACTTTGTCGGCAACCATCGCCTTGCCCATGAACTCGGTGTCTGCTCGTCCGAGATCGAAGAGCAACTCGCGGCCATCGAGGCCGACGCACTGTCAGTGGTTGTGGTCGGCCACAGGCCGCACGGTGACTGCAAAGGCGAAGTGCTCGGAATCCTTGCTGTCGGCGACGCCATGCGTGCCAACGCTCCCGCTGCCATCGCGGCCCTGCATCGTGCAGGCCTCACCAAGATCGTCATGCTCAGCGGCGACAACCAGCGCACCGCCAGTGCCATAGCCAAGCAATGCGGTATCGACGAAGCCCACGGCGACCTTCTGCCCGACCAGAAGATCGAGCGAGTAAAGGCCCTCATCGCCGAATTGAAATACATCGGCATGATCGGAGATGGCGTGAACGACGCGCCTGCCATGGCCGCCGCCAGCGTTGGCATCGCCATGGGCGGTGCAGGAACCGACACCGCTATCGAAACTGCCGACATGGCGCTTATGCAGGATGATCTGAGCATGGTTGCCGAGGCCATCCTGCTCGGACGCCGAACAGTGGGCATCATCCAGTTTAACATCGCATTTGCCCTCGTTTTGAAAGCCATCTTTCTGGTCCTCGCCCTGCTAGGCTACACCAGCCTGTGGCTAGCGATCCTCGCTGACACCGGAGCCACTTTGCTGGTCATCGCGAATGCTCTTCGGCTTCTGCGCGGTGGCAACACGTTCGCAGAATCCTCACACCAATAACCACATCACCATCCGCCCGATGAACAATCGAAAGAAAGAAATTGCGAAATTCTTCTGCGGCGGGGAGGCATTTCATGCCGTCACCCACGCTTATTTGCTGTGCTCAGGCACCCAGCTGACCGTAATGGGTGTCACCACCACGCCAGCATTGAATGCGATGTCTGTCCTCCTCAGCACCGCTGTCACAGTAGCCCTCGGAATCTATGCATGGCGGCCGCAGCCAATGAATAAGTGATCATCATGAAAATGCAGCCGGGCAACGTCACCGCCCAGCAAGCTCAGATCACCGGCTTGCTGATCTTCTCCTGTGTCGTCCCAATGCTGTTGTGTGAGAACACGGCCTCCAAAATCACGGAGTTGTACGGATGAATTGGATTGAGCCTCTCCGAGAGCCTTGGCTTCTGCTCTCTTCATCCGTCGCTTTTCTTTTCATAAAAAACGAGAGGGGTTGGTGGTGGGCCGGAGTTGAACTGGATGAACGCAATTCACCGCGTGCAACCAAACGAAACCCAATCCAACCATGAAAACGAAACTCACCCTCCTCGCCGCCGCTTTGATCGTCGGCTTCAGTTCCACCAATGCCTCAGCAAGCCCTGCTGGCTGGGATTTTTACGGTGCCAAAGTGACCCCGTCTGTCAGCGCGGCCCATGCCGCGAAGACTCCGAGCCTCAAGTCCTGCTGCAACACCAGCACACGTTACTCCTCCGGTCCCGGCAAGGGCGGCATTCAAGCCAGTAGCAGCACCGCATGCAACACCGGCTGCGATGCGCCGCACGCTGGCAAAAACTGCTCCACCACGGAGCGCAAGCAGTGCTCCAACTGAGAGAGCGCCTAGCCAGCCAGGCACCGGGTGACCTGGCGGGTTGTGTTCACCCCCATCATCCGCCATCTTTACCGCCATGAATGACGACGAAATCAATTCCCTGATCCGACAGACGCAGCCCCGGCCTGTGTTTCCGGCTTCGTTCCAACGTGAAGTCTGGGCACGCATCGCTATTGCCGAGGAGCATTCATGGTCAGCCCAGTGGCGGCGCTGGAGCCAGGAACTGTTCCTTTGGGTGGCACGCCCGGCACCCGCGCTGGCGGTGGTGATCGTGACGCTGGGTCTTGGCATTGGGTTAGGTAGCATCACCGCTCCAAATGACAGCGCGTCTATGAGCGCCGCTTATATCGCTTCCATCAACCCATTGAAAGCTGGTCACACCACACTGCCGGAATGAAACGCGGCATTTACATTCTCATCGTCGCGCTTCTGGTTGGCATGACAGGCTTTTTTGTCGTGCGACGGCAATGCGGCTGCATTTTAATCGAGCCTAGTGGGCTCCATGATGGAAATTCTCAACTGCCCGAACTTGAATGGCTCCGCCGTAAATTCCAGCTCTCCGACGAGCAGTTTACCAAGGTCAGCGCCTTGCATCTGGCCTATCGTCCGACCTGTGAAGCGCTATGCATGCGTGTGATGGCATCGCATGCAAAAGTAAAGCAACTCGTGCATGCTGGGCATCAGGTAACACCGGAACTCAAGCTCGCCCTGCAAGAGCATGCGGCGCTGCATGTGGAGGGCCAGGCGGCAATGCTCGCACATCTGTACCAGACCGCCTCCTGTATGTCGCCCGAGCAGTCGCATCATTATCTGGAGGCCATGCTGCCACAGGTCATTGAGATGGCGATGGAGCCTGACTCCATGTCCGGCAGCCACTGATCCCCATCTGCCGCATGGACGCCACAACCACCGATGCCGATGTCTTGCTCATGCAGCGTCTCGCCGAAGGTGAGGATCTAGCCCTGAACGCACTCATGTCCCGATGGCGCGAGCGTGTCGCCGCCTTTCTCCTGCGAATGGTTGGTAATCATGCCACGGCAATGGATCTCGCGCAGGAGACGTTTGTGCGCCTGTACACCAGCCGTCACAGCTACAAACCCACCGCAGCTTTTTCGACCTACCTTTTTCACATCGCGGCCAATCTCGCGCGGAGTCACGCCCGCTGGAAAAGCCGCCATCCTACCGTGCCGCTTACGGATGAAGCAGGCGTGATGCTTCACGAACCCGAAGACCCTCAGCTCGCCCCAGACGCGGCGGCAGAGTTGCGAGAGAAAAACGCCCTGGTCAAGCAAGCCATTGCTGGCCTGCCCGCCGATCTGCGTGAGGCGCTGCTGCTCTTCACTGTGGAAGACATGAGCCATGCTGACATCGCCATAACACTTGGCTGCTCTGCCAAGGCCGTCGAAGTGCGCATCTACCGCGCACGACAGGCATTGAGGGAAGCTTTCCGCCGCCAGTCTTGGTGATGTTGAAAAAGAGTGAGGGGTTGGTCGCCGGTCGGCGTTGCACCTGCTGACCGTCACATTCAGGCAGTCACAAACCCAGACACAACAGCATCCAACATGAAACTTACCCTCGCTCTCCTTTCCAGCCTGATTCTCAGCGCTGGCCTCGCCTCCGCCGTTGAAGGCGTCCCCACCACGTACCCGCTCAAAAAATGCGTCGTTTCTGACGAAGACCTTGGAGGCATGGGCAAGCCGGTCAAAGTCACTCATGACGGCACCGACGTTTACCTCTGCTGCAAGTCCTGCCTCAAGGACTTCAACAAAGATCCCGCCAAGTTCGTGGCGAAGGTGAAAGCAGTGCAGAAGTAAGTGAAGATCGAAAATGCTGGCTGCTTTTGACGCCTCCGTCTTGAAAGCGCCCAGCATCACCGTTTCATCGGCCATGAAATCCATCCTTCTGCTTCCCTCTTTGCTGTTACTCGCCATGCCACTGCACGCAGAGGTGCAGGTCGAATCGCTCCCGGAGCCGGGCATCCAGCCGCAAGTTCTTGTGACCACCTCAGGCATCGTGCATCTGGTCTATCTCAAGGGTGATCCCAAAAGTTGCGACATCCGCCACAGCACACGCCGCGCGGAGAGTGGTGCCTGGTCTGCTCCTGTCACCGTCAACAGCGAGCTTCGCTCTGGCATCGCCACTGGCACCATTCGCGGCGCACAAATGGCGCTGGGAAAGGACGGCAGCGTGCAGGTCATTTGGAACGGCAGTGCCGATACCAAACCGGGCAAGATGCCGCAGTCTAAGCTGCTCTACGCACGGCTCCAGCCTGGTGCGAAAGAATTCAGCCCGCAGCAAAATTTGCTGGGAGACACCACTGCGCTCGATGGCGGGGCATCCATCGCTGCCAATGATAAGGGCCATGTCAGCATCGTCTGGCACGCCGCGCCTGCTGGCGAAATGGGCGAAGGCTCCCGCCTCGTCTGGGTACGCTATTCCGTCGATGATGGCCGCACATTCTCTGCCCCCACACCAATGAACCCCGCACAGCCCGGCGTTTGCGCCTGCTGTTCCCTACGTGCGTATTTGGCCGCTGATGACACGCTGAGCGTGCTCTATCGCGCCGCCACCACGCCGAATGCACGCGGCATGACGCTCATCACACAAAAGGCCGGACGCTCCACGCTGACCAAGCTCGACGACTGGCGCATCGCCGCCTGCCCCATGAGCAGCGCCAGCCTCCTGCGTACTGCGGAAACCGTGCGTGCCACTTGGGAAAATGACGGCCAGATCGTCACCAGCCTTATGGGCGCGGCGGCCAGCACACCACAAAAGATCGGCCCCAAGAGCGCCAAGCACCCTGCCCTCGCACAGAATACGAAAGGCCAGACCCTCATCACCAGCGTCATCGGCTCCGGCTGGTCCAAAGCGGGCAGTCTGCATTGGGATTTGCTTGATGCCCAGGGCCACATCACTGACTCCGGCGAGGGCGAAAAACTGCCCGTGTGGAGTTACGCCGCCGCTTATGCCCGGCCCGATGGTAGTTTTGCCATCCTTCGCTGAGCTCACGGTTGCCTGCCACGTCGGACGACAGACTGCTAGAAGCCACACATACTGTATGCAGCTCCCCTCCGCCAATTCCAAGATCTTCCCGGATTCGCTGACCGGGAAGCTCACTAAGAGCCGACTGTTTCAGGACTATCAGAGCGCTTTCGAAAGCGCCACCGGCCTGCCTTTGAATTTGCAACAGGCAGGGGGGGCTTTGGGTAAACTGTCCAACCGACCGGGAGGGAATTCCTTCTGTCTCCTGATGGCTAAAGGCAACCAGGCCTGTGCTGCGTGCTTTGCCTTGCAGCAGAAGCTTGAGCAGCAGGCCGGGATGGAGCCCAGATCGTTGCATTGTTTTGCCGGCCTTTGCGAGAGCGCCGTACCGGTGCGGGTGGGTGACAAGATCATCGCTTTTCTTCAAACAGGTCAAATCCTGCTGCACCGACCCGATGCGAAGCAGTTTAGCAAAGTCGCGCAGACCTTGCTCGAACTAGGGACAGAGTTTAACTTCAAGACGGCTGAAGATGCTTGGTTGGCCTCCACCGTGCTAAAGGAGTCGCAGTATGAGGCCATGCTAAGGCTGCTGCACATCTTTGCCGGTCATCTCTCCGAGTGTGCCAACGCCCTGAGCCTGGAAGCACAGTCGGCGGAGTCTGCTTCAATCACCAAGGCAAAGGTCATCGTGCAGGCGAACTCGGACGATGAGCTTTCGCTGGGCCGCGTGGCCAAGGCGGTAAATGTGAGCGCAGGCTACTTCAGCGAGCTGTTTCACCAGACCACGGGTCTGACCTTCACCGAATATGTGGCGCGAGTGCGAGTGGAAAAGGTGAAAAACCTCCTGGCGAATCCCCGGCTGCAAATCACCACCATTGCCTACGATACGGGGTTCAAATCGCTCTCGCAGTTCAATCGTGTGTTCAAGCGCGTGTGTGGCATCAGCCCGCGTGAGTATCGCCTGAAATTGATCGGGGAAGCGGAAACCTGATAATCTGCACAGTAGTGCCGAAGCGATGCGGAGCATGATGGGCATGGGCGAACTAGTCTCGCCGCATGCCAACCCCCGCCATCCAGGTCACCATCGTTGATGCCGCAGGCGTCCAGCAGACTTTCAAAGCCGGGCGTGTGGATCTCGACTGTGGCTGTGGCTGCATCGACATTCGTCCTGGCAAGCCCGCCTTCTGCCGGGGCTTTGATCACGGTGTCCTGACGCTCGACGAGGGAACCTCTGTCACAACCATCCGAGTCACTCAGGGCATGGCCTCACTCGCGGGGGACGCAGTCAATGTCATCTGCGAGAGCGCAATCATGGACCTCCAGGATTGGGGTGAACACCCCATAGTAGCCGCAACCGCCTGCGACGAAGGCATCTTAATCCCAGTTTCCACTCTTTCGCCAACGGTGAACACTTTTCCGGCCCAACCAGCGGAACCCAAACAGAGCAAACAACATACAAACTACCATATATGAAAACATCGATGAAAACACTCCTGCTGATCAGCAGCCTCGCCGTTGCCGGACTCCTCACCTCCTGCCAGGCACCGGCCTCATCCATGCCCACCAGCGCGGTCACGTGCAGCAAATGCGGCACCGTCTCGTTCATGGCTCCCTCCACAGCTGCGGGAGCCGGCGGCAAGGGCTACACCACCCTCAAGTCCGCCAGCCACATGACCTGCCCGGATTGTGAAAACAAGTTGGTCGCCTGGGTCAAGAACGGCTCCTTCACCGAACACACCTGCAAGACCTGCGGTGGTGCCATGAAGCACTGCAGCAGCCACTAACCCTGAGGGGCCATGGCGGGTATACCCCATGGTCCCCAGCCGCGTCGCCGTGCAGCTTGCGGGGAAACCCGCCAACGCGGCTTCATCACAAATAACAAACAAAATCCAACATCCTAACACCATGAAAAGAACACTGACAACCTCCCTGACCGCACTGAGCGCCGCCCTCCTGTTAAGCTTCACCCTCGCCAGTTGTGAGAGTCCCCACCACAACTCTACGGGCGGCTGGCACAACATGGGAGTAGGCCCCAAGGAGAACCACCCGATGCCCGATGCAAACATGCCCCGCAGAGGCTCCAGTCATGCGAGCCCCCTCCACAATTCTGCGAGTGGATCGCACAACATGGGAGTCGGCCCCAAGGAGAACCACCCGATGCCCGATGCAAACATGCCTGGACGCCGTTGAGATGGCATGCCTTGCGACCTCATGAATTTGCGAACATTTCGTTCGTGAAAACAGAAACCTAACAAAAGCAACGATCATGAAAACGACACTGAAGCTCGCGCTCCTCGCACTGGCATTCGTTGCCTTTCCCGTGGTCGCACAGGACACGCACAAGAAGATGAAGGCCACCAAAGACTGTGGTGCCTGCTGCAAGCAGGGCGGCGACTGCTGCCCCAAGTGCGGCCACGATAAATGCGCATCCTGCTGCGACAAGAAGGAAGCGCCGAAGAAGTATCTGGCTGCGTCTCGATAAAATGCAGTTCTCCCATGCACTGCGCAGCGCTGCGGCCTGCGCAGTGCGGAACGAGCACTTCGATCAAGCGCTGATCAGCTCGTCAATTCGCAGAACACACCTTCAAAGTCTCGGACCATGAAATCCTATCCTCATTGCTCGCGCTCGCTTTGCGCCACTGTCTTCGTGGGAAGTTGCCTCGCATTGATCTGCGCCAGCAACTTGCCAGCGCAGACTCCGAAAGTTGGTCCCGCGACACACGCAGCTCACGTCGCCGCAGGCACGATGCCAGCCGCGCCAGTGCCTGATGCGGCCAAGGGCGATCCCGCACTCACCCAGCAGCTTGCACAGATGCAGGCAAAGGTCGCTCAACTCGAAGCCGCGCTCGCAAAGAATGCCCCGCAACAGACCACCGCTGGTGGCATGCCGGGCATGGGTGGACCTCCGAGCGGCGCGGGTCCAGCGATGGCGGGTATGGGCGGCGGCGCAATGCCTCCCGCACCAGCAGCGGCCATGGGCGGTGGCGGCATGGCCATGGGCATGGACATGATGAAGATGGGCGGAATGATGGGGATGATGGACAAAATGATGGGCATGATGGACAAAATGATGCCCATGGGCGGTGGTGCCATGCCAGCGGCAGCGCCGATGCCTGCTGGCGGTGGCATGGGCATGATGGACATGGACATGATGAAGATGGGCGGCGGTGGCGCAATGCCAGCCGCAGCACCCGCAGCCCCGATGAGCGGCGGTGGCATGGGGATGATGACCATGGACAAGATGGAGATGGCCGGAATGATGGGCATGGGTGGAATGGGCGGCGCAGCACCGGGAGCCATGCCGCAGTCGGCGCTGCCCGGTTTCCCCGGCGCATCGCACCTCTATCATCTCGGCGCGACGGGCTTCTTCCTCGATCACACGCAACACATCGCGCTCACCACTGAACAGCAGGCCGGGCTCAACAAAGCCAAGGAACAAGCACTACTCGCCAAGAGCACGGCGGATCGCGCTAAAGAACAAGCCGAGCAGGAATTATGGATGCTCACTGCTGCCGATCAGCCGGACGCCATGAAGATCGAGGCGAAGCTCGCAGAAATAAGCAAGCTCACCGCCAACGAGCGCTTCGCCTTCATCCGCGCCGTGGGCGAAGCCAGCAAGCTCCTCACTGACCCGCAGCGCCAAAGCCTCACTGGTTTCGCGCCGCCTGCACCCGCCGCTCCCGCTGCGGCCCCCATGAAAGACATGTGAGCAGGAAAAACAAACTCATGCTCATCACCGTGACCACCGACAAAACCGTGCGCGAAACGGCGGCGGCTTTGCAAACTGCAGTTGAAGCCAATCACTTTGGCGTCATGCACATTCACGATCTCAAAGAGTCCATGTGGAAGAATGGCATCGTGTTCGCGCATGAATGCGTGATCTTCGAAGTCTGTCAGCCGCAACAGGCAAAGAAGGTGCTCGATGAAAACATGAGCATCTCCACCGCGCTGCCATGCCGGATCTCCATCTACGAGGAGGGCGGCAAGACCATCCTTGCCACGTTGAAGCCAACCACCCTGCTGGCGATGTTCAATACACCGCAGTTGGCAGGCGTGGCCCAGAAAGTGGAGGCCGCGATTGTTAAAATCATGCAGGAGGCAGCAGCGGCGATCCCAACGGCACACTGAAAGAATTCGGAACCATGAACTGCAAGACGAACGCGATATGGACAATACCGAAACCAAACCACTTTGTAATCGTATCAGCGCCTCATCTTCAGGCGTGCCCTTTCTGTTGATCGGGTTGTTCTGTGCGTTGGGCCTGCACTCGCAAACGCCCGAAGAACACGCGAGCCATCATCGCGGCGGCGCTGCCCCGGCAGGAGGAGCCATGCCCGCCGTGGGTGGAGGAACTCCAACGCCCGGTGGCATGGGCGGCATGATGGAAGGCATGGGCGAGATGATGAAAGGGATGATGGGTGGCGCGAAGACACAGGAACTATATCCTTCGCTCATGGCGCTTCCGGAACTTTCGCCTGAGCAGCGCAAGCAAGTCGAGTCCCAGGCTGGCGAGCGGATGCACACGGGCACGGTCTTGATGGGACAGGCACTCGACACGCTCAACGCAGGCACTCAGACTGGCGATTATGCGGCGATGCACGAAGCCATGACGACCCTCCGCGAAGGTGCGGCGCAACTTGAGAGCGGCATCGCGGCGCGCCGTGCTCTGGCGGAAGGCGTCGCTCCGCGCTCCGTCGCTCTCGCATGGTTTAAGAAGGAAATGAACCTCGCGCCCAATGCCGCGTCAGCTACGCATCAGGGATCGGGCATAACGATCTTTCACCTCTTCACGATGGTGCTGCTCGTCGCCTTCGCTCTGGCGATGGTCGCCATGTATTTCTTCAAGATGCGCCGCGCGGCGGCCCTCTTTGGCCGGATCGAGGCCGACAAGGGATCGCCACCGCCTGGGTCGGCACCGGAGCTTGCTGGAGGCAAACCCGCCACTTCTGCTGCACCGTGAACGAGCTGCCCCCAGAAAAAAACCCGCCACTTTTGACTGCTAATTGGCGCGGGCAGCTTCGCGTGGGGAGCATCATCAAGGAAACGCCGAGTGTGAAAACGTTTCGGCTCCTGCCTGCTTCCGGCGAGCGCGGCCTCCCTTTCACCTTTGTGCCGGGTCAGTTCCTCAACCTTGCGTTCTGGATTGGCGGCGCTCGAATGAACCGGTCCTACTCTATTTCATCCTCGCCAAACCAGCGCGAGCACATTGATCTCACCGTGCGGCGCGAGCCACGCGGCGCGGTTTCACGCCACATTGTTGACCTGCTCAAGGTCGGCGACACCATCGAAGCGGGTGGCCCGGTCGGCAAATTCACCTTTGATGGCACCGAGGCGGACAGCATCGTCCTTATCTCCGGTGGTGTGGGCATCACGCCGATGGTGAGCATCAGTTGTTATCTCACGGAGCAGTCATGGGCTGGCGACATCTTCTTCATCTATGTGTGCCGCACCCCGGCTGACTATATTTTGAAGGATACCATCGCCGCGCTGGAGCGCCAAAACCCCAAGTTACACGTCATCATCACTATGACCCGTTCGCAAGGGACGGACTGGCAAGGTCCGCACGGACATCTCACGGCGGAATTACTCGCTCAATCCGTTCCCGAACTGACTTCGCGGCGCATCCACCTCTGCGGCCCGATCCCGATGATGGATGCGACGAAAGCGCTTCTCACCGAAATGGGCGTGCCTCCAGATCAACTCAAGACCGAAGCCTTCGGCACTCCCAAGCCCAGTCCTGCCGCCCCCGGCACCACCGCCAAACCAAGCGCCGCCGCCACAGGCGCTCTCGTCACGTTTTCAAAGAACAACAAGTCGGCCAAGATTCACGACGGACAGACCGTGCTCGACCTCGCCGAAGAACTCAGCATCGACATCCAATTCTCCTGCCGCGTCGGCACCTGCGGCGTGTGCAAGGTGAAGATGACTTCTGGCGAGGTCACGATGGCGGTCGATGACTCACTCGACGCCGACGACAAGACCAACGGCATCATTCTCGCCTGCCAAGCCATCCCGAAAGGCGACATCAGCGTGGAGGCTTAACATGATGAAAGCACGCGAACGCATCGTCATCACCGGCATCCTCAGCCTCCTTGTGCTGGGCTGGCTTGGGTTTCTCGTGCATAGCTCGCCACGCTTTGCGGGCAGTGGCATGGGCGCGGTGTTTGGCATCGCGGGGGCGGTGCTCATGCTGTTTCCGCTCGGCTATCCCATCGTCAAGCGCATCCCCGCGATCAACACCCGCGTCACCAAACATGTGTCGATGGAGACGCTGATGATCATCCACGTTTATGCGGGCATCTTCGGCCCTGTGCTCGCGATCATCCACACCGGCCACAAGTATGAAAGCTGGCTGGGCATCACGCTGACGGCGGTGATGCTGCTTGTCGTCGTGAGCGGGTATGCGGTGCGCTATTTGCTCACCTATGTCGGCCATGAGATCAAAGATAAACTGCTCCTGCTCCAGACCGCCCGTGGCGATCTCGACCATTCGTGGGGCGTGCTGGAGAATCTCCCCCCGGAACAGAGTGGACCACCGCAGGCTCCCTTCCTCATGGCTGCGATGGCGAACATAGGAATTGATCTCTCACCCGGTGGCCCAACTGGCGAAGTCACCCGCACCGCCGAAGCTGTGGCGGACCTGGAGTATGCGGTGCGCACGCACGAGCTGTTCAAACGCTGGTTCAGCCTCGCGCTGAAGCTTCACATCGTCCTCTCCCTGCTCTTCTATGTGCTGCTCGGACTGCACATCTGGGCAGGGATTCATTTCGGCTTGAGGTGGTTCTCATGACACTGAAAAAAGCACTCCTCTATGCGGCCATCACCTTCGTTCTGCTGGTGCTCGCCTTCCTTGCCTTCTCCTCCAGCCATCGGGAGAAGACGGTGAACTCGGCACTCTCACCCGCTTCATGGCAGCACATGGTCCTCCCAGGCGAACTGTCGCAGCCACACGCCTTTCTCGCTAATAATTGCGCTGCGTGTCACACGCCCGTGAAGGGTGTCGAAGCGCAGAACTGCATCGTCTGTCACGCCGACAATGAAACCGTCCTGCAACGCCAGCCGAGCGCCTTCCATGGTGAGATCAGCGAGTGCGCCGTCTGCCATCTTGAACATCAGGGCCGCATCCCCAGAACGACAAAAATGGATCACGCCGCTCTCGCACACCTCGGCTTGAGGCAAGCGCAGAAATCCGCCACAACTCACGACCCGGATCTCGCCGCACTCGTTGCTTGGATGAAGCAGCCCGACACCTCACCGCAACTTCAACACGCCGAGTCGCAGCTCAATTGCGCGACATGCCACCAGACCAAAGACCGACACCTAGGCCTGTTCGGCAACGACTGCGCCCAATGCCATGGTACGACAAAATGGACGATCTCGGAGTTCCGTCATCCTTCAGCCGCCTCGCAGTCATGCGCCCAGTGTCACCAAGCTCCACCTAACCATTACATGATGATGTGCTTCGAAATGATGTCAAAGGTGGCTGGCCAGGAACATGCGCAAGTCAATCAATGTTACCTCTGCCATCAAACCACCTCGTGGAAAGACATCAAAGGTGCCGGCTTCCACAAGCACGACTAACGACCATGACCCGGGATCCCATATGCGGCATGACCGTCAATTCAGAGAACGCGCTCCATGCCGAGCGTGACGGGCAGATGTTCTATTTTTGCGGTAATGAATGCCTCCAGCAATTTCAAAATGCTTCGGCTGTTTCGCAGCGTGCCGGGGCATGTGCCATCGTCATCTTTGGAGCCTCTGGCGATCTGACGAAACGGAAGCTCCTGCCTTCCCTGTGCAACCTCGTCTCCAGTGGCTTGCTAGGCGAAGATTTTGCCATCATCGGTGTGGGACGCAGAGAGTGGTCGGACGAAGACTTTCGGCGGCAGATGCGGGAGGCAGTCTCCGAGTTTGCCACGCAGAAAGTGGAACCGGCTCTGTGGAATGATTTCGAGCCACGGCTGCGCTACTGCCGTGGTGCCTACACCGATCCTGCAACCTATCAAAAGCTAAACGCCATGCTGGTTGAGTCGGACGCAAAGCATCACACTGGCAGCAATGCGTTGTTATATCTCTCGGTGCCGCCCGCTTCCTTTGAATCCATCGCCCAACATCTCCATGTGAACGGTTTGTTGAAGGAGACGCCGCCGGTTTGGCGACGGCTGGTGATCGAGAAACCGTTCGGACATGACCTGGCCTCCGCACGCGAATTGAACGTCACTCTCGCGTCGGCATTGGCCGAATCGCAGATCTTCCGCATTGACCATTACCTTGGCAAAGAGACGGCGCAGAATCTTCTCGTGTTCCGACTCGGCAACAGCATGATCGAGCCAGTCTGGAACCGCACGTTCATTGATCATGTGGAAATCACGGCGGCGGAAGCGATAGGGATTGAAGGCCGTGCTGCCTTCTATGAAACCGCAGGTGCATTTCGGGACATGATGCAGACCCACATGCTGATGATGCTCGCGCTCATCACGATGGAGCCGCCAGCCTCTCTGTCAGGCGAAGCCGTGCGCAATGAGAAGGCCAAGCTGCTCGAAGCCATTCGTATTCCCAAGCCAGAAGATGTGAAACGCGACACCGTTCGCGGCCAGTATGGGATGGGCCAGATCAACGGGAAGCCCATCGTGGGCTATCGCGAGGAACCGGGCGTGTCGCCAGAGTCAACGGTGGAAACCTTTGCCGCAGCCAAGCTGTGGGTGGACAACTGGCGCTGGGCAGGCGTGCCGTTCTATTTGCGCACCGGCAAGCGACTCGCCCGCCGCGTCACCGAGATCATCGTCCATTTCAAGAGTCCGCCGCTCTCGCTGTTTGGCGGCACGGAATGCTCCCCGCTCGGCCCCAACTTGCTCATCATGCACATTCAGCCCGAGGAAGGCATCACCCTTCAAATGCGCGCAAAGACGCCGGGGCCAACCATTCGAACGCGTGCCGTGACGCTCGACTTTGACTATGCTCAATTTGGCAAAATCGCACCCACCACCGGCTACGAAAAGCTGCTCTATGATTGCCTTACGGGCGACCCGACGCTGTTCCATCGTGCCGACATGGTGGAGGCCGCGTGGAAAGTAGCCGACCCTATTCTGAACACCTGGGCCAGCCTGCCGAGTGAGCATCTACCGGTCTATGCGCCTGGAAGTTGGGGGCCGACTGAGGCAGAACACTTGCTGGCTGGTGAGGGCCATTGGTGGACTGCGTAGCCATTCAATCCCCGACAAACGTATCTGACAAGCAAGCCTTCAAAGCACACCGCCATGAACGAAAAAAAAACTCATCCTGCACCTGCTGAGAAGCACGATTGTTGCGGCGGTCACAATCATCATCAGAGCGATATTAAGCCATCAGCGGCGGCGAAATACTTTTGCCCGATGTGTCCTGGCGTGGAATCGGACAAGCCCGGCGAGTGTCCGAAATGCGGCATGGCGCTGGAGCGCAATCCTGCTTGGAGGACGGCGGCGACAACGATCTACACTTGTCCGATGCACCCTGAAATCGAGCAGGATCATCCAGGTGATTGCCCGAAGTGCGGCATGACTCTCGTGCTCAAAGCAGGCACGGCAGGAGCCGAAGAGGATGACGCCGAACTCACGGACATGACGCGGCGCATGTGGATTGGTGCGCTGCTCACAGTGCCCGTGTTTCTGCTTGCAATGGCGCATCTTTTTTCCGGCGCACCGCATTGGATCATGGGCGCGGAGTCGCGCTGGACGCAGTTCATTCTTAGCACGCCGGTCGTGTTGTGGGCAGGAGCACCGTTCTTCCGCCGAGGCTGGCGTTCGTTGATCACGCGTCACTTCAACATGTGGACGCTCATCATGCTCGGCGTGGGTGCGGCTTATGCTTTCAGTGTGGTGGCGATGCTAGCCCCATCGGTGTTTCCAGAGTCCATTCAAATGCACGGCATGGTGGACATCTACTTTGAAGCAGCGGCGGTGATAGTCGTGCTCGTGTTGCTCGGTCAGGTGCTGGAACTCCGCGCCCGCAGTCGCACGGGCAGCGCCATCAAAGCGTTGCTGAATCTCGCGCCACCGACGGCCCGACAAGTCGTGGCAGGCGGTGATAAGGAAGTCCCGCTCGATCAAGTAAAAGTCGGCGACTTGTTGCGTGTCGTGCCCGGTGACAAGGTGCCTGTGGACGGCGCGGTGGTCGAAGGTCATTCCAACGTGGAGGAGTCCATGATCACCGGCGAGCCGCTGCCAGTGGAGAAGAAGGTTGGCGACAATGTGACGGGCGGCACGGTCAACGGCCCTGGCAGTTTCGTCATGCGCGCCGAGCGTGTCGGCAGCGACACATTACTCGGGCAAATCGTCAACATGGTGGTCGAAGCCCAGCGCAGTCGTGCGCCTATTCAAGGTCTCGCCGACAAAGTCGCGAGCATCTTCGTGCCGGTAGTGCTGGCGGTTTCCGTGCTCACCTTCGCTCTGTGGATGTGGCTCGGGCCAGAACCAAGGCTCGCGCACGCCATCGTCAACGCGGTTGCCGTTCTCATCATCGCCTGCCCCTGCGCGCTCGGCCTCGCCACACCCATGGCCGTCACCGTCGGTCTCGGTCGCGGTGCACAACTCGGCGTGCTTATCAAAAACGCCGAGACCCTCGAGCGCCTCCACGACATCGACATCGTCTTGCTCGACAAGACCGGCACGCTGACCGAGGGCAAACCGTCAGTCACCGAAATATACCCTCTCCCCGGTCTCTCCGCCCGCGATCTGCTCGCCTGTGCCGCCGCCGTCGAGTCCATGAGCGAGCACCCCCTCGCCACCGCCATCGTGAATGCCGCGAAGGAGCGCAACATCCCCATCGCCGCCGTCACCGGTTTTCAGTCCATCACCGGCAGCGGCGTACTGGGAAATGTCGGTGAGAGCGAGGTCTTCATCGGTCAGGAAGCGTTCTTGAAAAAGAACGGCGTCTTCATCAGCGCCGAGTGCCACGCACACTCGATGAAACTGCAGGAGGAAGGCTGCACCGTCGTGGTCGTCGTGCTCAATGAAAAGCCCCTCGGCCTCATCGCCATCAAAGACAAAATCAAAGACTCCGCCCCGGCAGCCATAGCCACCCTGCACGCGCTCGGTTTGAAATTGCAGATGATCACCGGCGACTCCCTCGCCACCGCGCAGCGCGTCGCAAAAGATTTGAGCATCGATGAAGTCGTCGCCGAAGTCTCCCCCAAGGAAAAGCTGCTCCACGTCTACCAAGCCCGCGGCAAAGACCGCCACGTCGCCTTCGCTGGTGACGGCATCAATGACGCACCCGCTCTCGCCGCCGCCGATGTCGGCATCGCCATGGGCACCGGCACCGAAGTCGCGATCCAAAGCGCCTCCGTCACGCTGATGAAAGGAGATCTCCGCGCCCTGCATCAAGCCTTCGCCCTCAGCCACGCCACCATGAAGGTCATTCGCCAGAACCTCATGTTCGCCTTCCTCTACAACGGCCTCGGCATCCCCCTCGCCGCCGGCATTTTGTATCCCTTCACCGGCTGGCTGCTCAATCCCATGATCGCCAGCGTCGCCATGTCCCTGAGCAGCGTCTCAGTCATCCTCAACAGCCTCCGCCTGCGCCAGTTCAAGTAATACCACGCGCAATTGAAAATGCGTCTGCATGCGCGGCGCATGCAGCAGGGCTGGTAGGGCACCGCTGTGTCGGGGCCGAAGTTTCGGGTCTGCGGCGTCGCGGGCGCTGAAAAAGGTGCGCCGTCCTTGGAATATCGAAAGGCGGGGGCTGGGTTCGCTGGATGCCAGGCGAATTTCACCACAACCGCTCCGAGTCCCCTTTTCAACTGTGGGTGGTATATAGCATTTTCCGAAACTGATTTCCGGAAAGCGAGCTTGGAGACGCTCGGCGGCGGCTTGAGGACATGCCGCCCTACCTCGCGCTGGGCGCTCGCATGCCCATCGCTGGTAGGGCTGGTTGTCCTCAACCAGCCGCCGTCGAAGCCCACGATCTTCGAGAAAGAAGCAGCCCGCTAAACGGAAATGAGTTTTGCGAACCGCTATAACAGCGCAGCACCATTCACGGTCACATCACAAAAAGCGACGTCACAAGTTTCCGATCACTCACCTTTTCAGGTTTGGAGCTTCCGTCCTTCTGCACAAAAACACCTGAGCCGTTGGAAAAATAGACCGTTTCGTTCGCGCCTACCGCATAGGCCATGACTCCTTCGCACACCACTTTGGCGTCACCATTGGGCAAATGCCGCATGAGCTGCCAGTTGCGCGGAACAAAGTTGCTGATCTCATCCTGGGCCGCATGCCGCATCGCCTTCTCCATGTTCACCCAGCGCCCATGCAGGAAAACAGCCTTGGGATCAGCCGTCTGCGGTTGCGGCGGTTTGCCCGCTGTTTGCAAAGGCTTCCCCGAAAACAACATCGAGAAGACATTCAAAAAACCGAAAATAGCCCTCACCATCCGCAAGGGAAACAGCACGATGTCCTTCAGGATGTTCCAAAACGACGGCGTATGAAACGGCTCATACGGCCTGCGCAAATAATACAGCGTTCCCTCAGGTGAGTACGAAGGGCAGAGAAAATCAAACCGCCCGTCTTCCGCCACGGTTTCCATCGCTCCAGAATCCAGATTCAAACGATGCAATTCCGCCGGTCCCAGCCCTGCCCACGCATGGGTGTTCGCCTGCCGGGCGATTCCACACGTTTGATAGACCAAAGACCGCGCCGTGCCCGGCTCCCAAACAGGAAAAGTGTCCAGCGAGTCTCCTTCGGTGAGTTCCATCAGCCCGCCACCGCCCGCTTCAGGTTTGAACAGGCAGATGCGGCTCACCCCATGGTCCTGCGCGGCCGCCAGCAGCCATTCGGGCTTGTCTTCACTTCGGCGCGTGGAAATCGAACTGAAACGATGCTTCGGTCCATGCAGAAGTCGACGTTCGTACTTTTCGCCCGGATCGTATTCAAACAGGGCACGGACTTCATTCGCATCGATCGCATAGCAAATGTGTCCATCCTGACTCCCTGCACAGGAAAACTCGCTGTGAAAAGTGTCCTCCACACTGGCGGGTTCTGCACTTGGCATTCCTCCCCGCATAAACCCCGCGCCACTGCCACCTCCGCGAAAGCCCTGCCGGTCCTGCACGCTCTGCAGCCGCTTCTTCAGATTGCTGCTGAATTCCGACACAATCTCCTCTTCGCCGCCGTCGATCGATTTGAGATAGAGCCTGCCGTGGGAGATGTAGCCTAGTTGCGGGGTCATTGGAATGTACGTAGGGAAACTTTGCTGGCAGAAGATGTCTGCAAGCAAACATAAAGAAATGAAAGGCTTCAACCTTTTTGCTTCTCTCCGCTTACAAGGCTTGCCCGCAACCCGGTTCTCTGAAACAGTGCCTTTGTCTTTCCCTTTTTTCCCTCGTGAATCCTGACCCGGCCCAACCCGCACCATCCTCGGAAAACAAGGATGCGAAGTTCATGCCACCCGCAGAGACACCGACGGGAATGGTCACTCTCGGGCCGGAGGACATGACCATTGCGATTCCCAATCTCAAGCCCGACAAACCGCTCTCCCCGCCGAAGCCCGCCGCAGAGCCGCCCACAGGCAATATCACCCTCGGCCCTGAGGACATGACCATCGCCATCCCAAATCCAAGCCGCAGCCTGCCTGCCGCGACGATGGGCGCAGGTCGTCCCTCTTCACTTCCCGACACCGGCAACATCACCCTCGGTCCCGAAGATCAAACCATCGCCATCCCCACCGGCAGACCCGCGACACTCCCCGGTGCAGCCACTCTCCCCGGCGCCTCCACCATGCAGAGCCACGGTGGCCTGCCTGCCGCCACCGCCAGCTCCATGGCTTCCATGGGCACCACGTCCAAGCCGCGCTCCCACATGGAGTCCCTCACCGGCAATGACGGCTGGATCGGCGATCGCTACCGCCTGCTCGACAAGCTCGGCGAAGGCGGCTTCGGCGTCGTTTATCGTGCCGAGCAGGTGAAGCCCATTCACCGCATCGTCGCCATCAAGATCGTCAAGGCCGGCGTCACCTCCTCAGACATCCTCGGCCGCTTCGCCATCGAGCAGCGCACGCTCGCCATCATGGAGCATCCAAACATCGCCCGCATTCTCGACGCGGGTGAAACAGACATCGGTGCCCCTTATTTCGTGATGGAGCTCGTGAAAGGCCGCTCCATCACCAGCTACTGCAAGCAGAACGATCTCAATCTGCGCCAGCGCCTTGCCCTCTTCATCCCCGTCTGCCGCGCCGTGAATCACGCCCATCAAAAGGGCATCATCCACCGCGACATCAAGCCCGGCAACATCATGGTCATGGACGAAGCCGGCAAGGCCGTCCCCAAGGTCATCGACTTCGGCATCGCCAAGGTCCTCGAAGGCGAAGGCTCAGGCCACACCATTGCCACCGGCGTCGATCAACTCGTCGGCACCCCCGGCTACATCAGCCCCGAACAGATCGAAAACGGCAGCTCGCATGTCGATACCCGCTCAGACGTCTACGCACTCGGCGGCGTCTTCTTCGAACTCCTCTGCGGCCGCCCGCTCATCACCCCGGCCGACGTCGCAGCCAAGCCTATCCACGTCCTCCTCCGCGATCTCGCAGAAAAAGATCCCCCCAAGCCCTCCACCATCGAGCCCGCCGTTCAGGGAGACCTCGACTGGATCGCCCTCAAGGCCCTCGAACGTGACCCCGACCGCCGCTACGGCAGCGCCGACGATCTCGCCGACGACATCACCCGCTACCTCAGCTTCGAGCCCATCACCGCGCGTCCGCCCAGCCGCCGTTATCTCATCACCAAGTTCGTGCGCCGCCATCGTGTCGGCGTCGCCGCCGCCATCGCCATCTCCCTCGCCGTCCTCATCGGCGGCATCACCAGCACCGCCCTGTACGTCAAAGCCGAGCGCAACCGCATCGAAGCCGAACTCGGCCGCGAAAACCTCAAAAAATCCTTCAGCCGCTCCGACGAGCAGATGGCCCGTCAGTTCACCGAGCGCGGTCAGTACAATGACGCCGTCGCCTACCTCGCCCGCTCCTTGCGCACCGATCCCTCGAACGAACTCTCCTCCATCAATCTGCTCTCGCTCTTGGCCAACGTTCACCTCATCCGTCCGGACACCGCCCCCCTGTCCCTGCCGGACGGGGCCGTGGACGCCGCCAAGGTCGCCGTCAGTCGTGTCGCCGGCAAAGTGGTCGCCGCTTCCTTCATCAAGCCCAAAATCAAGCCCGCACCCGGCACCCCACCGGGCCCCCGGCGTGAAGTCATCTCCGTCTGGGACATGAAAACCGGCGAGCGCACCGACCACCCCGTCCCCCCCGGCATTGAGATCACCTGCCTCGACATCACCCCCGATGGCGAGCAGATCGTCGTCGCCCGCGATGACGGCAACGTCGAACTCTGGACCCTCAAAGACGGCAAGCGTCGCAACCTCCAGCCGCGCATGCCCAATCTCGTCACCTGCATCGCCTTCTCCGGCAACGGCACCAAGCTCCTCGCCGGCAGCGAAGTCGATGCCGCCGACATGGGCGCCATCCACCTCTGGGACCTCCGCAATCCCCAGGAACCCGCCGTCGTCATGAAGCAAAAAGGCGTCGTCGGCGAGATCGCGGTCGATTACGACGGCGTCTTCGCCGCCTCCATCTACAGCGGCAGCCTCATCGACTCCCAGGGCGCCGACGGTGCCGCCACCACCTGGGATCTCCGCCTCGGTCAGCCCGTGGGCGATCCCATCGAAGTGGACAAAGGCCTCCTCCACGTCGCCATCGAGCCCGTGCACGAGCTCATCGCCCTCGGCATGAACAAAGGCGACGTCTTCGTCGGCAATTTCCGCAATGGCGGCGAAGTGCTCGCCCCTCTCGCGCATCCGTCCTCCGTGACCTCGCTCGCCTTCAGTGCCGACGGCCAGTCCGTCGTCGTCGGTGACGGCGGCGGCTACGTCCACATCTGGAATCTCAGCACCGGTCAGCTTCGCTTTCCCCCCCGCATGCACGACGGCGAAATCATCAAATCCATGCCCGCCGCAGAAACCAGCCTCATCACCACCGTCTCCAGACACGGCGATGTCAGCGTCTTCGACATTCAGACCGGCTCACTCCTCTCCTCCCACGTCGAATACGCCGTCAAGGATGCCAAATTCACCCGCGACGGCTCCCTCCTCGTCCTCGCTCCCAGCGGAAATCCCTTCGTCCAGGTCTGGGACATCCATGAGCGCATGTCCGGCCGCAAATTCGTCGATATCCTCGACAAAAACCTCATCACCCGCATCAAAGGCCCGGACAATTCACCCGAGCAGCTCCGCTACTCCGAAGCCGGCGGCGCCAATCGCAAAAAGACCATGTACGCCGCCGCCGATCCCGACGGCACCGTCTTCATCTACGATGCCAAAACGCTCAAGCCCATCGGCAAGCCCTTCCATCATCCCCCCGCAGTCGGTGCCGTCACCCTCACCCAGGATGAAAAATTCCTCATCACCTCCGGTCGCGATCGCGCCGTGCGCATCTGGGATATCGCCACCCGCCAAAACATCGTCACCATCAAGCATCGCTCCTACGTCCCCGTCCTCGCGATCAGCCCCGATGATCAGCGCCTCGTCACCGTCACCGATGAAGGCGAACTCCGCGTCTGGGATCTGCGTACCGGAGACGCCCTCACCCCCGGCATCCGCGACACCCCCCGCAGTAGCAACGATGAAGATGGCATCGTCGTCGCCCGCGTCTCAGACGACGGCACCAGCGTCCTCTTCCGCGTCGCCGGCCACGGTTTCTTCAGCGCCGCCATGCCGCCCAAAGCCACCACCCTGCCCGAGTGGTTCCTCAAGTTCGCCGAAGGCCTCGCCCGCCTCCATCTGACACCAGCAGGCAACATCGAAGAAGTCTCGCTCGACGACTACGAAGCCGCCGTCGCAGACATCCCCAAAACGCCCGCCAAAGGCGAAGAAACCGCCGTCACCTGGGCCCGCTGGCTCCTCGCCACCGCCGCCACCCGCCCCCTCTCCCCCTTCGAGCGCCAGTCCTTCGATGAATACCTGGGCTCCCTCAAACAGCAAGGCTCCCCCGCCGCCGCCCGCGAACTCCTCCGCTACCGCCCCAAAGACCGCGACGCCGCCGCCCGCGCCAAGCTCCTCGTCCCCGCCCTCCCAAAGTAGTCCAGTTGCGCCGCAACTGGCTTGGAAACTGACCATGCGCTCGACAGGCTACCGCCAGCCCAGCGTGAAGTAGTCCGCACACTCCGTGTGCGGTTCCCGGCAGTCAGCAGACTGCCCGTAGGATGGGTGTGGCGACAGCCCGCCCGTCTCCGAGTGTGTCAAAAACACTCAAAGCTAGGCCTTCCCCATTTGGACTGCGGTCGCGCAGCTACCGCTTTCCGCAGGCCGCATCAGCTCACGCACACCACGTATCCCTCGAACGCGGCACCTAGCCACCGCCCCTCCTCTCAGTCCCATAGGCCCTATCCGACCTATTCTCCAGCAGCCCCGCCACGTATTCCCCTCTGGCCAATTTGCAATTCTCAGTTTTCAGTTCTCAGTTTACAATTTCCGTCTCTCCGGCATCACCCCGCCACCACCGCCGCCCGCGCATTCTCCTCCGCACCCGTCTTCTGCAGGTAATAATCATAGTCCCCCGCAAACGCCGTCACCTTCCCATCCACAATGTGCAGCACCTTCGTCCCTAGCGACCGAATAAAATGCACGTCATGGCTGATGAACACCAGCGTCCCCTCAAACTTCTGCAGCGCCAAAATCAGCCCCTCGATCGCCCAGATGTCCAGATGCGTCGTCGGCTCGTCCATCAGCAGCAGGTTCGGCGGATCCACCAGAAACTTCACCAGGTTCACCCGGCTCTTCTCACCACCGCTCAGCACCCGGCACTTCTTGTGCACGTCCTCACGCTTAAAGAGGAACGAGCCCAGAATGCTCCGCGCCTCATCCTCACGCAGCTCCGGCGCCACACGCTTCAGCTCCTCCAGCACACTGCAGTCCGGGTCCAAAGTATCCGCCCGATGCTGCGAGAAATACCCCAGCTTCACATTCGTCCCGAGCTTGCGCTCACCCTTCTGAAACGGCACCTCGCCCGCCAGAATCTTGATCAGCGTCGATTTGCCCGAACCGTTCGGCCCCACCAGCACCGTCCGCTCCCCACGCTCCACCTCCAGGTCCAGCCCCGAGTACACCTGCTTCGTCCCGTACGCCTGATGAATGTCATTCAGCGCGATCAGCCGCTGCCCACTCCGCTGCGGCTGCGGGAAATTAAAGCGGAAGCCCTTCCGCAGCGGCCGCGGCTTGTCCAGCTTGTCCATCTTCGCCAGTTGCTTCTCACGGCTCTGCGCCTGGGACGCCTTCGACGCCACCGATCGGAACCGGTCAATGAAATCCTGAATCGCCTCGATCTCCTTCTGCTGATTCTTGTACGACTGCATCGCACGCTCGTAGTTCTCCTCGCGCTGCTTCAGGTAGTCACTGTAGTTCCCTTGGTACGACTGCAGCTTCCCCTCCTCGATCTCATACACCTGCTGCACCAGCTCATCCATGAAGTCACGGTCATGCGAGATGATCAGCAGCGCCCCCGGGTAGTTCTTCAGGTAATTCCGGAACCACATCAGCGATCCCAGGTCCAGATGGTTCGTCGGCTCATCCAGCAGCAGCAGATCAGGCTCCATCACCAGCAGCCGCGTCATATGCGCACGCATCACCCACCCACCGCTAAACTCACGCGCCGGCCGTGCGAAATCCTCCTCCTTGTAGCCAAGCCCTTTCAGGATGCGCTTCGCCTTCGCCTCTGTCTGCGGGTCCTGCAGCGCATCATGCTTCGCATGCGCCTCAAAATACTCCGGGCTGGAAACATCCCCCGCCTCCTCAAAGGCACTCAGCGCCTTCTCCAGCGCCTCAATTTCCCCCGCCTTGCCCGTAGCCACTTCCAAAACGGTCTCCTCACCCACCGGCTCACTCTCCTGCGGCAAGAATCCCACCGTCGTCCACTCATCCCGGATCACCTCACCCGCATCCGGAGTGTCCGTCTTCAAAATCAGCGAAAACAACGTCGATTTTCCCGCCCCATTCGGCCCCACCAGCGCCACCCGCTCCCCATAGTTGATGGTCATGGATGCAGCGCTAAACAGCGTGCGGGCATTGAAAGTCTTGGTGACGTCGCGAATGGTAAGCATGGGGGCAGATCAGCTACCTCACCCCACGCCACTTGCAAGGCCAAGCATGCCCCAGTCCTGAGGACTAAGGGGCGGGCCGGAAATCTGGGCCGGTCTGTCAGTGTTCCAGATGATCTGTCAGGTGGCGGTGTCCTGAGGCTGCGAGTAGAGGTCGATGCCAGGAAGGGCCATTCTGCATCAAAAGGTCAGTCGATCATCCCACTTCAAGCGTTGCCTTAGCCATCTCAAATTCGTGCATCCGCAGCGATGATCGATTGGAGTCGAGCATGGATTCAACGATCACCGGTGCTAGTCGAAGCCCTCGGCCTAATACCTGTTGAAAATCCATCATCGCCCCCCGTGACATCGGCTGGTGACGGCATAAGGAGTCCAGCTCACTGATATGCACCTCACCGATACGATCCCCCAAGCTTCGCACGATGTCCCACAACAGCATCAGCGTTGTATCGAGCTGGCGTGCGTGGGCGACATCAAGGCAAAGCCGGGCCTTCGGCAGTTGCTTGAACAAATCTTTCAACTCGCCAGCAGTACGTCCGATGGCTTTCCGACGATCCATGTTCTCAATTAAAAGGTGCTCGCCAAAAGACGACCAAAGATTTGGCGTGTAGATCACATCCGGGTGGACAATGATGTTCCATCCTCGTTTTGCAACGGGTTGCAAAAGTTCGATGACCCGTTCTTCCTTATCCTTCTTAAAGGAGCTGGGGGCATGAAATGAGACATAATTAAAACTTTCCAGCGGCAGATTGTCCAGACTCTCCACCAAGGGCTGCAATTCGTCGAAGCGAAGCGCCGACAACTCGACGGCGTGAATGTGATGCGAGATCATCCACGTGACCGCTTCACGGAAGTTCCCGCGCTCAAGTGCGCCGGTGGAAAAACCCACTTGGCGGCTGCTTTCGTTAAAAGGCGACATATTCAAGACTGAGGTCGGCGATGGGATCTTCATCTTTCTCGCGATTGAAGAATAGCAGCTTGAGGCCAGATGCAAACACTGATCCGATCTCTCGCACTTTTTGAAACACCGCGTCGTTCTCGGCGTCGTCATGACTCAGTTCTTCCAAGGTTTTTCGTGACGCATCATCTGCCAGCAGCGTCAGCCAGGCATCATACGAGCCAAAAATCCGCTGACTCACTGTCTGTCTTTTTGCTCTGTCTGTCACAAACGTATCCACGAAGGACGCCAAAAACTCCAAAGGTGGAGTTCCTGCAAAGGCTACAGCAGAAGCAATAAACGGAGCCGTTGCATCCTGCTCAGCCAGACCATAATCACCAAACAAGGTGTCCTGATCAGGCTGTCGTGGTGTAGGCGGCTTTAACTGACAGGCGAAACAGAAAGCCATCCCGACGGCAAAGAGCAGCTTCCGGCTCATTCGCAGCTTGGCGTTGCGGATCGCCCACTTGTTTCCATCCTGTTCCAGATACTTGGCGGCATAATCCACTCCAATTGTCCGCCAGTAACGCGTCAGGTCATTGAGCAGAAAGCGTGGGACCTTGCGCCGACTGGATGCGGAAAAATGTGCATCCTCCTCAAAGTAGCGCTCCAGGATGCTGTGAATCACGGCCTTCCAGACATCCTGCGAAGAATCTGCGGCTGATAGGCTCACAGGACGGGATTCTAGCAGCATGAGAATTCGTCGCGTCAGGTTTGCATTGGAGTCAGCACCTCCACCGATGCGATGCACCAGATCATGAGAAAAGCACATGTTGCCGAACGTTCCGCTGCTGCCCGGCGATTTAATGCCTTTCGCCTGCTTGTCCGCCTTGTCGATGGCACGATGGATCAGTCGTGCCGTGGATGCATGCCGGTTGCTCACCACTCCATTGATCAACAGTGTCCAGTCACAGTCACTCCCTGGAACCATCTCATGCCGAGCAAAGGAACCACAGAGCACTAAACTGGAGTCGGCGTCGAGAATCCTGTCGGTATTCTCTTCATCTTTCAGCGACTGAATCAAGGTCTCCTCGGCTTTCCGCGTGGCTTCCGCAGCAATTTTGTAGCTCGGCCAGCTTGCCCCGCACTCGGTGGCTAGCTTCATGACGGTTGGAAATGGATATTTATCGGCAGGCATGGCGGCAATTGTATAAATGCCCTCTGAGGGTTTGGCCACTAGCATCAGAAAATGTGCGGGCCAAAATATTGAATCGCCATATCTGTGTGTTCCTTCAGTCTGGCTTCGCGATATTCTATGCGCTGCCAGTTCTGCCTGCACCAAGCATGAAGCTTTTCAAAAAGATGCCAGGTGTCCGAAATGAAACCGTCTCAGGCTTTGTTCACGCTCCCAAAAGGGATGTGGACACAAGGAATCTCATCGGCAATACCTTGTAGATGAGAAAGCTGATCATCCAAAAAAAGATGCGGCTTAAACACGCGCAAAACACGACTTTTGTCGATGCCTCCCATAAAGAACGTCTCTGTTGCATTAAGTCCCCACTCTTGGAGAGTCCGCACGAACCTTTTATGTGCGGGCGCATTTCGTGCAGTTACGATAGCAATACGAAGCATTGGCTCAAATGAAGGATCTTCCTTCTTTCGCTTCGCTTCAAACTTTTGCCAGTAAGAAAGCTTTATAGCAAGATCGTTTAGTGGGCCTGGTTGCAGTGGCTGGCTTGCTTTAGCCTGCTCTGCATGATGAAATAATTCGAGTCCTTTCTCTTGGTAAACGTTTTCCGCTTCATCACCAGCCAATACTCCATCGAAATCGAAGGCAACACGTAGTTCGTCAGAATCAGGTTCGTCTGATGCTTTAGTTGGTAGAACCAAACCTGCGGGCATGCCAGCCCCAATTGCGCTACGTACGTCATTTTCGTTGGCGCTCAAAAATAGCGAAGCATTAAAAGAGTCCACATATGGATAAGGATCCTTGCCGCATAAGAATGCCCCACGACTGATTTGTAGATCGTAATGTTTGCAGGATTCAAAAAATCTACGGCCCGTGTCTGGATCGTTGCGCGAAAGGACGATTACTTCGACTGGTTGTTCATCGCGAAAAACTGAGTTTAGGTGAAGGAGCCGCCGAATAAATGGGAAAGCCACCCCCTTGCTAAAAGGTTGGTCAAGTTGTTGGAGTTGATAGGAACGGTAAGCTTCCTCTCCTTGTTCTCGGAAGACTTTGTCCGCCTCCAGCATGTCAAATACAGCGCTGCTGGAAATTGCAACCACCAACTTTTTGTCAATTGGATAAGGCATGTCTTTGTCATCTTATCCTACTCCTTAATGGCGATATGGAACAGCAAGTAATACAATATCTGGAAATCACCCTTCTAAACATACTCAGCCTGAGTTTCATCAGTAAGCAGATCATGTAAAAATTACAACCTTAAAGAATTAGGGGCAGTGGCCTAATAGGCGGTTGCTGTCACTATTGATAGTGGCTTAACGCAAAGATTCTGAGGCGACCGCAAACTCGGGTGGTATGATTTCAAATCCGGCTGGAAAAGCATCCCGGATAATATCTTCGCCAAAAAAGCTGCGGACAAGGTTCACTTTTTCAGGGTGCAGCGGTCCAGTCCGAGCGATTTTCTGCACGCAGGCGTTTTGGAACGCCTGTAGCGCCAGCGGAAAAGTGTCTTTAAGATGTCCCGAAGCGTCGACTACCGCAGCGTTAGCGCTCTTCTCACCCAATTGAAGAAAAATCCGTCGTGCTTTACCAAGCGCCCCCTTACTTTCGAACAGATTTGGTTTGTCACCTCGCATGCGGATGCGCTGTAGGCCGGCATCGACATCTACATTTAAAACAATCACCAAGTCCGGAATGGGTGCAAATTCTTCATTTCGACGAATGATCTCCTCGAAATCTGCCCCTCTACCACCTTGGTAGGCCGCAGTGGACCAGTAATAACGATCCAATATCACTACGTTTCCTTCTGCGAGCGATGGACTGATAGATCGGATTACATGTTCCCTGCGATCCAATTCAAAGAGCTCGAGCTCACGCTCGAGCGTCAGTCTTCCAGCTTTCGCGGACTCACGCAGCTCTGTGCCATAATGCAGCCCTGTCGGTTCTTTGGAAATAGTGCAACCAAGCCCTCGCTCTCCCAGCCATTGGGCAAGAAGAGTGGAGATTGAAGTTTTGCCGGCTCCATCGATGCCTTCAACGGCAACGAGAAAGCCACCTGGAATAGGGCGTTTCATGTACATGGTGTTGTAATCGAGTGATGAGTGTTAAAGCAATTTGAAAGATAGAAATCTTGTTAACAGAGAACTCGGTTGTTCACAGGACAGGCACCCTTGGGTTAGCGTGAGCAGCGGAAAACCTAATTGTGCACTTCATGGTCGAAATATGCTGCCCGTCAAATGACGTCGGCTGGCCCGCATATGGGTTTTGAGCTTGTGGACGAAACTTCATGGAGTGAGCGATGCGATTTGGATTGCGAGTGATGGGCGTCATTTGGTTTCTGCATGTCAGCATTGCAGGTGATTATCACCCGTAATGCTGACTTTGTAAATGGATTCCGGGCAATATTTGCATGCATGCGCCGGTCTCTGTGATAATATGCTTAAGTAAAGCATTGAATATCCGATTAGAACCATTGAAGGACAACACTTTACGGGGAAAGGCGGGTCAGTGTGCAAAACTTGCGGCCGCAGGGTGAGATCCAGCATGTCAGAATCCGCGCCTTCGAATGCGTGGCAAAAGGCCGCTGGATTCCGGCGGCCGACTCCACCCACGCAGAATGCCCGCCATCCGGCGGCATCCGCAGAGAGTCTCCACCTGCCACACGCAGATCGCGGAACTCAAAGGTTGGGAAAATCTTTTGGCCCAAATCTTTTTGCCAGACCCCTCGTATCACTGCCAAAAAAAGGAGGAGCCAGCGAACGGCTCCTCTCATGACATGGATCGAAACTGCTATGAAAAGGGGGCGTACAAACCACCGCTCTAATCAGCTGAGAAAAGATGCCAGGCAAAATGTGCGTCGTCATCCACAAAGCGCTGACAGTCAATGGGGTGCAGCTCTCTGGGCGATGCGATCATGGCGCGTGCTTTCCCTCAAGGCTTGTTGCCAGAGTCCCTTCTCAGCGTCCAATTCATCCTTCGAAGTCTCGTTACGGAGAATGGATCAGTGGTCAAAATCCGGCTCTTTCTCCAAGCGCAGCTTGCCCGTAGGCTTGTCCTTCGTAGCTCGAAGAGCGAAGAAGGAAGCTTTAGCGAAGAACGGGCCCCACACCCGCTGCCCAGTCCCCGAAAAACCAATCCTGAATTCTGCATTTTCCGGATGCCTTTTATTAGCGTTTCATCAGCGTCAAATCAGCGGTTAAAAACTCTGTCCCATTCCCCCTTTTCGGCATGCCTTAACAGTGCCTCATCAGCGTCCGATGCGTGGCTAAAACTCCGCCTCTTCCTTTTTCCACCTCTTTCCCCTCTTTCGGCCAATCCCTCCCTACCTCGACGCCGCCAAAACCGTCCGTGGCGTATGCTCCGTCAATATCTTCGACAGCGGCACCTCCACCGCATTTCAAGCGCAGCTTGCCCTTCGTAGCTCGCAGAGCGAAGAACGGGTCCCGCCTCTATCTGGCCCCCATCACCGCGCGAGGCTTGTGCTCGGTTAGAATCTTCGACAACGGCACCTCCACCGCGTTCTCCCGTCCCAAAAACTCCAGCAGAATCCGCACACGCTCCACACCCGTCAGCATCGCATTCACAATCCCCTTCATCCCTCGCATAGGCCCCTCCGTCAGCTCCACCATATCCCCCACCTTCACGCCGATTTCCACCTCGCAAATCTCGATGTCCTTCATCTCCGCCTTCAACGCCGCGATGGCCGAGTCCGGCACCGAAGTCAGGTTCCCCCCGAAATCCACCACCTTAATGACACTCTGCGAGTACTTCACCGCCCGCATCGAATCATTCGGAATGAACCGCGCAAAAAAGTAGCTCGGAAACAGCGCCTCCACGAACCACACCTTGCCCCGCCGCGTGTTCTTCTGAAACCGAATCCGCGGACAGTACGTCTCCACCCCCTCGAGTCCCACCATCAGCGAAGCCGCGATATGCTCGCACTTCGGTCGTGTATGCACCACGTACCAGGCCGGGAGAGTTTCTTTTTTTTCTTTCATGCGTGAACGATCCTTCAAACTGCCCCTGCCCACCGCCGAGGCAACCACTATCCAAGGTTTACGCACGAACAGCGCCAAACATCCAACTGTCGTGAAACATGCCGACCTTTCAGTCTCTTCCGATCAGCGTCCCTTCAGGCTCCCCTTTTTTCCCCCTCTTTTTTTGCGCCCCTTTGCGGCCACTCAATTCCGGATTCCCCCGCATCCAACAACGAGTTTGCGCACCAGCACGCTCTGCGCCACCTATGCGCCCCGTTTTTCCCGCCCTCCGCGCATGTTTCCAGACCTCTACGACTACCTCTACCACCTGGCACCCACCGGCGGCATTCCGCTCAAGGCCACCGGCATCGTCGTCGCCCTGGCCCTCATCCTCTCCCATGGCTGGGCCCTCAAAAACACCGCCAAAACCCAGGCCTTCCTCAAAGCCTTCCCCCGCACCTACGCCTGGGGCGTCATCCTCCTCACCATCGACTTCCTCTGGGCTGAGTTCGCCCTCGCCAACATGGACATGGGTGAGTTCTACAACATGCGCGACAAGTTCATGATGATCGTCGCCGCCGGATACATCGGCGTCCTCATCTACGTGAAGGAATTCCTCGCCGTCCGCGCCCTCGGTTCCCTCATGCTCCTCGTCGCCGGCCCCGTCCTCACCGCCGCCTTCCTTCAGCCCCAGACCAGCCGCCTCCTCCTCCCCATCCTCGCCTACGCCTGGATCATCATCGGCATGTTCTTCATCGGCATGCCCTTCCTCATGCGCGACTGGGTGAACACCCTCATCGCCAAACCCCAGCGCTGGAACCTCGCCGTCTACGGCGGCATCGCCTACGGCATCGTCCTCCTCGCCGCAGCGATCCTCTTCTACTGATTCGCTTCAGTTCAGTTCTGGATGACCGACGACTGGCCACCGATTACCGACCACTGATGAAGCCCCAGCCCCGTGTCCTCGTCATTCGTGGCGGCGCCATCGGCGACTTCATCCTCACGCTGCCCGCCCTCCGCCTCCTCCGCGAAACCATCGCCGGCTGCCACCTCGAAGTCATCGGCTACCCCGCCATCGCCGAACTCGCCCGCACCGCAGGCCTCGCCGACTCCATCCGCAGCCTCGAACACCGCACCATGGCCCCGCTGTTTGCCAAAACAGCCCCCATCGACGAAGCCCTCGCCGAACACCTCCGCAGCTTCAACCTCGTCGTCAGCTTCCTCTACGATCCCGACGGCCACTTCCGCGCCAGCCTCGAACGCGTCGGCGTCAAAACCCTCATCGAGTGCTCCCCCCTCGTAAAGCCCGAAGGCCCCCACGCCTCCCGGCAACTCGCCCAAGGCCTCGAAAAGCTCGCCATGTTCCTCGAAGACGAACACCTCAACCGCGCCCACTTCCAGCTCCCTCCCGCCAACCAGCCCCGCATCGCCATCCACGTCGGCAGCGGCTCCGAAAAGAAAAACTGGCCCCTCGAAAACTGGCTCCAAGTCGCCAACTCATTCCGCAATAATGAGGTCATCTTCATCACCGGCGAAGCCGAACAAGAACGCGGCATCCAACCCACCGGCCACCCCATCTGGCACTCCCTCCCCCTGACCGAACTCGCCACCCGCCTCAGCACCTGCACCGCCTTCCTCGGCCATGACAGCGGCATCTCCCATCTCGCCGCCGCATGCGGCGTCCCCTCCCTCCTCCTGTTCGGACCCACCGATCCCGCCATTTGGTCCCCACCCCAGCCCTGGGTGCAGTTTTTGCGGAATCCGACACATGAATTGTCCTCTTTGTCCGTCCCCGAAGTGAAATTGGCCGCCGCGCAAGTTGTTGCAAAATCGTAACGTGCTAGCTTCCTCAAAAATCATGTCCAACGCACCCCACACCGCCCGCATCAGAGCCTTCCTCATCCTCGGCGCTCCCGGAAGCGGCAAAGGAACGCAAGGAAAGGTATTGGGCTCCATCCCCCGCTTCCACCACCTCGCCTGCGGCGATGTCTTTCGCTCCCTCGACACCCGCACCGCCATCGGTCAGAAATTCGTCGAATTCTCCAGCCGTGGTGAGCTGGTCCCCGATGACGTAACCGTAGAACTCTGGCATTCCAACTTGGAGCAACGCATTGATTCTCATCAGTTTAAGCCCGAGATCGACTTCCTCGTCCTCGACGGCATCCCCCGCAACGTCGAGCAGGCCCGGTTCATGGAACCCCACATCGAAGTCCTGAAAGTCTTCCATCTTTCCTGCCCCGACCGCACCGAACTCGCCCGCCGCCTCCGCAAACGCGCCCTCAAGGACAACCGCTTCGACGACGCCAACGAAACCGTCATCCAGCAGCGCTTCGCCACCTACGAGGCCGAGACCAAGCCCATTCTCGACTACTACGCCGGCGATCGCATCCTCGACATCGACGCCAGCCAGGCCCCAGCCAAGGTGCTCTATGACATCATAGGCGGCGTCATGCAGCTTGATGCATGGAAAGAGCTCGAAAAAATGAAGGTCTAGCCGCAGACCATGCGAGTTCTTTTCATCGGCACCGGCGACATCGGCCTTCCCTCGCTGGAGTGGCTGCTCAACACCACGAAGCACGAAGTCGTCGGCGTCATCACACAGCCCGACAAACCCGTGGGCCGCAAGCAGGTGCTCACCTCGCCACAGATCAAGGTGCGTGCCCTTGCAGCAGGGCTCACCGTCATGCAGCCTCTGAAAATCCGTCACGCCGTGGAGGAACTGAAAGCCTTCAACGCCGACATCGCCATCGTCGTGGCCTATGGCCAGATTTTGTCCCGTGCCGTGCTGGATGTCCCACCTCTAGGCTGCTTAAACGTCCACACCTCCCTGCTGCCACGCCACCGTGGTGCCGCACCCATCCAGGCCGCCATCCGTGACGGCGATACCGAGACCGGTGTCACCATCATGTTCATGGATGAAGGCCTCGACACCGGCGACATCCTCCTCATGCATCGCCTTGCCATTGCTTGCGATGAAACGGGCGGCAGCCTGCATGACAAACTCGCGCAGCGAGCACCCGCCGCCCTCGAAGAAGCCCTCGACCTCCTTGCCACCGGGAACCCACCCCGTGAAAAGCAGGACGAATCCAAAGTCACCCACGTCCGCAAACTCACCCGTCAGGACGGCCGCCTCGACTGGGCACGTCCCGCTATCGAGCTCGACCACCTCATCCGCGCTTTCACACCGTGGCCGGGCACTTCCTGCCTGCTCAAGGAGGCGCAGATGAAGATCCATCGCGCCCAGCCCATCGTCAGCGCAGATGTCTGCCCTGCGCCGGGTACGATTGTCAGCGCAAATGCAGACGGAATTCTCGTCAGTTGTGGCAAGGGCCTGCTGAATCTCACCGAGGTGCAAATAGAAGGCGGCAGACGTTTGTCTGCCGCCGACTTCCTACGCGGGCACCCGCTGCAGGCGGGTGATGTGTTGCACTGAGTTGCTTATTCCTGCAGGAAGACGAACACGCCCTTCTTGTTGCCGATGACGACGTCCATCTTGCCGTCCTTGTTCACGTCTCCGGGAGTCACCTGGGTGCCGACACCGCTGTTGTCGTCGATCTGATGGGGGATGAATTTGGCTTCTTTGCCTTCGCGTTTGATTTCGAACCAGTAGAGCACGGGAGCTGCATTCGGCTCGTCGTCCTTCATAGGGCCGTGGGCCCAGCGGCGCTTGCCGGTGACGACGTCCATGACGCCGTCGCCGTTCATGTCGGCGAGTTGCATGGCGTGGAGCTGACTGAATTTCACACCCACCGGGCTGTCTTCGACGGTGGCTCCCATGAGCTTGTGCTCGGCGAAGGTGCCGTCGGCTTTTTGCTCGAACCAGCCGAAGCCGTAGCCATGTGCGTCATAGCTGCTGATCACGTCGTTGCGACCGTCGCCGTTCACATCGTAAACGAGGATGAAAGAGCCGCCGCGTCCGCCTGCCACAGTAAAGAGCTGAGGATGAAAGACCCAGTCGCTGTCGGCCTTGGTGTCTGCGGGCTGTTCGCGCCAGCCTTCTTTGTCGAGGATGTCTGGGCGACCGTCGCCGTTCACATCGCCCACGCCATAGCCGTGAGTGTAGCGGAAGTATTTCTTGTCGTTCTCCGCTGATTTTGGCGAGATGGGGCGGAAGCGGGCTTTGCCGAAGGGATTGGTCCAGTCGATCTCGGCATAACCGAGCTGTCCGCCGGTGTGGCAGATGAGTTCGGGTTTGCCGTCGCCATTCACGTCTTTGAAATCGGGGGATTCATTGTCGGTGACATCGAAGATGGTGTGGCGCTTCCATTCACCGCCTTTGTTCTGCGGATTTTCGAACACCCACGTTTCCTTGCCGGGCCAGGAATAGGCCATGATGTCGCTCCAGCCGTCGCCGTTGAAATCATAGGCGTAGGTCAGGAAGAAATCGCTGTAACCATTGGCCGGATCGTAGGGCTCTTTTTCGAACTTGGGTGCAAATTCGAGACGCTCTTTGAATTCCGGGCCCTTCCAGATGAACCGGCCTGCGCAGATGTCGTTCTGACCGTCATGATCGAAATCCGCGAAGTGCGCTCCTTCCGCCACGAACTCTTCGGTGAGGGTGAACTTTTTGAACTTCAAATCAGCGGCGCACAAGGGCAGCGCGAGCAGCAGGGCAGGGATGAACAGTTTGGTCATGGTGGTTGGAGGGAACAGAGTTGGGACGAGTGATCTTGCAAGCCTGCGGCATCAGCCGAGAAACTTCCCGGGATTCAGAATGCCGTTTGGATCGAGCGCCGCCTTCAGACGCAGGTGCATTTCATTCGCGGCGGGGGGGACTGCATCACGCCACCAGCGTTTTTTGGCGATGCCGATGCCGTGTTCGCCGGTAATCGCGCCGTTCCAGGCGATGACTTGATGGAAAAGCTTGTCGAGCGCGGCTTCGGCCCGTTCGCGGATCTCAGGATCATCCATGGTGGGCACCATGATGTTGACGTGGATGTTGCCGTCACCCGCATGGCCGAAACAGGCGACGGGGAAGCCGTTTTCGCTTTGGAGTTTTTCTGCGAAATCGACGAGGTCCACGAGACGACCACGTGGTACGACGATGTCTTCGTTCAGTTTGATGAGGCCGGTATTGCGCAGGCTGTAGCTGAACTCACGGCGCAGTTTCCAGAAGGCTTCGCAGGCTTCATCGCCCATGGCCTTGTTTAAGCAGATGCTGCCGAGGCTCTCCACGAGCTTGGCGAGCTGTTCGATCTCGCCTTTGACTGAATCGGCCTGGCCGTCGATCTCGACTAGCAGGTGGGCATCACCTTCCGGGGTGACGGAGGCACCGAGGTATTCACGGGCAGCGCGCAGGGTGAACTTGTCAGCTATTTCGAGGGCGCTGGGAAGGAAGCCGCTGCCGAGGATGCGTTGCACGGCATTTGCCGCTTCGGCGAAAGAGTTGAAGCCTGCGGAGAGCATCGCGCGCATGGGGGGGTGCGGGATCAGGCGCAGGGTGGCTTCGGTGACGACGCCGAGCATGCCTTCGCTGCCGACCATGAGGCCGACGAGGTCGAAGCCGGTTTTGTTTTTGTGGCAGCGTCCGCCGGCTTTCACGATGGAGCCATCTGCCAGCACAGCCTCCAAACCGAGCACGTAATGCCGTGTGACACCATATTTCAGGCAGCGCGGTCCGCCTGCATTGGTGGCGATGTTGCCGCCGAGGCTGCATTCCTTGAGCGAGGCTGGGTCTGGTGGATAAAACCAGCCGAGTTTGCGCACTTCATTTTGCAGATGCCCCGTGATGACACCCGGTTCGATCACCGCCACGCCGTCTGCGAGGGTGATCTCCTTGATCTTATTCATGCGAGCGACTGAAAGCGCGATGCCACCCTTCAACGGCACGCAGCCACCGACATAACCCACGCGTGAACCCTGAGGTGTGACGGGAATGCGGTTTGCATTGGCAAAGCGCAGTACTTCGGAGACTTCAGCGGTGGATTCAGCATGCACCACGACATCAGGCGGATTGGACGCGAACCATTTGTCAGTGCTGTGCGTGGCGATGTCTGCCTGCGTGGCAGAAACGCGGTCGGGACCGAGAAGGGAGATGAGTTGATCGGCGAGGGAGGCCATGCGGCATCATTGATGCAAACTGAGGAAACAGCAAGATGCTGCCAAGATCAGGCGGATGTTTGGCAGTGGGTGACGTATGATCGAGATCATGCCCCCGCTCATCGAAGTTACGCATCCACGCGGCATTTATCTACCGGAGGCGGATTTGTGGCTGGATCCGCATTTTGGGCGGGAGCGGGCGTTTGTTTCGCATGCGCACAGTGATCATGTGGGACGACATGCGCTGACGATTTGCTCGGAGATCACGCATCAACTCATGGTGGTGCGCAAATCGGTGAAAAAATCGGGGAGGGTGGTGTCTCCGCAGATGAGGGAGGTGTTTGAGTGGGAAGGTTGGGAAATGCGGCTGCTGCCGGCGGGGCACATCACGGGTTCGGCGATGCTGCATCTGACGCGAAAGGTGGATAGGGCCACGCTGCTTTATACGGGTGACTACAAGCTGAGGCAGGGACTGAGTGCGGAGCGCTGCGAGCTGATGCAGGCGGATACGCTGATCATGGAGACGACGTTTGGGCTGCCGAAGTATAAGTTTCCAGTTGCGGAGGATGTGATCGCTCAGATGCTGGCGTTTGTGCGTGACACGCTGCGTGAAGGGGGCATCCCGGTGCTGCTGGGGTATTCGCTGGGGAAGGCGCAGGAAATTCTCTGCGCGCTGTGTGATGAGGGTCTGCCAGTGATGGTGCATCCGAGTGTGGCGCAGATCACGGAGGTGCTGGCACCGCATCTGGGCAGGCTGCCGGAGTGGCGGCTGTTCAAGGCTGACGAGGTGGCAGGGCATGTGCTGGTGTTTCCACCGGGGGCGAAGCTTGATCTGCCAAAGATGCGCACGGCGATGCTGTCGGGCTGGGCCATCCAGTCGAGCGCGAAGTATCGTTATGGTGTTGATCTGGCGCTGCCGCTGAGTGATCACGCGGACTATCCTGAACTGCATGAAACAGTCGAGATCGTGAAACCACGGCGGATTTACCTGGTACATGGTTCGACGCGCGAGTTTGCAGCGGAGTTGCGCCTGCGCGGGCATGATGCGCGGGCGCTGGGGGCGGAAGATCAGCTAGAGCTGAATTTGTCAGCCCACTGACTCCTGCTTTTGCCTGCGGGCGAAGAAGACGCGGGCGCTTTCCATGACGCCGTACGCGGTTTCCTGGGGCGTGAGTTCGGCGGTCTTGATGCGTAGATCGGCGAGGCCTTTGTAGAGCGGCTTGCGCTCGGTCAACAGACGTTCGAGCTTGGCCTTGGGATTTTCCTCGCCGTTGAGCAGCGGGCGATTTGTATTCATCGCTGTGCGACGTGCCAGGCGCTCAGGATCGGCGTCAAGCCAGACGATGTAGCCGAGATGACGCAGGATGGCCAGATTGCGCGGCTGGGTGACGATGCCGCCGCCGGTGGCAATGACGCAGCCACGTTTGCCCAGCAGCGAGCGCAACGCAGCGGATTCATGCTGACGGAATGCAGCCTCGCCTTCCGTGGCAAAAATCTCGGGGATGCTTTTCCCGACGGTGTCGGCGATGAGGTGATCGGTGTCGACAATTTGGAAGCCAATCATCTGCGCGACGATGCGCCCCACCGTTGTTTTGCCCGAACCCATCAGGCCGATCAGCACAATGTTGGGCTGGCGGGGCGGGGGCGTTTCGCCGGTGGCTTGAACGAGTTCGAGAATGGAGGACGCGAGGGCGGGATCGTCACGCAGGGCATCAAAATAACTTGGGTAAAGTGGCGCCCAGCCTGAGGAATGAAGCTTGGTGTTGGAGACGCGTTTATGGCTCCAGCCGCGTTTGCGATCGGGGTCGGGCTCGCGAGTTCCGGGCAGTTTGACGCCAAAGAGGAGGGCCAAGCGTTCCAGGCACTGCCGCTGAGTCATCTGGGCGTCATCGACGATGTTGTAGATGCCGCTCAGGCGCTGTGTGACGAGGTGCACGAGCGCGGCGGCGGCATCATCGGCGTGGATTTGATTGAGGACGCGACCTTGCCCGTTATTGCCTTCGATAGCGGCCTTCCCTTCGAGCAGGTTTTTCAAAACAAAGGAACGACCGGGGCCGTAGATGCCGGCGAGTCGTGCGACCGCGCCTTTCGCGTTTAATGCGATGTTCTCAGCTTCGCGCAGCAGGCGGCCGGTGTCGCGCTCAGGGTCGGCGAAGCTTGTTTCATCGACGATCTCGCCATTCACCTGCGGGTAAACGCTGGTGCTGCTGGTGTAGAGCAGAAAGGCGGCGGGGAATGCAGCGGAGAGATGGCGCATGCCATCGACATAGACTGCTTGGTACATCTCGGCTCCGCCCCGGCCGGAACTGGCGCAATGAATGATGGCTTCGATGCTGCTGGCATCGAGCCTGGCGGCGAGTGCGATGACGGCGGTGGGAGCGGAAATGTCACAGGACTCCGTGCGCCAGGGTTTGACCGTGGCGAGGCGTGCGGCGGATTCTGGAGAGTGCGTCAGACCGATGACCTCATGCCCGGCGGCATGCAGGAGGTCAGCGGCACGCTCCCCTACGAATCCACATCCTGCGACGAGCACCTTCATGGCTGGCGGTGTTTTTGATAGTAGGCGACGATGCCTTTGACGACTCCCTGCACGTAGTCCTCGATGGCGCTGGTTTGCAGGCGACCTGCGATGAGCGTACGGCCGAGGAAATGACCGCGCAGCAGGCGGTGGTAGGTTTCCTCGTTGTTCATGACGTAGGGTTCGAGGTAAACGACGGGGCAGTCATAGAGGCGATTGGCCAGCAGATTCCGTGCATAAACATAAGAGTTTGTGCCGAGGTGGCGGGCATTTGGGGTGGTGTAAACGTAGGCTGGCAGGCCGGTGGTCAGACGCATGCCATTGGCGACGGCCTCGGCAAGCGGCAGCTCTTCCTGGTGAATGCGTGAGAAGAGGCGGTGGAACATTTCGAAGCGCACGTCCTGCTGTTCGAGTTCGAGAGGCGAGTAGCAGCCATTCACAAGTACGTGCATGTGATTCATCGGCGAGAACTGCGGCGCGGTGGCGGCGCCCCAGGCTTCGGCGTTGAAGTGCAGGCAGAGCACTACGTCAGGTTTGATGGTGTTGTTCACCTTCTGGCCGCGAGCATGGATTTCGCTCACGCGGTAAAACAGCTTTTCACTCTGCCACTGCACAGTGAGGATTTTTGCATCGCCGGTGACGCCGCTGTAGTTTTCCTGGGGCAGCGGAAAGCCGGCATCGACGAGAATTTGACGTGCCTGAATGATGAAATCGGCGGGGCGCTGCGAGGTCACAGGTTCGGCACGGTCGCGGACGAGGGAGACATAGGCGCCGAGAGCCTTGAGCCGTTCGGCGAGCACTTGCGCGGTGGTGAGGGTGAGATCGCCCTCCTGAATGGATTCGCCGGGGGCAAAGCTGAGCATGCGCTCCTCAATCTGGGCGTAACCGCCGCCGATATGTCCCGGGTCGATGGCGATGTGAATGTCGCTGAGCAGTGGGCGGCCTTTGACAGGTGGCATTTCGGCGGCAGCCCTCCAGGTGCGTGTGCCTGGCAGCGGCGATTCGGAACGGGTGGCGAAGGCGATGCGCGCTTCCGGCTTGACGGGATCACCGGTCTTGATGACCACGCCATCAGATTCCAGATTCCACGGCGGCGGGAAGGGGGAGCCGTCGGAATAAACATCCCGTATGGCAGCTTCGAATTCGCTGCGGGTGAGTGTTTGATGAAACGACTGCAGCCTGAGCCAGTCGGGTCTGGTGCCGAGTGAGCTCAGGCGGTCTAGACGCGCAGGAGGGGGCGGAGGCGGGGCGAGCGGTGCGGGTGCGGCAGGTGTGATCGCGGGGGCAGGGGGTGGCGCAGCGGGCGCAGGGCCCGGTCTCACCTGTGCGGGGGTCAAAGGGGCAGCGGGTGCGGGCTGAGTTGGTGGGATCGCGGGGACAGAGGACGGCGCTGCCGGCGTCACCTGGGCGGGGGGCAACGGAGCCGCGGGGGTGGGTGCGGGCACAATCGTCTGCGCCATGCCCGGCGTCACCATCATGGACGCGAGCGTGACCGGCAGCAGGCAGCCGCGCAGCATTCGTTTCATCATCATAAAGTACATCCTAGACTTGATCCCCGGCTTCATCATCTACTAAGTAGCACCACGATGAATGACAACACGGCTGACAGCGGGGACGGACTCTTTCGCCTCCTTTTTTTGGGTGATGTGGTGGGGGAGCCGGGGCGCAAGGCGGTGGGGCTGCTGCTGCCCGTGCTCAAGGAGGAACTGAAGCTCGATTTCATTGTGGTGAATGGTGAAAATTCCGCTGGAGGCCGTGGCATCACGCCGAAGATCGCCATCAGTCTCATGCGTGCCGGTGCGGCTGTGGTGACCAGCGGGGATCATATTTGGGATCAGCGGGAGATTGTGCCGTATCTGGCCGATGAGCCGCGCATGCTGCGGCCGATGAACTACCCCGAGGGCACACCTGGCAACGGCTTCATCGTGCTGGAATCGAAGAAGTGCAAAGTGGCGGTGGTGAACCTCCAGGGGCGCACGTTTATGAACCAGCAGCTCGACAATCCTTTCCCGGCCATTTCCGCTCTTGTGGAAAAGCTGCGGGAGGAGACGCCGGTGATCTTTGTGGATTTCCATGCTGAGGCCACGAGCGAGAAAGTCGCGATGGGCTGGCATTTGGATGGCAAAGTCTCAGCGGTGGTGGGCACCCACACCCATGTGCCCACGGCTGATGAGCGCGTGCTGCCGAAGGGGACTGCGTTTCAAAGCGATGCGGGCATGTGCGGGCCGATGGACAGCGTCATCGGCAGCCAGATTGAGCCCGTGCTGGAGCGGTTCCACAGCATGATGCCGACAAGATTCGGCGTTGGGAGCGGTGCGGTGCGGGTGAATGGATGTATGATCACGATTGATCCCGCCACGGGCAAGGCCCTCAGTATTGAGCGTGTGGCGCGGACGTGGCATGAGTGAGGCCAGTCGGGCAGGGATAGGGCATACCACAAAAGGCATGGCGCATGAGCTGGTGCCAAGCGGCAAGCAGCCGAAGGAGGTGCTGACGCGGGCGATCAAGGTGAGTGCGATTGTGGTGGCCAATCCTACCGTGGGTGAGCCGTGATGGAATGTTTGAGGAGTTGACGTTGAGTCAGGTCGCGTGACAGCATGCGCGCTTACCCAACCGCTCATGGAATCCAGCATCAGACCTTCACGCGCCCGTCAGGTGGTGCTGTTTTTTGCCGTCACGCTGGCGGTGATCACCTACATCGACCGCGTGTGCATCTCGCAGGCTGCGCCGATGATGCAGGAGGAAATGGGGCTGACAAAGACGCAGATGGGGTATGCGTTTGCGGCGTTTGGGTGGGCTTATGCGTTGTTTGAAATCCCTGGTGGCTGGCTGGGGGACCGCATTGGGCCGAGGAGGGTGCTGATGAGGGTGGTTTCGATGTGGTCGATCTTTACCGTCGCCAC
>DLGZ01000065.1:167280-172087 GCA_002482965.1 Verrucomicrobiaceae bacterium UBA7681 | reverse complement strand
GTGGGTGAGGCGGGGTGTTTTCCGAATCTGACCAAGGCGTTTACGCTGTGGTTCCCGATGTCCGAGCGTGTCAAAGCGCAGGGGATTCTCTGGCTCAGCGCGCGCTGGGGCGGGGCGTTCACGCCTTTGCTGGTGGGGTGGATGCTCGCGAGCGGCAGCGGAGGCAAGGCGGGCCTCGGGCTGCACTACAAGTGGGTGTTTTTGATTTTCGGGATGCTCGGGGTGGTGTGGGCGCTGTCGTTCTTTCGCTGGTTCCGTGATCATCCCAAAGATCACCCTGCGGTGAACGCCGCTGAGCTTGCGCAAATCGGTGAAACCGAACCGCCGGGCGACCATGCCATGCCGTGGGGGCGACTGGTGGCCTCGCGCACGGTATGGATGCTGTGGGCGCAGTACTTCTGCATGTCCTACGCGTGGTATTTTTATATCACCTGGTTTCCGACCTATCTGAAGGAGCAGTTCACCACACTCACGGAAATGGAGCGTGCGCTGCTGGCCTGTGTGCCGTTGTTTTTTGGCGGCATTGGCTGCGTGACCGCCGGGATGTTCTCGGCAAGGCTGGATCGCATGCTTGGCAGTATTGCGCGGACGCGGCGCTGGCTGGGCGTGATCGGCCTGACGCTTGCCGGGGTGATGCTGTTGATCTCGATGCTGACGAAGGCACCGCTCGCGTCGGTGCTGGCCATCGGTCTTGCGGCTTTTTGCAACGATCTGGCCATGCCGGGCGCCTGGGGGGCTTGCATGGATGTGGGAGGACGTCATGCCGGGGCGCTGGCCGGCAGCATGAACATGATGGGGAACGCTGGAGGTGCGATCGCGCCGATGGTCGTGCCGATGGTGCTCGCCGCCACTGATAACAACTGGAGCGTGAACATCACGCTGTTTGCCGTGGCCTATCTGGTTGGCGGGGTGTGCTGGTTCTTCATCGACTCAGAAGAGCGGCTGCATGCCTGACCTTACTTCTTCTCGGTGTCGGCCTTGCCGCCTTTGATTTTCTTCAGCTCATCTTCGATGCGCTTGCGGGCTTTCAAGTCGGGGGTCTTGAGGGCTCCTGCACGTTCGAGGTACTGGAGCGCCTGGGCTTTGTCACCGAGGGCTTGGTGGGTGAGGCCGATGTGTTCGAGGATTTCGGCATCTTCGGGGGCCATGGGCTGCAGGAGTGCTTCGGCGCGCTGCAATTCCTTGAGCGCTCCGGGATAGTTGCCCTTCTTGTAGTGGAACCAGCCGAGGCTGTCGATGTACGCAGGCTGGTTGGGGACGAGTTCGTTGGCTTTGGCGATGAGTTCGCCTGCTTTATCCAAGTGCGAGCCGACATCCAGCCACATGTAGCCGAGGAAGTTCATGGTGTTGGCGGCGGACTTGGATTCTTCGCGAGGGGTCAGCGTGATGGATTTTTCCAGCATGCGTGAGGCGTCTTCGAAACGTGCCAGTCTTTCGAGCGTGATGCCGTACTGATAGTAGAACAGGTGGTCCAGCAGTTCGTTCTGGGTGGAACTGGCGAACTGCTCGGCTTCGGCGAAGTGTTGAACGGACGGACCCCATTCTTCGCGGGCACGATGGGCGATCGCGAGCTGGTAGTGCACGAGGGGATGATCGGGGAACAGGCGCACGCTGCGCTGGCCCACGCGCACCATGTCATCGAACTTTTGTGTCTGATAGAGCTCCCAGCCGAGTTTGACGTAGTCACCGATCTCGCCGCCGCCGTTTTGAATGGCTGCCTGGAGGTGGGCAATGGCCTTTTCGGGCTGCTTGAGCCTGTCGTACTCACTGGCCAGAAGGCGCTGCATCTCGGCGTCAGCAGGTGCTTGTTTGACGATTTGTTCCAGAGTGGCGAGCGACTTGTCTTTCTGATCGGAGGCGACGTAGAGGCGGTAGAGCAGTTTGCGGGCGTCGAGATTGTTGTATTCGGCCGCCAGTTTTTCACAGAGCTGCCGGGCGCGCTCGGGATCATTGGTCAGGAGGTACTGCCGGGCGACTTCGAGGGTGACCTGCTCGGCATTGGCTTTGGTGGCGACTTTGAGGGCATTCTCAAAAAACGGGGCCACGCGCTGGCGATACTCAATGGCGAACTCGGCCTGACCGAGTGGCCAGACGCGTTCGGCGGTGTGTCCCGTGGCGAGCCAGTACTGCGGATCGCGGCTGTTTTGATTGGCGGCCTGCCCCATGACCTGGATGGCTTTGTCACGCTCGTTGTGGGTGAGGTGCAACATGACCGCCATCTCATAGACTTCGGCATGAGTGGGAAATTTGGCCAGTGCCTCGGCCACGGCCTTGGAAGGCACCTCGTCTTTCACGAAGAGGTCCTCTGGCGGGTAGGTGCTGGCGAAGCGTGCCAGATTGAGCAGTGGCGCGGGCGTGCGTGGACTGGCACGCACAGCCTCATCGAGGATTTTTATCGCAGCTTCACGTCCTTGGAACTGCATGGCAATCCCGGCGGTATGCGCCGCCAGCTCCGAATTGCTCGGATCTGCTTTGAAAACGGCCAGATAATGATCCAGCGCCTGCCGAAGTTTCCCGGAGGATTCGAACTGGAGGGCGGCACTGAAATGTGCCAGAGCATCCGCCGTGGAGGCAGATCCTGGAGAAAGTTGCAGGTCGGATGTGTCTGCCGCTCTGGCGCCCAAGGACAGGTCGGCTGTTGTTGCAGCGTGACCTGAGAGAAGGGAGACAAAAAAGGCGGCAAGACCCATCGACAGACAGGGCCGCAGGGCCCTGCCAACCGAGCCGTACCCGGGCATGACAAAGCTTCCTGCGTCTCGATACCATCGAATCGCACTGCGGAGAGGAGCCATGCCGGGGAGGCTAGCGGTTACGACTTGTAGCGCAAACGCTTCTTGTGACGGTTCGCGCGCATGCGCTTCTTGCGCTTGTGCTTGTTGATCTTCGTTTTTCTCCGCTTTTTGAGCGATCCCATGTTCGTGTTCTCCTGTGTGTTGGCGTTGATCTAGTGGACGACTTTATTGAGCGGGTATTCCACAATACCCTCGGCCCCCAGCGACTTCAGTCGTGGGATGATGACCCGCACGGTGGCTTCGTCGATGACCGTTTCGACTGCCACCCAATCCTGGCTGGCGAGTGTTGAAACGGTAGGCGAGCGCTGAGACGGCAGGCATGCGACCACTTCCTGCAGCTGTTTCGCGGGTACGTTCATCTTGAGACCCACCTTGTGGCGGGCCTCGAGCGCACCTTTGAGCAGCAGCACGAGTGTCTCCATCTTCTGCCGCTTCCATTCATCACGGGCGGCGGGTCGGCTGGAGACAAATTGGGGGTAGCTTTCCATCAGCGTGTCCACGATGCGCAGCTTGTTCGCGCGCAGGGATGAGCCGGTTTCGGTGATGTCCACGATGGCATCCACCATTTCGGGCACCTTCACTTCGGTGGCGCCCCAGCTAAATTCGACTTCGGCCTCGACGCCGTTGGCGGCGAGGTATTTTTTCGTCATCTCGACCGCTTCGGTGGCGATGCGCTTGCCCTGGAGGTCCTTGACGGTCTTCACAGAGGAGTCCTCTGGAACCACGAGCACCCAGCGGGTGGGCCAGGAAGTTGCCTTGCTGTAGCGCAGGTCGGTGATGACCTCGACGTCCGCACCGTTTTCCACGATCCAGTCGCGTCCGGTGATGCCGCAGTCCAGGAAGCCATGATCGACATAACGACCGATTTCCTGAGCGCGCAGCAGGCGGAGCTCCAGCTCCGAGTCATCCACCGAAGGGCGGTAAGAGCGGGAGGAGATGACAATGTTGAACCCCGCGCGCTTGAATAATTCAAGCGTCGGCTCCTGCAGACTGCCTTTGGGCAGACCCAGGCGGAGGATGTTCTTCGGTTCGGACATGGGTTGGGGGGAAGGGGGCGCGCATCCTAGTGGCATTTTTTCTGCTGGCGAGGGGAAATTTCATGGCTGTTCCTTCCGCCAGTCCAAAGCGGTCGTTTTGAGGCGCTGGGTCGTCTCTTTTTCTGTCTCGGCTAGGTTGGTGGTTTCTTGGGGGTCGCGGGCGAGGTTGTAGAGCTCGGTTTGGGTGCCGTCGGCATTGATGAGGAGTTTCCAGTCGCCGTCGCGGAGGGCGACGTTGGGGGATTTTGAGTCTGGCTCTTTGGGGTAGGGGAAGCCGTTTTTTACTTTGCCTGCCTCGCCGGGTTTGCGGCCGTATTCCCAGAGGAGAGGCTTGTGGCGAACGACTTTTTCGCCGCGCAGGGCGGCGCTCATGTCTTCGCCATCCTGATCGGCTGCGGGAGCTTTGATCTGAGTCATGGCGCAGAGGGTGGGCATGAAATCGACGCTGCTGAAGACGGTGGTGTCATTGACCATGCCTGCGGGCACGGTGCCGGGCCAGCGAACGATGAGCGGTGTGCGGATGCCGCCTTCATAAAGACTCCACTTCATGCCGCGCAGGCCCTTGGTGCGGGTGTGCTCCAGGGTGGGCTCCGGGCCGTTGTCACCGCAGAGGACGATGAGGGTGTTGGGTGGCAGTGCGTCGATGAGACGGCCGATCTGGCGATCTGTTTCGACGAGTACGTCGCGGTATTTTGCTGGGAGTCCGCGCTCGTCCTTGGCATCGACGGGACGATAGGGAGTGTGAACGTCGTCGAACCACAGATTCACGAAGCGTGGCTGGGTGGAGTGCTGCTGCATGAACTTCAGCGTTTCATCCACCATCCAGCGCGTGCGTTCGTGGCGTGGCACCTGCTGGGGCTCGAGTTTGATTTCCCAGGGGGTGGTTTTCAAACCGAGTGCTGCGGCAGGTTCCGGGCTTTCATAGGTGCCCAGGCCGAGATCGTAACCATAGGCGGCGAATTTGGGAGCGTCCGTCAC
>DLGZ01000065.1:39881-167222 GCA_002482965.1 Verrucomicrobiaceae bacterium UBA7681 | reverse complement strand
AGGGAGGGGGCTTTGGGATCGAGGAAGTCTGCCTGCTCACATTCGCGATTGCCCGCCTTTGTTTGCAGATAGCTCGTGATCCGCCACCGGGCGGGGAACTGCCCCGTGAGAGCCCCGCAGCGTGATGCGGAGCAGATGGGCGAGGCCACGTAGAACTGCCGAAATTGCATGCCTTCTCTGGCCAGCCGGTCCATGTGAGGGGTAGGCACCTGCCCGCCGAAGCAGGAGACATCGCCCCAGCCCATATCATCCACGAGGATGAGGACGACATTGGGTTTTTCGGCAGCCCAGGCGCTGAGGGCACAGAGAAACAGAGAGAGAAAGAGGTGGCGCATCGGGTGGAAAACGTCCGGGCGGATGGGCGCTTATCCGATCATTCGCTCCTGCCGCTATTCAAAATGCACACAGGCAGTTCATGCCGCCATGGGCAGCATCAGGCTGAACGTCGATCCTTGTCCGAGTGACGAGACGCAGCGCACGTCTCCTCCCATGGCTTTGGCCATCTTCTGCACGATCCACAGGCCCAAGCCGTTGGAGGGCTCACCCGCTGTGGGTTGTGGTGACAAACGGCTGAATTTCTTGAAGAGATTCTGCTGATCATGATCGCTCAGGCCCGGGCCGTTGTCAGCGACGTGCAGCCATACCGACTTGTCATCTGTCTCGAGAGCACAACGAACGGCTGACCCGGGATTTGAATACTTGATGGCATTCGAAAGCAGGTTCTCAAAAATCTGCGCGGTCGCATTGCGATCTCCCAGGAACGGAGGTGCACTGGGATTGGGTTCCCACGCGACCCTGATTTGTTTTTTCTCCGCTGATTGCTGGAAGGAGCGCACCACCTCAGAAACGACTTCATCTGCCGAGCAGCGGTCCTGTCTGAACTGCATGCGCCCTTCCTCGATGCTTCGCACATCCAGCAGATTGGTCAAAATTCCGTTCATCCGCAGACCCAGAGATTCGATGGTCGCTCCTGCTTCGAGCACCATTTTTGGATTGGGGGGATTCTGCATTTTGAGCAGCCCGGCATAGCCCACAATGCCCGTCAGCGGATTGCGCAAATCGTGCGCCGCGATGTTGAGGAACTCGTCCTTGTCCAGGTTCAACTGAATCAGTCGTTCATTACTCAGTGAAAGGTCCGTCAATGCCGTCTGCAACTGCGCAAAGGCCAGAGCGCGGGTCCTTTCGAACAAGCCTCCCAAAAACGCCAGGAACGGCACCAAGCCGATGTAGCCCGCCGCATCGATCAGCGTTGCCCACTGGGGCGGATACGTGCGCGGGAAGATGAAGCCCATCGTGTGAGCCACGACGAAAGATGCTACCACTGACGCACACACAAGGGTCCATCCCAGCGCCGGGCGGACTCCCTGAAGCAGCAAAGACATCAGCGGCACTGCCGAGAGCCAGCCCACGGCATGGCCTGTGAGCCCCCCTTCGATCAGAGCCAGCCCCGCGAAGCCCGTCACCAGCATGGCTGAATACAAATGGCCAACAAACGTGAGTTTGCCGGTCTTCTTCACCACCCACGGCATCAGGCCGAAAATAGCGCTCAAAATCACAATGATTTCGGCCCCTTTGTAGTGCTGCAGCAGCAGATAAAATGACGCATAGGCCGTTCCGAATGCCAGGCCCAGCCAGCCGAAGCGAATGTTTAACCGTGCCAGCCTGAGCTTTTCCGCATCTGTGCGAAAATGCGGCGGTACAAAGTCTTCCGTAAGTTTATTCAGAAGACGCTCCCACAGCCGTTCTTTGCGGACGTGTTCTTTGTTCATTTAATTTTAAAACCCAGGGTTAGGCCAACCCAGTGAGCCTGGACGGAGACCTTCGTATCCTTATATTCGGGGCCCGTGATCGAACTCCCGGACGCCGACCGAGTGATCGGCAAATCATACTGGTAGGCCAGGTCCACCCGAATCGATTCCGTATGCCAGCCCAATCCGCAGGCCAGAGTATGCTCAGAGATCGCCGCTGTCGTCGGCAGCAAGGTGTCCGTAGGAACCGGGCTCTTCCCGTAAACATAGCCTAGGCGCATTGTGAACTTGTCCGTGACGTCCAGCTCGCTGCCCAAGCGAAACACATACTGATCCTTCCAATTCAACGCGATCCTGTCTGTGATGCCGGTTGATCCAGCTACGCCGTTGACCACGCCATTTGTGCCGTTGGAAAGTTTCACGTCCAAGTGTTTGTAAGCCGCGCTCCAGTTCACCCAGTCCACCTGGCCCAGCATGCGCCAGCGTTCGGTGAGAGACGCGGCGAAACCCGCCGACAGCCGCTGTGGCAGCGCCGTTTTGACTTTTGCATCATACCGATAGGTGCCATCCACACCGAGCACGCCCAGCGCTGCCAGTTGGGCGCCTATGTCTCCCTTTGCCGAGCCGGTGGTTTGGAAGGAGGTGGGCGTCCTGTAGCTGAGACCCATCGAGAACCGGTTGTTTGCTTTCCATTGCAGAGCCACGTCGCCATTCACACCAAAGCCCTGGGTCTGCAGATCCAGAAAGGTCTTGGCACCTGCCAAACCATTGCTTTGAAAGATGTAAGGCGTCTGCAATTCGTTGCGGGTGTAAACTCCGCCCACAGTCGCCCCGAGGCTGAACCCGCCTCCGAGATCCACGCCGACGCCTAGCGCCGCCCGCACATTTAAAATTTCAGACCGATGCTGCGTCTGTGAATACTGGGCTCCGGCCAGTGCCCCCGGAGTATCGGCAATGTTCCAGTTCGCGAGCCGCGTTGAGTCTGCGGTCAAAGAAAAGCCTAGGCCGACGGCATCTGAGATACGGGTCGTCATGGCCAAATCGGGCAGCACGCCCCAGGTGTTCACCAAGCTGCCCAATTTTCCACCCCGCTGGGAGAATTCACCTTGAGCATACGCCATCGCCCCTCCGAGCTGAAACTCAGTGCCTGTCGCATCCGCCAATGTCGCGGCATTTTGGGTCATTCTGGTCAGTGAGTCGTGCGACCATGCCATAGACGCCCCGCCGACACCCATGCTGGCTGCTCCGGTCCCGTTGCGATCCAAGCCAGCAGCCCCTGCCGTTTGGAGCCCGGAAAAAAAGACTGCTGTCTTAAGAGACAGGGCGAACAGAGGTATGACGGATCGCTTCATGGATTGCTGTGACAGAATAATCTATTGAAATTATTGTGCTTATAATGAAATCCATAACCTAAACGATGGCTAACGTTTTTTTACTAAGGACGCTCGATTTTTGGGGGGGCTGAGCAGCCGCGGCACCTGCTGGGGCGCATTTCGGTTTCCATTTGGCGATGTGCCGTGGCGTAATTCGACCACTATAAAGGGAGGATGGAAGAGCCTGAGCGAGAGCTTATTTCTTCACTTCGATTCACCCAGTGTCGTCAATTGCCTGTCCGTGAGCAGCAGGGTGAAACCATGTTTGGCCGCGGCTTCGAAGGCGGCGGCATGAATGGATTCCGACTTGGGATAATCGATGACCAGCACTGGTTTACCGATTGATTTGAGCTGTTCGAGTAAGCTCAGCACGAAGCGTGACTGCTTTTCGGTGCGCAATTTTTTGTCAGCGACGAACAAATCCTCCACGCCGATGGCGCTGATGAGTTCCCGATAATCTGCGTGGGCGAGGAGCTGGGAGGCGTTTTGGGGAATGACGAGGAAGCCGGGACGCTTGGCCCGCGCCCGCTGGGCGATGGTTGCGACCCAAGCAATCATGTCCTGGCGATAGGTTTTGCCGGTCTCGGGATTGGGCCGGTCGTCGAGCCAGCCTTTGCTGGCTGCGTCGTATTCGTAGAATTCAAAGGCATCGACGATGTCGAGATAGATGCCGTCGAAACCCTGGGCGACGACTTTGTCCACGGCTGGGAGCATGATCTGCTGCCATGCGGGCTGCCAGTAGCGCACGCGGTAGTTGCCTTTCCAGTCGGGATTCTCTGCGTTGAGGAATTTGGGCGCAGCGGCATCTGGTTTGCCATCCTTGTCGGCATCCCAGCTTTTTTTCCAGTAGGGACGGTAGTCCTCGGCCTCGCCGATGGACACATAGGCGACGACACGGCGGCCTTTTTTACCGGCGCGGATGGTTTCGATCTCGGCGGGAGTCCAATCGCCCTCGCTGCTGAAGGAGGCATCGATAACGATGAGATCGCGCTCGCAGGACGCGAGTTTTTGCACTGAATCTGCGCGGCTGCTGGCGAGTTTATCTGCCTGCAGGACGTAGGCCATCGAGGTGGGGGCGAAAGCTGGTACGTCCGCTGCCTGGGTCAAAGAACTGGCAAGCAGGAGGAGGCAGGAGGCGAGTAGTTTCATCTCAGGGAGGGCATGGTGCAGGCAGGTGAGCGCGGCTGCCACCCCGAATTCCACATTGACGCCCCCGGTTTGGGGAATACTCTCCTGTCCTCACGCGACGCATCATCAAATCATGATTCGTCCATATAACCCATACGACCACCATCATGTCCCGTAGCTACATCTTCTCGTCCGAGTCCGTCGGCGAAGGCCATCCTGACAAAGTTTGCGACACCATTTCTGACGCCATCCTCGACGCCTGCCTTGCGATCGACCCGAAGAGCCGCGTCGCCTGCGAGACCTTTGCGAAGAGCAATGTCGTCGTCGTCGGTGGTGAAATCACCATTCCGAAGCTTCAGAACAAGAAAAACGGCACCACGAAGCCGATCGATGAAGTCATCAACGTCGGCAAAGTCATCCGTGACGCTGTGCGCGGCATTGGCTACACCAATGACGACGACGTGTTCCACGCCGACAAACTTTTCATCAACAACTACCTCACGATCCAGAGCCCGGACATCGCGCAGGGTGTGGACGCCGCTGAAGCCGAAGGCAAGAAGCACGGCGAGCAGGGTGCAGGTGACCAGGGCATCATGTTTGGTTTTGCCTGTGACGACACGCCGGAGCTGATGCCTGCGCCGATCATGTATGCTCACCGCCTTGGCCGTGAGCTGACACGCATCCGCAAGGCTGGCAAGCTGGCCAAGTGGCTGCGCCCTGACGCGAAGAGCCAGGTCTCCGTCGAGTACGTCGATGGCAAGCCTACACGCATCGTGAACGTCGTCATCTCCACGCAGCATGCTGCGGACGTGAGCCACGCCGAGATCGAGAAGTTCTGCATCGAGCAGGTCATCAAGAAGGTGCTGCCGAAGGACATGCTCACGAAGGAGACTGAGTATCTCATCAATCCGACCGGCAAGTTCGTCGTCGGCGGTCCTCAGGGCGACAGCGGCCTGACCGGACGCAAGATCATTGTGGACAGCTACGGCGGCATGGGCCGTCACGGTGGTGGTGCCTTCTCCGGCAAAGACCCGTCCAAAGTGGACCGCAGCGCCGCCTACATGGGCCGCTGGGTTGCCAAGAACGTGGTGGCCTCCGGTCTCGCCTCCAAGTGCGAAGTCCAGTTTGCCTATGCCATTGGTCATCCAGAGCCAGTGAGCGTTCACGTGGACACCTTCGGAACCGGCACCATTGATGACGGCAAGATCCTCGACGCCGTCTTGAAGGTCTTCTCCTTCAAGCCAGCCGACATCGTGAAGCAGCTCAACCTCCTGCGCCCGATCTACTCGAAGACCACCAACTACGGCCACTTCGGCAAAAACGACGATCCAGATCTTACCTGGGAAATCACCAACAAGGCTGACGCGCTCAAGAAAGCAGCGAAGTAAGCTGACATTAGGCCTTTGCCCCAGCATTAATAAAGACAAAGCCGCGCAGGGAAACTTGCGCGGCTTTTTTCTGCCAGCAAAGTGGATTCTGTTCGTTAGAGCAGACCCAACCCCGCCCTTGCCCATGTCTGAAATGCGTTTCAATCCCATCACACTTGATTGGGTTGTCATGGCTCCGGAGCGGGCGCTGAGGCCGGATGATTTTCATCTGCAGGCGGCATCACATTTGACGAGGCCGCCGCATCGTGACGACTGCCCTTTCTGCACCGGCAATGAAGCGTGGACTCCGGCGGAAATCGCCCGCGTGGCAGCCCCGGATGGTTCCTGGCTGGTGCGTGTGGTGCCCAACAAATATTCCGTCTTTGACGCCACGCTGGATGTGCAGCGGAAGAAGCACGGCACGTTTCGATCCATGTCCGCCTCCGGTATGCATGAGGTGGTGGTGGAGCATCCGCGGCATGATCTGGACCTCGGGGAAATGGATCCGGCGCATCTGGTGCTGGTGCTGCGAATGTACCGGGAACGCTATCAGGTGCTGCGTGAGCACCCGATGGTGGAGAGCATTGTGATTTTCAAAAACCAGGGGCAGCGGGCGGGCAGCTCCCTGGAGCATTCACATTCGCAGATCACGGCGGCGCCGGTGCTTTCCTCGCAGGTGTGCATGCGGTTGCAGGAAGCGCGGCGTTTTCACGAACTGGAAGGCGGGTGCTTGTATTGCACGGTGCTGCACGAGGAGCTGCTGGCGGAAGAGCGCATCATCGAGGCCGGAGAGGCGTTTGTTGCCTTCATGCCCTATGCCGCGCTGTCGCCCTATCACACGTGGATTTTTCCACGCAAGCACCAGGCGGCCTTTGATGAGATCAGCGACGCGGACATCGAGGAACTGGCTGGCCTGCTGAGCCGCCTGCTGCGCCGTCTCAAGGCCGCCGCAGGTGCGCCGGACTATAACTTTACGATTCGTTCTGCTCCCGTGGGGGAAGTGTCCGGGTGCTTCCACTGGTACATTTCCATCGTTGCACGCATCTCCCAGATAGCCGGCTTTGAACTCGGAAGCGGCACCTACATCAACAGCATGCGGCCCGAGCGCTGCGCTGAACGTGTGCGCAGCATCGTGCTCTAGCGGGGCACCAGCCAGGTGCGCGCCAGGCGGTCATGAAAACCGCGATCGCGTGTGGCGATGGCGGCGAGGCCGAGAGCCAGGGACAGGACGACCATGGCGATCAAACCGATGATTCGGATCACGTCTTGATCACCGGTCTTTTCCATGAGCGGAGCGTCGAACGAGTACAAGACAGGCATCAGCAAGATGGGTGACCAAGCGATCAGACTGCGCCACAGCATGTGCAGGCGCGAAGCGTCGGCTCCCTGATTTGTGACCACTGCAATGCCGAGGATGCGCATGACAAGGCCGCCGCGAAAAGCGATGGCGCAGAAGAAGCTCAAAATGGCGGTTGAAAACAGATACACGCCCATCACAGACAGGCTGATAAAATCCAGCATGTGCTTCCTGCCTTCAAGGCCGAATTCCCTGGCGCGTTCGGCCACGCGGGTATCAAGCAGCGGCTGCAGCAGTGCTTTGGCTTTGCTCACTTCCTCCGCCGTGGGCCGCGGATGGTCTTGCACGATCTTCTCCACGGTGGCGCGCTGTTTTGGCCTGAGCAAGCTTCTCCCGAGGGGGGAATCCCACTGCAATGCATCACCCACGATGTGTCCGTAGGTGCCTGCGATGTAGGTTTCCATCGCATCTTTTGCTTCCGAGACTGGAATGTTTGGCAGGCTTGGCTCTTTGACATTCTTGACCATCGATTCATAGGACAGCACGCAGCCGCGCAGTGCGGAAATGGCAGGATTTTTCACCATCCAGCTTTGATAGAACATCAGGCCCACCACCATGAAGGCTGTCAGAAACAACGAAGGCGCGAGGGTGGCAAAAAACAGGGTGAACCGCCGCCAGCGTGAAATCTCCGCCGGCTGCTGGGTTAAAAACTGGAGCTGCGTAGCCAAGCTGCGCAGATCAGTCGTACTTTGCAAGGCAAGCAAGGTCAGACGTGCAGGTAATGGCAGCGGCGCTGAGATGCTGCGCGCTGCTGCTTCGTGTGCTGAAACCATGCGGCCTTCGAGTGCGGTGATGGCGACCTGATGCAGGAATGACTGCGCTGTGACGGGGCCGTCTCCAGCGGTGGCGCTGATGCTGCCGGGGGCGGCGAAGTCGAGAAGCTTGGCCCGGCCTTCGGCGGTGATCCAGACCCGGTCCAGTGTGAGTGTGTCTGGCAACGAAGCCGTTTTGGTGGAGGCTTCCAGTTCGGTGGTGAGATCGTGCAGCCAGTGGCGGACCATGCGCCAGGGCTGGCGTTTAGCGACAAGGCTCGTCAAAGGGGTGCCGCTGGCGGCTTCGTAGGCGTCCCATGATTCGAGTTCATTGCGCTCTCCCTGCAGCCAGCGCAGACGACCCGGACGTGCGATGTTGCGCTGTACCTGAGAAATTGGTGGTGAGCTGGATGGCGTCTGGCGAATCCACACCTTGCGCAGCAAACGCGTGTCATAGCCGAGCAGCACCGCTCCAGCGCCTGTGGCAGACAGCGTGGCGATGATATGAAACGGGCCGATCTTGAGCATGCCGTCCGTCGTGGTGACGAGGTGTTCGGTTTGCGTCATGGCAACTCGCGGCTGATACGCCGACTTCTGAATCACCCGGGTGCCGGTCCATAAATCGTGCAGTCCAGCGAAGCCGTTTTGACGCCGTGCAGTCACGAAGATAAGCAGGAAAAACAGGATCTGGCCGGCAATCCAAAGATAGGTCCAAGCAGTAACCTGAGTGACGTCCGTCATGTGGTAGCGGAAGATTTCCACGATCACAAAGGCCTGCAGCAACACCGACCGCAGCAAGGCACGCGGGATGCCCGGAGCGCTGCGGTTCAGACTGGCGACGCGCAGGCCTACCAGCGCCTTGCCCACGGACGCTCCCCAGACGCCTTCGCTGATGCCGAAATATAAATGCCGCATGATCAGCAGCCCCAACCCGATCCAGAAAAAACGCCAGGAGTGGAAGGTCTCGGGATTCAGGTAATCCATGGGTGAATCCAGAAACAGCAGCGGGATCACGAAATTCACCGCGATCAAAAGGGAATGATCAATCACGCCTGCGGCAAAGCGCAGACCCAGCGTGGCCGGTGTCGGCGCAATGGAGGCAAATGGCCGCAGCGCCTGCTGCAATTCAGCGTAACTACCGAAGCGCTCGGTGGCCTGTTTGTTCAAGCAGCGCAGCGCGACGCGTGCAAGCCCTTGGGGCAGGTCCGGCTGGTATTGCAGGGGGGACGGCGCAGCTTTCTCCAGTGAGTTTGCCAGTTGCTGCACCATGTTTTTACCTTCGAATGGTGTGCGTCCGGTGAGGAGGTAGAACAGCGTCACGCCTACTGAGTACATGTCTGAGCGCACATTCAGCTCTTCGCCGCGAAGCTGCTCCGGCGAGCAAAACGCGGGGGTGCCGAGAAAGGTGCCGTCCATCGTTTGCATGGAATCGCCCCGGCCTGCGGTGGAGATCGAGAGGCCGAAGTCACCGATCTTCACTGTGCCGTCCATGTCTTCAAAGCAGTTCGCGGGCTTGATGTCACGGTGAAGGATGCCGACGGAATGCGCGGCTTCCAGACCGGCGATGATTTGCAGCACGGCGTCTACGGCCTGGCCGATGGGCAACGGGCCGCCGCGTTGAATGCGATCCTGCAAGGTGCCGCCTGCGATGAGCTCCATGGCAATGACGGGCGTGCCATCAATCTCTTCAGTGCCGAAGACATAGACACTGTTGGGGTGATTGATGGAGGCGGCCAGCCGACCTTCGCGCAGGAAGCGTGCGCGTGCTTCTGGTGAGTCGAGCTGGTGGCTCAGGACTTTCAAGGCGACGCGGCGACCGCTTGCCAACTGCTCCGCCGCATAAACCGCGCCCATGCCGCCGCGGCCAAGCTCACGCTCGATGCGGTAGCCGCCAAACACTTCGCCAATCTGTGGTAGTGCATGCGGTTTCGGCTGTGCGATGAGCATCGTCGCGCCCGGATCTGAAGGAAGCGCGCTGCTGAGCAGGCAGGCGGGGCAGAGGGATGCGGGGGCATCGGCAGGCAAGGATGCGCCGCATTGGGGGCAGGTTTGGGCAGGAGTCATGGTGGGTGGAGTGGCGGGTTCACTGACTTCCTGAAAGCTTGGGGCCGGCGGGTTACAAAAAACTTCAACTTCGCAGCACGGCTACCAGATGCCGCATCTCGGCATCGACCTCCTCGGGCGAATCGACCGTCTCTGCGATTTCGGCGCGCAGGACTTCACGATAGCTTTGCCGCAGGCGATGGATGGCGACCTTCAGAGCGCCTTCGCTCATGCCGAGCTGTTGGGCGATTTGCTCTCGCTCGGGGCCTGCACCACTCAGCGTGCCCTTGAGCACCTCGAAGGTTTCCACTTCTCCCTTCGCCGCAAATTCGGTGCGCAGTTTTTCCACGGCACGTGCGAGCAGCTCTATGGCCCAGCGGCGGTCGTAGAGCGCCTCGGCATCGGACTGCCCGGCAGGCTCCAAGGCATAGCGTGCTTCTGCGTCGAGTGCGTCCCATTCCACCAACTTCTGCCCGCCGCCACGCTTTTGCGTTTGCCCGCGATGCCAGGCATTGGCGAGGAAGTTTTTCAAGGCGCCGAGAAGGTAGGAGCGGAATTTTCCGCGTGCGGGATCAGCGGCGGCAGGGCTCTCCAGCAGGGAGAGGAAAAAGGCCTGGGTCAGATCCTGAGCATCGTGCGGGGCATGGCCGCGGCGGCGCACAAAGGCATAGAGAGGATACCAGTAGTCCTGGCAGAGTGAGGACATGGCGCGGTGCATCCGCGTAGCATCGCCACCCTGCTGGGCGGCGAGGACGAGGCTCCAGCGGGTGGTGTGAAACTCGCGCGCACCGGGGGCGATGGAGTCGTTCATGGGGCTTCTTAGCATGGTGGAGACACGCAGCACAAGCCGTTCGCCGATCATTTGCCATTTTTTTGAATCCAGAAGAATGGGACAAGCGCACAAGAGGGCGTGAAAAGCGAGAATTCTGACACCTTACCTCAGCGACGGACCCTCATCTGGCAGATTGCCGTGATGATGAGGCAGTGGTTTGACTCAGACTACCGCCCGCCGGGCTGGGAGGGGGATGACAAACTCACGGACGCGATCGACTGGCGGCGTTGCCTGCCGTTCATCGTGCTGCATTTGGGCTGCCTGACCGTGCTCTGGGTGGGCTTTAGCTGGACGGCGCTGGTGGCTGCACTGCTGCTCTACGCGGTGCGCATGTTTGCCATCACGGCATTTTACCACCGCTATTTTTCGCATCGGAGCTTCCGCACCTCACGAGTGATGCAGTTCCTGTTTGCGGTGCTGGGGAACACCTCCTGCCAGCGCGGGGCTTTGTGGTGGGCCTCGGTGCACCGCCATCATCACCAGCATTCAGATGAAGCGCCGGACGCGCACTCTCCGCGGATGCGTGGTTTTATCTGGTCGCACATTGGGTGGCTGACCAGTCCGAAAAATTTTCCCACGGACTACAGCCGCATTCGAGATCTGGAGCAGTTCCCTGAGCTGGTGTTCCTCAACCGGCACGATCAACTTGTGCCACTGATCTATGGTGCCCTCCTCTGGCTGACTGGATGGCTGCTGGAGCTTTATGCGCCTGGACTCGGGACGAACGGGGCGCAGATGTTTGTATGGGGCTTTTTCATCAGCACGGTGATTTTGCTGCACGCCACGTTTTTCATCAACTCGCTGGCCCATGTGTTTGGCTCCAAGAGGTTCAAGACGGATGACGACAGCCGCAACAGCCTGCTGCTGGCGCTGCTGACGCTGGGTGAGGGCTGGCATAACAATCACCACCGCTATGCCGGTGCTGCGCGACAGGGATTCTTCTGGTGGGAGATCGATGTATCCTACTACGTGCTCAAGATGCTTTCGTGGACAGGGCTGATCTGGGATCTCAAGGGTGTGCCGCCCAGCGTGTATCGTGAAGCGGCGCAGCTCAAACAATCAGCCCAAAATCCTGGCATATGAAACGGCCGCGTCTTGCCATCATTGGAACGGGCGTCGCTGGTCTGGGCTGCGCACACTTTCTGCATCCGCATTTTGATCTGACGATCTTTGAGCAGAACGACTATGCAGGCGGGCATACCAACACGGTGACGGTGAACGAAGCGGGGCGCGAACTGCCGGTGGATACGGGCTTCATGGTGTTCAATTACGTGACGTATCCGCTGCTGAGCCGCTTGTTTAAGGAGCTGGACGTGGAGACGAAGCCGACCTCGATGTCCTTCAGTGTGGCTCATCTTCAAAGCGGCATTGAATACAATGGCACTTCGTTGAACCATCTGTTCGGACAGCGTCGCAATCTGATCAGTCCGCGATTTTGGAAATTCATTCTTCAGATCAACCGCTTTAATGCCGAGGCCGTGGCGGCGCTGAATGAGGAGCGCTTTGCCCGAATGACACTGCGCGAATACGTGGAGGCGCGGAGTTATGGCAATGATTTCCTCAATCTCTACATCATCCCGATGGGGTCCGCCGTGTGGTCCACGCCGCCGGAGCTGATGCTGGAGTTTCCTGCGCTCACGCTGATCCACTTCTGGCATAATCATGGATTCCTCGGCCTGAACACGCAGCATCCGTGGCGAACGGTGACGGATGGGGCGCGTTCGTATGTGAAGAAATTGACCGCGCCATTCAAGGATCGTATCCGGCTGGGTGCGCCTGTCGTGAGCGTGGAGCGGGATGAGGATGGCGTGAAGGTGTTTCCTCGCGATGGTGGGGCTGAGGTTTTCGACAAGGTCATCTTCGCGAGTCATGCGGACCAAACGCTGCGCATGCTGGCGAAGCCGACGGAACTCGAAAGCGAGCTGCTGGGTTGTTTTAAATACCAGCCCAACATTGCCACGCTGCACACGGACGAGAGCTTCATGCCCAAGTCTAAGAAGTGCTGGGCCTCGTGGAACTACCGCATCAAGCCGACGGCGGGCGGTGGCATTGAGCCGAGCACGCACTACTGGATGAACAGCCTGCAGGGTGTGTCGGACAAGACGAACTATTTTGTGGCGATCAATGCGGCGGATGAAATCGCGCCGGACAAGGTGCTGAAGCGCATCAACTACGAGCATCCGCTGTTTGATCTGGCGGCGATTGATGCGCAGAAGAGGCTGCCGGACCTGAACAGGCTTGCCCCTGACCAGAGCACGTATTTCTGCGGTAGTTACTTTCGTCATGGGTTCCATGAGGATGCCTTTGGCTCGGCGGTGGCGTTGTGCCGTGATCTTCTCGGAAAGGAGCCGTGGTGATGCCAACCGAATCCGCCATCTATGAATGTGCGGTGATGCACCACAGGCTTCAGCCGAAGGTGCATCGGTTCAATTATCATGTATTCTACCTGTGGCTGGATCTTGATGCCATCGACGATCTCGCTTCGAAACTGCGCTGGTTCAGCCGGAATCGCTTCAATTTGTTTTCCTTTTATGACCGCGATCATCTTGATCTCGGTGCGGGGGATGTGAAGGCGAACATCCTGAAGTATCTGGCGGAGAATGAGGTGGATACGGCGCGCATCGCCAGCATTCGACTGCTCACTTTTCCACGGGTGCTGGGGTATATCTTCAATCCTGTGTGCTTCTACTATGCTTTTGATGCCGCCGGAGAGCCGGTGTGCGCGGTGGCGGAGGTGACGAACACTTTTCATGAGCAGAAGCCTTACCTTTTGAAGGAGTGTGACCGTGCGCAGCGCTTCCGCCTCATCACGCCCAAGCATTTCTATGTGTCGCCGTTCTTCGCGCTGGATCTGAGCTTTGATTTCAAGCTGCAGGTGCCGGGTGAGAAGCTGGAGATTCACATCGACGACCGGAAGGAGGATGATCGCATGCTGCTCACCTCCCTTACTGGCAAGCAACGACCGCTGACGGATGCCGCGCTGCTGCTCTGCGCGGTGAAGTATCCGCTGCTCACGCTGCGCGTCATTTTTCTCATCCACTGGCATGCGCTGCGGCTGTGGCTGAAGCGCATTCCCTGGCACCGCAAATCAGCTGATGCCGGGCTGCAAATCGGAGTCCTGCGTCCCCACGAATCCATCGCCCCCTACAAACCATGAACGACACCATCACCTGCGACACCGACATCTCCGTCTCCACACCTGCGGCGGCGAAGCCCGGATTTTATGAGCGGCTTTTCATGCTGTCGCTCAAGCCCTTCGTTCATGGCGGGCTTCGAATGGTGCACCCCGATGGTCGTGCGCATGTGCTGGGGGAGCATGGCGCCACGGTCACGGCCGAGATGCGCATTCGTAGCCGCGATTTTTTCAAGCGCTGCGCCCTGTTCGGCAATGTGGGATTTGGCGAGGCCTACGTCGATGGTGACTGGGAGACTGACGACATTGCGGCGGTGATCGAGTGGTTCATCTTGAATCTCTCCAAGACTCAGGGATCGCGCAGTTCCTCTGGAAAAGTGGCCTGTGTGAATTTGCTGAACTTCGTCAATCGCATGCAACATCTGCTGCGGCCCAACAGCGTGACCACCAGCCGGCGCAACATCGCCGAGCACTATGACCTAGGGAATGAGTTTTATTCGCTCTGGCTCGACGAGACGATGACGTATTCAGCCGCTCGTTTCGAGCATCCTGGGCAGCCGCTGGCGGATGCGCAGCATTCCAAATATGAGGCGCTGTGTCAGAAACTGCAGCTCAAGCCGGGAGACCATGTGCTGGAAATCGGCTGCGGGTGGGGAGGGTTCTCCTGTCATGCGGCGAAGCATCATGGGTGCCGTGTGACAGCCGTCACGATCTCGCAGGAACAGCACAAGTATGCCACTGAGCGCGTGGCGCGTGAAGGGCTTGCCGATCAGGTGGAAATTCGCCTGCAGGATTATCGCCACATCACCGGCCAGTTCGACAAGATCGCCTCCATCGAGATGCTGGAGGCTGTGGGCGACAAGTATCTAGAAACCTACTTTGCGAAGTGCGCTGAAGTTTTGAAGCCCGAGGGGCTGCTGGCCTTCCAGATGATCACGGTGGCGGACTGTCAGCACAAAGATCTGCGCAAGGGAGTGGACTGGATTCAGAAGCACATTTTCCCGGGATCGCTGCTGCTCAGCGTTGGGCGCGTCAACGAAGCCATCAACCGTACGAGCGAATTGTTCATGCATGGGTTGGAAGATCTCGGCGCTTCGTATGCCAAGACACTCCGGGTGTGGTTTGAGCGCTTCAACGCCCGGATCACCGAAGTGAAGGCGCTCGGCTTTGACGACCGCTTTGCCCGCAAATGGAACTTCTACCTGCAATACTGCGAGGCCGCTTTTGCCTCGCGGAACATCAGTGTCGTGCAGGCTGTGTATACTCGCCCCAACAATGCCACGTTGCATCGCACTTTCTGAACATCATGATCTGGTTTCTTCGAATCTTCTTTGTCGTTGTGCTGGTGTCCATGTTTGGCGTCACGAGCTGGGCCTCGCAGCAGTGTGCGCTATGGGCCATTCCGGGTTCGGTGGGCGGGCATCCATGGTTCATCGCCACGCTGTTTGACACCTACTGGGCCTTTCTGACCTTCTACTGCTGGGTCGCTTACAAGGAGCGCTCGTGGTTCGGCCGCATCGGCTGGCTGCTGGGCATTCTGCTGCTCGGCAACATCGCCATGGCGGTGTACATGCTCATCCTGCTTTTCCGTGTGCCATCGAATGCGCGCATGGAAGACATCCTGCTTCGAAAGGCATGACAGAGCCCATCCAACGAGAATCTTTGTGGCGCCGCTGGGTGGTGAAGCCGGTCGTTGCGCAGCTGGCGCAGGGGACGACGCCTGCCAAAATCGCGCAGGCCATCGCCTTTGGTGTCACCACGGGAGTCTTCCCGCTGCTGGGCACCACGACCGTGCTGGCGCTGGGGGTGGGCGTTGTTTTGAAGCTGAACCAGCCGGTGCTGCAGGTGTTTCGTGAGCTGACGTATCCGCTGCATCTGGCAAGCATCCTCCTTTTCATGCGCGCCGGTGAGTCGCTCTTCGGTGCCGAGCATGTGCCGCTTTCGATTCCCATGATGATGGAGCGGTTCTTTGCCAGCCCGGGGAAGTTCATGGCTGAATTTGGCATGATCGGGCTCTACGGCGTGGTCGTGTGGCTGCTGCTCGCACCGCTGCTCATTGGCGTGGTCTTTTTTGTCAGCAAACCCCTCGTCGAAAAACTCGCCAAACACCTCAACTTCTCAAGACATGATGCATGATTTCTGGTTCCTGATGGGCATGGGCACGGTGGTGGCATTCCTGCTGTTTGCACTTACCTGGCTGCTCAGTTTGAAGCTGAACAACTTCAGCTTTGTCGATGTGACGTGGTCCTACGCGCTTGCCGTTATTGCGCCGATTTACGCGCTGCTGGGCGGTGGATTCACACAGCGCAAAATCATTGCGGTGACGATTGCGGTGCTGTGGAGCGCGCGCCTAGGGACGTATCTGCTCATTCGCGTCAAAGGGCACCATCCTCATGAAGACGTGCGCTATGCAGTGCTACGTGAGAAGTGGAAGGATGGACTGGCGAAGAACTTCTTCTTTTTCTTTCAGGCGCAGGCTTTGCTGATCGTGCTGTTGGCGGTGCCTGTGCTGCTGGCGTGTTTGAATCCAGCTCCAGAGTTGAACCTCATTGAAATGGCCGGAGCGATTGTGTGGCTGATCGGTCTTAGTGGCGAGGCCTTGAGCGATGCGCAGATGAAGAGTTTCAAGGCTGATCCTGCGAGCAAAGGCAAGGTGTGTCAGGTTGGGCTCTGGCGGTATTCGCGGCATCCGAACTACTTCTTTGAGTCCGTCGTGTGGTGGGGGTTCTGGCTGTTTGCCTGCGGTTCACCGTGGGGCTGGGTCACAGTGTATGCCCCGGCGTTGATCCTGTATTTTCTGCTGCGTGTCACCGGCATCCCGCTCACGGAGGAATGCGCCGTGAAGAGCAAGGGTGACGCCTACCGCGAGTATCAGCGCACCACGAGCGCCTTTGTGCCGTGGCTGCCAAAAAGATGAATCCAGTCTGTTTCCAAGATCGCACAACTCCCCAAACCGCATGAGCACCATCAACGCCATCCTCGCCAAGAACATCCTTCCGGACAGCATGATCCGGATCGGCATCCGCCAGCGGCTGGCCGAGACGCTGAAGGAGAACAAGCAGCCCACCGCCGAAGCCCAGCGCGCCGCCCTGATGCGCTATGTGCAGGATCTCAAGCAGATGCCCGTGGCCATCGCGACGGATGAGGCCAATGAGCAGCACTATGAAGTGCCCACGCGGTTCTATCAGCTCGTCCTCGGCAAGCATCTGAAGTACAGCTCGGGTTACTGGCCGGACGAGAAGACGACCTTTGATGAATCTGAAGCGGCGATGCTGCAACTGACCTGCGAGCGTGCGGAGTTGCAGGATGGTCAGCGCATTCTTGAACTCGGCTGCGGCTGGGGCTCGCTGTCACTGTGGATGGCGGAGCATTATCCGAATGCGCAGATCACCAGCGTTTCCAATTCGCGCACGCAGAAGTTGTTCATTGATGCAGAGGCGGCGAAGCGTGGCTTGAAGAATCTGACGATCATCACCGCGAACATGATTCACTTCGAAGGTGTTGGCGCAGGCATCTTCGACCGCTGCGTTTCGGTGGAGATGTTCGAGCACATGAAGAACTACCAGGAGCTGCTGCGCCGTGTCTCCACCTGGCTGAAGCCGCGCGGCAAGCTCTTCGTGCACATCTTCACCCATCGCGAATACGCCTACCACTACGAGGTGCGCAGCGATGACGACTGGATGGCGAAATATTTTTTCACCGGCGGGCAGATGCCCAGTGATGACCTGCTGCTCTACTTCCAGGATGATTTAAAAATCGAAGATCACTGGTGCGTGAGCGGGCAGCATTACTCGAAAACGAGCGAGGCCTGGCTGGCGAACATGGATGCGCACAAGGCGGAGATCCTGCCGCTGTTTGCCGAAACCTATGGCAAAGATCAGGTGACCAAGTGGTGGGTCTGGTGGCGCTTGTTCTTTCTCGCCTGCGCTGAGCTGTGGGGATACCGCGGCGGCGAAGAATGGATTGTTTCACACTATCGCTTTATCAAACCATGAAAACGAAACTGACAATCGCGGCTGCCATGCTGATGGCGGGTCATGCATTCGGAGACTTCACGGAACTCGTGAAACAGGGAGATGGGTATGATGCCCAGTTCAAACCGGAGGCGGCGCTGCAGTACTACCTGCCTGCTGAAAAGTTGAATGCCAGCGACGCATCGCTGTTGGTGAAAATCGCGCGGCAGTATGTTTACCGAATGGCGGATCTCTCTGGCAAGGCCGACCAGCTAAAGTCTGGGCGCACCGCGCTGACCTACGCCGAACGTGCGGTGAAGCTGGCCCCCAAGGAGTCTGATCCGCATCTCGCGGTCGCGATTTGTCTCGGCAAACTCTCACCACTGGTCGGAAACAAAGAGAGCATCGAAGCGTCACACAAGATCAAAACGGAGGCGGAGACTGCGGCGAAGCTCAATCCCAAAGACGACTTTGCCTGGCATCTGCTTGGGCGCTGGAATCAGGAACTGGCGCAGATCGGCGGTATGACACGTGCCGTGGCCATGATCGTGTATGGCGCCTTGCCCAGTGCGTCATATGACGAGGCGGTGAAGTGTTTTCAAAAGGCCATCGCGCTCAATCCGAACCGCCTCATTCACTACGTCGAACTTGGGCGCACCTACGCGCTCATGGGGCGCAAAACGGAAGCGAAGCAGTTCATCGATAAAGGACTCGCGATGACAAACCGTGATCAGGATGATCCGGGGACGAAGGAGCGAGGGCGCAAGACGCTGCAAAGCCTCTGATAGCGCTGACTCCGTCACTTGCCCGATTTCGCGGGTGCCGCCTGGCCATCTCCTTCCACGTCAGGAAGGAACATGGTCAGCAGGCCCAGCAAGGGCAGGAAGGCGCAGAAGTGGAACACGAAGTTGATGCCCTGATGGTCCGCCAGTTTTCCCAGCACGGCGGCACCGATGCCGGCGATGCCAAAGGCCAGGCCAAAAAACAGGCCCGCGATCATGCCGACTTTTCCGGGCATGAGTTCCTGCGCATACACCAGGATGGCTGAGAAGGCGGAGGCGAGGATCAAGCCGATGATGACCGTCAGCAACGCTGTGAGGGCCAGCCCAGCATGAGGCAGCCAGAGTGAAAAGGGGGCGGCTCCCAGAATGGAAAACCAGATGACGCGCTTGCGGCCGATGCGATCTCCCACGGGACCGCCGACGATGGTGCCGACGGCCACGGCGAAGAGGAACAAGAACAGGTAGTACTGCGAGGTCTGCACCGAGACATGGAAGCGCTCCATGAGGTAGAAGGTATAGTAGTTGCTCAGGCTGACCAGGTACACGTACTTGGAGAAGATCAGCATGACGAGGATGGCCATGGCAAAGGCAATCTTGCCGGATGTCGGGCGGGCATGTGCGGTGGCTGAGCGCGCTTGTTTGCGCTGAATGCGGTGCAGATTTCGCGCCTGCCAAAGGCCGATCTGCCACAGCACGAAGACTCCCAGCATCGCGATGATGGAGAACCACGACAGGGCAGCCTGACCATGGGGAACGATGAACCACGCCGCCAGCAAGGGGCCGATGGAGGAGCCCGCATTCCCACCCACCTGAAATAGCGACTGCGCCAGTCCACGCCGCCTGCCTGCCGCCATGTGGGCGATGCGCGATGCCTCGGGATGGAAGATGGCGGAGCCCGAACCCACCAGCCCTGAGGCGATGAGGATGGCCGGGTAGCTGTGAGCTCTGGAGAGAGCCAGCAGGCCGATCAGAGTCAGTCCCATGCCGACTGGCAGTGAGTAGGGCAGCGGCCGTTTGTCCGTGATGTAACCCACCAGTGGCTGCAGCAGTGAAGCCGTGACTTGGAAGGTCAGCGTGATGTATCCGAGCTGTGCAAAGCTCAGTCCGTACGTTTCCTTGAGCACCGGATAGATCGCAGGCAGCAGGGCCTGGATGGTGTCATTCAGCATGTGGGAAAAGCTGATGGCGAAGAGCAGCGCGAAGACGGTCTCTTTTGCGTCTGGCGCTGCGGTGGGGGAGATCGCGTGAGGTGGTTGGTCCTCGATCATCGTGTCATTCATAAGGACCGCGACCTTTCGCCTGAAGTCTGACGGGCACAATCTGGCAGGCTGGTGCTAGGTGGCCTCTGGCTGGTATTTTTCTCGGATTGCGTCGCGGAACTCGCCGGGTGTCTGCCCGGCATGACGGCGGAAAAAACGGGTGAAGTAGGAGGGGTCCTGGAAGCCCGTCTGGTAGCCGATTTCGGAGACGCTGAGGTCCGAGTGGAGCAGCAGGCGCTTGGCATCCAGCAGGCGGCGCTGGCGGATGAGCTCCCCGGCGGCATGGCCGGTCTCCTGATGGATGACGTCGTTCAAATGGTTGACGGTGATGCCCAGCTCCCTGGCATACGGTGCCAGAGTCTGCCATTCACGGAAATGGTGCTCCAGTGACAGATGAAACTGGCGGGCCAGGAGCGCGGCACGCGAGGTCTCTTTGACCGAATGCTTCTGCGCGTAGAGACGACCGGCCTGGATGAAGAGGATGCGCAGCGTGGCGCGCAGCACCTCCTGTACTCCGGATTGAGCGGAGTCGTATTCCTGCTGCAGTTCGGCAAACAGCGACGTGATGCGTGCGGCTTTATCCGGGCTCACCGTCAGCCATGGCGTGACGCCGGAGCTGAAGAAAAACGGGAGGTCAAAGAGCATGCTGGGCGGCGGTGCGTGATGATCAAAGAACTCCTGCGTGAAGGAGGCCACCGTGCCCTGCGTCTGCGGTGCGGGACGGATGGTGTGCACCTGGCCGGGGCTGAGGAAAAACAGCGTCAAGCCGGTGACGTCGTGATCTCGGAAGTCATGCATGAGCCTGCCTGCGCCGGTGATCAGGAAGATCTGGAAGAAGTCATGGAAATGCGGGATCAGCCGCTGGGGCTCCTGCCTCATGGAGAATTCCAGCGGCATGACCACGAAGCCCTCTGAGCGCAGCCGGTCCTGGCCGTACACGCTCATTTGCAGAGAGGGGATGGTGCGGCGGTTCATGGGGGAATTTTTGTTACGCTGGCCGATGAAAGGGAGACTGTGCGGACACAAAAAAAGAGAGGCTGTTGCCAGCCTCTCTTCGTGAGTTTTCAGACTGAGTTGCGGTACTCAGATCATGCCAGCGCCTTGGCCACAGCGTCGGCGGTGATGCCGAGTTCTTTGAAGACGATGTTGCCGGGGGCGCTGATGCCGAAGCGGTCGATGCCGATGATCTGGCCCTGGGTGCCGACGTATTTCCACCAGAGGCCGGAGACGCCGGCTTCGATGGCGATGCGCTTTGTGCAGGCGGCTGGGAGAACGGACTCGCGGTAGGCGGCGTCCTGACGATCAAAACGCTCGAAGCAGGGAAGGCTGACGACGCGGACGCCGGGCTTGCCCTTGGCACCTTCAACGGCCCACTGGACTTCAGAGCCGGTGGCGATGACGATGGCTTCGAGGGCTGCGGTTTCCTGCACGAGAATGTAACCACCTTTGAGGGTGCCCTCGCGGCGTGTGGCGGCGGGGGCAATGCCTTGATGGGGGAGATCCTGGCGGCTGAGTGCGAGGAGGGTCGGGCCATCGGCGCGGCTGAAGGCGGCGGCAAAGGCACCTGCGGTTTCTTCGGCATCGCCGGGGCGGATGACGTCGAGATTTGGGATCACGCGCAGGCCGCTGATGGTTTCCACCGGCTGATGAGTCGGGCCGTCTTCACCGACGCCGACGGAATCGTGCGTGAAGATGTAGGTGACGGGCAGTTGTGCGAGTGCGGCCAGGCGGATGCTCGGGCGGCAGTAGTCGGCGAAGACGAGGAAGGTCGCGCCGCTGGGGAGGAACAGGCCGTCGTAGGCGATGCCGTTGCAGATGGCGCCCATGGCGTGCTCGCGGATGCCGAACCAGATATTGCGACCGGTTGGGTTCGTCGGGCCGAAGTCGCCCATGCCGGTGAGGTAGTTCTTGGTGGAGCCGAAGAGGTCGGCGCTGCCGGTGATGATATTTGGCACCGCTTTGGCGATGTGATTGAAGATCTCGCCACCGCTGTTGCGCGTGGCGGCCTTGCCGGTGGCTGGATATTCAGGCACCAGTTTGAGCAGGTCTTCGGCTTTCAGCCCGCCGTGGCGTGCGGTGTCGAGCTGCTTGGCGAGTTCTGGATTCGCGGCCCCCCAGGCGAGGAAGACTTTGTTCCATTCACCGTGGATGGCTGCGCGCTTGTTCTTCAAGTCGGCGAAGTAGGCCTTCACCTCGTCGCTGACGTAGAAATGGGTGCCTTCTGGCAGGCCGAGGCCTTTTTTCGCGGAATCGACGAATTTCGCACCACCTTCGCCGTGGCCTTTGGCCGTGCCGGCGACTTCGGGGATGCCTTTGCCGATGATGGTCTTGGCAATGATAATGGTGGGCTTGCCGCTGTCGCTCTTCTTGGCGGTTTCGATGGCGCTCTTCACGGCATCGAGGTCGTGGCCGTCGATCTTCACCGCGTTCCAGCCGAGTGCGGTGTAAAGCGCCTGGGTGTCTTCGTCCTGCGTGACCTTGGCCATGGCATCCAGCGTCACATCGTTGGAGTCATAGATGAGGATGAGGTTGTCGAGACGGTTGTGGGCGGCGAAGGCGACGGATTCACGGGCCACGCCTTCCTGAAGGCAGCCGTCTCCGGCGAGAACGATGATGTGGTTGTCGATGATCTTGTGGTCGGCGGTGTTGTACTTCGCCGCTGCCATTTTGCCGCTGAGTGCAAAGCCGACCGCATTGCCAATGCCCTGGCCGAGGGGGCCGGTGGTGCACTCGACGCCGACGGTTTCAAAGGATTCTGGATGGCCTGGGGTGTGGCTGCCCAGCACGCGGAAATTAGCCACTTCTTCAATCGGAAGGTCGTAGCCGCTCAGGTGCAGCCAGGAGTAGAGAAACATGGAGCCGTGACCGGCGCTGAGGATGAAACGGTCGCGGTTCAGCCATTTGGGATCGGCAGGATCGCACTGGAGGGTCTCGCCGAAAAGGACGGCACCGATTTCGGCGCAGCCGAGGGGCAGGCCGAGATGGCCGGAGGAGCACTTGTGCACGGCATCCATGGCGAGACCACGGGCTTCGTTGGCAGCTTGAGCGAGGAGGGTATTGTTCATGTCGAGGGTTTCAGGGTCAATGAGGGGCGGAAAAGCGCGAGATGCGGCCAAGCGCGGGATGTCTTTCTTACTGGCGCAGGGGGCGGTTTCAAGGTCGAAAACTGGGGGGATTCGGACGTCATCGCCCCTTGCCAGAATGAAATCTGGCCCGGATGGTACTGCATGAACAAAGGAAACATCCCCCTCTGGATAGCCGGCGCCGTGCTGCTGTACATCGGCTGGATCGCGTTCGACATGCTGCGTCCGGCCTCAGGCGGCGGCATGGGCAGCACCACGACCATCAGCGCCGTGCGGCTGGCGAAGGTGCCCGTGCTGGTGGAATTTTACGCCGACTGGTGCGGCCCCTGCAAGGTGGTGGGTCCGATGGTGGACGAACTGGCGCAGGAGCTGAAGGGCAAGGCTGTGGTGATCCGCATCAACATCGATGAGGATCCGACGCTGGCGCGTGATCACGGAGTGGGCCCCATTCCCACCTTCATCGCCTTCAAAGCAGGGCGCGAAATCGGGCGTGAAATCGGGGGCATTCCGAAAGAGCGGATGCGGCAGCTGCTGGGGCTGTGAGCGGCGGAGCGCGATATTGAACTTAACGCGGTCCCGGGGCGTTGATGTGGCTGGCGTCTTTGTCCCAGCCGGCGGGGGTACGGCGGTAGTCCTGTTCTTTGAGTTTGAGCTTTTCGCCGGTTTCGCGATCAAAGGAGTCCTTGGAGAGTTCAGAGGGAGCGGAGTCGCCGGTGGCCTCGGTCCATTCGTCCATTGCTTTGGCGAGTTGGGTTTTGACGGAGGCGTAGTTCGGATCGTCGATGAGGTTGTGGAGTTGCAGCGCATCGGCGTCGGTGCGGTAGAGTTCCGCAACGGGGCGCGGAGCGAGGAAGACGTCTGCCTGGGCGGGGGTGAGTTTCCCGGCATCGCGCACGGTGCGCAGGCTCTGGAAGGAGGGCGAGTGAACGGAGTCTGCGGGGCCTTGCCAGGCGAGTTGCGGGCGCGCATTGACGATGTAGAGAAAGCCCTCTGAGCGCACGGAGCGGCCATGGGCTTCGTAGTCGTGCCAGTTGTGTTCGGAGAAGGCGAACTTTCGTGGCGTGGCGATGGGATCGGCGAGGATGGGGGCAAAGCTGAGGCCCTGCATCGTGGGAGGCACGGCGATACCGGCGAGCGAGAGAATCGTGGGCGCGATGTCGATGGAGCTGATGAGGCTCTGGGTGGCGGTGCCCGGTTTGGCGATGCCTTTGGGCCAGTGCGCGACAAACGGTGTTTTCATGCCGGAATCATGCAGCCGTGTCTTGGCGCGGGGGAAGGGGCGACCGTTGTCGGCCATGACCATGATGAGGGTGTTATCCAGCGTGCCTTGCTGTTCCAATTCGGCGACCACGCGGCCGATGAAGTAATCAAAGCGTGTGATCTCGTTGTAGTAGGAGGCGAGATCGCCGCGGGTTTCTGCATCGTCGTTCAGATAGGGAGGCACGATGACCTTCGCGGGATCGTGTTTGGGGCCGTAGAGGTTTTCCTCCCAGTCCTTGTCTGCATCCCAGCCGCGATGCGCATCGAGTGAGGCGAACCAGAAGAAGAAGGGTTTGTCCTTCGGGCGCTCCTGCACGGTCTTCACCCAGGTGGCGTGCCCGCCTTTGTTGCCGGGGGCGTTGCCGTTTTCCACGAGATCAAAGGGGATGGGCTGCGGCTGTTTGCCTGCGGCCAGTTTGTCGGAGGTCATGTGGTGCTTGCCAACGAGTGCGGTGTACCAGCCTGCCTCACGCAGCAGACGTGGGAACCATGGCAGATGGGAGGCGATGGGCTGGTGCAGTTCTGAAGCACGGCCGTTGTTGTGCGGATAGCGTCCGGTGATGATGCTGGAGCGGCTTGGGCTGCAGCTGCTCGCCACGAGAATGGCTTCGTCAAACCGGCGGCCACTGGCTGCGAGCTTGTCGATGTTCGGCGTGCGTGCCGCTGCATTGCCGTAGCAGCCCAGATCGTTCCAGCTCACGTCATCGGCGATGAAGAGGATGACATTGGGAGCTGCGGACAAGGGGCTGAGGGAGAGCAGGAGGCTGGCAAGAAATCGAGCAGGCAAGGACATGAGGTGTGGATGGGAAGAGACCGAGTGCTCCAAAAGAGGACCTACTTTTTCTTGTTCTTCTTTTTGTTCTTCGCAGGGGCGTCATCTGCGGCAGGCTTGGTGCCGTTTAGATCTGCGAGCAGGCGAGCCACGTAGCCGGTGAAGCGGCCATCGGGAGCTTCGCCCTTCGCTGGGAGTGCTTTGATTTGCGCGGCGAAGGGCTTGGCCTTGTCGCCGAGATCGCCGATGGCGTTCAGGGCGCTCATGGAGGTGAAGACATCATGCTGGCTCCAGTTAGCAAGACCCACGAGTGCAGGCAGTGCGGTGGCGCGTTCAGCCTCGCTGCCGTATTTGGCCAGGGCCCAGTTGGCGGCGACCTGCACATAGGTGGAGCTGTCTTTGGCGGCCTGGGTGACTTCATCGTGGGCTGCGCTCAGGCCATCGCCGCCGCGCATGAGGATGCCCATGGCGGACCAGTAGCGGATGGCGCTGTCCGTGTCGGCGAACCCGACTTTGAGATCGGCAATGGCGCCAGACTTCATGCTGGAGGCTTCGCCAGCGGCTTTCAGGATGCGGGTGAGGGGATACATCTTCTCATCGTGCGCCATGTCGTAGGGTGTGGTGCCTTCGGAGCGGAGGTGCATCTCGCCTTCGGCGATCATGCCGGCGTCGCGGATTTTCAGCGAGAGCCCTTCCTGTGCGGTGCGCATCTTGGCGAGGGTGGCGGCTTGTTCAGGCTGGGCGGCGAGGTTATGCACTTCATCGGGATCGCTTTGCAGGTCGTAGAGTTCTTCGGGGTCTTTGGGCTCCTTCCAGAAGATGGACTGCTCGGGCGTGAGCTTGCCCGCATCATAAAGCTCCCGCCACACACGGGTGCTGGGTGTTTCAAACTGGTAGTTTACATGCTGCCCCTGGGAGAGGTGCGGCATGTAGTTGCGCAGATAGACGAAGCGGCCGTCGGTGACGCTGCGCACGCAGTCGTAGCGCTCGTCCATGCGGCCACGGAAGCCATAGACGAAGGGCTGGGGCTCGGATTGGAATTTTCCGGCGAAGGCGTAGCCCTGCATCCACTCTGGAGGCTGCACGCCGATGATGCTGAGCAGCGTGGGGGCGAGATCGACAAAGCTGACGAGGCGGTCTGACTTCACACCTGCACCGTATTCTTTCGGTGCGAGGTGTTTCCAGTTTGGCGGGAAATAGACGACCATGGGCACCTGCAGGCCGGAGTTGCAGGGCCAGCGCTTGCTGCGGGGCATGCCGCTGCCGTGATCGGCGTAGTAGAAGACGATGGTGTCTTCGGCGAGACCTGCGGCTTCGAGTTCCTTCAAGCGCCTGCCAGCGGAGGCGTCGGCGAGTGTGACTTGATCATAATATTGAGCCCAGTCCTGGCGCACTTCGGGAACGTCGGGGTGGTAGGCGGGGATGCGGGCCTTGGCCGGATCATGGATGGCCACGTGCGGGCGTTTGCGGATCTGGCTTTCATGGCTGCAGGTTTCGTTGAAGATGGCGAAGAAGGGCTGGCCTTCTGTGCGGTTCTTCCAGTGCGCGTTGCCGGAGGAGACGTCCCACACGCCCTCGGGCTTTTTGAGGTTGTAGTCCTCCTTGCTGTTGTTCGTGCAGTAGTAGCCCGCTTCGCGGAGGAACTGCGGATACATCTTCGTGCCCTGCGGCATGGGCACCATGCTGCGCATGTGCTCGCCGCCGGTGGAGGGCGAGTACATGCCCGCGATGATCGTGGTGCGCGCTGCGGCACACACCGGACCGCAAGACCACACGTGCTTGAAGAGCATGCCCTTGGCCGCCAGCGCATCGACGTTTGGCGTGTCGGCATAGGTGTCGCCGTAGCAGCCCATGTGCGGGCCGTGGTCCTCGCTGGTGAGCCAGAGGATGTTGGGCCGGTCCGCGGCAAATGACGAATGCAGAATGACGAATGCAGAAAGGAAGAGGCTGAGGAGCTTCATGGAGGCGGGTGGAACGATGGTGGGAGCAGTGATCCTTCACTTCAATGTGGTTCCATGGACAAAGCCGCTGCGGGGATTGTGCTGCGCAACCCGTGCGGATAGACATCATCGCCAGCGGGCGATTTCTGTGCGTCCATTGCTTCCATGAATTTTCGCCACGAACTTCAGGCCGAATACGGCCGCTACCTCAGCCGCCGCTGGTTTTTCAAAGACTGTGGTGTGGGGTTGGCGAGCATTGCGGCGATGGATCTCATGTCGCGCACGGCCAGTGCTGCGGCACCGGTGAGTCCGCTGGCGCAGAAGAAGGCGCATTATCCGGCGAAGGCGAAGCGGGTGATCTACCTTTTCATGGGCGGGGCACCGAGTCATCTGGAGCTGTTCGACAACAAGCCGGAGCTGGCGAAGTGGGATGGCAAGCTGCCGCCGCCGGATCTGCTCAAGGGCTACCGCGCCGCGTTCATCAATCCCAACAGCAAGCTGCTGGGGCCGAAGTTTAAATTCGGCCGGCATGGCCAGAGTGGTGCGGAGATTGGCGAGTTGCTGCCGCACACGGCGAAGATGGCGGACGATCTCACGATTGTGCGTTCGATGAAAACGGACGCTTTCAATCATGCGCCTGCGCAGATTTTGATGAGCACAGGCTCGCAGATTTTTGGCAGGCCGAGTTTTGGGGCGTGGACGCTGTACGGTCTCGGCACGGAGAATCAGGATCTGCCGGGTTACGTGGTTATGCAGAGCGGCCAGAAAGGCCCCAGCGGCGGGATGAGCAACTTCGGCTGCGGCTTCCTGCCTACCGTGTATCAAGGCGTGCCGTTTCGCAGCAGTGGCGAGCCGGTCTTGTTTTTGAATAATCCGCAGGGTGTGAATGACGCGACGCAGCGTGATACGCTGGATGTTTTGAAGCAGCTCAATGAGGAGCGGCTTGATGTGGTGGGAGATCCTGAGATCGCGAGCCGCATCAACAGCTTTGAACTGGCCTATCGGATGCAGCAGACGGCTCCGGAGCTGATGGACATCAGCAAGGAGCCGCAGCACATCCTCGACATGTATGGCGCGAAGCCGGGCGAGGCTTCGTTTGCCAACAACTGCCTTCTAGCGCGTCGACTGGTGGAAAGCGGCGTGCGCTTTGTGCAGCTCTTCCATGAGGCCTGGGATCATCATGGCGGTCTGGTGAATGGATTGAAGACGCAGTGTGGTCTTACCGATCAGCCTTGTGCCGCGTTGCTTCGGGATCTTAAGCAGCGCGGCCTGCTGGAAGACACGCTGGTTATTTGGGGCGGAGAATTTGGTCGTACGCCGATGGTGCAGGGCGGCAGCGATGGGCGGGATCACCATCCGAACTGTTTTAGCATGTGGTTTGCTGGCGGCGGCATGAAGCCGGGACTTACGCTTGGCGCGAGCGATGAGTTTGGATTTAACGTGACTGAAGACCCTGTGCATGTGCATGACCTGCACGCGACGCTACTGCATCTGCTCGGGTTTGAGCATACGAAGCTCAATCAGCGCTTTCAAGGCCTCGACATGCGGCTCACCAACGTGCATGGCGAGCTGGTGTCGAAGCTGCTGGCGTGAGCGAAAGACAGCCGGGACGGTTGTCCTGCTTCAGATGCCGTAGCCGGCACGATAGGCTTTGTGGATGATGGCGTCGGCTTCGGGGGTGTTGGGTGATTTGAGGGCCTTGGTGTCCCACTCGACGCGTTTGCCGAAGCGAACGGCGAGCAGGCCGACGAGGAGGGATTCGGTGAAGGGGGCGGAGTACCAGAAGCCGGATTTGGCATCCTGCGGGTTGCCGGTTTTGCAGGCTTCGAGGAATTCTTTGCGGTGACCGCTCAGGCAGCGGGGGATGGTTTTCGCGGGGATGATGAACTGCTGCATCTTGGTCTCGGGCACGATTCGCGGGGTGCCGGACCAGCCTCCGGCGAGGATGCAGCCTTTGTCTCCGACGAAGTAGATGCCGTTGTCGCCGAGGTTGCGAGTTTCTTCGAGGCCTTCCGGGCGGGGTGGCAGCTTGCCGCCGTCATACCAGACCATCTTCACGGCAGGGCGGTCGCCTTTGGCGGGGAAGTGGTAGGTGATGATGCTCCAAATCGGATACGACTGGTTGTTGTTCGGGCCGTTCTCGGCTTCGACCCAGTCGGGAGCATCGAGATCGAGCGCGTAGAAGGCGGGGTCGGCATTGTGCACGGCCATATCACCAAGGGCGCCGCAGCCGAAGTCCCACCAGCCACGCCATTTGCGCGGGCAGAAGTCAGGGCTGTAGGCGCGCTCTTTCGCCGGGCCGAGCCAGAGATTCCAGTCGAGGTTTTTGGGGGCAGGCGGAGTGTCGGTGGGGTAGGCTTTGCCTTGGGAATCCCAGAATTTCCCGGGGCGGTCAGACCACACGTGCACCTCGGAGACTTTGCCGATGGCACCGGCCTGGATCCATTCGCGGGTGAGGCGGATGCCTTCGCTGGCGTGGCCCTGATTGCCCATCTGTGTGACGCGTTTTGTCTCCTCAGCCACATCGCGCATGGCACGTGCTTCGGCGATGGTGTGGGCGAGCGGCTTCTCCACATAGACGTGGCGTCCGGCGCGCATGGCCATGATGCTGGCAGGGGCATGCACGTGGTCCGGCGTGGCGACGAGCACGGCATCGATGTCCTTCTGCTTGTCGATCAACTCGCGGTAGTCGCGGTAGAGCTTTGCACCGGGGTACTTTTTGATCGTGGCGGCAGAGTGGTCCAGATCGACGTCGCAGAGGGCCACGATGTTCGCGAGGCCTGAGTCATCGAGGTCGCGGATGTCGCCACCGCCCTGACCACCGATGCCGATGCAGCCGAGATTGACCCTCTCACTTGGGGGGATGAAGCCCGGGCCGCCGATGACGTGGCGAGGGACGATTTGGAAGCCGAATACTGCGGCGGCGGTGGATTTAACGAACTGACGACGAGGGAACTGGGACATCCCAAGAAAACGCAAAATAAAAACAAGCTCTTGCGTAGAGTGTCTACTCGGGTTCGTATTAATTCATATGAAACGACCTTGGAAAGACGTGTCCGTCCCCCTGCGCGACGGCATGATACACTGGCCCGGTGATCCCGAGTGCCACATCAAACGCGTGAGCAGCATGGATGACGGTGCGGTGTGCAATCTAACGCACATCAGCATGAGCGCCCACACGGGAACGCACATGGATGCGCCGCGGCATTTCGTTGCCGATGGTATGACGATGGAGCAGATGCCGCTGGAGCCGGTGATTGGCCGCTGCCGCGTGTTTGAGTTGCTCGACTGTGAGGATCAAATCACGGTGGATGACCTGAAGAAACTCAAAATAGCCCCGCGTCAGCGCGTGCTGTTCAAGACGCGCAACTCGACGCGAAGCTGGGCGATGAACGAGTTCGACAAGGACTTCGTCTCCATCCGTGCGGACGCTGCGCAGTATCTCGTTGATCAAGGCGTGGTGACCGTGGGCGTCGATTACCTCAGCATTGGTGGCTTCAACAAGGACGGCGTGGAAACGCATCAGATCATGCTCGGTGCGGGCATCTGGGTGATCGAAGGCCTCAATCTGGCCGACATCAAACCCGGCTACTACGAGTTGATCTGCCTGCCGCTCAAACTGGAAGGTGCTGACGGTGCTCCGTGTCGGGTGGTTTTGCGGTAGGTGTTCTCAAGGAGCTTGGACTCCGATCACATGCGGCAGCAGCCAGAATTTCTGGCTGCTAGTGGACTCATTGAAACCGGATTCGTAGCTGCCCGTGCCGCGAATGACAACGCCCCCGCAGTTCAGATAGAATGAAGCGGGTGGGCCGCCATCCAGATGCTGGGCGCTCACGAGGTTGATGGGAAGCTTCAGCAGGTGCTCATTGAAGTCATGCATGGTGGAGGGCGTGCGGCAGAAGATGAACAGCGCGTTGCCATCCTTGTCTTCTCCCAGGGCGGCCTCACTCCACATTTTCGGCTGCTGCTTCCAGCGGTTTTCACCCGGGTGCTTGATGAGGCGGAGGTTCTGCACCGCGACGGCATACTGAGAGAGGATGTTCTTTTCGATGCCCGCATAGTCGGTGTCGAGCAGTCGAAATGGAGCCGCTTCTTTTGCGATAGGCGAGAAAACGCAGATGGACGAGTAATCGCTGCGAAAGGCGGCGGGGAGAATGACCTCGTGGCTTTTCAAGTAGCCGCAGTGGGTGCTGCCGTCTTTGTCATACATGCCTGCGTTGATGACGAGGCAGAGCTTCTGTTTGGCGGCCCACTCCTCCACGGTGAGCATGGGTTGAGTGGCTGACGATGAGTGCAGCTGCAAGGGATGGCTGCGTGCATCCACGCGTACAATTTGCATCTGCCCCTGGCCGCCGGGTGCAGGGAAGAGGCCAAGGTCAATGCCTGGAACGAGCTTGCGCCAGCCTGGATTGGCGGAGGGAGGACTTTCAGGCTGTGCTTTCACCGACGCAGCCTCCTGAGACAACAAAGCCAGCGCGATGGAAACAGCTGTGAAGTGTGACATGACGCGTGGGCATCAACGGTTGCGCTTCATCTGATCGCTCGCGCTGTCCAGGATGCGGCGTTCTTCGGCGGTGAGGCTTTGCATGCCTTTGTGGCTGATCTTGTCGAGGATGTCATCGACGGTGGGAGCGCTGCTTTTTTTTGCGGGCTTTTGGGCCTGCGGTGCACGTTTGGTCAGGGAAGGGAGTTTCAGCGCGCCTGTTTCAAAGCGGATATAGAGCCATGCAATTGCGATGCAGCCCAAAAGAACGATCAGGCCCGCCCAGTCGCGGATTGATATGTGTTGAAGCGCATAAACTACATTGAAGATGACTGCCAAATGCCATGCATCAATCGTGATCACGATCAGAGAAATTTTGGCGCGCGGGTAAAGTGCTGCAAACGCATTAAAAACACCAAACTCAAGCACCTTGATTCCAGCGGCAAAAGGGATGCCGAGCATCATTTTGACCCCCATTGGGCCTTGAAAGCCTGCCAGGCCCATCAATGCCACCAATGTTGGTGGTGTCAGCCACAGGAGCATTAAAAGCTTGATGAAGACTCGTCTGCCCAAATGACGTTCCAAGGCTTCGCCGAAATTCCAGAGAAGATAGCAGCCAAGCACTATCCAAATGTCAGGTGGATTGAAGAGGACATAGGTGAAGATTGTCCAAAGCCGCCATTCATTGAATGCATTGTGATAGGTGAAGATGATCCAGGGTGCCCCTTCAAAGCCTAGGATGGCGGTTAGAATGATGCTCGCCACTCCGACGAGTGCGATGATGGCGGCGAGATAGACGGGGTGCTGTTTCCACCACGTCAGAGGAAGGTGATCTTTGGATTCGGGGAGCCAGGAGTTGAACATAGGGATTTGAGTTCTACTTACGCACACGATCGACGAGAACGGCACAGAGGATGACGAGGCCGAGGACGATTTTCTGCGTGTTGCTTTCGACGTTGGTGAGGTTCATGCCGTTTTGGATGACGGCGATGATGAAGGCTCCGATGAGGGTGCCAGGCATGGTGCCACGACCACCGCTGAGGCTGGTGCCGCCGACGACGACGGCGGCGATGACATACAGTTCATACATCTGGCCGTAGGTGGGGGAGCCGCTCTTGAGCAATGAGGCGGTGACGACACCGCCGAGACCAGCGAGCAGGCCGCACAGGACGTAGGCAATGAGGATGACACGCTGGACCGGCACGCCGGAAAGGTGTGCGGCTTCGATGTTGCCGCCGACGGCATAGAGATTTCTGCCGAGGCGGGTCTGCGTCATCATCACATGGGCGGCGGCGTAGAGCAGCAGCATGAGCACCACGGCGTTGGGCAGGCCAAGGAAGTCTGAACCGCGCCCGAGCCATGTGAAGGAGTCCGGCACTTGGTAGACGGATTGATTTTCGGCGAGGCGGTAGGCAAGGCCGCTGCCCACGAGCATCATCGACAGCGTGACAATGAAGGGGGGCATGCGCAGGCGTGTGATGAACGCGCCGGAGATCAACCCGCACACGCCGCAGACAGCGATGCCACTGAGCCCGGCGGCGAACATGCCTGCGGCTCCGGCATGCACACCGCCGCAGAAATCGCGGACGATCAGGGTGGTGATGACGGCGGAGAGGGCGATCAGGCTGCCGACGCTGAGATCGATGCCGGCGGTGATGATGACCAGCGTCATGCCGATGGCAAGGATGGCGATGACGGCGATCTGATTGGCGATGTTGAGCAGGTTGTCGGTCTTGAGGAAGACCGGCCATGAGTGGGCTCTGGGCTGCACCACGCGGGTGTCTTTGAGCGCAGGGTAGTCATGGGGTAGATCGCTGAACACGAGCCAGGAGGCGGTCGCCTGATTGCAGGCGATCACATCGATGCCACCCGACGAAGCGCGCAGCAGGGCGGCGCGGGCGTCTTTGGGTTCGCCTTGGACGATTTCAGCGCGCGAGCCGAGTTCGGCTTGTAGGGCGTTGGCAAAGGCACTGTCTGCGGCGGTCGGGCGCACGACGATGAGCACTTTCGCCTGCGGGGCGATTTGGGTGGCGACGTCTTTGGCTGCAGCGGCATTCTGCGGGTATTGCGTTGTCCAGGTGGCGATGCTGAAGAAGGCGCAGAGCAGCAGCAGCGCGACGAGCATGCCTGAGCCGGAGAGGTGATGGCGGATGAAGATGAGAAGGCGGCTCATGCAGAAAGAACGATGATGAGGGGCGGAACAATGCAGTTCAAGGCCGGAGACGTTCATGATTGACCGTCGGCACCGGCTTGGGGTAATCTTGCGAACCTATGAAAACGTCCGCCTTCTCCCTTGTCGTCCTGTTTCTGGCCGTCACGATTGCTCAAGCAGACTGGGTGCTGGTGCAAAATGTCACCACGGATGGTAAAGAGAGTGTGATCACCATGAAGATCAAAGGGGATCAGGTTCGGGTGGACATGGGAGAAAATACGAGCGTGATCGTGAGCACCGAGGGCATGACCATGATCATGCATATGCAGAAAATGATCATGAAAAGGGATATGGCTGCCATTAAGGCGGGGGTGGAAAAGCTGGGAAAAAGCCTGGCCGGCCAGGAGGCCGCCAAACCCGTGGCGACCGGACAGAAGGAAAAGGTCGGCGAATGGGACACCGAGATTTACACCTGGGAAGGGACGATGGCGAAGGGGCGCTTCTGGGTGGCGAAGGACTTCCCCAAGTTTGCCGAGATCAGCGCCGTCCAGGACAAGCTTGGCAAGGTGGTGGGTGGTGCGATGTCCGGCATGTCACCGCAGGCTTCAGATCTCGACGGCATGGTGGTGAAATCTGAGATGACGCAGATGGGCAAGGCGGTGATTTCACACCTGGTTTCTGCGAAGGAGGAGACGGTGTCTCCGGAGGAGTTCGTGGCGCCAACCGGCTACCATGAAATGAAGATGCCCGGAGCGCCTAGATGAGGTGGGCTGAGTTGGGGAGCTTGGGTCATCTCGCTTCGGGAGAGGAGAGCTAGGGGCTCGATTTCTGCTGTGCGGTTGGAGGCTAGAGAATGGCCTCAGGCATAGGGCACGCTGAGCTCATCTCGCGGGAGCGAGATGGCTACTTTACGGCGTCAGCACGCAGGCATAGGCGGCAGTGTTGGTGCCGGGCATGGAGATGACGACGGGCTGCTGCGTCTGCCGCGCTGCGAGAGTTCCCAGCACGAGCTGCAGGGCGCTGCTGGCACCCATGCTTTCGCCGAGGACGTACTTCGGACTGAGAACGGTGTCCCAAGGGCGTCCCGACCATGCCGCGATCTCTGCGTGGTCGAGTTTGTGGATCCCCGTGCGATCATTGATGAGCGTGGCAGGGCCCTGCAAGTGAGCCAGCGTTTGTGAGGCGAGTTCCGGCAGCAGGTCGCAGCGTTCCTGCCAAGAGAGATAGGCGAGGGGGCCGATCATTTCGCTGACCCGGGGGCCATCGCCACTGGCGGAGAGTAGGAGGGCTCCGGCACCTTCTGAAGCGGTGAGCTTGGGATGGTAATAGGTGAGCCCCTCGGCGCTGAGCCAGTCGCATTCTTCAGCGGCGATGAGCATGCATTGCTCCACGAGGCCGCTGCTGATCCAGAACGCGGCGGTGTCCAGCGCCTCCATGATGGAGTTTGGGCTGCCCAGCAGGGTGCTGACTGCGCCATCGACTCCGAGGAAGGAGGCGACGTGCGAGGCGGGCGCGTTGAACACGGTTTCTGGAAAGATCAGCGGGCTGGCCTGGGCGGGATTTTGCAGCACCTCATGGAAGAAGCGGCCGGTGTAGTTCACGCAGCCGTTCATCATGACGAAGAGAATGCCCAGACCGCTTGGTGGCGCTGCGGGATCGTGCCCGGCGTCTGCCAGTGCCTCCAAGGCGGCAGCCACTGAGTAGCGCGTGATCGCGCTGGAGCGGCGCAGGCGTGGGTGACGGGCGATTTTTTCCGGCGGTGAGGCGGGCGCAAAGCGGGATTCGCAGGGCCAAGTGCGCACATCGCCGGGACGGACAACGGGGGCAGAGGGCAGCGGCGTTCCCGCCAGCACGGCCTCATGCATGGCGGCGGCGCTCCAGCCAGCGGAGCTCACCGCGCCGACACCACGGATGCGGATATCGCGCACGTTCATGCGGACCTCCTTTGCAGCACCAGGGTTGCGTTTGTGCCGCCGAAACCGAAGGAATTGGTCAGCGCATAATCGAGCGTGGAGCGTCGGAACTGGCGCACCAGATCAAAGCGGACGGCGGGATCGACCTCGCGCACGTTCAGGCTCGCGGGCAGCCACTGGCCTTGCAGGGCCATGAGGCATATCACCGCTTCGACAGCTCCAGCACCGCCAAGCAAATGACCCATGGAGGACTTGGTGGAGCTGACGGGGATGGTGGCCACCGCATCACCGGCCCAGGCGGCGATGGCGGCGGCTTCGGCCGCGTCATTGAACGGTGTGCCGGTACCGTGAGAGTTGATGTAGCCGATTTGAGCTGGCGTGACGCCTGCCTGGGCGCAGGCGGCGGTCATGGTGCGGATGGCGGCTTTGCCTGCGGGGTCAGGCTGGGTGAGGTGGTGCAGATCGGTGGCGGTGGCATAGCCGGCGACATTTCCGAGGGCGGCGCTTTGGCGCACATCCTCGGCTTCGAGCAGCATGACGGCGGCCCCTTCGCCCAGCGCGAGTCCGTCCCGCTGCGCATCAAAGGGGCGGGGGATGCCGCTGGGGGCGAGGGCGTGCAGAGTATCGAACCCGGCAAACACGAGCCGCGCGAGGGCATCGTAACCACCCGCGAGCACCCGTTTGGCCCGGCCGGAGCGGATCATCTCCGCCCCCCAGCCAATGGCGTTGGCACCGGAGGCGCAGGCGTTGGAAACGATGATGACCGGCCCGCGCCAGCCGAACTCAGTGGCAATGCTGCTCATCTGGCGCTGCGGCTGGTAATGCTCAGCTCGCGAAAGCTGTGCAGGGTCGCGGCCTGCATCATGACGCGCGTGTTCGAAATAGGACTCGCCTAGGGACATCGCTCCGGCAGAGGTGCCGATGACCATCGCGTCGATGCCCTCCATGTCTTCCCGCCCGGCCTGCGCGAGTGCTTCCCGGATTGCCATGAGCAGCATGCGTGTTCCACGGTCAAAGTAGACCTGCTTGTGGGCAGGGATGCGTTGAAACAGATTTTCTGTGGGCAGATCGACCACCCCGGCGGTTTTGGAGATGAATTCGCGGGTGTCGAACAGTTCGACCGGCTTGAACGCGGTTCGGTCTGCCGCCAGCGACTGTTCATTGGCCTGCCAGCCTCTGCCTAAAGGCGAAACGATCCCGGCTCCGGTGATGGCGATGCTCTGGGGTAAAGGAAAAGGCACTAGTAAGACAGGATGAGATTCGTTGTGTGTAGGGTTGAACTGCTAACGCAAGTGTTCATTCTACCGCACGGCGCGGCGTATGGTTTACGCTTCGCCGCAAGGACTGCAAATGTTTGGTGAACGCTGGGATCGTATTGTGGCTGAGCGCGGAGCGCAGGCGGCTTTGTATCTTGCTGATGGACGTGCCACCACGTTCCGTGAGCTGGATGCCGAGGCGCGTGCTGTCAAGCTGACCGGTGAATACGTGCAGGTGCAGGGTGAAGTGCCACAAATTTTGCGCCTGCTGCTGGCCGGGTTTTTGCGCGGCGCGCCGGTGCAGATGGTGGAAAAAGACCGCGCCCGCCGTATTCCCGCCCACCTGCCGCCTGCCGGCACGGCGCTGATCAAGCAGGCTGTCGGCGGTTCAGGGGTGCGCCGCTGCCAGTTTTTCACGGTCGACCAAATCGCAGCGGATGTGGACCGGCTGCATGCGGCGCTGGATCTCGGGGCACGCGGGGCGGGGGTGGCGGCGATTTCCTGCGCACATTCCTTTGGCCTTACGATGACGGTGCTGCAAACCTTGTTCAACGGGGTGCCCACCTGCTTTGCACCACAGCCTTTTGCGCAGCCGCTGATGGATGCGATGAAGCCCCACGCGCGGGTTTATCTGCCGGGTGTCCCGGCCCTGTGGAAGTCCTGGCTAATGGGCGATGTCCGCTTTGACAACGTCAGTCTGGCGATCTCGGCCGGATCTCCGCTCACGCTTGACCTAGAACGCATGGCGCTGGAGCATCACGGGCTGAAGATTCACAATCTCTACGGGACGAGCGAGTGCGGTGCGGTGTCGTGGGATGAAACGCTCGATCTGCGTGAAGATGGGCGCGATCTCGGCAATCTCCTGCCCGGCGTACAGGCGCAAACGGACGTCGAAGGCCGGCTGATCGTGACCAGCAGTTCGGTGGGCCTGGGGTATGATGAACTGCTGCCGCAGGAGCAGTATGGAGATGGTGTGTTCACCACCAGCGACCAAATCGAACAGCAGGGGAACCGTCTGTGGTTTCAGCAATGTGCAGGTGCAGGCATCAACGTGGCGGGTCGCAAGCTCAGCCCCGCCGAGATTGCTGAAAAAATCATGCGGGCATCCCATCTGGAAAAGGTGACCATTTATGGCGCACGGAGCCGTGATCCTGAACGCTGTCAGGACATCGTGGCGGAGTTCGACCTGCCGCAGGCTGAGATCAACGCCGCGTTTAAAATCACGGCCTGTTCATTGCTCGCACCTTGGGAAGTCCCGCGTAAATGGATTGGCAGATTATGAGCACTTCTTTGCCCTCCAGCGCCCTCAAACGAATCACCCGGCTTTGCACCAAACGCCGGGAGCGCTTCTACGCGGTGGCGAAACTGCGTTCCGACCCGGTTTATGCCGCTGTCACCAAGGAGCTGCTGGGCTCAGCGCTGCCGGTGCTGGACATCGGCTGCGGCATCGGCCTGCTGGCTTTTTATCTACGTGAGTCAGGTTTTGCACCTGCCATCGCCGGATTTGACTACGACGCGCAAAAAATCTCCTGTGCGCATGAGATGGTTTCGCTCAGTGACTGCGAAGGGCTCAGCTTCATGAACGGCGACGCACGCACGGGGCTGCCGGAATACAGCGGTCAGGTGGTGATCCTGGATATCCTGCAATTTTTCACCCGGGAGGAGCAGGAGGCGCTGCTGAACGCGGCGGCGTCCCGCGTGGCGCAGGGCGGGAAGCTGATCATTCGCACCTGCCTGCAGAACGACTCTCTGCGCTTTCGCATCACCGTGGCGGGGGACTGGCTGGCGCGGCTGACGAATTGGATGAAGGACGCACCGGTCTGCTACCCGGACCGCGCCTTGTTCGAGTCCGTGCTGGGCGCAGCAGGACTGCGGGTGCGGGTGCAGCCGCTATGGGGCGGCACGCCGTTCAACAACCACCTCGTCGTCGCTGAACGCGAGTGAGTCGGGCGGCACACATTTCAGGCCGCTAGCCGCCAGCAGGGAGGCCACTGCCAGCGCGACTTCGACGGCCACGGGGGTGCCTTCGTGGATCAGCACGATCGCGCCTGCTTTCAACCGGCGGGCGATGCGCTGCGTGATGGTGGGCACGTCGGTCAGTACGCCGTCAAATCCTCGCGCGCTCCACAGCATCATCCGCAGACCCAGGGCATGGGCGATCAGCGCGGTGAAGAGGTTGTGATGGCCTGCGGGTGGGCGGAAGAAACGTGGTGGCTGATCGGGGCAGAGGGATGCCAGAGTCTCCTGGCAGTCGGCGATCTCGCGCCACAACCGCGCCGGGTGCAGTATCCAAAAAGTGCCGGCAGGATGCGTCTGCGTGTGGTTGCCGATCTCGTGGCCGCGTGCGACGATTTCGCGCACGAGCTGCGGATGCTGGGCGGCATTTTTACCGACCAGAAAGAACAGCGCTTTGATGCGATGACGGTCAAGGATGTCGAGAATCGCCGGGGTGTGCTCGGGGTGGGGGCCATCATCGATGGTGAGCAGCGCCTGGTTTTCAGCCTGTGGCAGTTGTTTAATCATGCGGCCAAACAGGGGGCAGCGCGGTACCAGTGTGCCGATCACCATGGTGGTCAGGACGGTGCAAAACAGCAGCGCAGCGGCCAGTGGCTGCCCGCGAGCTGCCAGCCAGATCACCACCGGAAGGGGTGCGAGGGTCAGAGCGAAGCGAAAGTACGCACGCCTCAGGCAGCTGGCGCGAATGTCAGCCTTCATGGCGGGTCACGTGTGACGAGCGGTTCAAAGACAAACCATTGGTCCCAGTGCCGCAAAAGAAAATTGTGCAACACCGGGAGCCAGGCAGCGCTGATCTCGGCGGCCTTGTGCTTGCGCCCGCCCTCGAAGAAGGGTTTGCCAATCTCGATGCGGTAGGCGAGCCGGCCCCTCCGGCTGAGAAACACGGGGTAACACGGCACGCCGGTCACCTCCGCGAGTACCAGCGGCCCGCGCGGGATTTTGTAAGTCAGGCCATCAATGCTGGCATGAGTGGGGGTCACCTCACCCAGCACACGGTCGCCCTGCACGCAGACGACTTCTCCTGCGAGGAGCAGGCGGCAGAGCTCCATGCCTAGATGGCCGCCGGGTTCGTTGTAATGAACGTGCAGATTCGGCTCACGGCCCTCCTCGTCACACAGTTCCTTCTTGCGCAGCTTTTTCAGCGAGTCCGAGGCCTCCTGCATGCGGACGGTGTGGACGGGCCGGGTGAATTTGCGTGCGAAGAGGCTGGCGCCGATGTCGTAGTTGCCCGAATGCACGGTGAAGATCAGCGCTCCGCCCGGATGTTTTTCCAGATCCTCGAAGTCTCCTTCGCCGATGATCTCCCAGTCGATCTTGCGCTGAAAATGCAGATACCAGAGCCGGTCGAGATAGGTCAGCGAAAACTGGAGGAAGACCTGAAATCCTGCCAGACAACTGGAGCCTTTGCCGGGAATGAGGGCGCTGAGATTGGCACGGATGGCCTCACGCGGCTCCACCGCCAGAATGTAAGCAATGGCGGTGATGGGATAGGCGAACAGGGTGAAGACCGGCGCGGGCACCCAGCGCATGAGAGACAAAATCGCCTCCGTCCAGCATGCATCATGCAGACCCATACGCGGAGGAGGGGGCGGCGCGTTCGGCTCGTGGGTTGCAGAATCAGCGGACAGCATTATTTAAAGGCGTAGCATGGATGGAATGAGACGTTCTGTTTCGACTGTCACACTGCTTCCGACAACCGACTTTTTCACCACTTGCATGCATGACCTCAACTAGCACAGATTACGATATGGTCATCATGGGAGGCGCATTTTCCGGCGCATCGGCTGGAATGATGCTCAAGCGTGAGCACCCGGCCATGCGCATTCTCATTGTTGAACGCACGGTGCAGTTTGATCGCAAAGTGGGCGAAAGCACCTCCGAAGTGGCGGGCTGCTTCCTGACCCGAGTCTTGCATCAGGGGCATCATCTGAGTGCGCATCACTATCAAAAACACGGTCTGCGCATGTGGTTTTGCAGGACGCCTGATGATGACGTAGGGGATCTCACCGAAATCGGACCGCGCTACCAGGCTCGGCTGCCGACCTTCCAGCTTGATCGGGCCATCCTCGACGAGCACCTGCTCAAGGAGGCCTGTGACTTCGGCTGCGAACTGCTGCGCCCGGCCACGATCAAAACCATCACGCTCTCGGAAGATGAGGCACCGCACACGCTGGAAATCATGCCGCAGGAAGGGCAGATGCGCACGGTGACCACGCGCTGGCTGATTGATGCCTCCGGCAAGGCTGCCGTGCTTTCGAAGAAACTCGGGCTGCACCGCAGCATGGAGAGCGAGCACCCCACCTCGTCCATTTGGTGCCGCTTCCGCAACGTGAACGGGCTCGACAGCTACAAGAGCCGCAAGATGCACCCGAAGCTCATGAAAAACGTGAGCGCTCTCCGCACCACGGCCACGAATCATCTCATGGGGCATGGCTGGTGGTGCTGGATCATCCCGCTGTCCGATGGCAGCTACAGCGCTGGCATCACCTGGGACCGGCGGTTTTTCACCCTGCCGGAGGGGCCGTCTCTCATTGCACGGCTGCAGGCTCATTTGATGACGCAGCCGATTGGCCGGCTCATGTTTGAAAACGCCGTGCCGGATGCTGACGACACCTTCTATTACAAGAACCTCGCGTACCGCTCCGAGCGCATCGCTGGCAACCGCTGGGTCATGGTCGGTGACGCGGCCGGGTTCATGGACCCCTTGTACAGCCATGGTCTCGACTACTGTGGCCACACGGTGTCTGCAGCGGTCGATATGGTGGAGAGGAACCTGGCGGGGGAAAATACCCAGAAGATCACCGACTACCTGAACATGGCCTACCCGCGCAGCTATCGCCTGTGGTTCAACGCGCTGTATAAGGACAAATATTCCTACATGGGTGACGCTGAGCTGGTGAATGCGACGTTTCTGCTGGACCTCTCCGCGTATTTCCTCGGCCCGGTGCGGGGAGTGTATGATTCGCCGGAGTCCGAGTGGAAACAGATGCCGTATGAAGGGAAAGCGGGTGCCTTTTTTGGCGGATTCATGGCTTTCTATAACCGCCGCTTCGTGCACCTCGCGCAGGAGCGCCGGCGCAAGGGCATCTACGGACGCGCCAACAACGGGCACGTCTGGATGCCGTTCATGAGCCTGTCGCCTGACCCCACAGCCGCGCGCTTGCTGTGGGCGGGGATCAAGGTCTGGATCAAGGCGGAGATCACCACCTGGCTGGCACCGACTCCAGCCACCGCACCGGTGATGATGGCGGAGAAGACGTCTGAGGCGTGATCCTCAGTCGGTCACGAAAAACATCCCCGCGAAGGTGTTCGGGGTGAACTTGGCGTCTGGTTTCGGATCGATGAGCATGTTGGAGATGTCGCCGTCGAGATACAGGGCGTCTTCACAGCCGAGGTGCTGGAAGAAGCGGGTGAACTGGTGAAACGTCACGCGGCCTTTCACGGCATCTTCACGGTCGCTCATCGCAAAGATGATCTGCCCGTCCTTTTTGCGCACGCCCACGGCATTGCGCAGGCGTTTGTTGGGGGAGTTCACCTGGAAGGCGGGATGGATGACGCCCTTGCGCATCATCAGCGGGCCGGATTGGGTGGCGAGTCGCGGTGTGAGTCCGCTTTTGGCAAATTCCGCCGCTTCCATCACGCCGGGGCCGGTCTGGTCGTCGAGGTAGAAGATGCCGTTGGGCTTGAGGAAGAAATTGCCTTCACCTGGCTGCAGATTCAGCGGCACTAGTTCCTTGCTGGCGCAGATGGTCAGGCCGCAGGGTTTTGGGCCGCGTTCGTAGATGCCGGCGTTGGTGGCGAAGATGATCTGCTTTTGGCGAGTGGCCAGCTGGCGGCGCAGGCCGTTGAAATCTCCGAGCGGCTGGCCGTTGTCGCCTAGCCAGGCGAGTTGCAGGCGAGACCAGTCGGCCTTGTCCACTCGGTAGAGGTGGTAGCGCCCGCCTTCGTAATCCGCCGTTTCCGCGCCGTGCAGGTGCGAGGTGAGTGTGGCACAGCCGAAGATCGTGAGCAGCCAGCGGGGAAGGATCATAAAGCAGTATGCTGAATTCACACCAGCACACAACCATCTTGAACCCGGGGCGGATTGCCGCATGATGACAGTCCATGTCCAGCAGTCTCGGTACCCTTTTCCACATCAGCACCTGGGGTGAATCCCACGGCATCGGCGTAGGCGTCGTCATCGACGGCTGCCCGCCACGCATTCCCCTCACCGTGGAGGACATCCAGGCCGAACTCGACCGCCGCCGCCCCGGCCAGAGCAAGATCGTCACGCCGCGCAAAGAAGACGACAAGGCAGAGATTCTCTCTGGTGTGCTCGATGGCCTCACGCTCGGCACCCCTATTGGCATTTTGGTGCGCAATACGGATCAGCGTCCTTCGGCCTATACGGAGATGCAGCAGGCCTATCGGCCCAGCCATGCGGATTACACGTACGATGCCAAGTATGGCATCCGCGCCGTGTCTGGCGGGGGCCGGTCCAGCGCCCGCGAAACGATTGGCCGTGTGGCTGCCGGTGCCATTGCGCGCAAGGTTTTGCAGCACTCGCTCAGCGGCTATGAATGCCTCGCCTACGTCAAGTCGGTGCAGAACATCGAGGCGAAAGTGCCAGTGGGCGCGGAGCTGACTTCGGCGGTGATTGAATCCAACATTGTGCGTACATGCGACCCTGTCGCGGCGGAGAAAATGATCGAGCTGATTGAGAACATCCGCAGCGAAGGCAACAGCGTCGGCGGTGTGATCGAGTGCGTCGTGCGCGGTGTGCCGCCCGGCCTAGGCGAGCCGGTATTCGACAAGCTGGAGGCTGATCTGGCCAAGGCGATGATGAGCCTGCCTGCCACGAAGGGATTTGAAATCGGCAGCGGCTTCGCCGGCAGCAAAATGACAGGATTGGAGCACAACGACGAGTTTTACATGGACGGCACGGAGGTCCGCACCCGCACCAACCGCAGCGGCGGTATTCAGGGTGGCATCAGCAACGGGGAGGAGATCGTCTTTCGTGTCGCCTTCAAACCTACGGCCACGGTGCTGCGTGAGCAGAAGACCGTGACGAACACCGGCGTGGACACGACGCTCTCCGCACGCGGTCGTCACGATGCCTGCGTGCTGCCACGCGCCGTGCCGATGGTGGAGGCGATGGTGCATCTGGTGCTGGCAGACCACTTTCTGCGCCAAAGGGCGCTGCGGGGGTGATGTGATGCGGTGGATCCTGCTGCTTGGACTGACGACTTGCTGCATCGCGCGGGAGTCGCGTCCGCCAGCGATTATTCCGCTCGGCACCTCACCCGAGGAATTGGCGATCTACGACGCATCCAGCCGCCCTGCCTATCTCACGTCCTCAGACGCTGCTTTGATTGGAGTGGTGATCTCGTCATCAGCACAGGTCCACCAATCCGCTGCAAAGATCTTGCTCGAGGAGGCCTGTACTCTTCGCATTGAAGCCATGTATGGGAGAATTGCTAAACTGGCGGGTGCCACGACCGCCCGGCTGGACACCAGTTTTGAACAAGACAAATATCAGCAACTGGAACCGGACTGGAGCACCTACGGTCACCTGAAAAAAGGACAGCGGGTGGTGGTCTTGCTCTATGACGACGAAGGCGGGCCGGAAATGGGCCGCCATGGCTTGATCGTTATCAACGAGGATGCCAAAACCTTGCCGGACATTCTTCGGCGAACCGGGTCCGACGCCAGTCGCTTCACTGCGGCGGACCTGGTCGTCTTGAAGGCGGCAAGTCCGCTCTTCCATGGTGAGGTTGTAGCGGTGGCTGAAATAATGGCCGAGATGAGGAACGACGAAGCTGCCTTCCTGAACCGACTGGTGGGCGTTTGCGTGGCCCTCTTCTTTGGCTTCATTCTCTGTGCCGATCACATTCGGCGGCAGCAGGCTCCGCCTCAGAAACCCACGACGTAGAACTCCTGGGCGGCATGCTTCATGGTGATGCTTTTAACGCATCCCCCCTTTGCTAGCGTTAGTCTTTTTTGGCGTGGCTCAGATCCACGTCCCGGACGGGATGATGGCGTCTTTCGGAATGCAGATGATGCCGTCGCGAATGTAGAAGTTTTCACCGTCCATGTTGTCCGGCTTGCCTTCGGGAGTGATGACCACGTTGTCGCCGATGTGGACGTTCTTGTCGATGATGGCGCGTTCGATGCGGCAGTTGCGGCCGATGCCGGGAGGCGGGCGGTTGGGGTCGGTGCCAACGGCACCTGCATAGTAATCTGCACCCATGATGATGCAGTCACGGATGGTGGTGCCGGGCTCAATCTTGGCGCGCAGGCCGATGACGGCGGTTTCGATGTGGGCGTCGGTGAGCACGCTGCCGTCGGCGATCAGTGCACCGCGAATGGTGGCACCGTTGATCTTGGTGGCAGGCAGGAAGCGGGCGTGGGTGAAGATGGGTGCGGAGCTTTCAAAGAAGTCGAACTGCGGCACCAGACGGCAGAGGTCGAGGTTGGCGTCGAAGAAATTGCGGATGGTTCCGATGTCCTCCCAGTAGCCCTGGAAGTTGAAGTTATAGACGCGCTTGTTCTTGATCGCGGCCGGGATGATGTGCTTGCCGAAATCGTTGAGCGTGTTGTCGAGGCATTCGATGAGCACGTCACGATGGAACAGGTAGATGCCCATGGAGGCCTGGAAACGCGCCTCCGTCGGATCGATGCCCATCGTCTTCAGTGTGGACGGCGGAATGCGCAGCGTATCCAGCACTGCGGGGTCCTTGGGCTTCTCGACGAATTCGTAGATCTTCCCGCTTTCATCGGAATGCATGATGCCAAACGATGTGGCGGCCTCGGCATCGACAGGGATCGTGGCGATGGTGATGTCCGCATTGGTGGCGATGTGCTGCCGCATGATCGTGCGGTAGTCCATGCGGTAGAGCTGGTCACCGCTAAGGATGAGGTAGTAGTCGTAGTCGCCTTCGAGGAAGTAGCGTAGGTTTTGCCGCACGGCATCAGCGGTGCCCTGATACCAGCGCTCGCCTTCGGGGGTCTGCTGGGCCGCGAGCACTTCGACAAAGCCGCGGGTGAACTGGTCAAAGCGGTAGGTGCGGGCGAGATGGCGGTTCAGGGAGGCGCTGTTGTACTGGGTGAGCACATACACCTGACGCAGCCCGGAATTGATGCAATTGCTGATCGGGATGTCGACGATGCGGTACTTTCCGGCGAGCGGTACGGCGGGCTTGGCCCGGTTTTCAGTCAGCGGGAAAAGTCTTGTTCCTGCCCCACCACCCATGACGATGGCCAGCGTATTGCGGCGCAGCAGCGTGTCTGCTTCGATCTGGACTTTGGAGGATGACGGGGCCGGTAGGGTGGGTGGTGTGCTCATTGTCCTAAGTTGGTTGTCATTAATTCTCTGAAACAAGAGGAACAAGCAAGCGTTATCCCTCCTCCCAAAATCTCGCGGGCAGGTGTGCCACGCAATCTTTTTAGTCTATTACCTTTATCCTACCTCATGTCCACTCCGGCGTTTCGTTTCTCACTCATTATCAATGCCTGCCTGCTGGCGTCTTCGGCACAGGCGGCGGTCAACTTCGAAAAGGACCTCCTGCCTGCTATTACTAAGAAGTGCATGGACTGCCACAAGGCTCCGCATGTGGAAAATGGCCAGAAAAAGGAACCCAAGGCAGGCCTGCGGCTGGATGCCTCCTGGGCCATCCTGAAAGGCAGTGAAAACGGCCCGGTGCTCACGCCTGGTGCGCCGGACAAGAGCGGCATCTACGAGTCCGTCACGCTGCCGAAGGACGACGACGCCCACATGCCCTCCAAGGGCGAGGATTTGACCAAGGAAGAAATCGCCCTGCTCAAGACCTGGATTCAGGAGGGTGCCAACTTCGGCGGCTGGATCGGCAGCGTTGAGGGCATGCCCGCCGGCGCGATGACGGAGTCCACCAAGCCATACACCCCCCGTCCGCATGACCTATTCTATGCCGCCCTTGAAAAAGAGGTGAAGCCGCTCTCGGATGAGGTGCTGGCCAAGGCGAAGGCCGCCGGTGCCCAGGTCTCTCCGGTGAAGGTGGACAGCCCGCTGCTGCGGGTCGATTTCCTCACGGGGGTCTCGAAGTGCGATGACGCCAAGGTTGCCGAAATTCTGCCGCTTAAGGAAAACATTGTTCAGCTCGATCTGGGGCGCACCATCATCACGGACGCTGCGTTGAAGACCATCGCGCAGCTGCCGCGGCTGGTTTCGCTGGACCTGCGCCAGACCAAAATCACCGACGCCGGTCTCGAATCACTGATCGGTTTGAAAAAACTCGAGTCGCTCAATCTTTACGGCACCGAGATCACGGACGCCGGATTGCAGCACTTGGCGAAGCTCAAAAGCCTCAAAAATGTCCATCTCTGGCAGTCCAAGGCCACCAAGCCAGGCGTAAAACAGCTCAGCGCCGCCATCCCCGGTCTCAAAGCCAGCATCGAATAATCCCAGCCATCCGTAGCCTCTTATGAAAAAACGCCTCTTCCTTCTTACCGCCATGTCCATGCTTAGTTCACTCTTTGGAACTGCCGTCGCCGGCGAAGGCGAAAAGGTCAGCTATCCCGCTCCGGTGGTCTCTGGCGTCAATCAGGACGGTGCCACCGTGAACTTTGCTGATGTTTACAAAAAAGGGCCGACGGTTGTTTTCTTCTATCCAAAAGCCGATACTCCGGGCTGCACCAAGCAGGCCTGCTCCCTGCGGGATGCCTTTGCCGAGCTCTCCAAAGAGGGCGTGCAGGTGCTGGGCGTGAGTTTCGACAAGGCGGAAGCGCAGAAGGCGTTCAAGGACAAGTTCACGCTGCCCTACGACCTCATCGCTGATCCTGAAGGCAAGATTGTCGAGGCCTTCAAGGTTAAGAAAATGCTCAAAGGACTGCTCTCGCTTGCCACACGCAGTTGCTTCCTCATCAAGGATGGCAAGGTCGTCTGGCAGGACTATTCGGCTGCCACTGCAGAGCAGGCCGCTGATATCAAGCGCGTGCTCGCTGAAGTGAAGTAATCTTCGAGTGTGTTGGTGATTTGCCAGAAGCCGGGGGTCGGAAACGATCCCCGGCTTTGTTTTTTAGACTTTGCTGCCCGCATCTTTTCGCGAACGTATCCACTGCCATGAACACGCGCACTGAAACCGACAGCATGGGGGAGATGTCTGTGCCAGCGGAGGCACTTTACGGGGCGAGCACGCAGCGTGCAGTGCTGAATTTTCCGGTCAGCGGGCGGTGCGTGCCGCTGCCTGTCATTCATGCTTACGGCCTAGTCAAATGGGCGGTCGCGCAGGCGCACCAAGAGCTGGGATTGCTGCCGCAGGACAAGGCCGTGCTCATCGAGCAGTCGGCATTGGAGGTGGCCGAGGGCAGGCATGATGCGCAGTTTGTAATCGACATTTATCAGACGGGCTCCGGCACGAGCACGAACATGAATGCGAACGAGGTCATCTCAAATCGTGCCTGCCAGATCGCGGGGAAGCCCCTGGGCGCGAAGGAGCCCGTGCACCCGAATGACCATGTGAACATGGGGCAGTCGAGCAATGACACCTTTCCCACGGCGGTGCACATCGCTGTCGCACAGGAGTTGAATCTGAAGTTTCTCCCTGCGTTGGAGGCCCTGCAGCAGGCGCTGGCGGCGAAGGGCGTGGAGTTTTGGGACGTGCTCAAAATCGGCCGTACGCATCTGATGGACGCCACTCCGGTGCGCCTCGGCCAGGAGTTCAAGGGGTATGCACGGCAGGCGGAGCTCGGCGTGGGTCGCGTGCGCACGGCGCTCAGCGCTATCATGGAACTGCCGCTCGGCGGAACGGCGGTCGGCACCGGCTTGAATGGCCACCCGGAGATGCCCGGACGTGCCATCGCCCTCATCGCCGAAAAGACCGGCCTGCCCTTCCGTGAAGCGCAGAACCATTTCGAGGCACAGTCCGCGAAAGACGGCCTCGTGGAGGTCAGCGGACAGCTCAAGACCGTGGCCACCAGTCTTTTCAAGATCGCCAACGACCTCCGCTGGCTCAGCTCTGGCCCGCAGTGCGCCATTGACGAGATCATTCTGCCCGCTACGCAGCCCGGCAGTTCCATCATGCCCGGCAAGGTGAACCCCGTGATGTGCGAGAGCCTCATGCAGGTCTGCGCCCGGGTCATGGGGAACGACACCACCGTCACGTGGTGCGCCGCCAATGGCAATCTGGAGCTGAACGTTATGATGCCCGCGCTCGCCGCCGCGCTGCTGGAAAGCATCGAACTGCTGACCAACGCCACCCGCCTACTCAGCGTGCGGTGTGTGGAGGGCATCGTGGCAAACCGGGAGCGCTGCACCAGTTTCATCGAGCACAGCCTCGCCATGGTCACGGGCCTGAATTCCAAGATCGGCTATGACAAGGCGGCGGAGATCGCCAAGCTCAGCGCCAAGACCGGCACCCCGGTGAGAAAACTCTGCCTGGAGCGCCTCGGCGAACTCGGCATCACTGAAGCCGAACTGAACGAAGCGCTTGATCCGGCCCGGATGACGAAGCCGGACGCGGGCATGGTGGGCGGTGGAGGGGGGTGAAACAATATTCCACCTACTTTTACCCTCCTCCCTTTCGGCCTCGCAGCGATCCTGAAAGGGGAGAAAGAGGAGGATGTGCCTGATTGGCGCAGTCAGCTCACAGCGGCAGCGGAATTCCAGCCATCGCGTCGCCCAGCACGTCCGTCTCCTCGTCGCGGGCTTTTTTGGCCGCCGCCTTCACCAGATGGGTCTCCGGTACGGGCACGCTTGGGATAACGAGCACGGGGCGGTTGGCGTGCCGGATGACGCCTTCGGTGAGGCTGCCGACGATCAGTTGATACAGTGCGCCGTGGCCGTGGGAGCCCATGATGATAATGTCCGGGTCGAGATCTACGATCTGGTCCAGCACTGTCTCCATCAGCAGGCCGCCAAACAACTGGGCCGTCGTCCGTACGCCGTGATCGATCAAGGTGTCGCGCATGACGAAGAGCTCCTGCTGCCGCGATTTGAACACGTCCGGCGGGACGGCAGGAGGCTCAAAATCCACCACCAGCGGTTCCGGCGGCACGACATGGACGAGGACGATGTCACCTCCGAAGGCCTTCGCGTGCTCCTCTGCTTGATCGAGGATTTTCGGGCTGACGTCGGAAAAATCGATAAGTGCAAGTATGGTTTTCATAGCTTGATGCAGGGGTGGTTTGTGTGCCTTGCGGCACCCCCTCATGAAAGGATACGTTTTTCGACCGCCCTGCGGGTGGGGCTACCTGCCGGTCTCAGAGCGGAATCCACTGCAGGGTCGTCTTCAGCGGAGTGAGCCCTGCCACGGCCTGATAAGGCGGGCTGGCGAGGATGGCTTTCTCAAACTCCATCAGCCCGGCGGGGGAGTTGCAATCCAGCGTGCCGGGCTCCAGCGCCCGCAGGGCTGGGGTGGGAGCGTAATGCAAGATCAGTGACATCTCGCTCATGCCGTCCTCATCCTCATTTCCCGGTTCGATGAAATGGCGGGCAATTTCCAGCTGGAAATCCGGCTCGGAACCCTGCTCATTGAGGCTCCACTCGAAGCAGAGTGTGTCGCCTGCCTCTTCCATGACGCATTTGTCTGCGCGCACATCCAGGTAGAACACTGCCATCTGCGCCAGTGCTGCGGTCGGGGTGAGTTCTTCCACGGTCATTCCGGCGGCGGTGACGGCGGCTTGAAACGTGCTGATGGAATCGGCGGGGTGCATGGCTCACAGGTATATCGCGATGCGAACCTGTTTTGGTGGTATGGAAAAAATTTGGGGAGGAGGCGTCTGAGGCGGAAGATTTTTTTTGATCGCCTTTCTTGATGGCATCGCTCAGCATGTTTCAGCATGAGCTCCTCACCCCATCCCATCTTTGTGCTGGCTGTGCTTGGCGTGGTGGCCACGGTCATCATGCTGATCACGGTGTTTCGGGTGCGCAGATGGGGCTTGAAGGTGCTGCTGGTGCTGATCGCCATTCTGACGCTGGCACCGACGGGGTTCGTGCTCGTGATGGTGAATCCTGAGTGGGTGGATGCGCGCCTGCGCAGCTACAAAGACTTCTATGAAGGCATTCAGATGGGGATGACACGTGCCGAGGTGATGGCCCTGCAGACGCAGCTTTACCCCGCAGACGGTCCCCGGCGGCCCCCGCGCATCATTGTGGATGAAACCGAAAGCCTGTCGTTTTTCATGGACCCCGAGGACCCCGCAAGCTCCTTGAACTGCGAGGCGATCCTCCTGGCGCTCAAGGAGGGCAAGGTGGTCACCAAAACCTATTCCCCGGACTGAATTCCCATGCCGCTCTGGAAACGCCTGCTGCGCCTCGGCGCCATTGTTGTTCTCACGCCAGTGATCTTTCTGCTCAGCTGCCAGTCCAGTCTCATCTACCACCCGAATCCTTACCGGGCGGAGCATGAGGCCCTGCTGCACGCCGCCAAAGGTGAGCGCCTGCACTTTGAGACCTCCCAGGGCCGCCAGACGGCCTTCTACATCCCCCCACGTACGCCTGCCTCCGGTTTGCCGCAGACGGTCTGGCTCTGCTTTGCCGGAAACGGCTCGCTGGCACTCGACTGGCTGTACGACACCGAGACGTGGGATGACCGCTTTGCCTATCTGCTCATCGATTACCCAAGCTATGGCGAGTGCGCGGGCATCCCGAACCCGGCGCGGATTCGGGAGAGCGGCAAAGCGGCCGTGGAGGCGCTGGTACAGCACCTGCACACGTCCCAGGCGGAGCTGCTGCCCCACCTGGCCGTGCTGGGGCATTCGCTGGGTGCGGCGGCGGCCCTGATGGCGGCGGATAATCTCGACATCCGGCGCGGGGTGCTGATGTCCCCCTTCACCACGATGACGGACATGGGGCGCATCGTGCTCGGCTGGCCGTTGTGCTACCTGAACCAGCACCGGTTCGACAACCGCAAAACGCTGGGCCACGTCGCTGCACGAGCAGGGGCACGCATCGTGATTTTCCATGGTGCAGAAGATGAAGTGATCCCGGTGCGCATGGGTCGGGAGCTGGCGGCGGCGCACCCGCAGGTGGTGACCTTTCATGAGGTGCCGGGCGGGCGCCACAATGACCTCCTGGACCTGATTTCACCGCAGATCGGGCGGGCGATGGCGGAGGTCGTGGCTGGCACGATGCCGTAAGGCACACCGGTGGTTGCTTTCAGGCGCTGCTGTGCTCTGATGCCCGCTCAATCCCCCATCCCCCAAGCCCATGTCCGCGCCCTCCTCTACTTCGGAAAAATCCTCCATCTGGTCTGTTCTCAATGTGATCATCGGCACTGTCATCGGCGGGGTCGTTCTGCTGTGGGTCCTCGCCTTTATCTTTGACGGTCTGGGCTCCCTGCGTCCTAAAGACGCCGCTCCTGCAACGGCCGCTGCAGCCCCTGCTGCAGATCTGCCCGTGCTCGAAATTACCATCAAGCCCGATAACGCCAATCCGCTGGCCTATGACACCAAGACCATCAGCGCCAAGGCCGGCCAGAAGATCAAGCTGACCTTTACCAACATCCATCCCACGCTGCCTCAGCCGCACAATTTTGTGATCGGCAAGGCCGGCACGAAGGACAAGATGATGGCCATCGCCATGAGCGCCATGACGCTGGTGGACAAAGGCTACATCCCAGACTCCCCGGACATCCTCGCCCACACCAATCTGCTCCAGCCCGGCACCAGCGAGACCATCGAGTTCACCCTGCCCGCCGCCGGTGAGTACCCCTACTTCTGCACCTTCCCCGGCCACGTCGCCATCATGAACGGCGTCGCCACCGCGCAGTAAATTTTCACCCCGTTCACCGACCATGGCCGTCTCCATCAGCGTCGAATACGAAGGCGGCCTGCGCTGCCGTGCCACGCATGGCCCCTCGCAGAACCAGTGCATCACCGATGCGCCGGTGGACAACCACGGGAAGGGCGAGTCCTTCAGTCCCACCGACCTCGTGGCCACGGCGCTGGCCACCTGCATGGCCACGGTCATCGGCATCAAGGCGCAGCAGAAGGGCTATGACATCGTCGGCATGAAGGTCGGCGTGGAAAAGCACATGAGTGCCGACAGTCCGCGCCGCATCGTGGGCCTGCCCATCACCATCGAGATCCCGCTGCCCGAAGACCACCCGGACCGCAAGCTCCTCGAAGCCACCGCCCTCGGCTGCCCCGTGCACCACAGCGTGCATCCGGACATCGACAAGCCGGTGACGTTTGTGTGGAGCGGGAAGTAGCTGGGACGCCGGAGTCATAGCCCCTGGCAAGTGATCCAAGGGGTAGGGTCAGCGCATCCGCATGCCCTGCATGCGGCCCTGCATGCCTTCGAACATTGGGGCCATTTCCAGTTTCATGGAAAGCGGTGCTTCCTTGAAGAAGAGGCCCATGTCCTTGGTGAAGGATTTTTCAAAGCTCGCGACATCCTGGTCCAGGATCATCTGCATCTCAGGATTCTTCGCGGCTTTCTTTTTCATCTCGCGCTGAATGCCGCCGATGATGCGGCGGCGTTCTTCGACGGGCATTTTTTCCAACCCCTTCATCACGGCTTTGAAGTTTTCCTCCACGGTGCGGTTCACATACTCGCCTTTTTCTTCATCGGTGAGCGATTTGAAAAAGCGGTCCATGGTTTCCAGGCCGTCTTCACGCATCGTGCTGCGCTGGTTGAAGTCGAGCTTGATGACGGTGCTGGTGACCTTGTCGAGGTAGGCTTTGCGCGGCGCGTCCGCGAGATCTTCATCCGCCAGCCAGGGCGCATTCGCCATGAGGTCGAGCGTCTTTTCCGGTGAGAACACCGAATCCTCCGTCACCCACATGACCACAGCCACTCCGGCCCACACGAGGGCAAGAAATGCGACGACTTGAAACCAGAAGCGTTGGAGCGGCATGTCCGGTTACTTCTTGCCAAAGCGGCGGCCTAGCAACGAGAGAAATTCACCGGCTTCCTCCACCCTGAGCTTCTTGGTGACCGCGAAATAGGCAACGGCGGCGACGGCGATGCTGACGCCGAGGCCAGCGCAGCGCAGCATGAAATTCAGGTGCGACCAGTCGGCCATGATCGTGTACTTTGCCGCCAGACAGACGGCGGACATGGCGGCAATGCCGACGATGAGCTTGATGAGCGACTGCACCAGAGAGCCGGTTTCGAGGCCGGAAGCGAACTTGCGCATGCAGAGGTAAAGCGTGAGGAAATTGAGCGAGAGACCGACCGCCGTGGCCCAGGCGAGCGCGGTGTGGTCCCATTTGAAGACGAAGACAGTGATGGAGTTTACGGTCCCGGTGAACACGATGACGCCGATGCTGACCATCATCGGAATGAAGCGGCGGTTGATGGTGTAGAAGGCGGGCTGCAGCACCTTGATGGCGGCGTAGAAGATCAGGCCAAAGGCATAGGCCTGCAGCGGTGCGGCGGTGTTTTGCACGTCCACGGCGGTGAATTTGCCGTGCTCGAAAATGACGGAGATGATCTCCTGCGAAAGCAACGTGAGGCCGACCGCGCAGGGCAGCGTGAGGAAGAGCACCAGGCGCAATCCTTTCGCCAAGGCACTGCGAAAGGCGGGCGTCATGCCTTCCGTGGCAAGACGGGAGAGCATCGGCAGCGTGACGGTGGCCACGGCGACACCGAAGAGGCCGAGAGGAAGCTGCTGGAGGCGCTGCGCATTTGCCAGCCAGGCGAGAGCGGACTCCTTGCCCGGCGTGTAGGAGGCGAAGATGGAATTCAGCAGCACTGCGACCTGGGTGCCGCTGGCGGCGAGCATGGAGGGCCACATCAAATGCAGGACCTCCTTCACGGCAGGGTCTTTGCAGCCGAAGTCGAAGCGAAAGCGAAAGCCCACGCGATAAAGGGACGGAAGCTGCACCGCGAGCTGCAAAACTCCGCCAATCAAGGTGCCGATGGCGAAGCCGGTGAGGCCTTTTTCGCTGACGTGCCCATGACGGAAGCCGGGATCAATGAGCCACGCGAGCGCGACCCCGCCGACGATGCAGCCGAGATTGAAGAACGCCGAGGCGACGGCGGGAATGAAGAATACCTTCTTCGAATTCAGCATCCCCATGACCAGCGCCGTGACGGACACGATCGCAATGAAGGGATACATGATCTGCGCCAGCCAGATGCCGAGCACCTTGGCTTCTTCACTGAGACCGGGCGTCAGGATGCGGAAGATGATGGGCGAGAGCAGCACGCCAGCGATGGCAACGATGCTCATGAACCACATCGACAGCGAGATCATCTTGCGTCCGAGCACCCAGGCGGCGTCATCGCCCTCGGTCTTCATTTTTTTCGAGAAGGTGGTGACGAAGGCTGTCGAGAGCGCCCCTTCAGCAAACAGGTCACGCAGCATGTTCGGCGTGCGGAAGGCGGCGGTGAAGATGCCGGTGAAGGCGGAGCCGAAGAAGCCGTTCAGCAACTGATCCCGCACGAGGCCGAGCACGCGGCTGCAAAGAATGGCGATGGAGACGATCCCGGTGGATCGTGCCGTAGCGCCAGCCTCTGTAGGGCGAGCCTCTGGCTTGCCCTCTGGATCCACTGCAGGCAAGCCGGAGGCTCGCCCTACGGGGCCTGATGAATTAGCGTCTTTCATGTGAGTTTTATGCGTGATTCAACCTGATCCACCTGCACACCGGCTTGAGATGGATTGTCCACAATGTACTTCGCGAAGCGCCACAGGGAATCTGGATCGCGAACAATATGGTCGTACGTTTCATGCTGCCAGACATCGCCGCTGCGCCCCACGTGCTTGTTGATCTCATGGGCGCTGAACGATTTCCACGAGTGCAAAATTTTGCCGAGATCAAAGGCGGGACGCGGAGTCAGCAGCGCATGAACGTGGTTGGGCATCACCACCCACGCGACAAGATCATAGCGCTGGCCGTCAAAGTGTTTCAAGGCACTGGCAACGATTTGCGCGATCGCTGGCTCTCGGAGAATGCAGTCACCATGTCCGGCATCCAGCCACTGCTGGATTTTTTCAGAGAACAACTTGTGGTATTCCTGCCTTTGCTCAGGCAACCAGGGTTCAGGGTTGGTGTCCAGCCATTCACAACGGGCCTTCCTCAGTGCGACGAGCTTTTCCTGAGGCAGGGAGTCGTGAAGGCGAAAGGTGACGAAGTAGGTGCGGCCCTCTTGCCGCCAGTGAGGCAGATTGCGACGTGAAACGTCGATGTCCGCACGTGGATCGAAATACGTGAAATCATCGAAGAGATTGAGAGGGGACGTTTGCAATCGTGGCGATGATGGGGCGGATGGGACGAACTGCAACCGAGACGGTTGCACTACGCGCCGCTACGTGTAGCGGCCGCTGGCGCGCCGCAGTTTGTCCATCATGGCGATTCCCATGCCATGTTCATGCAACGGTTCTGCAATGATTTCATCGACGCCGAGTTTATCGAGCGCGCGCAGGACGTAAAAGAAGCGCACGGCCGCCTCGGGGAGCTTGCCGTTGCCGGGGCTGAGCATCATGACTTCCTCCCATTCGCAGAGATTGAGGTAGCCGTCTTTTTCTTCGCCACGGTAGCTCAGGAGGGCGTAGCGCTTGCCTTCTTCAGGAATGAAATCCTGGGGACGCTCAAGCAGACGCAGCGGGGTCTTCGGCGCGTAGTGGGAAGCGAGCTGGCCGGGGGCCGCAGTTGCTTCATCGACGACGGTGCGGGAGGTGTAGCGCACCTTGCCATAGAGTTTCAAATCTTCCGCCGTGATGGGACCCGGGCGCACGATGGTGATGAACATCTTCGGGCTGCCGGGCTCGATCTTGATGATGGTGGACTCCAGACCGTACATGCAGGCACCGGCATCGACGATGAGATGGATGCGGCCATCGAGCTCCGAAAGCACCGCACTGGCGGACGTCGGGCTGATGGAGCCGAAACGATTCGCACTGGGGGCGGCAATGGGTTTGCCGAGATCGGTGATGACGCGGCGGAAAATCGAATTGGAGCTGACGCGCACGGCGACGGTCGGCAGCCCGGCGGTCACGAGATCGGGAACGATTGGCTTCTTGGGCAGCAGGATCGTGAGCGGGCCGGGCCAGAAGCGCTCGACCATTTTCTTCAGCGTCGCAGCGATCTCAGGCGGCACGTCGGCCACGAGGTCGATCTGCTCCTTGCTGGCGAGATGGACGATGAGCGGGTCAAAGGTGGGGCGTTCCTTGGCTTCGAAGATTTTCGCGACGGCTTCCGCGTCGAGCGCATTGGCCGCGAGGCCATAGACGGTTTCGGTGGGCAGGGCGACGACTTCGCCCTCGCGCAGCAGCCGGACGGCTTCATCGACCGCCTGGTGCATGAGCGGTGGCTGGTCGGTGGGCAGAACGGCGGTGACGTAACTCATGATGGCGATGTGTGGCTTTCAATCACCGCCCAGGCGTTGTGATTGTGGATGGATTCGTAATTCTCTGCTTCAACGCGGAACCAGGTGATGCGCGGATGCGCCTTGGCTTTCACGGCGATGTTGCGCACGAGGTCTTCGACGAAGACGGGATTGTCGTAGGCGGCTTCGGTGACGAATTTTTCGTCGGGACGCTTGAGAACGCTGTACAATTCGCTGCTGGCGCTTTGTTCCACAAGCTCAAGGAGGTCTTCGATCCAGACGGGTTCGCTGAAACGAACAGCGAGGGTGACGGTGCCGCGCTGATTGTGGGCGCCACGGGCGCTGATGGCCTTGGAGCAGGGGCAAAGCGTGGTCACGGGCACCTGCACGGTGAGGACAAAGTCGGTCTTCTCCTTGTCCGTGTTCACTTCAAAGATCACGCCGTAGTCGAGCAGACCCTCCGCGCCGGAGACGGGGGCTTTTTTGGCGCGGAAATACGGGAAGCGCATTTCGACGTGCGCCTTGTCGGCGTGGAGCTTTTTCATCAGCTCGTGCGGCATGGCGACGATGTTGGAGACGGTCAGCTCCGTGCCGTGGGCATGCAGCACCTCGACAAAGCGGCTCATGTGCGTGCCTTTGAACTGGTGCGGCAGATCAACGGCCAGTGAAACGGTGGCGACGGTGTGCTGCACAGCGGCATCACGGTCACGGATGCTCAGGGGAAAGCGCAGGCTGCGCACGCCCACGCGATCGATGGGCAGACGGCGGTCATCGCGTTCGTTTTGCGTGTCGGTAAGGGCGGACATAGGCTGGAAATGAAACTTCCCACTGCCGCGTATTGCAACAGTGGGAAGCAGATCAAAAGGGACCCTTTACGGGCAGACCCTGCAAAATCAGGCCATGAGGTTCACAGCGCGGGAGCGCTTGATCTCACGGACGACCACGCGGTGCAGCCAAGCTGGAAGGCCAGTGATGCGGCGGGGGATGAGCTTGCCGGATTCCGTGGTGAAACGGGCGAGCAGCTCAGGATTGGTGTAGGAAATCTTTTCCACCGGGATGTCCACTCGGCGGCGCGGCATCTTGCGATTCGCGCGACGGAAATTGGACATGCGTTCTTTGGTCTTCGGTTGCATGGCAGTCTGGGGTAAAAATTAGCGGGTTTCGCGGTGAAGAGTGCGCTTCTTCATGAAGTGATTAAACTTCACCTTCTCAAGACGACCGGGGGTGCGGACGCTTTTCTTGTTGCGCGTGGTCACGTAGCGGGAGGGCGGCATACCTGCGGCTTTCGCTTCGGTGCATTCAAGGGTGATGATTTCTCGCGGCATAAATTTGGGGCGCAGATGCTAGGTCACTCTTTGGAGAAGTCAAGCGATTCGCCTGAGTTGTTATTCGAAGAGGCCGGAGCGGCGTCATCATCGTCCTTGTCGTCGTCGGAGGCGTCGTCGGCATTGTCGAGGCCGAAGAGGGAATGGACAGGGCGGCTCCAGCGGCCGCTCATCTGGCTGCGCTCCAGCTTTTCCTGGTAGGTAACGGAGAATCGGGCGAAGGGCATGGCCTCAAGCCGCTCTTCAGGAATCGTTACTCCAGTGCCTTCGCACAGGCCGTAGGTGCCGGTTTCGATGCGCTTGAGCGCTTCATTGATTTCGTAGAGGGCGTCCTGTTCCTTGCCGAGCAGGCTGAGGGCGAAGTCGCGGTCATAGGCGTCACTGCCGGCGTCGGCCTGATGCATGCCGAAAGCGGAGGCGTCGCCGTTTTCATTGCGGATGGTTTCGCTGGCAACGCCTTCGATGGAGTTCAGGTAGGCGTCGCGCAGTTCGATCAGGCGCTGCTTCTGCTTCTTGAGGAAAGTCGTCATCTTCACCGGTCCCTTGGCGATTTCGATGGTGACGCCTTCTTCTTCACGATTGAGGCGTGAGCGCGGGGTGCCGGAGGTCGAAACCGAGGTGCGGCCTTTCGGGACGAGTGGAGCAGGGGCGGACTTGGAAGGCTTGGACACTTTGGCGGGAGCCACGGCAGCCACAGGGGCGGTCTTCACGGGTGCCGGTGCAGGAGCAGGCTTGGCAGCAGGCTTCTCAGCCTTGGCCGGGGCCTTGGCGGCGGCTTTCTTGGCGGGAGCAGCAGCTTTGGCGGCAGCTTTTTTTGCGGGAGCGGTTGTCTTGGCAGCAGCTTTTGTCGGGGCGGTTTTCTTCACAGATTTGGGGGAGGTTTTCTTCGGAGCGGGCTTTTTCGGCGCCGCTTTCTTCAAAATGGGTTTGCTCTTCGACTTTGCCGCCGGCTTGGCGGTCTTGGCAGGAACGGGTTTGCTCTTCGACTTCACCGCCTTGACAGGGGCCTTTTTAACGGGCTTGGCAGCGGGCTTATTCTTAACTGCGGGTTTCTTGGGTTTCGCAGGCATGACTTTGGCAGTGTTGGGTTAGTCGATAAACGTCTCTGTTAATGCACCTGGCCACAGGGCGGAAAAAGAGGCGCGGATTCTGCCTGCGGTTGTCAAAACACGCAACCAGTATTCCAACACTGCCTCAAGGTTCCCATTTCTGACCGATTTGGCGGGTTGCGCCTGCCTGGGCAAAGCTTACTCTCGACACCATGAATGCCGAGCCCCCCTCCAGTTCCGCGCTTTCCAGCCTGTGGCAGCAGATCCGTGCGGTGCTCGACTTGGTGCTGGACCTTTCCTTTAAGCGATACGTCACGCCACACCTTGTGCGCATGCTCTACGTGCTGAGCCTGCTGGCGGCCTTCATGTATGCCATCTCATGGCTGTTTTACAGCTGGTGGGGCATCATCGTCGCCCCCGCAGCCTTTTTGCTCTATCTGATCGTCGCCCGGGTGACGGTGGAGCTCATTCTGGCGGTCTTCCGCATCGCGGAGCACCTGGCCCCGATGGCGAATGACACCGTTGCCAAGCCTGCGCCGAAGCCAGCTTCGTTCACCGATCCTGTGCGTTGAGAGACCGAAAAGCCTGCGCAAATGAGAGCGAAACAAGGGGCTTGTGAAATTTTTCACAAAATCGGGTTGCTGCTCTTCGCTGCGTCCTGATAATCGCCCTGCCGATGTTCACTCCCACGCTCGCCACTTTCGATCTCATTGCGCTCGCCGTCTCGGTGGGGAAGATCGTTTTCCTCACCTTTCTGGTCATCCTCCCGCTGGTGTCGATCGCCGTTTACTTTGAGCGACGCATCTCAGCAGTGATCCAGGACCGAGTGGGTCCGAACCGCGTGGGCGTGCCGCTGACACTTCTCGGATTCAAGAAAGACTGGCAGCCCTTCGGCATCGGTGGTCTGGCCCAGGCGGCGGCGGATGGCCTGAAGTTCATTTTGAAGGAAGACTTTGTGCCCGCCCACGTGCGCACTTTCTACTATTGGCTGGCCCCCTGCATGACGGTGGTGCCTGCGCTGCTCACCTGCGTGGTGCTGCCCTTCGGCAGCGAGTTGAACCTCTCCTTTCTCGGAATCGCCGAGCCGATCAAGATGGTGATCGCAGACCTGAGCATCGGGCCGCTGTTCACCTTCGCCATCGCCTCCCTTGGTGTCTATGGCATCGTCCTCGCCGGCTGGGCTTCCAATTCGAAGTACCCCTTCCTCGGCGGTGTGCGTGCGAGTGCGCAGATGATCTCGTATGAAATCTCACTGGGCCTTTCGATCGTCCCGGTACTGATGATTTTCGGCGAGCTGAACATGACCAAGATGTCCGCCTTTCAAGACGCCAACGGCTGGCTGCTGCTGCCGCTCTGGGGCGAAGGCCTGAGCGTTGCACGCTGGGTGCTGCTGATCCCCATCGTCATCTCCTTTGTCATCTTCACTGTCTCCATGTTTGCGGAGACGAACCGCCTGCCCTTCGATCTTGCCGAGTGCGAAACGGAACTGGTGGCCGGTTACCACACCGAATACAGCTCCATGAAGTTCGCGCTGTTCTTCATGGGTGAATACGCCGCGATGATCATCGGCTCAGGCATGGCGGTGACGCTCTTCCTCGGCGGCTGGAGCATTCCCTGCTGGCCGCTGCTGGAGAAAATCATCCCGCTCCAGCTGCATTACACGCCTGACACCACGCCGCTCTACACCGGCCTGCTGCACATCGCGACGTTCTTCGGCAAGGTGTTCTTCTTCATCGTCTTCTTCATCATCATCCGCTGGACCCTGCCCCGCTTCCGCTTCGATCAGCTCATGGCCCTGGGCTGGAAAGTGTTCTTCGAGCTCGCCCTCGCAAACGTCTTCCTCACGGCGCTGCTGATGTGGTGGTTCCCGCTGAAGTGAGGAGCCAGAGGCCGAGAATGCCCGCCCATATGGACTGCGGTTGCGCAGCGAGGAACGAGCGAAGCTACCGCTTTCGACGGACTGTGTGATTCACGCATGCGCGGAGATGTCCGAATGCGGGAGCTGATGGTTTTTCGCAGGATGGTCAGCACACGCATGCCACAAGACGCTCGAAAGCGGCAACTACGCAGCCGCACTTCAAAAGATCGGCCATGGCAGCAGACACCCAGGCTGTCACGCCTCAAGTTGCTTTCTCCCCAGCCACCGCTGAAATCCCATCGCGAGAAGCGCCCCGAGAAAACCGCCGCACAGATCGGCGGTGAAATCCCACACATCCCCCCCGCTGCGGCCTGGCGTGAAGGTTTGATGCCACTCGTCAAAGCCTCCCACAGCGCCGCAGAACAGGACCGTGACGAGGATGGCGGTCTTGGTGGCTTTGGCGAAACCGGCAAGGCGCAGGCCCAGCAGGAAGCACATGCCGCCAGCGGCGAAAAAGATCGTGTGCTCCAGCTTGTCCACACCTTCAAAGGATGCAGGAGACGGCAGGTGGCTTTGGGAGGACAGCCAGAACAGCACCCCGAACCACAGCAGGACCAAAACACGCCAGAAAATGGGAGACGAGAGGAGGCGCAGTAGTTGCATCGTGCGCGGAAATATCACGACCGGATCAAACAGCAAGCACGATTCACCCCGTCGGCAAAGCGATAGACAAGCACGGCCCTGCACGTTAAACCTCGCCCGACTCACCACAACCATTCATGAAACTGCACCTCGCCCTCGCCACCTTCCTTGCCGCCCTTTCCTTCGCCAGCGCGGAGGAAAAAGAAATCTTCAACGGCAAGGACCTCAGCGGCTGGGAGGGCAACAAGGAGCTGTGGAGCGTGGAGGACGGCACCATCACCGGTAGGACTCCCGCGAGTGATGAAAGCCCCGACAAAAGCATCCTCAAGCACAACACCTTCCTCGTCTGGAAAGGCGGCACCGTGGGTGACTTCGAGCTGACATTTCAGTACCGCATCGAAAAAGGCAATTCGGGCGTGCAGTACCGCAGCAAGGAACTGCCTGCAGGTGAGTTTGGCCCGATCATCAGCGGCTACCAGGCCGACTTCGAAGCTGGTACAACTTACAGCGGCATTCTCTATGAAGAGCGCGGTCGTGGCATTTTGGCCAAGCGTGGCGAAAAGACCACGATCAAGCCTGCTGCTCGCACCTCCCCTGAAGGTGGCAAGAAGGCCGTCGTCGAAGTCACCGGCAGCGTGGGCGACAGCGCCGCCATCCAGGCTTCGATCAAAAAGGAAGATTGGAACGAATATCGCATCGTCGCCAAAGGCAACCACGTGCAGCATTTCATCAATGGACTCCAGACCATCGACGTGACCGACGAAGACAGCGCCAACGCGCCTAAGGAAGGCCTGCTGGCCCTGCAGATCCATGCCGGCCCGCCGATGGTCGTGCAGTTCAAGAACTTCAAGCTCGTCGAAACGAAGTAGTCGTGCTTAGTTAGCCCCATCATGACCCGCCTGCTTTTCACCACGCTTTTCCTGCTCACCTGCGGCCTTGTCACCAAGGCCGCCGCAGACACCGAATACCTCATCGTCAGCGGTGGGCCTGCGGCACGCGGGTTTGAAGATTTGCGCCGTCCCGGAGAGCAGCATGACCGCTGGTGGGGCAACTTTATCCGCACTGCCCGCGTGCGCATGCAGGAGATTCACAGCACCGCACCAGCGGGCACCCGCATCACCTGGCTGGTGTATCGGGATGCGTATGTGCGCCGCGCCGCAGCCGAGCACCAGCCCCTGACGCAGAATGTGGAGTCCGTGACCAAGGCCTACCCCTACATCAATCTCGTCTGGTTCCGCAGCACGGACGAACTGATCCGCTACATCAACAACGGTGCCTCCGGACGCAGTGGTTTAAAGATCTCCGGCTTCGAGTACTTCGGCCACTCGAACAAGTACAGCTTCATGTTTGACTACAGCTCGGACGTGTATGCCACCTCCACCGCGTGGCTGCATGAGCATGATCTGCACAAGATCAGCGGCCGGGCCTTCGCATCCAAGGCCTACTGCCAGAGCTGGGGCTGCCACACCGCCGAGAGCTTTAGCAAAGCCTGGAAACGCGCCACCGGCACTTTCATGGTCGGAGCCCAAGGCAAGACCGACTACTCCGACATGCACCTGCGCAACTGGCACGTGGGCCTTTCCAGCGGTGCACACTGGGTGCGGTAGGCGGCATTGAGCCGTCAACGGTCAATGGGTCGTCAAGAGTCGAACGGTAAGTACCGCACGGGGAATACCTTGTTGCACAGCAACAAGGCTACTTTTCCCACCCCATCGGCTGCGTCCACCCCATTTGCATCTGCCCTTCGAAAGAGGGATTCGCATACGGCTTGGAGGAGGTGATGACGGCGCGGAAATACAGCTCTTTGCCGCTGGGTTTCCAGACCACTTCCTCGCCTTCGATGGTTGCCAGCGTCTTGCCCACGTCATCGGAATACAGCAGGCGTGGCGGATGCAGATCGCCTTCCACCGGGGGCGCGGCGCGGGTCGTGGCGTCATAGCCCTGCAAGGTGCCGCGAATCTGCGTGCTGTAAGTGACTCCCGGCTCCGCATGAATGCGGATGCGCAATTCGCCCTCTTTGAAGCTCACATCGTCCAGGGTGACACCGGAAGAGGCATAAAAATCACCCGCCTTCATGGCTTTGATGATCTCAGCGGGATTCAGACTGGTGGCACGCACCATGATCCAGCCACGGCCGGGGCCGTTTTCCTCACCGTGATAGCGGTGTGAGTCGTCCGTGCCGACGCCATAGAGCGGTGGGGCTTTGAACTCGGCAATGCGCAGCGTGTTGGCAACGTCCCAGATCTTTTCATGACCCATGCGGGACGCATCGCCAGGATAGTTGATGGTGGGGTGGCCGTTGTAGATCTCCCAAAAGTTTTCCTCCAGCACCGAAGCCAGATCCTCGGCGGAGAGGGCCCAGCGGAAGTTCGGATGATTGATGTGCGAGAGCATCGGCACGCCCAGGCGCTTTGACTGCTCGTTCACCATTCGCAGATTGGCCCGCATCACCTCTGGAATGCTGGCAAGGTCTTTGACCGGCACGATCTCCTCCCGCAAGTTCACCGCGTTGATGTGAATCGGTGCCTTGCCGATGCCGGCGCTGATCTCCTCCGCCTGGATGAGCAGGAACTTCCCCGGCACTTCAAACTTGGGCCGGTATTCCTCCAGCTTCTTCAGCCGCACTTCGGTGAGGCCGTCTTTTTCACGTGTCGTCACCCAGTCTCCGCCAAAGCGGGCGAGATACTTTTCCATGGTGGTCTTGCCCAGGATTCTGCGGCGCTTTTCGACTGCGGGAACACTCATCCACACTTCTTTCGCCTGGAGCACGTTGTGGTCAGAGATCGCCAGGAAATCATAGCCATGCTCTTTGTACCAGTCCGTGATCATCTCCGGGAAGTCATTGCCATCACTCCACAACGAATGCGTGTGTGTGTTGCCCTTGAACCATTGCGGCTGCTGGGCGCTGGCGGTGTGAATCAGACCGAGGACAAGAAGACTGAAGATGGTTGGTCGCATTACTTTCGAACGCACCAAACCGGCCATATCTCACTTGGAATCTCGCGGCACGATCACGATGGCGTTGCGCACCGCCCAGCCGGGCTTTTCAAACTGCACCGCGCCTGATTCGCTCCGGCACCATAGGCCGGTGGAAGGACCACCATCGAGATTCAGCGCACGGTTGACCTTCATCTCAGTGATGATTCCGGGTGTGACGAGGATGTGGGCGAGTTCCAGCAGACCGGTGCGTTTGCAGGTGCCGATGGCCCAGCGGCCTGCAGCATCGGTCATGATGAACGTGCGGTTGTTGCGCGGTTCCGGCTCTTTGCTGGGTGGCACCGGCCAGACGCGGCCCTCACTGACCAGCCAAGGACTGCACTGCACAAATTCGCTGAGGTCTGGCGCGTCTTGGAACTCATTGCTCCAGACGAGTGAGGCCTTGCCCTGCTTGACCATCAGTCCGCCGAACCATTGATCCATGACGGGCTTTCCACTGCGAATACCTTCGGCGATTTCCAGCCCTACCGGGCCAAAGTCACCGCCGGGGTTGAAGTAACCGCCGTTGCAGACGGCCAGTGCCTTCTTGGCGTGGCCCATGTCATCAAGAGGCCAGGCCGTTTTGGGATCACTATTTGCCACCACGTGCATGGCGCACTGCCTCTCATCGAACAAGACCAGCCTGATCTCCGCCTTGGCCGGCCCGGCGATTTGTTTGACGACATACATCGCCCCATAGCCCAGAGGAGCAGCTTTGGACGATGACACCAGCCGCCACTGCTGTGCCTGAGCACTGCACGTCAGCGCCAGCAGGCAGAGCAGCGGTTTCATGTCATCTCACTGCTCCACCCGGAAGATGTGCATCGACATCCCGTTGGGATGCAGGGCGACGTAGTTGTCCACGCCACGCCATTCGTAGGTCTGATTGTGCATGAGGTCGGTGACCTTGTAGGGACGGCTGCCATCGAGGCCGAGGGCCGCCAGATCGATATGCACCGTGCCGATGGCGGGCTGACGGGCGTCGTGGCTGATCACGCAGAGCATGCGGTTGCTGAAGTCAGGGGTGACTTTGCTGTAGCAGATCATCTCGCTGTGATCGGCGCTGTGGAAGCTGAGATTGTCATAGAGATGCAGCGCTGGATTGTCGCGGCGGATCAGGTTCAGCGTGCGGATGAAGGCGGTGATGTTGCCGAGCTGATTGTAGTCGCGCTGCTTCAGTTCGTATTTCTCGCTGTTGTCGTACTCCTCCTTGCCGGGATACGGGTCGTTTTCGCAGAGTTCATAGCCGGAGTAAATGCCCCAGCAGGATGACATGGTGGCAGCGAGCGCTGCACGGATGCGGAACATCTGCGACGTGGCATTCTGCAGGTGACCGGGGAGGATGTCGGGTGTGTTGGGCCAGAAATTCGCACGGTAGTACCAGCGCATGTCGCTGCGCGTGAGCTCGGTGGCGTACTCCGTGAGAGCTTTGGGATCTTCACGCCAGGTGAAGTAGGTGTAGCTCTGCGTGAAGCCCACCTTGCCCAGCACCTGCATCATCTTCGGCTTCGTGAAAGCCTCGGCGAGGAAGAGCACATCGGGGTCTTTGCGCTGAATGGTACCGATGAGTTCTTCCCAGAACGCGACAGGCTTCGTATGCGGATTATCCACGCGGAAGATCTTCACCCCGCGATCCACCCAGAACTGCACGACTTCGATCAGTTCCTTCCACAGATTGCGCCAGTCGTCGCAATGGAAGTTCAGCGGATAGATGTCCTGATACTTCTTCGGGGGATTTTCGGCATAACGGATGCTGCCGTCCGGGCGCTGGTAGAACCATTCGGGATGGTCTTTGACATAGGGGTGATCGGGCGAGCAGTTGAGCGCAAAATCGAGCGCGATCTCCATGCCGCGCTTCTTCGCTTCTTTGACCAGCCAGACAAAATCCTTCTCCGTGCCGAGCGCTGGCTCGATCTTGTAATGCCCACCCGTCGGGCCGCCGATGGCCCAAGGACTGCCGACGTCGTCAGGCCCGGCTGTGAGCGTGTTGTTTTTGCCTTTGCGTGCCGTGATGCCGATCGGATGAATCGGCGGGAAGTAGATCACATCAAAGCCCATGTGCGCTGCGTGATCCAGGCGACCCAGGCAGTCGCGGAAGGTGGAATGCTTGTCGCTGCGGCCTTCGGCGCCGCGTGGGAAAAATTCATACCAGGCGGAGTATCGGGCACGTTCGCGTTCTGCAGTGGCGCGCAGTATGTCTGAGGTGGTGGACTGCGAGCGATCCGGATACTGATCCATCAGGTTCTGCATCTCATCTGACAGCAGCACTTCCATGATGTCCGCAAGCTTCACCGTCGTGAGTAGTTCGGCGCAATCTTCGAGCTGAGTCCCCGCAGTCGGCACACCGGCGGCGCGTGCGCGTTTGCCAGCTTCACGCAGCAGTCGTGCGCCTTCCTGCGCCTCGATCGGTGCATCGGGATCTTGGGTCTGCACCCGTACTGCAAAAGTCTTCTTCCAAGAACGGAAGCTGTCGCCCCAGGCTTCGACGACGTATTCCCAGCGTCCTGCTTTGGAAAAGCTGCACTGGCCCTGCCAGCGGTCGTTGTCCACCAGCCTCATCGGTGCTTCAAACCAGCGGCGTGAGCCCGTGAGCCGCCAGCGCAGCATCGCGCTCATCACGTCGTGACCGTCTTTGAAAATGTCGCACGTGACATCCAGCGGCTCATCAATCACCCGTTTGACTGGATACCGGCCGCCATTCAAGCAGGGGCTGAAGTTATCAATGACAACGGTGGGGGCGTGGGTGGCGGACATGGGGAAGGGGGAGGTTTACGACTGTTGCCGGTTGTTTACAGTCGTTGGCGCTGGTTTTCAAAGAGGTTCCTCTTTGCTAAGCCTTGTGGCATTACTTGGGCATGCCCCTGCCTTGACAGGGGAAACCACTGCAAACCACTGCAAACCACCGCTAACTCAGCTCAGCAAAGGCCTTAGCATGTCGCAAATTTCCGGCACCTTCACGAACGGATCTTCCTTCGTCTCAAACTCCAGTGTGAACCAGCCTTGGTAGTTCGCGTCGCGCATGATCTGGATCACGCGTTTCACATCGCTGGGTTCACTTTCGCCTTTTTTGGCGCCTTTGCGGCTGACTTCCATCTTGAGCTGCACGTTGACGGCGTACGGGGCGATTTTCGCGAGATCGGCGTAGGGGTCTTCGGTGTGGAAGTTGCCACTGTCGAGATTGATGCCGGCCCAGGGGCTCTTCGCGGCCTTCACCATCTGGATGAGGTTTTCCGGTTCGGCAACGATGCCGCCGTGATTTTCCAGACCGAGGAAGACGCCCTTCTTGGCGGCGTAGTCGAGGCACTCCTGGTAGGATTCCTGGCAGTTGGCCACGGCCTGCTCCTCGCTGAGCTCCTTGGACTGGGGGCCGGCAAACACGCGGATGTGCGGGGCACCCATGATCGCGGAGTAGTCGATCCACTTCTTGGTGTAGGCGATCTGCTCGCTGAGCTTCTCCCCCTTCGGCAGGGCGAAGTTGTTGCCCACGGCGGTGCCGGCAAGTTGCACGCCACGCAGGTAGGCACGGCGCTTGAGTTCGAGCAAGAAGGCTTCATCGACGTCGGGCGGGAAGAAGTAGCTGGTCACCTCCGCGCCGGGGACGTTGTTGTCGCCGCACCAGTCCACGAAATCGAGGATGCTCCACTGCGGCTTGTCACCCTTGGGCTTCTGCTCCTTGTCGCGCATCCACTGGAAGTACTCGCGGAAGCTGTAGGCAGCGACGCCGAGCTGCATGCGGCTCTTGCCGGGGCGTTTGATGGGCTCAATGGCGGGCAGGGTGGTGACGCTGAGCGCGCCGAGGCTGGTGGAGAGAAAATGGCGGCGTGAGATCATGGTGGATGAAAGAACGGGTAAGACAGGCAGCTTTGCGCAGGTATTTGAGCACTTGCGTCCAACCCATGCCAATGGCAATTTTCGGGTGTCATGCCTGCGTCAATCACACACCGCTTCACCGTGGAGGACTATTATCGGATGGCTGAGACGGGCATCCTGAAGCCGGATGCGCGGGTGGAACTCATCGAAGGGGAGATTATAGATATGAGGCCGATTGGTCCCTTCCATGCCGGCGCGGGTTCCGAATTGAACGGTTGGTTTACATGCCTGGCGCAGGGACGTTGGATGGTTTGGAACCAGTACCCGCTGCGCATTGATGAGCACAACGAGCCGCAGCCGGATTTGATGCTGCTCCGCCCTTCCGCCAAAAAATACAAGCAATCCCATCCGACCCCCGAGGACGTGATCCTGCTGGTGGAAATTTCTGACTCCACGCTTCGGCGAGACCGCGAAATCAAGCTTCCGCTCTATGCCAAGGCAGGCATTGAGGAAGTGTGGATCTTGAACGTGCAGGAGAGTCAGATCGAAGTGTATCGGGAACCCAATTATCTTGGCTACGAGACAAAATTCGTGATGCGTGATGGCAGGCTGGCACCCATGGCCTTTCCAGATGCCGAGATCGATGTTCAGGATTTGTTGCAGTGACGGCCTCGCTTGGCTTCTTGCGGCACCATGAAGCTGCCCATCCTGCTGACACTGCTGTTTGTTTCCGCCTCGATCCTTTCACTCCACGCCGAGCCCACCAAGGTCAAGCTCTGGCCGGATGGCGCACCGGGGGCGAAGGGAACAGAGGACAAAGACCAGCCATTCATCAATGTGTGGGCAGCGGCCAAGGATAAAGCCAATGGGGCGGCCTTCGTCGTATGTCCCGGCGGTGGCTACGGCGGTCTGGCCGCTGACCATGAAGGAGTGCAGGTGGCGAAGTGGTTCAATGGCCTCGGCGTTTCCGCCTTCGTGCTGCATTACCGCCTAGGCAGCCAGGGTTACCACTTTCCCACGCAGTTGATCGACGTGCAGCGCGCCATCCGTCATGTGCGGGCCAATGCGCAGCAGTATGGCATTGATCCGAACCGCATCGGCATCATTGGTTTCTCTGCTGGTGGCCATCTCACCTCCATGGCGGCCACGATGTTCGATGAAAGACCCGCCGGGGCGACGAATGACGCCGTTGATCAAGTCAGCGCCCGTCCCGATGTCGCCGCGCCGACCTATCCGGTGATTTCCATGATCGAGGATTTTGGTCATAAAGGATCACGCAAAAACCTGCTCGGCCCGAACGACAATGACGAATTGGCCAAGCACGTGAGCACCGAAACCCGTGTCACCGCTAACACGCCGCCCATTTTCATCTTCCAGACTGATGAGGACACCGTGGTGCCTGCCGAAAACGCCGTGGCTTTTTACCTCGCCTGCCGGAAGAACAAAGTCCCCGCCGAACTCCACATCTACCGGCCCGGCCCGCATGGCGTGGGCCTGTACCTCGGTGACCCCGTGATCGGCACCTGGAGCGGTCATCTGCGCGACTGGCTGCGCAATCAGGGATTCCTCAAGCCGATGAAGCGCACCGCCATCAACGGCAAAGTCACCGTGAATGGCAATCCGGTGAGCTGGGGTAGCGTCGTCTTCGCCTCAGACGATCCTTCCGCACCCGTCGCCTGTGCGCGGGTGATGCACGGCAAGTTCAAGCTCGACGAAAAAACCGGCCCCATCGTCGGCAAGGTGACACTGACCGTCAGCTACAGCGCCGCCGACGTCCCCGGTCTGGAGACAGCGGATGGCACCGCAACCACGAAGGAGCAAAAACCCGGGGCAGGCGACTGGATCTTCGAGGTTGCCGAAGGAGCGAAGGACGTGGACCTGCAGGTGACGCGGTGACTCTAAAGCAGGCTAAACACCCCGTAGAGAACAACGGACAGGCCGAGCAATGCCGCTGCCATCCAGGCAACGCGCGAAAACGTCGTGCGAATACTGGGCCAGCGCCACGCGACTATTCCAGCGATGGCGGCGTTGATGGATAGTACGATCATGATGGTGCCCGCAATCAGGATGAAGGTCCCGAGCCCGTTGGACTGAGGCCCGTTCTCTTTGAAGCCAGCGATCATGCTGCCGAGCACCACCAGCGCCACGGGAGGTAGCGCTAGGGAGAGCGTGCTGTAAAATCGGGCGAGCGTGGTTAACATGAATTCTCGGGAGCTAGTCACAGCTCCCGAGACATTCAAACAGACACCGTTGCTAAGCGATCGACTAATCGAACTTCTTGATCAGCAACGCAGCATTGTGGCCGCCGAAGCCGAAGGAGTTGCTCAGGACGGCATTGATCTTCGCCGGGCGGGCGACGTTTGGCACGACGTCCACGTCAACCTCGGGATCGAGGTTTTCGACGTTGATAGTCGGTGGCACCACCTGGTCACGGATCGCGTAGATGGAGGCGATGAGTTCCACGCCGCCGGCAGCGCCGAGCAGGTGACCGGTCATCGACTTGGTGCCGGAGACGAGCAGGCCGTTGGTGGCGTAGTCACCAAACACGCGCTTGATGGCACGCAGTTCGCACAAGTCACCGACCGGAGTCGAGGTGGCGTGGGCATTGATGTACTGCACGTCGGTCACGTTCAGCTTGGCATGGCGCAGGGCCATTTCCATGCACTTGGCCGCGCCCAGACCTTCGGGATGCGGGGAGGTGAGGTGGTAGGCATCGGCAGTAGCACCATAACCAACCAGTTCGGCGTAAATGGTGGCTCCGCGTTTTTTGGCGTGCTCAAGTTCTTCGATAACGACGACGCCGGCGCCTTCGCCCATGACGAAGCCGTCGCGGTCTTTGTCCCAGGGGCGGGATGCGCGCTCAGGATCGTCGTTGCGCATGCTCAGAGCCTTCATGTTCGCGAAACCAGCGAGTCCACAGGGGCGGATGGAGGCTTCAGCGCCACCGCAGATCATCACGTCGGAATCGCCAAATTTGATGTTCCGCCAGGCTTCACCGATGTTGTTGTTGGAGGTCGCGCAGGCCGTGACGATGGCCATGTTTGGTCCCATGTAGCCGAATTCCGCCGCGATCATGCCGCTGGCGATGTTCGAGATCATCATCGGGATGATGAAAGGGGATACGCGGGAAGGGGACTTCGTCAGCAGCACCTCATACTGGGTTTCCAGGGTGCCGAGACCGCCGATGCCGCTGCCGACCATGACGCCAACGCGGTGGGGATCGAGGCTGTCGGGGTTCAGACCGGCGTCCTTGGCAGCCATTTTCGAGGCTGCCATGGCAAACTGGTAGTAGCGGTCAGCACGACGGGCGTCGCGGTGTTGATTGAAGAATTCGGTGGGATTGAAGTCCACCACCTCCCCCGCGATCTTGCAGTCGTACTTCTCGGTGTCCATGGACTGGATGCGGCGGATGCCGCTCTTGCCTGCCTGGATGTTCTTCCAAAAGTCATCTTTGGTGTTGCCGACGGGGGAGATGACTCCCATGCCAGTGATGACTACGCGACGCTCGCTCATGTGTATAAATTAGGGGTTGATTCGAAGGTTGAGAGAACACGGTTTGCACGGGGGGGCAAGGGAAAACATGGCCGCGAAAAGCTTGAGATACGGGAGGTTTTGGTGTCTGGCTTATCGTGTGAATCGTTTGCCCACAGTTCTTGCCGCCGCCCTCTGGTTGGCGCTGCCTCTCCAGGCGGCCCCAGATCCTGCTCTTATTCCGCCCGTGATGCGGGAGTGGATGGCGGCGCAAAAGGACATCGGCAGCATCAAAGTGGCCTTCAAGCAGACGCGCACCACGCCCGCGCTTAAAGAGCCCGTCACCGCCACGGGGCGTTTCTGGCGCATGGCCGACGGCCGGTTTCGCCTGGAAATGGGGTCACCTGCAACGACGATCCTGATCTTTGACAACGAATCCGTGCGCCTCAAGGAAAGCGCGGAGGCTCCCTGGCAGACCCTGAAGCCTGACGACAGCCGGGTGCGCATCTGGATGAAATTCCTCAGCGGTCGGGAAATGGACACCGAATCCCTGACGAACAACTTCACGCTCAAGGTCACCCAGCAGGAGAAGAGCTTCATCACCGTGGCCATGATTCCGCGACCACTGCTCATCAAAAAGTATCTCAGGCAGCTCGACATGCAGATCGAGCCCGGCGGCAGGCGGCTCCTCGGCTTCCGCGTGGTGCAGGGAGATGGGTCCACTCTGCTGCTCAACTTTGGCCCGCCGGAGAAGCTCGTGGGCGATCTGACGTCCCTGTTTCAAGTGCCTTGATAGACATCCTGCGAATGGTTTTTGTGCCACTCCCAATAGTCGCAGTAATCAGGCCAGTGAATGTTTGTGCTAGGAACCCAGAACAGGCCCGTGGGAATTCCTTTGGGAGCCATATATACGTCGTACAGGCACAAGCCTGACTCGAGCTCGATGAAAATTTCATCTGAAGCTTCATCATCTTTGTCGATTCTCAAATGAACTGCCTTGATGGGCGAATTCAAGATAGGCAGCGTTTTGGCGCTCTCGACATAGCCTGGCAGGTCAACAGTATCACGAAAAAACTTATTGAAGCCCAGCGGCAGGAAGAAACAGAGACCACTTTCCAGGGTGAGATAAGTCTGGGTATGAGTGAGATCATCGGCACGCACCTCATCTTTCATGTGCAACGCCACAATTCGATGCCCGACGACATCGTCTTTGGACAGAGAATCGCTCATAGATCGCGGCTCAATAATCCCGGTTCAGCAGGTGGTCCGAAAGCTGGCGCAGATGAAGTGCTGCGTCACCAAACACATCCAGCGCTCGGTGCGACACCTCGGTGAGGCGATGTGCCTCGGCGCGGGAGGCTTCCAGGCCCATCAGCGCGGGATAGGTGCTCTTCTCTGCTTCGACGTCCTTACCGGCGCTTTTGCCGAGTTTCTCACTCGTCTGCGTCACGTCGAGGATGTCGTCGATGATCTGGAAAGCCAGACCGGTGGCCATGCCGAACTCATGCAGCGCCTGCATCTGCTCCGGGCTGGCATTCGCACTCATGCCGCCCAGTTTCACACTGGTCGTGAGCAGCGCGGCGGTTTTGCCTTCATGGATGAAGCGCAGATCCGCGAGGGGAAGCTTTTTGCCCTCGCCTTCCAGATCCGCCACCTGACCGCCTACGAGATGCAGGCTGCCGGCCGTGCGTGCAAGTTCCAGCACCATCACCGCCGTGGGATGCTGGGCGGCCATCGGCGTCTTCGTTACAAGTTCAAACGCCAGCGCTTGCAGGGCATCCCCCGCCAGCAGTGCGATGGCCTCGCCATAGACCTTGTGGCAGGTCGGCACGCCACGGCGCATGTCATCGTCGTCCATGCAGGGGAGGTCGTCGTGGATGAGCGAGTAGGTGTGCAGGCATTCGACCGCGCAGGCATTGTAAACCGCATCCTCCGCCGTGCCGCCGCAGGCCTCTGCAGCCGCGAGGCAGAGGATCGGCCGCAGCCGCTTGCCACCGGCGAACATGCTGTGCCGCATCGCTTGGTGAAGCGACATCGGCCGCGTATCGGAGCCGGGGATGAGACGGTTCAGCGCTGTATCGACAAACTGGCAGCGCTGAGCGAGGTATTCTTTGAGATCAGACATGAGTGATTGTGAAGCCGTGAGTCCGCCTCAATTCAAGCGGGATTAATGGCGGTGGCCTACCGCACCCGCAGTTCCTCACCACGATACACCACGCGTTCTACCATGCCTTGCAGCGTCTTGTCGAGGAAGGGTGTATTGATACTTTTCGACTTCATGAAGTCGCGGCTGAAGGTGGTGGTGCGGGCGGGATTGAAGACGATGAACTCGGCGGTGCTGCCTTCCTTGACTGGCACGGGCGGCAGTTTCATGAGGCGGCGGGGTTCGGCGCTGTAGTGCCTGACGATGAGCTGCCAGCTAAGGATGCCTTGGGCGATGTAGCGGTCGTAGAGCGAGACGAGGGCGGTTTCGAGGCCGGTGATGCCAAAAGGGGCGCTGGCGAAGTCTTGATTCTTCTCAAACGGTGTGTGCGGGGCGTGGTCGGTGGCAATGACGTCGAACCAGCCGTCTTTGAGGCCCTGAAGCAGCGCTGCGTTGTCCTCCGGCGTGCGCAGCGGTGGGTTCATCTTGTAGTGCGTGTCGTAGTCGCCGATGTGCCCGTGATTGAACATCAGATGGTGAGGCGTGATCTCGCAGGTGACGCGGATGCCGCGGTCCTTGGCACGTTTGATCGTGCGCATGCCTTCAATGGTGGTGACGTGCTGGATGTTGAGGTGAACGCCGGTGTATTCGGCGAGGCGGATGTCGCGCGAGATGCAGATTTCCTCGCTGATGTTCGGGATGCCTGGAAGGCCGAGTGCGTAGCTGACCTTGCCCTCGTGCATGCAGCCTTTGCCGCTGAGCGCCTTGAGCTCGCAATGGCTGGAGATCGGTATGTCGTAATCACGCGCGTACTCCATCGCACGCCGCAGCACCTGGGGATTGTCCACGGCGTAACCGTCATCGGAGAGCATGACGCAGCCGGCAGCTTTCATGCCGGCGATACCGGCGAGCTCCTCACCCTTGCGTCCTTTGGTGATAGCTCCGCTGGTGTAGATGCCGGGGCCGATGCGCGTGCGGCGGGCGCTTTCCAGCACGCTGCGCACGACGCCCGCGTTGTCGATGGCGGGCGCAGTGTTCGGCATCATGACGAAGCCGGTGACGCCGCCGTTGATCGCGGCCTCGGCGCAGGAGGCGATGTTTTCCTTGTCGTCCTGGCCGGGTTCGCGGGCATGCACGTGGATGTCAAACAGACCGGGCAGCAGGATGCGCCCGGTGCAGTCGATGATTTCCGCGTTTTCGACGCCGGTCATACCTGCGGCCACACCGATGATCTGGCCGCCCTCGACGAGCACGTCGGCCGTCTGGAGCTGCGGACTGTCTTCGCTGGCGATCTGGGCGTTGCGGTAGAGGCGTTTCATGCAGCCATGATGTCAGGCATGATTTCAGCCTGTGCAAGTACGACAGGCACTCCTGCCTGTCGGCCAGCGGCACCGCCAGCACGTGGACTAACCTCCAGTCGCAAACCGGCGAACAGCCATGCAGGTCAGGCTTGGCGAGGTGGTTGGCAGGATTGCGAAAGAAAATGGCAGAGTGCGCGCTGATCGACAGACAGGAGTGCCTGTCGTACCTCTACTTCTTCCGCACGTAGAGCAGCACCCGGTCGTGCGTCAGCAGACAAAGATCCAGGCGACCGTCGCCATTGAGATCCAGCGCGGCGTAGTCGTGGGGTTCGTTTTCAAGGCCGGTTTTGCCACGAAAATGCGGATCGGTCTCGAAGACGCGAAAGTACAGAGCACTTTCCCATTTCTGCGCGGCGGCGGGCTGGAAGATTTCGATTACGCGGCTTTTGGCGGTGTCGAGCAGGGCGATGTCATCGACGTCCTCACCGGAGAACGAGGCGGCGATGAGGTCGGAGGGTGCGGTGTCCTTCAGCTCGCTGTCAAAGCTGGCCACGGTATCGAGCTTGAGCGTGGTGCCATCCAGAGGTGCGATTTGAAAACTGCTTTTGCCGAGCAGCAGGAGCCGGGTGCTTTTCTCCGCATTCATGATCACGCATTGCTCGGGAGTCATGGCCGGCAGCGCATGAGTGTGGTCCGCACGATAGACGCGGTCGGCGTCTGCGGTGAGTTCGTACAGTTTGCTGTGCGTCGCGTCAATCAGCAGCACGGTGACCTTGCCGTTCTTGCGGGAGACCAGGGCGCTGTGCAGTTCGGCTGCGGAATCAGGAGCGTTGAACTGCTCCACGATGTTCGCCTTGCCATCGGCATCGACCTTGAACGCGCGGGCAAGCTGCTGATGAGCGATGATGATCTCCTCTTTGCCGTCGCCATCGAGATCACCTGTGGTGAGAGCGGCGGGAGTGATCTTGCTGACAAAGGAATCAGGGATGCCTTCGACACGTTTGTACGGCGTCTTGGCGTCGGTGGTGCTCAGCAGCAGTTGCAATGGGCCGAGATTGGAAAACAAGGCGAGATCGCCACGGCCATCCTGATTCGCATCGACAACGCGGATACCGTTGATGCGGCCGGTTTTGACCGTCAGTTCCTGAGTGGTGGCGGTGAAGCCTTTGGCGTTGGCTGTCTTGCGCAGCGTGACGAGCTGGGGCTTGGATTTGATCTCGGTAACGCAGAGAACGGCTGAATCGGTGGTCAGGGTGAGCAGAGTTTCGCCTTCTTTGGCCTGATAAATGATCTCGGGATAGAGCAGACGATTGTCCTGCCAGTGGGCGACGCCGATGGACTGCTCGCCGGGGCTGAGCAGCACGAGCTCGGCTTTCTTGTCGCCATCCACATCGGCGATCGCCAGTGACTCAACCCCGCTCAGGATGGGGAACTCACGCCCTTCGGTGAAGGTGCCGCTGGCGCTGCCTTGAAACAACCAGGCACGTGCGGCTTTGGGTTCCGACATGATGACGTCGGCATGCCCGTCTCCGGTGAGGTCTCCATAAGCCACGGCACCGCTTTTTGATTCCGCGGGCGGCATGGCGTAGCGGATGGTGGCGGCGCGGTCGGCATCGGGTTCGGCAGCGCCTTGAGTGAGTTTGGCGACTTCCACCCGGTTGGTTTCATCCTGGATCCAGGCAACGCCGGTTTTCTTGCCACCTAGGCGGATGGGATGCAGCCAGTGGCGTGAGGCTGGGATTTCGAGCCGCCACTCCTCGCCAAAGCTGGTGCCCTCATGCTGCAGGCGGACGAGCAGCGCATCACCATCCGGGGCGGTGTAAAAAAGGTCAGCGCGTCCGTCGTCATTGAGATCGGCGCTGCTCAGTCCGGCGCAGCCGCCTTCACCGAGTGCGTAGTTCTGCGGCTCCGCCCACTCGCCGGGCTTGGTTTGCAGCAGGACCATCAAACGCGTACTGGTGAGCAGGGCGATGTCATCGCGGCCATCGCCGTTCAAATCGCGAGCGACGAGCACTTCGGTATCGTCTGCGGTGGAGTCGAGGGTGAACTCGCGCCTGGAGGCCCAGGCACCTTTGTCATCCTGCATGCGCAGCACGAGTTTGTCCTCATCGGTGATGAAGGCGATGTCCGCCTTCTTGTCACCATTCCAGTCACCCACGACCAGGGAAAGCGCGGCATGGCCGATGACGAGCGGCTGCTTGTCGAAACGGGAAACTTCGAGGATGGGGTTCCAGCGATCCTCGCGGGCGGATTTTTCCGGAGAGCCGGACTGCACGCCGTCCTTGCGCTGCAGGAGAAACTCGATGCGTGCACGGGAAGCATTGATGATGGCGAGATCGGTCAGGCCATCGCCATTGAAGTCAGCGGCACGCGGGCTGGAGGTGTTCCAGTCGAGTTTCACGATCTCCGGGCCGTCGAAATACAGTGCGGGCTTGTCAGCAAGAACGCTGGTCGCAAGGAGCAACGGCAGGAAAGCGAGGCGCATGGCGGCGATGGGGTGGGGACTTACTTGGCCTCGACGGGCGTGGTCAGGTAGTGAATCTGAATGGCGTCCGGGTGCGAGTAGCTGGCGCTGAGCAGGCTGCCAAAGTAGCGCTCAAAGGTTTCATTGGATGGACGTGCGTTGAGATCAAACCAGCCGCTTACAGTGGCGGTGCCCGCTTCATCCGCTGACGGTGACTTCTTGCCGGGGCCTTTCTTTTTCGCGGCTGCCTTGGCTTTAGCGCCGGTTTTGCTTTCGAGCGTGGCGGCAGCGGTGGCGAAGGTGTTCATCAGGCGGCCTGCATCCGTGACACCGACGCCGCTGTAGTTTTTGGGAACGAGCGAGAGGAGGTTCTGCACATGCGGATTGTCCCAGATGCTGGGGCCGGAGGGGTCCTTCATGCGACCCAGTACTTTTTTCAGCGTGTCCTGACTGCCAACGGAAATGAGCAGATACTTGCCGGTGTTGCAGTAGGCGACTTCGGTGGCGGCATTGGCCGTCTGCGTGGTCTTGAGCGTGTTGATGTTGAAGCCGAGGTAATCACTCTCCTCAAACGCACCGAACCCGGCGCCGGCGTAACGTTTGATGCCTTCGAGCGCGCCGCCGAGTTTGTCGGCATCCTTGATCTTGAAGCCCATGAGCTGGCTTTCCTTGGTGCCATTACCGTCCTGTACTTGAATGATTTCATCGGCCAGACTGCCGAAAAGATCGTCACGGATCTTGAATCCCAGCTGGCCTTCGAGCTGGGGAATCTGCATCGTGATCATCATGGCCATGGGGCCAAGTTTGCCAATCATGCCGAGCAGCGCGTCATACACCGTGCCGAAGTCCATGCGTGAAACGCTGGCGGTCAGGATGCCGGCTGGGATGAAGGCTGGCAGAGTTACTTCGTTGCCGGTGCCGCGCATCAGGGAGAGCAGGCCGGTGGGCTTCAGGGGGTGCAGGATCGTCAGATCCATGCGTGACTGAGTGTCCGTCAATTCTGCGGTGAGGGCGAATGCCTGCAGTTCCTGCGCGCCGAGCATGTCCATGATCATCTTTGGCTTGATGTCGAATCCGGCGGCGGCTTTGCCGTCCGCTTTCTTTTTGGCCTCTGCGGCGGTGAGCGCCTGCTCGCCTAGGTCGAGCAGCTTCACGCCGTTGAAGTAAAGCAGCATGTCGCCGCCGCCGTTGGTCACCTGGCCGATGCGGGAGAGGTGCTCGCGTGCGGCGCCGGGAGGATCACCGGCGTTGTTCTTCAGCGCACCGATCATGTATTCCATGAGCGCGTGGGTGTTCGCCTCGATCATCACGTCCCCGACCACCGCCCAGGCCATGAGCCAGGCCGCATCCTTAGCGTCCGACAGGGCTGCGATCTGCACGCTTACGCCGCCGATGTCCTCGGTCCGGAGCTTGATGTCCTCGTTCTCCTTTTTCTTGGATTCCACTTCGGCGAGCTTGTGGGCTTCGATCTCCTTCTGCTTGCCGGCGATTTCACACAGCGAGACGTTCGGCGGATTTTTGTCGAACTGGGTGATGTCTCCGATCACCAGATAGCTCACCAGCGCGCCTGGATAATCCTTGAGCGTGTCGTACATGCCGCTGCCGTAAGTGTCCTTGAAAAACTTGTCCCAAGGGGCGTCGCCGTCTTTGCGCATGGGTGACATCCAGCGTTTGGCTTCGTCATCCTGCATGAACTTCGCGTAGCTGCTCTTGTCCCAATCGGCGAGGAGTTCGGGGGTGTTCTTGATGGCGATGACGCCGACCGTGTCCTTCGGCATGAGATTGTACCATTGCTCCAGCCGGTCAGTGGCGGAGGCGGGGAGGATGCTGGCAAGCAGCAGCGAAAAAAGGATGGAGGCGCGTTTCATAGAAAGTGGGGTGAGAAGTGTGCAACAGGTACTGAAAAATCAGCCGCCTGTGGTTACAGATTCGGGCTTAATTTTTTCCAGGGGTGGGGCCGGCGGTGGGAGATAACGGAAGCCGCTGTTGGGGTTGCGCGGATCGAAAGCGAAGGCCTCACGATTTTTCAGGAAGAGCTTCAGCACGTTGGCGGGAATCGAAAAGCCGAGGCCTTCGACGCCGACACCTGCGGCCTTCATGTTGTTCACACCCACGACCTCGCCGCGTGCATTGAAGAGCGGCCCGCCGGAGTTGCCGGGGTTGATCTGCGTCGTGCTTTGAATGTACCAGCGGCCGCCACTCTCACGCGCACGGATGCTGACGATGCCTTTGGAAACGGAGCGCTCCAGCCCCAGCGGACTGCCGATGGCAAAGACGTCCTGCCCCTGGGTGAGTGCATCGGAATCACCCATCGGGACGAAGGGCAGCTTCTCCACGCCAGCATCGTCGATCTGCAGGATGGCGAGGTCGAGGAAGCCGTTCATGGCGATGATTTTCACCTTCGTGAACTGCTGTTTCTCCAGGCCGTCAGGCTTTTTGCGATACACCACCACGGTGATCTCACGCTCACCTGCGATGACGTGCTGGTTGGTGATGACGTAGCCGAGCTTGTTGATGATAAACCCCGAGCCGAGGCCGGAGGCTGTTTGAATCTGCACCACGGACTCCGCCACGCGCTGAACGTTCTTTTCCACCGTCATGGCTTCACGTGTGGGCTCCACAAAGTAAATGTCCTCACCCTGCACGGCGGCGGTTTTGGCGGCTGACGAGGCGGTCTTTTCAAAGATGGAAATCTCCGAGCGCGGCACGGTGAGTACGGTGTGGCCGAGATCCAGCACCACGGCGTCTTCGCGATCTTTGAGCACTTCACCGCGCAGTTCTGCGCCGTTTTTGAGCACGATCTTGACGTTTTCCGCCGACAATGATGAGCCTGCAAGGCAGGCCGCCACCAGAATTCCGAAGCTCGGGTTGTTTCGCATCACGGATTTAAACTCTAGCGGACGAGTTTGAGGATACGAGTTCTTTTTGCACATCTTGACTCGACGAAGGTCCGCGCATCTCATGCGCCGATGCCTGCCAACGCTCTCATTTCCGCCGCCCAGACCCTGCGCGAAGCCCTGCTCCCGCTGCGTTTTGCCGCCCCGGTCGAATATGTCTATCAGCCGCTCGACTACGCCTGGGCGCCACATGAGGCCTACCTGCGCCGCTTTGGCAGCAGCAGAAAACGTGTCGTCATGGTGGGGATGAATCCCGGACCTTTTGGCATGACGCAGACCGGAGTTCCCTTCGGTGAAATCGCTGCGGTGCGTGACTGGATGGGCATCCAGGAGCCCGTGGGCAAGCCGGAACGCGAGCACCCGAAGCGTCGCGTCGTCGGCTTCGACTGCCCGAATTCCGAAGTCAGCGGCAGACGCCTGTGGGGTCTGTTTGCCCAGAGGTTCGGCAAGGCGGAGGCTTTTTTCAAAGACCACTTCGTCGCCAACTACTGCCCGCTGGTGTTCATCGAGGCCAGCGGTCGCAACCACACGCCCGACAAACTTCCCGCCGCCGAAACCGCCGCTATGGAAGCCGCCTGCGATCTGCATCTGCAAGCCGTCATCGCCGACCTGCAGCCCGAGTGGGTGATCGGTGTCGGGGCCTTCGCTGAAGCGCGGGCTCTGCGTGCCAAAGAAGCCATGAACGGCATCTTCAAAACCGGCCGCGTGCTGCACCCCAGCCCAGCCAGCCCCGCCGCGAATCGTGACTGGGCCGGTGCGGCCACGAATCAGCTCGTGAAGCTGGGCGTGTGGGAGGAATAGACGGAAAGTTTTTTGGTTGTATCACGCTTTTCCAAGCGGGAGCAGCTGGCCGCTGTTGAAACAACACCACAGTAGATCCACCGGAATTTACACCTACTGGGGCTGTGCGTGGGCCACCCTTGGCCTGCTGCAGGGAGTGCCGGTGAAGTAATCCGTTGAGTCAAGACGCAGGTCGGTGCTTGCCGCGTGCAAAAAGATCGCCTATTTCTCGCGCCTTATGTCAGCCATCCCCGCCGAATTTTCCGGAGTCACCGCCGTCACCAAAGCGAACATCTATTTTGACGGCAAAGTCGTCAGCCACAGCGTTTTGTTTCCTGATGGCAGCAAGAAAACCCTGGGCCTCATCTATCCCGGTGATTTCCATTTTGGCACCGCCAAAGCGGAGCGCATGGAAATCGTTGCCGGTGACTGCGTTGTGAAGCTCGATGGAGGCGATGCCAAGACAACCTACACGGGCGGCCAGTACTTCGATGTGCCTGCCAACAGCGGCTTCGACATCAGCGTCAGCTCCGGCATCTGCGAATACATCTGCTCTTTCTTGGATTGAGCCGGCTTTTACGGGTGGCGTCAGCATCTTCACACATTCTTAACTCACCCATCAAGGGCGTTCACTGGAGGCCGGAACGTTTCTGATGATCCTCCCGCCGTCATGAACGACACGACAGACAAGCCCGGCCTCCACAAGCTCTCTACCACCACTCTCGTCATCGCCGCCCTGGGGGTGGTGTTCGGCGACATCGGCACCAGCCCGATCTACACACTCAAGGAGTGCTTCAGCCCGCACAGCCCGCATCATGTGGCCGCGACGCATGCAAATCTCTTGGGCGTCGTTTCGCTGGTGCTCTGGGCGCTGATCGTGCTCGTTTGTGTGAAGTACCTCGTTTTCGTGCTGCGTGCGGACAACAAGGGCGAGGGTGGAGTGCTCTCGCTCATGGCGCTGGCCTCGCATGGCATGTCGGAGACATTGAAGCGGCGTGCGGTGATCGTGCTGCTCGGTCTGTTTGGTGCAGCGTTGCTGTTTGGAGATGGCATCATCACTCCTGCCATTTCAGTGCTCAGCGCCATCGAAGGTCTAAAGGATGGTGGGTTGCTCGGCAGCCCGCCCGCAGATGTGGCGGCGGCATTGCTATGGCAGAATCAGCGGGAGTGGCTCATCATGGGCATCACCATGGTGATACTCATCGCGCTGTTTTCGGTGCAGTTCCTTGGCACGGCACGCATGGGGCGCTTTTTTGGTCCGATCACCGGCTTGTGGTTCGTGTCACTCGCAGCACTCGGTGTGTCGCACCTGATTAAGGGCCCGGAAATCCTCGCGGCGTTCAACCCATGGCATGGGTGGCATTTTTTGACCACCGGCGGCCACAAGTCGTTTGTGATTCTCGGCAGTGTGTTTCTGGCCGTCACAGGCGGTGAGGCGCTGTATGCTGACATGGGGCACTTTGGTGCGGGGCCTATTCGCCGTGGCTGGTTCTCGCTCGTGCTGCCAGCGCTGGCACTGAATTACCTCGGCCAGGGGGCGATGCTCATGCAGCAGCCGGATCTGGCACATGCACCTTTCTTCCAAATGGCTCCCTCATGGGCCACGCTGCCGCTCGTGCTGCTCGCCACGGCTGCCACGGTGATCGCCTCGCAGGCGCTCATCACCGGGACCTACTCGCTCACGCTCAGCGCTGTGCAGCTGGGTTACCTGCCTCGCCTCAGCATCCGCCATACATCAGAACATGCCCGCGGTCAGATCTACATTCCGCTGGTGAACTGGCTGCTCATGCTGGCCTGCCTGTCCTTGGTGCTGGCCTTCCGCAATTCGACAAATCTCGCCGCTGCCTACGGCGTGGCCGTGACGATGACCATGCTCATCACCACCTTCCTGTTTTATTTTGCCGCACGTCATCTGTGGCGGTGGTCACTGCTCAAAACATTGCCGCTCTGTCTGATGTTCGCCGTGATTGAGATCGCCTTCCTCAGCGCCAATCTGGTGAAATTCTTCGACGGCGGCTGGTTCCCGCTCGTGGTCGGTGTGATCATCTTCACGCTCATGACGACCTGGGCCACGGGCCGCCGTCTGGTGCGTGCTTCGATGGAGAAAAGTTCGCTCAGTCAGGAAATGCTGTGCGACAGCCTGAAGCGCAACCCTCCCGTCAGCGTGCCTGGCACCGCCATTTTCATGTCGAGCACCAGCGGACGTGCCCCCATCGCCCTGCTGCATAGTTTGAAGCATTACCGTGCCATCCATGAGCGCGTCATTTTCATGACCTTGATCACCGAGGACGAGCCCTGGGTGCCGCCGAGCCGCCGAGTGGAAGTCGAAAAAATTGCTGAAGGTTTCTGGCGCGTGACGGGGCGTTTCGGTTTCATGCAGAAGCCGGATGTGCCACGCCTGCTGCGTCAATGCTCCAATCAAGATCTGGAAGTCTCGGCGGAGAAGGCGACCTTCTTCCTGGGGCGCGAAATCATCGTTCCAAGCCCGAGGCCGGGCATGGTGAGATGGCGCGAGCACATCTTCGCTTTCGCCAGCAAGCTGGCGCAGCAGCCCGCCACTTACTTCCAGATTCCCGTGGGTCGGGTGATCGAGCTGGGGCAGCAGGTGGAGATTTAAGCCCCGCTTTAACGCATTTTTGACGCCGCACGTCCTGCCTTTAACTCGGCAGGATAGGAGGAGCATGCATCTTGGCGGTGGAACAACATTCCACCACGCCATGAACGATCTCATCTACCTCGGCCTCACAGTGGCCTGCTTCATCCTCTGCGGCCTCTACGCACGCGGCTGCGAAACCCTGTAACCACGCCCGCACCATGGAAACCATCCTCGTCGGGCTCATCGCCCTCGCTCTGCTCGCCTACCTCATGGTGGCGATGCTGCGTCCGGAAAAATTCTAACTCAAACTGACCATGCACTCCACTGACTGGCTGCAATTCGCCCTCTTCCTGGGCATCCTCACACTCATCACGAAACCGATGGGGCTGTATCTCATGCAGGTGCTCGATGCCGGCGGGCGCACCTGGTTTGATCCTGTTCTCAAGCCGTTCGAAAAGCTCACTTACAAGCTGCTGGGCGTCGATTCGAAGCGTGAGCAAACATGGCTGCAATACACCTTTTCCATGCTGGCTTTCAGCCTCGTCGGCGTGGTGTTCACTTATGCGATCCTGCGTTTGCAGGATGTGCTGCCGCTCAATCCGCAGGGGTTGCCGGCCTTGAGCCATCACCTGGCCTTCAACACCGCTGTCAGCTTCACGACGAACACCAACTGGCAGAGCTATGGCGGTGAGTCCACGATGTCTTACTTCTCGCAGATGGTGGGGCTGACCTTGCATAACTTCACTTCCGCCGCCGTCGGCATCGGCATCGCTGCGGCACTGGTGCGGGGTATTGCGCGCAGTTCCGTGAAGACGCTCGGCAACTTCTGGGTCGATCTCGTCCGTGTCACTTATTACCTCCTGCTGCCAATCTGCGTTGTGTTTGCGATCTTCCTGGTCTCTCAGGGCATGATCCAAAACTTTGATGGCTACACCAAGGTGAAGACCCTCGAAGGTGCGGAGCAGGTGATCGCGCAGGGGCCGATGGCCTCGCAGGTGGCGATCAAGATGCTGGGAACCAATGGCGGCGGCTTCATGAATGCGAACGCCGCACATCCCTTCGAAAACCCGACGCCGCTCTCGAACTTCATCCAGATGCTTTCGATCTTCTCCATCGGCAGCGGGCTGACCTACTACCTCGGACGCATGGTGAAAAATCAGGCGCATGGCTGGGCTGTTTGGGCCGCCATGATGGTGCTCTTTGTCGGTGGTGTGCTCGTCTGCGCACACTCTGAAGCCGCTGGCAATCCGATCCATCAGCAGCTCGGCATCGCCGCGGCGGATGGCAACATGGAGGGCAAGGAGGTGCGCTTCGGCATCTTCAATTCGGCGCTCTTTGCCACCATCACCACCGCCGCCTCCTGCGGCGCGGTGAACTCGATGCATGACTCGTTCACCGCCATCGGCGGACTCGTGCCTCTGTTCATGATTGAGCTGGGCGAGGTCGTCATCGGCGGTGTGGGCGCAGGTTTGTACGGCATGCTGGTGTTTGTCATTCTCGCGGTCTTCATTGCCGGACTCATGGTGGGTCGCACGCCGGAGTATCTGGGAAAGAAGATCCAGGCGAAGGAGGTCAAGCTCTGCATGCTCACGCTGCTGGTGCTCACGCTCAGCATCCTCGGCTTCACCGCCTGGGCCTGTGTGAGTGACTGGGGCGTCGCCGGTCTGAACAACAGCGGCCCGCATGGACTCAGCGAGATGCTTTATGCCTATAGCTCCGCCACAGGCAACAACGGCAGCGCCTTCGCGGGACTCACGGCCAACGCACCTTGGTACAACACCACGCTCGGCATCGCTATGCTCATCGGCCGCTTCCTCATGATCGTCCCCATCATGGCGCTGGCCGGATCTCTCGCGGGCAAGCAAGCTGTGCCGCCGAGCGCGGGCACCTTCCCAGTGAATGGCGCCACGTTTACCGTGCTGCTCATCGGCACCGTGCTGCTCATAGGTGCACTCAATTTCCTGCCTGCTCTCGCACTGGGCCCCATCGTCGAGCACTTCCTCACGGCTCAGGGCCGCTTGTTCTAAACCAGGCAAACCACCACGGAGATTCTGCATCATGAAAGCATCCCTTTTCAGTCTGCTCCTGCTGGCACCTGCCATGGTGCTGGCGGAAAACGATACACCGACTGTGGCTTACAAAGGATTTTTGGACAGCTATTACGGCTACGACTTCAACGAGCCTGCCAACCACCGCAGGCCGGCCTTCCTCTACAACCACACCAGCACCGACGCCCCGGCGATCAATCTGGCGCTCATCCAGGCTGAGCTTAACGGTGGCTGGTACCACGGCAGCCTGGGACTCATGGCCGGCACTTATTCACGGGAGAACCTGGCAGCGGAGCCGAATCTGCTGCAGCATTTCTACGACACCTATGTCGGAGTGGCGCTGAACCGCAGCCGCACCCTCTGGCTGGATGTGGGGGAATTCAGTTCACACATCGGTTTTGAAAGCGCCATCTCGGCGGACAACTACACGCTGAGCCGCAGCCTCATGGCGGAAAACACGCCCTACTTTCTGACAGGCGGCCGCCTGACCTGGAAACCGACAAAGGAGTGGGAGCTCGCGTTCCTCGTGGTGGATGGCTGGCAGCGCGTCCGCCCTCTGGCGGGTAACAGCCTGCCGGGCTTTGGCACCAAGGTGGCCTGGACGCCCCATGACCGCCTGCTGCTGAACTGGAGCACCTACATTGGCAGCGAGTTTCCAGACGACCAGCGCCGCATGCGTTACTTCAACAACCTCTATGCGCACATGGTGCTGAACAGTGCAGTGAGCATGTATCTGGGCTTTGACATCGGCTGGCAGCAGCGTGCGAACAGCGGCAACAACATCTGGTGGTCTCCGAATGCCATCGTGAGATGGAAGCTGGATGACCAATGGGCCACCGCCTTCAGGGTCGAGCACTACAATGACGCCTCGGGTGTCATCATCAGTCTGCCTGGCAGGACATCTCTCACCGGCCTGTCCTTCAACGTGGACCGCCAGATCAGCAAAAATCTGCTCTTCAGGGTGGAGATGCGGTACCTGCGCAACAGCTCGCCCGCCTTTCAGCGCGGCGACTCACTGGCACGCAGCAGCACGTCCCTCCTCGCATCTTTCAGCCTCCGTTTTTCCTGAACCCCTCTCATCTTTTTCCACTCATTCATTCCATTCAGCAGGCCCTAGGCCATACCACTATGTCACACAAACCCACATCTCTCTTTGATGCTTCCATTCTCGCTCCGGCCATCGGCGAGTCGTTCAAGAAGCTCGATCCGCGCCTGATGGTGAAGAACCCCGTCATGTTCGTCACGCTTGTCGGAGCGGTACTCACCACGGTGAGCATCTTCACCGCCAAGGCAGACCACGGCTTCATCACCCAGCTCAGCATCTGGCTCTGGTTCACCGTGCTCTTCGCCAACTTCGCCGAAGCTGTCGCGGAAGGCCGTGGCAAGGCGCAGGCGGCCAGCCTGCGTGCAGCGCGCAAGGATACCCTCGCGCGCCGTTTGAAAAATGGCGTCGAGTCCAGCGTGCCTGCTCCAGCGCTGGAGAAAGGAGATCTCGTGGTTTGTGAAACCGGCGATGTGATCCCCGCCGACGGCGAGGTCATTGAAGGCATCGCCAGTGTCGATGAAGCCGCCATCACGGGAGAATCAGCCCCCGTCATTCGCGAGAGCGGCGGCGACCGTAGCGCCGTCACCGGTGGCACACGCGTCATCAGCGACTGCATCGTCATCCGCATCACCTCGGAGAAGGGCAACACCTTTATTGATCGCATGATCTCGATGGTGGAAGGCGCACAACGCCAGAAAACGCCGAACGAAATCGCGCTGACCATTCTGCTATCCGCGATGACTCTCATCTTCCTCCTGGTATGCATCACACTGCGGCCCTTCGGCATCTATTCGGGGGTCGAATTCTCCACGCCAGTGCTCATCGCACTGCTCGTATGCCTGATTCCCACCACCATCGGCGGCCTGCTCAGTGCCATCGGCATCAGCGGTATCGACCGTCTTATTCGCCGCAACGTCATGGCCACCAGTGGCCGTGCGGTTGAGGCTGCGGGAGACATTGATGTGCTCCTGCTCGACAAGACCGGCACCATCACCATCGGCAACCGCATGGCGTCCGATTTTCGTCCCGCCCCTGGCGTCACCGAGCCGCAGCTCGCTGACGCCGCGCAGCTCGCCTCCCTGGCCGATGAAACGCCCGAAGGCCGCAGCATTGTCGTGCTCGCCAAAGAAAAGTTCAACATCCGAGGGCGCGAACTCGCGGCACCCCATGCCACCTTCATTCCCTTCACGGCACAGACCCGCATGAGCGGCGTCGATCTTGATGGCCGCAGCATTCGCAAAGGCGCAGCGGATTCCATCAAAAATTACATCGAAGGCCTAGGTGGTGTTTATCCACCGGAAGTCGCCAAGGTCGTCGAGGCTGCCTCCCGCGCCGGACGCACACCGCTTGTTGTGTGCGAATCCAGCAAGGTGCTCGGTGTCGTGGAACTCAAGGACGTCGTCAAAGGTGGCATCAAGGAGCGCTTTGCCCAGCTGCGTAAAATGGGCATCCGCACCGTGATGATCACGGGTGACAATCCCATGACCGCCGCCGCCATTGCCGCCGAGGCAGGTGTCGATGACTTCATGGCCCAGGCCACGCCTGAGGACAAACTGCGCCGCATCCGCGCCGAGCAGGCCGAAGGCCATCTCGTGGCCATGACCGGTGACGGCACGAATGACGCTCCCGCCTTGGCCCAGGCCGATGTCGGCGTCGCCATGAACACCGGCACGCAGGCCGCCCGCGAGGCCGGCAACATGGTCGATCTCGACAGCAATCCGACGAAGCTCATTGAGATCGTCGAGATTGGCAAACAGCTCCTCATGACGCGTGGCTCGCTCACCACTTTCAGCATCGCCAATGACATCGCCAAATACTTCGCCATCATCCCGGCGATGCTCATGGTCACGTTTCCTGCGATCAGTCCGCTGAACGTCATGGGTCTCGCCAGTCCACAGAGCGCCATTTTGAGCGCCGTTATCTTCAATGCGCTCGTCATCATCGCCCTCATTCCGCTCGCGCTGAAAGGGGTGCCATATCGTGCTGCCGGAGCCGCCGCCGTGCTGCAGCGCAATCTGCTCATCTATGGCCTTGGCGGTGTCATCGTTCCCTTCATCGGCATCAAGGCCATTGATGTCATCGTCGCCACCCTTCACCTCGCTTAATACCATGAAAGCTCTCGTTTCCGAACTCCGCCCTGCCATCACCGCCACGCTTGTGCTCGCGGCCGTCACCTGCGGTGTGTATCCGCTCATCGTCACGGGTGTGGCCCAGGCCGCATTCAAAGACAAAGCTCACGGTAGTCTCATCACCGGCCCCGATGGCGCCGTGCGTGGATCCTCTTTGCTGGGGCAGAACTTCACTGCTGCTCAATACTTCCATCCGCGTCCCAGCGCTGCAGGTGCTGGTTATGACGCCGCCAACTCCAGCGGCAGCAATCTTGGGCCAACATCCCAAAAGCTGAATGACGCGATCAAAGAGCGCATCGCCGCTTACCGCACCGCAAATGGTCTTAGTGACCAAGAGGCGGTGCCCGCCGATGCCGTCATGGCTTCAGGCAGCGGACTTGATCCACACATCAGCGTCAAGAACGCCGAGCTGCAAACTGTCCGTGTCGCGAAGGCTCGCAACCTCAGCGTTGAGAAGGTCAAAGAACTCATCGCCGCCAGCACCACCAAGCCTTCCTTCGGCATCCTCGGCGCTGCAGGTGTGAATGTATTGAAGTTGAATCTGAGTCTCGATGCCTTGAAGTAACCGACGCAGGCCATGAACGACGACCACCGTCCCGACCCGGATGCACTGCTCGCGCAGGTGCAGCTGGCGGATGCCGTGTCTAAATCCGGCAGGCTTCACATCTTCCTCGGCATGTGTCCGGGTGTCGGCAAGACCTATGCGATGCTGCAAACCGCGCGGCAACGAGTCAAGGAGGGCGTGGAGGTGCTCGTTGGTATCGTGGAGACGCATGGCAGATCGGAAACGGCGGCGTTGCTCGAAGGCATGCGTGTGCTGCCGCGCCGGAAGCTTGAACATCGCGGCTTTACACTAGAGGAGTTCGACCTCGATGCGGTGCTCGTGCAACGCCCCCGGCTCGTGCTTGTAGATGAACTCGCACACACCAACGCACCGGGTTCACGCCATGCGAAGCGCTACCAGGATGTACTCGAGCTCATCGACATGGGCATTGATGTTTACACCACGCTTAACGTCCAGCACATCGACAGCCAGGTGGACATCGTGCGGCAGATCAGCGGAGTGGCGATTCAAGAGACCGTGCCCGACTCCATTCTCGATCGTGCGCATGAGATTCAGCTCATCGATCTCAGTGTCGAAAAACTGCTGGAGCGCATGGCCGACGGCAAAGTCTATCTCGGCGAGCGAGCGGAACAGGCCGTGACCGGCTTTTTCAAGACAGGCAATCTCACCGCGCTGCGCGAACTCGCCCTGCGCTTCACTGCCGAGCGGGTGGACCGTGATCTCGAAGACATCCGCCGCTCCAGGCGCGTCAGCAGCGCATGGAAAACCAATGCGCGTTTGCTGGTCGGCGTGGGGCCGAGCCCGTATGCTGAAAGCCTCATCCGTTGGACGCGCCGCGCCGCCACCCGGTTGAACTGCCCCTGGCTCGTGGTGTGGGTCGAAGGCTCAGGGGTACTCACGCCAGTCGAGCAGGAGCGGCTCACGCGCTCTCTCGGCCTTGCGCGCAAGCTTGGCGGCGAGGTCCTCTCCGTGACCGGTGAAAATGTCGCTGAGGCACTGCTGCAAGCCGCCCGTGATCGCAATGTCTCGCAGATCGTCGTGGGAAAACCTGACAAGCCGGTGTGGTGGCGCCAGTCGTTCGCCGATCAGATCATCCTCGGCAGTGGCGACATCGACGTGTGCGTTGTTCGACCACTAGCCGCGGTAGATAAAACTTCTGCCACGGCTTTGAACGATACGGCATCGGCGTCGGTCATTGGTGAGTATAGCTGGGTGCTCGTTACCGTGTTCACCATTGCCAGCGTGTGCTGGGGCATTGTGCCATACACAGGCTACATGGTTGTCGCGCTCGTGTTCCTGCTTGCGGTCGTGCTGGGGGCAATGCGTTTCAGCCGGGGCCCCGTGCTCGTCATGGCGGCGCTCAGCGCGCTGTGCTGGAACTTCTTTTTCATCCCGCCGCAGTTCACCTTTTTCATCAACAAAGCCGAGGACTGGATCATGTTCGGCATGTTTTTCATCGTGGCGCTGAGCATGGGCAGTCTGACCAGCCGGCTGCGGATGCGCGAAGAGGCCGAACGCCGCCGCGCGCGCCTGACTGGAGCCCTGCTGCGGGTGACGCAGAGCGCCGCACTCGCCGCCGAGTCTGAAAAGGGCCTCGCCGAGGCGCTGCGCAGCATCAACGAACTCCTGCATGCTCACACCGCGCTCATTGTGCGTGAAAACGACCGCTCGCTGCCGAAGGCTGCGCATCCGGCCAGCACCTTTCAGCCGAGCCGCAAAGAATGGGGTGTGGTGGCGTGGAGCTACGAGAACAAGCAGTGCGCGGGCCGCTTCACCGACACGCTGCCCGAATCCGAGGCGACCTGGTTCCCGCTGCAAACCGCCACCGCCACGATGGGCGTTCTCGGCCTGCAGTTTGAGCGTGAAACGCGACTCGATTTCGCCACACGGCAGATGATCGAGGCCTTTGCGCTACAGCTTGCGCTTGTTTTGGAAAAAGAGCATTTCATTGAAGCCGTTAGCCATGCCGAGGTTCTCGCGCAGTCCGAGAAGCTGCACCGCACCCTGCTCGACAGCGTTTCGCATGAGCTGAAAACGCCCATCGCGGTCATCACCGCCGCGCTGGAAGGGATGGATAACCAGCGCAGTCCCTACCTCGCCGAGATCACCATCGCCACGCAGCGGCTGCAGCGCGTGGTGGACAGCCTGCTGCAAATGACCCGGCTCGAATCCGACGTGCTCAAACCCAGCCTCGACTGGTGTGATTTGCGTGATGTTATCGCCGCCGCCCAGCATGCCATCGGTGCCGCGCTGGACACGCATGCGGTGAGGCTTCACCTAGCCGAAGACTTCCCACTTCTGAAACTGGATCACGCCCTGCTAACCCAGGCTGTCGCCAACATCCTGCACAATGCCGCCATCTACACTCCCGCAGGCACTGCCATCGACGTCAGCGCCACCTTGCGTGACCAGCAGCTGCGTTTGATCATACGCGACCATGGCCCCGGCCTGCCTGTCGGCGCGGAACGGCGCGTGTTTGAAAAGTTCTACCGAGTGCTGGGATCACCCGCAGGCGGCACCGGTCTTGGACTGGCTATCGCGCGTGGCTTTGTCCAGGCGCAGGGAGGAGAGATCACCGCACGGAATCATCCTGACGGCGGTGCCGAATTTGTGATCGAGCTCAATCAAGTGTCCGCTTTCGTTCCACCTTCCAAATGACGGCCCTCATCATCGACGACGAAATCCAGATCCGCCGCCTGCTGCGCATGGCGCTGGAGTCGAAGGGCTACACCGTGAGGGAGGCTGAAAAAGGACAGTTTGGGCTGCAGGAGGCGGTCTTCCTCAAGCCCGATGTCATCCTACTCGATCTCGGCCTGCCCGACATGGATGGAGTCGAAGTGCTGAAACGGCTGCGCGAATGGAGCAGCGTCCCCGTGCTCATCCTCAGCGTGCGCGATCAGGAATCCGTCAAACTCGCCGCCTTCGATGCCGGGGCCGATGATTATGTTTCCAAACCCTTCAGCACGGCGGAGCTTATCGCACGGCTCACGGCCATCCAACGCCGTCAAGGAGCCCATGACGCGGCCAATCTGCAGCTGGGCCCGCTCGTGCTTGATCCCGTGCATCACGAAGCATCACTGGACGGTCGGCCGCTCAAACTCACGCCCACCGAATATGCGCTGCTCGCACAACTTGTGCGCCATGCCGGTAAAATCGTCACTTTGAAGCATCTGCTTCGTGCCGTGTGGGGGCCGCAGGCGGAGGAGCAGAGCCATTATCTCCGCGTGTATGCCAATCACCTGCGCAAAAAGCTCGAAGGCTCCACCTTGGAGATCAAAAACGAGCCGGGGATTGGCTACCGCTTGGAGGAGACGTGAGCGCTGCTTTTACACTTTCTTAACGCCTTGGCTGCGGCTGTTTACTGGCGTGCGGTGCTTTTGCGGTGATGGTGGCTCAAACCAAGACCAACCATGTCTGCCGCCCAGAGAACCAGTGTCCAGTCATCCCCTCCGCCGCTTTCACTGGCTGAGGTGGGTCAGTACAGCTGGGGGCTGACACTCGTGTTTGTGCTGGCGTCCACCTGCTGGGTGCTGCTGTCATACACCGGTGATACTTTTGCCGCGCTGGTCTTTTTGATGGCCATCGTGCTTGCTGGCACACGGTGGAACCGTGGACCGGTCCTATTGATGGCGGTGGTCAGCGCCCTGGTGTGGAATTACTTTTTCATCCCGCCGCAGTACACGCTGCACATCGAGAAGCCGCAGGACGTGGTGATGTTCAGCCTGTTTTTCATCGTGGCGCTGAGCATGGGGCATCTCATCACGCAGTTGCGTGCACGCGAGGCGGCACTGGCGCAGCATCATCAGGAGCGCGAGCACCTGCTGGCGGAGAAACACCGCGCCGAACTGCTGGCAGAGTCCGAGCGCCTGCACCACACGCTGCTGGATAGCGTTGCACATGAGCTGAAAACACCCATCGCCATCATCCGCACTGCTTTGGACGGACTGGGTCAGGGGAACCCGTATGCCCAGGAGATCGAGACCGCGAACCGCCGCCTGCAGCGCATCGTCGAGAGCTTTCTGGAGATGACACGGGTGGAATCCGATGCGCTGGAGCCTAAGCCCGATTGGTGTGAGATAGGCGATGTACTGCATGCCGCCACCAAGCCGATCCAGCAGGAGTTGGCTGGACACACTTTGCTCATCACGGGCACAAAGGAAATGCCGCTGCTGAGGTTCGACAGCCGACTCCTCGCCCAGGTGCTCGGCAATGTGCTGCACAATGCCACGCGCTATGCTCCACCGGGCAGCGACATTGAAATCCAGGCGGCGCTTGTCGATGGCATGCTGGAACTCCGCGTGCGCGATCACGGCCCCGGCCTGCCGCTGGGGGCAGAAGAGCAGCTCTTCGACAAATTTTACCGCGCCCCCGATTCACCTACAGGCGGCACCGGTCTGGGGCTTGCCATAGCACGCGGCTTGATGCGTGCGATGAAAGGTGACATTGAAGCGTACACACATCCCGAAGGCGGCGCAGAATTCATGCTCCACCTTCCGGTGAAAACACGCAGCGCCGCATGAGCAAAGCTCTCATCATCGACGACGAACAGCAGATGCGCCGCCTGCTGCGCATGGTGCTGGAGTCACGTGGCTATGAGGTCTGTGAGGCCGCCGATGGTCAGCTGGGTCTGCAGGAGGCCGCGTTTCATCGTCCCGATGTGGTGCTGCTGGATCTCGGTCTGCCCGGTTTGAACGGCATCGAGGTGTTGAAGCGGTTGCGTGAGTGGAGCGACGTGCCCGTGCTCATTCTCAGCGTGCGTGATCAGGAAGCCATCAAAGTCGAGGCCCTGGAAAATGGCGCAGACGATTACGTGACGAAACCCTTCGGCACCGCTGAACTGCTCGCTCGCCTCACGGTCATTCAGCGCCGCCGGTTCACGCGCCAGAGCGCCGAGATTGTCGTCGGTGCTTTGAAGCTCGATCTGCTGCACCACGAGGCTTCGCTGGATGAGGTACCGCTCAAACTCACGCCCACTGAGTTTGCACTGCTCAAGGTGCTGGCCGAGCATGCGGGCCGCATCGTCACACAGAATCAGATCATTAAGCAGGTCTGGGCCGGACAGACCAGCGATCCGAGCGAAGGCCTGCGCGTTCACATCAATCACCTGCGCAAAAAACTCGGCGAAACCGGTCCGCGCATCGTGAACGAGCCGGGCATTGGCTATCGCTTGGAAGAAGCGTGATGAATTATTGAGGCTTCTTTTCGATCAGTGACAGCACCACGGAAGCAGGCACCGCTTCGTTCAACGTCATGACCGTAGGCGCTGCAGATGACCTGCCAGCAGGTTCCGCAGACCGGGAAGCGCCAAACAACGGCCGGATGCGGGCCACGTGGCCGATCACGTTTCCATACTCGTCGAGAATGGCGGAGCCGCTGCTGCCCGGAGCCCAGTCTGCGCTGACATCAATGCGCTGCTGGAGCGGACTGGCCGGTTTGCCCGGAATGGCGGGAGAATGGAGCCGGTTCACCAGGCCGGAGCTGAAATGACCGATCACATCGCGTGGATCGCTGAAGCAGTAAGCGGTATCGCCCACCTGCACGTCGCGGCTCAAGGCCAGTGGTTTGAGATCTTTCGCTGAAACACGCATGATGGCGGTGTCTCCGGTTTCGTCTGCGAGAATCACGGCTTCAATGTTGAGCACTTCGCTCTCTCCCCGGACGACCACAGGATGACCGGTTCCAGGCTTCATCGCCACAGGAGGAGCGACGACGTGACGCGCCGTGACGACGACGTCTGGAGCGATGGCATAGCCGCCTGCCAGATTGGTGTGCCAGCGATTGCATTTCGTACATTGATACACCCACCCCACCCGCACATGGGCCTCTGCGGCGCGTTTGGCGATCTCTCGTCCGCGTATTGGCGTACTGGCTGGCGGCGACAGGTTCACAGTGGCGGCCGTGGGATGGTCAAGCAGTGCCTGGAAGGCTTCTGCGGAAGTCAGTCCGTCTTCAGCGGCCAGTGACTGTACGCGGGTCACGAGAGGACTCGGCGGTGCATCGCCTGCCGGGGTTTTCGCAGCCAGGGGAGTGCCGGCCGCAGGGACCATGTCCTTCGGAATATGTTTGCCCAATTTCACCAGTTCGCGTGCCACGGTTCCTCTCAGGGCTTCACCACGCAGATCCACTGAAGTGGCGACGATGAGACCGGTGTTGCCGTCGATGAGCCAGCAGGAGGGAATACCATGCACGCCGTACTGTTTCACGATGTCTCCCTGCCAGCCGCCGCCGTCGCAGATCTGCGGCCAGCTCATCTTTTTGGACTTCACAAACTCGGGCAGGCTGGCCACATCCTCCTCATGGTCCAGACTGATGCTGAGCACCGTGAAGTCGTAGGCGGCAAAATCCTCATGCACCTGGGTGAGTTCCGGCAGTTCTTTCAGGCATGGGCCACACCAGGTGGCCCAGAAGTCCAGCAGCACCAGTTTGCCTTTGTAGTCGTCTGGGAAGCGCACCATTTTGCCATCGATGGTTTTGGCCTCAAAGGAGGGTGCAGGTTTGCCGAGGTCAGCCTCCTGTGCCTGGCGCTGCTCGGCCATTTTAACTGCCGCCAGACGATTTTCCCCGAGCCGCATCTGCTCCGCAGTCTTGTCTGATGATACAAAATCAAAGCGGGAGCCGTCCGGAGCGAGGTTTTTCACTTCATAAACCGAGCCCTTTAGAACGAGGGGCTTCTTCAGCGAAAACAATTCCGTTTTGGGGTCGATGCGGCGGTCCGCATTCAGGTCGAGGGAAAGCGTCGAGCGGTCCGTGGTGAACTCTCCTGTGGTGGAGTCATCGCTGAGGTAGGTGGTCAGTTCACGGCCATCGATCAAGATCTTGCCGACGCGGCCATAATCACGCCGGTAGATGATCGGGGTTGGTCCCTTGGAGCTGGCGTTGCGGTAAAAGTTCAGGCCCATTTCCAGTGTGGCATCCGCATATTCGATGAGCACTTTGGCCTCGCCATGCCAGGAGATGAGCTCATTGCCCTCCGACCCACGGGCCGCGAACTCCCATTTCACTTCAGGGTCATTGGTCAGGTCGCCGTCGCCATTCGCATCCAGCCACATCCGCGCTTCCTTGGGTGAGCGCTGGTCAAGGATGAGCCCCAGCAGCTTGCGCCCACTCTTTGGTCGGGTCTCCAGCAGGACATACTGCGGATTGACCAGCCCTTCCGGTTCCTTGACGATCTGTTCGGGCTTTTCACTCAGAAACGTGGTCACCTTGGGCACGTGGTAGTGGGTCTTGTTGTAGATCCCTTGAGGCATCCATTCCAGCCGGACTTCATCCGCCAGAATGGAGGCAAGGGGCAGCAGGCAAACGCACAGAGTGTACGGCTTCATAGCAGAAGAGGGTGGTTGGGTTGGAGGATGGCTTCGCACTAAGCGGCGCCAACCGAATTAGCCCGGCAGGATTTCATTGTGACATGCAGGCGGCTTTGTGCGTGCATTCTAAGTCATGCCGGGGTCAAGACGAAGCATGATTTCAGGCTTTTCGGCCGGGTTGCCCTGTGGTTAATGGACAGATGTCTTTGTCTCCGCCCCATGCTGACACCCCATCCCCTCTCATGCGCCGTGCCTGGCTTGTCGTGGGGCTGCTGTTTCCGGTAGCGCTGCTGAACTACCTGGATCGCCAGATGATCGCCTCGATGAAGGTGTCTGTGATGGGCGACATCAAGGACATCGTCAGTGAGGAAAACTGGGGGCACATGCTGGCTTCGTTCAAATGGGTCTATGCCATCTGCAGCCCCATCGGCGGGTACATCGCCGACCGCTACAGCCGCAAACTGACGATCTGCGGCAGCTTGTTTGTTTGGTCTCTCATCACCTGGCTCACCGGGCATGTGGGCAGTTTCAATGAACTGTACTGGGCGCGCACATTGATGGGCATCAGCGAGGCTTTTTACATTCCTGCGGCGCTGGCCTTGATCGCTGACTACCACACCGCAGGAACGCGTTCGCGTGCCATTGGTGTGCATCAGATGGGCATCTACTGCGGCGTGATGGTCGGTGGCTTTGCCGGATTCGTGGCGGATGCGCCGGAGCTGGGCTGGCGCTTCATGTTCGACTTCACCGGACTGGCCGGCATTCTCTATTCCATCCCGCTGCTGCTCCTGCTGCGCGATGTGCCACGGCAGTTGGACACGCAGGAAGCCCTGAGCCCCACCGCACGTGGAGGGGCGATCGGAGAGCTGCTCTGCAATCGCAATTTCATCCTGCTCGTCTTCTACTTCACGTTGCCCGCACTTGCCGCATGGGTGGTGCGCGACTGGATGCCGGCGATCCTGCAAAAGGCCTTCAATATCAGCCAAGGCAAGGCTGGTGTGTCCGCCGCGCTCTACTGGCAGGGTGCGGCGCTGTTCTCCGCGATTCTTGGCGGCTGGCTGGCAGACCGCTGGATGCGGCGCAGTGAACGCGGCCGCATCTACGTCAGCGCCATCGGCATGATGCTCATTGTTCCCGCCATGTTTGGCGTGGGGAACGCACCTGCATTGAACTCCTTCGGGCTCGCCATCGCCTCGCTGATCCTTTTTGGTGTCGGCTGGGGCTTCTTCGACTGCAACAACATGCCGATCCTCAGCCAGATCGTGCGGCCGCACATGCGCGCCACCGGTTACGGACTCATGAACTTCGTCAGCATGATGTGCGGCGGACTGGCCGACTGGGGTTTTGGCAGGATGCGTGACATGCAGATACCTCTCAACGTCATCTTCGGCGTCTTCGCCATGGTATGCGTGTTCTCGCTGCTGCTCGTGCTGTTGATCCGTCCAAGACCTGGAACGTGAGGCCACTACTGCGGTCTGCCGCCACGGTTCAGCTCTTCAAACACTTCAACGAACGCAGCGGCGAGCGCCTGCCAGTCTGCCGTCGTCGTGTCCCAGCCGCCACTGATGCGCACGACACGCTTCAGCTCTTCTACACTGGCCCCGAGTGCTGTCACCACGACTGAAGACCCCTCCTTGCCCGAACTGCAGGCCGAACCCGTGGAGATGCTGAAACCGCGACGCGAGAGGCGCGTGAGCCATTTTAGATTGTCATGCTCCGGCATGACCATGAGTACCGTGTTCCAAAGTCGCGGGGCTGATTCGCTGATCACCCGCAGTGGTTCGAATCGCTCACGCATCGAAGCGATGAAAGCATCACGCAGCTTGCTTTGCGTGTGTTCGATTTCGCTTAAACGCGGCGTGATCGTCTCCAGCGCCATCACCATGGCTTCAATGGCCGGATAATTTTCCGTGCCAGCACGTCGCCCGTGTTCTTGCGGCCCACCTCGGATGAACCCAAGCCGTGAATCCTCTTCGGGCAGCACCAAAAATCCGCAGCCCTTGCTGCCGCCGAATTTATGTGCGCTGCCGGTGATGAAATCGCATTCGCCGAGGTTAACTGCATTGAGCTTACCAAGCCATTGCGCGGCATCGGTGTGAAACAGCACGCCATGCTCGCGGCAGAGCGCGGCCATCTCGCGCCAGGGCTGCAAGGCACCGCTTTCATTGTTCGCCGCCATCACGGAGACGAGTGTGGGACGTTTGGCAATGATGTGATGCTTCAGGCTCTCAACCTCCACCACTCCAGACTCATTCACCGGCAACTCCACAACGTTCCTGCCACGCGCAGCTTCACGCACACTCGGGTGCTCTATGGCAGAGATGACAATGAGAGCATCGGCTGGCAGCGAGGCAAACAAGGCGTTGTTCGACTCCGTGGCACCCGAGGTGAACACAATGCGCTCCGCATCCGCTCCAATCAGCGTGCCCAGGCGTTCACGGGCGGATTCAAGCTGCTGGCTCGCCAGCCCGGCATCGCGATACAGGCTCGAAGGATTGTGCCAGTGCTTCTCACTCGCCCGCAGCCACGCATCACGTGCAGCGGGGTGCAGCGGCGTGGTGGCGTTGTGATCAAAATAGCCGTTCATGCAGCAGGCTTGAAACGAGAAGGTAGCGGGATGTGCAGCAGCATCAGAACGAACGCGAGACCGATGTATGGCAGCCAGGCATCGCCCTGGCCGTTTGAGAGGATGCCATTGACGAATCCCAGCACTCCGATGCCCTCGCTCAGCGCAAAGACGACGACATTGCCTGCGATAAAGCGTCCGCGATGCGCCGGATCATTCAGGTTGAACGAACCCTTGGCGAATCCCCCGAGCAGCAGCTTGCGCAGGAAGAAACTCAGGGCCGCCGCACTGCCAGCCGCGAGTGCGATGATCTGCCCCAGTGACTTCGGGTCCCCATGGCCTGGAGCAAAAGTCATCGAACTCAGCATCACCGCATAAAGGCCGAGTGAGCAGCAAAGCGCCCCCCAGATGATAAAGACAACGAGTTGAACCTGTTTCATGATGACATCTCCACACGTCGTGGATGGGTGTAAACATTCATCGTTTCACCACGCAGAAAGCCGATGAGCGTCTGGCCCGCCTCCTGAGCAAAGTCAACGGCGAGGCTGCTGGGCGCGGAAATGGCCGCGACGAGCGGGATGCCACCTGCCAGTGCTTTTTGAATGATCTCAAACGACACCCGGCCGCTCACCAGCAGGATATGCCGGTCTAATGGCAGCAAGTCGCGTTGCAGTGCATAGCCGAGGATTTTATCGAGGGCATTGTGGCGGCCCACATCCTCACGCAGCACGATCAGATTGCCATCGAGGTCAAACAAACCGCTCGCATGCAGCCCGCCGGTTTTGGCAAACGTTTCCTGCGCGGCACGCAGCTTGTCGGGCAGGCTTGCGATCAGTTTGGGTGAGACCTGCCAGTCACCTTTCACAGCGGGAAACTGCTGAAACACGCTCTCGATGCTCGTCTTGCCGCAGAGCCCGCAGCTTGAAGCGCTGAACACATGGCGCGTCAGCGAGTCCCAGTTCACGACCGCACCGCCGAGCAGCACATCGACGATGTTGCCATGCTTGTTGTTGGTGCTGGGGCACTGCGACACTTCCAGAATGTCACGCGGGCGCTGCACCACGCCTTCGCTGACGAGAAATCCGGTGGCGAGTTCTTCATCAAAACCCGGCGTGCGCATCACCACCGCCACGGAACGGCCTTCGACACGGATTTCCAGCGGCTCCTCGCGCGCGGTGACATCACCGACCTCACTGGTGCCGCCAGCAGCGCTCACCTTGTGCACTTGCACAGCGGTCATGGCTGGATTTTCCGCGCTCATTACGAGGACTCCATGAAATCAGCCGGCAGCACTCCAGCTGGAACCCGGCGCGGTTCGGCGATGAGGCGCACCATTTTGTCGAAGACATCCCTCCCGCGAATGATCTCGATCTCCACGCGCATGAAGTAGAAAGGGATGTCGGCGACGGGCAGTTTGGGAAAGCGCACAAAATCTTTCTCCGTGGTGACCATGCAGTGCACGTCGCGCCGCACGCAGCGATCAATGAAATTTTTCAGATCCGGCCCGCGAAAGCGGTGATGGTCTGCGAATCGGGCGATGACCTCGACCTTGGCACCCAGTTTACGCAGGCCGTTTTCAAAGCTCTCCGGCACAGCGATGCCTGAAAGCGCGCCCACAAATTGATCGCGCAATCCGTCAATCGGCAGGCGCTCGCCGGTGTGGATGTTTTCATAATGCATCGCGCGATGGCGGCACTCGATGATTTCGGCGGCGCGATTGTAGCGGCGGATCTGCTTGATGACGTCCTCACTGTCGCCGTCAGATTTGGTGATGAAGATATAGCTCGCTCGGCGCAGGCTGCGTGGTGGCTCGCGCAGCGTGCCGCGTGGCAGCATGTAGCCGTTGTTGCCGAACACCGCTGTTTTGTCGATCAGCACAATGTCGTGGCGGTGCTTGAGCTTGAGGTATTGCAGGCCGTCATCCAGCACGAGCACATCGGCACCAAAGCGCTGAATTGCATGCGCTCCAGCCTTCACGCGGTTTTTATCCACCACGACCGGGATGCCGGGGCAGTTCTTCGCCAGCATGAAGGGCTCGTCGCCCGCATTGTGTGAATCGAGCAGCACGTTCTCACCATCGGATACGATGCGCGGCAGAGGTTCAGGTGGTTTGGGGATGAAGCCGAGGCGTGCGGCCATTTTTTTCGAGAACGGCAGTTTTTTCTGCCGCTTGCTCTTGTAGCCCCGGCTCAAAATGCACACGCGGCGGCCATGCTCGTGCAGCGCCTTCGCCAGCATCTCCACTACCGGAGTTTTGCCCGTGCCGCCGACGGTGAGATTGCCCACGCTGATGACCGGCACACCCAGGTGGTGGTCATGGATGTAGCGATGGCGGTACAAATAGAGCCGTGTCCGCACCACCGCTGAGTAAATGCCGGAAAGGCCACGGAACACGACCCGCAGCAGCGAAGCGCGGATGCCACGGCGATTGTTGATCACCACGTCGATGATGAAGTTTTCGATGTCTTCCAGAGTGTCTCTCACAGAACGGCATTGGAGGCGGGAAAACGCATCACGTCAACGAGACGCCTTGCTGTTTGCAGCGGATCAACGGCCTGACAGTGCCCGCGCCTCGCGTCAAGAGCCCGACCAGTGCCCCGACGAAGTGAGGCGGTTTTCCTTCTCGGCCAGCGCCAGGATCGTTTGAAAATGCGGGCTTTTGCTTTCGCGATGAACCACACTCGTCTCGATTTTCTTGAATCCTGCGGAACTGAGCATGTCATGCAGATCACTCTCCGAAAAACCGAGCCAGACGTCGGCGTAGAGATCACGTGCCTGCTCAAACTGATGCTTTAAAAGATCCAGCACCACGATGCGGCCGCCGGGTCTCAGAATATTCAGCGCGGCCTTGAGCGCCTTCTCCGGATTCTGCGCGTGATGCAGCGCCTGGCTGAGAAAGACCAGATCCACACTCAGCGGCGGGATCGGCGGTGCTTCAATGTCACCCAGACGAAATTCGAGGTTCGCAAAACCGTGCTTCTGGGCCAGCTCCGCTCCATAGGCCACCATCTTTTCACTGTTATCGACGGCGATCACTTTTTTAGCCCGTTCGGCGAGCAGTTGCGAAAGTGTGCCCTCGCCTGCGCCGAGATCGGCAATGACCAGCGGCGGCATGAGTTTGAGCAGGGTCTCGCCCAGGCCCTTCCAGGAACGACCGGGAATGTAGTGACGGCCAAACTTGCCCGCCAGCGCGTCGAAGTAGGCCTTCGCCGTTTGCACCCGCTTGCGCAGCACGATTTGCAGCGCCTCAGCGTCCTTGGTCACCTCGCGGAGTTCAGCCCCCGCCGCTTCCAGCAGCGCGAGAAAATGTTCATGCGTCGGCTGGTCCTTGGCTGCGGGCTCGTCGAGCTGATACAGGCGGTTCTTGCCACTGCGGCGGTCATTCACCAGTCCTGCCGCCTTCAATTTGGCAAGCTGGGCGGAGATGTTGGACTGCGGCAGCGACAGCACCTCCTGCAGCTCCGCCACGCTCAGCTCTTCCTGCTTGAGTAGCAAAAGCAGCCGCACCCGCGTGGGGTCGGCAATGAGACTGAGCGATTTAAGTACAGAAGCCAAGGCTTAACCATCGTATCAACGCATCATGATACATCAATGCCAGAGTTTCAGGCGGGGGTCAGAGCTTTGAGGCCGCCCAGATGCCCGCCTTGCTCTGCTGGGCCCGCCGTCTCAACTCCTGCAACTCCAGCGCGTAGTCATTGATGGTGCGTGCATCCGCTGGCAAGCTCGAAGTGACACCCGCCACGCGTGCAAAGCCCTGCTGCACAAGCAGGTCCGCCAGATACACCTGCTTGCCGGGGCTGATCTCAACCAAAATCAGCGCGTAGTAACGGCTGAGACCCGTCACCTCCTCCCAGCGTGTCATCACCGTGAAAGGCTGCTGCTTGAGCAGTTGCGTCACATACTGCGCCGCCCTCTGTCCCTCTTCGATGACGCGCTGGCTGCTGACGCCAAAATAACGCCCTTGCTCCTGCACGCGCTGCGGATGGGTCAGTGAAGTGTCCGGCGCATCGACGAAGTAGAGCACAAAAATGTGTTCATCTTCCGTGTCGCTCACCTTGATGCGCAGTGTGTCCGCCTCGTTGGCGCGGCTTTCAATCAGCCTGGCCTTGGGAAAGATTTTGTAATCCGGCAGCGGCACACGGCCGGTCTCGGACCTCGCCTGACCCACCGGCACCTGGGCGACCGCCACGGGAAGAGCCTGCAACGGCGCAGGTCGGCTCTCCTTCAGCAGAACCGCCACGAGCACAATGATCAGCACCAGCACGCAGGTGATGGCGAGATTCAGCAATGTGTCACGGAAAGGCATGCAGAGCGGTCAGGGATTCGTCCGGCCCACTGTCCCGCGTTCAGGCGGGTGCTCAAGCCGCAAGTGCTGCGATGGTGAGAATGCTGCCTGCCGCCACCATGATAGTAGTCACGAAAGAATTGGGCATCCATCTCGTAATTGGTATGACCTCCTACCAATTGCATGACGATTACCCCGCTTAAACCCACCCCATCTCTTGTCGAGCAGGTCTGCTCACGTCTGGCGCGCCAGTTGCGCGACGAGGTTGATTCTGGCGACGGCAAACTACCCCCTGAGCGCCTGATGGCTGAGCGTCTGGGGGTGAGCCGCACAGTGTTGCGTGAGGCAACGAAGCGGCTCGAATTGCAGGGCTTGCTCGAAATCCGCCACGGCAGCGGTATCCGTGCGGTTAACCGCTTGCACAAGCCACTGAGCGGCTCCTTGTCGATCCTGCTTCCCGAACTGCAGGAACGGTTGCGCCAGTTGAGCGAGGCCCGTGCCGCCATCGAGCCGGAGATTGCCCTCCAGGCCGCCTTGAAGGCCAAAGCCTCGGATGTGAAGCAATTGCGGGGCATTCATGAACGCCTGCTGGCCGCGGAGACCCACGCTGAAGCGGTGGAGGCTGACATCGACTTTCACCGCACGCTGGCCCGCATCGCCGGTAATGAGATCTTGAAGCTCATGCTCGAATCTCTGGCTGACCTTGGGCGTGAGAGCCGTCGTGTGACGATTGGAAATGTCGGCAGACAGCGCGCCATCGACCATCATGCCGCCATCCTGAATGCGGTGGCCGCCCACGATGCCAACGCCGCCGCCAAAGCGATGAAGCACCACATGGACGAGGCGGCGCTCGATCTGGCCACCAAAGCGAAAACCAAACGATGAAAACCACGCTCTTCATCCTCCTGGCTGCGGCTCCTGCGCTGGCTGTCGATTTCGACCAGGACATCCGCCCGCTGCTGCAAAAGCACTGTGTCGAGTGCCATGGCGAAAAGAAGCAGAAGGGCGAGTTGCGTCTCGATGCCAAAATCTTTGCCTTCAAAGGCGGCCATGAGGGGCTGGCCATCGTGGCAGGTGACACGGCCAAAAGCCTGCTGCTTCAGCGCATCCATTCCATCGATGACGACGAGCGCATGCCGCCAAAAGGCGAGCCGCTTTCGCCCGCACAGATCGCATTGGTGCAGGCGTGGATTCAAGCGGGTGCCGTGTGGCCCGAAAACGCCGCCGATAAAGCGGCCGCCGTGGACAGGCGTCTCCAGCATTGGTCCGTGCAGCCCATTCGAGTGGTCAAAGACGCCACCATCGATTCGCTGATCAACGCAAAGCTTACTGAGAAAAATCTCTCTATGTCGTCCGCAGCGGACCGTCGCACCATGATCCGCCGCTTGAGCTTTGATCTGGTCGGCCTGCCACCGACACCGGAACGCATGGTGCAGTTTGTGAAGGACGCCGATCCCAAGGCCTATGAAAAGCTAGTCGATGAACTGCTGCACTCCACCCATTACGGCGAACGCTGGGCGCGGCACTGGCTCGACATCGCCCACTACGCCGACACCCACGGCTTTGAGCGTGATCAATTGCGTCCGAATGCATGGCGTTATCGCGACTACGTCATCGCTGCACTCAACGCCGACAAGCCGTACAATCAATTCATCCGCGAACAGATCGCGGGCGATGTGATCGCTCCGAGTGATCCGCAGGCCGTCATCGCCACCGGCTTTCTCGCCGCCGGCCCATGGGACTTTGTAGGGCAGGTGGAAGCCAAGAGCGATGTGCTGAAACGCGCCGCTCGTGCGGGCGATCTCGATGACATGGCCACGCAGGTCATCACCTCGACTATGGCCATCACGGTGAACTGCGCACGCTGCCACGACCACAAGCTCGATCCAGTGAAGCAGGAGGAATATTATCGCCTATGGGCCGTGTTTGCCGGAGTGAAGCGCGGAGATCGCGAGGTGGACAGCGCGGAGGCAAAGCGCATCGCTGCTGAAAAAGCCCGTCTCACCCAGGAACTTACGGCAGCACGTGCGCAGATCGCAAAACTTGCCGGCGATGGCCAGGATCTCGCCGCCATGGTTGGCGGGGGTGTCAAAGGTCGCGGCATCGACTTGAGTACGGGCAATCTCACGACCACCAAACTCGGCTACCATCGCGACATAAAGACAAACCGGCTGCAACGCATCGAGTGGCCCGCAGAGGTCAAAGACGCTGAACGCTCAGTATCGTGGGTCTTCGTGCCAGATGGCCGAAACCCCGTGCCAGTGGCCGCCAAACAAGAGGTCCAAGGACTGCCAGCAACCAGCGGCGACACTTGGGATGCAATTCGCAACGGCCCGCTGAATGCGCAACGCAGCACCAAGATCGGCGGCGTGGATTACGCCGAGAAAGACCACTCCATCCTCGGCCTGCACGCCAACAGCGGCATCACCTTTGATCTCGCAAAGATTCGCCAGAGCAGCGGCCTCGGCGTGATGCATTTCACCGCCGCCCTCGGCTTCGGTGCCGACGCGAGTGCCGCAGCCTCACGCGCAGACTTCACCGTCTATGTGGATGCCGATCGCAAGTTTCAGAAGCTTAAAATGCGCAAGGACGAGTTCACGCACCTTGATGTCGCCATTCCGGCGACAGCGAAAACCCTCACCCTCATTGCCACAGACGGCGGCGATGGCATTGGCAGCGACCTCTTGTTCCTCGGTGATGCACGGCTCGTGCCCGATGTGGAGCACAGCCGACTCACTGACGCTGAGCAGGAGCAGTTGAAACAACTGCGGACACAAGCCATCAAACTGGACGCTTCGCTCAAAGCATTGCCCGAACCCGCCAAAGTCTATGCCATCATCAGTGAAGCCCAACCGCCTGCAATTCAGGTGCAGCGGCGTGGCAATCCCGAAGACCCACAGCAGGAAGTGCAGCCCGGTGCTTTCGCCTGGGCTCCCCACGCCAGCATGGATTTCGGCACGAACGCCATGCCCGAGGGACAGCGCCGTCGCATGCTGGCTGAGTGGATCACCCACCCTGAAAATCCGCTGACACGCCGTGTGCTCGTGAACCGCCTCTGGCATCATCATTTCGGCCAGGGCATCGTCACCACCCCCAGCGACTTCGGTCTCGGCGGCGACAAACCTTCTCACCCTGAACTGCTCGACTGGCTGGCTGATGAACTGCTGCAAAGCGGCTGGTCACTGAAACACATGCACAAGCTCATCGTCATGAGTGCCGCCTATCAGCAGCAGTCTGCTTCCCACAATGACGTGGCAAGTCGTCTGGATGCGCAAAATCGTCTGCTCTGGCGGCAAAACCCACGCCGCTTGGATGCTGAGTCCGTGCACGATGCAGTGCTGAGCGTTGCTGGCACCTTGAACCCCGCCATGGGCGGCCCTGGCTACCGCGATTTCAATTTCACCGAGGCCTACGCGCCCATCTACGACTACATCACGCCCGACAAACCCGAACTGCTGCGCCGCAGCATCTACCGCTTCGTGGTGCGCACCACGCCGCATCAGTTCATGTCCACGCTCGACTGCCCTGATCCCGCCAATCTCACCCCGGCCCGCGCACAAACCACCACCGCATTGCAGGCGCTCACGCTGAGCAACAACGAATTCATGCTGCAACAAGCCGCGAACCTCGTCACCCGCATCGAAAACGAAACCGACTCCCGTGCAGCCGCCATCCGCCGGGCATTCCTGTTGTGCCTGCAAAGGGAACCCAAGACTGAGGAGCAAAGCGCCGCCACCCATCTCGTCGCCGAGCAGGGCCTCTTTGCCCTCTGCCGCATGCTCATCAACACGAACGAGTTTGTTTACCTCGACTGAAGCATAAATCCGCCAGCGCTAGCCATGAACCGCCGACAAGTCATCCGAACCCTCACGGGCGCCACGCTTGGTGCCGCACTGCCACGCCCTATTGCGGCACAGACAACCGTCGAATCAAAGCCGAAGCTCCACGTTTACGACAGCTACGGCTGGCTGCGAGGTTTCAGCATCATTCCTTCATGGGCGGCGAGGATTGAGGATGCGTGGTGGTTTTATGACGGTGACAGGATGCGCGAGGAAGTGGCGCTGGCGAAGCAGGTTCATGCCAACTGCATTCGGCTGTGGATCGAATACACGGCGTGGATGCGCGACCCTGAAAAGGTCACGGCGAACTTCATGGATGCCGTCGCGGCGATTGCCGAGAACGGCATGAAGGTCATGCCCTGCCTCTTCAATCGCTGGCACGATTCCAAGTTCGACTACGGCGGCACTTATGCTGAAAACATAAAGCCTGGATGGAGCCAGCCATTGGATTATGTGAAGGCGCTCGTCACACCACTGGCCAAGGATGATTGCATTCTCATCTGGGATCTCTGCAACGAGCCCCAGGCTCACGACTTGAATAGCGAACCGAACAAGCGCGAGTTCGCCTGGCTCAGCCAGATTGCCGCCACCGTGCGTGCTTGTGGCGTTCAGCAGCCAATCACCATCGGCACCATGAACGGTAGTCGTGGCAGAACGGGCAATATCGAAACCTTCGCGCCGCTCATGGACGTACTTTGCGCCCATCCATATGTGCGCGACCGTTTAGACCTGGAAAAACTCATCTCCGTTTATCAGTCGCTGCGCCAGACCCAGGGCAAACCCTTGCTCGTCAACGAAACCATCCCCGGCTGCCTCGATGATGCCACACGCGCCGAGGTGGCGAAGTATTACACCACCTTGCTCAGCGATGCCGGCTTCGGCTGGATGGGTTGGGCCTTGCGAGAAGGCCTCGCCATCTCCACGCGTCGTGACCGTTACGATGGCAATGGCATCAACGGCCAGGGGTTTCATCCTTACTTCACCAAGGACGGCAAACTGCGCCCTGGCCTGGAGTTCCTCACCGAGAAACCCAAACTCCACGCGCCCTGGGAGAAGGCGTGACCGTCAAATCAAATGAACCGGAGACAAAACGCATGAGCGTGAAACACACCCTCCTCACCGCCTTGCTGCTCGCGCCGCTGGTCATGCTGCATGCCGAGGAGAAGCCTCTGAGCGCGTGGCAGCATCTCGTACGCACCGAAACCTGGGCCGAGAAATGGCCAGACGCCTCCGGTAAAGTCGAAACGAGCAACGTTACCGCCGAAGTGTGGACGCAGGCCATGCAGGCGACGCTCGATGCTCAAGGCACGCTGCATATTCCGGCGCAAGCCAAGCCCTATTACCTCGATGGCCCGCTCGTCTTGAAATCTGGACAAAACCTCAGCGCCGATCCGGACGCCGAGATCCGACTGAAACCCGGCTCCAACACCTGCATGGTACGCAATGAGCACATTGTCGGTTTCGCGGACCAACCGGTGCCTGAAGACACCAAGCCCGACACCGACATCACCATCGAAGGCGGCATCTGGACGACGATGGCGAATGGCGTGAAGGACAGCAATGGCAACCACCGTGGCGCATCGTCGAAAAAGGATCCCGTGCCAGGAACGCATGGCGTCATCCTTCTTCACAACGTGCGCCATGTGACCGTGCGCAACATCACCGTGCGCCAGAGCCGAGCCTTCGCGGTGCATCTGGCCAACGTGAGTGACTTTACCGTCGACGGCGTCACGCTGGATCGTCACGGACGCGACGGCGTACATGTGAATGCCCCGGCAAGCCACGGACTTATCCGTCGCGTGAGCGGTGTTTCACACGATGACACCGTCGCTCTGAACGCGTGGGAATGGAAAAACTACGCGCCCAGCTTTGGGGCCATTCATCACATCGTCATTGAAGATGTTAACGGCTCGCCTGATGGCGTCCCGTCCGCAAATTCCATCCGCATGCTCCCCGGTGTGAAACGATTCAGCGATGGCACCACACTCGACTGCCCCATCCATGACATCACCGTGCGCGGCATCACCGACATCAGCGACTTCAAACTCTACGACCAGCCCAACCTCGAAGTAGGACGCGACAACGACGCCAGCGCGGGCATCGGCACGCTGCGCGACATTGTTTTCGAAAACCTCACCTTCAGCCGCCCCGGCAGCATACAGATACACGCCAACACCGACGGACTGACCGTCCGCGACGTGAAGCTCAACTTCCCGCTCGCGGCAAATCATCACCTCATCGAACTCGGCCCGAAATCGCAAACCTACAAACCCAAGTCAGACGATCCGGCTACTTGGACCGAAATCTTCTCCCCCGACCTCGACTGCACCGTTCGCAACTTGAGCGTCTCCGGCGTTCGCCTTCATAAGTCATCGACCGATCTGCCCAGCGAACAGGTCGTCCACGTCATCGAACTGAAGCCCAACCCCGATTACCCCAAGACCACTCCCAAAGGCGGCTCCGGCAAAGGCATTTGGATTCGCTAACCCACATCACCATGAGCATTCCCTTCTCCGGCTCTTCACGCCGCGACTTCCTTCAAAAAATCGGCAGCGGCTTCGGTGGCATCGCACTCGCTTCCTTGCTGGAGCAGGACGCTCGGGCCGCCACCAATCCACTTTCCGCCAAGCGACCTCCTTTGCCCGCCAAAGCACGTGCGGTGATTCAGATTTTCTGCCCCGGCGGCCTCAGCCATGTGGACTCGTGGGATTACAAGCCGGAGTTGGCCAAACGTAGCGGCAAACCCTTCGATCCCGATGGCAAAATGCAGTTCTTCGCTTCCAAGCCAGGCAACTGCCAGGGGAGCTACTGGCCGTTTCGTCAGCACGGCCAGTGCGGGCGCTGGATCAGCGATCTCTTCCCGCAGCTTGCAACTTGCGTGGATGACATGGCCTTCATTCACTCGATGCAGAGCAAGAGCGCGCTGCATGGCCCTGCCATGTTTATGGCAAACACCGGCTTCATCCTGCCCGGGTTTCCCAGCATGGGTGCCTGGGTCACCTATGGCCTTGGCAGCGAGAGCGAGAATCTACCCGCCTTCGTCGTGCTGCCTGATCAGCGCGGCCTGCCGCCCGGCGGCGTGATCAACTGGGGCGCGGGCTTTCTCCCCGCCGTGCATCAGGGAACCACCTTGCAGACCGATGCCGAAAAGCCGCCCATTGCCGATCTGTTTCCGCCCAAAAGCTTCGCGCAATTGCGTGGCGACACCGAACAGACCAGCCGCGAATTTTTACAAAGCCTCAACCGCGCACATGCCGCCGAGCGTGCGGGCAACACAGAGCTCGAAGCCCGCATCGCTGCCTATGAACTCGCCGCGCGCTTGCAGCTTAGCGCACCGGAAGTCACCGACCTGCGCGGCGAAACGGCTGCCACCAAGCAGCTCTATCAGCTCGATCACGAAGACATAGGCCCGTTTGGTCGGCAGTGTCTCCTTGCGCGCCGGCTCGTCGAACGTGGCGTGCGTTTCGTGCAGATCTACTGCGGTGCAGAAAACACCACCGCGAAAAAAATCCGCCCGAACTGGGACAGCCACGAAGACCTCGTGCGCGACCACGGCTACTGGGGGCAGGTGCTCGACACTGGTGCCGCGGCCCTGCTGCGCGATTTGAAATCACGCGGCATGCTCGACAGTACCCTCGTCATCTGCACCAGCGAATTTGGCCGCCAGCCTGCGGCGCAGGGCAAGGGGCGTGATCACAATGCCGGTGCCTTCACCGCCTGGATGGCCGGTGGTGGTGTTCAGGGCGGCACGGCGTATGGTAGCACTGACGATCTCGGTTCAAAAGCCGCAGAGAATCCCGCCTACTGCTACGATCTCCACGCCACCGCGCTGCACCAGCTTGGCATCGACCACGAAAAACTCAGCTTCTACCACAACGGCATCCAGCGTCGTCTCACCGACGTGCATGGGCATGTCATCAAAAATATTCTCGCATAGCCTGTTCCCTCATTTCCACATGTTCCTGCCCCACATTGCCATCATTGACTGGACCACCTCTCCCCAGGGTGATCCCGAATCCACCGTCGAACGCCAGATCATCGGCGATGCCGCACACGTCACGCGCACTCTCTGCGAAACCGACGCCGATTTGACCGACGAGGTTTGCAGCGCCAATGCCATCATAATCTGGCACAACATGCCGCTCACCGTGAAAGGCATCGCAAAGCTCAAAAACTGCCGTGTCATCATCCGTAATGGTGTTGGCTTCGACAGCGTGGACGTCGCTGCTGCGCGTGAGCGTGGTATCGCTGTATGCAATGTGCCGGATTACGGCACCGAAGAAGTCGCCGACCACTCCATCGCGCTCGCCATGGCGCTGTGCCGGCAAATCCTGCCGCTGGATGCCGAGGCGAAGCAACTCGGCTGGAACATCCGCGTTACGCCAAAGCTCCGCCGTCTCAGCACACTCACTTTTGGCATCGTCGGACTCGGTTGCATCGGCACCGCGACGGCCCTCCGGGCCAAAGCCCTTGGCTTCCGCGTTATTTTTTACGACCCCCATCTCCCCAATGGTGCCGACAAAGCAATTGGCATCACTCGCGTCCGCACGCTCGACGAACTCCTCGCAGAAACCGACGTCCTCTCGCTGCATTGCCCGCTAAATCAGGACACGCATCACCTCATCGCCGAGCGCGAACTGGCACTGCTCAAGCCCTCCGCCTTCGTCGTGAACACTGCGCGTGGCGGCGTCATCAAAAAGACCGCCATTCTTGCCGCTCTGCGTGAAAATCGAATCGCCGGTGCCGGACTCGATGTCATCGAAGATGAACCCCTGCGCACCGCCGATGAAGCCGCCACACCAAACCTCATAGCCACCTGCCACGCCGCGTTTTGCAGCGTGGAGAGCAAGATCGAAATGCGCAGCACCTCCGCCCGCATCGCTCTGGCTGCGGTGAGCGGCGAGCCGCTGGAAAACGTCGTCAATGTCATCGCTTGATCCTCCGAATGAAACCACTCCTCAATCTCATCGCTGTCTTGCTGCTCAGTTCTCCGTCATTCGCAGACACACCTAATGATGCCGCTTGGTTGCGTGAAAAAGGTCAGATGATTTTTCATGATGCGTTTGAGCGTGAAGAGGCGGGCAACGGCTTGAAAGCCATTGGCAACGGCTGGGAAAGTGCCACGGCCGATCGTGTCCCGAAAATCAAGCAGGCGGATCTCGATGAAGGCATTTTGAAAATTGCCAGCGCCACCAAAGAGGCCGGGCATGCGGCGCACATTCATCATGAAGCCGGTTTCACCGATGGCGGTGCGGTCATTCGTTTCAAGTTCCCCGGCATCAGCAAGGGCGAATCACTTCAGCTCGGCTTTGTGGATCGTGAACTCAAAGGCGCTCACGCCGGACACCTGTGCTATGGCATTCTCAGCCAGAGCGGCATTACCCTGATCGACCACAAGACCGGCGTCATGAATCTGGAAATTCGCAAGCAACGCGAAGAAGCCGCTGCCAGAAAGGAAAAGCCCGCTGCCGATTTGGAAGCTCTGCTCAAGACCAAGCAGATCACCGTGCCCTACAAGCCTGACACCGAATGGCACGAACTCGTTCTCGTCACCGAAGGCGACGAACTGAGGCTCAGCATCGACGGCAAACTTCTCGCCCACCACCGCTCCGAAGGCTTTGCTCATCCGATGAAACGCTGGTTCAGCTTCCTCGTGCCGAACACCGTCTGGATTGATGACGTGAAGATCTGGAAGGTTAAATGAGCGCTGCAGGATGATGATCAAATTCGAGATCATTTTGGCCGTTTCACATCGTTTGGAAGAGTCTGCCTCCATTCAAAAATCCACCTCATCATGAAGATTTTCTTCCCATTCGCCGCTCTTCTTGCCCTGACATCTGCAGCATTGGCCGATGACGCCAAGCCACTGCTGCATGACCATGAACTGCCCTTGCTCGCTGCGCCCGAATTCAAAGGTCCGCTGGATGCCAGTTTCAGTGTCGCCAAAGGAAAGTGGACACCTGAGGACGGGGTGTTGGGCGTGCTGGATCTGCCAGAGCAGAAGCACATTCCGGTGCTGCATCACAAAGCGGGCCTGGCCAGTGCCACCATCGAAGTGGAGTTTTTGATCGAAGGCCCGGGCAGCTTCCTCGTCGGTTGCGATTCAGACAAGCATGTGGGCCGAGTGGTCGTTGCCGCAGCGGGGATGAGCATCGCTGAAGATTCGGTGAAGCCCTCGCATACCATTGCCAAGCTGCCGATGACGGTGAAACCCAACGAGTGGCACAAGCTGCGCGTCGAGTGGAAGGGCGATCAGATGGCCGCCAATCTCGACGGTCAGGAACTGCGCGCCCAGCATGCTTTTCTCGCCACGCCGAAGTCCCGCAGCTGGCTGGCCGCAGGGAAGTCCGTGAAAGTGCGCAATCTCAAGATCAGCGGTGAGACAAAGCCATGAGCGGCTTGCATTTGATCACCACTCTCTTGGCACTGCTCGGCATCCTCTGTGGCGACATCCAGAGTGCGGTACCACAGACCCTGCTCGAAGAATCCTTCACCACCGAACTCTCCAAAGAATGGTTCTGGGGTCTCGGCACCTGGACGGCAAAGGATGGCGTGCTGCGCGGTTTTGAATCCGGCCCGCGTCGTCACGGACCGGTGAAGATGCGCAAATTGCCGCTCAAGGACGCAGTCATCGACTGTGACTTCCGGCTCGAAGGGAAGGCGACGTTTGCCGGCATCATCTTCAACGGTTCGCAGGAACGCGGGCACATCGTCCACCTTGTCATGGGCACGGACACACTGCGCATCCTGGCGCATCCAAAGATGGGCGAGCATTTGGACCTGCTCAAACTGCCCTACGTCTTGGTCGTGGGAGACTGGCATCATGTGAAGATTGAATTCAAAGGCGAAACCATCACCGCCACGCTCGACGGCAAGACCTTCACCGCGAGTCACCCCTGCATCACCGAGGAAAAACAGACCTTCGGTCTGGGCGGGGATTCGGGCGGTCCCGAAGGTGAAAAGGCCGGCGCGCTGGAGTTTCGCGGGCTGAAGATCAGCAGGTGATCCGGCAACGGCAGCGGATGATCACCGCGGCGATGGACGCCCCGACAAGATTTGAAACGAGATCCCAGCCAGTATTTTCGTAGCCACCGACGTTGGTGTTGGGGATCGTCAGCACAGCGATGAATTCGATGACTTCGTTCAACGCACCGAAACCCATGCCGCCAGCCGCACACAGGATGAGCATGCCGAACGATGGGCGCACGGCACTACCATCAGGCTGACGCAGGGCCTGGCTCAAAAGGTGCCAGCAGAGCCAGGTGGTGACGCCAAAGCCGTAGGCATGCACGATCTGGTCATATTTCAGCCACTGCGGGATGATCCAGGCACTGTAAAGCACCGCCAGGTCGCCATTGTAAGGCCAGCCGGAGGGCAGGGGGCACAGGCCGCCAGCCATATGGGCGAGGCCCCACAACGAAAAGGCCCACAGCAGCGGTATAGTGAGCCCCACGCGCCGATGGACAGTGCTCATGACCCCTATCAGTATGAGCATGACGACGATGTAGAAAATGAACTCGCTGTTGCCTTGAACAATAGCTCCGATGACGGCTGCGAGCATGTAGGCCGAATTGAACAGGACGACTGGCAGCAGCTTCGCGGTTGGGGCAGGGGGCATGAGGTGAAGATGCAACGCCTGACCGGGCCTTTGGCAAGAGCTTCCTGCTACACCGGTTGACTGGCACCCTGTGTGCTGCATCCTAGCGCACCCCTCCCGCATGAAATTCATTCTCCCGTTTGCCGCTCTGGCCCTTTCCACGTCGTCGAGCATGGCCCAAACCGCCTTGGAATCAGTCAAGGGCTTTGCCGATCTCGAAAAAGTGGCCGCACAATTGGCTCTGCAGCCCTATCAGGCACCGACTCAGCAGCTGGATCCGTTTTTCGAGGGGCTGAAATACGATGGTCATCGGCAGATCCGCTTCCTGCGGGACAAGGCCTTGTTTGCGGATCAGGGGGATACATTCCGTGTGGAGTTCTTCCACCCGGGGTGGATGTTCAAAAAACCCGTTGTCTTCTACAACATCAAGGAGCCCAAGACCGTCGATGTCCCATTTGACCGCGCTCATTTCGAATATGGCGACCTCAAGGTGCCTGCGGATGCCAAGAATCCTCTGGGCTATGCTGGCTTTCGCGTGCTGGCACCGGACTCCTTGGTGAAGCGGCCCTTTGAGTTCATGGTCTTCATGGGAGCCAGCTACTACCGTGCGGTGACGACGCAGCTCGGCTACGGCATCTCCGCGCGCGGCGTGGCGGTGAACACGATCGGTGGCGAGCCGGAGGAATTTCCCGACTTCACGCATTTCTGGTTCCAGGAGCCCAAAGCAGGGGGGAAATCATTCAAACTGCTCGCACTGCTGAATGGGCCGAGCATCACCGGCGCGTATGAGTTTGAATCCACGCCAGGAATCAGCACTGAGATGAGGATCAAAGCCACGCTGCATCTGCGCAAGCCGGTGAAGATGCTGGGCATCGCGCCATTCTCGAGCATGTTCTGGTTTGGCGAGAACTCTCACCCGAAACCCTATGATTTCCGGCCCGAAGTGCATGACTCGGACGGTTTGCAGGTCGAAATCAAGGACGGGCCGTCGATCTGGCGTCCGCTGGACGTGAGCCGGGACCTGCGGTTGAGTATTTTTGAAACTGACAAGCTTAAGGGCTTCGGCCTCGCGGAGCGGGACCGAGACTTTAACAACTTCCAGGATCTCGAAGCCAACTACCATCGCCGCCCGGCGGTGTGGGTGGAACCGCTCAGTGGATTTACCAAAGGCGCGGTGACGCTGATAGAATTGTCCAGCGGTGAAGAAACCTGGGACAACATCGTGGCAATGTGGAAGCCGGATCACCTGCCCGCGACCCCATCGGAGCCGCTCAAAGTCGAGTACAAGCTGCATTGGCTCGACCAACACCTGCCAGGTGTGTTGTGCAGAGTCATCAGTTCACGGCGCGGTTTTGTGATGGACTCAGACGATCATCTTTATGTCATCGATTTCGCCAAAGGAGTGGAAAACACTGCTGAAAAAGCGAAGGACTGGACCCCTGACATCGATGTCGTTCTCAGTGCCGGCGAGGGCAAGGTCTTGGACAAACGCGTGATGCGCAACAACGAGACCGGCGGCTGGCGCGCTTTCTTCAAGCTCGACATTCCCGAAACCACCAATTTGCTGGAGATCATGATGGAGTTGAAAGAGGAGAAGAAGGTCATTTCTGAACGCTGGATGTATCAATGGCGTCGCTAAGTCTTATCGATTTGGGTTGGAACGAGTTCTTCGCGAAGCATTTCGAGCCGTTTCGCGAGCAGGGCTGGAAACCCGCGCGCCTGATTCGCGACAACAAAATCAGCTATGGCGCGCTACTCGAAGATGGCACGAACGGCTTCGATGAGTTTGAGGTCATCTTGGGCGGCAAAGTTTACCACGATGCTGAAACCGATGCTGAACTGCCTGCCGTCGGCGACTGGGTGGCCTTGGAAGTCGGCGGCGAAAACGGCGACAACATCATTCGCGCCCGCCTGCCGCGGCAGACGTGCTTCTCGCGCAAAGCCTCCGGTTTCAGTGCTGAAGAGCAGGTGATCGCCGCGAATGTGAATGCGGTCATCGTCGTCACCGATGCGGGGCCGGACTACAGCCTGCGCCGCATGGAGCGCTATTTCACGCTCATCGCCCGCAGTGGCGCGAAGGCGGTTGTGCTGGTGAACAAGGCCGACCTTTATCCCGACAAGCAGAATCAAGAGGCCGCCGAGGCGATCCGTGCACTGAATGCCGATGCCGACGTGCATGTGACCAGCGTCAAGAAGCGCAAGGGCCTCAAAGTGCTCAAGGACTACCTCAAGCGCGGCCAGAGCGTGGCCGTGATTGGGTCCAGCGGCGTCGGCAAGTCCGCGTTCGTCAATCTGCTGCTCGGTGAGGACTGGCAGTGGGTGGATGACGTGAACGAAGTCACCGGCAAAGGCCGCCACACCACCACCGCACGTGAACTGCTCGTGCTCGATAAAGGCGGCATCCTCATCGACAACCCCGGCATCAAAGAGGTGCAGATGTGGACGAATGAAACCACGCTGCGCGAACGCTTTGCCGACATCGAGGCGCTCGCCGGGCAGTGCAAATACCATGACTGCAAGCACGGCACCGACGCCGGCTGCGCCATCCGCACCGCCGTGGAGGCCGGAACCCTGGATGCAGAGCGCTACGAAGGCTATTTAAAGCTCGAGGACGAAATCGGCAAACTGCGCAAACAGCGCAAAAAACGCCAGATGACCGTCGAACGCCGCAACAAACGCGATCACAAAATCAAGGCGCGCAATCGCGTCGATCGCGAGGATATCGAGCGCGATTTGAAGCCACGCAATTAATCTGCAACCAATGCCTCCCCAGCCCCCTCCCACCCGCACCGGCCTCGCCCGCGCCATGTCAAAGCTCGGCTTCTGCTCACGCAGTCGCGCCACTGAACTGATTCGCATGGGCAAGGTGAAGGTGAACCTCGTCGTGCGGAAGAATCCCGAGTTTCCCGTGATCCTCAAAAAGGACGTCATCATCATGGATGACGTCAGCATTAATCAGGCCCCGCGCCTCTACGTCATGCTCAACAAGCCTCGCGGCCTCGTCACCAGCGCCTCGGACGAACTCGGCCGCGAGACCGTCTTCTCCTGCTTCGAAAATTCCAAGCTCCCGCATCTCTCGCCTGTGGGCCGTCTGGACAAGGCCAGCGAAGGCATGCTGCTCTTCACCAATGACAACGTCTGGGCAGACACCATCACCAATCCCGACACGCATCTCGACAAAACCTATCACGTTCAAATCAGCGGCACCCTCGATGAGAAGCGCTTGGCGCTGATCAGGCAAGGGGTCGTTGACGAAGAGCAAGGCGACCACCTCTCCGCCAAAGTCATCAAAATCCTCCGTTCGGGCGAAAAAAACATCTGGCTCGAAGTCGTCCTCGATGAAGGCCGCAACCGCCACATCCGCCGCCTGCTGGAAGCCTTCAATATTGAAGTCCTCCGTCTGGTACGCGTGAAGATCGGCATGCTCGTGCTGGGAAACCTGCAAAAAGGCCAGTGGCGTGAGCTGACAAAGTACGAGGTCCTGAAGTCACGCGAGCCACAGGAACTGCGGTAAGCCGAGTCATCACTTCATCAACTGATCCCAGCTCAGTTTAAATCGCCCCAAATACTTCTTCAGCCGGTCCGCGTCATTCATCTTCGAACGCTTGGCACGCGAGACAGCGAACAGTTTGCGACCGGCATCCGAAAGCGTTTTGCTTTCCCGGCACACCTGCAAAACAAAGTCGAGCTGAGCCAGATCAAAGGGGTCAAACGCCGCTCGTTGCGCCTCGGTGAGCACTGCGTTTTCTGAAATTGAGGCATCGGCACCAGTATCCCGCCAGCCTTCGTGCAGTCGTGCGACTTCCGTCTCCACGCATGCCACGGTGATCCTGCCTCTGGGGGCCAGCGTGGCCATGCGTGTCACCGCCGCATTCAGGTCGCGGAAATTGGCGCTCCATTTCGCATCAGGACTGCGGGCAAATTTGAGAAAAGCCTCACGGGCTTCTTTGTTCATTCGCACCTGTCGGCGATGCGACTTCGCAAAGCGCTCCAGTTCGAAATCAAGATTCGCAGCAATATCCTCTCTCCGCTCCGCGAGACTCGGCAGCTTGAAGGTCCATAGATTGATTCGCGCGAGCAGGTCATCGCGAAATTTGCCAGCCGCAACCTGCACGCGCAGATCACGATTCGTCCCCGCGATAAGTTGAAAATCACTCTGCACTGCCTTGTCAGCGCCCATGGGCAGGAATGTCTTGTCCTCCAGCGCCCGCAGCAGCATCGCCTGCTCGTCCAGACCGAGTTCACCGATTTCATCCAGAAAGATCAGCCCCTTGTCCGCTTCCTTGAGCAGCCCAGGCCGGTCCGACTGCGCCCCAGTGAATGACCCGCGTTTATGCCCAAAGAGCGCCGACATCGCATGATCGCCCCGAAGCGTTGCACAGTTCACCTCCACAAACCTGCCGCCGAGACCCGCACGCGAACGTCGCAGGTCGTAGATGCGGCTGGCCAGCATCGATTTTCCCGCACCCGTCGGTCCCATGATGAGGATGGGAGCTTTGGAGTTCACAGCAACCAGTTCAATCTGCCCGATGAGCTTGTTGAAGCCCTTGCTCTTAGTGGCGATGCCACTCTTCAGAAAATCCAGCGTGCGCTCTTGCTCCTGCGCAAACCGCGTGGAAAGCCGGTCATACTTCGAGAGATCCAGATCAATGATCTCATACCTCCCCGAAGCCTTCGCATCACGCCCGCCTTCGCGTGATGGCGAGGTCTGCAACAGCCGTGCCGGAATGAAATTCGCCTCATTCAGCAAGAACCAGCAGATCTGCGCCACATGCGTCCCCGTCGTGAGATGGATCAAATAGTCCGCCTTCTCCGGATCAAAGCTGTAGCTCCGCACGAAGTCATAGAGCCTCTCATACACCTCTTGCAAATCCCATGGGTCCTTCAGCGCAAACTCATGCACCACCACAGTTGTCTCTGGCGACACCTTCTCGATGTCCTCTTTCACCTGTTGCGCCAGTTCCGCGAACTTCGGTTCTGCCAGCAGTTCCAGCCGTGAAATAACCAGGTCCTCCTGCTGGCACATCGCCACCGTTGGCCGCCATCTCGACCATCTTTCCGGTCCTGAGGCACGGTCCAAGTTCGAACCGAGGAATCCAAAAGTGATGACGGGCTTGGCAGATGGCATACGATATAAAAAGCTATCCACATAGATAAACAATCAGAATATCTAGGGTGGGCTGAATCAGGGGCTGGAAATATTAAAAAGCTTTGTTCGCCTGATTTTACAAGGCTTCCAGCCTCACGGGACCCTGCCGTGCCAAGTTTTGGCACGGCCCTAGCATTAGGTATTGGCACAAGCAAACAACGAACCCAACCCAACACCATGGCTAGCAAAACACTTTTCTCGACCCTCCGCGGCGCTCTGGCTCCGAAGGCTGACAGCTTCAATGAAGCCGGTGGCTTGGCCTATCAGCTCGCGCCACGTCATGCGCTGGCGCAGTTTGCGGCCACGGGTTGCCTGAACCGCACCTTTTACGCTTCGGCGGAAGACCAGCTCCAGCAGGTGCTGAAGCTGTGCGAGAAAGTTCCGACCGACTTCATCGCCCGCACGGCGCTTCACTGCCGCCAGAAGGGACTCATGAAAGATGTGCCAGCTCTGCTGTGCGCCGTCCTGGCTGCCCGCGATGCCGAACGTCTGGAACTGATCTTTGATCGCGTGATCGACGATGCCAAGATGCTGCGGAACTTCGTGCAGATCCTCCGCTCCGGCGTGACAGGTCGTAAATCCCTTGGCTCTCTGCCAAAGCGCCTCGTGCGCCGCTGGTTCGAGACCCGTTCGGACGAGGCCATCTTCCGCGCTGACGTGGGTCAGTCGCCTTCGCTGGCAGACATCGTGAAAATGGTGCACCCTCACCCTGCCACGAAAAGCCGTGAGGCGCTCTATGGCTACCTCATCGGTCGCAAGCATGAGGCCTCGGCACTGCCACGCATCGTGCGTGAGTTCGAGGCCTGGAAAGCCGAGCCTGCGGGAGATCCGCCGGATGTGCCGTTCCAGATGCTCACCGCCCTGCCTTTGACAGCAGAGCAGTGGCAGGCCATCGCTCGTCGAGCCCCATGGCAGATGACCCGCATGAACCTGAACACCTTCGCCCGTCACGGCGTGTTCTCCATCAAGGAGATCACTCGCCAAGTGGCCAGCCGCCTGCGCCATGAAGATCAGGTGCGCCGCTCCAAGGTGTTCCCATATCAGCTCCTGGCCGCCTATCTCAACGTCGGCGCGGAAGTCCCGCACGAGGTGAAGGAAGCCCTGCAGGATGCGATGGAGATCTCCGTCTCCAACGTGCCAGTGGTGGCTGGAAAGGTTGTCGTGGCTCCGGACGTCTCCGGGTCGATGCACTCCGCTGTGACGGGTGTCCGCAAGGGTGCCACGAGCAAGGTGCGCTGCATCGACGTAGCCGCCCTCGTGGCCGCCGCCTTCCTGCGTCAGAACCGCGACGCCGAAGTGCTGCCTTTCGAGAACAACGTGGTTCGTGTGTCGCTGAATCCCCGTGATTCCGTGATGACGAACGCACAGAAGCTCGCATCTCTGCCTTGCGGCGGAACAAACTGCAGCGCCGTGCTCATCGATCTCAATGCCCGCAAAGTGCAGGCGGATCTGGTGATCTACGTCTCCGACAACGAGTCGTGGCTCGACTCGCCGCACTACGGTCACTTCGGTGGCTCGGCGACGCGAACCATGAGCGAGTGGGCGAAGTTCAAGCAGCGGAATCCCAAGGCTCGTCTCGTATGTCTGGACATCCAGCCATACACCACGACGCAGGCTCAGGAGCGCGAGGACATTCTCAACATCGGCGGATTCTCCGATGCGGTGTTCAAAGTGATCGCCGCCTTTGCCCGTGGCGAACTCAGCAGCGCCCACTGGATCGGCGAAATCGAGAAAACACCCCTTTAACCCAAACTTTGGAGCCTGGTGAATGCTGGAGCGGACTACATTTCCAACTGTTGCGTCTCTCCAATTCTTGTCACCAGGCTCCATCCCACCCTTTTCAAATGATGGCGAATGCCCCGAGGAACTACATCTAACCAGTCGGCCGCAGGTTCGAGCCCTGCCTGTCATGCGCAAGCATGGCAGTAGCTCAGTGGTAGAGCAATTGGACACGTTTCTCACATCCTTGTCGCCGTCACCTTTTCAATCTTAACAAACTACCTTTGGCGAATGCCGGAGCGGACTACATCGAAACCAGCGGGTGCAAATCCCGCCCCGCAGCAATGCGGAGAAGTCTCTCCACCCTTGTCGCCATCTCTTTAAACCAAACATCATTTTCCAAATGGTGACGAATGCCGATGGAACTACATGGCTATTCACCCTCCTGTCGTGGGTTCGAATCCCACCGGTCCCACCTTTCCAATTTCACGGGACCGTAGCTCAGCCTGGTAGAGCAGAGAACGTTTCATCAATCCCTTGTCGTCACCGCCAATTTTCAAACAACCATGACATCCCCATTCCACATCACCGCCGAAGCCGAAGCCATCCTTCCTGCCCGCAACAACGCAGGTAAACCGATCACTGTGATCGGTACGGAAGCGATTCGTTCCGGCTTTGACCAGACCTGCCTTGAGCAGGCTCTCAATTCGCGCTCCGCTCCGGGCGTGACCGATCTTGTGCTCAATCCTGACGCGCATGCCGGTTACGGTGCGCCGGTCGGTTGCGTGATGGTTTCTCCAACGCACATCTATCCAGGCCCCGTTGGCGTGGACATAAAGTGCTCCATGTCCCTGCTGCAGATGAACATCCCTGCCGACGCAATCGTGGACAAAACGATCCGCCGTCAGCTCATCGACGCCATCTTACTGCGCACCCCAACCGGCGCAGGTCGTGGTCAGCGCGAGGCGAAAAAATCCCGCCGCGTATCCGCCGATCTCGGCGTGCAGGTGTGCACCGAAGGCGCGAGCAAAAGCGTGTGCGAAGCGCTCGGCATCCCGCCGGAGTGGGCGCTGCGCTGCGAGGACAGCGCACACCTCGGCCACGATGGAAACGTCTCCACGCTGCACGAGCGCCTGGACAAAATGCGCTCCTTCAACGGCTTCGCTGGTTTCGAAAACAAGATGATGCAACTCGGCTCCTACGGTGGTGGAAACCACTTCGGTGAGTGCGAGGTGGTGCAGCTTGACGCTGATCCAGCGATGCGTCAGACCGCTGAAGTCTTCGGCCTGCAGGACAATCATGTCGCCTTCCTCAGCCACTGCGGATCGCGCGGGTTCGGCAACATCCTGGCGCAGCGTCAGTTCAAGGCGCTGGAAGGCTTCTTCCGCACCTGGGGGCTGTCATTTCCTGCCGATGACAAGCAGCTCGTCTACGCACCGCTCGGAACTCCCGAGGCGGACGCCTATCTCGATGACATGGCTCTCGGGGCAAACTTCGCCACCGTGAACCACATGCTCATCAATGCCCTCGTGCTGGAGGCCTTCCAAGAAGTGCTGCCAGGTACCAAAGGCCAGCTTGTGTACTTCATCAGCCACAACATCGCCCGTCAGGAGGTCGTGGACAACCAGCTCGCCTGGGTTCACCGCAAAGGTGCCACGCGTGCCTTCCCCGGTGGCCACCACGCGCTCAAGGACACCCCTTTCGCCGCAACCGGTCACCCAATCCTGCTGCCGGGAAATCCCCGCGATGGCTCTGTGATCATGGTGGCGAAACCCGATGCCGTGAAAAGCTGCTACAGCGTGAACCACGGTGCCGGTCGCTGCATGGGCCGTAAGGCCGCTGTCCGCACGCTCGATCAAAAGAGCGTGGATGCCGACTTCGAGACCCACGACATCCTCTACAACGGCCGCCAGTACCCGATCGACGAAGCCCCAAACGCCTACAAGGATTTCAAAGAAGTCCTCCGCAGCGTCGAAGCCGCCGGTCTGGCCCAGCAGGTTTGCAAACTCAAAGCCCGCTTCGTCATCAAAGACGCGGCGGAGGCGGATGATTGAGCACGCTCGCATGTCCCATGACGGCACCATGGGGCATGCGGTTTATTATGATGCACAGGGCCTCTATGGCCCAGCTTATGCCCTAGCACCTCCCATCTCCTATTTGTGAAATCCACACCCATCCTCCAAATCTCCGGCGAGTCCGGCGGCGGGCAGTTGCTGCGCTCTTCGCTGTCCCTTTCACTCGTCACCGGACGCGCATTTCGGATGACGAACATCCGTGGCAAGCGCCCAAAACCTGGCCTGATGCGCCAGCATCTGACCTGCGTGAAAGCGGCGGCGGCAGTGTGCGATGCGAGCATCGATGGCGCAGAGCTTGGCTCAGTAGAGCTTGTCTTCCATCCCGGCAAGGTCGTGGGCGGCGACTACTCCTTTGCCATCGGCTCAGGCGGCAGCACCACCCTCGTTTTACAGACCCTGCTGCCCGCGCTGCTGCATGCCGAAACTTCGAGCACCCTGCGCATCGAAGGCGGGACGCACAACCCCATGGCTCCTCCGTTTGAATTCATCGAGCAGTGCTATCTGCCAGTGATTCAAAGCATGGGCGTCAAGGCCACCGCCAAGCTGGAGCGTCATGGATTCATGCAGGCAGGCGGCGGCGTCATCACGGCAGAAATCAATCCCATCAAAAAGTGGAAAAAACTCAAGTTGATCGAACGCGGCGATGCCGTGGAATCGTTCGGACGCGTCCTCCATGCGCATCTGCATCGTGACATCGCCGAACGTGAAATCGCCACGGCTTCCCACTTGCTGGAATGGCCTTCCGGCCAGATCGAACTGCGCTACGCCAACGACAGCACTGGCCCTGGCAATGCGATCCTGCTCGGCGCACGGTTTGCCAACGTGTGTGAAATCACCAGTGGCATCGCGCAGCAAGGCAAATCGTCTGAGGCCGTGGCCACGAGTGCCGCGAAAAGTCTGCGTTCGTATCTGGCCTCGTCCGCACCCGTGGGTGCCCACCTGGCGGATCAATTGCTCCTGCCCATGGCTTTGGCAGGTGGCGGTGTGTTTCATACGCTGTCGATCACCGATCACACGCAGACCAACATGGCGCTGATCGAGCAGTTCCTGCCCGTGAAATTCACTGTCGAAGAACTGGAACTGGGCGTAAAACAAATCCGGTGCAGCTAATCCAGCCGCCTGACATCACTCCGCCCAGGCTTCACGCAGCAGGCGCAGATAGTTGCCGTGCATGATGTTGGCGACGTCCTCATCCTTGTAGCCACGCTTTTTGAGCATGGCGGGGATGCGGGAGAGGTCGGCGATGGTGTCGAGATCCTCAGGCGTCTGCTCAGTCCCGTAGCCGCCATCCAGATCAGTGCCGATGCCGCTGTGCAAAGCGTTGCCGGCTAGCTGGCAGACGTGGTCGATGTGGTCGCAGATGACTTCAAGCTTGAGGCCCATTTCCTTGGGCGTGGTTTTGCCACGAATCCATCCCGGGATCATCATCCAGGCATCCAGCGCAGCGCCCACGACGCCTCCACGCTCAATGAGAGCTTTGATTTGGTCATCGGAGAACTGGCGCGGGTCGGGAACCAGGGCGCGGCAGTTGCTATGGCTGGCCCACACGGTGCCCTGATGAATCTCCAGCGCCTGCCAGAAGCATTCGTCGCTGAGATGGGTCACATCCAGGATCATTCCCAGCCGATCCATTTCCTTGATCAGTACTTTGCCAGCGGCGGGCAAGGGGCCGACTTGATCGTGACCCAGCGCGTAACGGCAGACACCGTAGTGCGCGGGGCCCATGGCGCGCAGTCCCTGCTCCCACGCCCGTTCGAGATGTCCGATGGTGCGGATGGAGTCGGCACCTTCGAGGCTGAGGATATAGCCAATGGCCTTTTCATCATCGGGAATGGCAGTGTTGTTCCAAAGGGCCACCATTTCGTCGAGCTCGCGCAGATTAGTGATTTGGCGCATCTCGCCGACTTCCTCCATGGCACGATACCAAGAGAGCTGCCCCTGAGTTTCCGCCCAGGCCTGCTCTGCGGACATCCACCCTGCGATGGGAGATGGGCCAGGCATGCAACCCGCGAGCTGGGTGGCGACGCAGATCCCCACCTTGCCACGCCGCATGTCCGGAAAGGCAGTGGTTCCAGCAGCACGGCCCTTGCCAGTCATTCCGGCCTCACGACGGCGGATCTCCTTCACGGGGATGCGCAGGTCGCGATTGAATCCGCCGAGGGCGTTGAGGCTGAGGTCGAGGTGGGCGTCGAAAGTAAGCATGAGAGTGAATGACGAAATGTGAGCGTCATTCTACGCAGACGAAATCACATGTCATTCAAACCGATAACCCGCGCCATGCACCGTGCGAATAATTCGCGGCTGCGCCGGGTCTTTTTCAATGCGCTTCCGCAGCTGCGAGATGTGCTGGTCCAGCGCCCGGCTCTCCGGGAAGTAGTCCACGCCCCAGACTTCGTCGGCCAGGGTGTTGCGGTCGATGACCTTGCCCCGGCGTTCATAGAGCAGCCGCAGCACTTTGACATCACGCGGACTGAGGGCCAGTTCCAGCTTGTCACGGTAGGCGCGCAGCTCCGTGGGGACGATGCGGAGGTCATCCATGGTGAAGTCATCATCCACCCTGCCGCCACCACGTGACGCCGTGCGGCGCAGGATGGCGCGGATGCGGGCGATGATCTCCTTCACTCCGAAGGGCTTGGTCATGTAATCATCCGCACCCAGTTCAAGGCCGAGGACCGTGTCGATCTCTTCGGCTTTGGCCGTGAGAAAGAGGATGGGTACTTTCTCATCCTGACGGCGGATCTGCTTGCACACCTCATAGCCGTTGAGGCCGGGCATCATGACATCCAGGCAGACGAAGTCGGGACTCTCAGCGCGGAAAAAATCCACTGCCTGCAGGCCGTCGCTGGCGGGGATGACTTCGTAGCCTTCCATGGTGAG
>DLGZ01000065.1:20808-39786 GCA_002482965.1 Verrucomicrobiaceae bacterium UBA7681 | reverse complement strand
AAGCGTGCGCCGTCGCGGTAATTAGGACACACCGTGAGCGAACCGCCATGCAATTGTGCCAGTTCGCGCGAGATGGTCAATCCGATGCCGGTACCGCTGACTCCTTCGGCGAGGTCGGAGCGGAGGCGTTCAAAGGGCTCGAAGACGGTACGGCGCTTGCCGGAGGGGATGCCAGGGCCGCGATCCTCCACGATGATGCGCGCGTTGCGTTCGTCATGCTCCGTGCGGATGCCGATCCACTTGCCCGGATTGGCGTATTTATCCACGTTGGAAATGAGATTGCCGAGGATCTGCTCGATGGCGTCAGGATCGGCCATGACGGTCTCCGGGCCGTTCAGGGAGGTCGCGATCTCAAAGCCTTTGTTCTCAAGCAGCGGCTTCCAGAATTCGGTAATGCGCGACACGGTTTGATCCAGCGCGAGCGACTTGGGCTGAATGGTGAGCTTGTCACGCTGCTGGCGGGCGTAGTTGAGGACGTTTTGGATCAGGCGGTCCAGACGGCAGGTTTCAGCCTCCACCACACCGAGCTGGCGTTTCGCGATGGTATCCCCCTGCGACTCCGCACGATGAGCGGCCATTTCGGCATAGAGGCGGATGTTGGTCAGTGGCGTCTTCAGCTCATGAGAGATCTGATTGACGAACGTCACGCGTTGCTGCGCCACCCGGATTTCACTGGCGCTCTCGTGGAAATAGAGCCAGCCGACCACAAACACGAGCACAATGCCGGAACTGACACCGAGCAGGATCGGAAAGAGGTAGGGCTTTGGAAATTCCTCATTCGCGGGTGTGTAAGCCATCTCCCACTGTGAGAGCGGTTCCGAGCAGGCGCGGTGAGCCGCCGGAGGGCGTTCAGAACCGGCCAGTTTCTTGCCCCATTCGTGCAGGGGGATGCCTTTGACCGTGGTCAGCATCATACGACCGGGGGGGATGGCCAGTCCAGGCTGTGGCAGGCGCTGAAACAGGGAGTTCATCAGCATCTGCGGGTTCATCAAGGCGCAGCTCATACTGCCGTCGGCAAAACGATGCCAGTAGATGAAAACGGAATCACCCACATGCCAGCCGCTCCAGGACAAGGGGGTTTCAGACTGCACCGGCCGGTCGTCAATGTGGTAGCCGAACATCTTGATGTAGGTCATCCATTGCGAGGAGCGCTGCTGGATTGCTGAAAGCTTGCCCGGAATATACACACGCTGAAACGGCGGGCCGCCATCCTCCAGGACGGAGACAAATTGTGGCATGCTGTCGGGGTTCCGCGTGGATTCCAGAATGGCTTTGATGCGGTCGGGAGCGCTGAAAATGGGCCCCGGCTGATAACCCGCCAGGCCCTCAAATGCCTCGAGGGGCACGGTTTCTCCTTCTCCAGTCACCGACCAAGTCTGAGCGATCCAGGGGTGCTTGGCCAGCCGCTGGGACATCAGCCGGGCTGAGCCGATGCTCTGCGCGCCCCAGGCATCAAGCCGGTCGGTAAGCTGCCGCATGTCATGCAGGAGATGCTGATCTGCTGAGCTAAGACGCTCAGCCAGAATGGCCTGCATGGAGGCGTCGGTGCGCTTTTCCGCATCACGAATGAGGTAGGTTCCCAGCCATGCCAGCAGAGCCAGTGGCAGAACCACTAGGATGATGAACAGGATCGTTGAGCGACGTTGATGCATGCGCGAGGCGGATAATTTAGCCTCGCGATTTATTTGGTCATCTGAATTTTATAAAAACCATAAAAAGAACCGGGGCGGACTTTTTGGGTCCGCCCCGGTGATTCACAGGTGTTTCCAACAGCCAGAAGGATAACCCACACACTAAAAATGGCCGATCAATCGGTCCGGGCCGCAGCCGTGTTCCCTTGATCTATTGTTAGATTCCCACAGGTGGAAAGGAATGAGTCAGCAACTTGTGAGCAGATTGTAAGGAAGTTGTAAGGCGGTTTTTTCCCCGCCCGAATCCTGCGCATTTACAGCAGGCACTCCGCGATCTGCACCGCATTCAGCGCCGCACCTTTGAGGAGCTGGTCACCCACGACCCAGAAGGCCAGTCCATTGTCCAGCGCGCAGTCCATGCGGATACGGCCAACAGCGCAGTTGTCACGGCCCGCGATGTCGAGGGCCAGCGGATACTGCTTGGCGGCAGGATCATCCAGCACGTCCAGGCCCGGCGCCTTGCTGAGCACCTCACGTGCAGCTTCTACGGTGATTGGCTTTTCAAACTCGGCGCTGATGGCGATGCTGTGCGCGCGGAAAACGGGGATGCGCACGCATGTCACAGACGCACGGAACTTGTCGTGGTGCATGATCTTGCGCCCCTCGTTCTCCATCTTCATCTCTTCCTTGGTGTAGCCGGAATCAAGGAAGGAATCTACATGCGGGATGGCATTGAAGGCGATCTGGTGCGGATACACATGCGGCTTGCTGTCCAGCTTCGCAGCATCCCAGGCGCGGTTTTCACTGGCCCACTCACGCGATTGGTTCGCCAGTTCTTCAATGGCCTGCGCTCCAGTGCCAGACACAGCCTGGTAGCTGGAGGCAAAGATGCGCTTCACACCAAAAGCCTGGTGCAGCGGATACAGCGCCATCAGCGAAATGGCAGTCGTGCAGTTCGGATTGGCGAGAATGCCCTGATGCGACTTCACGTCGGCGGCATTGATTTCCGGCACCACCAGCGGGACGTTCGGGTCCTGACGGAAGTAGGAGGAATTGTCCACCACCACGGCACCGGCTTTCACCGCATGCGGGGCAAAATCACGCGAGATGCCGCCACCCGCGCTGAACAGCGCGATGTCGATGCCCTGGAACGAATCCGGGGTCAGCTCCTGAATGGTGATGTCCTCGCCCTTGAACTTCAGCTTCTTCCCAGCGCTGCGTGCGGAGGCAAGGAGGGTAAGCTGGCCGACGGGAAACTTGCGCTCTTCCAGGCAGCGGATCATCTCCGCGCCCACAGCGCCTGTGGCTCCGACGATGGCGACATTCTTCAGGGTGCTCATGGTATTCTACTAACGATGGGTTGGTTCAAAAAGGGGGCCGCGATAGTAAGGCCTCGCCCGCCGTATGCAAGGCCGGGTAAACGGTGGCGCAGGAGGTGCCGGAATCGTCCTCGTTCTCCTACTCGAACTCGTCCTCGATCCTTTCGCTCCGTTCTTTCTCCAGACACCGCGCTTATCAAAGCCGCCTTCCTGTCTCCGCTTTAGTAATTTTCATTCACCTCGAAAACTCCCACCTTGACTTCGTGTGAATAATACACATCACTTCGTGTGTGAAACACACCTACGAATACCCAAGAGCCGCCCTCACCGTTGACTGCGTCGTCTTCGGCTTCGACAGCGGCGCAGCAGGTCTCCAGGTCCTCCTCATCCGCCGCGGCCTCGTCCCCTTCAAAGACCACTGGGCCCTCCCCGGCGGCTTCGTCCGTGTCGAAGAAACCCTCGATGACGCCGCCCGCCGCGAGCTCGAAGAAGAAACCGGCCTCAAAGACCTCTTCCTCGAGCAGCTCTACACCTTCGGCACCGTCAACCGGGACCCCCGCGAGCGCGTCGTCAGCGTCGCCTACTACGCCCTCACCAAACCGGCCGACCACACCACTGCCGCCTCCACAGACGCCGCCGAAGCCCGCTGGTTCCCCGTCACCGACATCCCCCCCCTCGCATTCGACCACGCCGAAATCTTCGCCGCCGCCCTCACCCGTCTCCGCGGCAAGCTCACCTACCAGCCCGTCGGCTTCGAGCTTCTGCCCCCCAAGTTCACCCTCACCCAGCTCCAGCGCCTCTACGAGAGCGTCCTCGGCACCGACATCGACAAACGCAATTTCCGCAAAAAAGTCCTCAGCTACGACCTCCTCATCCCCCTCAAAGAACAACACCGCGAAGGCGCCCACCGCCCCGCCCAGCTCTTCCGCTTCGATCCCGTGAAGTACGAGCGCCTCAAGAAAAAGGGATTCCTTTTCGAACTCTGACTCATCGACTCATGCCTCCTGATTACGAAATACGAGCGAACTTCGACCGGGAAACCATCGTGGTTTACCAAGCCTACCCACCGGCCATTGCGACAGCCGCAATTCAGAATCAGCGCTTCATTGAGCCATTTTCGTTTAATCGGATGACTTGGATCAAGCCCTCATTCCTCTGGCTCATGCGCCGCAGCAATTGGGCCCAGAAGAGCGGTCAAGAGCACATCCTTGCTGTCCGTATCACCAGAAGTGGTTGGGAGCATGCATTGTTATCTGGAGTGCTGACCTCCTACGATCCACTGGCCCATGCCTCCAAGCCGCAGTGGGCCGATGCCTCAGCCAAGGCAACCGTCCAAGTCCAATGGGATCCCGAGCGCAACCTTCACGGTGCCTCTCTTCAATATCGCAGCATCCAGGTCGGCATCGGCCGCCAGATGATCCGTGAGTACAACGAGAAGTGGATCGTCGAGATCAATGACCTCACGCCCACGGTCGCCAAAATGCGCGAGTCACTGCGGCGGGGCGACTCCCAGGCCGCAGCCCGCCATCTACCACCTGAAAAGCCTTATCCAATCAACACTGAGCTAGGACGGCATCTGCTCATCGCATAAGGCCGCTCAAGAATATAAGACCCAAAAATCTCAACTAAAATGAACTTAGCTAGACTACGCTCACCCGATAACAAGTGCCTCCAACGTGCGCTGCTCTCGCTTGACGGCCTTTCTGTTGCAGATGGATTTGGGCAGAGCTTTTTCTTTGTCACTCCAGTGATCGCTGACCAGCGCTTGGAAGGACGCTTCATCCCTCCACCGCCCTGGTTCTACACGGATGATACCGTGATGGCAGTCGCGATCATGCATAGCCTGCATGAGCACGGAGGTATCGTGGCCGACTGGCTTGCCGGGGAGTTTGCCACGCAATACAAAAAAGAGCCTGATCGCGGCTACGGCGGAACAGCCCATGGAATCTTGCGAGCCATTGGTGAAGGCGTCCCCTGGAAGGAGGCGGCAAGCCGCGTCTTTGATGGCGAAGGATCCTGCGGCAACGGCGGGGCCATGCGTGCCGCACCGATCGGTGCTTACTTTGCTGATGACCTCCAGCTTCTGATCTCCAATGCCAGAGATTCCGCTAAGGTGACGCATGCCCATGAGGATGGCCAGACCGGCGCGATAGCTGTTGCGCTCGCTGCCGCATGGATGGCCACGCAGCGCGATCCATCCGTGCCGCAAGGGCATGAGATGATCAGGTTTGTCCTCGCCAATCTTCCCCAAACTGAAACCTACTGGCGCATCAAGAAGGCGCTGACGCTCCCGCTGGAGCTTTCGCCGAAAACGGCCGCCTTGATTCTTGGCAATGGCTCGCAGGTCATCTCATCAGACACCGTGCCCTTCTGCCTCTGGTGTGCATGCCGGCATCCAAACGATTATGCAGAAGCCATGTGGTCAGCAGTTTCGGTCTATGGCGATATGGACACTAACTGCGCCATTGTCGGAAGCCTCGTCGCCCTCGCCACCGGCCATGACGGCATTCCTGCCGACTGGCTGGAATCGCGTGAACCTCTCAATTTGAAATTCAAATGAACCCGGAACAAACCACCCGCACCAGCAAGTTTCTCAGCCTGGTCCTGCGGCATCAACCCGAAACCGCCCACATCACCCTCGACGCCGCAGGCTGGGTGAGTGTGGAAGATTTGCTTGCCGGCTGCGCCAAAGCCCGGCGCACCCTGAGCCGTGCCGACCTTGAACACATCGTTGCCACCAATGCCAAGAAGCGCTTCGAGTTCAGCGCCGATGGCACACGCATTCGCGCCAGCCAGGGACATTCCGTGGAGGTGGATTTGAACTATGAGTCAAAGGAACCGCCTCCGATCCTCTATCACGGCACCGCGACGCGCTTTCTCGAAAGCATTCAACTGCAGGGGCTGCTGAAAATGCAGCGCCACCACGTCCACCTGTCCGCAGAAACAAAAATGACCCTGCAAGTCGGCACACGGCATGGGAAGCCAGTTCTCCTCACCATCCTGGCGGCTGATATGCACCAGTCAGGCCACGCCTTCTACCTCAGTACTAACGGCCTCTGGCTCGTGGAACAGGTGCCAGTGCAGTTCATTCGCTTTCCATGAGCCAGTTCATACCCATTCATTACACTGTTGGAGATGCGACCATGCCTTCAACTAGTGGGCATGCTATTATTGCACACGTTTGCAATGACATTGGCGGTTGGGGGGCGGGGTTTGTTCTCGCGCTGTCAAAACGCTGGAAGCAACCGGAAGTGCAATATCGCCAATGGCATCATGATGGCATTGCAGGTTCACTTCCCTTTGTTCTCGGCGAGGTGCAGTTTGTCCGTGTGAGCGAAACGACTGCAGTAGCAAATATGATCGGACAGCATGGAATTCGTGGACATGGCAAGCTCCCTCCGATTCGATACGAGGCGGTGGATCAAGCATTGAGAAGAGTAGGCGAAGAAGCTTTGAAAATGAAAGCCAGCGTTCATATGCCACGAATCGGCTGTGGCCTGGCAGGTGGCACTTGGGCTCGTATCGAGCCTCTCATTCTATCTCATCTAAGTAACCGTGGAATCGCTGCCGTTGTTTACGACTTGAAATTCGAACCATGAATACCTCTCTGACCGCCGTCCAAGCCGACATCACCACCCTCGATGTGGATGGCATCGTCAATGCAGCCAATTCCTCCCTCCTCGGCGGTGGCGGCGTGGACGGCGCCATTCATCGCGCCTCAGGAAAAGACCTGCTGGCCGAATGCCGCATGCTCAACGGCTGCCGCACCGGCGAGGCAAAGATCACCCGCGGCTACAACCTCAAGGCTCGCCACATCATCCACACAGTCGGCCCCGTCTGGAACGACGGCAAAAATGGAGAGCGCGAGAAGCTGCGCTCCTGCTATGCGAACTCCCTGCGAATCGCCGCAGAACATGGGCTGGCCAGCATCGCCTTCCCCTGCATCTCCACCGGAGTGTACTGATTCCCACCAGACCAGGCAGCACAGATCGCCGTGGAAACGGTGCGCGAATTCATCCGCACTCCATCGTCTCTAAAACAGATCATCTTCTGCTGCTTCGCGGCGGCGGATCGACAGCGCTACGAAGCCCTGATTCAATAGCCCAAAGCCCCCATGAATCCCAACCCATCCCCAAGCCGAACATGCGGTTTCCGCCTGTCCTGGTTCGACGCGGTGATTCTGCTACTCGGAGCGGTACTGTCATGGTGGTTCATCAGCCAGTCATTTCCACTCGGGTGGATCGTCCCGGTTGCGCTGGGACACTTCTTCCTCTTCTGCAATGTCTTCCTCGTATGGAGGCGCTTGGAATTTCTGTGGGCGGTGGCGTTCGTGCTCAATGTCGGCACACACCTTGCCTTCGGCACATTGGACTGGCTTTCGCCCATGCTGTTTCAACTGCCCGTCACCGCGCTGGTCATCATGCGGCAAATCCGGTCGCCATGGTATCATGGCATCTTTGCCGAAAGGTTGAACCCCGGTCTCAAAGAGTATCTCGCAGATCGCCTGTGAGTTCGGGCACCATCCTGTATTACTCAACCATCGCCTGCCACATCGGGTGCGTATCGGCAAACATGCGGAAGCGGGCGATTTGGCCCCCTCTCAAATCATAGATATGGGAGACGGCAGCACGCATCGCTTTGCCCGTGGCAGGGGAGGTGCCGCTGTAGTGACCGAGGACGACAACGCGGTCATCGGTGGCGAACATTTCATCTTCTGTGAATGCGAAGCCCGTCCAGCGTCTGGCATTGGCACGGAAGACATTCTCAATGACAGCGGCGGCACCGTGCCAGGTGGAGCCGCCGGGGAATCCCGCGCTCTGCTGCCAGACGAGATCGCCGGTGCAGAGCGCGGTGAAGGCGGCGTCATCGCCCGCGCGCATGGCGCGGTACATTTCGCGGATGGTTTCGAGCGGGGTCATGACGCACGGATGTTACTGCGCCAGGAATCCACCGTCCACATTCAGCGAAGCGCCGGTGATGAATGAAGCCGCGTCGCTGGCGAGGAAGAGCACGGGGTTGGCGATCTCCTCGGAGCGGCCCATGCGGCCCACGGGATGCAGAGAGTGCATGTAGTTGAGCGCTTCCTCACTGCCACCGCCGGTGAAGCGGGTCACCATGTCAGTCTCGATGGCGGCCGGGGCCACAGCGTTGATGCGGATGCCCTGTTTGGCATATTCCAGCGCAGCAGCTTTGGTCAGGCCTTCCACGGCGTGCTTGCTGGCCACATAGACGCTGGCACCGGCCATACCGACATGCCCGGCCGCGCTGCTCGTATTGATGATGACACCCGCACCCTGCTTGAGCATGACGGGAATCTCATGCTTCATGGAGGTGATCACGCCCCAGACATTGATGTCAAAGACACGGCGGTAGTCCGCCTCGGTGGCATCCACGATAGCACCGGTGAGCTCGACGCCCGCGTTATTGAAAGCGACGTCGAGTCGGCCATAGGTCGCCACCGTTTTGGCCACGAGAGCCTCGACATCCGCCTCCACGGCAACATCCGCTTTCACAAAAGTGGCTTCACCACCCGCGGCTTTGATTTCAGAGACGACGGCCTGACCTTCGGCTTCACGCCGGCCGCTGACGACAACTTTGGCTCCGGCTTTGGCGAAGGCGAGAGCACTGACTTTGCCGATGCCACTGGTGGCTCCGGTGATGAGTACGACTTTGTTTTGAAATGAGGTTTGCATGGGAGTGGGGTCTTGTGAGTTCAGGGTTTGCGGGTAAGTTTCCGGTGCAGTTCCCAGGCGGATCGCTCCACCCAGTTGTGCGTGAGTTTGCCATCACGGATCTCCCAGATGGCGATACCGGAAAATTCGACGGGCTGGCCGTCATCCGGCGTGCCGAGCACTCCGTGATTGATGCCCGTGGCCCGCCAGCGCGAGACGACACGCGTGCCATCAGCACTGGCAAAAGTCTCCATTGGCATCAGCCGCGCATCACCCAGCTTGGTCTGAAACTCGCGCAGCCAGTCTTTGAATGCGTCCCTGCCCACCGTGTCGCCGCTGGGATTGGTGAGGACAAAATCTTCCGCCACGAGTTCGTCCACAGCGTTGAGGTCATGCGGCGGGTTCCACACACGCAGCCAAAAGCGCTTCAGCAATGCCACCGCTGCGGCATCGCCCTGCTGCGGCAGGAGCTGCTTCACAAACGAGACCAGTTCCGCAGGTTCGGCACGCTTGCGGTAATCCGCATCCAGGAAGGCATAGCGAATGGTGCCATCACGATCAATGATGTACGTGGCCGCCAGGGGCAGGGTGTCATCGCTCGCTTCCGCGCCGTTGTATTCGAGCAGATTGAAATGCTTCTTGTAGAGATCACGGACGGTCGCCGTCAGCTTGAACGCGACACCGTAGTTTTTGGCGACATCGTGATTCAAATCCGTGAGCACCTGAAACTGCAGCGCGTTCTTCTCCTGAGTCGTGGTGGATTTGTCCGGCAGCTCAGGCGTGAGCGCCACCAGCTGCGCGCCAGCGGCCTGCAGTTCCGGCAGCACCTCCTGCAAAGCACGCAGCGAGAGATTGCAGTAAGGACACCATCCGCCGCGATACCACGTGAGCACCACCGGCCCCTGCTTGAGCAGGGTGCTCAGCGTGACCTCTTTTCCTGCGGCATTGCGCAGCGTGAAATCCGGCGCGCGCTCACCCGCCTGTTTGGCAGACTTCAGTATGCCGGAATCGGCCACCGCCTGAATGCCGGCAGCATAGGCGGTCTTCACCTCGGCCGGTGCCTTGGTGGAAAACTCCGCCTGCTTGGATAGCAATTGCTCGCGCAGTGAATCCTCAGCCAATGCGGCTGTGGTGAGCACGGCAAGCGTGCCCCAGATGAGTGAAGTATTTTTCATGCGTCCGTGAGTTAAGCTTTGCCGCCGAAGCTAACGTGGTCATCGAAATCGAGGAAGTCGAACCAGGTGCCGATGTCTTCACGCGCCGCACCGCCCGCTTTGGCAATTTGCGCGCTGATGTATTCGCGGCTTTCGTTGTCCGCAGGCACGGCAGCTTCACGGTATTCGCTCCAGTGGGCAATCTCGTAGTCGCTGCGTTTGTGCAGAGCGCTCTTCTCGATCCACGCAAACATGTCGGCGTCACCCAGCCCCTTGGCCGCTTCGGCTTTCAAGGCCTCATGGTCGATGCCTGTGAAACTGAGGAAGCGCTGATCCAGCGGGCAGTTGTAATGATAGTCGCCGTTCTTGCCCGCGATTTCAGCGCGGCATTTGTCGAGCATGCGTGGCAGGAGAACGAAACCGCCCAGGCGGACGCGTGGGCTGCGTGGTGGGCGTTGAGTGAGGTCGATGGACATGGGAATAGGGATGCTATGGTTTTGAGTGATTGATGAGAGATCAGGCGGCGAGCGCGGCTTCCAGGAAACCCTTGCTTTTCACCCCGGTGATCGTGTTCACAGGCTGGCCGTTTTTGAACACAATGAGCGTGGGGATCGCTCGAATGCCAAAGCGGGCCTGGAGGTCCGGGAAGGCGTCAATGTCCACCTTGGCAATGGTGGCTCGTCCTGCCTGCTCAGTGGCAAGCTGATCGAGGATGGGCGACATCATTTTGCAAGGGCCGCACCACTCGGCCCAGAAGTCCACAAGGACGGGCTGGTCGGTACCGGAGAGGGTGGTGTCGAAGGTTTCAGTGGTGAGGGCGATGGGTTTCATAGGAGTATTGGGTTGAAAAATAGACCGGTCGGTTTGTTTACGCGTCAAAAGCAATCAGGGCGTCAACAATGTGCGCACAAAATTCAGGGCATCACGCGGAGGCGTGGCATCGCGGCTGATGGCCGAGCGCTGCATGGCTCCGTTCCAGAGGTCATGAATGATGACGGCCATTTCGGCAGGGCGGACGGTTTTGGAGACCTTCTTTTTATCAATGCCCTCCTGCAGCACCTGTTCCAGAATGTGAATCGACTCCCGATTTCCTGCAGCAAGCACTTCGCGCATCGGTTCGCTCATGTCTGCCACTTCAGCCGCCAGTTTGAGCACCAAACAAGGGCATTTCCCCTTGGTCTCGAGTACACGGCAGATCGTGCCTTCGAAAAAGCTCAGCAGTCGGCGCAGTGGATCGGGTTCAGGTGTTGCGGAGAGCAGCAACTGCGTTTTGTAAGCGGTGGAATCAGCCACGTAGTGCTTCAGCATCTCCACACCAAACTGTTCCTTCGATTTGAAATGATGGTAGAACGACCCCTTGGGCACCTTCACGGCCTCAAGTATCTCCGTCAGCCCGACCGAATGAAAGCTCTTCTCAAGCATCAGCCCTTCAGCTGCGTCGAGAATGCGTTCCTTGGTTGTTCTGTCGCTCATGATGGCATGGTTAGACCAATCGGTCTAGTTTGTCAAATGCGTTTTGAATTCTGCCAATCCACCTGCTGAACATTGAAACGCACTTCTCGCGTGCAGTCAGGCACCATCGGATGAATCTTCCCCCCCATGACCCTCACCCATCCACACCTCGAAGTCAGCATCGGCACGCAGCGGTTGCGCTTGTTTGATGATATGCGCCTCGTGCGCGAGTGGTCATGCAGCACGTCGAAATTTGGCATCGGCTTCACCGAAGGCAGCAACAAGACCCCTCTGGGCCGTTTTGTGGTGAAGGAAAAGCATGGGGAAGGTGCAGACTGCGGTACCATTTTCAAAGCACGTCAGCCCGTCGGCCAATGGGCCCCCGGAATGGAAACAAAATCCGACCTCGTCCTCACGCGCATTCTTTGGCTGCATGGCACGGAGCCGCGCAATGAGAACACCTACCAGCGCTATATCTACATCCACGGCACCAACGATGAAAACGGCATGGGCCGTCCTGCTAGCCACGGTTGCGTGCGCATGCGGAACCGTGAAGTCATCGAATTGTTTGATCTTGTGCCGGTTGGGACGCCGGTCTGGATCGAGGAATGATGAAGCACGGCGTTGGCTCACAAGTTCGGATCGTCCTGCTCACGACGCCAGGCATCCAGCCTGCTTGCGAGTTCATCCTTTGTCGTCTTGTGCGCAGGATCGGCACTGAGATCGTGCAACTCGTCGGGATCAGCCTGCAGATCGAAGAGCTGTTCGCGGCCCGCCTTCGGGTAGAGCACCAATTTCCAGCGCTCATCGCAGATCATGCGCTGCGTGTCGGAGAAAACGCCGGTGATGAAATCATGCACGCGGTCGGTTTGATGACCCAAAAGCGGCGCGAGGCTCTTGGACTGCACCGTGGGTGGAACCGCGATGCCGATGAGCTCGCAGAGCGTGGGGAAAAGGTCGTTGAGATTGGCGAGTGCCGCAGTGCGCTCGTTTTTTGGCAGCCCGGGGCCGCAGATGATGAGCGGGCTGCGAATACTATGCTCATATTCGTTTTGTTTGCCCAGCAGTCCATGACTGCCGAGCGCGAGCCCTTGGTCGCTGGTAAAAATGATGATCGCATCCTCGGGGGCCGGCAGCGCATCAAGGATGCGGCCTAGCTGCGTGTCGAGATCCGTAATCATGGCATAGTAAATGGCGAGCTCTTCGCGCACGTCGCTGGCGGTGCGCGGCGTCGGCAGCAGCAGTTCATCGCGGCCGCCTATGTTGCCATGATCAAAGGGATGCTGCGGCGCGAAATTGGCAGGTAGCGGCATTTTCGCGGCAGCGTATCGGTCCTTCATGCCCGCAGGCCACTGGCGCGGATCGTGAGGAAACGCGAAGTTCACATGGAGGAAGAGTGGCTTGCCCTGCGGCGCTGTTTGTATCGCATGGATGGCACCATCGGCGATGTGGCGGCTGTTGTTGGGCTGAAGGCCGACCCCTTTGCCGAGTTCGGCTTGGTTGTTGTCATCCTTGAAAGTCCAGCCGCGATACCCCGTGAGCGGGCGGCCCCGGTCATCGAGGTCCGGTTGCGTGACGCTCTTGCTGCCGCCGCTGGAATAAAGACCGCTTGTGGTGGTGTAGCCGCGCTGTTTGGGATGGCCGTCGTTGTGCCATTTGCCAGTGTAGCAGGTGTGGTAGCCTGCCTTTTGCAGTGTGCCGCCGAGCGTGGCGAGGGAGGGATTAATCGCACCTCCAGGATACTTTGGCAACGCTTTGAAGGCCGGGGTGCCGGTGAGGATCTGCGCACGGCTCACATGGCAGATGGGATAGCCCGCGTAGGCACGGGAGAAAGAAGTGCCCCGGGCGACGAGGCGGTCGAGATTCGGCGTGTCGATGACGGTGTTGCCCAGCGCATGGACCGTATCCGGCCGCTGGTCATCGGCGACGATGAGCAGAATGTTCGGTGCAGCGCGGAGGCTGGTGCCGATGAGGAGGACAAGGAGCAGCGCGCGCATCCAAGAATAACGCTCCAAATCAGCCCTCCCATCAAGCATTTGGGCTGTTGCCCAGCGCCGCCACATACACCTCGCGCAGGCGCTTGGTGAATTCCGCCGCGCTTTCATCCGGCGGGCTGGCCAGTGGCTCCCCAAGCGTGATGCGCATGCGGATTTTTTTATCCGGCAGATGCCACAGAGTCCAGCCTTTGGAGAGGTAGTTGCTGTTGGTTTCGATGAACACCGGCCATACCGGTGCGCTCGATTGTGTGGCGATGATGCCGAGGCCTCCCTGGAGGGTGTTGATGCAGTTTTCCAGTTTCCGCGTGCGTGTTCCTTCCGGAAAAAACAGCAGGTGATCGCCCTGGCGCAGCGCTTCGATGGAATGCTGCAACATTTTATGCGCGGGTTTGTTCGGGATGAATCCCGCCAGTTTGGCTGCACCACGTAGAAACGGATTGTGCATCAAGGACGCCTTCAAAATGCAGCGCAGACCGTGGATTTTGGAGAGAATAAAAACGGCATCCCAAAGCGCCGGATGGTTGGGCGCAATGATCAACCCGCCTTTGACACCGTCCAGCGCGTCAAAGCCGATGTATTCGCACTCATACACACCGCACACGCGCAGGAATGTGAGGAAGACTCGGAAGGCCAAACTCAGCAGCCATTGACCCAGAGCACGGGATTTTTCCACAGGCAGTACTGGCACCAGCGCAGCGCCTGCCAGCACAAACAGCAATCCGCCGACGGCCCAATAGATCATGCTCAGCAACAGCACGACGACATGCCACATCTGAATGAGCACACGGCAGAACATCGGCGCTGGCGCACATCTTGGTGTTTGCTCTGGTGGTGAATCGTGAATAAGACCGCAGCATGCCATCTTCCACCGACCTAATTCAAGCGCTTTCCTCCCTGCCGCACGGTTCTGAGTTCCGTTTCATCGACGAAATTGTTGAACTTAATCCAGGTGCCTCCGCCAAAGCAGTGTGGAAGCTCAAGGGGGATGAGGAATTCCTCCGCGGTCATTTCCCCGGTGCCCCGCTCATGCCTGGTGTTCTCATGATTGAGGCGCTGGCCCAGCTCGGCGGCATTCTCATTCAAACCCGCCCTGGCGAGGCCCCGCTCAAAAACCTCCGCCTCACCGCAGTGCGCCAGATCAAAATCCTCGGCAGCATCACGCCAGGGCAGTCCCTTCACCTCAGCGGCGCATTGCAGGGCATGCTCGGCAATCTCGGGCAGGTCAGCGGCGAAATCTGTGACGATGCGGGAAATGTCATCCTCACCGGGGCTGTCACCCTGGCGGGAGAAAGCTGATCACTTCGGCAGGCGCAGCATGAAACACGCGCCATCCTTGTGCGTGGAATCCAGCGTGATCGCACCCCCAAGAGCCGTGGCCAGTCTGCGGCACAGGGCGAGGCCCAGCCCGACTCCTGGTGCCGAATGTGCAGCCTGATCGGCGCTCTTGTGAAAGGGGTGGAAAATCCGCCGCTGTTCGCTGCGGGAGATGCCGCCGCCGTGGTCACGCACGCGAAGCATGGCAAACTTGCCGCTCGTGTCCGCCTCCAAATGAATGACCGGCTCTGCCGAACGCGGAGCAGCGTATTTACAGGCGTTGTCCACGAGATTGAAAAGGATTTGCTCCACGGCTGCAGCGTCCACATGCAGCTCAGTTTTGCGGTCCGCGTCCGTGGCTTGCACCCGCACCGTCATGCCGCAGTCATCGGCGCGTTGCTGCAGTCTCGGCAGGATGCGGTCCAGCAGCTCGCCAATGGTGATGTTCTCAGCTCTCGCCTTTGCACTGCCACGTTCGAGACGGGCATAGGCGAGCACGTTTTCGACGAGATGGCTCAGGCGGCTCGCTTCACCGGTCAAGGTGTCGAGATAGCTCTTCCTCTGTACCTCATCGGTCACCATGCCATCCGCCAGCATCTCGGAGTAAAGACGAAACGTGGTCAGCGGCGTGCGCAGCTCATGCGTCACGGCGGAAACGAAGTCGGCGCGGCGCTCGCTCAGCGCCACCGTGCCAAAAAGCACGATTCCCACCGCCACCGCCGCGAGCAAGACACAGGCGAGCGCAATGCCCAGAGATCTGCGCAGCGGCGTCCAGAATGGCAGCGAGGGGAGCTGGATGGCACCTGGAACCAGCCGCACCGGTAGTGCAGCGAAACGTAGCGGATCGTCATTCGGTCGTGCGCCTGCCGTGGAATTCGCCGCTGGCTCCAGTTTCGCATCCGGAAACAGATCCGTGATCTCACGCAGCAGAGATTCACGCAGTGCAGTCCAGTCCAGCCACACGCCCTGCACCATGCGCACACCATCCACGAAGGCTTCGCGGGTCAGCATCAGGTTGCTGCCGAGCCACACACCCTGAAAGGGCCGCGAGCTGTTCGCGGTTGGGGAGTTTTTGGGTGGCGGTTGTGGAGGTGTGCTGGAAGGAGCGGCTGGTGCGGCGGCGGCAGACACATTGCCCAACGAGCGGGCAGCACCATCCGCCATCGGCTCCATAACCATCGGAGTGGGAGCCGCCGCAGGTGCAGGAGCCAGAGTCAGTGTTTGCTGCCGAGACGACATTTGCTTGTCATCCATCGACTTTGCAGCCGGTGCAGAGGAAGCGACGAAGCCGGACCCACTGCTGCTGTCTGCTGGTTTCGCGGATTCCTTTTTCAAAGGCTTCGCCGGTGCCGGCTTGGGCTCAGCCGCCTTTTCCTTGGAATAGGCCACCGCGCTAGATCCTTCCTTCATCTTGATCTGCGGCTGCTGTTTCATGGCCTCCTCGGCCTGCAGGCTGACCGCACGATTGCGCGAGAAATTCTCCGTGGTGCTCAGCACCATCTGTTGGGCTGCCACCTGGCCCTGCTGGGTGTTCCAGGCCGGATTGCGTGGCTGATTGGCATCTTTGGCCTCGGCTGCCTTTGAATCATCGATGTCAAAGCGGGCCACGCAGGCCATCTCGGCGAGCAGTTGGCGATTGAGCACGGTGGTCGGCGCAGGAGCAGGGGGGGGCGCACGTGTGCTGCGCCATAAGGAGGACTCACGTCGCAGTTCCGGCGTGATCACATTCATCGGCTTGGCGAGCAGTTCGCGCAGTCCGCTCAGGCGTTGCTCACTGCGCGTCAGATCGTCCGCATTGATGAACTGCGCCAGCGCCAGGGTGCGTTCGTCGTTTTGCGGCACCTGCGGGGACAGCACCTGACCGCGTGAATCCATCTGAAAATACAGCAGCACATGCTCAGGTATCTCTGCAAGCAGCGGCGAGGGCAGCAGCACCTCCCCTTTCGCCACATTGTCGTACGTCTTGTTCACCAAGCCTTCCGGCGAATGGAACGGGCGAAAGTCATAGGGCGGGCGCGCATTCTCGCGGATCATGAGCGCACTCGCTTGGAAATCGAGCCGCCACAGCGCCAGCCGCACGCGCTCCTGCTGGTCTGCCTCGCGCGCCGCCGTTTCGCGTTCACGCTCCAGCGCCAGCGTGTGCCAGCTCACCCACGCCATCGCCGCGAGCAGCAGCCCGAGGCAGGCAATGAAGGTGATCCAGATGTGCAGCGGTTTGCGCATAATTTCTTCAAGATGCGGAATTCAATACGCCCCAGGCCAGCCATGCAGCCAGAGTGACCACCGAGCATAGGGTGGCAATTCCTCCCAGGGGACAACAGGAACTCATGCCCAGCACGAACGCAGTGAACTGACTGACCAGCCATGCTCCATGCCATCCACAGGCGAAGAAGACCCAGCCACCCAGCAGGAGCGCGATAGATGCTGCTGAGAAGATTCTCAGAGTGGTGGAACTGCCGTAGAAGTTGGAGCTCAAGTTCATGGGAGTCAGGCGAGCTGGTAGCCTTTGCCGCGTATGGTGACGATCACACGTGGTGACTCGGCGTCATCTCGCAGTTTGTGGCGAAGATTGGCAATGTGCATGTCCACCGTGCGAGTTTCTGTCTGTTGGTTTTCAATGTGCCAGACCCGCTGCAGCAGCTCCTCGCGTGACACCGGCCTGCCGCGATTTAGGGCGAGATAGCGCAGCACATCGCGCTCGCGCTCAGACAGTTCTGCGCTTTCACCATTGTCAAAACGGGCCACGCTCTTCCCGAAATCAATCGTCGCTGCTGTGAGCGTGAGTGTTTCACTCACGGGCTGGCGTTCAGGGGCACGGCGCAGCACCGCCTCGACACGGGCGAGCAGTTCGCGCACGCTGAACGGCTTCACCACATAGTCATCAGCACCCAGACGCAGGCCGCGCACACGATCATTTTCTTCACCGCGTGCCGAGAGGATGATCACCGGTGTTCCGGGACGCTCACGCCGCAGGGCTTTCAAAATGTCAAAGCCGCTCGCATGGGGCAGCACCAGATCCAGCAGCATGAGGTCGAAGGTCGAACTCAGGGCCAGCTTCATGCCCTTCTCGCCATCACTTGCCTCCAAGGTTGTATGTCCGGCGAACTTGAGCGCATCCAGGACGCCGCGACGGATCGCGGCGTCGTCTTCAACAACAAGGATGGTGGAAGGCATGGCGAAGTTTAAAGGTTCATTTCTCCCACGCGATGCCTTTTTTCTCGGCCTGGGAGCGCAGCGCCTTGGTCATGGCGGTGTCGAGGGTGTCGGTCTTGGATGACTCTTTGCGCTGCGTCACGACGTAGGCTTCACGTTCCTTGTTCAAGGCCAGCACCTGCTTTTGGATCGCTGCCCGCTCGGCAATTTTCTTTTCGAGGTAGGTCTTGCGCTCTTCGACGCTCATCTTCCTCATCTCTTCAGGCAGGTCGGCTTCCTTGACCTTGGTGATGTCGAAGTCCTTCTCCTTGCAGGCATCGACGAGGTCCCAGCCGGTATTGCAGTAATTTGCACTGGCTTTGCTGATGGCGCGCTGGACCTGGGCTCCGGATTCCGCCTTGGCGGCCGCATTGTCGTCCTGGGCGATCTGCCGTGCCTTGGCCATTGGTGCATCCTTGCCGTAGGAGACGTAGGTCTTGTTCAGCTCTTCGTTGAGCTTCACGATCTCCTTGTCCTGCGGCGCTTCGATGTGAACGATGGCCTGGTTTTGGTCGATCACGAGGTATTTGCCGTCCGCGAGCAGCGCGCCCTGGTTCCAGTGCTCGGCAATGCCCTGGGACTCGCCACCGCAATGGATGGTGTTCACGATGATGCCCTTGGCGATGGCGTTCTGGCAGCTTTTTTTGGAATCCACCGGCCCTTGGTTAAAGGGTTCATTGCCAGCGATGAAGATCGCCTTGTACACCTTGGGGTTCGTGTCCCAGGCGAGGTCTTTCGTTGCGCGCTGAATCACCGCACCGCAGTATTCGTCACCGCCATTCGTCGTCAGGGCGAAAAGGTCCTCGGACACTTTGTCCAGATCGCGGGTGAGCGGCTGGATCTGGCGAATCCAGTTCTCTTCCGCCCGCAGCGAAGATTTGCCATATTCATACAGCGCCACCTGCACGATCGGTGTTTTGCCGTCCTGTTTCGCGGTGATGAATTCATTCACCAACTTCCAGAGCTGGGTTTTCGCCTGCTCGATGAGGCCGCTCATGCTGCTGCTGGTGTCCAGCAGCACGGCGATCTGCACCAGCGGAGTGTCAGCGGCGGTTTCGACCTTGGCGATTTCCGCCACGGGGGCGGGTGGTTGCGCATCTTTGGCGATGGCGAGGCACGCGGTCAGCGCCGTGGCGATGAGGATGTATTGCGTTTTCATGGATGTGTTTGTGGATGAGTTGACGGAAGAAATTTCAGCGGATGAGCACCAACTCGCCGCGATGCTGCATCAGCAGTTCGCCACGCAG
>DLGZ01000065.1:0-20773 GCA_002482965.1 Verrucomicrobiaceae bacterium UBA7681 | reverse complement strand
TCTGCGCTGCCGATCTCAATGGTGCGTTCTGGTGCGCGTTCGCTCTTGGCGGCGCTGGCATCGGTCCAGCGATTGTCCTTGTTAAAGAAGGCTCCGGCCTGGCATTGCTGCACGCTGGTGATCTCGATGGCCTGCATCTTGGCGTCGAGGAAGCGGTTGCGGACGTTGAGCTGCTTGGATTCGGCGGCTTTTTGCAAATTGCCTTCCTGAGAGACGGAGCCGACACCGCTGCGCATCTTCATTGCCTTGTCGCTGTAGTTGTCGGCGGCCCTGCTGGCATTGGCGGGCGCGGCGGCGAGGGAGGTGCCCTCTTCAGCCAGGAAGGCGGTGTATTCGGTGAGAATGCCAAACTGCGTCGAGAGACGCACAATTTCATTCACCAGCTCCGTCGTGCCACCTGTTGCACCATCGGCGCCGAGATCACGGATCGCCTCGCTAAGCACGGCGATCTTGTTGCTGGCCCAGAGGCGGGCGACAAAGGCGTTTGCGGTGCTCGCCTTGTCGAGGTTGAAAGTGAAGTCGAACTTCCGCTCGCCCTCGGCGGCAGCTCCCGTGAGCTGGAAATGCAGCGGTGCCTCACCACGATAGGTGCCGGACAGGAGAATCTGCTCTCCCTCAAACACATCGGGCAGGGGAGAGGGGATGAGATCACTCACACGATTGGGATCATCCACCCGCACTGCAGGCTTTGTGAGCAGCGGACCGCGCAGGCGATCAAACACACGGCCCACTTTGACCTCCACATCCTCCTTTGGCAGAACAAACTCCGCGCTGGCGCGGGTTTCGCGGGCGATGCGTGCGAGCAGCGGTGTGTTGACATCCACACCGACGCCGAAGGTGAACACACGGCGCTGGTGCGGATTCCCCTTGGCCACGGTCTCACGGATCGCCTTCTCCGAGGTCTGGCCGATGGTGGGCAGGCCGTCGGTGAGGAACAGCACGATGGGCAGCATGCCTTCGAGCGGCTTCTGGCGCAGCGCCTCGACGACGGAGTCATGGATGTTCGTGCCGCCGCTCACGCGCAGGGCGCTGATGTAGTCGCGGGCCTGCCTCGTGGTCTCAGCGTTTTTGACCACCGGCTGTGGGGCGAACATCTCAACTGCCTCATTATAAACGATGAGGTTGAAGCCCTCGTCGTCGTTCAAACCTTCGATCACCTGCAAGGCGGCAGCTTTGACCTGGTCGAGCTTTGGCCCTGCCATGCTACCACTGCGGTCGATGACGAGGGTGACCTCGCGCAGGATCGGTTTCGCGTCCGCTTTGGGCTTGGGCGGCGCGATCATCACGAGGAAGTAGCCGCCGCCGATCTTTGGATCGGGGTAGGCGAGCAGCGAGGCGGTCATTTCGTCCTTCGTGTCACGCAGCAGAGACACCCGGAAAGCTCCTGGGTCCTTGGTCTCGCAGGAAAGGCTCGCGGTATTGCCATTCGGCTGCTTGGCGGTGATCTCGTGGCTTGCAGAGTATAGCGAGGCGATGCGTGTGGTGGAATGGATGCGCATGGAGAGCTTCCATGGCACCGCATATTCGACCGCTTCCGAGCGCGGCAGCACGTAGTCGAGCCGTGCGCCATCGACTTCGAGGAGTTGTTCATAGGTCACGCGCACTTTTTGGGTGCCGTTGGCCGGGACCGGGAACACGCTGGATTTCACGACGGCATTGCCGACGAACTCCAGCAGCGCCGGATCGCGCGTCTGTGCCACAATGGTGTCGTAGATGCGGCGTGCTTCCTCACGAGGCAGCAGCTTGGCTGTGCCCTCGGAATTGCCGCCTTCAAAGGCAAAGGACTTCAATACCGCCCCGCTGGGCACCGGGACGAGCAATTCGGACTCCTGCGGGCGGCTGGTCGGGTTGCGCAGGGCGATGTCGAGGGTGGTCGTGGCGATTTGATCCGCGATGTCGATGTGGGCATCGACCTGGGTCACCTGGACCGGCTGAGTGTGAATGATGCGGGTATTGGGGGAAATCCATGCCCGTGGGCGGAAATCCTGTGCAAGCAGGGGCAAGGCGAGGAAAAGGGCACAAAGAATCGTCTTCATGCCGCCAGAGTGGTTTAGAAGGCAGACTGCGTCTGTAAACGCACTGTAAAGGGCCCGGAAATGCCCTGAATGGCCCTAGATAGGGGAGTGAATCCGGCTGCCCAACTGGAACTCCCCCTTGCCAAGCTGGGAAGTCCCCCCATATTCGCGCCCCTTTTATGGACATCTTCATTGGAATTCTTACCGTAGTCGAAGTCATCGTCTGCCTTCTGCTCATTCTCGTCGTGCTTATGCAGCGCCCTCGTCAGGAAGGCCTCGGTGCCTCCTTCGGCGACGCCGCCGCCAGCCAGGTCTGGGGAGCACAGACCACAAACGTGCTACAGAAGTTCACGGTCTATCTGGCCATCTTTCTTTTTGTCCTCACCATCCTTCTGGCCGTGCTCGTGAGCCGTCACCAGACCGGTACCAAGGCCCCGTCGCTCTTTGGCGATGCCAAGCCTGAAGCCGCAGCCCCTGCCGCCTTGTCTGAGGATGAACAGGCTAAAGCCAAGATCATGGAAAAAATCCAGGAAGCCATTAAAGCGGATGAGGCCAAGCCGGGTGAACCTGCCAAAGCCACGGAAGCCCCTAAAGCAGAAGCCAAGAAAGACGCACCCGCTGCTCCTGCTCCCGTGAAGACTGAGCCAGCCAAGGCCCCAGAAGCACCCAAAGCCGCCGCTCCTGCGCCTGCCGTGGCACCAGCCGCTACTCCCCCTGCAGCTCCGGCTCCTGCGGCGACGCCAGCTCCGACGCCTGCACCTGCTCCGGCTGATCAGCCAAAATAAGCGAAGGTTTGCTTTAATTTTCCGCCAAGGGCACGACGCGAGTCGTGCCCTTTGTTTTTGTGGGGATGCCGCATGTGCATTTCCGATAGTGTGCCGTGCGAAAACGGGCTTCACATCGTGCGTTGGTTCTGCCTACCATCGCACCAACCATGAAACGTTTCCTTTTCTGTCTCGCGCTTGCCTTGTCTTGCGTCATTTCGCACTCGTCTGTCGCGGCGGAGCCGCTGCGGGTCTTTATACGCTCAGGGCCGAAGTCCCATGGGCCGGGGGCGCATGATCATCCTTCTTTCCTGCGGGACTGGGTGCCGCTGCTGAATGAGCGAGGAGCCAAGGCGACTGGTGGCGATTCATTTCCCACCAAGGAGCAACTGGATGCAACGGATGTGCTGATTCTGCATCTGGACAGCGGTGGTGACATCAAGATCGGGCAGGAGCGGAAGGACCTGATGGAGTATTTGGAGCGCGGGGGTGGCATTGTGACGATCCACGCGGCCTCGGTGTCCAAGGATCATGACTGGTTCAAGGGCATCATTGGCGGGTCCTGGCACCATGGGCAGACGAAATGGCGGGAGGGGCCGATGCATTTGTACTTCACGGACAGGTCGGACAAAATCACGAAAGATGTGTCGAATTTCGCAATGGATGATGAAATTTACTATGACATGGATGTGCTGCCGGAGTGCCACATTTTGGCCGGGGCTTACACGCCGAAGCCGGCTGGGGTGCGGAATGAAAAGGCTGCCAAGCGCGCCGCTGAAATTACGAAGGGTGGCAAGGAGGTCAGCATCTATGACATTCAGCCGCAGATTTGGACTTATGAGAAGGACAACTACCGCTCGTTTGTCAGCATTCCGGGGCACTACTATGCGAACTTCAGCCGGCCGAATTTCCGGGCGCTGCTGCTGAGGGGGATCGCGTGGGCGGGGAAGAGGGAGAATGTGGATGAGCTGTGCAAGCCGGAGGAGCTGGGGGACAATTTGCGGTATGTCGAGGGTGGGCCTACGCGGCCGGAGAAGGCGGCGGAGAAGCTGGAGGTGCATCCGGAGTTTGAGATCTCGCTGGTGGCCAGTGAGCCGCTGATCAACAAGGTCATGAATGTGGACTGGGATGAGAAGGGCCGTCTGTGGGTGTGTGAGACGCCAGAGTATCCGAATGGTCGGCGGGAACTGAATGTGGAGAAGTGGAAGGACAGCGGGTCGTGGACGAAAAAGTATGATCGTGATCCGATCGACCGAATTTCGATTTTGACTGACACGAATGGCGATGGGGTGATGGACAAGAAGCGGGTGTTTGCGGACAAGCTGGAACTCGTCACGAGCTTTTGCTTTTACAAGAATGGGGTCATTGCGTGTGCGGCACCGGATATCTGGTTTCTGGAAGACACGGATGGTGACGACAAGGCTGACAAGCGGACGAAGCTTTACACGGGACTGGGAACGGGAGACACGCATGCGGTGATCAACAACCTGCGCTGGGGTTTGGATGGCTGGGTGTATGCCACGCATGGTTACAGCTCCGGGCATGTGACTTCGGCTGATGGTAAGCAGGATTTTGGGGCGGATGGCAGTGGTGTGGTGAGGTTCAAGCCGGATGGCAGTGCGTTTGAGCAGTATGCTTCGCGCGGGGGGAATACCTGGGGGCTGGACATCACTTGGGATGGGCAGGTGTTCTTTACGCAGCCGACGAGTGGGAATCATTTCCTGCATGTGGTGCTGCCGGAGTATGTGCTGGCGAAGGGCAAGCTGCCTGGGGTCATGGGAACGAACGGCATGCTGCCGAAGGAGCCGACGTATCCGCTGATGTCATGGCCGGAGCAGGCGTATGTGCAGATCGATCAGGTGGGGAGCTATACGGCGGCGGCAGGTTGCGCGATTTATGAAGGTGGTGCCTGGCCGGCGAAGTGGAACTACAGCTACTTCTGCACGGAGCCGACGCTGAACATTGTAAGCCACTTTTTTGTGGAGAAAGATGGGGTGACCTACAAGGCGCACCGTGAAGCGGGGCGTGAGAAGACGGAGTTTATTCGCAGCAAGGATCTGTGGTTCCGGCCGATTGAGAACCGTGTGGGGCCGGATGGTGCGTTGTATGTCGTGGATTTTTATAACCAGGCGGTGATTCATAATGACACGCGTGGGCCGATTCATGGTCCGGCCAATGCTGCGGTGCGTCCTGACCGTGATCATTACTTTGGGCGTATCTGGAAGGTGCAGCACAAGCAGGCGAAGAAGCTGGAGGTGCCGGTGCTGGATAAGAAGGATCTAGCAGGGTTGTTGAAAGCCGCGTCTTCGAGCCCAAATGTTCCACTGAAGAAAGAGATCGCCCGCTTAATTGGAGAAAACTTCGATATGGCTGAAGTGTTCCGCAGCTCTTCGGAGTTAAAGCAAGGAGTGGATCCGCGTTTGATCGGTGCGATCACAGTGATTTCCGCAGCTTCGAGTGGCAAGAAGCAATCTTTGCACGATTCCGCAAAAGAATTGGAAATTTTCAGGAGAACGGCTCCTGAAAAGAGGGCGTCATTTGTTAATTTCACCATCAACAGCATTAAGACATACAATGATCTGAATTTTTATCAACTTGCCCCCTACACTGAGGAGAAAGCGATTCGTGGCGCGCTCATTGATAGGTTCCTTGCCGCGAATGATCCTTGGACTCAGTCTGCGATCATCGGCGCAACGACTGAAGTTCCCGCGGATTTTGCAGCTGACTGTCTGGAGTTCAAAGCCAACGCTAAGCTAGCACCACTTGTCTCCGTCCTTGTTCCGATGTGCTTCCAAAAGGATGCACCAAACAATGCCGCAAAACTGCTCATCGCTTGTGCCAATGCAAATGCGACAGCCGACTCCCTCAAGGTCATCATTCTTCAGGGTATCGCGCAGCAGTTTAACGAAGCGCCTGTGCTTACGCCGGAACTGACGGGGGCTTTGAAGAAACTGCTGGGGCAGCCTGAGCTGGCGGCGGCGGCGCTGCCGCTGGTGGTGAAGTGGGACAAGGCGGGGGTGCTGGCGGCTGAGGTCAAAACGCAAACGGACAACCTGACGGCGAAGCTGGAGGACAGAGCGGCGGCTGTTGGGGATCGCGTTACGGCTGCCAAGGCTTTGATCGGCATTGGTGGTGAGGCGAGCGCGCTGGTGGTGCGGACTTTGGTCAAGACGGATTCGCCGACGGCGCTGCAGGGGGCGATCATTGCGGCGATGGATGAGAAGGGGAGTGTCACGGAGCTGGTGGGGAACTTGAACGGGCTGAAGCCAGAGCTGCGGACGCAGGCTTTTGATGCGATTTTGAAGAGGCCAGAGGCTTCGCTGGCGTTGCTGGGAGCGATTCAGGAGGGGAAGATTGATCCGAAGGAGATTGGGCCGGGGAATATTGCGCGGCTGCGGACGCATCCGAACAAGCAGGTGGCGAAGCTGGCGAATGCGATGATCGACAAGCTGAACCCGAACGCCAAGGCGAAGAATGAGCTCCTGGCGCAGCTGACGCCGGAGGTGGAGAAGCCGGGGGATGGGGTGAAGGGGAAGGCGATGTTCACGGCGCTGTGCGCGATCTGCCACAAGCTGGGCGATGTGGGGCTGCGTGATGTGGGGCCGCAGCTTACGGGCATGGGGGCGCATGGGCCGGCGGAGCTGCTGGTGCATATTGTGGATCCGAACCGTGAGGTTGATCCGAGCTTCTGGGCCTGGAACATCACCACGAAGAAGGGCGAGACGCAGGCTGGTGTCATCATCACGGAAAATCAGGCGAGCCTGACGCTGCGCAATCAGGTGGGTGATTTTGAAATCAAGAAGGACGACATCGCCACGCGGGAAAACACGCGGCGCAGTCTGATGCCGGACGGGCTGGATGCGCTGGGTGCTGAGACGCTGAGGGACATCCTGGCCTTCATCTGCGGTGGGGAGCAGAAGTTCCGTGTCATTGATCTGCGCACCGCCTACAACGCTGACAGCCGTGCCGGCATCTTCGCGAAGGAAGATGCGAAGGATCAGACGGTGACGCTGCACAAGTTTGGAAATGTCACTGTGAATGGCGTGCCGTTTTTCGTGATGGACCCTGAGAAATCGCAGACGGGCGCGAGCCTCATCGCCCTCCAAGGTGGTGGCAAAGGGACCGTGGCTGAGAACTTCCCTGAGAAGATTGAGATCGCCACGAGTGCGACCGCTGCAAGCCTGCACTTCCTTGGTGGGGTCGCTGGTTGGGGCTGGCCTTTCGGCGGGGACAAAGCTCTCGGGCAGCCCGCGATGACGGTGTATGTTGAATTCGCCGACGGCGACAAGGAAAGCATCGTGCTCAAGAATGGCGAGCACTTCGCCGACTACATCGGCAAAGCGGAAGTGCCGCTGAGTGATGATGCGGGCGACTTCACCCGGCGCGGTCAGCTTCGTTATTTTGCGATCAACTTGAAGAAGAAGGGCGCGCTGAAGAAAATCACTCTGGAGACGAGCGGCAGCATCGTCACGCCCTGCACGGTGGCGATCACGGCGAGTGCCGAGACGGTGAAACTTGGGGCGGCGGCACCCAAGCCCAAAACGAACGTGGACGTTCGTGGTACGCCAGAAGCCGGGCCCAAAGAAGGTGGCAAGGGCGATGGTCCGCTGGTGCCTGCGGCTCCGGTGCAGTGGGAGGCTGGAAAGACCAAGGTGCTGGTCATTGGTGGCGGGTCATCGCATAACTTTGCGAAGTTCTTTGGGGAGACGGATGTGGCGACGCTGAAGGCGGCGGGGTTTACGGTGAATTATACGGAGGATCGTGATCAGGCTGCGGCTGAACTCGCGAACGCGGATGTGGCGGTGATCAGTGTGAACCGGAAGTTTTTCGACACGGCGGTGTATCGCAAGGCACTGATGGATTTCGCGGCTGCGGGCAAGGGCATCATCATGCTGCATCCTGGCACATGGTATGGCTTTGGCGGATGGCCTGAGCTGAATGCGCAGATCGTGGGTGGTGGAGCGCGGGGGCATGACAAGATTCATCCGTTTGAGGTGAAAGCGGTGAAGGCGGATCATCCGATCATGGCGGGGGTGCCCGCGAGCTTCACGGTGGAGGACGAGCTGTATTATGTGAATGCGGAGGCGGATAAGATTCCTGAGGGGACGGCGAAGATCACGGTGCTGGCGGAGACGAGTCCGAGTGATAAGTACAAGGCGGGGCATCCGAGTGTGTGGGTGACGGAGCATGCGAAGGCGAAGGTGGTGGGCATCGCGCTGGGGCATGATGCGCGGGTGCATGATCTGAAGCCGTATCAGCAGATCCTGACGAATGCGGTGAAGTGGGCGAGTGGTAAAAATTGATCCGCCATGTCACTTTGGAGACGATTTTGCAAAATGCTCGCTTGGGCGGGTTATGCCTGCTCGATGGCGGTTTGCCTATCAGCCGTGTTCAGACCCGACCATGGCATTTGGGTCGGTTTTTATGCGCTGCATTTCGTTGTGTTCATCCCATTTGTCGCGGCTGTCCGAGCCTTGCATGAGATTAACGGAAATGGCGTGTACTGGGGCGTGGTCTGGATTCGGGATTGGCAGAGGTTGCGAGTGCTGCTTCCCACCAGCCTGAAGCGATTGTTCAAAGGAACCGCTTTGTTTGCCGCCCTAGTTATCGGTCATGACATCTACCAAGACTTCATTTTGAAATCCCGTGAGCCGGGCTTCCAAGGCCCGAAAAGCATGCCCCTAGAATGGAAGACTTGGATTACCCCGGTCTCGCCGAATGACTTTGTGTGCTTCGGTGCCTTCTGGGCGGTGTTCTTCGTGATCTCAGTCTGCCTTTTGACCATGCGCGAAAACTGGCGTGGTCCAAAAAGCCCGCGCAGACGCTCCTGACGGGCTTCGATTGCCAATTCTTCGGCACATTCACACTCCATGAAATCAATCATCATCGAGCAAGCACCTCTTCGCCTCATCACGGTGAAGGCGAAGTCCTTTCCTGAAGGTATTCGCGGAGCTTGGCAGGAGATCGAAGCGAAGCGGAAGATCAAAGGTCGCAAAGCTTACGGACTCATCTTTGAGGACGAGTACTTCGCCGGACTCGTCTCTGATGGAGAGCTGGAGGAGCGCGTGACGGGGCTGCCGGTGATTGAAGTGGCGGGTGGTCCCTGTGCGCGGATCAAGCTGGAGAACTGGAATCAGAAGCTGGATCAGATCGGTGGGTTGTTTGCGCAGATGGCGGCGGAGCATGAGGTGGATTCAGCACGGCCGGCGATGGAGTTTTACCGGGGTTTTGCGGAGCTGCATTTGCTGCTGCCGGTGAAGGATGAGGCTGGCGATTTGGGAAACTGATTTGCGCACAGAGGGCGACCGTCAGTTTGTAAAAGTTAAAGGCAGACAGGAAGGGCGGTCACTGGGTTTGGGTGGTCTAGGAGCGATGTGTGATCATGGGGCAACTGTGTGGCGGAGCTCTTTGCAGACGCTGCTGGTGGACGAAGTGTGTGACGGACCGTTGGGTTTGCTTCCCGATGCTGATGCCAGAACCCAGGGGAGCACTCGCTAAAGCTCGGCACCCCTGGGCTATGTTACGGAAGGCCGTTGGCCTTCAAGACAGGAGACCATCACTACGTCCAGCGATTTGAGTGCGCGCAACGATGGTATGTTATATTACCAAGTGGTTCATATGGACGCCGCAGGGCAGGAGGAAGTCCATGAAAAACGATGGGCATTCTTGTTCGTCGGCTCTGGGAGATGGGAGAGCGCTGATCGACAGACAGGAGTGTCTGTCGCACTTCAGACTTTGAGGAAGATCTGACGACGATGCAGCCACTGGGCGGTGGCGAGCATGAGGGCGAAGGTCATGGCGGTGGGGAGCCAGGAATAAGACGAATCGGTCTGGAACAAGAGGCGTTCGCTGATGATGCGGAAGAAGCCGAAGCCTGAGCAGAGATAAAGTGCGATGGGATTGGCGCCGACCCAGAGGAAGGGGGAGAGGCCGCGCCGCCAGCCAAGGACATCGACGAGGGTGTAGAAGAGAGCGAGGAGGATGGCGCTCCAACCGGCGGCGACGAGGACGAAGCTGGAGGTCCAGAGTTTTTTGATGACGGGGAAGAAGGGATGCCAGGCCCAGCCGAGGGCGAGCAAAAGGAGGCCGGCGACGATGAGGGCGGCCGCTTTGCGGAGGGGTGATGCGGAGCCTGTGATCCACTTTCCGGCAAGGATGCCAAGGAGTGCGGTGGCGATAGCTGGGAGGGTGCTCAGGATGCCTTCGGGATCGTGATCGCCGTCATACTTGCGGCCTGGGAGCCAGATGCTGTCGAGGTGGTTGGTGAGGTTCATGCCTTCGGCATCGTTTCCTGTGCCGATGCCTGGCACGGGGACAAAGCGGAGGAGGAGGAAGTAGCCGATGAGCAGAGTTGCGGTTGTTGCGATCAATCCGCGTGCACGGAACCCGAGTGAGAGCAGACCTGCGGCGGCTGAGGCGATGCCGATGCGCTGCAGGACGCCGAGCCAGCGGATTTGATCCCAGCCGTTCTTGATGCCGCCGGAGTAGATGATGCCGAGGGCTACCAGAATGGCCGCGCGTGTGAGGAGGTGGCGGATGGTGGCGATGCGGCCATCGCGTGCCATTCGCCGAGGCACGGCAATGGCGAGGGAGACGCCTGCGAGAAAAAGGAAGAGGGGAAAGATGAGGTCGAAGAAATGGAAGCCGGCCCAGTCCACGTGGTCGAACTGAGTGGCGATGGTGGTTACGATGGGGGATGATGGGAAGGCACGCATTAGCACCTGCTCGGTGAGGGTTGCGAGTCCGAGGATCCAGCACATGTCGAAGCCGCGAAGGGCGTCCAGGGAGAGCAGACGTGCCGAGGGTGCGGAGGGCTGAAGTGGGGCGGGGGACATGGGTGAGGTGAATATCAGGAATCAAACGGAGTGAACATCGCAAATGATCAGAGACTTGAATGGCATTCGATCAGGGGCAGGCATCGTGGGTTTTCATAATTCGGTGCAATCGTGTGAACGCGACAGCCTCTTGGAGTGCGTGCGGCCCTTCTTAGCTAAAACTACGCAGGACGCGCAAGCCTTGAAGCGAAGCCGCTTTCGTCGGCTGGACGGTGGGATCAGGACGAAGCACATTCGTCACCCCGCGAAAGCGGTAGCTACGATGCAGGCTTGCGCCGTGCATCTCCGCGACCGCACTCCAAAACGCTGTCGCGTTCGCGAGAGTGCTGGGCCGGATACTGCCGGCAGGTTGCGAAAAAAAACGGCACCGCGCGTAACTGAGTGCCATTCATGTAGGACTGTGTCTTTCTTTCGCGCAGCGAACAAGGGTCCATGAAAAAGGGCAGGTCCGAAGACCTGCCCTGATGGGATTCAATGCTGAATCGAATGATTACTTCACGATGCCGAGGAGTTCGACTTCGAAGATGAGAGGGACGCCTGGGCCAATGCCACCGCTTGGGCTGCCGCTGTCGCCGTAGGCGAGGTCAGAGGGGATGACGAGTTTCCACTTGGAGCCGACGGGCATGAGCTGGAGGGCTTCGGTCCAGCCTTTGATGACTTCCTGGAGACCGAAGGAGGCAGGCATGCCGCGCTCGACGGAGCTGTCGAAGACGGTGCCGTTCACGAGGGTGCCGTGGTAGTGAACGCTCACGGAGTCCGTGATGGCGGGCTTGGGTCCGTCGCCAGCCTTGAGGATTTCATACTGCAGGCCGCTCTTGGTGGTGGTGACTTCTTTGCGCTTGCCGTTGGTGGCGAGGAATTTCACGCCCTCTTCCTTGGCGGCTTCCATTTTCTGCTTCACGGCGGCCTGCTCAGCGCGCTGTTCTGGCGTCATGTTGGCTTCAGCCTTGGCTTTCATGAAGATCTCGAAGGAGGCCATGGCGGAAGTCAGTTCTGCTTCGGTGTAGGCGGGCTTGCCAGAGTCGGGCTGGACGGTGAGGGTGATGCCGGCGATGAGCTTGTCGATATCAATCGGGATGCCTTCGCTGGCGAACTGCTGGCCGAGACCTGTGCCCATGGAGTAGCTGGAGCTCTTCTTGGAGGTGAGGGCATCCTTGACGCCTTCGGCGAATTCTTTGAGGTCAATCTTTTCCTGCTGACGCAGGATGGAAGCGCCGACATTTTTTCCGATGAAGTAGCTGACTTTGTCCATGGGGAGGGCGGTGGAGGCGGGAGTTGAGGCCGGCTGTGCGGGTTTGACTTCCTGGGCTTGAGTGAGGGTTGCAGCCGTAAGCGCGGCGCAAAGCAGGGCGGTGGTGGGTTTCATATTGGAGGCAAGGAGACTACCCAGTGCCCCGAGGCGGTCAATGACAGCCTTGGGCGACCGGGAAAAAGCCGTTTGACCCCGCCCCCCCATTGAAGCACTGTCGCCGCCCTTCAAACCAGAACCTATATGCCCGCGAAAATCTATACTGAAAAAGACGCCAGCCTTGCACCGCTCAAAGGCAAGACCTGTGCTGTGATCGGCTTCGGCTCCCAAGGCCATGCCCACGCCCTGAACCTGAAAGAGAGCGGCGTCAAAGTGATCATCGGTCTCTACCCCGGCAGCAAGAGCCGCGCAGTGGCTGAAGAAAAGGGCCTCAAGGTCTATGACACTGCTGAAGCCGTGAAGAAAGCCGACGTGATCTTCGTCGCTGTGCCGGACACCAAAATCGCCGATGTTTTCGACAAGGACATCAAGCCACACCTGACGAAGGGCAAGACCCTGCTGTTCAGCCACGGCTTCGCCATTCACTTCAAGACGATCATCGTTCCTGCGGACGTGAACGTGATCATGGTGGCTCCGAAAGGCCCAGGCCACATCGTGCGCCGTCAATACACCGAAGGCAAAGGCGTCCCCGCTCTCATCGCGATCTATCAGAACGCTGACAAGCAGGCCAAGAAGATTGCCCTTGCCTGGGCACACGGCATCGGCGGCACCCGTGGCGGTGTCCTCGAAACGACTTTCAAGGAAGAAACCGAAACCGATCTCTTCGGCGAGCAGACCGTGCTTTGCGGCGGCGCCAGCGCTCTGGTGCAGGCCGGCTTTGAAGTGCTGGTGGAAGCTGGCTACGCTCCTGAGATGGCCTACTTTGAGTGCTTGCACGAATTGAAGCTCATCGTCGATCTGATGAACGAGTCCGGCATCGCTGGCATGCGTTTCTCGATCTCCGAAACCGCCAAGTGGGGCGACGTGAAGGTCGGTCCGAAAATCATCGACAAGTCGGTGAAGAAGCGGATGAAGGAAGCCCTCAAGGACATCCAGTCCGGCAAATTTGCCAAGGAGTGGATCCGCGAGACGAAGACGGGCTACAAGAAGTTCGACAAGCTGCTCAAGGACGGCGAGAAGCACCCGATCGAGAAGACCGGCGCACGCCTCCGCAGCCTGATGCCGTGGATCAAGAAGCGCGACATCAAGGGCCAGCAGGCGAGCTACTCGTAAGAGTGGCGGAAGACGGTGCCGCTAGAGGGATCGTCAATGAATCAAGAAAGGCGCGGACTGGGAACGGTCCGCGCTTTTTTGTGGGTGCGGGTCGTGCGGTGTTTGGGCGGGGGGATGGAGCGTGGTCTGAACGCGGTGCGATTGTGCGGCGGAGTTCGGTGCAGACGCTGCTGGTGGGCGTGGGGTGTGGCGGAGTGCCCGGTTTGCTTCCCGGATGGCGGCACGGGTACCAGGGTAGCCTCGCCGAGGCTCGGCAACCCTTCGCTATGATGCGCAGCCCCCTTGGGGCTGGTGTGTGGCGGGAGCGGAGTATCGAAAGAGAGCGCGACCCTGCAAGGAAATGGCGAGGTTCAGTTCTCATGGATCCAGCGAAAGCTACATCCACTGAGGGCCATTTAACCAGACCCGTTTTTAATTGCTCGTGGTATCAGGTGATGGCTTGAACGACTTTGGAGTGGCCGAGTTTGTTCTCGGGGGTCTTGAAGCCCATGGCGATGGTGAAGGTGACGATGGTGCCGAAGAGGATGCGCCAGGGGAATTCGATCTCGACCATCCAGTCTGGGCGGGGGATGCCGCCCTGCATGCCGATGGAGGCCATGAGGCCTTTGTCGAGGCCGCTGAGGTAGGCGACGACGATGAAGCCGGCGAGCATGGCGATGCCATTGCCGAAGTCGTTGCCACGGGTGTTGGTGAAGAGGCCGACCATGAAGACGCCGAGGAGGGAGCCGTAGGTGTAGCCGAAGACGCCGAGAATGATGGGGATGATGCGGAGGGAGGGATTGTGCGCCTTCACCCAGGCGGTGCCGAGGGCGACGGTGATGAGCAGGACGGCGAACAGCACGGTGCTGAAGCGCAAAACGCGCACCTTGCCCTTTTCGGATTCGGGTTCGCCAAACCAGCGGAAGTGGAAGTCGCGCACGTAGCTGGTGGCGAGGGAATTGAGTGCGGTGCTCAGCGAGCCCATGGCGGTGGCGAGAACACCGGCGACGACGAGGCCGCGCAGGCCTGAGGGCATGGAGGTGAGGATGAAAAACGGAAACACCTGGCTGCTGTCGGGGGTGCCCTTGAGGTTTTTTGGCAGGAGGATTTCGGGGTGCTGCTGGTAGAAGACGAAGAGGAGGATGCCGATGCTGAGCACCATGAAATTGACGGGGATGTCGGCGATGCCGGAAAGAATGGTGGCGAATCCGCTCTGGCGTTTGTTCTTGGCGGTGAGCATGCGCTGCACCATGTCCTGATCCGTGCCGTGGGTGGCGAGCGTGACGAAGGTGGAGCCGAGAAAGGCCGTCCACATGGTGTATTCGGTTTCGAGGATGCCTTTGATCCAGCCCCATGCGCCGGAGTAAGCTGGGTCTGGCCTGCCCCAGTCAATGACGGCTGGTTTTAAAATGGCGGCGTTTAATGCGGACCAGCCGCCGGTGTGTTCGAGGAGATGCCAGAGGGCAAAGCCGAGGGCGGAAAAGAGGATGACCACCTGGATGACATCCGTCCAGATCACCGCGCGAATGCCGCCGAGAGCGGTGTAAATGGAAGTCAGCACGGTGATGGCGACCAAGGCGACGGCATAGAGCCAGAACTCGTCCATGGGCGTGATGGCGGGATTGATGAACACCTTCCAGCCGAGCACGAGCAGCACGGTGGGCACCCAGAGACGCGAGCCGCTGGCCAGGAGCCGTGTCAGGAGGAAGACGGCGGAGGAGCGGCGTCGTGTTTTGGGGCCGAAGCGGACCTCAAGAAACTCATACACGCTGATCACGCCATGCCGGTAGTAGGCCGGGATGAAAACGGCGCTGACCACCACGCGGGCGAGCAGATAGCCAGCCATGAGCTGGATGTAGGTGTAGTTGCGCAGGGCGTAGCCTTCGCCGGGAGCGCCGAAGAACGTGCCTGCGCTGATTTCTGCGGCCAGAATGGAGGCGAGGACCGCCCACCAGGCGATTTGACGATCTCCCAGCGTGAAACCTTCCATGCTGCCGCTTTTGCTGCGCTGCGACAGACCGATGCCAATGATCAGGGTAAAGTAACCGAGGATGACGATCGCGTCGAGGAGGTAAGGCATGGCGTGTGTGGCGCGAAGTCTCGCTGCAAAGCACCACACACGTCAAGCACGCAGCCTGCGGTGGTCAAAACTTGGTGGTGAGCGGGACAAGCTCCCGCTCTCCGTTACTTGGAGACGACGTTGGTCTCAAGTTTCGGCAATGCGCGGACGATGATGCGTTCTTCGACCGAGGTGCCGCGTGGCGAGACGATGGTGATTTCCTCATAGACCTTGCCAATGTCCTTGTTGGTCAGCGGATGGTGAATGAGCCTGCGTGTGGCGACTGTGGTGTCACCCAAGGCTTTAACCGTGACATTTCCTGTCGCCGTAGGTCTGGCAGCGTGGACCGTCTCAGTGCGGGGTGCGCTGCACTGGGTGAGAAGCAGCGCTGAAGTGAGACAGATCGCGATTGAAAGGGGGGAATTAAGCTTGGTTTTCATGGGTTGGTTAGGTCGCTTGGAGTCGTCAAGCTGACTGCGGGTGTTGGATGAGGATGCTCATAAAGCGTTCAAAGTTTGGAGGTTTCGCATTTGTAAAAATCATGTGTGGGAGCGCTGCCTGAGTGGAATTTAGGGTTGCTTCGGCGGCGTCTCATCCGCATTATCCCCCAAGGGTCATGCAACAAATGCGCCTATACTTACTGGTGTTACCTGCCGTTCTGCTGGCATGGTCCGGTGCGGCAGCCCAGCCGCAGAAGGCGGGCGTGGGGACTGAGACGGGACGCTTGATCGCTCTCCATCAGCATTACCAAAGCGCTGCAGCGATGTCTGCCCAGGGCCGGCTGGTGGAGGCGGAGGCAGAACTGCGGGTGATCGTATTTACCTGCCGTGAGGTTTTTGGCAAAGAACATCCCGACACCTTGGTCAGCCGGAGTGATCTGGCGGCGACGCTGGCAGAGCAGGGCAAGTATGCCGAGGCGGAGAAAGAAAACCGTGCGGTGCTGGCGCTTCGGCAGCAGGTGCTGGGGAAGGAGCACCCTGACACGCTGCTGAGCCGGAATAATCTGGCGGCAACGCTGCAGGAACAGGGGAGGCATGCTGAGGCGGTGCGTGAGTATCGTGCTGTGCTGGCTGTGCGGCAGCGGCTTTTGGGGGCCGAAAATTTGGACACGCTGGACTGTCGCAACAATTTGGCCACGGCGCTGAATGAGCAAGGGCGGCATGCGGAGGCTGAAAAAGAGCACCGGGCGGTGCTGGCGCTGCGAGAGAGGCTGCTGGGGGCGAAGCATCCGAAGACTCTGGCGAGCCGGAACAATCTGGCGGCGGTGCTACAGGAGCAGGAGAGGCATGCGGAGGCGGAGCAGGAACATCGCGCGGTGCTGGCACTGCGTGAGAAGGTGCTGGGAGCGAAGCATGCGGATGTTTTCCTGAGCTGTTTCAATCTGGCTTTGTGTGTTGAAGCGCAGTCCAGGTACCCGGAGGCACTGGTTTTGATGGAACGCGCTGGGGCGGGATTTAGGAAGAGCCTGGGTGCGCGCCATCCGTACACGCAATCGGCGGAGGAGTGCCGGGTGCGGATGGCGGCGGAGATCTCCAAATAAATCGCTGTCAGGCAGTCCATTGGCCTGCAAAAGCTCTCGCGCCATGGCTGGTACTCGTTAACATCGGCCCGAATGTCTGCCGTCACCTTCGTCAAAGAACTGCGTCATAACTGGAAGACCATCGGTGCGGTGGCGCCCTCAAGTGCGGCGCTGGCGGAGCGTATGATGGAGTCTGCGGGTGTCTGGCAGTCCAAACGCATTCTTGAGCTTGGCCCTGGCACAGGTGCTTTTACGGGAGCCATCGCTGACGCGATGCCGCATGATGCGGACTATGTGGGCATCGAGCTCATCGACACTTTTGTGCAGCAATTGCGGCCACGGTTTCCCAAGATGCGCTTTGAGTGTGCTGGGGCGCAGGAGTTTGATTTCAGCCAGGTGCTGCCGCCGGGGGAGAAATTTGACACGATCGTGAGCGGTCTGCCATGGACGGCGTTTCCGCGCGGTTTGCAGGAGGCCATCTTGAACAATGTGCTGCCGCATCTGGCACCGGGCGGGTGTTTTGCGACCTTTGCGTACTGGGGCTTTCACAAGCTGCCGGGCGGCAGGCAGTTTCGCGCGCTGCTGCATGAAATGACGCACGGCGTGGAGACGAGCCGCATTGTGTGGGGCAATGTGCCGCCCGCTTTTGTCTATCTGGCGCGGAAGAGCTGAGAGGTTTACTCGGCCTTCTTCTTTTTGCCTTTGCCCTTTTTCTTGGGAGCTTCGGTGGTCTGCTTATCGTTTTTTGTGGGCATCGGTGCTTTGATGGCTTCGCGCCAGGCGATCATTTTTGCGTGCAGTTCTTTGGTCTTGTCGGGCATCTCGGTGGCGAGGTTCTTTTGCTCGCCGATGTCATCCTTGAGGTTGTACAATTCGAGGCGGCCGTCTTCGAAGAATTCCATGAGCTTCCAGTCGCCCTCTTCGATGAGGCCGACGGGGGTGGTGCGCCAGGTGCCTTGACCGGCGCCCAGATAACCGGGGAAGTGCTGGTAGATGGCCTCGCGCTTCAAGCTGGCGGTCGCATCGCGAAATACGGGGACGAGGCTCTCGCCGTCGAGGGGCTGATTTGCGGGTGGGGTTGCTTTGCCGATGTCTGCGAAGGTGGGGTATAGATCGACGTGGATGGTTGGGACATCGCTGCTTGATCCGGGTTTGGTCATGCCGGGCCAGCGGACGATGAATGGGACGCGGGTGCCGCCTTCATAGAGGCTGCCCTTGCCGCTGCGGAGCGGGGCGTTGTCGGTGATGTCGCCGCCTTTTTTGATGCCTTCGCGGGCGTAACCACCCACGCCGCCGTTGTCGCTGGAGAAAATGAGGACGGTGTTGTCGGCGAGTTTGAGTTCGTCGAGCACGGCCATGACGCGGCCTACGCTTTCGTCCACGCTGGCGATCATGGCCGCGTAGACTGGGCTGTGATGGCCGCCGACGGCGGGCTTGTCTTTGAAGCGGGCGATGAGTTCTTCCTTGGCTTCATGTGGTGAATGCACGCCGTAATGCGGCAGGTAGAGGAAGAAGGGGGCGTCTTTGTGGCGCTGGATGAAGTCGACGGCTTTGTCGGTGAGGAAGTCGGCGAGGTATTCGCCTTTTGGGTACTCCACTGGCGGTTGGGTCTTGAAATTGAAGTGCTTGCCCATGGAGACAATGGCTTCGTCAAAACCGCGCTGCCCGGGGTGGTAGGCGTCTTTTTCGCCGAGGTGCCATTTGCCGAACATGCCGGTGGCGTATCCGGCCTGCTTCATGGTTTGAGCGATGGTGATTTTCTCCAGAGGCAGGCCTTGAACGTTGTCCACTGGCCGGAGGGGACGTGATGTCCATTCAAAGCGATCAATGCCACCCACGGTGTAGATGCCGGTGCGCGGGGCGTACTGACCACTCATCAGTGCGGCGCGGGTGGGCTGGCAGTTCTGGCAATGGTGATGGCTGGTCAGCTTCATGCCTTGGGAAGCCAGTTTGTCGATGTTGGGGGTCTCGTAGTATTTGGAGCCGAAGCAGGCCACGTCCGTGTAGCCGAGGTCATCGGCGAGAATGAAGACGATGTTCGGCGCGCGGTCTGCGGCACGCAGGGAGAGGGTGAGGAGGAAGAGGCAGAGCAGGTGCTTCATGCGCCCCTGAACGACAGGCGCAGGCGCAAGATTGCATGATTTCGGCATCGACAGCCGCAGGCGCAGCCGCTTTGATCGGCCGATGTTCCGGTTACTCTTGATTCTTCCATTCCTGACCGCGCTGAGCTTCGCGGCCGATGACGCCATCAAACCTGGCGTGCGTTCGCCCATCACCTTCAAAGTGTCGCCGCAGGTCTCCGACAATGCGCAGATCAAGATGCGCATGCATGCGGCTGAAACGCCGCCGCCCTACGACGTGAGCCTGGAGAAGTTCGACATCATCGTGCCGAAGAAGTACAAGAAGGGGGATCCGCATGGGCTCTTTATCTGGGTGAGTCCGAGCCCAGCACCTTCGATCTCGCCGGAATGGGAGGCTGTGCTGGCCGAGAAGAAGCTCATTTTTGTGGGTGCGCACAATTCCGGGAACAACCGCGAGGTTTTCGCGCGCATGCGCATGGCCGTGGATGCGAACGACAACTTGCGTGAGCTTTATGACATCGATGACAAGCGTGTGTATGTTTCCGGGTTCTCGGGTGGTGCGCGTGTGGCGAGTATGCTCGGGGTGACGTATGCGGACATGTTCACAGGGGCCATCGCCTTCATGGGGGTGAATTTTTACACCGACATCGTGAGCCTGGACAAAACGGAGGTGTTTGAGGCGCGGTACATTCCGCATGAGGAGATCGCCGAGCTGGCCAAGGCTGAGGGGCGCTATGTGCTCGTGACGGGAGAGAAGGATTTCAATCTCAAGAACACGAGCGCCGTGTTTGAAAACGGGTTCAAGAAGGAGGGGTTTAAGGCGGTGGAGTTGATGAATGTGCCGGGCCAAGGGCATCAGCCGCCGAAAGGGGAGTGGCTGAAGAAGGCGATTGAGTTTCTGGATGCGGGCAAGACGGTGAAGAAACCCTGATCTTATTGATCGTGGCGCCATGGGTTAACAGGAACGACATTCAAGCAAGGGCTTGGATCGTGGGTTTTGGAAGCGTTGGGACGCACTGGCTGCGGCGGTGATACGCTGAAGACGCTGCTGGTGAATGCGGCGTGCGAAGGAGCCGCTGGGTTTGCTTTCCTGTCGGGTGATCATTGACCCAGGGTCGCCTCGCTAAGGCTTCCTCCTTCGCTCTGCGAGCTACGGAGGACACGCGGCTGACCCTGGGCTGAATTACGCAGCACCTTTGGTGCTGGTGTGTGGCGGCGCGGAGTGGCGAAAGAGAGTGGCATTCCTCTCAGAAAAACGCAGAATTCCGGACATCATGGCATAAACGAATGTGTTGTCTTAACTGATGTCATCCATGTCTGGGATGAATGGCACTCAGTTAAGGGCGGTGATCGTGGGTTTTGGAACTGGCGGCACGCTCTCCGCACGGCGGAGCTCATGGCAGACGCTGCTGGTGGGCTTGGTGTGTGGCGAAGATACTGGGTTTGCTTCCGGTCGTATATTGCTAATACCCAGGGTCGCCTCGCTGAGGCTCGGCTGACCCTGGGCTTAATTACGCAGCACCTTTGGTGCTGGTGTGTGGCGGCGCGGAGTGGTGGTAATGAGAGCTGTCCCTGCAAGAAAACGCAGAGTGTCTATCATCACAGACCGACGACACCTCGTCTTAACTGAGTGCCATTCCTGCCTGGGAATCTTTGCCGGGCATTCATGTTTCCCGGCGGATGCGGCCACATTAATTCTACTTTGGTAAGTTATCGGGGTTTGGGGGCTGGCGGCACGCTCTGAGCGCGGCGGAGCTTCTTGCAAACGCCCATTCTTCGCTAGAGCATTTTAAATTATTATATAGCCATATTGGCTCATCACATCGTGCGGATACAAAGCTAATCCCCTCACCCCGACCCTCACCCCGAAGAAGAGGATTAAGTGTCGTTGTACGTCAGGGGCGGGGAGAGGGAGAACCGCTTTAGACGAACTGGATTTATCGGACACGAAATTATTTAAACCGCTCTAAAGCTACGAAGCACCTGAACTCAAGGCGGCT
>DLGZ01000035.1:36384-36889 GCA_002482965.1 Verrucomicrobiaceae bacterium UBA7681 | reverse complement strand
ACGCCCGCTTCGCGCGCAGCCTGCACCATCGCCTTGCTCTCATTGATGGTGTGCCCGGTCGGCTTCTCCACATAAATATGAGCGCCTGCTTTGCACGCGGCGATGGTTTGCAGCGCATGCCAGTGGTCCGGCGTGGCGATGATGACAATCTCCGGCTTCTCCTTGTCCAGCAGCTCGCGGTAGTCTTTGTAGAGCTTCGGATCATCGCCCGAGAGGCCGTTCACTTCATCGCCCGCATTGGCGGCCACGTCTTCATGTACATCGCACAAAGCGCAGACCTTGATGCGACCGGAAGCCAGCGCCTCCTTCAAGATGTTCATCCCCCACCAGCCAGCGCCGATCAGGGCTGTGCGGTACTTCTTCGCCGGATCAGCGCCGAAGATGTGAAATGACGAAGCTGCAAACGCGGCGGTGCTGGCGGAAATAAAATGGCGGCGGGAGGTCATGGTCAGGAGCGATGAAAGCATCGCGAGGCAAAGTACGCCAGCCGTTCGAGAGGCTTGCG
>DLGZ01000035.1:15590-36371 GCA_002482965.1 Verrucomicrobiaceae bacterium UBA7681 | reverse complement strand
GAGCTTTAGCTCGCTCTGGAAAGAGCGCCGCATTTCCCAGAGTGAGCTAAAGCTCACCAGTACTTTGGTACTACGCAAACACGTCCATCACCGCCTTGCCCTTGTCACCCACCGTGAACGGACGATTGCTGGGCGACATGACCACTTCGTCAATCGGCAGGCCGAGACTCCAGCCGATGGTGGAAAGGAAATCCTGCGGGCTGACCTGCTTGTCGGCCACCGCCATGCCTTCTTTGTCGCTGGAGCCGTAGATGAAGCCGCCTTTGATGCCACCACCGGCGAGCAGGGTGGAGAAGACTTTCGGATGGTGGTCGCGCCCGCCGTTGCCGTTGATCTTGGGTCCGCGGCCAAATTCGGAGCAGAGCACCACCAGCGTGCTTTCCAGCAGCCCGCGTTCCTTGAGATCTTCGAGCAATGCGGAGAGCGCCACGTCGAGTTCGGCGCCGTGTTCATCGAGGCCGTCGTCGATGTTGTTGTGCATGTCCCAGCCGCCCTTGGCGACTTCGATGTAGCGGATGCCTTTTTCCACCAGACGCCGGGCCAGCAGGCAGCCCTGGCCGAATTTGTTATTGCCGTACTTCTCCTTCAGCGCCTCCGGTTCGTCATCGAGGTGGAAGGCCTCCAGGTCCGTGCTGGACATGATGCTGATCGTTTTGTCATAGAACTGCGAGTAGCTCTTCACTTCGGAGGTCTGGAATCGATCACGGAATCCCGCGTCGAGCTGTTCCAGCATGGCTAGGCGCTTGTTCATTTGGTCCGGGCTGGCCTCGCTCTTGGCGTATTGCAGGCCGACGTCAGGATCAAGGATGGGCAGCGGGGAGAAGCTGGATGGGAAGAAGCCGTTGCCGTTCTGCGGCTGGCGGTTCACGCAGACGTTGGAGGGCAGCGTCTTGTGGCTGGTGCCGAGGAAGTGCTGCGCCCAGGCCCCGATGTTGGGATGCTTGATGGTGCCGCGCTGCTCGTAGCCGGTGCGGATGACGTACTGCCCGGCGGCATGCACCCCTGTTTTGGAAGTCATGCTGCGGATGATGCTGAACTTGTCCGCCTGTTTGGCGAGGTTCTCCATCGTGCCGCCCAGTTGGAAATCCGCCTTGGTTTTGATCGGCGCTTTCGGGCCCTGCGTCGGACCCTCCTTCGGGTCCAGCGTATCAATGTGTGTCATGCCACCGATCATCTGGAGGAAGATGATGTTCTTGGCCTTGCCGAAGCCGGGGCCAGAGGGCGCGGCAGCCGTGGCTGCTTCCGCTGCAAAGGCGCTGCCGCCGAGGCCATGCAGCACGGTGACACCGAGCGCTGCGCTGGCCCAGCGCTCGCAAAAGGCACGACGGGAGATGGGATCAAGCTGGTTGTGAAGATTCATGGTAGTGAAGGGGGGCGTGATTATTCCACGAAGATGAATTCACGGGTGTTGAACAGCACCCAGGTCAGGTCACGCATGGTCATGCCGTTGCCGAGTCCCGCGACGGCGGTGGTGAGTTCATTGGGCTTGGGTTTGCGGCTGAAGAAGCTGACGTAGAGGCTTTCCACCTGCTGCTCGGGTGTCTTTTGTGCACTGGCTGTTTTGACCACGAGCGAATCATCCTGGCCGATGACGCGCTGGGCCTCGCCATTCATGAGCATGAGCACCTGCGGGATGCTGCCCTCCTCGCTTTCGCTGTCGGCGATCTGCCGGTCACTCTGCCCGAACATGCGCAGGAAATGCTGGTCCTTTTCCGGCTGCGGCAGTTCCGAGGCGCGGGCCAGCACCAGCCCGTCTCGCACCGGCGGCGCGAGGGTGAGGTCTTCTTCACCGCCTCCGCTCTGGTTCATCATGCGCTTCTTCCGCGCGTTGTTCTTGGGATTGCCCGCAGCCTTTCCACCACCAAACTGACGCATGCTCGCGACGGCGTTTTCGATCTGACCTTTGAGGACGTCTGGCGAGGCATCACCGCTGAGATCAATATTCATCGCCTTGGCGTAGGTTTCGCCGCGGTGCCCTTTGAATTTGTCCACATCGGCACCGACCACCAGCGTGGCGCAGGAGTCCCAGGCCTGCTCAGCAGTCATGCGGCGAAGGATTGGGCCGGGGAAAAGGTAGGGCGTATTGTCCGCCAGTTCGTGGCTGGTGGCCTCACGCTGGTAGGTTTGGGTGTTGCACAGCACGCGCAGGAACTGCTTGAGGTCGAATTTGAAGCGCACCATTTCATTGCCCAGGTGATGCAGCAGCGCCGGATTCACGCTGGCATTCGGGTCATCGATGTCAGTGACGGGTTCCTTGACGCCGACACCGAAAATGTGCTTCCACATGCGGTTGGCAATGGTCATGCCAAAGCGCGGGTTGTCAGGCGAGGTCATCCATTTGGCAAATTGCTCGCGCAGTTGTTCATCGTGCTTGGTGGTCTGCACGCCTTGATAGGCCTTCTTGGTTTTGTCATCACTCCAGGTGATGAGCTTTGGGGTGACGAGATCCCCGGGCTTGGCATCCGGGTATTTGTAATCATCCGGCATCTTCAAATCGTTCGTGCTGGAGTCTTCCACCGCCAGTCCGTTGACTCGAAAGAGGTTTTTCGCCTGCTGCTGCAGTCGTTTGTCCCCCAGTGAGGCAATCAACTTGCGCATGCCCTGCATGCCACCACCTGCATTGCCTTTGGCACCGTAGGTTTCCGTGGCACCGAAGAAGGCCGCCATTTCATAGAACTGGCGCTGCGTCCAATCAGCAAAGGGATGGTCATGGCACTGCGCGCATGACACATTGGCACCGATGAAGGTGCTGAGCGTGAGGCTGAGATTATCCAGGCGCATTCCAGCATCGCGCAGCAGATAACCAGTGGCACCGTTTTCCAGCAGCTTGCCGTCTGCGGTCATCATGGTATGGACGACCTTGTCCCACGGCACGTTCTCGGCGATCTGCCCCTTCAACCAGTCCTGGTAGGTGTAAAAGCGCGCCTTCTGCGCCACGTCCGCCATGCGCAGCATATCGGCAAAGTAGTTGAACAGGTGGCTGCGGTAGCCCTCGGAGTCCAGCAGCCGGTCGATGACCTTCGCCCGCTTCGACAGGCTGGTGTCATTGATGAATTCCAGCGCTTCCTCGCGCGTGGGAATGCGGCCCGCGAGATCCAGAAAGACGCGGCGGACGAACTGTTCATCTGAAGCGAGCGGGTTGGGCTTCTGCTCGGCTTTCTTCAGTCCGGCTTCGACCAGCATGTCGATCTGCGCAGCGGCCTGGGCGAGATTGGGATCGGACGGGATGCCCAGACCTTCGGGCTTGAGGGTTTTGGCGGCCTGCTGATCGACTGCTGAGAGCTTGTCCAACGAGAGTCGATAGACGTAGCCGTTGCGGACCTGGAGGAAGACGTTGCCGTTTTCAATGCCCCGGAAGGTCGCCTCCAGCTTTCGTCCCTGGGCGTCGGTCCAGGTGCGGTAAACTTCATTGTCAGCCTGGAGGCCGGTGACGAGGAGAGCACAGGCGAGGGGGAGGCAGAGGCGCGTTTTCATGGGGGCATCGTTCGGAGATCCGGGTCGATGGCGGGTTAAACGAAGGGTCCGAGGGGAAGTTTCAGATCTTTTGCGAATCCTTTAGCGGGGGAGGGGATACGCCCGGCGGCAAACTCCTCAGGATGCTGAGAGGATATGTGCCCGTGGTAAAGAGATCACCCTTTTATACTCGAAAGAACTGGCCTACATCCTTCTCTGTCAGAGATGCACAGCCAGACACTACACATGAATTTTTGGATCGCCCCTTTTGCCGCCCTGGCTCTGACCTTGATACTCCCAAGCTGCGCCACGCCCGAGCAACGTGCGCAGAAAGCCAGGGAAGAGCGCTTCCTCCTCGTCAAGCGGCCCGCCATGGCTGAAAAGATCATCGAAGACGTGGTGAAACTGCCCGCAGAGAAGGAGCCCACCATGTGGGAAATCGCCCAGACCTTCCCCGCCTATGACTGGTCCATCAATGTCTTCCACCGAGATGGGCTGACCGAGGAGAAGGATGACCACTTCCTGCTCAAAGGTGACAGATCCCAAACCCCGGTCGAAATCAAGCAGATCGCGGAAGCCAAGCCCCTGAAGGTTGAGATGGCCATCGGTCCCATTGATGATGGTTTCGGCTTCCGGAAACCCAAGCTGCATTACACCTTCCAGCGGGTGGAAGGCGGCTGGAAACGAGTATCCTGGCATGTGACCTACCATGGCCCTGCCTCCCAGGATGGAGAGGAAACGCCGCCCCTGAGCGAGCAGGAAAACCGCGAGAAGATCGAAAAACTCACCGGCGAACCCTACGTGGACGAAGTCGAGGCGGCGTCGGCCATCACCACGGCGTCGTTGTGACGGAGGCGGTGGTGCTGAGATGTCAAGGAATGGTCAAGGCTCGACGCTTGACCATACTTGACGATACTTGACCGTCCCTACGCAAAAACCGGCGCAAACGAATCAATCAGCGGCAGCAAAGCCTGCTTTGAGGTTTCGTAGTCGGTGCAGTTGTAGTCATGCAGACTCACGCGCACCAGCCAGGGAAACTGCGTCATGCGCAGGCAGACGATGCGGTAGTTCGTGCTGCGTTCCAGGCAGTCGCTCGCCGAAATGGCCGTGCCGCCTTCATCATGCTGCCACTCTTCGATGATCTCCCACTGGTGATCGATCATCGCATGCAGGTTGTGAATTTCCTTTTCGCGCCAGGCCGCAAGGTCTGCCAGGGCTGGGGAGTCAGGGTCCGTTCGAGTGAAGACGGAGATGTAAGCTCCCATGCTCCCGTCACTGGCCTCGAAATAAAACGACCCGGGCCCGTCGGTCTGCGGCTTCTGCGCCCAGTCACTAGGCAGCATGATCTGCCATTGGTCAGTGCTGATGATGTTGTAGTCAGGCATGGCAGGCTCAGATCTAGACGCGCGAATTGCCAGCACAAGGATTTGCGGAAAATTTTACAACGGCTTGGTCAGGTAAAGCGCCCCGCCAGCCGCCGGGACATGCACGGCCTGGGTGAATCCGGCACTGGCATAGACCTGCCTCGCAAGATGATTGTTCTCCTGTACTTCAAGCGTGAGCCGGCAGCAGCCAAGGCGGCACGCACACTGCTCGATCACCTCCAGCAGCCTGCGCCCAATCCCCATTCCACGGTGCGCGGGCACCACAAAGTAATCGGAAATATTGAGCAGCGGCCGGGCCGCAAAGGTGGAAAAGCCGCGAAAGCAGATCGCCAAGCCTGCGGGTTCGGCGGCGTGAAATGCTAGGAATACCACGGTTGTAGGGTGATTGCGCAGGCCGGGAATCACCTCACGTCTCGCGATTTCCGAGAGCGGCCTGCCATCACCCATGGGGTCCATGGCATAGGCGTTGAGCAGGTGCAGAGTTGCCTCCTGATGCTCGGGGCGGGAAAGATCTGCCTCGAAGAGGGTGAGCGGCATCTCGTTCATGGAATGAATAGCATGGGCATCACTCAAAGTCATTCCTCGTTGTCTGCCAGCAGATGATAGACCTCCGTGCAAATCTTCGAGGGATCCGTGTTCCAGCTTTCATCCCAGTGACCGTAGATCTCCCACGAAACCTCGGAAAGCTGCCGCCCCTGTGCAGCACACCACTGCCGGACCGCCGCATGCGCCTCGCCTAGGCCGGAGTAAGGACCCTGATGAACTGTCATCGCCACTCGGCCAGCTGGAAGCTGGGAGCACCGCACGCGGTCGTTGCCGGTAAACGGTTCCGCCACCTCCGCCCCGACTTCGACCGTCCCTTGCCGATCCAAATACACCGCCACATGTCGTCCCGGCTTGGGCAGACCCGCAGCGCGAATGAAGGACCACACCTCACCGCAGGCCGCAGGGACAAATCGCGACAGCTCCCGGGGCTGCACCTGATCGCGGATCACTGCTGTGGGCACGGTCTCGGTTCGCCTGAGTTCGATGGAGTAAAGCATACAGTTTAAAGTTGGATCATGGACTCGGCCCAGATGGCAACGGCTGCGCTGCACACCTGATGTCTCGTTAAGCATTCGGCATCGTGGCTAAACGCTTGACGAAAGTCGGTCATTACGTCAGTTCTGTTGAATGAACGCCTTCCGCGCCAGCCTCCTCGTGTCCGCCCGTCATTCCCGCATCCTGGGAGTCGCCCTTTTGGGTTGCCTTCTCATGGCGGCAGGACATCTCCTGGCAGAAGAAACTGTCCCATTCCGCAAACTTCCTGAAGGAGCCGGTCCCATGGATGAAAAGGCTGCCAAGACCTTCACCTCCACCGAGTCAGGATTGAAATACCGTATCCTGCGCGCAGGTTCGGGAGCCAAGCCCACTGTCCATCAGAGTGTGCAAGTCAACTACGAAGGATGGCTTATCAACGGCAGGGTCTTCGACAGTTCCTATAGCCGGGGCATGCCGATCACTTTCGCTCTTACCCAGGTCGTCAAAGGCTGGACCGAAGGACTGCAAAAGGTTGGCAAGGGCGGCATGATCGAACTCGAAATTCCCGGCTACCTCGGCTACGGCCTGAAAGGACAGGGAGCCACGATCCCCCCCAACGCAACGCTGCACTTCATTGTCGAGCTGATCGACGTCATGGAGTGATGCAAAGAGTTGCGGCAGATCAGCCGAAGCCTCCACTGACGATCATCAGCGTCGCATTAACCAAGCCAGCGATTGTGGCAGTTCCGCAGCCCAACAAGAGGGATCGTGACCACCATCGTATTCATGGCGATGGACATCGTGACCACTGCCAATGAGCGCGGAACTCAGGCCGCGCACGGAATCGAGCTGGCTGGCCTTTTGCACCAGTGGTGTGGGCGGATGAGAAACATTCGTTTGCAGCTCTCGCAACCCCACGCTCATCCACATTCGCTGCGGCGGTGATGGCATCGCCGGGAGTGCGTTCATCAGCCATTCATCCTCCCACCAGGCCGAGGGCGACTGCGCGAGAACACCGGCAAAAACACCCGGATGCCGCAGCGTCGTGAACACAGTCTGCAAGGCGCTCAAACTCAAACCACACAGAAATAGCCGATCAAAGGGTGCAATCTCGCGTTCGATCCAGCGCGGCATTTCCTCGGCTAAGAAGGAAGCAAAAGCTTCGTTGCAAGTGTAGTCCACATGCCGACTCGCAGCGCTCACATTCGGCAGATACACACATGCCACAGGCGGCAGCAGACCTGCTGCCTGCGCCGCACCCAAGATCGCCGGAGTCTTCACCCGATCCGTATAGAGCTCTCCATCGAGGAAGAGCAGGCAGTCCTTCGCTTCGCCGGTGGTGGCGGGGTAGTATGTTGCCTGTCGTGGTGCGGACAGATGCGCGATGGGGATTGTGTGAGTGGTAAACATGAACGGAGTGGATTCTTTCGAGCACTTGGAATCCGAGATCACCACCCGCTTTTCACATTCCACACTTCCACCAAGTCCTTCGGCAGATCCGTGATAAACCGTGACGGACGCATCATGATGTCGCCGTCGCGGGCCTGATGATTGATGACGGGATAAGTCAGATACAACTCGTCTTTGGCGCGGGTAACAGTGACGTAAAACAAACGGCGTTCTTCTTCGAGCGCGGCGTCTCCACCTTCATCGATGGCGCGTTTGTGGGGGAACATGCCATCGGCCAGCCAGACGGCGAAGACGACGTTCCATTCCAATCCTTTGGCCTGATGTCCGGTCGTGAGCGTGACGGCATCACGGTCCTGCTGCTCCTGCTGGGCGGGTTTGTTGTCGGTGTCCACTCCGCTGAGCAGGGAAAGCTGGCTGAGAAATTCCAGCGGGTCGGTGAAGCGGTCACTGAAGTTGCTGAGCTGTTCGAGGTCCTGCTGGCGCTGCTCGTAATTTTTAAACTTGGCCTTCATGTAGTCCTCATACACGCCATCGGTGATGCTGCGGATCATCTGCGCCGGAGCGGCAACCTTGCCCTCTTTATCAATGAGTTCGTCGAGAGTGTAGGCAAACTGCTCCCAAGTTGTTTTTGCCTTCTTTGGCACCTTCATCGGGAGGAGCACGGCGGAGAAGCTGGACGGCATCGTCTCGGCCTTCGCGGCATCAGACTTGAGCCAGTCCTGCCACAGCTTCGCAGCGCTGACATTGCCAATGCCTTCGACGAGTCGCACCATGCGCATGAAGCTGACCTCATCTTGACGATTGACGGCAAACTTCATGAACGCGGCCACATCCTTGACATGCGCCTGCTCAAAGAAGCGTAGGCCGCTGGTGATCTGAAACGGGATGCCGCGCTGCGTGAGTTCCATCTGGATTTCCATGCTGTGGAAATGCGCACGATAGAGAACAGCGATGTCGTTGAGTTCCGCGCCTTCATCCTGCAACTCCAGGATGCGCTGCGCCACGAAGGCGGCCTGCGCGGAGGAACTGTCGAGCGACACGAGCGCGGGCAGCATGCCTTTCGACTCGCGGGCAGGCACCAGATTCTTCGGGATCTGCCCACGGTTCATGGCGATGGCTGCATTGGCGAGGTTCAGCACCTCCGGCACGCTGCGGTAGTTCACCTCGATCTTATGCACACGTGCTCTGGGCCAGTGCTGATCGAATTCGAGGATGTTGGAGACATCCGCCCCGCGCCAGGAGTAGATGGACTGCGCGTCATCTCCCACGACCATCAGATTTCCCTGGGGCCCGGTGAGCAGTTCCACCATGCGGCACTGGAGACCGTTGGTGTCCTGATACTCATCGACGAGGACGAACTCGAACTGCGTGCGATAGCGCTCCAGCAGATCTTCGTTTTCCTCCAGCAACTGCACCGTGAGCGCCAGCAGGTCATCGAAGTCCATGCAGTTCGTCTCGCGCTTCTTCTCCTGATACAGTGTGCGCATTTTCAGAATGCCGCTGGCGACTTCTTCAAAGTAGGGATAGCGCGTGTTGATGATCTCCTTGAGGCCGCAGAGCGTGTTGTCAGCAAGCGAGAAGATGTCTCCCAGCACTTCGGCCTTGGGGAAACGGTACGTCGTGGTGTCGATGCCGCTGCTGCCGAGCACGGTTTCCATGAGGTCCTTCTGATCCTCGCGGTCCATGATCGAGAAGCCTTTGCGATAGCCCAGGCGCTCGGCGTTGTAGCGCAGAATCCGGTTGCCGATGGAATGGAAGGTGCCGCCCCAGATGCGAGTGGCGTCTTGAGTGACAAGCTCCTGCACCCGATGCTGCATCTCGCGTGCCGCCTTGTTGGTGAACGTGAGCAGCAGGATCGCCTCCGGCTGAATGCCGTTGTCCATCAGCCACGCAACTCGATAAGTCAGCGTACGTGTCTTGCCGCTGCCTGCCCCCGCAATGACCAGCGCCTGCCCCGGCGGACTCGTGACGGCTGCATACTGCTGCTCGTTGAGCTCCGCCTTGTAGTCAATGCGGGTGCTGGGTTCGTGCGTGCTGTGCAGCGTGTAGTTGCGGGCCATCGGGGAACTAGAGGGGGGAGGTCAAGGAGTCAAGAAGGTGCGTCTTGACCATCTTCTCACTTTGGCACCTGAATCAAGCCCGCCCCCACCGCCGTAGCAGGTGCTTGCAGTGGCTCTGCCGTGCGGGTGAGCAGCGGAATGATATTCGGCCCATAGTATCCACGACCCAGCAAATACGCCACCACACCACTGGTGATCGCGGTGGCCTGTGAGGTGCCGCTACCGATGACGAATCGGTTGTCTGCATAGCCGGAAACGATGCCAACGCCGGGGGCAACGAGGGTGAGTCCTGCACCGGAGTTTGAAAAATAAGCCTGCATCCCATTGGCATCGACCGCACCGACACTGAGCACGCCAGCAATGCCGGCCGGCATGGAGAGCGCGGTCAGTTGCTCATTGCCTGCGGCGGCGACGATCACGACATTGCGACTTTGAGCATAGCGCACGGCTTCGTCGAGCACAGGGGAGTAACCATTCGCACCGAGGCTGATGTTGATGACGCGGGCTCCAAGGTCCGTGGCTTTGATGATGGCGGATGAAACCAGCGCGGTGTTGCTCACGCCGTTGGTATCCGCCACACGGATGTCGAGCAGTTTGACTGCGGGAGAGACGCCGCCGACGTTTGCATCATTGCCTGCGATGAGGGAGGCCATCGCGGTGCCGTGACCGTTGAAGGTGCTACCGTCGTTGACGAGATCGTAATGGGTGATCTTGGTGCTGACGAGCGATGGGTGGCTGGTGATGCCGGAATCGATGACGGCGACGGTGACGCCCTGACCCCAGTTGGATCGGTCGCCGCTGGCGCCAATGACATCCAGACCCTGGCTGCGAAACGGGGTGCTTCCACCCGCGTTCGATGTGTCGGATTCCGCAATAGGAGGCGGCAGACCGGGAATGCGGGTGATGAGATTCGGCCCGACGTGGGTGTAATCCTCGGCATGCGCATTGAGATCCCGTTCCAGTGAGGTGGTGTCCCGAAAGCGCACCCGGGCGGTGCGCAGTTTGATGTCATAACCTAGAACTTCGAGTCCGAGGGCGGCTGCCCGGCCCCGAAATGCGGCCAGGGCCTCGGGGGTGCGGAAGGTGAGCAGGGCCTCGTTCGGCATGGAGCCGGGCACATTTAGCTTGGCGAGGGTGGGGGAGGTGGCTGGGTTGGCAATTGCTGGTACTGGGGGGGCAGGGGCCACCGGTGTTTGTGGCATGGCTGCGGGGAGGGCGGGTCTGCCGGCACTGGGACTGTGGCCGGATGGCAGCGCTTTGAGAGCGGGCGGGGCATGCGACTCCCATAGCAGCCACAGCACCGAGCCCACCATGATGAGCACGGTGGTGGCGAAAAGCAGGACAGGCAGACGGTTGGGGCGCATCAATGGGGCAAAATTTCGCACATTGGCGCACTGGCGCGAGTTCTGCTTTTGTAGAAACGAACGGCACTTTCTCGAACTCCAACCTTGTTGTCATTCGGGGCGCTGCCTAAACTCGTTTTTATGTCGCAAAAGAAAGAAGCTTGGGGATCACGTCTTGGAGTCATCATGGCCGTCGCGGGCAGCGCGGTGGGTTTGGGGAATTTCCTCCGCTTTCCCGGCCTTGCGGCACAGTATGGCGGCGGTGCTTTCATGCTTGCCTATGCGATTTCGTTTTTGATCATCGGTCTGCCGATCGGCTGGGCGGAATGGGCGATGGGGCGCTATGCGGGCAGCAAGGGGTACAATTCCGCACCTGGGGCCTTCGCGGCGATCTTGAACAAGCGCTGGGCCAAGTACATAGGCATCATCGGGGTGATCGTGCCGGTGATGATCTACATGTACTATGTGTTTATCGAGTCGTGGTGCCTGGGCTATGCGGTGAAGTTCTGGACGGGCAGCGTGGATTTGAAGACGACCGATGACGCGGTGGCGATGTTTAAGGGCATGAGCGGGCAACTTGGCGATGGCTCCGCGCTGTCGCTCTCATGGGACACGGCGCTGCCATGGTTGATGATCGTTTTTGTGTTCAACTTCTGGCTCATTTACCGTGGTATATCCAGGGGCATCGAGAAGATGTGCAACTATGGCATGCCTATTCTCATTGTGCTGGCGCTGCTGGTACTGGCGCGCGTCATGACGCTGGGGGCACCTGATCCTGCCAAGCCGCATGACAATGTGGTCAACGGCCTAGGCTACATGTGGAATCCGAGCAAGGTACAGATCGAACGAACGCAGCCTGCGCCGGGCGAGGCCAAGGTGGTGGAGGAACTGGTGGGTGCAGCGGCTATCACGGCGGCGGAGCAGAAGGTGGCGGCGAGTGGTGGCGCATTGAAGCTGGTCACCATCACCCCATGGCAGCAGCTTAGAAATCCACTGCTGTGGATGGCGGCGGCGGCGCAGATTTTTTTCAGCCTTTCCGTGGGCTTTGGCGTGATTATTGTGTATGCGAGCTACCTGCGAAAAGAGGACGACGTGGTGCTTAGCGGCCTGACGGCGAGCAGTGCGAACGAATTCTGCGAAGTGGCGCTGGGCGGACTCATCACGGTGCCGGCGGCGGTGGCATTTCTGGGGCTGGCCTCCGTGGCAGGGCAGGGCACGTTTGGCCTTGGTTTCACGGTGCTGCCGCTGGTGTTTGCGAAGATGCCGCTGGGTGCGTTCTTTGGCGGTGCGTTCTTCTTCATGCTCTTCCTTGCGGCGATCACGAGCTCGATCTCCATGCTGCAGCCGGGGATCGCCTTCCTGGAGGAAGCGATGAATGTTGGACGCAAGGTTAGCGTGACGATCCTGGGACTGCTGACCACGCTTGGCGTGGGTTTCGTGGTCTTTTTCACCAAGGAACTGAAGGCGCTCGACACGCTGGACTTCTGGGTGGGAACTTTTCTCATCTTCATTCTCGCCACGATCCAGATCATCATCTTTGGCTGGCATTGGGGCATCGAGCGCGGTCTGAAGGAGGCGCATCAGGGCGCGGCCATCCGCATCCCGCGTTTCTTTGGCTGCATCATGAAATGGATCTGCCCGGTGTTTCTCCTGGCGATCTTTGCCATGACGGTGTTGACGAGCGTGTTTGGCTTTGATCTCAGCACGCGCACCTTCGGCAACTTCTCATCTTACGTGGTCGATCTTATCGGTGGAATGAAGGACGGCAAAGTGGTGGATACGAACCTAGCTGCGCAGCTCAGCGTGGCATTGATAATCATCGTTGCCAGCTTCTTCGCCCTGCTGTCCTCCCGATCCAAGGCCTATCAGCGCGCCGAGCAGGGCCTGAACAAACACGATTAACTGCGAACCCTGACCTTCTCCCCGTTATGACCACCTCCGGCCTCATCGTCATGCTGTTATCTGTCGGCACCGTCACCGTCCTGTTTGGCTGGTGCATTTATAAAGTGCTCACCACGCCACGTGAAACGGAGAAAGTACACGGTGTGGAATTGCATACGCCGGATATGGATGGGGATGGCTAAAAGTGCCGCTCCTCCCTCCGCCTTAACAGGCAGATGATAATACCCGTGGATGTGGGGGAAGCCGCGGAAGCACCAGACAAATTCGGGGTTTTCGGTCTGCCAGGTGTCCCAGATATTGTCTGAGGCGATGTCGTATTTGCCGTCGTAGCAGGAGATGAGGAGGCGCTGGGAACTCACGCTGAAACGCGCATTAGTTCACCGTGGCTCAGGGCATCTCAAAGGCTTCGTGCGGTCCTCCCAGGCGAGGCGCACGACGAAAATGGCTTGTTCGCTACGGAGGTTGGTCTTCATGGACGAGTGACGATGGTTTCGATCTGAGAGTTCAGGCGGGTGGCATCGTCGATACCGTCGACATACCTTTGAGGCATCTTTGAAACGCCCACAGCCCCGCCAATCAAAGCGCCGATCACGGCTCCACGGTGGCAGTTATCACCTCCAACATTCGCATTGGCGGTGATACCGCTTTCAAAGTCATCGGCATATTTCCATGCCAGGTACAATGATGCGGGGAAGGCTTCGGCAATGTAGCAGGCTGGGCTGACGCGCCTGCCGATCACGACCTCGTCGGGATCTTTGGACCATGCCAGGGCTTTGCGTTGAGAGAACCAGTCGCTGCCATGGGCGAGTATGGCTTCACGCAGAGGGTAGCCCTTTAGCAGGTCACAAGCCATCCTCACCATGGCGTCTGCTGCTGCGAGCACCTCAGTAGAGCGGTGTGTGAGGCTGACGTGCTTACGCACGGCTTCTCGTGTGGCTTCAAGGTCGCCCCGGAAATAGGCGCTTAACACGCCGACATGGGCGAGGCCGCCAATGTGGATGTCTGTGCCAGCGCATTTTCTCGGAGCGGTGCCACGCGCATAGGCGGTGAAGAACTTGCGATGACACTCCTCGACGTAGGTGTCCCGATGCTTCCCAGGCGTGAGCATGAAGTCGATGTAGCGCGTGAGATAGTCATCCGCATCGTAGTCGCCGCAGGTGATCAGGGAGTCCATCAAGACCTTGGCGAGCTGGAGGTTCAGCGTGTTTTCACCGGCCCGCAGGAACTGGTGATAGTGAATGCCGCGCTGCCCCCAGTAGCGCGCCTGATCATGCAGAATATCCCCGCGCGCATTGAGCGCGGTGTATTCAGAGCGCCAAAGAATGCTGCCGGGATGCGGAGACTTTGGGGGCATGTAGTCACGGACGGTGCCGTAGTCCTTGCGCAGCGCTGAGCGGTCGTAATACCAATGCACAGGCATGGCGATGGCATCACCCATGAAGCCGCCCATGGCGAGGCCTGTGAGTGCGTCCGCTGTCTTCTCCATGAATCTCAATGCGTGATGGCTGCGCTCGGCTTGGCAGCCTTGCGGGTCCATTGGACGAGTTTTAAATCACGAGTGGTCAGACCACGATTGCTCTCCAGGCCGCGCAGATTCCAATGATGGGCGTGGAGCTTGAATGGGCTGCGGATTCGCTCATCAAAGTCGGTCGGCCAAAGGACGCCGTCTATTTTCTTGAAATCACGGAAGGTTACATCCACCTCGGCTCCACGGGTGCTGTCCAGGCCGTTAAGTGTGAGGCGCACTCTGCGCAGCAGCTTGCTGCTGCGATCGATGTGGAGGATGACGCGGTCCTCTTCTGCCATGCCCAAACCTGGGCGTATGATGGCGAGCACCTCATCACACAGAGCCTGATCCACGAAGGACTCACCATTCATGGCGAAGACCGTGCCGCTTTGCTGGAAATAGAACGGGCCAAGCAGAAAGAGCGCGTAGGCATCCGCCACGAGCGCTGCGGCCTGCTTGGTCTCGTCGTCATCAGTGGTCGTGCCATTGTAGGCAATGGCGATTTGACTAGGCGAACGCAGCACTTTCTTCACGCCTCCCGGTCCATTATGGGATTGCGCGATGATTCTGGGCTTGAGGATAATCCTCTCCTCAGACGTCCCGCGGAACTTTGAGTCCACCAGCACAGGCTGAAAGCGTGGCCCGATGGACGCCCACTTGCCTTCATAGCGCACGCTCAGATCCATGATTCGATCAAAGGCGAAGCCTCCATGAGCCTTCTGTGAGGCCGTGGCAAGTGCCTGTGCTTTAGGTTCGGAGGTGGTGATGGAACGGGTGCAGATCTGCTTCGAAGCGCAGGAGCTGAGGAGACCCATCAGAAAGATGAGCAGCAGAGGTGTTTGTTTCATGTGGCAGAGGGTGGCAGGCAGAAATCGCCATGGTCTTTACGGACGGCGTCAGTGGTGTGGACGAATTTCCGCACAACTTATCAGAATGGCGGGTGGGGAGGACGAGATTTTTTTCTTCGATGGCCTTCATGGTGGCGGCGACGTCGTCGGGGCGGAAGCAGACGAGCATGCGGCGCATGGTTTCGAGGAGCTTGGCCTGCTGGTCTTTGGTGAGACCGGGGAAGGGGCAAAGAATTGACAAAATGTCGCTGGGACGTCGCGCAGAACGTGCCTCTGTGCGAGGAAGTCTCCGGGCTGCTCAGAGGCATGCAGGATCAGGCCAATGATGAAGCCATTTAAACTGTCAAGAATTTGCACACTGCCCCCCTTTCCCAATGAAACCTTTCGTTCTAATTGGTCTCTTTACACTCGCCTTCACCGTGAAGCTTCAGGCTCAGGCAAAGTATACTTTGGATGACTTCGCGGCCATGTCCATTGCGGATGCCGCCAATGCACTGAATACACACGGCAATTTTGGGATGGCGACCTTCGCAGACCTTGCCCGTGCAGCGCTCCATTCCAAAAGGATGGATTTGATCGCGCTCTGCCTCTCTGACAACCATTTGGGTCCGAACGTTTATGAACTAACACCCGGACTGCCGCAGTCTGCCTTTAGAGATCGCGTGCAGGTGATGATGCTAAATAGCGTTGTATTATGGGGGCCGGATGCCATTGGTGGCGGAGAGTCGGTCGAAGCTCCTTCGAATGAAGCTGGCCCACGCGACGTGCAGATCCCCAAGGCCGACGTCAGCAAGCTAAGTGTGGGTCCACTCGTTAGCGGAACGGGCCTCCCACAGGGCATCACTCGTCTGATAATGGGACCTTCCCTGGAAGAGAGGGCAAACACCTTCGGGCCGCTGGTTAAGAAGTATCTTCCCAGCGTGGTTCTCACCGGAGAAATGCTCAAGACAAGTGCGGCCCGCAGTAAACTCGCCGCAGACCTGACAGCGGTTATGCCGAAGGAACCTGCCGCACTGACACAACCGTCCCCGCAGACAGGGACCACGCCACAGGTGCTGAATGACAAGACCAAGGTGGACGCAGCCGCTCTGAACTCCGCACAAGCCATCCCACTAGTTAAGAAAGCCCCCTCGACTTCGCCGATCTCAACACCGAACGGGGAACCCGCTTCATCAACGCCGTGGAGCATCATCGTGGTGTTGATCGTGGCGGCGTGTGGCCTGCTGTGGTTGCTGGTGAAGAAGCGCAAGTAATCGTCCGAATAAGATGCCATTCATGCCAGTCATTCTTTAGAAGGAGCTGATTCAAAGTATTAATTTACAATGCGTATGATTGATCTTTACACCTCAATCCCTGGCGCGTGTAGAGGCGGCATCTAGGCCGGTATTCATGTCTCGCAGTTCCATCAACTTCGTTCAGTTCAAACCGTCAGCCTTTCAACTGCGGCCATGACGGCTCTTCTAAGCCACCTCAATCCGTTTGCCCGCGCACTTCTCACAACGCGCGCCTTAGCCATCTCAGAAACGGTGAGTCATGATGTTGAAAATAAAAAGTCTATGCGTCATGCCTCTACAAAATGCCTGGCATCTTTTCTGTGGCATCTTTTCTGTCTCTCATCGTGATGGACAACAAGACAGGAGGACAAACCGCAGCACATGAATTGGGTCATTGTTTCGGGATAGATCATCCAACGCCCAACAATCTATGGCTCTTGATGTCTCATCCCGGACAAATTCGTCAAAAAAATTATCAGGACCAAAAACGATTTCATCCCCTCGATCCAGGAAATCTCCACCCAAAACATTAACCCTAGGTTAGTTATGAAGAAAAAACCACCTCTTGTTAATTCTGACTTCAATGCTGGATGTGTGCTGTTCCTGGCTTTGTATCAAATCTCGTGCTGTTTGGCATTCTCTCAGACAAACCCCACACAATTGAATGACAGGGATCGTGGGACCGATGACAGTCTGCTGCAATTGCCCCCTGTAGAGCCTATCTCTTATAAATTATTTTTTGAAGCGCAGCAGGCTGCTTTAAACGCAACCCCTGAATCCCTGGCAGCCTTGAGCAACGATGATCCACTGCTCGCAATAATCTATTTGGATCATGGCCTTAATCACCTTGAAGAAGGGCCCCATCACGCCGCCCTGGTGGCTGACATGAAACGGAGAGGGGAGGTGACCGTTGATATTTTGGTCCAATTTTTTAAGAAACCAAATTCTTTAACAACACGTTCTAATATCCTTCACGGGCTTCGGTATCTACAGCCTTGGTTGAAACCGGATCGAATTCTAATTCTCGCTCGCGCCTGGCACTCGCAATCTAAAGCTTGGAATTCAACTGACTCCTTACCTCTCATTCGTTTCTTAAGCTGGGCTGGCCAGCCAGAAGATGAAGCTCTTATGCGTAAATTGCTGGGGCCGGAAGGACAGAACACTGCGGACATGAAGGATTTTCTCCAGCATATTGAGGCGATCAAAAAGTACCGCCAAGCGGAGCAGCAAAAGAAAGCTCATGTGTCCGAAGTCACTATTGCGCCTTCTGCCAAGGCGTCTGGTCCTTCACATCCCACCGTTGTTGTGATGCCGCACGAGAATAGTTCTTGGAATTTAACATTGGCAATAAGCGGGGCATGCGTTGCTGTGGCAGCCCTAGTTGCTTGGGGAGTTGGAAGAAAAGGTTGATATTTTATGCCGCCTCGCTGAATTGAGTGGGTAGCGGGTGGCGCAGAGGGGCGGCAGATGGGCGGCAGATGGCAGTCTTGGAGATGGATCAAGACGACTTGTTTGCAATGGCTTTGGGATTGAGCACACCTTGGAAGGTCGTGCGCAGCGGCTTTGAACAGGGAGATTCGGAGAGCAAATTTTTATATGTGGATCTTGAGGTGGAGCCGGGGGCGAAAATGCCTTGTCCGGTCTGCGGCCAGCTCAGTCCTGTGTATGATCATGAGGTGAAGCGCTGGCTGCATCTGAATTTCTGGCAGCACCCCATCTACCTGAGCGCCCGGGTGCCGCGCATTGATTGTCCACAACATCAAAAAGTTGCCAGGCATTATGTGGAAGAGATGGGATGTAAATATTAGCAAATCAAAGACTAAGCGAGCCAAGTGCGCCGACCGGCGTGGCGCGTGGCACTTTCAATTATCAGCAGATTTAAGTTCACGTGGCTAACAACCGGTTGCTCGGTTTTTAAACCTTTCTAGTTGTTGAAGCAGCCCCGCGAACTCCCCGCTACCAGCGCTATCACGCTTGCGGCTGATCTTTAGTCCCGTCCGACTAAACAGGAAGGTGGAAGTAGCCGTGGATGTGGGGGGGGGGCGGAAGTGCCAGACGAAGTCGGGGTTTTCGATCTGCTAGGTGTCCCAGACTTTGCCGGCGCCTATGTCGTATTTGCCGCCGTCGCAGGAGATGAAAAGGCGCTGGACGAGGTTTTATCTTCGATGACCTTCATGGTGGCGGCGACGTCGTCGGGACGGAAGCCGATGAGCATGCGGCGCATGGTTTCGAGGAGCTTGGCCTGCTGGTCTTGGCTGAGATCGGCTGAGCTGAGGCAGGGGAAGGGGCAAAGAATTGACAAATTGTTGCTGGGACGTCGCGCAGAGTGTGCCTCTGTGCGAGGAAGTCTCCGGGCTGCTCAGAGGCATGCAGGATCAGGCCAATGATGAAGCTATTTAAACTGTCAAGAATTTGCATACTGACCCCATTTCCCCAGGCAAACGCCAGTTCTCATACTCCATTGGCTTTGAATTTAAAGTTAAGCCTGCTGGCATCGGAAATGAACCAGGCATCAAGTTTGATGTATCTCGCCAGCGTGAAACCATGGCATGGCTGAAAGATAACCAAGGTTGGTTAGGGAGTACTGCAGGCCCCTTCCCAACTAATCCTGATGAGCCAAACGATGATAACCACTCGCTAGACGAGGATAATATGCCAACAAACGAGCATATCTACTCAATGGATAATCCATTGGTGCCTTTTGGGCTCGCACCAGTAGAGCGCATAGTAAAGCGTGGAAACTTCCGTGAATTCGTTCGCGTTCGTTTGGATGGCCAAGCTTTTCTGAATCAGAATGGAACGGTTGAGGGATCTCGTTGCTCGAACTTTCAAGATTGGAGAATGCGTGGCGACATAAGTGATATAAACGGGGTTTGGAAGTTGTCGCCTGGGGGATCCAACGAGCTGCAAGAAGGCCATGTGCCAATTGGCAATCATCCATAATATAAAGACATGAATACATCCTGCTACATCTTCATTGCAACACTGCTTTGCCAGAGTTTGATGGCCCAGTCCAATATTCGGGAGGCTATGCTAAATGGCTTAAATCGAGAGGCTGTTGTCAAGCAGAGCATTGAGCGGCTTCGTGGCAAGAGCGAGCAAGATCTGATCGCTGAAACAATGAGCCCTATTGCCCAGAGAGATTCAGAAATTGCTGCTGCCGTGCTCTTAATCAGAGAACACAAGTCACAGTCTTCGATAGATGCTGCATTAGAGGCAATACAACTCGAGATGCCCGCTGGACTCAATGACTGGGAGGAAGCGAATGATTGGAGACTTGCATATCCAGTAGCAGCGGAGGCATCTTTACACCCTGATTTGATGCCTCAGCTTATCCAACGCACGCTTGATGGCACACTGCCTGAATCCGTTGTAGGCTTCGTCTTGCTTCGCTTTCAAACCGAAAATAACTCGCCGGCTGAACATCTTGCAACTTTGCTTAAAACCAATCTCACTCCCGCGCAACGACAACGATGCGAGCGATTGATTGCGATCTTGAAAGGTGAAAAACCAAAAGAGCCGCCGAGCAAGGGATCGGCTGAAAAGCCTGCTTCAACCATGCCCGCCGTTGTTGTGCTACCTGGAGCTAAGAAAGCAGAGCCGAAGGCAACATCATTGCTGGCATTAGCACCGAACGAAGAACCAGCTCTATCAACGCCGCAGAGCATCATCATTGTATTGATCATGGCGGTAACTGGCCTGCTGTGGTTGCTGGTGAAGAAGCGCAAGTGACAGACATCAACGTTGAAAGAAAGATGCCAGGCATGAATGGCACTCAGTTAAGGTCAGTCATTGTGAATTTCAAGGGCGTCTGAAAGGTGTCGAAAAAGGCGCTCTTTTGCAATGAATGGAGCCTACTGCTTAAGTTCGACTATGCGGGCATTTGCACACTTGGGTGCGGAATGAGCCATCTCTGTCACCTTGTTTTACAGTCGCCTGAGGCCTGCCTAATGGTCAGGATGGCGTGGCTGTAGAACACACTTACTGGTGCCTGCTCTTTAATCCAGCCTGACTAAACCGGCAGATGAAAATAGCCGTGGATGTGGGGCTGGCCGCGGAAGTACCAGACGAAGTCGGGGCTTTCGATTTGCCAGGTGTCCCAGACTTTGTCGGAGGCGATGTCGTATTTGCCGCCGTAGCAGGAGATGAAGAGGCGCTGGACGAGGTTTTTGTCCTCGATGGTTTTCATGGTGGCGGCGACGTCGTCGGGGCGGAAGCAGACGAGCATGCGGCGCATGGTTTCGAGGAGCTTGGCCTGCTGGTCTTTGGTGAGATCGGCTGAGCTGAGGCCGGGGAGGTCGGTCTTGCGTTTTTCGATGACTTTGGCGGGGCTTTCGTCGCGGGGTTCGCGGCCGACGAGGATTTTTTCCTGCTGCTTGCCGTCGAGGGCCTGGACGAATTCGTTGAAGACGAGGCCTTGATACCAGAAGGGGTTGCCTTCGTGGTCTTTGGTCTCGTTGAAGGCTTTGGCGAAGTTGCCGTAGAAGATGGGGCGACCGCCGAAGCCGAGGCCTTGATCGGTGTGGGCGTGGCAGCGGCGGGTGACGTGGTGGCCGGTGTAGATGAACTCGAAGTCGGG
>DLGZ01000035.1:0-15488 GCA_002482965.1 Verrucomicrobiaceae bacterium UBA7681 | reverse complement strand
TTTTTCGCGATGGTCGGGATGATGGAGGGACTCAAAAATCTGCCGGACGAGGTCCTGCTGATCTTTGGTGTAGAAGGTGTGGAGGCGCTGCTCGGGGCAGATGTACCACCAGTTGCTGACGTAGCCGCGCTGGGGGTGATCGAGCGGGAGGACGATCTTGGCGTGCTGCTCTTCGGTGAGGCTTTTGTAGAACTGGGTGGGCAGGGAGTCTTTGCCTGCTGCTGGCGTGGTCGCGGCTCGGAGTGAGGGGAAGGCGGTGAAGGCGGCGGTGGTGCCGAGGGCGCGGAGGATCTCGCGACGGCTGAGGAATTTCCTGTCCAAGGGTGCGAGGAGCGAATTCATGGGGGGATGTTCTCAGAGATGGGTGGAAAAGGCGAGCGGGAAGTGAACGGTCGCTCGCCCCACACGCTTTCAGTTTGAGAAGGCGCGGCACATGCGTGTGGCGGGGCTCATTCGGGACGCTGCTGGTGGACGTCGGGCGTGGCGAAGTGTTGGGTTTGCTTCCCGGAATTGATGGTGCAGGTGACCCAGGGCGTTGCCCTGGGCTGCGATAGAGCGCGCCTTTGGCGCTCCAGAATGGTGCGAATGAGAAGCCTTCCTTTTTGAGAAGGTTCAATCTTGAAGGTTTGTGATGTGCGATAGTCTAGTGAGACGGAGCAGGAGAGTTGTTCAGGACTGAACTTCGGCCATGTATTCGCGGACGGCGCGGAGGGTCTCGGCTGCGACATCGGCACGGGCTTTGGCAAAGGGGGGGCGGAACCAGGGGAAGCTGCCGAGGAGGTCTGGGGTGACGAGGACCTGGCCGTCGGTTTCGGTGCCGGCTCCGATGCCGATGGTGCTGGCTTTGACGAGGCTGGTGATCTGCGTGGCGACGGCGGGGACGATGCTTTCCAGGACGATGGCGACGGCTCCGGCTTGATCGATGGCCTGGGCGTCAGCGATGAGGTGGTCGATGGACTCAGCGGTCTTGCCTTTCTTTTTGTAGCCGCCTTCTTCTTTGACACTCTGCGGGAGCATGCCGATGTGGCCAACGAAGGGGATGCCTGCGGCGATGATGGCGCGGATCTGGGGGAGCATGCTGACGCCGCCTTCGAGCTTTACGCAGGCGGCTCCGCAGGCCATGAGGCGGCGGGCATTTTCCACTGCCATCTCGGGGGTGAGGTAGCTGGCGAAGGGGAGATCTGCGATGACGGGGGCGCGGGTGACGCCACGGCAGACGGCGGTGGTGTGGTGTACCATCATTTCCATGGTGACGCCGGTGGTATCGGGCATGCCGAGGACGACCATGCCGAGGGAGTCGCCGACGAGGAGGAGGTCCACTCCGGCGTCATCGAGCATGCGCGCGGTGGGGTAGTCGTAGGCTGTGAGGACGGCGAGCTTGGGGCCGTGGGATTTGCGTTGGGGGAGTTCGTTGAGGGATGTCATCATGACTGGGTGAAGTCGGGGCGGGGGATGGGGGTGCGCTTGAGCAGGATGAAGGCGACCAAGGGATAGAGCAGGCCGAGAGCGATGCCGAGGTAGCCGGAGGCGAGGGTGAAGTTTCGCGTGGTGACGAGCATGTCGGGATTTTTCACCTGCTGCAGGGTGTAGGCCAGTGTGAAGGGGAGGGTGTAGGTGACGGTGAGCCAGGCGGTGAAGAGTGCTGCTGCGATGCCGTAGAGGGCGCAGCCGATGGCGGCTTTGCGGGCCAGCGGGCTGAGGCGGAGGAGGCCTACGCCGGAGGTGAACTGCAGGACGGCGTAGAGCAGGCCGGGGAAAAAGAGAACTCGCATGATGGTGGCGTAGGAAGGATTGCTGCGCAGCATGTCTGCCATGAGGCCGATTTGTCCATCGAGTGGGGCAAAGCTGAGGCGGCAATTCTGAACCATGTTGACGAGGGCAAAGCTGCCAAAGAGGATGTACAAGCCGCCGATGACCTGAAGGATGGTGGTGGCGCGGGAGGGCGAGGGGGATTCCATGGGGGAGTGGCACTAGGGCAGGCGGGGCAGGTGCTGTCACGCTGAAAATCATGCGTGACAGATTAGGGCGTTTGCGTTGAATATGAGCATTGACTGCTTTTACCCAACCTGATCCACCATGAAAACACTGCTGACTCTTCTCGCCCTCACGGCATCTCTAACGCTCAACAGCATCGCTGCCGATCCACCCGTGAACACGGAATGCCCGGTCTGCCACAAGGACGCGCGTCTGATTTTCCGCAGCAATACGAAGGATGGCAAGCGCGTGATCTTCGCCACGGCGGAGTGCAAGGCTAGTTTCGACAAGACTCCGGGCAAGTATCAGGTGAAGCCGAAGTCCTGAGCTGGGGCTTGTTTTGGCACAGATATGCGGAGGATGGCATGACGCGCTGGCATCATCCTGTTTTGCCTTTTTGCTTTTGCACGATTCGTGTGTGCCCGGAATCGTGAGAAGGCTTCTTCTCATGGTTTCGTGCAGAAGGCACAATGGTAGATAAGTACACTTATGAAGCGAAAAAACATCCGGTGTGTTACTTGCATTATGCTCTTGGTTTATCTGGCCATTGGCGCCGTCCATGCAGAAGACGCGGCGGGGCATTGGGAGGGTGAAATCTCGCTGCCGGGTGCAGCTCTTGGTATCCGTGTGGACCTGGAGCAAGCGAATGGTGATTGGAAAGGGACGATTGATATTCCTGCGCAGGGGTTGCGTGGTTTTGCGCTGGGAGATGTGAAAGCAGGAGGCGGGCATGTCTCGTTCACGTTGCCGAAAGTGCCGGGCGACCCGAAATTCAGCGGCGAGGTCTCTGCCAACGGTCAATCCATCGGCGGCAATTTCACGCAGGGTGGCCAGGCATTGCCCTTCAAACTGAACCGGGCAGACAAGAGTGCGGCCGCAAATTCTGGGCCGGCGAAAGGCATTGCCGGGAAGGGTTTCGCCGGGGTTTGGCAGGCGACTTTCAAACAAGGCCCGATAGAACTGCGCATCGTGATGAACATGACGGGCGACGACACCGCTCTCACGGGAACGCTTACCAGCATTGATCAAGGTTCAACGGAGATGCCGATCAACAAGGCCACGGCTACTGGGAAAGGTCTCGTCATGGAGATCAAAAGCATCGGTGCCACGTATGAGGGCACGATGAGTGAAAATGGCGCGGAGATAGGCGGCAACTGGAAACAAAGTGGCCAGACGACGGCACTGACCTTCAACCGTCTGGCAAAGGCACCGGACACCAGCCGTGCGCAGGATCCGAAGAGGCCGTATCCTTACCAGGATGAAGAAGTCATGTTTGCCAATGTTGGAGCGGGCATTCGGCTTGCAGGAACCTTCACGGTTCCCAAGACCCCGGGGCGGCATCCGGCGGTGGTGCTGCTCACGGGATCAGGGCCGCAAGACCGCAATGAGGAGATCATGGGGCATCGCCCGTTCCTCGTCCTGGCAGATCATCTGACGCGCCAGGGGTTTGCGGTGCTGCGATTCGATGATCGCGGCTTCGCCAAATCGGAAGGTGATTTTAGCAAGGCCACGGACCTGGACTTTGTCGGCGATGCGCTTGCTGCGGTGGCCTGGTTGAAGACACGCCCGGAGGTGGACGCGGCTCGCATTGGTCTCGCTGGCCACAGTGAAGGGGGCATCGTCGCGCCACGAGCAGCGGCGCAGTCGAAGGACGTCGCCTTCATTGTGCTCATGGCGGGAGTCGGCGTGCCGATGGATCAAGTGCTCATCCGTCAGGCCGCCGATCTGCTGCGCACAACTGGCGCAGGCGAGGCCATGATCGCAAAGCAAAATGATCTCCAGCGCGAGCTGATGCGCCTGATTCGCACGAACGCTCCTGGCCGGGCTACTGAGAGCCAAGTGCGCGCGTTGCTCCACGAATCCGTGAAGAACACCAGCAAAGAGGAGGCAAGTGCCCTTGGCATCAATGATGCCATGATTGATGCGCAGGTGAGCATGGTTTCCAGTCCGTGGTTTGCGGAAATCCTGAAGTACGATCCTGCAGCCACCCTGGCGCAGGTGCGATGCCCGGTCCTCGCGATCAATGGTGGCAAGGACCTGCAAGTGGCCTCCGGAGAAAACCTGCGCGCCATCGAGCAGGCTCTGAAAAATGGCGGCAACTCCGATGTGACCGTGGTCGAGTTTCCTGAGCTCAATCACCTGTTCCAGTCGAGCCAGACAGGGGCCGTGGCCGAATACGCCACCAATGCAGAAACCTTCAACATCAAGGCACTGAACACCATCTCCGACTGGCTGCGGAAAAGGGCGGATTTGCACTGAACGACGCGACAATGAAGCACGAGATATTGCAATGCGGTCTCGCAGTTGGCTGAAAACTCGGGAAGCTTGGCAGGGTTTACTGGTTCTCTTTCATGCACACCACTCCGGATGACTTCAAACATCGCCTCAAAGGGGATGATGACGAAGCTGGGGTGAAACCGGAGGCGGACACAAACAAGGCGACCAAGAGAGTGCCGCTGTCAGAGAGGTCGGAGGTCGTGTCACCTAGAACGGGAGGCGGGGCGCAGGGGCCTTCGCTTCCTGCATTGAAGGCGCTGCCCAGAATTCAGCGCAGTGTTGCACCTGAGGCAGCGGATTCGTGGCGGATGCGATGGGAGAAATGGGGCGGGCGTTCGCTCGCTATGAGCATTGTCATGCATGTGCTGATCTTGGGCGCTGGAGCGCTGATCGTGGTGCATCATGTCACCGACAAGCAGATCGACTTCGTCTCGGGTGGCGGTTCGGCGCAGGGAGCGGAAGCTGCGGAGGCGCTGCAGCACAAGATTCAGCAGAAGAAAAACCCCTGGCTGAAAAAGGCGATGCCCAATCACAAGCTGGCTGTGGCTGACAGCCTCAAGGATGTGATGGTGCTGACGGATGTTCCTGACATGGTCGATTTTTCGCAGACAGCCAAACCTATGGGTGGTGGGGGACTTAGCGGAGGATTCGGTCTGGCGGGTGCCGCTGGCGGTTCTGGCAATGGGGTGGGCCTGGGAGCGAAGAGCGGCATGGTCTTTGGCCCTTTGTTTGGTATGACCATCAAGGCGAATAAGCTGGCCGTGGTGCTCGATGTTTCCTCCTCGATGATGCCGCATCTGGAACGTGTGGTCAATGAGGTGGACAAGGTGGCGAAGGGCAGCGTCGTGGTGTTGTATTTTGGCTGCGGTCTTGAGCCACCGGCGAAGGCTCTGGTGGGTACGAAAATATTCCGCACCTCTGCGGTCGAGTTTGAAAAATTCTGGCGTCTTGGCGGGGCCACTTTCATGGAGACGGCGAGGTACAAGATCAAGACCCAGGACCCCATTCCGAACAAGGATCTCTTTCTCAAGCTGTCGCGTCGTCCGCTGACGTATTTCATCCACAATGTGGGGGTGGGGTACACTTGGCTGGCGCTGCTGAGTGATGAGGTGCGCAACGCGGATGGGCTGTACTGGTTCTCCGATTTTCAGGACAGCGTGGACTTCAAGCAGATCTCCGTGGTGCTGGACAACTTGAAGCGCCGGAAGCAGCGGCTCTACATTCATTCTTCGGGCAAAGGGGACTCCTTTGACCTCATCAAAAATCAGCTCGTGGTGCCGACTGAGGGGGATTCGTTCATTGATGAGTGAGGATGTGGCACGGTTTGCTCCTCATCTGACCGGGGCAAACTGAACGATGTTGCGGTGGTAAACCTCACACTCTTTCTTGTGCATCCAGATGCTGAACCAGAACAGCAGTGCACCGAAGGCGACCACGAAAAACACCAACCATCTGCTTTTGGGAGAACGCGCTGCGGCTAAGGCTGCGAAGCTGCACAAGGACATCGCATAATAGGGCCAGGACCAGTCTTTGCGGCGTTGCGTCTGGTCCTGAATGAGCGGTGCGAAATCCGGTGAGCGGGTGGCGAGGATGCGGGGGGTTGCCTTGGCGCGCAGATCATTGTAGGGCCACACGCTGGCGCAGGACACGCAGATGACGGCCAGGGCGAGCATGCGGCATTTGGGCTCGCCAACCATGAAGGAGACGATCAGGAACGTGAGTCCAATACCTAGGCCGTACAGGGGCAGGGGCTCCAGCAGCAGGTGAAGGTACTCGGGGTCGCAGATGCTCTGCCAGAGGGTGGTGAGTTCGCGCCACATGTGAGGGGATGCTGAATGCTGAATGACCGAGGTGCAAGGCGGGGATGCGGCCTTGGTAGGAAACTCGAGGATTGACTAAGTTTTCTTTTTTAGTTACATTTCCATAATATCAATTAATTCCATATGAAAAACGGTCTCCTTCTCTTGTTCTTGGGCGCAGGATATTTGCTTTCAGGCGCGGATCCCGCTCAGCCATCAGCACAACCTTCATCAGCTCCTCTTGCTGGCGCTCCGGCGGAAATCACTCGATTCTACCATGACGTGAACTTCGCCGCCTGCTTCAGCACTCCAGAAGAGCGTTCGCTGGTGAATCTCAGGCTCAAGACTCACTCGACCGACAGACTTTCTTCACGCCTGCGAACGGTGGCGAAGGCTGTGCAGAGAATTCGCGAGGCATCAACCTTCATTGATCCGCAGATGGTGCATGATGCGGGTGATTGGGCAATTCCGGGTGAAGAACTCACCGAGATTTCGTCGATGCAGCAGATGGGCAATCGCATCCTGGTGGAGGTAAGCACACGGTCCGTGTCTCCTGAAACGAGGACATGGCTGGTGGCTCAATTTGATGATCCGGCGAAGAAGACGGCGGCTGCGGATTCTGCAGGCATGGCTGAAGTGCTCAAGCAAACCGCACGCAAGGAGATTCATGTCTGGAATCAGGTGCATGGCCGCTGGGTGCGGAATGAGGCGGGGATTGTCCTGCTGAAGCTGGCGAAGTAAGAGGGTGTTTTCAAAGGGGTTCAGAGCTTTCATCCTTCGCAGGCTTTCAGCGAGGCTCTCGCACAATGGGGTGACATCCTTCAACTGCGTGTGAGCGGTTGAGGCTTGGAACTTCGAAAATCGGTTGTTCGACAATCGTCAATCCAATCCTTGGTAGAGTGTCATGGCTATGCGCGATTGACGATTGATGAACAAGGATTGTTGATTTTTGAAGTGTCGATCCAGTGTCAACGTCGGCGTGGTTGGCAGGAGGTTGAGCATGAAGAAAGCGTCGCTCTATTGAGCGAGTCTCAATAGAAGACGCTGGAAGAATGGAGGCGTTTTCCAGAACGAGCTGAAGCTCATGAGTACTTTTTAAAAGAGCTCTGCCTCTCCCGTGTTCGGAGGCATGAGGCCGAGTTTGCGGTAGGCGGCGGGCATGGCGACGCGGCCACGAGGGGTGCGTTTGAGGTAGCCTTGCATGACGAGGTAGGGCTCGTGGACGTCTTCGAGGGTGCTGGTGTCTTCACCGACGGCGACGGCGACGCTGCCCATGCCGACGGGGCCGCCGTCGAACTTGCCGATGATGGTTTCGAGGATGCGGGTGTCCATTTCATCAAGGCCAGATTCGTCGATGTCGCGCATGGTGAGGGCCTGACGGGCGACGTCTTCGGTGACGATGTTTTGCGCCTTCACCTGGGCGAAGTCGCGGACCCAACGGAGCAGGTGATTCGCGATGCGCGGGGTGCCACGGGAACGGCGGGCGATTTCGTGCGCGCCGCCGGGTTCGATGGCGACGTTCATCAAGCGTGCGGAGCGGATGAGGATGTGCTGGATCTCTTCGGCGGTGTAGTAGTCGAGGCGGTTCGGAATGCCAAAGCGTGAGCGCATCGGCGAGGTGAGCATGCCTGCGCGGGTGGTGGCACCGACGAGGGTGAAGGGGGGGAGATCAATGCGGATGGTGCGCGCTTTGGGCCCTTGATCGATGATGATGTCGAGGCGGTAGTCCTCGATGGCGGGATAGAGGTATTCCTCGATGCTGGGATGGAGGCGGTGGATTTCGTCGATGAAGAGGACGTCCCGCTCCTGGAGATTGGTGAGGATGCCGGCGAGATCGCCCGCGCGGTCAATCTGCGGACCGCTGGTGGTGTGCAGCTTGGTGCCGATGGCGTTGGCGATGAGATTGGCGAGGGTGGTCTTGCCGAGTCCCGGGGGGCCGCAGAGCAGCACGTGATCGAGGGACTCACCGCGCATCTTGGCGGCTTCGACCATGACGAGGAGCTGTTCTTTGACCTTGGTCTGGCCGTGGAACTCGGAAAAGTCCGCCGGGCGGAGGGCGAGATCGAAGGGAGAGTCGGGGTCGTTGAGCGTGGGATTCACTGCTCATATAGGAGCGTGCGCGGCGCAGAGTGCAAGGCGTGGCGCACGGCTGTTCGGCGCAGGGATGAGCAGATTTTGGCAATGCTGTGCAGGGGAGCGCTGTTGGGCCTGATTTGATCAACCACGGAATACACGGAATACACAGAAAAGATTTTCGGATTCTGGAGCTGTGCCCTGAAACTGCCTCGATCCAGTTCTTGCTGACGGTGCTTTCATTTATTCCCGCCGGATGGAGTCGGTGAGGCGGCCGCGCACGGCGGTGGCTACGGCGACGGCGCAGACGGCGAGGCCGAAGAGCAGAACGGCGACGATGAGCTCGACCAGGAAGACTACGGGGAGGTCGCCGCCGCGTGCGATCAATTGAGGGAGCACGGCGAGTGCGGCGGTGATGACGCCGAGAATGAGGCCCAGGACGAGGAGGACGCTGTGCTCTCCCATAATCATGCGACGAAGGGCTCCAGCGCGGAAGCCCAGGGCCTGCATGAGGCCGAGTTCGCCGCGGCGTTCGAGCACATGGCGGGCGATGAGGACGCCGATACCGGCGGTGCCGAGGAGCACGCCGAGACCGCCGAGAACGGTGAAGATGCCGATGTAGGTGTTCTGCACGCTGAGGAAGAGCTCCAGGCGCTGGCGTGTGGGCTCCACGGCCAGTCCGCGCTGCTCTAGCTGACGAGTGAGGTGGGCGGCGATTTCGGCGGACTGCTCGGGTTTGGCATCGATCAAAAAGAAGCGGTAGCCCGCGGCATCAGGATACTTCGCGAGGTAGTCTTTTTCGCTGATGATCATCTTGCCCTGCAGGATCGAACCGGCCAGCAGGCCGACAATTTTCACCTGGAAGATGTTCCCGGAGCTGTCCTGATAGTCCAGCATATCGCCCACGCCTTTGCCGAGGCCCCACATGGCGGTGGCTTGATCGGCGATGGCGGGGATGCAGGTGGCATCGTTTAAATTGTCCCATGAGCCAGACGCAAAAGCAAAGGTGCCGGTCAGCTTGGAGGGATCTGCGGCCACGAGCACGGGCTTTTGGGCGCGGTTGAGGTTCAAGCAGCTCGCGTCATCGCCATCGCGCACACGGAAGGGGACCACACGTGCCTGCGGCATGAGTTTTTCATCCAGACCGAAGGCATCCCAGCCGGCCTTCACATTGAGGTCTTCATACACGGGCAGGGAGGATTCGCCGATGAGGGCGAAGCCGCCGGTGCCGGAGTCGCGTGAGGTGGTGTCTCCCGCACTCATGCGGAAGGCGTTTACTGCGACGACGAGGAAGATGCCGCCTGCCATCATGCCGATGACTGCGAGGCTGCGGGAAGGGCGGCGGGAGATATTGCGCAGGCCAATCTGCCGGAGTGAGCGTGCGAGCGTGCTGCTGTCTCGACGCATCCAGCCGCGCAGAAAGAGCAGACCGGAGATCATCATCAGCATGCCGGAGCCAAAGAACATGCCCGCGACGGCTTCGGGATTTTTCAGCACAAAGCCAGATGCAAGGAGTGCCAGTGCGACGACGGCGAGGATCAGCATCATTTTAATTCCGCGCTTTTTCTGCACCGGCCTGAGGTCATCGCTCCAAGAGCCGGCCAGGAGGTCACGTGCCTGGACTTTGAAGAGCTTCCGGCTGGCCCAAGCGAGGGTGAGCAGCACGACGATGAGCGTGGCAAACGCGGCATTGAAGATGGTGCCGAAGCTGGCGCTGAAGACGAGCGGCAGTCCCTGTGTGGCTCCCGTCCAGATGGCGGAGAGGCCGTGCAGGGCGGTCTGCGTGTAAATCATGCCGCCGAACACGCCGAGCAATACGCCTGCGATGGCGATGACGCCTGCCTCCAGCAGCCAGGCGCGGCGCACCATGCTGCGCGTCCAGCCCACGGCCAGCAGCAGGCCGATCTGTGCGGCGCGACGCTCAAGGGTGAAAAGGAAAAGCAGGGCGGCAAAGACGAGCGCGGCTGCGATCAAGAACATGCTCAGGCCGATGAAGAGACCGCCGAAGTCCACGCTGCCTTTGGCAGCGCTCGTGGCATCGTGTTTGAAATCTCGTGGCACGAGACCGATGTCGGCAAGCTTCAGGCGCAGCGCGAGTGCGTTTCCCTTTGCCTCCACTGTCTGGCCTTCATTGGGCAGACGAATGGCGGTGAGCTGGCCGAAACGGTTGGCCCAAAGTTTCTGGCCAGCCGCCAGGGTGATGAAGCCCTTGGGGGTGCCTTTGAATTCATCCCAGTAGGCTTCGTCCTTGTCGCGGATGGCCTTCATGTCCATTGGGATGCCGGGCTCCCAGTCGCGGCAGTTGTCCACGTCTGAAACGCCGGGGAAATCGGGTGTCCATGCCTTGGTGACACGGGGATGGTTCATGGGCAGAATCGAGGCCACTTTGAACTTTGCGGACTGCTGTTTGAGATCGCGGCCAAGACCTACCACGAAATATTTGACCTCGAGTTCATCACCGATCGCGAGCTTTTGATCATCTGCCAGCCACTGGGTGATGGTGATTTCGTCATCGTTGCCTTTTCCTGTGGCCGTGACCATGGAGTAGGGGGTGCCGCCCTGCTTGGAGGTGATGCCGTTGACCAGATAGGTGAGGACGCCGTAGGCATCTTTGAAGTCGATGAGTTTATCCGCGATGCTGCGCTCCAGAAACACGCGGCTGGTGCTGATCTCCCATTCCTTTTCAGCGCCTTCGATGCGTTTGAGACGCAGCGCGAAATCTTCGAGGGTGCGGTTTTTTTCCAAATTTGCACGCAGGGCATTGAACTGCGGGCTGAGCAGCGCATTCACCCGTCCGTCCATTTCGAGCTGGGTTTGCAAATCGGCGAGATTTACAAACACCGAGTCTGGCGGCACCTGCGAGGCGATGAGTTGAAACGTGCCGAAGTCTTCGGCGCTCACCACAGCAGCGACGGTGCGGCGCAGCGAGATATCTTGATTGGTGCTGCCGGAGAGGGGGGCATCGCGTGAAATGGCGCTGGGGCGCTCCAGCCGCACGAGGATGGTGTCGCCAACCTTCACGCCGAGTTTACGCGCGAGAGGTTCATTGATGGCCACGGAGGATTTATCAAAGGTGATGTCCTTTGAACTGGTGCTGAGCTTCCAGAAACTGGAATCCACTCCGAGCACCTGGGCTCCGTTGACGCGCACCTTGCCACTGGCAGCACTCGCTGCGCCGATGGCCATGATGACGGGAGCGGACTGGGTTTTGCGCGCCAGCGTTTCGGTGAACCAGTGGTCGCCGCCGAGCACGCCGCCTTCGACTTTGCCGAGGCGCAGGGCGGCCACGCGCTCCAGGCTGGCACGCACCGAATCGCCGACGAGCATGGAGCCGGTCAGAATGGTGGCGGCCAGGAAGGTGCCGAAGAGCAAGCCCAGATGACCACGCCAGTAATGGCGTGCGGACTGGAAGACGTAATCCGTAAGTTTCATTGCAGAGCGCCTTCGTGAATCGTCAGCACACGGCCCATGCGGTCTGCCTGTGCGCGATGATGGGTGACCATGATCAGGGTGACGCCACTGCTCTTCTGGAGCTTAAGCAGGAGGTCGGTCAAAGTCTCGGCGCTGGTTTCATCGAGAGCGCCGGTGGGTTCATCGGCGAGGATGAGCTGGGGCTGGTTGATCAGGGCACGCACAAAGGCCACGCGCTGGCGTTCGCCGCCGGAGAGCTGGGCAGGTTTCCAGTTCATGCGGTCCTTGAGCCCCACTTGTTCGAGCAATGCTTCTGCACGCTGCAAAGCGTCTTTCGGCGGTGACTTCAGGGCAAGCGTAGGGAGCAGGACGTTCTCAAGGACAGAGCACTGCGGCATGAGATGATGCAGCTGGAAGATGAAGCCGATCTTTTGACTGCGCACGGCGGCGAGTTGCTGAGCTGACAGGCTGGCGAGGGCTTGGCCATCAAACATGATGTCACCGGTGTCGGGCAGATCGAGCGTGCCGAGAATGTTCAGCAGCGTGCTCTTGCCGCAGCCTGAGGGGCCGACGACGGCGACGGATTCACCGGCTTCAATGCTGAGATTGATGCCGTGCAGGACCGGCACCTGGGCTCCGCTGCCAGGATCGGTGTAGGATTTGGAAACGTTGGTTAGCTGGATGAGTGGCATGGGGGGAGCGTAGGCATGCGGTGTGAGTTGAACAGTGGGAAAATGACGAATGCGGAATGACGAATGAACGAAGGTATTGCTCGTTGGTTCATTGGGACTTCATACGCCATTCCTGGCGGAGGCGGTGTTTTATGCTGCTGGCACGATGCGCCAGCGCTTTGCTTTGAATTCGTGGCGGGGCAGGCTGTTGGGCTCGGCGAGACGCACGGAAATGCGCAGAGAAAAGGTGTCCTTTAGCTTGGTTTCAAGACGCTTAAGCAGCGGCTTCGCCACATTGCCGTCCATTTCGACGGCCAGTTCGATCTCGTCCATCGCATCGACCTTGCGCTGTTCGACCATGTATTCGATGACTTCGGGAAACTGGCGTACCACGGCTTCGATGGCGCTGGGATAGATGTTCACGCCGCGCACCACGATCATGTCATCCACACGGCTGAGGATGCCGCCGTCGAGCATCAGCCTGCCGCGATGGAGCTTCTTTTTCACCCAGTCGCCCGTGCGGTAGCGCAGCAGGGGGCAGGCAGTGCGGTCCAGCGTGGTGAGAATCAATTCGCCGCACTCGCCATCCGCCACTTCAACGCCTGTTTGCGGATCGACGATCTCAGCGAGGTATGCCTCCTCAATGACGACAAGCTGCCGGGGCATGTCTTCTGTTTCGTAGCTGACGGGGCCGACTTCGGTCATGCCGTGATGATCAAACACGCGGGCTTCCCAGAGTTCCTCCAGACGCTGGCGGACCTCAGGCACGCTGCCGCCGGTTTCACCCGCGACGATGATCTTGTTGATGCGCAGGCCCATGCGCTCCACGCCGGAGGTGGAGCCGATCAGTTCACCCAGCCGCAGGGCATACGTCGGGGTGCAGCAGAGCACGGTGGCGCCGTAGCGTGCCATGGCCTCCAGGCGCGCCTGGCTGGACATGCCGCCGCTGGGAATGATGAGATAGTCTTTTGCTGCAGCCTCATAGGCGGTCCAAAAACCCAGGAATGGGCCGAATGAAAAGGCGAAGAAGATGCGGTCACGTCCTTTGACCAAGCCTGCGGCATCAAATACGCGCTGCCAGCACTTGAGCATGGCATCCCAGCTTTCGGGTGTGTCCACCCAGGCCATGGGCATGCCGGTGCTGGTGCCGCTGGTCTGGCAGAAGCGGGTGTACTGGCCGATGGCCCGTGTCAGATTGGTGCCGAAAGGGGGATGCGCGAGGCGATCCTCCTGAATGTCCGCTTTGGTGGTGAAGGGCACCTGAGCGATGAAGTCATCCACGCGATTGAGGCGGCTGACTTTCAGCTCCCATTCGCGGATCTTTTTGCCGTAGAAACTGTCCGTCGTGGCGAGATTGAGCACGATGGAGCGCAGCTTGCGCCACTGGTTGGAGCGCAAACGAACCCGGTCGATCAATGGGGGGCCATCCGACATGCATCAAGACATGGCGAGGCATGGGGCGGGGTCAAGCAACAGGGCGGATTGAGGAAATGACGAAAGCAGAATGACTTTTGTCATTCCGACGAGGTCACAGTTTCCTCACCTCAACACGCTGCATCAGCAAATGCTCCTGGCCGGGCTGTACGGTCACGACATCCTCGCCGGCATTGGCTGCTTCGATGCAGAGAAACTCAGGATAGGCATCATCGGGAAGATCGGTGAGGCGCTTGGATTTTTCGATCCACGGATTCCACACCACGGTGGCGAGGCTGCCGGCTTTTTCGATGACGAGTTCACGTTTCCAGAGGGGATCATGCACGATGACGGTGGCATCAGAGATGTACATGCGGTCCACTTCTTGATCGATGATGATGTTGCCGTGCTGCGGGCACTTGTCGGGGGAGAGGCGGCCTTCGACGTACTGCGTGCCGTGCAGTCCATGGATGCTGACTTTGCGCACGTCCTCTACATTGAAGTAGGTGTGAAGTGCACCGGTCATGCCCCAAGCGGTGGTGCCGGTGTTGGTTGCCTGCAGGGTGACCTGCAGCGCAGCGCCCATGTGAATGTGGAGACGTGCGGAAAAGGAATGCGGCCAGAGGGTCTTCGTGGCAGCGGAATCCGACAGCTTGAGCACGATGTCCACTCCCGTCTCGGACTCGCGGGCCACATCGACTTCCCACATCATGGTGCGGACAAAGCCATGCGCTGACTGGGTGCTGTCCGTCGGATGCGGGCCAAACCAGGGCCAGCAAACGGGGATGCCACCGCGAATCGCTTTGCCTGGCTCCAGCAGCGCGTCGGCGCTCATGTACAGCACTGGGTCATGCCCTTCGGGAATCCAATCCGTCACATGCGCGCCGTTCAATGTGATGCGACCCGACGCAGAGGGATGCTCGATGACGAGGATGGGGTAGCCGGCGGATTCTTCAATGAGTGAAACGGAAGGAGGGAGTGTCATGCGAGAGCATTCATAACCTGAAGCTCGCCGGCAGCAACTCCGCCATTGTCATGGATACCGGTTTTCCATCGCGCAGAAACCAGATGGGAGTCTGCGGCCATGCAAACTCCGCGATGACCTGTCGGCAGGCGCCACAGGGGGGGAATTCAAATCCCAGAGCAATCACCGCCAGTTCGGCGATTTTCATGCCGGGGCCTTCCTCCGCGACGGCGTGGAAAATTGTATTGCGCTCTGCGCAGATGGTCAGGCCATAGCTGGCATTCTCGACATTGCAGCCGGTGTAGAGGTTTCCCTGGGCTGTGAGCAACGCACAGCCGACCTGAAACTTTGAGTAGGGCGCGTAGGCCTTCGCCGCGACGGCTGTGGCGTGTTTGAGGAGGTCAGGGGGTGAGTTCATCTCTTATTCAAACAATATGCCCAAGGGTTCGCACGCAAATTCGTACATGACAAAACCACGAGCACCCGCTTTTCATGGTCAGCCCAGATGCAGCCGAATAAATTTCTCTGGTGTGATCGGCTGGGGCTTGTAACCAGAGCCAATCAGCGCGCCAAAGTGCTGATCTGAGGTGACGATGAAGTCAGCCTCTACGGCAATGGCGCAGTCGGCGAACTTGTCGTCATCCGGATCGTTAGTGATTTGATAGAAGCGGAAGGTGGGAGACGCCCGAAGGAGGTTGTTCCTCACGCGTTCGATGGTCTGAATGGTCAGGAAGGCCTGTGCTGCATAGGCTGGCGAACTCAGCCGCTCCATAACTTCCTGATACTCCAGCAAAATCTCATTGCTCACCGCCCACTGGAATCGGCCCGCCGCCCAAGCCTCGAACAAAGGCCAGTGTGCATGAGTGGGTTTGAACATGGTCAGCACCACATTCGTGTCGATGACCA
>DLGZ01000050.1:202687-239102 GCA_002482965.1 Verrucomicrobiaceae bacterium UBA7681 | reverse complement strand
CGGCCACCGCCGCCGCCACCACCACCGCCGCCACCGTAGCCGCCGCGTCCGCCACCACCACCACCACCGCCTGCCGGACGTTCTTCACGTGGGCGGGCTTCATTGATGGCAAGCTTGCGGCCCATGAATTCCTGGCCGTTTTGCGCGTTGATTGAGTTGTTCATGGCGTCTGCCGAGTCCATGGTCACGAAGGCAAAGCCACGTGGACGGCCGCTTTCGCGATCCATCGGGAGGAACACTTCGGTGACACCACCGTATTGTGAAAACAGCTCACGAATGTCTTGTTCTTGAGCGGCGAAGGGCAGATTGCCCACGTACATCTTGGTATTCATATCTTTATCGTTGTTGGGTGCCGTCCTCTGCCTCGTGTCAGAACCAGCCCCGATCATCGGTATATGAACACCAACGGATTCGAAATCACCTGATGAACGACTGAGCCTAACCCTTAACAGGTGACTTACGGCGTTTTATCGCCGGAAAAGCGCCAAAGGCAAACGAAACTTTTTTACGGTTCCCCCCTGACCCCACCATCAGGCGGAACTCTGCTTTCCCGCCCCTTTTCTCTCACCTCTCACCAAGGCTACTTCTTCAGCTTGCCTTCCACATAGGTGAGAATGCGCCCCACTTGGTCAGCATCCTGGGCTTCCTTGGCAGCCTCAAACGCCGTCTTGGCCTGCACCAACTCGCGCAGCAAAGGTAGCGAAACGATCTCTTGTCCTGCCCCCTTCACGCTTTCAAAGCGTTCCCTCAAAGAGTCAAGATCGGTGCTGCCAGGCTCAAATTTCGCAAAATCCACCTTCTCGACCTCGGCTTCCATTTTCTTGTAGTGCGAGTCTTTCATCAACTCGTCCAACTCGGCATTGGCTTGAGCAAATTCCCCGCTTTTGATCAGCTTTTCGATTTCTTCGCCGCGATATTTCATCGCTTCAGTAGGCGGCACGCCGATGGCTTCCACCGCTGCCCTGAGCTTGCCGGCTTTCTCCTTCACTTTCGCCTCCAATCCGCCACCTTCTGCTACCTTCGGCGGACCGAGTTTTTTCACCATCGCCAACTGCTCCGGTGTCAGGACATCGCGCACCCCAATCAGCGCCCGCAGCTGCAGTTGTTTGATCGCGGCTTCCGCATCGAGAAGCTTGGTAAGCTGCGCCGCCGCCACGTCGGCACTGGTGCTTGGGTCCTTCAGCAACTGCCCGAGTGCCTTCTGCTGCTCCTTCACCGTCTGCTCCAGCGGTTCAGCCTGCGCACGCGCCTCACTCAGCTGGGAGTTGAGTTTGGACTGCTGCTCTTCCGTCAGGTCCAGCTTCTCACGCACGGAATCAATCATGTCAGGGTGCAGAAGCCCGCTTTTCAGCCAGTCTTCGACTTGAGCAGCAGGCAGACTGGCGGCGGTGAGGAACAGGCAGCAGAGGATCTTTTTCATGGGTTGGTTGGGTTCAGTTGATCAGGCATTAAAAAGTCGGACGGCGCTTCAAAGGTCAGGAGCGAGGGCTCCACGCTGGCAAAAAGTTCACCCGGCGGCGAGTCGAACAACGGCGGCAACGCCTCAGTCAGCGGCGGCTCATGCTGCGGCATATAAGTAAAGAACACCGCCAGCACGACCACACTGGCGGTCACCAGTGCCCAGCGCCATGCGAAGCTTGGCCGTTGCGGGGCTTGGTCCAGCAGTTCCGGACGCCAGGCAGGAGCATCTTCCCGATCACCTCGGCGTGCGTGCGCGAAAATCGCGAGCAGATCGTCGTCAGACTTCGGGTTCATGGAAATCGGCGGGTTGCAGCAGCGTGCGCAGGCGCGCTTTGCCTCGTTCGTAATGCTGGCGCACGGAACCAATGCTGACGCGCATCACCTCCGCCGCCTCGTTGAGCGTGAGATCCTGGTAAAACACCAGATGCAGCACCTCCGCCTGCCGTGCAGGCAGTTGCGCCAGACAGCGCCGCAGCTCGGCCGCGCGCTCGTCCAGCTCCAGCTTCCGTGCAGGCGACGGACGCGGATCCTGCGCCGTGCCGCTGAGTTGCAGCAGCAGCTTGCCCAGCAGTGATTCGCGGTAGCGCAGCCGCCGAAACTCCTCGTGCGCCGTGAAGCGGATCACCCCAAACCACCACGTCTTGAAGCTGGAGCGCCCATCGTGCTGCGCCCGCTGCTGCGCCAGCTTGAGATACGCATTTTGCAGCACATCCTCCGCGCGCCCATGCTCCCCGGCACAGCAGTGCAGCGCCCAGCCAAAGGCGTCGGGATGCAGAGTTTCGAGCTGGTCGGCAATGGCGCGTTCCATTCATTTCCCGCTGAGTGGCGCGGCACGCTGCGTTGTATGACACCCGCCTGAAAAAAACCAGCCGCTTATTTCAGCAACACCCTCACACCAAGCAGCAGCGTCAGAATCAGCGAACCACCCGCCGCATACCACACCCACATCATCTGCTCAGGCGTCATCAGCCCCTGCCCCGGCAGCAGCGCCACCGCAAAGCTCAGCCCCACCTGCAGCCAGCTGGCGAAAATGAATGCCTTGGGAGTGACCGGCTTCGGATGAGAATTGACCGCCTCCTCCATCGTCATGATCGGCACCCCTTCCTCCGCAGAGAGAACCGCAGGCGGCGGCAGCACCACCGGACGCCCCGTGCTGGACGGTGCCTGCATCGTCGGTTTGCCTGGCTGCTCTGACTTGAGCACCAGATTTCCCCCGCCTTCCTCGCCGCCCTGCCGGGCCACAATTTTCGGGGCATACTCGGCGTTCTTCGCCAAAATCGAAGTCACCATCGGCTTCGCCACGGGATGCATCATCGCTGTTGCCTCGCCACTGCGGATGACCAGCACCCTGCCGCCAAGGCTCAAACTCACAGGCAGCTCCAGCTCAGCCTCGCTTTCCCCCGCACGTCCGACCCAGCCCACCACGGCGGCATCATCCAGCACCTGCACCAATACCTTGCCCCCTGCCGCCGCCCACAGGGCCAGCAGCACATCCGGACAGCCCACATCTGGAATGACCACCTCACAGGCATCACTCGCGCCCAGCAGCAGCGGCTTGTCCGGTGGCAGCACCAGCCGGGGTTCCCCCACGCTCAAACCTTGCACAACCAACTCGTGCCCCGCCTTGCCCTGCTCCGGTTTAAATGGTCGGTGCAGCTCCAATTCAATCCCTGCAAGCGCGAGCTTCCAAGGCAGCGGCTGCGCATAAGGCACGCTGCCATTCGCAGGATGCACCACCACCAACTGACACCCATTCACAAACTGCGCCTTCAGCTCCACTTCCTGCGCTTCATCACTCGCAAGTCGAATGCTGCATTCTGCCCCACGCCCAACACTGATCGTCTCCCCGTCCTGCACCAGCAGAAAGCGGCGGCGGCCATTCAGTTCGTAAGCAACAGGGATCTTCATGCACGGGGTGTTTAAGCTGCATCCACACTCAAGTCGAACACTCGATCATCCCTTGCTCAGGCTACAGTCGAACAGCTCCCTCACCGCCTTCTCCCGGTACGCAAAGATGCGCTTCAGCTGCGGCTCCACCAGCCATGCATGCGCCAGATCCCCCAGCGGTGCAAAGGGCAGCACATACGTCGCCTTGTCCTCCATCTCAATGCGCCCATCTCCCAGGTCATGAAACTCATGCTCATGATGCCACACCGCATACGGCCCCACGCGCTGCTCGTCGATGAACCGCACCCCAGGTTCCACCAGCGTGATCTCAGACAGCCACGTCATCGGCAGACCCAGCAGCGGCCTCACGCGATAGGCGATCATCATCCCCTCCCGCATGCTTGGCGGCAGATCCGGCGAAATGATTTCAAACCCCAGTTCCGGCGGCGTGATCTTCGCCAGATTGCGCGGATTCGAGAAAAAATCCCACGCCTCCTGCCGCGTGGCCCGGATGATCTGCTTCGTGTGCAAAGTGTGAACAGCCATGGTCAGTTTGGAAAGTCCGTGTTGGCCGCCACCACTCCCCACTGTTCCACCTCACGTGTCAGTGCCGCCGCTTTGTCCCGCATCTTCTTCACCACATACTTGCCCAGCGGCAGCCTGATGGGTGCTTCGCCATCCATCACCATCTTCACGATGGCCTCCGCCGCACGCACCGGGTCCCCCGGCTGCTTGCCATTCACTGTTTCAAGAAACGTGGCAAACTTCCGCGCACTGCCAGCATAGTCCGCGATCTCATCCGCCGCCTTCTCCAAACCCCGGGCAATAAAATCCGTCCGAAACGGCCCCGGCTGCACCAGCGTGACCTTGATGCCCAGCGGCGCCAGTTCCAGCCGCAGGCTCTCGCTCATCATCTCCAGCGCCGCCTTGGCTCCGCCATAGATGCCAAAGCCCGGGTAGTTAGAAATCGCCGCCGCTGCACTGATGTTCACCAGGTGCCCGCTCTTCTGCGCCCGCAGCATCGGTAGCGCCGCACGGATCACATTCAGCGGCCCAAAAAAATTCGTCTCCATGCTGCGGCGGATCTGCTCCTCACTGCACTCTTCCACCGCACCGATCAACCCATAGCCCGCGTTGTTCACGATCACATCCAGCGCTCCCGCCGCCGCCATCACCTCCCTCACATTCTCCGCATCCGTGATGTCCAACGCCATCACCTCACACCTTCCCGCCCTCTCCAAATCAGCAATGCTCCTCACATCCCGCGCCGTGGCGATGACATGCTGCCCCGCCTCCAGCGCCGCCTCTGCAATCGCACGGCCAAAGCCGCTCGAACATCCTGTTATCAGCCAGTTTTTTTGATTCATGCGGGATTCATTTTCCATAGAGTAAAGTTCAGGACCGTCGCAAACGTGACCCACGCCAGATACGGCACAAACAGCCATCCGGCTGCCGTGTTCACACGACGGAAACTCAACAGCGTCGCCAGAATCGCAATCCACAGCGCCACGATTTCGATCAGCGCCCAGCCAAGCTGGTGCGCGCGGAAGAAAATCGGCGTCCACGCCGCATTCAGCGCCAGTTGCACGAAATAGAAGCCCAGCGGTCGTGTAAAGCCAACCCGCTTCCACACCAACCACGCCGCGACCGCCATAAGCGTATAAAGCAGCGTCCACGCAGGCCCAAACAACCACGCAGGCGGATTCCAGGCGGGCTTGTCCAGTGCCAGATACCACGCGCCCGGCATTGATCCCACACTCAGCAATGGCGCGCAGAACGTGATGACGATGAACCCGGCCAGCGCGAGGCCAGGGTGTAGTTTGGAGGGTTGTTCTCTCATGAATGTCTTCGATTACGCCTCTCATGACTGCTTTGCGCTCTTTTACCTCGACTCCCGCCGCGCAAAAAATCTCAGGATTATCCATAGCAGATGCATGCACCTTGCATGTCCCTGCCACGTTGGTTTCAACATGCCGCGCCTCATGCCGAAACACCTGCTGCTCCTGCTCACCCTCACTCTGCCCGCCCATGCGGACCCGGTGAGCTTCAGCCGCGAGGTCATGCCGCTGCTTTCAGACAACTGCCTTTCCTGCCACGGCCAGGACGCCGGACACCGGAAAGCCGACCTGCGCCTCGACACCCAGGAAGGCGCGCACGAGGCCCTCAAATCCGGCGATTTCATGGCTCGCATCGTCTCCACGGACCCCGAGGAGATCATGCCTCCCCCGAAGTCCCACAAGCCCGCCCTCAAGGCTGACCAGGTCGCCATGCTCAAGCGCTGGATCGCCGAAGGCGCTCAATGGGGCAAACACTGGTCCCTCGAAAAACCCGTGAAAGCCAAGGTCGAAGGCCATCCCGTGGACTTCTTCGTCAAAGCCCGCCTCACCCAAGAAGGCCTCAAACTCTCCCCCAAAGCTCCCCCTCACACCCTCCTCCGCCGCCTCTCCTTCGACCTCACCGGCCTCCCTCCCAGCATCCAAGATCCAGCATCAAGCTTCCAGGATCTAGCATCCAGCATCGAGCATCTAGTCTCCTCCCCCCACTTCGGCGAGCGCATGGCCATGAACTGGCTCGATGCCGCCCGCTACGCCGACACCGACGGCTTCCAGTCCGACGCCTCCCGCACCAACTGGCCCTGGCGCGACTACGTGGTCGAGTCCTTCAACACCAACAAACCCTTCGACCAGTTCACTCTTGAACAATTCGCCGGCGATCTCCTCCCCAACGCCACGCCCGAGCAAAAACTCGCCACCTGCTTCCACCGCAATCACATGACCAACGGCGAAGGCGGTCGCGACAAGGAGGAGTCCCGCATCGACTACGTCATCGACCGCGTGAACACCATGGGCACCGTCTGGATGGGCCTCACCCTCGGGTGTACCCAGTGCCACTCGCACAAGTTCGACCCCATCTCCCAGCACGACTACTACAGCCTCCACGCCTTCTTCAACAGCATCGACGAAGACGGCTCCGCAGGCACCAAAGCGCAGCCCTACCTGAGCTATCAATCTCCCCACGCCAAACGCGCCGTGGATGAAACCCAAAAGCTCGTCGATGCCCGCAAGCCCATCGAAGCCAAAGCGAAAGCCGACGCCGCCAAACCCTTCGAGCAATGGCTCTCTCAGCGCCAGACCGCCGTGAAAGACGGCTTCCAAGCCTGGCACATCCTCCACGGCACACTGGAATCCCAGGAAGGCTCAAAACTCACTCAGTCCCAAGACGGCATCGTCACCGCCAGCGGCCCCAATCCCAAGCAGGACGACTACCGCCTCATCTCCGCCATCAAACTCCCCCGCCTCACCGGCTTAAAGCTCGAAGTACTCCCACAAAAAGGCGCACTCTCACGCGGCAAAGACGGCGAATTCATCCTCACCGACATCAAGCTGCAGGTCCGCCGCAAAGGCAGTTCCCAGATCCGCGACATCCTCGTCAAATACGCCATCGCCGACACCAAGGTCGATGCCAAGGCCCGCGAATACGGCGATGTGAAAGGCACCCTCGACGATGATCCCCGCAACGGCTGGACCACCAAAGGATTCCCCAAAGACCAGCCACACACCGCGCTCTACGGCCTCGCCGAACCACTCGTGCTTGAAAGCGATGAAGAGCTCATTTTCGAACTGCGTCACCGCTCCACCAACGGCGACGCCAACATCGCCAGCTTCCGCGTTTCCGCCACCGATCAACCCGGCCCCGCCGTGCGCGAAATCGGCCCCACGCCGCTCGAACAACTCGCTGCAGGCAAACCCGAACACGAGCGCCTTCTAGCACAGTTCTTGGAAGACCACGCACCCTACCAGCTCGCCAAAGCCTCCCTCGATCGCGCCAACGCCCAGCTCAAAGAAGTCCAGTCCGCCGCCGGCAAACTCAACGTCATGGTGCTCGCCGAGCGCAAAGAACCCCGCGACACCCACGTCCTCATTCGCGGTGTCTGGGACAAAAAAGGCGATGTCGTCCAGCGCGATGTCCCCGCCGCCATCGCCCCCTGGCCCGCAGACTTGCCACGCAACCGCATCGGCCTCGGCAAATGGATCACCTCCAAAGAAAACCCGCTCACCGCCCGCGTGTTCGTCAATCAAGTCTGGCAGATGCTCTTCGGTGCGGGCCTCGTCCGCACCCCCGACGACTTCGGCCTCCAAGGCCAGCGCCCCACACACCCCGAACTCCTCGACTGGCTGGCCGTCGATTTCATGGAAAACGGCTGGGACGTGAAGCACCTCATCAAACTCATCGTCACCAGCGAAACCTACCAGCAATCCTCAGATCACACCAATCCCTCCGATCCTCAGAACCTCCTCCTCTCCCGCGGCCCCCGCTTCCGCATGCCTGCTTGGATGATCCGCGATGCCGCCCTCGCTTCCTCCGGCCTGCTCAATCCCGCACTCGGTGGCCCGCCCGTGCGTCCCCACCAGCCCGAAGGCGTCTGGGAGGAGATCTTCATGGGCCGCTTCACCTATGAGCCCAGCCAGGGGCCCGCCCAGCACCGCCGCAGCTTGTACGCCTTCTGGCGTCGCACCATCGCGCCGACCTTCCTCTTCGACAGCGCCCAGCGCCGCGTCTGCGAAGTCGCCATGACCCGCACCAACACCCCTCTCCAAGCCCTCACCCTCCTCAATGACGAGACCATGATGGAAGCCTCCCGCGCCCTCGCCAAACGCATGCTCGCCGCGCAGGCCACAGACCGCCTCCCCCTCCTCTTCCAGTCCGTCTTGACCCGCGATCCCACCCCCAAAGAACTCACCGTCCTCCAACGCGAACTCGACCGCGCTCTCGCCCACTACCGCGCCCATCCCGAAAACGCCCGCAAATTGCAAACCACCCCCGAACTCGCCGCGCACACTCTCGTCGCCAGCATGGTCCTCAACCTCGACGAAGCCATCACCCATGAGTGAATCCTCCCTCAACACCACCCGCCGCTACTTCCTCGGCCAATGCACCGGCGTCTCCCTCGGCGCGATGGCGCTCGATTCCATGGCCCAGCAGGAAATCACCGGCCTCCCCCAGCTCCCTCATTTCGCGCCCAAAGCCAAACGCGTCATCTTCCTCACCCAATCCGGCGGCCCCTCACAGCTCGAACTCTTCGACCACAAACCCGGCCTCATGGACTGGGCAGGCAAAGAGCTTCCCGAGTCCGTCCGCCAAGGCCAGCGCCTCACCACCATGACGGCCAATCAAAAGCAGCTCATCCTGCCCGGCCTCACCAAGTTCAGCCGCTGCGGCCAGAGCGGCGCCACCATCAGCGAATGGCTCCCCCATCTCCAAGGCGTCGCGGACGACCTCTGCTTCATCAAGTCGATGACGACAGACCAGATCAACCACGCCCCCGCGATGACGCAGTTCCTCACCGGCCATCAGCTTCCCGGCCGCCCAAGCATGGGCGCGTGGATCAGCTACGGCCTCGGCAGCCTGAACCGCAACCTGCCCGACTACCTCGTCCTCATCTCCAAGATGCAGCGCCCGAGCGACCAACCCCTCTACGACCACTACTGGGGCAGCGGCTTCCTGCCCTCTCGCTATCAAGGCGTCAAGCTCCGCAATTCCAAGGACCCCGTCTTGTACCTCACCGATCCCGCAGGCCTCCCCCGCCACCTCCGCCGTGGCATGCTCGACGGCCTCGCCGAGCTCAATCAAATGCGTTTCGAGCAAACCCAAGACCCCGAAATCACCACCCGCATCCGCCAGTACGAAATGGCCTACCGCATGCAGGCCAGCGTCCCGGAACTGACCGACCTCAGCGACGAACCCGATCACGTCTTCGAAATGTACGGCCCTGACTCCCGCCGTGCCGGCAGCTACGCCGCGAACTGCATCCTCGCCCGCCGTCTCGCGGAACGCGGCGTTCGCTTCATCCAGCTCTTCCACCCCGACTGGGACCACCACAGCCGTCTGCCAAGCTGGTGCACCGCCCGCTGTCGCGACACCGACCAGCCCAGCGCCGCCCTCATCAAAGACCTCAAACAACGCGGCCTTCTCGATGACACCCTCGTCATCTGGGGCGGCGAATTCGGCCGTGGCGTCGCCGGTCAGGGCAAATGGGACAGCCCCGAAGCCGGTCGCGATCACCACCCCCGCTGTTTCACCATGTGGATGGCCGGCGGCGGCATCAAACCCGGCATCACCCATGGCGCCACCGACGACTTCAGCTACAACGTCGCCGAAAACCCCGTCCACGTTCACGATCTCCACGCCACCGTCATGCACCAGCTCGGCATCGACCACAACCGCTTCACCTTCCGCTCCCAGGGCCTCGACTTCAAACTCACCGGCGTAGAGCCTGCCCGTGTCGTGAAAAACATCCTCACCTAGCTGCGCAGCGCTCTTCTAAATCGTCCTCGTCCTCGTTCTCCTACTCGTCCTCGATCCTGCAGCTCCGCAAATCACTCTTCCCCACCACACCCCTCCCGCACCTCCCGCGCCTTCTCCTGCACCGCCTCCCTCTTTTCCACACTCAATCGCCCCAAATTCCTCAACTGCATCGCCATCCTCGGGTTCCCCCTCAGCCTCACCTCATGCTGCAGCAAATAGTCCCAGTACAGCGTGGTAAAAGGACACGCCTTCGCCCCCGTCGCCTGCGCAGGATCATACTTGCAGCCCCGGCAGTAGTTGCTCATCCGCTGGATGTACTTGCCGCTCGCCACATACGGCTTGCTGGCCATCAGACCTCCATCCCCATACTGAGACATCCCCAGCGTGTTCGGCAGTTCCACCCACTCCACCGCGTCCACATACACCGCCAGATACCACTCGTGCACCTGATGCGGATCCACCCCGTAGAGCAGCGCAAACAACCCCGTCACCATCAGCCTCTGAATGTGGTGCGCATAGCCGTAGCGCAGCGTCTGCGAAAGAGCATCCCGCATGCAGTTCATCTCCGTCTCCCCCGTCCAGTAAAAACCCGGCAGCGCCTCGTGCGCTTCCATGGCATTCAGCCTCACATAGTCCGGCATCTTCAGCCAGTAGATGCCCCGCACATACTCCCGCCAGCCAAGGATCTGCCGGATGAAACCCTCCACCGCAGCCAGCGGTGCCTTGCCTTCACGCCACGCCTTCTCCGCCGCCGCAATCACCACCCTCGGGTCCAGCAGCTTCAGATTCATCGCCGCGCTGAGCCGTGAATGATACAGCCACGGCTCATTCACCCACATCGCATCCTGATACTGCCCAAACTGCGCCAGCCGATTCGCGATGAAATCCTCCAGCGCCTCCACACTCTGCGCCGCCGTCACCGGCCAGTCGAAATCCTTCAGCGTGCCCGGGTGCTTCGCAAACCGCTCCTCCACCAGCGCGATGACCTCCCTCGTGATCTCATCCGGCACAAACCTCCTCGGCGGCACCCGCAGCAGATCCGGCCCCTCTTTGCCAAAAGACCCGCGATTGTCCTGATCAAAGTTCCACTGCCCGCCCGCAGGTCCACCCTCTTCCATCAGCACACCCGTGCGCTGCCTCATCTCCCGATAAAAGAACTCCATCCGCAGTTGTTTGCGGCCCTTGGCATGCCCTGCAAACTCCGCCGTCGTGCAGAGAAAATGCCGGTCCTCCCGCACCTCCAGCGGTACCCCCAGCTCCACAGCCACAGCTTCCAGATCTCGCTGCACACCCCACTCCCCAGCCTGCACCATCACCAGCGCCAAAGGACGCAGTTCCAGCACACTGGCGCGAAGAGCCTCCACAAAGTTCCCGTACGCTCCCATCTCATGGTAAACCACCCGCCACCCCTTCTCCCTCAGCGCCACACGGAAATGCCGCATCGCCGCAAGAAAGACGGCGATGCGCGCCTTCACGCTCCACACCTTGGTGGATTCCGCCGCCACCTCCGCCATCCACACCACATCCCGCTGCGGATCAAAGCCGTCAAAAGCGGCGGATTGAAGATCAAGCTGGTCTCCCAGCACTAGCACAAGTCGGGGTCGGGATGGCATGGCGCATGCGCATTACGCACCATGCACTGCTCTGGCCGTACCCGACCTTCGTATTTGCCCCTGCTCTTGTGCGCTTCATAGGATGCTACACCCTCCATGCCCTTGATCCGCTACCTCCAAAACCTCTCCACCGGCCGCATCATCCTCTGGTGCTACCTCATCTGGTGGACGCTCAGCATCATCAATCATTTCGACCCCAAGCCCCGCATCTGGCTCACCTCCCTCGGCCTCAGCGGCATCATCGGCGTCGCGCTGATCATCAGCACCCAGTCCTCATCCGCCACCCGCGCGCGCATGGACCCGTGGGTCGTCTTCCGCCTCTTCCTCATGCCCTTCTGCGTCTCCAGCTTCGCCGCATTGGTGAAGGACGCAGGCTACATGCTGGTCTTCCCGCCTTCCTATCGAGAAAATGCAATTGGAGCCAGCTTGATCGCAATCTTTCTAATCCTGGTCTGGAGCGTTAAGAAGCTCACGCCGCCAGCAGGCGCACCGTGAAGATTTTTACTTCTTCTCCAGCACCATGAGGAACTGCCCCGCCTGCGAATTGGTTTGCAGCTTGCTGGGGCGGCTGGACCTCTGATTGTCGTTCGAAGAGCACCACTTCAAAGTCTTGCTGTCGAGGCTGAAAATGCCCTCATACTTTTTCCCTGCGAACTGCCCTTCCGTTCCCGTGGCATCGATTCGCTTGCCCGAAATCTTGTAGGTGCCAGCGCCCATCTCGCGATTTCCCTGTGGATTGAAGGCAGTGATTTTATCAGCGGTGATCACCAGTCGGAGGTCACCCTGCTTGGAGCCATCGCTGTCAGCCATATAACCATCCCAGGTACCGATGAGCTGCTTCTTCACCTCGTCCTTCCCCTCTTCAGTCTTCGCCATCGCAGGCTTCGCTGCGGATGCAGCCTGCTCTTTAACAAAAGCCTGATCAGCCTCACTCAACCGTGCCAGCGGAAGCTGCAGCGTGGCTCCATTCGCCATACGGACGACCACTGAGCTGTCCTGCACTTTCACAAAATCACCCTCCACGGTGCGTCCCGACTGCGCTTCCGTCCAGGTACGAGACTGAAGACCCGAGAAGGCACACAAAGCCAGACAGACGTGAAACAGAAGCGTTTTCATGACGATGTCATAACCTTGCACGCCTCGAACTGTTGCAAAATTTAAATCACTTCATCTTCTTCCACTCACGCCGCCATCGGCACCCCATAGGGCAGTTCATCAGGCAGCGGCGCAAACTCTCGGATCTTCGTCCACAGCGACGAGTAGTCCTTGTTCACATCCCCCGACAGGCAGTCCGTAATTTCAGCACCAGCCTCAGGATACTTCATCACCACATCCTTGAAGGAGAAGTTCGGATTGTAGAAGGCATACACCAGCTTGCGCATGTTATCGAGCCCCTGCCGCATCATCTCCGTGTAGGCCTCAAAACGCTGCGGCGAGACATCGCCCGCCACCAGCGCCTCATGCACTGCATCCGCCGCGACGACCCCGCTTTTCAGCGCCAGCAGCACGCCGCTGCTGAACACCGGATCAAGAAACGCATACGCATCACCAACCAGCAGCAGCCCCGGCGACGCGCCGAACTTTGAATGCCTTGTGTACTCGCTCGTGATCCAATACTCACCCGTCGAAGTGCCGCATGACAAGTGGTCCTCGATCCATTTGTTCTCACTGATCTCGCGCTCAAACATCGCCTTGGGATCCTTCACCCCATCACGGCTCAAGTATTTGCCTTCGGCAACAATACCAATGCTCACCATGTCATCATGCATCGGGATGTGCCAAAACCACCCCTTGTCTGGCACAAACGCAATCGTCGTCCCCCCTTCATCAATGCCCGGTTCACGCTTCGATCCCTTGTAGTACGTCCACACCGCCACCTTGTTCAAATACGGATCGCCCACACGCCAGCCCTCACGCACCGAGGCAAACGCCTCCTTGCCCGAGGCATCGATCACCAGCTTCGCCAGCAGATGCTCCTCCGTACCATCCTTGTTCTTCACCGCCACACCCACCACCCGACCGCTGTCGTCCTTGAGCAGCTGCGTCACCGTCGTTTCCTCGCGCACCACCGCCCCCTTGCCACGTGCATGCTCCATCAGCATCTGGTCAAACTCCGACCGCATCACCTGCCACGTCTGCGCCACCGTCTCGCGGTCATACCGGTTAAAAAAGTAGAACGGCTGCGAACGCCGCCCATCCGGCTGCACAAAGCTCACGCTGAACTTCTTCATGAAGTGCGACTTCCTCATTGTCGGGATCAGCCCCAGCCGCTCCAGCGGTCCAAACGTGAAAGGGATCAACGATTCCCCCACATGATAGCGCGGAAACTTCTCCCGCTCGAGCACCAGCACCTTGTGACCGTATTCCGCCAGAATGGCCGCCGTGCTGGTTCCCGCCGGACCACCGCCGATAATGATGACTTCGTAGCTGCTGTTCATAGAAGTTGTGAATACGTCTCCCAGATTAAAAATGTCACTTCAAATCTCCCGCGCCGCCACCATGCACATCCATGCCCATGATGGCAAAGATGCGATCTCGGGCAGCAAGGTATCCAGGTGAATCCAAATCACGCGGCCTCGGCAAATCCACCCGCACCTCCTCGGCCACCGTCGCCGGCCGCCTGCTCATCACCACCACCCGGTCCGCCATCTGCACCGCCTCCTCAATGTCATGCGTGACAAACAAGATCGTCTTCTTCTCCGCCTGCCAGATGCGAATGAGGTCCGCACGCATTTTCAATCGCGTGATGAAATCCAGCGCCCCAAACGGTTCGTCCATATACAGCACCTCCGCATTCGCCGCCAGCGCACGGGCGATCTCCACCCGCTGCCTCATACCTCCCGAAAGCTCACGCGGATACGATTTCTCAAAACCCTTCAGGCCCACCATCCCAATGTAGTGCGCCACGCGCTCTTCACGCTCTTTCACCGGACGCGACATGAGACCAAAGCCAATGTTTTCCTCCACCGTCAGCCATGGAAACACACCGTTCTCCTGAAACACAAAGATACGCCTTGGGTCAGGCCCGCTCACCGGCTCTCCCGCCACCCTCACCTCCCCCTGCGACTCCTTGAAAAACCCGCCAATGATGTTCAGCAACGTCGATTTCCCGCAGCCAGAAGGCCCGACCACACAGACAAACTCCCCCGCCTGCACATCCAGATTCACCCGCTCCAGCACATGCACCAGTTCCCCGGCTTTCTTGCCCGGGAAAGACTTCCAGCAATCGCGCACCGTGATCAAAGCAGGCGCAGAGGAACATTGAACATCAAAGGTCGAACTCATGGGCGTTTGGAGCAGCTGTTTTCAATGCAGGCAACGAAGCTGCGAATCACCTCGTCAGCAGCCCTCTTCAGCCCCAACGGGGCTGCGTAATTCAGCCAAAGGTCAGCAGAGAACACTTCCCCGGCTTTCTTGCCCTGGAAAGACTTCCAGCAGTCGCGCACCGTGATCAAAGCAGGCGCAGAGGAACATTGAATATCAAAGGTCGAACTCATGGGCGTTTAGAGCAGCTGTTTTCAATGCAGGCAACGAAGCTGCGAATCACCTCGTCAGCAGCCCTCTTCAGCCCCAACGGGGCTGCGTAATTCAGCCCAGGGTCAGCCGAGCCTTGGCGAGGCGACCCTGGGTAGCGATAAAATCGACCGGAAAGCAAACCCAGCCCTCCGCCACACCCCATGCCCACCAGCAGCGTCTGCAACGAGCCCCGCCGCGCACCTTCCGGCCAATTTTTCCCAAAGCTCCGCGCGTTATTCATTCTGCGTTCAATGTTCAGTGTTCAGTGTTCGAAGTTTCCCAGTTCACCTCTGTCCATACCCCCATTTCACCTCGTCAAATTTTTCCAACTGCCGGATCAGCAGATCAAGCACCAGCCCGATCAATCCAATCATCACCATCCCCGCGACCACCAGGTCATAACGTTTGCCCGCATTGCGCGCATCGATGATGAGATACCCAAGACCGCTGTTCACCGCGATCATTTCCGCCGCCACCACCACCAGCCACGCGATGCCCAGCGCAATGCGGATGCCCGTGATAATCTGCGGCAGCGCAGCAGGAAGAATCACCCGCCGAAACAACTGCGGCCCCTTGATCCCAAAGTTCTGCGCCGCACGCAGGTAAACGAGCTGCATGTTCTGCACCGCCGCCATGGACGACACCGTGATCGGAAACACACTCGCCAAAAAGATCAGGAAAACCGGCGCCGTGTCGTCAATGCCGAACCACAAGATCGCCACAGGAATCCACGCAATGGGCGAGATCGGTCGCAAAATCTGAATCATCGGATTCAGCGCCTGATACGCCGGCTTGAACCAGCCCAGGATTAAACCCAGCGGCACCCCCACGAGCACAGCCAGCCCGAAACCCCAGCTCACACGAAACAGCGAAGCCACGATGTATTTGAGCAGCAGACCTTTCTCCACCAGCTCCTGAATGCCCCGCACAACCTCCAGCGGTGTCGGGAAAAGATCACTGCCGGACAGGCGCACCAGCACATGCCAGATCAGCAGAAAGAACGCCGCAGTGCCAAGCGGCAAAAGAATGGAGGAATAACGTTTCATGCAGGTCGGCTGTTTATTTCCTCGGCGGCACCTCTCCACCCTTCAGTCCCTCATAGTTAGAGGCCTTCACCAGCGCATCATCCGGCACAAAGGAAGCATCCGTATAGTCTTCAAAAATGACATCCTTCTTGATCACCCCGGCCTCGATTGCCAGCGCTTCGATCTCCTCAAAATCCGCCTTCCTCAGCGCCAGGTTCGTGTACTTCACACGGTCCGGCGGCTTGCTCAGCACAAACTCCAGCAGTCGCGGATGCTGGTTGTAGTAGTTCTTCGCCACAAATTTCGCCGCATCCATGCGGTGGTCCATCGTCTCATCCAGCCACTTGCCGCTGCTCGCGATCCCATCCACCAGCCTCTGCACCGTCTCTCGGTCGCTCTCAATAAAGTCCTCCCTCACCGCCAGCACACATGAGATGAAATTCGGCCACACATCCTTCGTCAGGTAAAGCACCCGGCCATACCCGTCGATCTCCGTCTGCCCCATGAACGGCTCCCCGCTCGTCACCGCATCCACCGCCTTTGAGTAAAGCGCAGCCGGCATGTCCGGCGGCGGCATCTCCACCAGCTCCACGTCATTGATCGTCATCCCCGCCTGCTTCAAAGCCCGGAAAATCAGCAGCCTCTGGTTCGAGTAGCGGTTCGGCACCGCGATCTTTTTCCCCCGCAGATCCTCAAAGCGGTAAATCTGCGAGTCCTTGTGCACCATCATCGCCGTGCCATCTCGATGCCCGAGATAAACAATCTTCAGCGGCACCCCCTGCTCCCGCAGCGCCATCGCCATCGGTGCCAGGATAAACGTAGCGGGAGTATAGCCCGACAGAAACGCCTCCTTCAGCTCCGGCCACCCACTAAACCGCACCGGCTCAAAGCTGCTCTGCCCCTCCACCTGCTGATTGATGAAATCCGTCACCGGACAGGTCAGGTGGCACGTCACCGGCAGAAACCCAATGCGAAATTTGTCACTAGCCTGGCTCGTGCCCGCCACCTTGGGCGCAAACCACTTCAGATTCAGTGAACCATGCATGGTCGTGATCAGCGCCAGCCAGAGCGCGCCGCAGAGAAATGTGGTACCAACAAGTTTCACTCCACGATTAATGGCGAACTCGCACCATATCGAAAATACCCTTTCAGCATCGCTTCCATGCCGGCTCGTTATGCCCCGCAGAAGCTTCTCACAGAAAATCTTGCCTGCGACAGACCGTGGAGGCTAAAATGCCCTCATGAAATCTCTTCTGCCATGTCTTGTGGTTTTTTTGATGCTCACAAAACTTCCAGCCTCGGATGCCGGAGGCCCCTGTGTCACCATGGAATCGGATGTGATCTTTCGCACCACCGAGGTCATTCCCAACGACAGACACCTGCTGCAACGCTACCCACAGGTACAATACAGCGACGATGATTCCCGTCGCCCCATCGGATTGACCTGGGTGTTCAAAGACCTCGAAACAGACGCCACCTCAGAAAAGATCGCCGAGGTCTCTGGAAAAGAAATCCGCCGCTTTGTGTTTTGGCAGAAGGACGGCCATAAAAACGGCGACGGCATCCTCTGTGTCTGGCTCGGTTTCGAGGCACCTGCACCCTCAGGCGGCCAGGGCTTCCTGCCCTTTCTAGTGTTCAATGGTGACGACCAAGTGCACGAATGGAAGTGTTTCCCCTCCTATGATCAGGAGGACAAATTCACCATAAAGCTGGACATGCGCCTTAAAGGCAACGGCGTCTATTGGCAGACTTCCACGGTTCAAATTCAGGATCAGGGCCCCGTGCCTCTGTACCAGGAAAGCGGTGGCAGGCACCAAGATGTGCCCACCGTCGCACCCTACCGAACAGCGAACGCGCCCTGATCAAAGCCCATTGCGGCAAAGGCATCTGCACCCCGCTTCTCCGTCAAAAACAAAACTTCCCGTTCCGCCTCCTCTCTGGTACAACCCAGCCATGACCTTCTTCAAAAATCAGGACGGTGTCCGGGACGTCTGGCATTTCGAAGACCCCAGCAGGGTATGGTTCTTCCGCGGCGCCCCTCACGTCCACTGTTGGGCCCACATCCGCCCCCCTCAGGCAGCATAGCCATCTCACGGGTCATGACCTCCATTTCATTGCGCCATGTCCACCAAAGTCCTTCTCGGCCTCGCCTGCGTTCTAGCTCTTCCGCTCAACGGTCAGGCGCATATGAATCCACATGGGGACATCAACCCCAGTGTGGAAGTGGAGGACGGCAAATTCTCCATCCATTTTATCACACGGGTGGAAACCGAAACTCTGGAATGGGGCATGGTCTTCTCTCCGGAAGGAAAACTCATTCTGCCAAGACACCGGATCTCGGCCAAACGCGAGGAACAGCCTGCACCTGTCGATGCCATCAAGGTGGAAACCCGTGAAGAACCCCGCTCAGACAAAACGCGTTTTGTACTGACGCGAACAACGAATGGGCAAAAGACCGAACACCCCCTGCCACTGGCCCCCGTGAAATTCGCATTCGTTGCGCAATCAACGATGGCCGGTGAGTGGGCAGGCTTCACTTGGACAGTATTAAGTTACGAGTGGTCTGACGACAAGCGTCTGAAACCATCCAATTCGATGAACCTTATGTTCTCCACCGCCGCCACGAAAGGCATTGCGCCTGGCAAGACCGTGCTGATTGGCGAGCCAGCGATGATCAACTATTCCCCGAGCGCATCCGCTCCCGTCTGGGCCGCCCGCCGTTGGTGGGTCGCCTGGGTGCGCCAAGCGGAGACGGAGGCTGAACGCAAAGATCCGTTGCGCGCTTGGGAGACCATCTTGACGAGCATTGACCCGGTGAGCGGAAAAGTGGAACACAAACGCCTTCCTGGCCTCAGCAGTTGGAACACTCCCGTCTCCATGAAAACCACCGGCGGCTGGCTGTGCATAGCATGGAATGCCTCCATCGACGGCAGCTATCCCGGCGTCGCAAAAATTGTCACCGCTTTTGAAAAATTGCCGGAAGGATGATCCTGAAAGACTCCCCCCTCCGCACCGATCTGCTTTCATGCCCATCCTCGACCGCTTCAATCTCACCGGCCGCCGCGCCCTCATCACCGGCGGCTCACGCGGCCTCGGCCTGGAAATGGCGCGGGCGCTGGGTGAAGCCGGCGCAGAACTCATCATCGCCGGCTCTGACGAAACCCATCTCCAAAACGCCCTCACCACACTGCAAGCCAAAGGCCTGCACGTCACCTCCATCCAAGCCGACCTCTCCCAACCCTCAGAAGCCGAACGCCTCTGCGACATCCTCCTCCGCGATCACCCGCCCATCGACATCCTCATCAACAACGTCGGTGGCCGCCGCATCAACACCCCCACCGAAGATCTCGCGCTCGAAGACTGGCAGCGCATCCTCGATCTCAATCTCACCCAGGCCTTCATCCTCACCAAGCGCATCGGCGGCGCGATGATCCCTCGCAAATGGGGCCGCATCATCAACATCGCCTCCATCAACGCCCTCTGGCCCGGCAAGGCCATGCGTGGCCGCAGCTACGAAACCTCCAAAGCCGCACTGACGATGTTCACCAAAGCCGTCGCCGCCGACTGGGCCATGCACGGCATCACCGTCAACGCCATCGCCCCCGGCCCCTTCCTCACCGACGCCAACAAACGCTGGATCGGCGAGCGCCCCGAGTTCGAAGGCGAAGTCGCCACCAGCATCCCCATGGGCCGCTGGGGCAGCCCCGAAGAAATCGGCCCTCTCGCCCTCTACCTCGCCAGCGACGCCAGCAGCTACATGACCGGCAGCCTCCTCATCATCGACGGCGGCAAGCTCCTCTGGTGATCAGTGCCTCCCCCGGCCAATGTCCCATCTTTTTGAAACCGGTCCGGTCTCTTAATTTTTCACCCTTTTTCCCTTCTTTCGGCCATCCCCTTCCGGTCATTCTTTTAGCTCTTCTTGCGCCTTTTTGCGGCCACCCATTTCCCTTCACTCCGCTAAGCGTGGAACCTTAAAACACCGCCGCTCTTCTTCAGAAACAATCTCTGCGGCAATCAATCTCCCCCATGACTCCCTCCCAAAAAGAACTCCACGGCGTCCTCCCCGTCTTCCAAACCCCGTGGCACGACGATGAAACCCTCGACCTCGAAACTCTCGAACACGAAATCACCTGGCTCTACGACAACGGCGCTCACGGCATCGTCATGGCCATGGTCTCCGAAACCCTGCGCCTCGACAGCGAAGAACGCGAACAACTCGCCGCAGCCGCATGCCTTTTCGGCAAAGCACGCGGCCCCGTAATCATCAGCGTCGGCGCAGAATCCTCCAAGGTGGCCGAACGCTACGCCAAACACGCCGAAAGCGTCGGAGCCGATGCCGTCATGGCCATTCCGCCCGTCTCCATCGGCATCGGCGAAAGCGAACTCCTCGCCTACTACACTCGCATCATCCACGCCATCCAGATTCCCGTCATCGTTCAGGACGCCAGCGGCTACGTCGGCAAGCCCATGCCCATCGCCATGCAGGCCAAACTGCTCGCCGAGTTCGGCCCGGAGCGTGTGCAGTACAAGCCCGAAGCCTCCCCCATCGGCCCCAAGCTCTCCGAACTCCGCGATGCCACCCAGGGCCGCGCCCGTGTCTTCGAAGGCACCGGCGGCATCGCCCTCGTGGACTCATTCAAGCGCGGCGTTGTAGGCACCATGCCCGGCGCAGATCTCATTCGCGGCCTCGTCCCCCTCTGGAACGCACTCACCACCGGCGACACCGAAAAAGCCGACCGTATCCACGGCCCCCTCTCCGCCCTCATCTCCATGCAGACCAGCCTCGATGGCTTCCTCGCCGTCGAAAAGCATCTCCTCGTCCGCCAGGGCATCTTCAAAAACACCCTCATCCGCGGCCCCGTAGGCTTCACACTCGACGAAGAAACCAAACACGAAGTGGAACGCCAGTTTGACCGCATGCTCGCAGCCGCAGAATCAGACCCTTCGCGCCCACAAACATCCACATGGCAAGTCTGCCGCACCGACGACAACGGCAACGACTTCGTCATGTGCGACGCCACCACCGAAACCGAAGCCCGCCACCTCGTTGACGAATTCACCCATCGCGGCCACAAGCAACATTACTGGCTGCGCCAAAAGTAGCCCTCTCGCTCCGCCGAGATGAGCTCAGCGCCTCAACCCGCAACTCCCACATTCAATCACGCCGCCGCTTGCGGAGCGCGGGTCTCCGAACCCGCAGCACTCCGCCATCACCGATGGCTCCGAACTCCACCCTTGTTCTCCGCCGCACCGTGGACTCCAGTTTTTTCGGCATTCCACATGAAAGACTTTCACGCCATCCCACCCAGATCAGTCATCCGGAAACCGGTCTTTCACCAGCGCCTTGCTCTCCTTCAGAATTTTGGCCTCCTCCTCGGAAAAATCCACCCCCTCCACCGGCTCGCATCACTCGCCAGTCAATACCCTTTTCGTCGCTCATTTTCCGGCCATGATTCCTCCATATGATCATCGACGTCCACTCCCACGCCTGGAACTTCCCCGCCGACTTCTCCGCCGATTTCATCCATCAAGCCGGTCGCGCACGCCCCGGCGTGAAGGTGGACATCAGCGCGACGTATGAGGCCTACCGCGCCAGCGCTCCCGCAGATACCCGCACCCTCGTCTTCGGCGGCAAAGCCAAACTCAGCGGCCTCTGGGTCAATGACCAGACCGTGGCAGACTACGTGGCGCGCGATCCCGCACGCTTGATCGGCTTCCTTTCCCTCGACCCCACCCAGGAAAACTGGCAACGCGAAATGCAGACCAGCCACGAAGAGCTCGGCCTGCGCGGCATCAAGCTCATGCCCATGTACGCCGGCTTCAGCCCCGACGATCCCATGCTGGAGCCCCTCTGGCAGTATGCAGAAAAGCACAACCTGCCCGTGCTCCTGCACATGGGCACCACCTTCATCGCCCAGGCCCCGCTGGCATTCACCCTGCCGCGCCTCATCGAGCCCGTGGCCCTCAAACATCCCGGCGTAAAAATCATCCTAGCCCATCTCGGCCATCCCTACGAAGGCGAATGCCTCGTGACCATCCGCAAGCACGACAACGTCTTCGCCGACGTCAGCGCCCTGCACTACCGCCCCTGGCAGCTCTACAACTCCCTCATGCTCGCGCAGGAATACGGCGTCTGGCACAAGCTCCTCTTCGGCACCGACTTCCCCTTCACCACCGTCAACGCCTCCACCGACGGCATCCGCAATCTCAACGACATGCTCGAAGGCACCCAGCTCCCCCGCCTCGACCTGGCCCAAATCGAAGCCATGATCCACCGCGACAGCTTAAAGCTCCTCGGCCTGGACTCCTAGGCGATGTTTGAAATCCTGTGCTGAATGGCCGAGGCAAGTTCATGCCATCTTATGGCAGACTTTAACCCGCACGCACTCTCCCTCCGAAAGCCCGGAGGGCTGGCACAACAATAGCCGTGGGTGCCAACCCACGGAACCGCATCACCCATGTCTCCCAGCTTCGTGGAACCGCGTAGCGGTGACACAAAACCTCGCCACATCCAAACCTGACTGCGCCAGCTATAGACGGGTTTTCAAACACGGCCTAAAACTCTCCAAGCCCCCTCTGTTTCTCCAACTTCCAGCGCAAGCACCTCTGGAAAGTACGACAGACACTCCTGCCTGTCGACCAGCGCTCAGCAATCACCAGCCCCCCTCAGACTACGCGCCAGCGTCCCCGGACTGCGGCGCTTCAGCGCCGCTTTCGAACGCCCTATCACTCTCGCATGCCACAGCACCCCCGATCTCACTCCACCGCCCTGCGAAATCATAAATCATAAATCATAAATTCCCCGCCCCTACTTCCACAGCCCCTCACACGTTGCCAGCATCACCGCACGGTCCTCTTTGCCATGAGCCTCCCTGTGGTTATGTCCAAAGTTGCCACCCGTGTAAAAACAATACCACAATCCACCACGCTGCACCATCGCATGCGGCGCATGCAAAATAAAACTCCCCGCCGTCGTCCCTGGTGCATCCCTCGTGATCCACGGCTCGCGCTGGTCACGCTCCCACGTGATGCCATCCGCCGAATAGCAGCCCTCAATGTCAATCGTCTGCGCATCCAGCCGGTAACGCCCGAGCAAGCCCACACGCCCTCGCTCCGTGTGCGTCACAGACAGATAATAAAACTGCAGATCCTGCGGATCCTTTTCATCCGGCATCATCACCCGCTGGCGTCCTCCCCAGTTCAGCCCATCCACGCTGGTATAGCGTTCGATCACCCGCACAAGCCCAGGCACATTATCCTGCGCCGCATACCGCCGGTCATCCTTGCCCACTTCGATGAGTCCCACCGAATACATTTCAAAACTGCCGTCAGGCAGTTGATACACATTCGTCGCGTCATTGGATAGCAACCCCGCAGGCGCAAGCATCTCACCCTCCACAGGTGCCGCTTTGCGCTTCATGAAATGCGTCAGACCAGCCTCCACCGCCACCTTGCCATCCACCGCCCGGTCCGCTGGATGATAAAGGCACGGCGTCAGTGCATTCACGACTTTAAACGCACGCCCGTCCTCACTGTCCGCCGCAAGGTAGCGCACCACACCCTTGCCATGCGCCCAGAAGTACAACCGCGTCCTTCCATCCTTCAGCCGCAGCGTCACCGGCTGTACAGGAAACCACCCTTCCGGCAGTCCGCCAATCGCCAGCTCCGCGTCGCGATCCGGCTCTCCCGCACTGCAAACCGCTACAGTGCGTTTCCATTCCCCGCCCACTTTCCCGGTATGATAACCAATCTCCTTCAGACCACCCTTCGTCTTGTGTACTGAAACACTCGACCACACACGCCATCGATCCTCATCCAGCGCCTCCACCGTGCTCGTGAAATTCTGCACCCAGCCACCCGCAGGTTCACCCGTATGCCGAAACATCTCGCCCTGCTTTTTCCACGCAGCAGCATCCACCAACGCAGGCGCTTCAGCACCCACCAAGCGAGTTCCAACCATCACGCCCATCCCGGCACCACCCCACTGCTTCAAGACTTGTCTGCGAGTCAGTTTGTTCATCATGCTCATATCTTGGCGCGATTCTCTTGTCTGCAACACCCGGCATTCCTCTTCGTTAGCCATCAGCCCATGAAGCGCCTTCTACTGACCCTCCCGCTCCTCGCGTTCCAGCTCTTCGCCGCCCCGCCGCCAAACATCGTCATCATGCTCGTCGATGACATGGGCGTGATGGACACATCCCTGCCGTTTTTGACCGATGCCGGGGGCAAGCCCAAACGCTACCCGCTCAACGATCACTACCGCACGCCCAACATGGAGCGTCTGGCTGCCAAGGGTGTCCGCTTCAACAACTTCTGCGCCATGAGCGTCTGCTCGCCCACGCGCATCAGCATCATGACCGGCCAGAACGCCGCACGCCATCGCACCACCAACTGGATCAACCCGGACACCGACAACGCCGGCCCTCAAGGCCCGCCCGACTGGAACTGGAAGGGCCTCAATCCCGGCGATGTCACCCTCGCCGGCCTGATGGAGAGCGCAGGCTACCGCACCATCCACGTCGGCAAAGGCCACTTCGCACCACGCGCTTTTGACGGCGCAGATCCCGCCAAAATCGGCTTCGACATCAATGTGGCAGGCGGCTCCATCGGCGCCCCCGGCAGCTACTACGGCAAAGAAAACTTCGACCGCCCCGCCAAAGGCAAAGCGCAGGCCAAACGCGGCAGCCATGCTGTGCCCGGTCTCGAAAAATACCACGGCCAGGACATCTTCCTCACCGAGGCCCTCACCCTGGAAGCCAAGTCGCACCTGAACGATGCCGTGAAGGACAAGAAACCCTTCTTCCTCTACTTCGCCCAGTACGCCGTCCACGCCCCCTTCAATTCCGACCCACGTTTCGCCGACCACTACAAGGCCAGCGGCAAGGATGCTTCGGCCCAGTCCTTTGCCACCTTGATCGAAGGCATGGACAAATCCCTCGGCGACATTCTGGATCATCTCGACACGCTCGACGTCGCCAACAACACCCTCATCCTCTTCCTCGGCGACAACGGCAGCGACGCACCCCTCGGCAACGAACACGCCGTCGCCTGCGCCGCCCCCTTGCGCGGAAAAAAAGGCTCTCACTACGAAGGCGGCATGCGCGTCCCCTTCATCGCCGCATGGGCCAAGGCAGATGCCACCAATCCCCATCAGCAACGCCTCCCCATCGCCGTGAACGCCATTCAGAGCCAGCAGGCCGCCGTGTACGATCTCTTCCCGACCATTCTCGGCCTCGTCGATGTCAAAGCACCCGCGCAGCATGCCCTCGACGGCAAACGCCTCGACACCCTGCTCACCGGCAAAGCCGACAGCAGCCGCGATGAAAAATTCCTCATGCACTACCCGCATTCGCCGCATCGCACGGCCTACTTCACCAGCTACCGCGATGGCGCATGGAAAGTCATCTACCACTACTTCCCCACCGCCGTCTCCGAAGGCAGCCACTACCAGCTCTACAACCTGAAGGACGACCCCTTCGAGCAAAACAACCTCGCCACAACGAACCCCGCCGAATTGAAACACCTCATGCAGGGCCTCATCGCCGGACTCGAAGCCCAGCACGCCGTTTATCCCGTCGAAAAAGGCACCACCACACCCGTGAAGCCCCAGCTCCCCTGATCACCCCCAGCTCTCATCCCGATACGTCGCCGGCGAGGTATTCCGGTACTGCCTCAGCATCCGGCTGAAGTAGTACCGGTTCGTCAGCCCGCACTGCTCGGAGATCGTTTCAATACTCTCCTTCGTGTGCCTCAGCTTGCGGCACGCCTCATCCAGCCGGTAGTCCAGCAGCACCCGCATCGGCGGCTGCTGCAGCTCCTGCTGGAAGAGATGATTCAAATTCCTCAAGCTCAGCCCCGCATGCTTGGCCACCTGCTCCGCAGTCAGTTTGAGTCCGTGATGCTGATGCATGAACTCCATCGCCCGCAGTACTCGCGCATCCAGATGCTGCTTCTCCCACACGCTCTCAGGCAGGCATTCCACCGCAGCAATCACGAGCTGGATCGTCGGCCACGGAAACCTCACCGCCACCTTCTCCTTGCTCATCTTGATCAGTCCAGGGATCAGACTCTGCATCAGCGCGTTGGTGGGAAAACAATGAATGCCCGGCGCCGCTCGGTCCGCCAGCGGCCCAAGATTGAAATGTGCATACCACTTGCTGAACGGACGGCTCGTCGTCGTGCTGAAAGTCGTGTGTGGCGGAATCAGATACATGAAGCCCGGCTCCAGTTGCGTTTTCTCGCCACCAATTTCCACCACCCCTCCAGGACTCACCGGCCAGTACAGCCGCCAATACGGATCATTCAGCCGCCGCAGCTCCCACTGCTGCAGTTCGATCTTGCGCGTGGTCAGAATGTCCACCGTCACCCCCGGCAGCGCGACCGTGCGCTCCCCCTGCACGCGATGTTGAGAACCGGCGGGCACGAGACTGAGAATGCTGTCCTTTTTCATGGCCATTGCGAAATCCGACACAAATCTGGCGAGCATGTCCATGGACGGCAAGCACCGACTGCCTAAGGCTTGAATCTCAACCAAAAAAATATACTTACCATGGCCGACATCCAAACCAGCGCTGCAGACAAGAAGGAAAAGGAATTCTTCACCGACGTCCCCCAGGAGGCCCCCGGCTTCTTCCTCAAGGGCTGCCACCAGTACGACTGGGGCCTCAAAAACCGCCTCGCCAAGGTCTTCAATCCCAAGGATGGCCGCACCGTCATGCTCGCCTTTGACCATGGCTACTTCCAAGGCCCGACCACCGGCCTGGAGCGCGTCGATCAGACCATCCTCCCCCTCGCCCCCTACGCCGACTGCCTCATGCTCACCCGTGGCATCCAGCGCTCCGTCATTCCCGCCTCCACCACCAAGGCCATCGCCCTGCGCGCCTCCGGCGGCACCTCGATGATCAGCCCCATGGAAGAATGGGAAGGCGAGATCGACGGCAAGAAAGCCAAGTTCGCCCGCCCCGGCTTTGAGCCCCTCTCCAACGAGAGCACCGCCCTCAACATAGAAGAAGCCATCCGCCTCAACGCCAGCATCCTCGCTGTGCAGGTGTTCATCGGCAGCGCGTATGAGCGCCAGTCCCTGAAGAACCTCACGGATCTGGTGGACGCCGCCAGCCGCTACGGCATCGCCGTCATGGGCGTGACCGCCGTGGGTCGTGCCATGGCACGCACCCCGCAGTACTTCCGCCTCGCCACCCGCATCATGGCGGAACTCGGCGCGAACGTTGTGAAGTGCTACTACACCGACACCGAATTCGACACCGTCACGAGCTGCTGCCCGGTGCCGATCGTGATCGCCGGTGGCAAGAAGCTGCCAGAGCTCGACGCGCTGAAGATGTGCGCCAACGCCATCAAACAGGGTGCCAGCGGCGTGGACATGGGCCGCAACATTTTCCAGAGCGATGCGCCGGTGTCGATGATGCAGGCCGTCCAAGGCGTGGTCCACGGCGGCCTCAATGCCAACAAGGCCTTCGAAATGTACAACGACCTCAAGAAGAAAGAGCTTCGCAAGAAGTAGTCCCAAACGTCATTCTAAGAAGGGGGATCAGCCAGATCCCCCTTCCCCATCCACCTCCGCTTTTTCTCCTTCCATGCAACTCAAACCCAACCAGGTGCGGCTCATGATGCTGCAAGTCGCCGATGCCATCATCGCCGCTGAACCCATGCTCTCCCAAGCCGACCGCGATCTCGGCGATGGCGACCACGGCCTCGGCATGAAGCGCGGCATGGAAGCCGTCAAAGCGCAGTTGGAGCCTATGGACCCCGCCAGCGTGGAGCAGGTATTCGTCGCCACCGGCACCGCGATGATGACCAGCATGGGCGGTGCCTCCGGTGCTCTCTTCGGCACCGTTTACCGCGCCGGTGGCAAAGCCCTCGCAGGCCGTGAGTTCTTCGATGCCGAAGGCCTCGCCCTTCTCCTCGAAGCCGCCCTCGAAGGCGTCATGAAACGCGGTGGCGCCAAGCCCGGCGACAAAACCATGATCGACGCCATCGCCCCCGCCGCCACCAAAGCCCGCGAATCTGTCGGCCTCTCACTCACCGAAGCGCTGAAGGCCGTCGCCGCAGCAGCCGAAGCCGGCAAAGAAGCCAGCAAGGACATGATCGCCCAGTTTGGCCGCGCCAAAACCCTCGGCGAAGCCTGCCTCGGCTTCCCCGACGCCGGCGCCTGCTCCGTCGTCATCATGCTCAGCACGATGCGGGATTATGTGCTGGCGTAGAGGGGCAATGCCGCCGGGCAAGGTTGACATGGGTTCCTCGGTGTAGAACACTTGAGACATGACTGCCGTGATCGACATCCCCGATGATCTGTACAAGAAAGTGACCGCTCGTGTCGCTTCGCTTGGGCGTCACGTGCCTGAAGTGACGGTGGAACTCTACGAGCGTTGGCTGGTTGATGTGAAGGATGCATCCGTTCCGACAGCGGCACAGCCTGCGGATGCGCATTGGCTGGAAGATTGGTTCCGCTCGGCGGACGAGGCGGTCTCTCGTGCTTCAGCAGGACCATCGGCGCGGGAGCTTCTCATGCAAGACCGTAACCGGCTTGAGAACGCGTGAGCTTGACGATTGATGCCAGCGTTTGGATCGCCGCAGCAGATGTGACGGACAAGTTCCATCTGCAAAGCCGTGATCTCCTGCGTAAAGTCGTTGCGGATGGTATCGCAGTGATACAACCAGCCTTTGGCAAAACCGAGGTTGCGTGTGCGCTGGCTCGTCGACTGCGCGATGGTACGCTGGCACAGCAATTGACACATTCGCTCATGAATCGAATGGTTACTTCGGAGGTTGCCATGGACACTGCGTTTTTGACTGCAACGGAGAGCATCGGCACCCGCCAGTTTCTCCGAGCTGCCGACGCGCTCTATGCCGCTGTCGCCCAACAAAGTCTGAGTCCGCTGATTTCGTGGGACAATGAGCATCTGCAACGTGCGGGAGGCGTCACTCCGACTGACTGGCTCGCCGCGAATCCTTGAGGCAGTCGGAAAATCCCTGTCCGGTTTCCCCTTCCCGCGTGAGATACTGCCAGACGCATGAACACGCATGAGACCCAGGCCGCGCAGGTTTTCCTCGCCCATCACGATTTCGTGAGGGGGGTGGCGCTGAAGTATGCGCCCTGGCCGGGGCTGATGGAGGACATCGCGCAGCAGGTGTTTTTGGAGTTCATGGCCAAGGAATCCCAGTGGGACCTGAGCACGGATGCACGGCCGCTGCTGGCGACGATGACCCGGCACATCGCCATGCGGCAGTGGCGCGAGCGCACCAAGCAGCAGCCCGAGGTGGTGCAAAAGCTCGCAGACCACATCCGCCTGCTGGCGGAGGAGCGCGAGGCACCGCCACGCTATGAAGAAGAGATAAGCGTGCTGCGCACCTGCCTGCAAAAGCTGCCGGAGAAAAGTCGCGAGCTGGTGGAGCTTTACTATTACAACGACATCGGCACGCCGCAGATCGCTGATCAGATCAACATGAAGGCGGACACCGTCTGCCGCGCCCTCTCCCGCGTGCGCGAAAAACTGCGCGAGTGCATCGAGCGCTCGTCGAACCAGGGAGGCCCCGCACATGCCTGACACCGACACTTTGATCCAGCGCTACCTCGAAGGCACCCTCACCACCGCCGAGGCGGAGGAATTGCATGAGATGCTGAAAGCGCAGCCGGAACTGGGCGAGCGCCTGCTCCAGCACTTCGACATGGATGCCATGCTGCGCGCAACCAAGCCCTTGGTGGCGGACAACATCATCCGCCCCGCGCTGCTGCCCAAGCGCCGTTTCACTTTCGCCACCGTCACCAGCGTGGCGGCCATGGCGGCCTGCATCACGCTGCTCGGCACTTGGTTGATGAATGCCGCACTGGATCTGCGGCCCGAAACCGAGGAGACGACAGCCTCCGTGGCCGTGCTGACACGCGGGGTGAATTTGGAATGGGAATCGGCCGCCATCACCCCCGGCACGCCGCTCTCGCCGGGCTGGTTGAAACTGAAATCAGGCATCGCGCAGATCGAGTTTTATCAAGGTGCCCGCGTCTTGATCGAAGGCCCCGCCGAATTGCAGCTCGTGTCCTCAGGTGAGGCGACCTGCACACAGGGCAAACTCAGCGCCCAGGTGCCGCCGCAGGCGAAGGGTTTCCGCATCAATACGCCCAAAGGCACCATCGTCGATCTCGGCACGGAGTTCGGGCTGGATGTGAGCGCTGCCAATGAGGAGGTGCATGTTTTCAAAGGCGAAGTGGAGCTGCATCAGCCTGATGTGAACATGAAGTCCCTCAAGGAAGGCCAGGCCATGGCGATTGCAGGAAACACCGCCATGCTCACAGCGAATGCATCCAGCTTTGCCTCGCTCAACGAACTGGACGCCCGCAGCGCGATCTCCCAGCGCTTCCAGTTTGAAAAATGGCTGGCCTCCAGCACCAAGCTGAACGCCGATAGCAGGCTTCTCCTGCGCTTTGATTTTCAGGATGACGAAGGCTCGCGATCCCTGCGCAATCACGCAGTGAACGGCACTCAGATTTCTGACGGCAGCATCGTCGGCGCTTCTTGGACCACCGGCCGCTGGCCGGGCAAGCGCGCCCTCGAATTCCGCAACGTGAGCGACCGCGTGCGGCTGAACATTCCCGGCGAAACCAAGGCGCTGACCATGGCCGTCAGGGTGCGCGTCAACGGCCTCGACCGCACCTTCAACTCCCTGTTCATGTCCGAAAGCTGGGGCGACCGCAAGGTCCACTGGCAGATCACCCGGGAAGGCAAAGTGCGCCTCGGCATCGCAGGCAGCAACGGCGCACGGCACGCCGATCATGACACCCCCGTCTACTTCACGCCAGAACGCTTTGGCCGCTGGACCCATCTGGCCGTCGTGTTTGATCCCGCCAGCAAAGAGGTGCGGCACTACGCCAACGGCGAACTCCTGACACGCTCCCCCCTCAAGGACACCGAGGCCCTGAAGATCGGCATCGCCGAACTCGGCAACTGGAACGACCGCCGTAGTTCCGGCGGCGTCGCCATCCGCCACCTCAGCGGTGCCATGGATGAGTTCGCCCTCTGGGACCGCGCCCTGAGCGATGTAGAGATCGCAGCGCTCGCGAAGTGAGCGCTGCCAAGTTTTCGCAGCATTGGCGTAAAACATAGTTTTACATTTGGTTAGTGATATCGAGCTGCACCCATATGGACTGCGGTCGCGCAGCGAGGAACGAGCGCAGCTACCGCTATCCGCAGCCCGATCAGCTCACGCATACCGGGAGACGCGCGAAAGCAGCAGCTAATCGCAGCCGGTACTCCAAAGGCCTAATGCCGCTCCAGCCACCTCTGGAACCCAAGTCCACAAAACTAGCGGCATGAGTTTGGCGATGTCTTTGTAAATCAAAGGACTCCCATGCGCCGGAAAAATAGCCTGCTATTCACCGCGCCTAGGACAGCGCAGCTTTGTGAGCGCCTGCGCCGCGACAGACCCGAAATCACGGACCCGCACAGCGGTTCCCTACCTTCCCTTTTCGCGCGCCGCACCCTGCAGGGCTGGTAGGGACGCGTTGTGCGCGTCCCTAGAATCCTTCGTCCCAGCGCGGGCGGTTGTCCCGTTCACTCACCCACCTTTCCAAAAGCTCTCTTCTTCACCGCCTCCGCTGCCTTCACCACTTGGCAGCAACCCCAGCATCTTTCCTGCGGAGGGCATGCTATTTGCGAAGACACCGTCTAGTGCCCCACTCTCACAATTGACAACCCACTATGTAATACATAGTTTAACCCATGATCAAGACCATCAGCAAGATCGGCAACTCCCAAGGCCTCATCTTCGATTCCGCCCTGCTCCAACTTGCCCGGCTCAAGGTCGGAGACGAAGTCAATGTTGAGGTCCACGCCGGCGGCACGATCACCATCACCCCCATGGCACCAGCGGTCATCGAGGCCGCCAAAGCCGCCGAAACCGTCAAACGTCTGATCCAGAAGAACAGCGAGCTCTTCCGCCACCTTTCATGAGCCACCAGATTCTTCATCCGAACCTCGATGGGGTGCTCGCCATCCATGCCGAAGTCCTCGCCGCCCAGGGTGGCAGTCCCGGCCTGCGTTCCCGAGACCTGCTGGAAGCCGCCCTAGCCGCTCCCCAAGCCGCGCTGCTGGGAATCCCCGTGATCTCGGACCCCATCGAAATCGCAGCAGCCTATTTGTTCTACCTTGGCCGCAATGACGCCTTCATCGACGGCAGCAAGCCGGTCGCCTTGGCCACCTGCTTGGTTTTCCTCATTGAGAACGGCCTCCTAAGGTCCGAAGATCTTGACGCGGATGCTTGGGAAAACCTGACCCTCGAAACCGCCGCCGGCATCCTGAGCCGCGATGAGGTGACCCAAAAGCTGCGCGGCTTGGTGTCATAGCCCACTACCTGGCATCGGGTGCGTTCCCCTTGCTTCGTCGGCAGCGCTCGCTGCAAAACTTCACCTCATCCCACACCTTCTCCCACTTTTTGCGCCAGGTGAAGGGCCGCCCGCAGACGAGACAGGGCTTGGAGGGAAGATCCTGCTTTTTCACGCCTTTCATGCCGGGTCTGATTCGTGGTTTTGGGCAGCGGCTTCGTTCTGATTCATGGCGTGAAGCGATTTCAAATAGGCATTGTTGGGCGCAGGCTTCGCGGCTCGTTCCTCGGTTTCCAGCATGCCTTGCACACGCCCCGTACTCTCGGCGATCAGGCTGGCGATCAGCGATGCCTCGGGCAGATTCTTCCAGTACTTCTTCGGCATCTCCGACTGCATGGCGCTGATCTTGACCCGGGCTGGGTTAAAAATGTTCCGGTAGTAGGTACGCCACAGGTCATCCAACGCATCTTCATCCGGGGCGCTGCTGCGGGAGACGCCTGCGGTGAAATGCAGCCGGGTGCCATCCCAGTGCGCACACTCATACGGCGTCAGGATGGACCAGTCCATGCCCGCAAAGCGCTTCTCAAAAAACGGCGTGGCCAGCCGCACGATGCGGTGCTCCGGCTCAAACCACGCCACGAACTGCTCGCGCCCCGTGGCGGCATCCGTCCCGACCAGCCGAAAGCGCACAAAGGCATGCATCTTGTGAATGTCGCGCCCCACCGCCTTGCACCAGTCCTGCAGCTGGCGCACATCGCGGTCCGTGGCCATGGCCAGCAGGTGCCGCTCTGCCCCCCGCGTCAGCCGCCATAACACGCGGTAGAGCATGCCCCAGCGTCGCGCATCCGTATGCGCAGCTGCGCTCCGTGCCATATCCATGAAAGCGGCCGGTACTTTGATGGCACTGGCCCCCTGCTCGGCTGCCGCGACGGTAGGCTCTTCGCGGACAAACAGGGATGACTCCTGGGAATCATCCGTCCACAGCACCTCCTCAGGTGCCACGCCTTGCGCCAGCAAGGAGCGGGCCGCAGCTCTCCAGGCTTCATACTCGGGCTCGATGACGATGGTGCGCATGACCGGTTTAGAGCTCGCCAGATCTCACCGAAAGGAAGTCGGTCGCGGCGGGTGCGGGCGGGGCGCCGAAGTTGATTTCAAGCTGCTCCGGGGGCGGCAAAAACCGCGCCCGCAGCGAGTCGCTGTCCAGTCCCAGCTTGGCCGGATGGTGATCCACCGCCGTGATGAAGGGCAGCAGCTTCTTCATCTGCAGCCGCAGCCGGATCAGATCCGCCAGCCGCAGGCCGGTATAGCGCCGTGCCCGCACGATGCGCTCCACATTGCGCACGCCGAGTCCCGGAATGCGCAGCAACAGCTCCCGGGGGGCTTTGTTCACATCGACCGGAAAGGTGGCACGATTTCGTAGCGCCCAGGAGAGCTTGGGATCGAGCGCCAAATCGAGATGCGGTGCCGCCGCAGAGGCGATCTCCTCCACTTTGAAATCATAGAACCGCAGCAGCCAGTCCGCCTGATACAGCCGGTGCTCGCGGATCAGCGGGGGCGCTTTCAGCGGCAAGATGGCAGACGGCTCCGGGATCGGGCTGAAGGCCGAGTAATACACCCGGCGCAGGCGGTGGGCGGTGTAGAGCTTGTCCGCACAGCCCAGAATCACCGCATCCGTCGAGGCATCGGCCCCCACCAGCATCTGCGTGCTCTGGCCCGTGGCAAAAGGCGGCGGCTTGGGGGCATCCGGCTTGCGTTTTTCGGCATACCGCTCGTCGATTTTGCCACGGATATGCCCCATGGCCGACTCCGTACGCGCCAGGTTCTTCTCGGGTGCCAGAGTGTTCAGGCTCTGCTGGCTGGGCAACTCCACATTGATGCTGATGCGGTCCGCATAACGCCCTGCCTGAGCAATGAGCTCCTGGGAGGCTTCGGGGATCGTTTTCAAATGAATATAACCCCGGAACTGGTGCACCTCCCGCAGCTTCCGCGCGACCTCAATCACCAGCTCCATCGTGTGGTCTGCGCTGCGGATGATCCCGCTGCTCAGGAACAAGCCCTCAATGTAGTTCCGCTTGTAGAAATCCAGCGTCAGCTGCACCACCTCGTCCGGCGTGAAGCGTGCGCGCGTCACATTGCTGGAGCGGCGGTTGATGCAGTAGTGGCAGTCATACAGGCAGGCATTCGTCATCAGCACCTTCAGCAGCGAGACACAGCGCCCGTCCGGCGTGTAGGAATGGCAGATCCCCGCCCCTCCCGTGGAACCCACACCCTTGCTGCCCCGCGAATCCTTCCGCGCCGCACCGCTGCTCGCGCACGAAGCATCATACTTCGCCGCATCGGCCAGGATTTCGAGTTTGCGGGTGATGTCCATCATGAGGCATGTCTCCCTCCCGTTCCTGTCGCTCCATTTTCAGAGGCGAAACGTCCCCACTCCAAGCGAATCCGCAGGTAAGTCACCGTGTCATGCCTGAGACAGCCAAAAGAAGTTGGCGTCGTAGGCAGGCGGGGAGCAGACATGTCGCAGTTATGACTGTTCTTTAGAACAGTTTCAATATCAAACATGGAGTATCAACCCCACTTGACGAATGAAGCTGCTCTGGATAAAAAAGCTGCTTATGACATTCAAATTCATCCCTCTCCTTTCACTCGCCGCGCTCACGCTCAGCCTTTGCCAGTGTGTGGCCCCTGCCACCAATGACGGAAGCGCTTCTACTCCGACTGGGTCTGCTTCCAGTGATGGAACAATCAAGCCCGGCATGACCAAGGCCCAAGTCGTCGCAGCTTGGGGAGAACCCGATGAAAAGAAAACCAACGCCAGTGGCGAACTCTGGCGCTGGGCACAGCAAGGCTGGAAACGCCATGTTCCGGTCTATGGCACCTGGGCCAAGGTCGAAGAGCACGTCGTGCGCTTCGGAGCGGACGGCAAAGTCATTGGCGCTGGCGCTGAAGACTACGGCAATGCGTTCCAAGAAGGCTGGCGCCGCACTCACGGAGCAAACTAAGCTGCACCGCCGAAAAGCACCAAGGACTTGCACCCAATGAATCGAGCCGATTTGATCGGCCGGTCTATTGGCAAAGGAATTTGTGTGCCCACAATTTTTGGATCTCCGCGGTAGGCATCGGAGAATCAAGACCCGCACACCATGGCCTAAAGCGGTCATCTGGTGCAGATTTCTGCCTCACAGTAGATTGGGCCTGTTGTGGGCCGAGGGCCTTTGACGCGCCACACTGATTGATCTTGCCCGGTGCACCGCACCGTTTCACCACCACCAGCGGGTGTCTCTCATGCCTCCACCATGAATCATTCCCGGCTCACTTCTCCCAACCAACCCGCATTTTTATTGTCCGGTTTCACCGCCCCATGCGGTATAAGCATCTCCCGTCCGTTTTTTCCCAACCATGAAGCATCTTCTATTCACCCTCGCCCTCCTTGGCTCGGTCGCATCTGCGCACGCGCAGGAATATCTCGAAATTTCGGCCAATCCGGGTGGTGCCGGTGGCGGCAAAAGGATCGTCCTCGTGGCCGGTGACGAGGAATACCACACGGAAGAGAGCATGCCGATGCTGGCGAAGATCCTGGCCAAGAAGCATGGCTTCAACTGCATCGTGCTCTTCTCCACGGACGAAAAGGCGGGCTACATCGACCCGAACAACCAGAAGAACATCCGTGGCACCGAGATGCTCGCTGACGCGGATCTCCTCATCATCGGCACCCGTTTCCGTCAGTTGCCCGACGCGAGCCTGGCTCATTTTGCCAAGTTTCTGAACTCCGGCAAACCGGTCATCGGTTTCCGCACCGCCACCCACGCCTTCACGGGCAGCGCCAAAACGGGCGACTTCAAGTGGAGCGAATTCGGTCTCAAAATCCTCGGCGAAAAATGGGTCAGCCATCACGGCTCCCACAAAAAGGAAGGTACCCGCAGCGTGGTTGTGGAGGCCAACAGCAAGAACGAAATCCTGCGTGGTGTCGGTGAAATTTTCTGCACCACGGATGTCTATGGTGCCCCGGATGTGAAGCCGGAGAACGACACGATCCTGCTGCGCGGTGCCGTCACCGAGACACTTGATCCCAAATCCAAGAACGTGGTGGGCGCGAAGAACGAGCCTATGCAACCGATCGCCTGGCTGCACGACTACACCGCCCCGGACGGCAAGGCCAAGGGCCGCTCCTTCTGCACCACCATGGGTGCCTCGCTGGACTACACGGACGAGAACCTCCGCCGCCTCATCGTCAATGCGGTGCACTCCCTCCTGAAACTCCCCGTCGCCGCCAAGGC